>NZ_CP042382.1:1260397-2520795 GCF_007954585.1 Pistricoccus aurantiacus
CTGAACTCACGAAAGTTAACTTTTGGTGGAAGTGGCAAGCTGCCGCCCCAAAGTGGTTATAGATGCGGCAGTTCTGTCTGGATGCTAGTACAAGGAAATGAAACTAAATTAGCCCACGACGGTTGGAAGACGCTCGTTCCTCGGGCCGTTAAATGCGTGAGTTAGCGAGAATAGATGAATAGACTTTTTCACTACACAAGCCTAAGCGGCATCCTTGGGGTACTTAGAAGCCGAAGTCTCTGGGCGACGCATGCCTATTACCTAAACGACGCGAGCGAGTTCTTCCACGGGCTTGATTTTGCGAAACAGGTAGCCGGAGGCATTCTTATGGAGGACGACTACTTGGAGGCGTTTGGATGGGCAATACGGCACGGTCTTGAGTCTGTCACCGCTGATGACCTTTACGTTGCGTCCTTTAGCGAAAAGGCGGATCTCCTAAGTCAGTGGCGCGGCTATTGCCCACCGGGTGCTGGCCTGTGTTTGGGCTTCGAGTTTGACTGTCTTGAAGAATTTTGCCAGTCCAGAGGATATCGGTTGGAGCAGTGCATCTATGAGCACGACCAGCAGATTCAGCAAGTTGAATCTCTTGTGACCCAATGCTTTGAGCGGTTTCCAAAGCCTGCATTCGCACGGAGTGACTATGAAAAGCTCAATTCCAAAGGTCAAGTGAATGCAAACATCGACTATAGACTCTGTACATCGGAAGGACCGGACAAGCCGCAGGCTGATGCTGCAGTTGATTGGCTTTGTGCTGAGATTTCCAAGCTTGCGCCACTCTTCAAGAATGAAGGGTTCCATGAGGAATCAGAATGGCGCATCGTAGCAAAGGAGCCAAGGGAACTCGTACAGTTTCGGGCGAGTTCTTCCTATTTGGCTCCTTACATAGAACTCGAAATGCTTTCCGGCGTAGCCGTGTCTGCTCTACGTGAAGTCATAGTAGGACCAAATCCAAATCAGCATCGTTGTGAGTCGTCGATTAAGATGCTATTGGACTCGTTTGGTCTCGGAAATGTGGAGGTAAAAGTGTCTCCTCTGCCATGAACCGCCCCGGTTATTCCGGAGACCGATTTGTTTGAGTCAGGCCGCTTCACCTGACTCATCTAACTGACGATAATACGCCATTTCTCGCTCCGCTGGGGGAACGTTTCCGATGGGTTCCAGCAGGCGGCGATTGTTGAACCAATCAACCCACTCCAGCGTGGCATATTCAACGGCATCCAACCCTTTCCAAGGACCACGATGGTGGATCACCTCTGTCTTGAATAGGCCGATAATGGTTTCGGCCAGCGCATTATCGTAGGAATCACCAGTGGTGCCCACTGAGGCATCAATACCCTCGTCAGCCATGCGCTCGGTGTACCGGATTGATAGGTATTGGCTACCCCTATCGCTGTGATGGATCAGGGCCTGGTGGCGCTTGCGTGCCCAAAGCGCTTGCTCCAATGCATCCAGGACAAGTTCCGTTTTCATTGATGTCGCGACACGCCAGCCTACGATGCAGCGGGCGTACACATCTATAACGAAGGCGACGTAGACGAAACCGGACCAGGTCGCCACATAGGTGAAATCAGCCACCCAAAGCTGATTGGGGCGCGTTGCCGTAAAGTCTCGCTTCACCAGATCAGGTGCGCGCTGCTGAGCTGGGTCGCTGATCGTCGTAAAGTGGCGCTGGCCCCTCACTACGCCACGAATCCCCAGACGGTGCATCAGTCGCTCTACGGTACAACGTGCTACATCAATGCCTTCCCGCCGCAGTTGCCGCCAGATCTTGCGCGCGCCGTAGACGCAGAAGTTTTCCTCCCATGCGCGCTGAATTTCAGCCATTAACCACTTGTCCCTCCGGTGCCGTTCCGGTCGCCGTTCAGGATCTGCTTCAAGTGCTTTGTGGTGGTAATACGTCGATGGGGCGATTGGCAGCTGGCTGCAAATCGACTCGACCCCGTACCGAGCACGATGCTCGTCAATGAACGAGACCATCACTTGGGTTTGCGGTCGAGTTCCGCCTGGGCGAAAAAAGCAGCCGCCTTACGAAGGATCTCATTGGCCCTTTTCAATTCGGCGTTTTCACGCTCCAGCTGCTTGAGTTGTTCACGCTCAGAAAGCTTGACCGGACCGTCGTCCTGTGTGATCTCTGTGCGTTTGCACCAGGCTCTCAAAGTCTCCGGCGTACAACCAATCTTTGTAGTGGCACAGTGAATTTGGTCACCTGGTTTTGAGTGTATGATCACTCACAGAGAACGTCAGGTGGACAGGATGACCAAGAAAAGAAACTTCAGCCCGGAATTCCGTCTGGAAGCGGCCCAGCTTGTCGTCGACCAGGGCTACACACTGAAGGCGGCCTGCGAGGCCATGGGGGTTGGCAAGTCCACCATGGAGTATTGGGTTCGCAGGCTGCGTGCAGAACGGGCAGGTCATGCGCCGCAGAGTGGCGAGGCGCTGACCCTCGAACAGCGTGAGATTCAAGACCTGAAGCGCAAGCTGAGGCGGGTTGAGGAAGAAAAAGCCATTCTAAAAAAGGCTACCGCTCTCTTGATGTCGGACTCCCTGAGCAATTCTCGATAATCGAGCGACTTGAAGAGAGCTATGCGGTGCAGCACCTGTGTCAGGTGTTTGGGGTGCATCGCAGTAGCTACCGGGCCTGGCGTGACCG
Source organism: Pistricoccus aurantiacus (assembly GCF_007954585.1). Classification (GTDB taxonomy): domain Bacteria; phylum Pseudomonadota; class Gammaproteobacteria; order Pseudomonadales; family Halomonadaceae; genus Pistricoccus; species Pistricoccus aurantiacus. The sequence goes on from NZ_CP042382.1 coordinate 1,263,048, forward strand.
GAACAAGACGCCCAGCAAGGATGAGCAAATGCTGTTGAAGCAGGTTGTCGAGGCGCATGCCGCCAGTAACGGCTCTGCCGGCGCTCGCAGCATTGCCATGATGGTGACCCAGGCAGGCATACCGCTGAGCCGCTATCGTGCGGGCAGGCGAATGAAGCAGCTTGGGCTGACCAGTACGCAGCCGCCGAGCCATCGCTACAAGAAGGCCGATCAGCCTCACCTGGCGATCCCGAACCTGCTCGATCGGGAGTTCGATGTGACGGTCCCCAACAAGACTTGGGCCGGTGACATCACCTATCTCTGGACGGGAGCACGCTGGGCTTATTTGGCCGTCGTCATTGACTTGTTCTCACGTAAACCCGTGGGGTGGGCGCTGTCGCTCTCTCCGAATACTGACTTGGTGAAAAAGGCATTGCTGATGGCTTATGAGTCTCGCGGTGAGCCAAAAGGCGTTCTGTTCCACTCGGATCAGGGTTGTCAGTACACCAGCCAGGGCTTCCGGCAATTACTCTGGCGCTACCGGATGACGCAGAGCCTCAGCCGTCGTGGGAATTGCTGGGATAATGCCCCGACAGAGCGTTTTTTCAGGAGCCTGAAAACAGAATGGGTGCCAGCGATTGGCTACCCCAGTATTGCGACGGCGAAGTCATCGATCATCGAGTATATGGTCGGTTACTACAGCAGCCTCCGGCCACACAAGCATAACGATGGGCTGCCGCCGAATGAGATAGAAAAGAAGTATTGGAATGCTCAAAAGGCAGTGGCTAGAAACACTTGACCACTACACTTGCTGGCAATAGAGCAGATCGCAGCCCATTTGGACGGGTATTCGCCTTGCTGCTCAACAACTAACCGAACAGCCCGCTCTCGGACTTCGGGGGAATATCGTTTTGGTGAGTTCATGACTCCATCCTCTCAAGATAAGGAGTCTCCGGTAAAGCCGGGGCGGTTCAGCCATTTAATAGTTGGTAATGCCGTTCACAATCCTATCAAGTGGGAGTGACCAAAAACGGGTCCCTCTGTACAGCCGCTCATTCCGTCTTTATATCAGGACAGCCTAAAGGACTGCTTTTGGCCGGATGCCGAACTTTAGGTTACGCTGATGGAGTTTTGATGGCTGACGACTCAGACCGGCTGTAACAGCGAGGCAGTGTGCGTAATTTTTCTCCTGTCATCAATTGCCTGGCATCAGCGGCCTCTTCTTGAGGCCCAATCAAAGAAACCCTTCCTAACCGGCTTAACGTTTCCCCTCTGCTCGAAGCTTCATTCCCTGTCACATCTGAGGATTGACTGACAGTGACAGGGGACATTGATGCTCCGCCGCTTGTTTTCGCGCTCCGCCGCTATTCCACAGACGACTGAGGGCTACCTGTCTCCGCAGTCGGGAAATGCGTTGCTGTCGACACCTCGCCGGCAGTCGATGATCAAGATGCTATGGGACACGACGTCTCTAACCCAGCAGGTCTTCGACGAATACCTGCTGGCACCGATCAAGCGCTACGCGGAACTCGTTCAACTACTTCCCGCCTCTGAATCCCATCACCATGCCTACGCTGGTGGCATGCTTGATCACGCGCTTGAGATGGCGTGCTATGGGTTGCGACTGCGTCAGCGACATCTTCTGCCGCCTGGTGCCAAGCCCGAGGACCAAAGCTCAGCAGGAGAGTTGTGGAGTGCAGCAATTATCTACGGCGCATTGATGCATGACGTGGCCAAAGTGCTGGTCGACATAGAAATCCATCTTGAGGACGGCAGGGAATGGCAAGTCTGGCACGGCACGATACCGATTCCTTACCGGGTGCGGTATCGCCAGGGCCGGGAATATCACCTGCATAGTGCCGTAAACCCTTTGCTGTGCCAGCAGGTTCTTGGTGGCAGGGTCATGGACTGGTTGATGAGCCAGCCTAAACTTTTCGCACTCTTTATGTACACGATTGCCGGCCACCCCGAGCGGGGCGGCATCATTGCGGAGCTGATTCACCAGGCTGACCGGGCGAGCGTGGCCAAAGCCCTGGGTGGTGATCCGGTCCAGGCACTATCCGCGCCGGCGGAGTCGATCCAGCGCAAGCTGGCCGAAGGCCTGCGCTATCTGGTCAGAGAGCAGTTCAAGGTAAACAAACGAGGCGGGCAGGCCTGGTTGACCGACGACTCGCTATGGTTGGTGTCGCCTCGGGCTATTAACGAACTCAAGGCCCACCTGTATGCCCAGGGCATCAAGAGTATTCCGGCAGATCTGAATCGACTTTATGGAGAACTTCATGCTCACGGGCTGATCGAGGAAGTCGAAGAGGGCAAACATGTTTGGAAATGCGAAGTAATCGATGGGGATTGGCATCAGTCATTCAACATGCTCAAGCTGCCTCCCACACTGATCTGGGGCGTCGAGGGTAGACCGAATTCCTTCAGTGGAAAACTGAATGTGGAGGGCGCGGGAGCCGTTGAGGAAGAGAAGGGCGAAGGGGGAGATAAGCACCAAAAGCGCCAGGATCGTGAAGGTGGGCAGGCCTATAGCCAGACAGCCGAAACGGAGACCGCTGCTAATCGGCAACCACAGAAACAGACTATTGAGCCCTCCATTACAGCTGTAGCGACGACTTCACCATCAAATACCGCTATCGACGACGACATCATGGCGTTGTTCCCCGAGGTTGGAGCGGCTGAACCGCAAAATACTGATGAATCTAATGGTTCCAGTAGTGGGCAATCACATAATTTATTCGGGCCAAATTCATCCAAGTCTGCTAATGTACCTAATACTATAACAAAGTCGAATGAAGTAAATTCTAATAATAGCTCGGACCTCGGAGAGCAGTTCTGGCAGTGGTTGAAAGCGGGGCTTGCGGATCATTCCATTTTGATCAATGACACAAAGGCGCCTGTTCACGTCGTGAACGGCACCTACTTCTTAGTCAGTCCCGGCATTTTCAAGCGTTTCAGCACCACCGTACTGAACGACGAAGAGCAATGGAAAGCGGTGCAGAAACGCTTCCAGAAGCTGGGTATTCACGTCAGGAGCCAAGGACAGAATATACACAAGGTATCTGTCGAAGGACCAAACAAGATCCGAACGCTGATGGGATATCTGCTTAAGGACCCGAAACAGGTGAGTCAGAAGACCCCACCTGACAACTGGGTATTGACCCTGTTGACCGCCAAAGGAGAAGGGGAGAAGTCAGATGCATGACGTATCATTCCTGGAACTTGTGAGTCGCTATGCAGCCGATAAACACCTGCGCCCCAAAAGCGTCAGTACCTACACGGCGGTCGTGAGATTATTCAGACGCTATCTGGGCCATGAGACTTACCCCAGCATGGTCACACGCCAGATGGTGATTGAATGGAGAGTGTCGATCATACGCTCGCAGGATAGATCTGGCGGCATAACCGAATCGAGCTGGAACAACTATGCGCGCCACCTCAAGGCGCTCTACAACTTCGGAATCAAATATCAACTGATCGCATGCACCCAGAACCCTTTCAATGAGGTTTTCGTCAAACAGCCAAAAAAAGCCAAGAAGACACTACAGCCATTACAGATCCGCTATGCGAGAGAAGTGCTAGACGTCTGCCGACGATATGAAACCTACTACGAAGAAGCCTCGAAGATTCATCCGGCCTGGTTCTGGCAGGTCGTTATGGAGACCTTCTACTACACGGGCATACGACTGAATCAGCTACTGCATATCGAAGCCGGTGACATCAATCTCAAGAAACGGATATTTCGTGCATCGGCTGCCGGCTCGAAAACCTATTCAGAATCCGTCCTGCCAATCCCTGACGGGCTATATCCCTATCTATACACATTAATTGTGGCTGCTCACAATACCGGGTTTAAACAAAAGGATCAGCTTTTCAATGTGAATCGATTTAGCCACCGCCACAAGAAAACGACCATGGATACTTGGCAGACAGAACATTTTTTCCAGGCGCTGTCTGAGCTGGCCGGCTACAAACTATCGCCGCACCGCTTCCGTCACTTCCTTGCGACGAGCTTGATGGAAAGCCCTGAACGCAATATCCACGTTACCCAAAATATACTCAATCACACCGACATACGCACGACGATGGAATACGTTCATCCCGATGTGGAATCCATGCGTCGCGCCCTGAACGCCAGGCCACCGGTGTAACCACAAGGAGCCAGAGGGGGAGAACAGCACCCTCATTGTAGCAGATCATATTAGTGGGTTGACATCCTTGCCAGGGTTGGCCATGCTTCATAGTGCCAATGTAGTGCAGAGGCAGCTAAATACCGTACATACGGACCTCTTGCATTCTTGGATATACACAACCGTAATTATAACTTTAAGACTGAAGCTACATCGTACGGTCGAAAACCCGCAACTAACTTGTAATCAGTAGGTCCCGGGTTCGACTCCTGGTGCCGGCACCATAGGTAAGCTGTTACAGCCTGATTATCCTGCCTTAGAAACTAGACGCATTGCCTTGACCTAATCCATTTCCGGATGAGGCGCTTGCAATGCGTGTTTCCGCGACGGTCTGTTCCAAGGGTGGCGTGGGCAAGACCACCGTCACCGCCAATCTGAGCGGTTTGCTGGCTGACGCCGGCTTCCGGGTACTGCTGCTGGAAATCCGTGCAAAATCGGAAGACGAACAACGGTTCTTGCTGATCGGCCAAATTGATGGAAAGCACTGGTCGGCTGTCGTCGCATACAGGGAAGGCCGTACTCGTCTGATTTCAGCCAGGCGCTCTCGCAAGCAGGAGGTTGAGCTCTATGAAAGCTAAAAAATTCGAGGAGGATCAGGAAGATATTGTTGATGATCTCGACCTGCCCACAGCTCGCCGTGTTAACCAGGAGCAAAAGCGAATCAACGTTGATTTTCCGGCTTGGGTTGTAGAGTCGTTGGATCGTGAGGCGGCACGTATTGGTATCACACGCCAATCAATCATCAAGGTATGGCTTGTTGAATGCCCTCAGGCAGAAGCCGCTAACAAGCCGCTCAATGGTGACGCCGCAAGCGGCGCACATTAGCGCGTCAAGCGGAATGCTTGCCCTTGAATTGATGAACACGACATTCGTGGAAATGCAGGAGTCTGCAAGCCCCGAGAGCTGGTTCCCGAGCCTGATCACAGAAACACTCCAAGAAGGTTTTGCGGTGGTGGCCAAGCTATCTCAGAAAGGTGAGATCACCACCCTGCCGGATATCAGCGGGTGCAAGGCGCTGCGCAGTGCCCATGTCCACGACCCGCTAGTCCGATCTTCGCCTTGCTGGTGGTCGCCATTCATTTATTTCAGCGGTGCAGGCCGGTCAGTCCTGTTCACCTTCGAGCAGTTCGACATATCGCGAGACGGATCGTCGAACGGCATGCTTCGCGCCCGAGGGCACGGTCTTGCCGTCGAATGCTCCATAGATGCGGTCGAAGTCCCAGGGTTCCATTGCATCGCCCATGCGCCGGACCGTCGCCGCCGCGAGCGGCAGCATGTTGGGGTAGCTCCACATGAAGGAAACGCGGCTGTTGTCGGCGGCGACCTGCACGATGTCTCCGCTGAGCAGAGCGCCGCGTCCTTCCGCGCCGTCGCGCCAGTGCAGCACCGTGCCGCCGGCAAAATGTCCGCCGAGCCGGAGCAGCGTGAGGCCCTCGCCAATTTCTTTCCTGTCGCCTTCCCAGAAACTCAGCCTGACGTCGGGTCGCAGGACCCACTCGCGGTCGAGTGCATGCAAATGTACGGGCGCATCGAAGGTCCGCGCCCAATCCTGCATCGTGGTGTAGTAATGAGGATGCGAGATCGCGATGGCGTCGACCCCGCCAAGGGCGTGGACGATGTCTTCGGTGGCCGGATCGAGCAGGGCGATGCAGTCCCACAGGATGTTGCCCTTCGGCGTTCTGAGCAGGAAGGCGCGTTGACCGATCCCGAACTTGGGCTGGGTTCTGATCTCGAACAGGTTCGGCTCATGCCGTTTCCACAGGTTCGAATGGGTCGCCGCGAGCTCTTCCGCCGTGGTCCAGGACTGCCCGCTGGCGGGGACATACTGGCGTTCCTCTTCACAGATCGGGCAAGAGTCGGGTGCGGTTTCACTCTCCGGGAAGGACGTTCCGCAAGCGTCGCAGAGATGAATCGGCATTGTAGAATCCTCCTGTTGTTATCGCTCTGCTCAATCGGACAGGACCGCGACGACTCGTGTTCTTGATCGCCATGATTTGTGCTGCATTATTTATCGAACCACTATATCTGTGCCTGGCTTGTTGGATAAGAATAGGCGGGTTAGCGTTAGGCTATGAAATCGGCATTACACGACAGGGAGTTATTGTATGTCCGAATCAAACAGAATCGATACGGGATCATTGCCCAAGGATGAAAAGGAAATAAAAAAGCAGACGGAAGATGCACGTCAGATAATCGATAAGGACAAGTTGGCGCGAGATGACGAATCAAAGAAAACCGATCCTGCCACGCACGGCTCGGGACTTCCTCTGATGTCGGATGGGAGTGCCGGCGAAGCCAGCAACGGCCCTGCAACCCCAGGTCATAGAGCCGGCGCAACCCGGGATAAAGCGACGGCTACTGATGCCGCGGATGAAAAACCCTCGAAAGGCAGTGCCGACAAGAAGTTTGATGGTGCAGATTGATATCAACGCCAGGATTGAAGCCAACAAGACTATGCCCAAGTCGCTGACGCTTTATGCCGCGATACTCGATCGTCGGCATCGCCCGCTCCTTTGGCAATCGGTCGGAATGGAGGTTGCGGTAGATTCAAACGTGGCTGGGAATCGACAGCCGGCTATTCCGATCAGCATGCGGCCAATTCTATAAGCCTGACCATGGAGCGATAGACGCATGAATCCCTTTCCCTTGGAAGAGCGCCTGTTCGAGGTGCTGCGCGACGGCGACTGGCCGAGCCCCGCCCAGGCGTGGCGCCTCGATGAAGTGGGGCTTACGGCGCCGATGCTGGCGGAGTTGTTCGAGTCCCAGGTGCTCAGCCGCCAACTGGATCTTCATGCCCGACGCCTGCAGGCCCGCGGCGAGGCGTTCTATACCATCGGCAGTTCCGGTCACGAAGGCAATGCCGCAATCGCCGCCGCGTTTCGGGTGACCGACCCGGCATTCCTGCACTATCGCGACGCGGCTTTCTTGCTCCAGCGCAGCAAGCAGCTACCCGGGCAAACGCCGATCCACGACATGCTGCTGAGCTTTGCCGCCTCAAGCGAAGATCCGATCTCCGGTGGTCGTCACAAGGTGCTGGGCTCCAAGGCACTGAACGTGCCGCCCCAGACCAGCACCATCGCCTCCCATCTGCCCAAGGCGGTGGGGGCCGCCCATGGCCTCGGCCTGTGGCGTCGCATCCGCGGATCGGGGGAGTGGCCAACGGACAGCGTGGTGCTGTGCAGCTTTGGCGATGCTTCCTTCAACCACTCGACGACCCAGGGTGCCCTCAACGCGGCGGCCTGGGCAGCCTATCAGGGCACGCCGATGCCCCTGGTCATGATCTGCGAGGACAACGGCATCGGCATCTCCACGCCGACTCCCGCCGGCTGGATCGAACAGAGCATGCGCGGCCGCCCGGGGTTTCACTACATCAGTTGCGATGGACTCGATCTGCTCGACACCTACCGCGCCGCCCGCGAGGCAGAGCGCTTGGCCCGACGCCTCAAGCAGCCGGTGTTTTTGCACATGCACTGCGTGCGCCTGATGGGCCACGCCGGCTCCGACGCTCAGCAGTCCTACCTGACGGCGAAGCAGATCAAGGCCGCCGAGGCGCGCGATCCGCTGCTGTACAGCGCCGGTCTGTTGATACGTCATGGTGTGCTCGAACCCGAGACCATCCAGACGCTTTATCACCATATTGGCGAACGGGTCGCTCAGGTTGCGGAAGTGGCGATTCGTCAGCCCAAGCTGGAAAGCGCCGAGGCGGTGATGGCCTCCATCGTGCCGCCGCATCGCCTCAGCCGCCGCCAGCCCATCGAAGCAGAGGTGGATGCAACGCCGGCCACCATGGCCCGGCTGCTCAGCCAGACCCTGTATCGGCTGATGGAAGCCTATCCGCACCTGGTCATGGCCGGGGAGGACATCGGCCGCAAGGGCGGCGTCTACGGCGTGACCCAGCGGCTGCAGGCCAGGTACGGCGCCTATCGCATCATCGACACCCTGCTCGATGAGCAGAGCATTCTGGGGCTGGGCATCGGCCTGGCTCAGAACGGCTTCGTGCCCATCGTCGAGATCCAGTTCCTGGCCTATCTGCACAACGCCGAAGATCAACTGCGCGGCGAGGCCTCTACCCTGAGCTTCTTCTCGAAAGGGCAGTACACCAACCCCATGGTGATACGCATCGCGGGGCTGGGCTACCAGAAGGGCTTCGGCGGGCATTTCCACAACGACAACGCCATCGCCGTGCTGCGCGACATTCCCGGTCTGCTGGTGGCCTGTCCGTCGAACGCGGCGGATGCGGTGGGCCTTTTGCAGGAGGCGGTGCGCCTGGCGGACGAGGAACAGCGCATCGTGGTGATGCTCGAACCCATCGCCCTCTATCACTGCCGCGATCTCATCGAGGAAGGCGATCAGCGCTGGAGCTTCCCTGATCCCGGCCCGGAGTATCGTCTGCCAGTGGGCTCCCTGGGCCAGTGGAGCGAAGGGCGCGATCTGGCGATTCTCACCTATGGCAACGGCGTCTATCTGTCGCATCAGGCCCGGGATCGGCTCGAGGCCAAGGGCATCGCGCTGCGTATCATCGACCTGCGCTGGCTGACGGCGCTGGATCACGACGAGATCCAGCGCCGGGTGGCTGACTGCGCCCAGGTGCTGTGCGTGGACGAATGCCGTCGCAGTGGCTCACCCAGCGAGGAGGTCATCACCGGCCTGGTGGAGCGGGGTGTAGAGTCCCATCGTCTGCACCGCCTGACCGCCGAGGACAGCTTCATTCCCCTGGGACCGGCGGCGACGGTCACGCTGCCCTCGGTCGCGGCGATTTGTGAGCGTGCCGAAGGCCTTGTAGCCAGGCAGACCGCATTTGAACGCACCGTAACAGGGAGCCGGACATGAGTGAGCTGACCCAGCCAAAGGAACGCCTGCTGATCGTCTGCCCCGGGCGCGGCACCTACAACCAGGCAGAGTGGGGCACCCTGACCCGCCACGCCGCCGGCAGTGATTGGCTTGCGCGCTTCGATGCGCTGCGCCGCGAGCAGGACCAGCCCACCTTGAGCGAGCTCGACGGCGAGACCCCGTTTCGCCTGAGCCTGCACGGGCGCGGCGATCACGCCTCGCCGCTGATCTACGCCTGCGCCCTGGCGGACGCGCTGGCCATCGACCGGGAGCGCTACGAGATCTGCGCCGTGACCGGCAACTCCATGGGCTGGTACATCGCCCTGGCCCTCGGCGGCGCGCTCGCCCAGGACGACGCCTTCACCCTGATCAACACCATGGGCCACCTGATGCAGACCACCCTCAACGGTGGCCAGCTGCTCTACCCTTGGGTCGACGATCAGTGGCGGCCCCAGCCCGAGCATCGCCGGGAACTGCTGGCGCTGATCGAAAAGTTGCACGGACAGGACGGCAGCGAACTTTATCTCTCCATCGACCTCGGCGGCATGCTGGTGTTTGGCGGCAACGAGGCCGGGCTCAAGCGGCTTGCCGAGGAACTGCCGCCGCTGGAGCGCTTCCCCCTGCGCCTGCATCAGCACGCCGCCTTTCATACGCCGATGCAGGAAGGCGTCAAAATCGAGGCCAGAACCTGCCTGCCGGCGACGCCGTTTGGCGCCCCCGAGGTGCCGCTGATCGACGGCCGGGGCAAGCTCTGGACCCCCTGGAGCACCGATCCCGAAGCACTGTGGGACTACACCCTCGGCGAACAGCTGGTGACGTCCTATGACTTCAGCGCCGCCCTCAAGGTGGGTGTGCGCGAATTCGCCCCGGACCGCATCGTAATTCCCGGCCCCGGCGCCACCCTCGGCGGCGCCGTCGCCCAGGCGCTGATCCAGCTCAACTGGTGGGGACTCGACAGCAAGGCCGCCTTCCAGGCCATGCAGCAGGAGGAGCCAAGGCTGATCAGCATGGGCATAGAGGAGCAGCGGGGGTGGTTGGTAGGAAAGTAGGGTTAAAATTTTGTATTGATGGGTGATGTAACAAGGCATGAGCGGCTGACTGCTTGCTATCAAAACGGCGTTTCAGCAAATGCAGTCGACGTTCAAGTCAATAAACGAGCGGGCAGCCTGATTGCTGTTGAGCGTCCTCTGTCCGATCTTACCGTGATGTTTATGAAAGGAGCGTATCGTCCATGAATCCAAGGTCATCTAATCTTGCTGTCGGTGTTTTGCTATTCACCGCTATAGCATTGGCGGGATGCGTCAGCGGCGGTACTTCGAGTTCCAAAAGCTCGAGCGCCAGCCAAGCCGGTGATTTGCAGTTTGAACAAAGGACTTACCGCTACACCTGCGATAACAATCAAGCAATAGAAGCAAGGTACGTGACAACACAAGACGGTGAAGAGTCTGGTCCTGTCTTTCTCGTACTTGAATACAAAGATCAACTCTTTGGCCTTGCGCCTGCAGTATCGGCCAGTGGCAGTCGTTATATCGGGCACGCAGGTTTAACCACAGGCTCAGGCCTGGAGTGGTGGGGTAAGGGCGATGAAGCCTGGTTGAATCGCTTCACCGGTGACAATGCCCAGGACACCGAGCGACTGCAGACATGCCGTCTTGATGAGCCTTGAACGGTACGTCTACTGCATCAGCGCAGATAAGATTCTCGTTTCAGCGGATCCTTGTCCGGCCATCGCCTTGAGCAATTGTCGACGTTTACACGCCATGATCTGTGACAGCAAGTCGGATTATGCGGCCTCAACCGATCAAACTGAGTGACATGGAGAGCCATGAGCAATAGTCAGGACGCCACCGGTATCGAAGGGAAACGAAGTTTTTCGGTCAGCCCCGGCCGCTTATGACGTTATTCGGCATGGAAATGTGGGAACGCTTTTCCTTCTATGGCATGCAAGCGATCCTGCTGATCTACCTGTATTACGAGGTGTCCCGTAGGCTGGCTGATGTCGGCTCAGGCACTGACCATCATCGTTTTCTCCGGTGTCTTCGCATGACTTTGGACGGCGCTTGGGAAGCGCCAGCCGAAAGAAAGCGATGCGGGGGCGCGGACTGAAAATTCGCGGTTCACTCGCTGATGGGAAGCACGGATGGAGAACCCCGGCATGAAACACGATGAATACACCTTGCCCGGACGGCACGTCATCGATCGCTACGTGGAAGTGCCGCTGGATTGGAGGAGTGCGGATAACGATGAGAAGATCGTGGTCTTCTTTCGCGAAGTCTGCCATCCCGCAAAAAGGAATGACCGTCTCCCGCTGCTGGTATTTCTTCAAGGCGGCCCCGGCGGCAAGTCGCCTCGGCCCACGAAGGATGATCCCGTCTGGTTATCGGAAGCGATAAAGCAATACCGTGTCATCCTGCCGGATCAGCGAGGAACCGGGCGCAGTGCCAGAATTACCGCTGCCACGATGGAGAAGATGAGCGACCCGGAGACTGCCGCCAACTATCTCTCCCATTTCGATGCCCATGCCGTTGTCGCGGATCTGGAATATATCAGGAAGAACGTTTACCAGGATGTCACCTGGGAAACCCTGGGCCAGAGTTACGGCGGCTTTCTGACCTTGACCTATCTTTCCCATGCACCCGAAGGCCTGGCGAAATGCTATATCGCCGGCGGCCTCCCGAGCCTGTCACCGGATGCCGGCGAGGTCTATCGGCGTACCTACCGCCGGGTAGCGAGGAAGATGGAGGCCTACTATGCGCGCTATCCCTCCGACAGCGAGAAGCTCGATGACATCGCGGATCATATCCGCGCCAACCAGCCCCGCTTGCCGAACGGAGATATCCTCACCGTCCGGCGTTTTCAGACGCTGGGGCTATTGCTGGGCATGGGCGATGGGCCGGAGAAACTGCACTGGCTGATAGAAGAGGCCTTCACCAGCGAGAAGAAGGAAGCATTGAACCGTCATTTTCTCAACGAGGTGATGACGTTGACCGGCCTGGATGAAAATCCCTTGTTCGCCGCCTTGCATGAGCATATCTACGCGACGCCTGACGCTGAATATGCCTGGGCGGCGGAGCGCGAGCGAGAGCATCATCATGAATTCTCGCAGGAACATCGTCCGCTTTACCTTACCGGCGAGATGATCTACCCATGGATGTTCGAAGAGATAAGCGCGTTAAAGCCTTTCCGTGACGGCGTCCACGCGCTTGCGGGCAAACGCCTGACCAAGCCTTTCTATGATCGAGAGCGGCTGGCTCACAACAGTGTTCCCGTGGCCGCGGCCATCTACTTCGACGACATGTACGTGGATGCAGGCCTGTCCGTCGAAACCGCCGAAGTGGTCGATAACCTGGCGTATTGGATGACCAACGAATTCGAGCACGACGGCTTACGCCAGGACCCGAAAGTCTTCAAGAAACTGGTATCCCTTCTGGAAGACTGCTGATCCCGCCATCCCTCAGTCCACGGTGCGATGACGGCTGGTGAGGATATGGTGTAGCCCATCGCAGTTCACCATGGGATCGTCCCGGTTGATGATGATATCCGAGCGGGCCAGCACATGGGCCTTGCCGGTAATGGTGTTGTCTACCACGTCGTGATTGCCGTCCCGGCGGGCGCGAGTGAGCTCGCCGATGAAACCGGAATCGCGCAGCGATACGGTTTCCAGCCTGTCTCCCGGCTGAACAAGGCCTTCATGATGCATCAGGGCCAGCCGCGCCGAGGTACCGGTGCCGGTGGTGCTGCGACAGATCACGTTTTCGTGGACATAGGTGGCGGAGCGGGAGCGGTAGAACCCCTCGGCCACCTGCTCGACTGGCCCCATGAAGTGCAGAAACGGCAGCGGCCCTACATCCCCCAGGGTGTAGTGGGAGAAACCGCCGCGAATCTGCAGCGCTTCGACGATGGCATGGGCGCATCGTGCCAGCCGCCGTTCCTCGTCTCGGGTCAGGGCAAAGCCTAGCTCGGTGGCGTCCACCAGGGCGTAAAAGCCGCCGCTGTAGGCGATGCTGTAGGTCACCTCGCCAATCGAAGGCACCTGGATGCGGTTGCGGTAGGTGTCGATATAGGTGGGCAGGCCTTCGCAGGTGATCGCTTCCACCACGCCGTTTTCCACCCGCGCTTCGATATTCACCAATCCCGCCGGTGACTCCAGCACGAAGTTTTGTCGACCCTCCTGTTTGGGAATCATGCCGCTTTCCAGCAGGGCGGTGGCAGTGCAGATCGTGTTGGAGCCGGAATAGATCGGGTAGCCCATCACTTCCATGATGATATAGCCCATCCGGGCCTCGGGGTGCGTGGCGGGAACGATCAGATCCACGGACATTTCGGGGATGCCGTAGGGCTCGTTCAGCAACAGTTTGCGCAGGCCGTCCGCGTCGTCGCGCAGATATTCCATCTGCTGGCGAACCGTCGTGCCGGGAAGCGGATCGATGCCACCGACGACAATACGGCTGACGTCACCCCCGGCATGAGTATCGATTAACTGCAGGCTGAGTTCGGCGCTCATGGGAATTCCTCCAGAGCAAAGGGCGCGCCGTGAGTTTGCCACTGCGCGTCCGGGACAATCACGATCTTGCCCAGGTAGTGGCTTCCGCGATTGACGAAGTAGGTTTCCGCTTCGCGCAGTTCGGATAGCTTGAACGCCGCGTGCAGTACCGGCTTGAGCTCACCGCTGCGAATCCACGTCACCAGCTGCTCGGCTTCTTCTCGAGTGCCGTGGGAGACACCAAAGATCCGCACCTGGTACAGATAGATACGTGTCCAAAGTACCTCGCTGACGTTCCCGCCGCTGGCGCCGGCGATGGAAAGGCGCGGATAGCTTTCCCGGGCCCTCATGTCGAAGATCATGGCGTCGATGAAGCGGTCTGTCATCTCGCCGCCCACCAGATCCATAACCGCGTCGATGGGGCGATCCCCCGTCACCGCCCGCACCCGATCGGTGAAGTCCCGCATGTTCGAACGATCCAGCACCGCTTCCGCCCCCAGGGCGAGCAGCGCATCCGCTTTATCCTGCTGGCTCAGCGCATAGGGAATCGCTCCCAGAAGCCGACATAACTGAATCAGCGCCGTGCCCACGCCACCGCTGGCCCCGGTGACCAGCACACGCTCGCCGGCCTTGACTCCCGCTGCATTGAGCATGCGCAGGGCAGTCTGGTAGGAACACATGCCCATTGCCGCCAGCTCCGCATCTGCCAGATCTGGATTGTCCACGGCATGAAACTGATCCGCCGGTACGGCGATATATTCGGCAAAACCGCCGTCGGCGCCGTGGCCGTAATAATCCGGAGTGAGGTTGATATCACGGCGCTCGTCCGCGTAGAGATTGAAGTCCAGCAGACCCCGCTGGCCAAGGCGCGCGTCGCTCACGCCATCCCCCACCGCGACCACGCGCCCCACCACATCCGCGCCCTGAATACGCGGAAAGGTCAGAGTCGGCGAGCCGCCCATCTGAAACGATGTCATCTCGTCCTTATCCTTGGTGGGGTAGAGGCCCTCGCGGGCCTTGCGGTCGGTGTTGTTTTTCGCCGTCGCGGTGACCTGTACCAGCACCTCGCCCCTGGCGGGCTCGGGCGTTGGCACGTCCTGACGATAAACCAGCTTGTCGATGCCGCCGTGGCCGGTCAGCAGCATGGCCGCCATCTGACTGGGCACCTTTTCCGGGATAGGACGAGTCGCCATAGCTTGTCTCCTTGTATCGACCACCGTATCGACTACGACAATAGCAAATTTACCCGGATCAACCGAAAATCCCGCTCGCCGGCTGGATCGTTGATGGTAGAAGTGTCATGGTCACACGCCGAATGCGATGATCGACAGTCGCAATGTCTGAAGGTGGAGAAAATCTGTCATGACTATCACGCGTCGCCAACTCTTGAAGCGAAGCACCTGGCTCGCCGTTTCCGCGCCCTTGGCCCTGAAGGCAACGCTGACGAGCGCCTTGCCGAGCCAGTCTTCGGCAGCCGTCGGCTTGAAGGAGAGCGTGGTGATCTACGGCGATCAATTCAACGCCTCGCGGCTGGGCCAGGCGTTTCGTGACTCTGGCCGACTGCCGCACTACGCCGGGGAGTTCACGGCTGGCGGCGGAAAAACCGCTCCGGGCCAACTGATCGCCGGCTTTACCGACGAGATGGGACTCGTACTGCTTGATGACGCTCTGCAAGGTCGCCATGGACAACTCCTCGCCGTGGGCCGTCACCGCGAGCAAGCCGGCGGCAATAGCGAGCATTGGTTGCAAAGCTATATGGATGAAAGCCGTGCCGATACCGCGTCGATTCCCGTCGGCTTCGCCACCCGTCATCCCGATGGTGGACGCGTCTGCTGGCATCTGCATCGTTCCGGCGGAGGGCTGGCGCTTGAAGACGTCCAGGCGCCGCGCCGCTGGCAGGATTCGTTGGGAATTTACTATGCGAGCCTGATCGGATGCGAAGCCGCATCGCAACGATGCGGAGAATGGCAGTCCAGCCAAGGTGTGCCCGGTGTTTCCGACGCCGCGACACCGACCATCAGCTTTCTGGCGCGGACTTGAGTACACTCCCTGGCATTCTTCCGATTCCTTTTGATACGAGGCCAAGATGGCATTCGATTCCACTTCCACCTACGTGGCCACGGAGGCCTTGAAGCAGGCGGTGAACGCTGCCGTGACGCTCCAGCGCCCGCTATTGATCAAGGGAGAGCCGGGCACCGGCAAGACCCTGCTCGCCGAGGAGTTGGCGGCCGCCCTGGATACCCCGCTGATCACCTGGCATATCAAGTCCTCCACCAAGGCGGCCCAGGGACTCTACGAATACGACGCGGTGAGCCGGCTGCGGGATTCCCAACTGGGCATCGAGGGGGTGGAGAACGTCGCCAACTACATCCGCCCGGGCAAGCTGTGGGAGGCCTTCACCGCGGACCGGCGGGTGGTGCTGCTGATCGACGAGATCGACAAGGCGGATATCGAGTTTCCCAATGATCTGCTGCAGGAACTTGATCGCATGGAGTTCCACGTCTACGAGACCGGCGAGACTGTCGCCGCGGAACACCGACCGATCATCGTCATCACCTCCAACAACGAGAAGGAACTGCCGGACGCCTTCCTGCGCCGCTGTTTCTTCCACTACATCGAGTTTCCGGATCGCCAGACCATGCAGCGCATCATCGACGTGCACTTCCCGGCTATCGCGCCGAGGCTGGTCAGCGAAGCGTTGGAAGTGTTCTTCGATCTGCGCGATACGCCGGGGCTCAAGAAGAAGCCTTCCACCTCGGAACTGGTGGACTGGCTGAAGCTCCTGATGGCGGATCAGCTGGCGGAAGAAGCGCTCTATCAGCGCGATCCGGTGAAGGCGATTCCGCCGCTTGCCGGCGCCTTGGTCAAGAACGAGCAGGATACCCATCTGCTGGAACGGTTGGCCTTCATGCTGCGTCGCCAGGGGCGCTAAGTCATGTTTATCGGCCTGTTCGAGACCCTGAAGCGCCATGAGGTGCCGGTATCGCTGCGCGAACTGCTCGACCTGCATGCGGTAGTGGAGCGAGGCGTGGTATTTGCTGACATGGAGGCGTTCTATCAACTGGCGCGCACGGTGATGGTCAAGGACGAGCGCCATTTCGATCGTTTCGATCGCGCCTTTGCCGCCTGGTTCGAAGGGCTCGAGGACATGGACGCCGCCATCGAGGCGCTGATCCCGGAAGACTGGCTGCGCCGGGAGTTCGAGAAATCCCTCTCAGAAGAAGAGAAGGCCAAGATCGAATCCCTGGGCGGGCTGGAGAAGCTGATCGAGACCTTCAAGCAGCGTCTCGAGGAACAAAAGGAACGCCACGCCGGCGGCAACAAGTGGATCGGCACCGGTGGCACCAGCCCCTTCGGCGCCTACGGCTACAATCCGGAAGGCATCCGCATCGGTCAGGACGGCTCCCGCCATCGCCGGGCGGTCAAGGTCTGGGACGAGCGGCGCTTTCGCGACTACGACGACGATCTGGAACTCGGTACTCGCAATATCAAGATGGCGCTGCGGCGGCTGCGCCGTTTCGCCCGGCAGGGCGCGCTGGATGAATTCGATATCGACGCCACCATCCGCGAGACCGCCCGGGACGCGGGTCTGCTCAACGTGCAGATGCGCCCGGAGCGCCATAACGCGGTGAAGGTGCTGTTGCTGCTCGATGTGGGCGGTTCCATGGATGATCACATCCGTACCTGCGAGGAGCTTTTCTCCGCGGCGCGTTCCGAGTTCAAGCACCTGGAGCACTACTACTTCCACAATTGCGTCTACGAAGGTCTGTGGCAGGACAACGCTCGGCGTCGGGAGCGGCCGATCCCCACCCTGGACGTGTTGCATACCTATGGCGCGGACTATCAGGTGGTGATCGTCGGTGACGCCTCCATGTCCCCCTACGAGATCACCCATCCCGGTGGCAGCGTCGAACATTTCAATCGTGAGTCGGGGGGCGTTTGGCTAAAGCGCCTGGTCGACGCCTTCCCGCATCTGGTATGGCTCAACCCCATGCCGCCGCGCTACTGGGAATTCACTCACTCCACGCATTTGATTCGCGACATCATCGGCGACCGCATGTATCCCATGACACCGGCGGGGCTGGAAGCGGCCATGAGCGAGCTGGCGCGTTGAGTGACAGCGCCTAGATATCGATAACCAGACGTGGCTGAAAGAGCGGCGGGTCGAATTCATCGGGATAGCCGCCGGGATTCGCGATAACCCGCGTACCGGCTATCTCCAGGTTCACCGGCTCGTGAACATGACCATGAATCCATATATCCATCTTTCCCATCAACGCCTCGAGGGGCGAGGCAAAGGCCGGCGATAATGGGTCGCCCTGATACTGTGTCGGAATGCATTCCGCCAGCGGGGCGTGATGACTGATTACTAAGGTAGGGCCGTCGTGAGGCTTGGCCAGCTCCGTCTCGAGCCACTGCCGCGCCTGGCGGTGAAGCGCCTGACTTGCCTCCGGTGTGAAGACCTCGCCAACCGGCTCCTCGATAATCGAGAAGTCCGGCATAAAGGCCAGCGCCTTGGCATACATCCGTTCACGATCGTGCTCCGGCAGACCGTCGTACAGGCAAAAATCGCTCCATAGGGTCGTGCCGAGAAAACGCACGCCATCGAGTACCAGGGCGCCGTTGTCCAACAGGTGAATCCCCAAGCGATTAGCGGTAGCCCGCATCCGGTCGCGCAATCCCGTTACCTGGCCGCCGTAGTATTCATGGTTGCCCGGCACATAGAGGATCGGTACATCGGAGAAATGCGCCGCCGCCCACTCGAGGCCAAGCTCCGCCGAGTGGATATCCCCGGCCAGCACCACCGCATCCACCGCTTCCTGCGGAATATCGCGACCCTCGTCGAAGTGTTCCAGGTGTAGATCGGAGAGAATTTGTAAGCGCATGTCGAGGCCTTGAAAAGTCGTTCTGCAAAATAGCGTTTGGTTAAAGTCTGCCGAGCCAGTACTGGGGGGGACGCCGGTCATAAAAACCTACTGCTTTCAGGAATTCGGCTTCCGCTACCGGGTGAAAAAAAGAGCTCATCCGATCAGTGCTCGTGCCTTCCTCATGACATCGTCACCTGGCACCGACTGAATCGAGCCATTATCGAGCTCTTCGGCTCTGCGCCGAGCTTCGAGCAGCCAGTCTGATCGAAGCTCCTCTGCCGAAGGTGATTCCAGGCTCAAGACCAGCCGCTGAATCAATTGTGCCCGCTCTTCTTTAGGGAGATGGAGGGCCTCATCCTCGATTCGCTGGAGATCCATGGAAAGCTCCTCTCTTTTGCGTATTCTTGAATTTTGGCACGGATGGGGGGCGGGGGCCACGATTCAGGTTTTCCGGAGATCCCGGCACTTGGCAACTAGGGGATGTCGATTGGGGACTTGCGTGATGCAAGGCCAATCAGTACTACTCCAGCGCCCAGCAACCATTGAGCGTCAAGATATGGTAACCAGTTGTTGTATCCATCAATAATCGCCAAAAAAATTATGATCAATCCGGCAATAATGGAAACGCTACGAAATATATGTTTTGGTTTAGCCATATTTGATATTTCTTCATTCGATAGCGGGCTATGTGTAGCGCAACGTGTTATCCCGAGTTCGACAGTTTCTTCTGTAAATCATTGATTTTATTAAATCGATGGCCTTTTGCAGTGACACGTTTTGCTTTATGCATCTTGCCATTCTGGCCAGTTTGACAGTATCGGGCTGGTACGTATTGCGATACGAGGTTTTGTTTTTCTCTCACAAAATCAATTATCTACGCCGAATAATGGTTGTTGTAGTGTCAATTCTGGAAACATATTTTCTGGAAAATCAATCACTTACACTTATAACTGTCGAGCTCGGGTTCCCAGGATCCCTGCGCTTGTCCGGATCGTAGGCCGTGCGGCGATGCGGTATTTTGGATGAAACACCGACAGATCCAGCTTGTGCTCGATCAGGTAATGAACGGCGTGTTGGAGTTCCCCAAATAAAGTGGACACGCTCCATCAGCTAATCCCTTCGAACTCTATCGGAGTCCGGTAACCCAAGCCACTGTGCAGCCGCTGGCTGTTATAAAAGCCCTCAATATAGTCTTTTATGTGTTTCCGTATGAACTGGACCCCGAAATTTGGACAGGTGCCTAAGCTCTGATTCATCATCTCCCTCAGGAGGAGAATCATGAGCAAGAAACGCCAACAGTACAGCGCTTCATTCAAGTCCAAGGTTGCCCTGGCCGCTCTCAAGGGTGACCAGACCACTTCCGAGATCGCCGCCCGTTTCCAGATCCATCCGACCATGGTCAGCACCTGGAAACGCGAGCTGCTGGAAAATGCCCCTGACCTCTTCGAAGGCAAGAAGAAGGCTGGCAAGCCGTCCAACGAGCCCAACACCGATGAACTCTATCGCGAGATCGGCCGGTTGACGGTGGAACGCGATTTTTTATCGCGCAAGCTCGATCAGTAAGTCGTCGACGCCGGTTGGCGATGATCGAGCGCGACCACCCTGATATCAGCATGACGTGCCAATGTGAATTGCTCAAATTGAGCCGCTCATCGGTGTACTACCGTCCTCGGCAACAGCGTCAGAAGGATTTGAATCTCATGTATCTACTTGATCAGCAACATCTGGAAACGCCGTATTACGGGTCTCGCAAAATGCGGGCGTTCCTGCAGCGCCAGGGCTATCAGGTAAACCGCAAGCGAGTCCAGCGACTGATGCGCACCATGGGCCTGCAGGCGGTATACCCGCGTCCGAGAACCAGCATTCCCGGCGAGGGGCACAAGGTTTATCCCTACCTGCTCAAAGGGCGCCGGATCGACCGGCCCAACCAGGTGTGGGCCGCCGATATCACGTATGCGCCGCTGGCCCGGGGCTTCATGTGCCTGGTGGCCATCATGGACTGGCACACTCGCAAGGTGCTGTCCTGGCGCGTCTCGAACACCCTGGACGCTGACTTCTGCGTTGATGCTCTGGAGGAGGCCCTGCAACGTCATGGAACGCCGGAAATCTTCAACACGGATCAGGGTGTCCAGTTCACCAGTGAAGCCTTCACCGATGTTCTCAAGCATCATGGCATCCGGATCAGCATGGACGGCAAGGGCTGCTACCATGACAATATCTTCGTGGAACGCCTCTGGCGCAGTGTCAAACATGAGTGCATCTACCTCACCGCCTTCGAGGATGGGCGACACTTGAGACAGGCGCTTAACCGGTACTTCCGGCACTACAATCAGGAGCGGTTCCATCAGAGCCATGATTATCAAACACCCGACGAGGTGTATTACCAGCCATCCGTGACCCTGGCAGCTTGAGCCGGGTAAACAAAGAGGTCAGAGCTTAGTAACACCTTCAAGCTGTCCAGCTGATGGGGTCCACCTCAGTCCATGCCCGGCAGTGGTATAGCGCCTACGTCGACTGGTACAACCTGCAGCACCATCACAGCGGGCTGGCTGGCTTCACGCCGGAGCAGGTCTTCACCGGCCGATATCGCGAGATAGCGAAGGTCCGCCAGCGAGCGCTCGATGACAGCTTCGAGGCGCACCCCGAGCGGTTCCTACGCGGACGCCCCAAGGTGGTGATGCCTCCGGCCAGTGTCTCGATCAATCCGGTACAGCCCGATGACGACGACCCAGCGCCCTACAGTGTGGTGAACTTCCCGACGCTATCGGCGGCGGGCAACACCGAGACGAAATCGACACTAATTTTTAACGATCTGTCCGAATCAGGTTGACAGGTTCCGCTGCCGGACACACCGGCGGTGTGCCAGTCATGGATATGCTGTTGCCAGAAGTGTTCCCGTTCGATCGGGGTCATGCTGATTCCTCGTGGTGTGGGTCAGGGAATCAGTGTGTTCAATTGCAGGGTCGGGGGGTAGGTGCTGATTTATTGGCGCTTACGTTTCAGGCGGGCAGCCTCATCCTGTCCCTGGATTTTCTTCTTCGCGTCGGCTGGCGCTTTCTTGACCCGTTTCATGGCAAACTTTCCTTCACGGTATTCCTTGCATCAGCGTGACAGCATGAAGGAATGAATATCTAGCGCTTCGGCAACGCTTTCACACTGCGGTGGGCCTGGTGATGCCACTCCACGGCTTTGACTTTGAACTCGACGCTATACCTTTGAGTCTTCTTCCCGGTGTTCATGGCAGGCATCGCTCTTCTCCCTAGCCGGAGTTATCGATGCGTGTCTACTGATTCGGGGGAAGTCCACATCCTACTGGCTGCCATTGTTATGCTCAATTTCTTTGTTTACAGCCTCAAATCCCTCTACTAACTCTTTCCAATTCCTGATTCTTTTGATTTCAGTTTTCTCTGGCTTGGACCCTGAAATTGTCTCTAAGAATTTACTCATTTCTTCGGCATCGGATGAACGAAAAACAAAACTTGTGTCCAAATTTACATTATTTGGAATCAAAACTACGTCTCTGAGCTCTGCAGAGTATTTCGATAGTTCTGAAAACGATGCCTCATGGGGATTTTCTGACTTCAATTTCCCAGCGACTACAAAAGATGCATAGTTCATATGGGCCTTATCTAACTTTATTGGAAATACACTCAATTCTGAGCTGTCTCTATTATAAACGGCCGCTGTAGTAACCCATTCTCCTGGTTCTTTTTCCGTAGGGTTAGTAACAACCAAAAAACCCTCTATTGCATGATTCGTTTCTTCCCAAGCAACTCTGGCCTTTACTTCTGGAAGAACTTCTACGATACGATTTACGCGATTGTCTGTGTTAGATACTTGAGCCGTCATGGATGATAGGGTCTTGTTCATATCAAAAACGTTAGAGCCCAAAAAACCAAGTGGAACTAAAATAATTCCGCCGATAATCAACTGTATCCATGTTTCATTTTTCATCATGCCCTCTCAACTTGATGTTGCATAATGCCAACAGCGCGCGCGACTGCGAAATGAAGGCGAAGCCGCAATGTAGCAGACGTCGCCGTGACTGTTATTGTTAGCTCACCTTCGCCAACATCTCCTCTAATACTGCCTGACGTTTCAATCGGTCATCTGTAAGGTTTTCAAAAGACTGGATAATACCAATTGCTTCGTTAAATGGGTCTAGCACTGATGATCCGCGTTTAGAAAAGGCAGAAATTAACTTCTTTGTGTATGCTTCCACCTTTCTGGAATTAAGTTTTGGAACGTCTTTTCCTGCAACGATCGCTCTAACTAGAACAAGAATATGCCACTTATACTTACGCATATTTTGAGGTATATCTGCGCTAGCCACTAGCAAATGCAATCGGTAGAGAGAAAGACATGCCGCATAGAAAACCGACTCTTTAGTATCATCAGAGAAAATCTGATCACCTAGCTGCTCGTACATTTGCTTTGGATAACGATAGGCAAGGTCGGGGCGCTCAAAGAACATCGAGGCAACAGCTTTTGCTGCAACATTTACATTGAAAGTTCGCACAGCAGGTATATCACGACCTACATATTGCCTATCACGGCGTTCGAAATACAGCCGCCCGTCCTGTCCTTCGAAAGAATTGAAGTATTCTTCGACCCTTTTTACTATCGGGCGAAGTGATAAAAATTGTGTTTCATCAACTTTTGATTGGCTGTTTGTCGCCCGGACTAAGTCCGCGAAAACATCTTCATTCGAGGTCTCGACCACCTTCAGGTTTACCATCACTGAATCGTTTAGGTTCTCCCTGCACTCAAACAGCACATTTGAGGTCTGACAGCCATTTACAATCTGGAAATTCTCTAGATGAAGAACGCTTCCTTGGACTCTCACGTCAGGACTCACAATTGTAATTCCATTGTTTAGAACAGGAAATCTAGTCGATTGGTTTATCTCATCGAGAGTTCTGGCTATTGATTCATTTACTGGATTTTCAATGCCCAGAAATGCTCTGACATTCTCCTGAAAAACATGCGCTCTAAGGTTTCCGTCCTCATTTATAAGAAGGCTATCCACGAGATCCTTAGCCTTGACAACTGCAAGGTACGCCTCATCTATCCCATGAATCTTTGGAAGTGCGGCATTACTAAACATTTCGAGTTCCGAGCTGACGGTCTCATAAGTACTAACCCAAAGGTTAGTTATCTCTTCACGCCCAAAGAACTCAATGTCAATATTTCCAAAATAGCCAAGATCGGTCAATTGATTCGCGAAATCGTTTTTTGCATTTTCTAATGCTTCGGGCTTCCTATATATCCCTGTAGTGACGAATCTGGCGGTTAGATTCGGCTTACCGCCTCTTATCTTTGGGACGTTACTCAAAATAACGTCAAATATTTCACGTGCATTATTTTGCACTGTATCATTCGATTTATAATTGTCAGAGGCTGTGAATCTAAGAATTGCCTCTTTAAATTTCAGGAAGTCGCCTAAATCATAACCTTCGCTAGTTTTGGCCTGAATAAAAACAACTTCAACATCATGGTTCTTTCTCCCAGAGCTAAAACACGCCTCAGCGTCTTCTGAGGAGATAACCAGCTCTTCATCTATTATGATAGCCACGCCATCGATTCCATCATCCGTCTCGCTAGAAGTAACATCGTCAAGTTCATAAGTATTGACTAGCCTGCCAGCTAATACTGAGTAATTCACGAATAACTCAAACTGTTTAGATTCATCCAACTGCTCAAACCCATGACTATTAACAAAGCTTTCAAGATGGGTCTTGGTTATTCTATGCATAGGTCAGTCCTTCTCCTAGATGGGCGGCCTCAATGACCAAGTGCAACACCTGATCCATCAGGTATCGTGTTGCCATGACTTGCTACTATCACCATCTTTCTGCTGAAGACCGCGCCGCTATCATGATGATGCGAGCCTCTCACTCGATCCGGGCTATCGCCAGTCACTTGGGGCGCTCACCCAGTACGGTGTCACGGGAATTCAGGCGTCATACCGTCACTCCTGTAAAGGGATATGACGCTAGCCTGGCGGGCTATCGCGCTCGGCTGGCACGTCATCGCCAGCGTCGCTTACCCAAGTTGCATCCCGACGGCGAACTGTTTGAACTGGTGGTCTATCTGCTGCGTAAATACTGGTCACCCGAGCAGATAAGCCGCACACTGAAGCGTATGTTTCCTGATCATCCCGACCGCCAGGTCTCCCATGAGTCCATCTACAACGCGCTTCACGTGATGCCGCGAGGCACGCTGAAGAAGGAGCTCATTGCCTGTTTGAGACAGGGCAATGGCAAGCGTCGGCCGAGACGCCAGGGCAAGGATCGACGCCAGCAGATTCCCGATCTGGTCAGTATCCACATGCGCCCGCCCGAGGTTGAAGACCGGCTGATGCCAGGGCATTGGGAGGGCGACCTCATCATGGGCGCCAACAACCGCTCTGCTGTCGGCACGCTGGTCGAGCGCACCACCCGCCTGGTGATCCTGGCGAAGCTGGACGGTACCACGGCTACCGCGGCGGCTATCGGATTCAGTGACAAGCTCAACGAGGTGCCGCGCTCGCTGCGCCTGTCCATGACCTACGATCAGGGCAGAGAAATGACGAAGCATGCCGAGATTACTCAGAAGACTGGCACAGCGATCTACTTTGCGGATCCCCACAGCCCCTGGCAGCGAGGCTCGAATGAAAACACCAATGGTCTGTTGCGGCAGTATTTGCCGAAGGGCACGGACTTGTCGGTCTACAGCCAGGAAGAGCTTGACGTGATCGCCGACTCACTGAATACGCGGCCGAGAAAAACACTGGACTGGAGAACGCCATTGGAGGTTTATGCCGATGTGCTCAAGAAGTCCGTGGCTGGGCCGAACACCCTTCAATAGTGTTGCGCTTGGAACTTGAGGCCGCCATGTCTTAATGAGCTAACAGTGATTAGGTAGCCACCAGATATATTGAATAAACGTGACGGCGCATTTATTGGGTTTCTTGTCTTCGGAACCTGTCAACCTGATTCGGACAGATCGTTAAAAATTAGTGTCGATTTCGTCTCGGTGTTGCCCGCCGCCGATAGCGTCGGGAAGTTCACCACACTGTAGGGCGCTGGGTCGTCGTCATCGGGCTGTACCGGATTGATCGAGACACTGGCCGGAGGCATCACCACCTTGGGGCGTCCGCGTAGGAACCGCTCGGGGTGCGCCTCGAAGCTGTCATCGAGCGCTCGCTGGCGGACCTTCGCTATCTCGCGATATCGGCCGGTGAAGACCTGCTCCGGCGTGAAGCCAGCCAGCCCGCTGTGATGGTGCTGCAGGTTGTACCAGTCGACGTAGGCGCTATACCACTGCCGGGCATGGACGATGCTCTCGAAGCGCCCGGGATAGTCGGGCTGGTACTTGCTGGTCTTGAACTGGCTTTCGCTGAACGGGTTGTCATTACTCACCCTCGGGCGGCTATGGCTGCACGTCACCCCCAGCTCTCCCATGAGGTCCAGGTAGCTCCGGGCGATCATCGGCGAGCCTCGATCCTGGTGGAGCGTCAGCGCTCCATGCGGGATTCCGTAGCGATCTACGGCCTCCTGGAAGAGCTGCTGAGCCAAGGCGGCATTCTCCTTGTGAGAGACCATCCAGGCCACGATGAAGCGGCTGTAAAGGTCCAGCACCACGTAGAGATTGAGGTAGACGCCGCGTCGCCGCGTGGGCAATTTGCTGATGTCCCACGTCCACGCCTCATTGGCGGCCCTTGCCGTGATGCGTGGCACCGCATGGTGTTGGGGCGCACGCTGAGGACGGCGGTCACCGCTCTCCTTGGCCTCACGCAGCTGCCGGTACCAGGTGCTGAGCGAGCCGAGATAGATCCCTTGCTGCAGCAGGTCGTGGTAGATCTCATACACCGGCTGATCCCGGTAGGGCTCGCTATGCGCGATCTCCAGCATTTGCGCTCGCTCCTCGGCCGACAGGGCTCTGGGCTGCGGACAGTGCCGGCGCGAGGTGGAGGCCCCAGTAGAAGGCTCATGGCGGCGTTTTCGCCAGGCGTACACCGTGCTGCGGTTGATGCCCAAGGCTCGACTGGCCATGGCCAATGGAAGCTGCGCCGGGCGCTCTTCGAGCACCGTGATCATGGTTCGCTCCCATTGTTCATGCGATCGAGCATCGATAACGCTTTTTTTTGGAGCGATAGGCAATCTTCGGCGGTCGAGAGCTTCTGCTGAAGATGGGCGTTCTCACGCTCCAGTGCCTCGATACGCTTCTGCTCCGGGGTCTTGCTCGGGTTCGGGCCTGGGGCGGTCTTGTGGAGCTTCTCCACGCCGTTCTCGGCAAGCTCCTTGCGCCAGGTGGTCAGCTGGCTGCTGTACAGCTTTTCGCGGCGCAGCAGCTCTCCAAGTTCGCCATGCCGACAGGCATCGGCTTCTGCCAGGATGCGCAGCTTGTACTCGGTCGAGAACTGACGACGCGTGCGCTTCTCCAGCTTGGGGTTCGGCGTGACCTGATGATCGGGCAGCGCGGTTGGCGGTTTAGGCATGATACGGGCTCCTGAACCTCGGGCTCTGATATTGAGCTTAACTCACTGAGCCGGTGTATGGATTCAGGTTGACACACAGGGTCTTGCCGTCTGGCGATACACCTTATTAATTTTGAAGTAATATAATTCTGGTTGGCGGTATATCCAAAATTCGCGTGCCGGCGCGTTTTGCCAGCATCAATGATACTGTATGGATAACCACGTTCTCGGAGTTTGGTAGACTTTGCATATCCACAGCCTCGCTTGTCAGCTTCTTATCCTTTTTTACCCAACCGATAATGGATATAAGCCATTGGCTAATTACCGGATTCCAAAAAGTTACTGCTACCTTCCGGCATGGTGTAGTGGCTATTCAGGGGATATACACAGCATAGTCCAGTAGTATTACTTTTGTAATTAAATTTACACAATTGATTACGTTCTGTGGCGGTGAAGCTCATCTTTACGCCTGCAGGAAGCTACCTCTTGCATCGGGCTGGGCTTTTCAGTGGTTTATGGGGCGGGCAAAAGAAAGGCGATGCCTTTGGGGAAGCACCGCCGGGTGGGATAGCTAGTTTTTTCGATTCAGCTCTTACTTTTTGCGATCCACTCTAGAAAATCATTCATACGTCGCTGCAACAGCTTTTGCGTCGCTTCGTCGGTGAGCTTGCCGGTTTCGTCGAATTTATCCTGAGCGGTAGGCACCAGGAAGTCCGGGGCGTGTAGTACCGGGGTCAAGGTGCCGGCGAGGATATCGCGTAGGTGCACCTGCGCTCGGACGCCGCCGGTGGCGCTTATGGAGGCGCTGAGAATGGCGGTCGGTTTGCCTTTCAGCACCGATTTATAGGCGGGGCGGGAGGCCCAGTCGATGGCGTTCTTGAGCACGCCGGGCAGGCTGTAGTTGTATTCCGGGGTGGCGATCAGCAGGCCGTCCGCACTTGCAATGGCGTCCAGCAGTTCCTGCACCGCCTGCGGCTTTGTCTCGCCGTCCCGATCGCCGTGGTAGTGGGGCAGGTTGCCGATATCGAAGCTTTCGATGTCGGCTCGGTCGCCAATCACTTCCTCCGCCGCCTCGAGCAGGCGGGTGTTGTAGGAGCCTTTCCTGAGACTGCCGCTGATAGCCAATACTTTCATTGATCTGTTTCCTTACGCCAGGGGAGGCGGCTGCATTTTCTTGTTGACCAGCTTGATTCCTGGTTCTCGGTTTTTGATTCAGGCTGGCAGACGTTCCGCCACCGCGTCGAGAAAGCCTTGCATATCCACCAAGGTTTCCGCGCCCGGGTCGGCGGTCTTGCCTTTGAGATCGCCGGTGATGATGCCATCCGCGACGGTATCGATCAGTGCTTTCTTGAGAGATTTA
The DNA here is from genome assembly GCF_007954585.1 of Pistricoccus aurantiacus. GTDB lineage: Bacteria > Pseudomonadota > Gammaproteobacteria > Pseudomonadales > Halomonadaceae > Pistricoccus > Pistricoccus aurantiacus. The sequence continues at coordinate 1,291,219 of NZ_CP042382.1, forward strand.
GCATAGTCGATCAGTGCCTGATTGCCTTCGCGTTCGCCCAGGGTTTCCAGGGCGTTGGCTACGGCGAACAGCAGTGCCGAGGAGTTGAAATGGGCGTCTTGCCCGTCGCTTTCCTGGTACTTGAGGTACAGGTCGTGGGCGGTGCCGTGGGGCGCCTCGAAGAGCATGGTGCCACTCTTGCTTTCGATGATCGAGCTTGCGGTGGCCAGGCTGCCGCCGAGAGCGGCGGAAATATCCGAGAAGATGTCGCCGTCCAGGTTCTGGGCCGGGTAGAGGGCATTGCGCGGCGGATCGGTGATCATCTTGATCAACTGGCTGGAGGGCCGCATGATCATGAAGGAGGGTGGCGCAGTATCCGCCTGGGCCAGCTCGTAGCGCACGTCGGTGATGATGGTGCTGAACACATCGTCGTAGTCCATGTATTCGCGCTTGAGACCGAAGTAGACCTCCTTCTGCTTGCGGGAGGCGTCGCGGAATACCTGCAGCACCCAGTCCTTGATCGCCTGACGATCGTTGGACATCAGCAGGATGGGGTCGCCCTGCTTGACGCGCCGAGCGTGCTTCTCCTCGCCATCGACGATCACCTTGAGAATGCCGTCTTCCCTGGCGGGGGCGTTATAGCTGCCGTACTGATCACCACCGCCGGCACTCATGCGGGAAATCGAGACCTGTGCCTCGCGTTCGGGGATGCCGTGCTGCTTGAGCTGTTCCACCAGCTTGTAGAGCTTGCGCCCGGTGGTGTTGTCCGGCACGCCCCAAAGCGCTCGCTCCGGAGGATTGGCGACGATACGCGCCGCCTGGGCATCGATCAGCTCGTAGTGATAGTCGAGCCCCAGCGCCTCGACCTGCTGCTTGTAATCCTGCTGATAGATCGCCTCGATGGCGGCGCGCATCACGCCGTCATAGCCGGCGATGACGGTATCCTTGAGTCCCAGATAGATATCGCGTTTCTCATCGATGGCCCGCTGGAAGAAGCGGTGCGCCCAGGCCTTGACGTCGTCCAGGTCGTTGGTGGCCAGCAGCCAGGGATCGCCCTTGTTGACCTCGCGGCGGTGCAGTTCCACCGGGTCGCCGCTGGCGCCGACGAACATCAGCTTGACCACGCCGGTGCCCTTGGAAAGCTCGTTGAAGCTGTCCTTGATACCGCCGTGTTCCATGGTATCGACCTCGATATCGCGACCGATCCAATGCGGCTTGTCGAACTGCAGGTTGCGAAACTGGATATCTTCCCGGGTGATATTGCCGCCGATGCCCTTGCGAATGGCGCCGTTGGGAGACTTGGTAGCCAGCGGATGCAGCGTATCACCATCGATTTCCGGGTGCTTGGCCAGCAGTTCCTCGAGCTGGGCACGATTGACGGTCATGCCGGCATTCTTGATGCCCACCTTATACGTATTGAGCGCCTCGATGGCATCCATCACCGCCTGGCCATTGGTGCTCACGCGATGCTCCGCGGAGAGGTCGATCTCCACCATATCCAGATCCAGGCGGGAGGTGACGAAGGTATCGAGGATTCGCTCGAAGGCGACCTGGGCCATCTCGTCGCCGTGCAGAATTACCAGAGGGGAGGCTACCTTGATCTTGCTGCTCATCGTTTCTTCCATGCTGTCGGGTAAGTGCAAACTACAAGCCTACACCTTTCTACACATCCAAGCCGTTCAATCACCGGGGCAGACCAGGAGCAAGCGTTTATCGGCCAGCGTGCAACTGCTGGTGAAGGTGTTTGATCTCTTCATCCAAACCGGCGATCGGCCCTTCCACGGGAATATCCGGGGCGATGGTCTGGATAGGTAGCGGGCGTACCGGCGGTGGCGCGGCGCCCAATTCGCCAAGCCAGAGCGTCAACTGTTCGGAAGAGCTGACGTAGACGATGCGTCCAAGCCCTACCCAGCCGTGGGCGGCGGCGCACATGGGGCAGTGCTCGCCGGAAGTATAGACCGTTGTCTTGGCGCGCGATTCCGGCGTCATGTGTTCCGCGGCCCAGCGGGCCAGCGAAAATTCCGGATGGCGGGTGGCGTCTCCGCTGGCGATGCGGTTGCGATCCTCGAAAAGTGCCTTGCCATCCCCATCCGCAAGCACGCTGCCGAAGGGCTCATCGCCCGCCTCGAACGCTTCCTTGGCCAGCTCCACACAGCGGCGCAGGTGCTGCATATCCGTCTCTGTCAGCATCAGTTGCCTCCTCCTTGTCGAACGTGAACGGCGTTTCAAGCCTGCCTCTGCTAGCGTATCAATATTCCGGCCTGAACGCCGAATCAGCCGTCCACCGACACGGGACAATCGAGTCGGCTGGTTCATGCTGGAACGATAGCCAACCAAGGAGACCGTCAAGGGTCTGTTGATCGAAGAGGAGACCGTTAGCTTCAAACATATCAAGCGCCACTACTACTGCAGCCATCCCACCATCAACCCCAACCGAATCGTGCCCAAGGGACCAGTTCTTGCTCTTTAGCGAGAACACAATCGAAGCCGTCTGCCAGGGCAGTGGATTCATACGGTGTCTTGAAAGCCGCTGGCAGGAGACTGATCGACCCCTCGTATTGACAGCCTTTCCCGGTGCGGCGGTGCTTTGGCGCCGTCGATTTTCCGTATGTATCAATTTTTTACTTAACGTTAATTTAAATATATAAGCCGTTTTCTAAAAATGTAATTGTTTAAATAAACAATAACATCATTAAATAAATGAGCGGCTTTAAAATTGACGAATTTATCTCGTTACCTCATATTACACAACAAGAGCATTTTGATTTATAAGTTTACAAATTGCTCTGCGGGCACTCACTCCGAGTGTGTTGATTCATAATTTCAGTTTCAATTAAGACGCAATAAGGGAACATTAAAATGAAAAAGCTACTTGTTATCGCTGGTGTGTCTGCGCTGATGTCTACTTCTGTATTCGCAGACAAGAACGAAGTTTATATGGATCAAATCGGTTTCGGAAACGATTTCGCATCCAGCCAGCAAGGCAGCGCGAATACTCTTAACTCTCTGCAAGAGGGTATCAAGAACAAAGCTAGCCTAACTCAAAAAGGCAACACGAACGCTGCATTCAACGAACAGTTCGGTATCGCCAACAGCCTTACCAGCAAGCAAAGCGGTGCGATCAACGAGGTGGATTCCTATCAGAAGGGTGGTTTCAACGAGGCTGAACTAGCTCAAACCGGTTCATCTAACTATATCGAGGTGAATCAGGTTGGCTATGACAACCACACGGTAGGTATTCAGATCGGTTCCAGCAACCATGCCTACAGCCTGCAAAAAGGCTTTGGAAACAGCCTGTCTTATAAGCAAAGTGGTAACCACGATAGCCTGGATGCTTATCAAAAAGGTGCCCACAACACTGCTGCTATCCGTCAGTCAAACTAAGATTCAAAAAAGCGTGGAATTTCTTGCCTACTCATCGCTTAGCTTTTCTTGAAAGGCGCTACCATGGTGAGTAGGTAAGAAACGACGATTCGATAGGTAGTGGTTTTATCGAGGCCGGGTCCGCTTTCACTATCGCGGCCCGGCCAGTTGGTTGATTCAAGGTGCCTTTATGCTAATAAACCGCAAGCTTAAAAGCTGGACTGCTGGTTTGGTGATATGGCTTGTCGCCATTTCCGCGGCAACGGCGCAAGACACCTTTACTCAGCTTGGCTGTCAAGTCATCGTCAAGCGTGAAGGCGATTATGTGATCGCCTCAGGCTTGATCCAAGCGTCCAAGCCCACCCGGGCGGACTATCAGTTACGCGCCTTGAAAATTGATGCCACGAATTCCGGCACCCTGGAGCAGTCCGGTTCGCACAATCTGCAGCCGGGCGAACCCCAGGAAACATCACGCATGACGATCAAGATGGCACCGACGGGTTGGGTCGAGTTTCACCTGCAGGTGTCTGAGCGCTTGACCGGAGCCACTTGTGAAGCTGACGAGATTGTCAGCCCTATGTAAAGGGGATGAAAAATGATCAAGACAATCGCAAAACCTCTTCAGTCCGCTCTCGGCCTGGCGGTGCTTATCCTGGGCTCTCCCTTGAGTCTTGCAGCCGACGACTCCGCCTTCGTACGTCAGATCGGCGAGGAAAGGCGGGTTCCCGTGGATCAGGCTCGGCAAATAGCCAATTTCTCTTCTCCCGGGCAGGGCGTGATCAATAATATCGATACGGCGCGCCTGAACGATGCATTGCCAAGCCTGCCGGGTGCGGGAAAAAGCTCGTCGGAAATTGTTCAGCGCGGCACGCGCAATCGCGCCATCGTCAGCATACAAGGTAGCAACAACGCAACGCTGCAGCGCCAGCGAGGCGTTGCGCTGGACTCTTCTGTTTCGGTGGTAGGTACAGGAAACGCCGTACTGGTAGATCAGAAAGGTGCCAACCTGGATTCTGAGGTAGGTATTTTGGGCGCCAACAAGCGCATTGTGCATATCCAGCGCGGCCGTGGGACGAATCCTGATAGCTCACCATTACAGCTCACGGGTACCAAGCAGGAAACGCAGCTTATCCTGGAGACTCCCAAGGGGCGAGTAACCAAGACCTTGCCATAGCGGCGATAATTTATTGAGTAGCTTATTGAATAGCAAGGGGCAAAGATAAATGCGTAACACGACTCGAACGATCGGTGTGCTGTTCTCCAGCGTTTTTTTCTCGAGTGCCTTCTGTGGCCTCGCGAGCGCCGGCGACCTGGTGTATCAACCCATCAACCCTTCTTTTGGGGGTGATCCTTTTTATAGCGCGCACCTGCTGCAGACGGCGGAGATTCAGAACAAGCATGTGGACGACGGCTCGGAATTCGATTCCCTGTTCGAGGAGCCCACGCTAGCGGATCAGTTTGCAGAAAGCCTTAGTGGCACGGTGATCAGCGGTGCTGCGACCCAGCTTAATAGAGCTATCTTCACGGATGGAGCGCCCCCCTCGGGGAGTTTCGCCCTCGATGGCGCCATGGTGTCCTACAAGACCATCAACGGTCGCGTCAAGATCACCATCGCCGACGGTATCAATACCAACGTGCTCGATATCCCCATTCCAACGAAAAACTGAACGCGCGTATTCAGGCAACACGCAGGGAACCTTTCATGTTTAATACATCCATAAGAGCTTTGCTGCTCGTGTCCCTTCTTGCTCTCGGCGGGTGCGCGACCGGGTCGATCAACGATCCCTTCGCCTCGCCGGCAGGCTATATCAGAAAGACTCACGCGACGTCTTTCTTGCAAAGTCTGCCGCCGGCGGAGCGCAAGATCGATATCGCCATCTATGAGTTTCCCGATCTCACCGGTCAGCACAAGCCCAACGATAGCTTTCCGGAATACTCCCGGGCGGTGACCCAGGGCGCGGATGCCATCCTGGTGGATGTGCTGAGCCGGGTCGGTAACGGCGAATGGTTCAACGTGGTCGAGCGGCGCGGACTGCCGAACCTGTTGCGGGAGCGTCAGATCATTCAGTCCACGCGGCAGCAGTTTAACGGGGGAAGGGCGGATCTACTGCCGGCGCTGACCTTTGCCGGTGTGATCATCGAAGGCGGGGTTATCGGCTACGAAACGAACCTGACCACCGGGGGCGCCGGGGCGCGCTACCTGGGAATTGGCGCCAGCACCGAATACCGTACCGACCTGGTGACCGTGAACCTGCGCTTTGTCAGCGTCACGACAGGCCGGATCATGAAAAGCGTTACCACCACCAAGAAAATCTACTCGCTGAAATTGCAGGGCTCCGTATTCAAGTACATCGCTTCCGACGAGCTGCTCGAGCTGGAAGCCGGTTTCACCCGCAACGATCCGCCGCAGCTTGCGATTCGCGAAGCCATCGAGCTGGCGGTCTACACCATCGTCATGGAAGGCGCACAAAGCGGCTTGTGGTCCTTCGCCGATTCGGTATCGGGTCAACAGGCACTCGAGACTTACCGCGAGCGGCGCAGCAAGATCGCCAATGCGCCCATCAACCAGAACATCGAAAGTTGATGGCCCGCATCGAGTATTAACGACCAAACGCCGAGATCATCTCGGCGTTTCTCGTTCAGACGTCCGCGTTGTGGTAGACATTCTGCACGTCGTCCAGATCGTTGAGCATGTCCAGAAGCTTCTCGAACTGCGCCACGTCGTCGCCGTCCACCGGTGTCGTGATCTGGGGCAGAAACTGCACTTCGTCGATCTCGAAATCCAGCTCGCCGAAGGCGTCTAGCAACGCCTGCTTGGCCTTGTGATGCTCTGTGGGCGGCACGTAGGCCGTGATATGGCCGTCTTCGTTTTCGATATCGGCGACGTCCACTTCCGCTTCCATCAAGGTTTCCAGTACCGCCTCCTCGTCTTCGCCGGGAAAGGCAAGCACCGCGTTGTGATCGAACATGTGGCTGACGCTGCCCTGGGTGCCGATCTTGCCCTTGGTCTTGGTGAAGCAGGCGCGCACGTCGCCGAAGGTGCGGTTGGGGTTATCCGTCAGACACTCGACAATCACCATGCAGTTGCCCGGGCCGAAGCCTTCGTAGCGAGCCGGAGAATAGTCCTCGCCGCCGGCACCCTTGGCCTTGTCCAGCGCCTTGTCGATCACGTGGCTGGGCACCTGATCCTTCTTGGCTCGGTCGATCATGCTGCGCAGGGCCAGATTGCCCGCGGGATCGACGCCGCCGGACTTGGCGCAGACGTAAATTTCCCGCCCGTACTTGCTGTATACCTTGGCCTTGGCGTCCGAGGTCTTGGCCATGGATTCCTTGCGATTCTGAAAAGCCCTGCCCATGTCGCTGTCCTGTTGGATGATCGTCGAAAGGCAATTTTACCCAGGGTGCCGAGGGAAAATATAGAACCGGCTCGGCCGCGGCGAGCTCTCAGGCGCCAAGCAGCAGCTTTCCCGCGATGGCCCACATGACGAGGGCGACGAAGACATCCAGAGCGCGCCAGGCCTTGGCCTGAGCAAATAATGGCCTGAGCAGCGTCGCGCCATAGCCCAGGGAGAAAAAGAACACAAAGGAAGCCGTCACCGCGCCGGCGGCGAACACTAGTTCATTGCCCGGAAAGCGGGTGGACACCGCCCCCAGAAGCAACACCGTATCGAGATAGACATGCGGGTTGAGCCAGGTTAGCGCCAGGCATACCCCGAGGGTCGCCATGAGGCTGGCGGTTTTCCCGCTAGCGGGAGCCAGCGCCTCGCTGGAGCGCAGCGCGTTCCACAGGCTGCGCGCCCCGTAGACAAACAGAAAGCCGGCACCCAAATAGAGGAATACCGGCTCCAGCCAGGCAGCCTGATCGACGATCTGCTGAAACCCGATCACACCGAGAAGGATCAGCACCGCATCGGAAAACGCACAGGTCAGGCATACGCCAAAGACGTGCTCGCTGCGCAGTCCCTGACGCAGCACGAACGCATTCTGCGAGCCGATGGCGAGAATCAGACTGAAACCGACCCCCAGGCCGGTCATGTAAGCCCCGGTCATTTCTTGTCCTCGTAAGCATGACAGTGACGATAGAAGAAAGAAAACTGATCTATTCTTCGAGAAAGGAGGCAAAAAAAGCGAGCGCAGCGATGAGCTACGGCGAGTTTGTCGGCGATGTGATCACCACCTGGCTGGTGGAGCGGGAGTCTCGGGATCGCTTGATGCGGCTGGAGGCGGATTTTATCTATCGGGATCCGCAGGGGCGGGAGTGGCTGGCGCCCAAAGGGCGCACGGTGAATGGCGCGAGCATTCCCGTCTTCTTGTGGGGACCGGTGATCGGCTCGCCCTACACGGGCAGTTTTCGCCGCGCCAGCGTAGTGCACGATATCGCCGAGGAGGATCGCAAGCGGCCCTCTCGGGAGGTACATCGCATGTTCTATCAGGCCATGCGTTGCGACGACACCGAACCTTGGCTCGCTGGAGTCATCTACGCGGCGGTGCGGGTGTTCGGCGAGAAATGGGACATTCCCCAAGGCATAGCGATGCAACAGACTCAGGGCAATATCGCCGCCTTTCTGGAGATGATTCACTCGCCGGAGTTCGCCAAGGAAGAATCCATGGACGCCATGGACAGCAGGCTCGAGGACTTTATAAGCCAGCGCCTGAAACGTTGATGTCTTTCAGCCATAGCTTCGCACGAAAAATAGTGTATGAGAGAAATGAGTGTCGTCGAATGAAGTGGTGAGTCATTCTCCATTGGCCTAAGCTTATCGGTAGGCAAGGTTCTTGAGCGATACACGAGAGGTGGCTCCCATGTCCCTGGAACGGGTGACGCGCTATCTAGATGAGCACAGCGTCAAGTATATCCTCCTGCAGCATTCGCAGGCCTATACCGCTCAGGAGATCGCCGAGGCGGTGCACGTTTCCGGCCGCCACTTCGCCAAAAGCGTGATGGTCGACATCGACGGTCGGCTTGCCTTGGTGGTCCTGCCGGCGACCGATCGAATCGACCTGCAGCAACTGGCCCGTTCCGTCGGTGCCCGATCCGTCGAGCTGGCCAAAGAGGAGGATTTCAAAAACCGCTTTCCCGACTGTGAGGTCGGGGCGATGCCGCCGTTCGGTAATCTGTTCGACATGGAGGTGTTCGTCTCGCCCCATCTAACCCAGGCCGAAACCATCGCCTTTAATGCCGGTAGCCATACCGAGGTCATGCAGCTTCCCTACAGTGCTTACGAGCGGCTTGTGAAGCCCGCCGAGGTGGCGATGTAACGATCAGCTTCGTCGATTTGCAGGACCAGTCGAGGCAATAGGATTTTTTGTGCCCGCCCCACTTGGATGTTCGGGGCGGGCCTTTTCACTTTAACCCCCTCTGGTTTTAATCCAGCCGTTCCTGGTTGCCGATGCGGGCAAACATTTCCGTGAACATCTGGATATCCAGCATCAGGTTGTCCCGTTTCTTGAATTCCCGATCCGTATGGCCAGTGTATTCCTCATCGGGCATGGAAGGGCCGAAGTTGATGGCGTTGGGCAGCAGCTTGGCAGTAGTGCTTCCCGCGGAAGAGATCGGCTCCGCCTCTTGACCGGTGGTGTCGCCGAAGATGTTCAGCAGGGTCTGCAGCCAGGCGCCTTGCGGGTCGCGCAGCATCCAGTCGCCGATTTCCACTTCCACCTGCATGTCCACGTCCTGCTGCTCTGCATAGCTCACCAGCTTCTGCTCAATGGTGTCGGCCAATTCCTCCGGCGACTTCTCGCCCTTGGGCGCGCGCACGTTGACCGCGACTCGCAGCCGGTCGTCCTGGCGCTCCAGGTAGGTGGGGGAAATCAGCAGCGGCCCCATGAAATCGTGGCTGTATTCGACGCCGAGTTTCTTGCCGTGATAATCCAATCCGTAGTTGTCGTCGATATAGTGGATGGCGGCGGTGTATTGATTCGGCTGGAAGTCGATATCCGACTGGACCAGCAGGCCGGCCAGCCGGGGTACCGGGTTGATGCCGTCGTCCGGCTTCGAGGAGTGGGCGGACGCGCCCTTGACCGTGACCTTCACCGCGTCGTCCTGCACGTCGGTCATCACCTGGAAATCGCCGCCGTTGGCGCTGACGTATTCCTCGCCCTGGGCAGCGAGTTTCTCGCTCAACGCCTGGGAATCGCCGCCTTCGATGGTGGCGGAAGCGGTGGCGGGAATCTGGTTGGTGGCCAGGCTGCCGGTCAGGTCGCTGATGAATGGGCCATCGCCATTGGCCTCCTGGATCGGAAAATAGGCATCAATGGTGCCGAAGCCGTTTTCCGCGATCACCGCCGGATAGCCGCTGTCCAGCACGATATTGTAGGCGGCCAGTTCGTTGTCCTGCTTGTAGTACTCGAACCCCTCGCCGCCGGTTTCCTCGGTGGTCTCGATCATCAGGCGGATGGTGCGCTTGAGCGGCACGTCGTTTTCCTGAATCGCCTTCATGGCGTAGAGGGCGGCGGCGATGGAGGCCTTGTCGTCCTCGGTGCCGCGCCCGTAGAGCTTGCCGTCGATCAGGGTGATTTCGAGCGGGTCGAGGGTGGTGCCATCGTCGAGTTCCCAGCTTTCCTGGGCGGGTACGGTGTCGCCGTGGGTCAGGATACCGAAGGCCTCATCGGAGCTACCCGGCAGTTCCACCTCGAAGACACGATTGTCCACGTTGCGGTAGTCCAGGCCGAAGGCCTCCGCCTTTTCCTTGATCAGCTCGCCGAATTCCTGGATACCCGGATTTTCATGCTGCGGTCGGTCGCCTTCCTTGCTGGTCTGGATGGCCACCATCTCGCCAAGCAGATCCACCACCTCATCACCATAGTGCAGCCGAGTATAGAGTCCCAGCAGACGGTAGACGTTGACGAAGTCCGCCCCTTCCAGCGTCTCGTCCTGTAGATAGCGATCGATGGCGGATTGCAGCGATTCATTCTCGGTTTCTTGTTTGACCTGGGTCAAGAAGTCGTCAAAGTTCTCGGGTACGTTGTTCTCGTGAGCCTTCAACAGCTGCTGGAGCTGATCGCGCTTGAGGGTTTGCGTGTCCTGGGGTGCAGCTTGCAGGGGCAGCGCAAGGCTTAGAGCGAGCGCTGTAGTGGCAAGCGAGGTCAGTGGCTTGAGCATCCTTGTTCTCTCTTTCGTTGCAAAGTGGGAATAGTTTTTGTTTCAGACTTTCAGCATAGAAGGAAATCGCCTTTTGTCAGCAATTTTCTGATCTTGAGAAGGGAGCAATATCATGAAGCAGATGACGCTAGTGGCAGGATGGATCCTTGTGCTGGGTACTGCTCAGGCCATGGCAGATACCCAGTGGACATACAGCGGGGACGAGGGCCCCGAGAATTGGGGCGAGCTAAGTGAAGAGTTCGTCATGTGCGCGGAAGGGGTAAACCAGTCGCCGATCGACATTCGTGGCCCCATCGAGGCGGAGGTGTCGCCCCTGCAGATCGACTACGGTCGCAACGCGGAACGTATCGTCAACAACGGCCATACCCTCAAGGTGGAGGTTGCGCCGGGCAGCCAGATCAGCCTGGGAGATAACAGCTTCGCCCTGAAGCAGTATCACTTTCACTCGCCCAGTGAAAACCTGATCGAAGGCCAGTCCTATCCTTTGGAGGCACACCTGGTGCACGCGAATGACCAAGGCAATCTTGCGGTGATCGGGGTGATGTTCGAAGACGGAGAAGCGAATCCTGCCCTGGCACAGCTGATCGCCGATCTGCCCGAGGAGGTCGGCATGCCCCAACTGTTGGCGGAACCTCTGGATGCCAGCGAACTGCTGCCGGAGAGCCGCGCTTATTACCGCTTCAACGGCTCCTTGACCACGCCGCCCTGCACCGAAGGTGTGCGCTGGTATGTGATGAAGGAGCCGCTGACGGCGTCTCCCGAGCAGATCGAGGCGCTATCACAGGCCATGCCCTATCCCAACAATCGTCCGGTGCAGCCGATTAATGCCCGGCCGGTGCTGCACTAGTCCTAGTTGTCAGCGTTTAGCAGAGGAAATCATCATGTATCGTTGCTACCGCGCAGGCCATTGTGACTGACTCATTGCACCCAATCCCAATAGGGGTGGGCCTTGAAACGCTCGGATAGTAAATCAATCAGTAGCCGAACCTTGGTCGACAGATGCCGGTGTCGGGGGTAAAGCGCACTCAGCGTGATGTCGGATGGCGGATGGTCGTCAAGAAGCGTGCGCAGTTGTCCGCTTTGCAGAGCCTCACCGGCAATAAAGGTCGGCAGCATGGCGATGCCTTGATGATTTATCGCGGCATCACGCAGAGGCTCGGCGTTATTTGCCCACATGACACAATTGATTGTATAGCTTTGCTCGCCCTCCGGCCCCCGCAAACGCCACTTGCTGCCAGAACTTAGGTAACCATAGTGCAAACAGCGGTGCGCGTTGAGTTCGGCGGGTTTCGATGGTTCCCCCCAGCGTTGCAGGTAGTCCGGCGATGCGCATAGCACGCGCCGGGCGACCACCAGTTCCCGGGTCACGAGACTGGTCGTGACCTGCGGGGTTCCAATCCGTAACGTGACATCGAAGCCTTCTTCGATCGGATCGACAACGCGGTCATTGAGCACCAACTCCACATGAACCTTGGGGTATAGGGCCATGTATTCGGCCATTACCCGGGATAAATGGTGGGTGCCGAATGACATGGGTGCGTTGACGCGCAAATTGCCGGTTGGCTCGCCCTGTAACGACGTGACGGATGAAACCGCGTCGTCCAGATCGCCCAGGATTTGCCGGCAACGATCGTAAAACGCCATTCCGGTATCCGTCGGCGTGACCTGCCGCGTGCTGCGCCGCAGCAGCTGGATACCGAGTTCCTGCTCGAGATTGATGACCGCCTTGTTGACCACCGACCGGGACAGGTTCATCTCTCGGGCTGCGGCGGCAAAACCGCCGGCCTCCACAACCCGCGTAAATGCGCGGATACCTGCAAAGCGATCCACTCCCAACCTCCTATTGTCGTGATACTGATGACAGTATGTCACGTGAGCGGCTTATTGTGCTCAATTTAGATGCGATGCACGATATCGCTATTAGTGAACGAGGAAATGTAAGACGCACGGTATTCCTCGGCGGACTATCTTCCGTAATGGTGCATCACCCAACCAGAAACCCAGGAGATGTTTGATGTCTTTTACCTATAACCGACTCGACAAAGACAATGTGGCCGTGTTGCTGGTCGACCATCAGGCCGGCCTGCTATCGCTGGTACGCGACTACAACATGGATGAATTCAAGAACAATGTCCTGGCGGTTGCCGATATCGCCAAGTTCTTCAACCTGCCTACCATCCTGACCACCAGTTTCGCAGACGGTCCCAACGGGCCGATCGTGCCTGAGCTCAAAGAGACCTTTCCCGACGCGCCCTTGATCGCACGGCCCGGCCAGATCAACGCCTGGGACAACGAAGAGTTCGTCCAGGCGGTCAAGGATACGGGCAAGAAGCAACTGCTCATCGCCGGCGTCGTCACCGATGTGTGTGTTGCTTTCCCGGCGCTGTCGGCCCTGGAAGAAGGCTACGAGGTGTTCGCGATCACCGACGCCTCCGGCACCTTCAATCCCGCCGTGCGTGATGCGGCCTGGAATCGAATGTCCCAGGCCGGCGTGCAGTTGATGAACTGGTTTGCGGTTGGCTGCGAACTGCACCGCGACTGGCGCAACGATATCGAAGGCTTCGGCGCCATTCTGGCCAATCATCTGCCGGCCTACGCCAATCTGATCCAGAGCCGGACCGCCGCCGAGAACGGCTAACCACATAGTTGCATCGTCCTTCTCGTCCGCTATGCCCCCGAGTCGCATGTAATGGAAACGCGTGGCTTGGGTGACATACCGGGCATTATTCGCCCTTGAAAGACGGCCACCCTGATGGGTGCAAGTCCTATGGGCTACGGTGAATCCCAGTTCGCAAAAGATCGTATGCCCCGAAAATCTCTTGAGGAGCACGACCATGACAACACGACTTCCGATGATCTTGGGGGCGCTGTGTCTTGCCACCAGTGCCGCTACAGGGGCGCAGGACACATCGAACGCCGACCAGGATGGCGCGCTGATTCTACATAATGGCAAGATTGCGATCTCCGGTGACAACGGCGACTATCGCTTCGCGCAGGCGGTCATGGTCCAAGATGGCAAGATCGCGGCAGTCGGCGACGATAAGACCCTGCTCAACAAGGCCTCGGAATCTGCACGCGAGATCGATCTGGACGGTCGCACCGTCATTCCGGGCTTGAATGACTCGCATACACATGCGGTACGCGGTGGCCGCTTCTATAACCTGGAACTGCGCTGGGATGGCGTCGATAGCCTCGACAGCGCGCTGAACATGATCAGCGAACAGGCGGCGCGCACCCCAGAGGATCAATGGGTTCGGGTGATCGGCGGCTGGTCGCCGTATCAGTTCGATGAGGACCGCATGCCGACGCCAGCCGAACTCACGAAGGCGGCACCGGATACGCCGGTTTTCGTGCTGTTTCTCTACAGCCGCGGCTTCTTGAACAAGGCGGCTGTCGACAAGCTCGGTATCACGGAAAATACCCCTGCACCGACAGGTGGCCGCTACGAACTCACCGACGATGGCGGCGCCATTCTCTGGGCCGAGCCCAACCCCACCATTCTCTACCAGACGATCGGCCAGCTGCCGGGCCTGTCGGAAGAAAATCAACTCAATTCAACCAGACAGTTTTACCGCGAGCTCAACCGTTTCGGCCTGACCAGCGTGATCGATGCCGGCGGCGGCGGGCATACGTTCCCCATGGATTACAGCGGCACACGCCAGATGGCCGAACAGGGTGAGATGCCACTGCGGGTTTCATATTATCTGTTTCCGCAGACGCCGGAAAAGGAGCTCGGCGCCTTTCGCTATTGGGCACGCAATTTCGACCGCGAACAAAATGTGGCGGACACGGCGAACGGCTACGTGCTCGAAGGGGGCGGCGAATTCTTGACCTGGAACGCGGGTGACTTCGAGAACTTCACCGCCCCACGTCCGGAGGCGCTGGAGAAGCCCTACATGCGCCAAGAACTCTATGAAGTCACGCGATTTCTCGCCGAGCGCGGCTGGCCGATCCGCATCCACGCTACCTATGACCAGACTGTCAGCAAGATTCTCGACATCTGGGAAAAGGTAGACGCCGAGCACTCATTCAATGATCTGCGCTGCATCATTGACCATGTCGAGACCATCAGCGATCAAAACATCGAGCGCGTCAAGGCATTGGGTTGCGGCATCGCCGTGCAGAGTCGGATGGCCTACGCCGGTGAGCTGTTCGAAGAACGGTATGGCAAGGAAGCGGCCGCGACCGCGCCGCCGCTGCGCAAGCTGGCCGAGAGCGATATTCCGGTCGGGCTGGGCAGCGACGCCACCCGCGTCGCCACCTACAACCCTTGGGTGACCCTGTACTGGGCCGTGACCGGCAACACCGTGGGCGGCAACCGAATTTATCCGCCTGAAAACCAGCTCTCCCGCGCCCAGGCCCTGCGCCTGCATACCGAAGGCAGCGCCTGGTTCTCCGGTGAGCAGGACGTCAAGGGCCGCATCGAACCCGGCCAGTATGCGGATCTGGCGGTATTGAGTGACGATTACTTCACGGTGCCGGGTGAAAAGATCAAGGACATCGAATCGGTACTCACCGTGGTTGACGGCACCATCGTCTACGGCGCCGACGCCTACGCGGACTTGGCGCCGCCGCTGCCCGATGTGAGCCCGGACTGGTCGCCGGTCAAGCGCTTCAGTGGCTACGATGAGCAGTAGATCGTCAAATCCCAGTCCCATACGTGGCTTTCTTGCCGATGCCGGTCGCACCATAGTGCCTCGTCAGGGGTATCGCCATGGGCCATTGCCCCCGATTCTGTTGCTGCTCACCGTGGTTACCGGCATCGTCGATGCCATCAGCTTTCTGAGCCTCGGGCGTGTCTTCGTCGCCAACATGACAGGCAACGTCGTCTTTCTTGGCTTCGGCCTGGCCGGTGAGGTCAGTTTGTCGGTGCCGTCGTCGTTGACATCGATCGGGACATTTCTGATCGGTGCGGCGGTCGCCGGACGATTGTTTTGCCGGTTTGTCGACAACCGGGGCCGCCTGGTTGCATTCGTGACCAGCGTCGAAGCCGGCCTGATTGCCGTGGCGTTGTTAGCTGCGTTGCTAGCGCCCTCGGTTGAATCGGTGCACTACGTTCTAATTGTGCTGCTCTCGCTGGCCATGGGGTTCAAGAATGCCATGGCCCGCACTCTGGGGGTGCCGGAACTGAAGATCACGGTGTTGACGCTGACCCTCACCAGGTTGGCCGCGGATGCAGCTGCCGGTGTTGGTTTGAAAGCTTTTCCCGGTCGCCGCATCGTGGCGGTGCTCGCCATGTTCGTGGGCGCATTCGTCGGCGGCCTGCTCACCCTGCATGTTGCCGTCAGTGCAGCCCTTGCGCTGGCGCTGCTATTGACGGGGACAGTGGCAATGGCCAGCCACTATCTATCACGCGCACAGCCGCCCTGGACAAGGCCGGTCTCGTGAGCGGTCAGTCGGTACTCGATATGACTTCGCATGAACCAGGTCATCAGCCGCGCGACTGGGCGATCCACGCCTTGTCCGGGGAGCGCTACCACACCGGCGACGCTTCACCGGAGGTGCGCCACTATCTCGCGTCGAATCGAACGCCCCGGCGACGGCCTGCGAAACCCGAAGCTGGAGGTGCCAACCCATGAAAATCACCCTCGGTTTGTTACCCGCTCGGGGCATGGGCTTCAGGCTCATTGTCCGTCCATTCTGGTGGCTGACACTGCTGTGGTGCGTTTCGGTGCTGCAGGCGCAGGCTCAGGATCGCCCGGGTGTTGCGCTTGAGAAGGTAACCCGATCGGACATCATCAGCGAAGTAAGCCTCAACGGCACCGTCAACGCGCTGCGCACGTCCCAGTTGTCCGCGGCGGTGGCCGGCCTTGTGGATAGCGTCCAGGTGGAGGCGGGGGATCGCGTGGCCGCCGGCGACCTGCTGATCGGCCTGGACGAGAAAGAAGCGACGTTTGAGCTAGAAAGCGCTCGTGCGGAATCCGCGGAAGCCCAGGCACGGCTGGATGAAGCGCGCCGGCGCTTCGCGGAGGCTAGATCCGTGGGGGCGGGCCGCAATATCGCCGCCACGGAAGTGAGCGCCCGGGAAAGCGAGGTAGCGGCGACTGAGGCCACCCTGGCCCGACTGAAAGCCGAGGTGGCCCGACGTCAGGTTCTGCATGAGCGCCACAGCATTAGAGCCCCTTATGACGGGGTGGTCAGCAGCCGGTCGGCGGATCTTGGCGAATGGGTGACCCCCGGAGACGCGCTGCTGACCCTGGTGGATACCACGAACCTGCGGCTGGACTTTCGCGTACCCCAGAGTTACTACCAGCGCATTGACGACAATGCCCGGCTGCTGGCGACGATCGTCGGTTCTGATGCAAAACCAATCCCCTTGACCATCGAGTCCCTGGTACCGGTCAACGATCCTCAGGCCAGAACCTTCCTGCTGCGAGCAACCGGTGGCGAAGCGCTGCAGGTTTTGCCCGGAATGGCGGTCGAGGCCACGCTGCAGGTATCCACCGGCGAGCAGGGGCTGACGATCTCACGGGATGCGATCAACCGCTATCCCGAGGGCCGCGTGACGGTGTGGATCGCCGAGCCGGTCAGCGACTCGGATCATGAAGTTCGGGAAAAGGAGTATGAGGTTCGGGAAAAGCGGGTAGAAATCGGCGCCGGTTTTGGCGATCGCGTGGAGATTCTGAGCGGACTCGACGGCACCGAGCAGGTGGTGGTGCGGGGCAATGAATCCCTGCAGGAAGGCGCCCGAGTCACCCTGGCGCAGCGGAGCGCGCGCTGATGTTTGCCGGGATCATTCGACACGGCACTTTGGTGACGGTGGTCACCCTGATCCTCACGATTCTTGGAGCGGCCGCGGCACTTCGCATTCCCATTCAGATGATCCCGGATCTGGAAACCCGTACGGTCACGGTGGAAACCACCTGGGCCGGCGCCACCCCCCAGGACATCGAGAAGGAAATACTGATCGAGCAGGAGCGCTTTCTGCGCAACGTGCCCAACCTCAGCGAGCTGACCTCGACGGCGACCAGCGGCGTTGCCGAAATCGAGCTGGAGTTTCCCTTCGGTGTCGATATCACCGAAACCCTGATCCAGGTGAACAACGCCCTCAGCCAGGTGCCCAGCTATCCGAACAATGTCGATGAGCCGCGCATCGTGGCCGCCTCTTTTTCTTCCAACGCCTTCATGGGTTTTCGCATCACCACCCTGCCGGATAATCCGGACGAGCTGAATATCGATCTGATGCGCGACTTCGTGGAGGATCGCGTCAGGCCCCGGATGGAGAGCGTGGCCGGTGTCTCGGAGGTGACGGTGGGCGGTGGCGCCGACCGGCAGATGCAGATCATCGTGGATGAAGCGAAACTGGCCCAGCGCGGCCTGAGCCTGCTCGATCTGCGTGACGCCATCACCCGCCGCAATCAGGACGTCTCCGGCGGTGAGGTGGACGCCGGCAAGCGTCGCTATCTGCTGCGAACCGAAGGCCGGTTTCGTGATCTGGACGAACTGCGCCAGCTGGTGGTTTCCCGAAGCGGCGACAGCGTGGTGAGATTATTGGAAGTGGCCGCGGTGCGCCAAGGGCAGTCCCGCATGCGCGAGCTGTCCTACGTCAACGGCCAGCGCGTGCTGATGATGCGGGTGCGCCGGGAAGCCGGCTCGAATGTGATCGATATCAAGCGCGCCATGCTGGACGAAGTGAAACGCATCAATGAAGAGGTGCTGGAACCGGAAGGGATGCGGCTTACCCTCACCAACGATGATGTGCGCTACGTGGAGGCCTCGGTGGCCAACGTCTGGACCAACCTGGGGATCGGCGCCGCCTTTGTCACCCTGGTGATGTATCTGTTCCTGCGTTCCGGTCGCGCGACGTTCACCGGCGTGGTCGGTGTGCCGCTGTGCGCCATCGCCGCCTTCATGGGCCTAATGCTCACCGGTCGTACCATCAACGTGATTTCCCTGGCGGGGATCGCGTTCGCGCTCGGCATGACCGTCGATAACAGTATCGTCGTGCTGGAAAACATCGAGCGGCACCGGCGACTAGGTCTGGACCGGTTCGAGTCCGCGCTGAAAGGGGTTCAGGAGGTCTGGCCGGCGGTGCTCGCCTCCACCATGACCACCATGCTGGTGTTCCTGCCCATCCTGTTCATCGAAGAAGAGGCCGGCCAACTGTATTCGGATGTGGCCATCGCCATCTCTTCCGCCATCTTCGCCTCGATGCTGGTAGCGGTCACCCTCATTCCCACCCTGAGTGCGCGGCTGGACTTCGGCAATGGTCAATCCGCTACGGATGAATACGGCAATGTCTCTGCCGGGGGCTGGGCCAGTGCCATGGTATCGGCGGTGCGCTGGCTGGTGGCCGGCCCGCTGCGGCGCTCTATGGTGATCCTGGGCACCGTCGCCGCGAGTGCCCTGATCATCCTGGTGCTGACCCCGCCGGCGGAATACCTGCCCGAGGGGGAGGAGCCCAAGACCTTTGCCTCCATGAACGCACCGCCCGGCTACAACCTCGAGGAAATGGATCGCATCGCCCAGCAGGTGGAAGCGCAGCTGCTGCCTCAGGTAAACGCCGATCCGGCGCCCTTTGAAGCGGGGGAGACATCAATTCCGCCGCTGGCCTTCATGTACACGCAGGTCAATCCCACGGACATGCGGATCATCGCGCAAACCCGCGATCCCGACCATATCGAAGCGTTGATGACAGAACTCACCGAGCTTTACGAGCAGTTCCCCGGCATGCGCGCCTTTACCGCCAAAGGCTCGATCATCTCCAGCAACGATGGCGGTACCCGCAGCATCAACCTGGACATATCCGGGCCTGATCTGGTGTCCATCTATCGCGTCGCCAACCGCGTCTACCAGCGGGCCCAGGCGGTATTCGACAACCCGCGCATCCAGACGCAACCGGCCACCCTGTCCCTGGCGCAGCCGCTGATCCAGGTGCGCCCGGACTGGGACCGCGCCGCCGAGCTGGGGCTGGATACCGAAGCGATCGGCTTTACCGTGGCGTCGCTGACGGAAGGCGCCTACGTGGACGACTTCTTCCTCGACGACGAGAAAATCGATATCTATCTGTACGGCAGCAAAGGTCCGAATCCGGGCCTGCAGGTGTTGCCGGACGCCATGGTGCATACACCGCAAGGCGCGACGCTGCCGCTTTCCAGCCTGGCCGCGATCGAGGAAACCGTCGATACCAGCGTCGTGCGCCGCCTTGACGGCCGCAGAACCGTGACGCTTAACGTGATTCCACCGGACGATGTGCCGCTCGAGGCCGGCGTCGAGCGGGTCAACACGGAACTGCTGGCCGCCATGCGTGACAGCGGCGAGGTGCCCACGGATGTGGCCATCGACATCTCCGGCGCCAGCGACCAGCTCAACGCCACCCGCGATGCGCTCAGCGGTAATTTCTTGATCGCGCTGGTGATTGTTTATCTGCTGCTGGTGGCCATCTTTTCCCACTGGGGCTTTCCCCTGCTGATACTGACCGCGATTCCGCTGGGCATTGCCGGGGGTATTGTCGGCCTGGCGCTGATGAATCTGGTCGGCGGGCTCTTGCCGATGATTGGCCTACGCCCCCTCAGTCAGCCCTTTGACATGATCACCATGCTGGGTTTTCTGATTCTGATGGGCACCGTGGTGAACAACCCGATCCTGGTGGTGGAACAGGCCCGCCAGAATCTGCGTACCCAAGGCGCCTCAGTGGTGGATGCGGTAATCGGTGCGGTGGCCACCCGCCTGAGACCCATTGCCATGACCACATTGACCACCATCTGCGGCCTGTCGCCGCTGGTGTTCCTGCCCGGCGAAGGCACGGAGCTGTATCGGGGGGTGGGGGCCATCGTGCTGTTCGGCCTGCTGGGCGCGGCCACGGTCACGCTGACGTTCCTGCCCGCGCTGACGGTCTCGGTGCTGAGCTGGCGACGCAAACGCGAAAATGGAGAAGGCGCTCGAGCGGGAAAACCGGGTGCCGCGCCTGGCAAATGAGATCCTCAGGGATGCGCCAGCATCTTTGCCATGGCGGAACTCGACCGCGGGTAGAAGTGACGCTTTACTTTATGAACGCTCATCGCGCGACATACGGCCTAGGCCGCTAACGTGATGAGAGCGAATAACGTACCAAAAATAACTGTATGACCTATGGAGACTGACATGACCACGCGCAGAAACTTTCTAGGATACGCCGCCACCGCCATCGGTGCGCTGCCCTTCGCAGGTACCGCTTTGGCGCAGACTACCGCCTCCTCCGGATCGGCGGCCAACGCCGCACCCAAGGCTGCCGGGTCCGCCGCGTCGGGCTATGACGCCTCGACTGCCAGTGCCGAAATCGACGTCATCAGCCTGCCGGCGCTGAAAGACGATTTCGAGGCAGCCGTTCCCAAGGCGGGCTACGTTTTCGTCACCGGCGCCAAGGGGGATGAATGGACCCTGCGCGAAAACCGCCGCGCGATGGAAGACTTTTCGCATCATGACCCACCGGCTTACCGGCGTCAGCCCGGATGCGCTCGACCTCTCCGTCGAGATCCTGGGCCACAAGCTGCCCTTCCCGTTCTTTGTCGCTCCGATGGGCGCCCATCGCATGGTCCATGAGGAAGGCGAAGTCGCCACCGCCCGCGGGGCGGGCATGGCGGGCACGCTCTATTGCTCGTCCGGTGCCTCGAACATGACGCTGGAGCAGATCGCGGAAGCCACCGCGGGCCCGAAATGGTTTCAGCTCTATTTCAATCAGGACGTGAATGTCACCAAATCGCTGCTCCGGCGCGCGAAGAATGCGGGCTATTCCGCCATCGTGCTCACCGCAGATGCCCTCGGGCCGGGGATGCCGGACCAGTTCCGCGCGATGGGGGCGCCATTCCGCAGTGAC
Source organism: Pistricoccus aurantiacus (assembly GCF_007954585.1). GTDB lineage: Bacteria > Pseudomonadota > Gammaproteobacteria > Pseudomonadales > Halomonadaceae > Pistricoccus > Pistricoccus aurantiacus. The sequence continues at coordinate 1,312,458 of NZ_CP042382.1, forward strand.
ATGAGTTTCGGCAACCACGACCCGGCGCGCGGCGGCACAGGGGATTTCATGGCACAGAAAGCCGATCTGACCCCGGACGACATCAAGATGATCAAGGACGAAACCGGCCTGCCGGTGATCGTCAAGGGCATCTTGCGCGCTAAAGACGTCGATCCCATCATCGCCGCCGGCGCGGACGCGATCCAGGTCTCGAACCACGGCGGGCGCCAGATTGACGGCGTGCCGGGCGCGATCAGCGCGCTGCCGCTGGTCGCCAAGGCCGTGGACGGCCGCGTGCCGGTCATCATGGACAGCGGCATCCGTCGTGGCATCGACGTGATCCGCGCGCTGTCGATGGGCGCGACCTGCGTCGCCGTCGGTCGCCCGGTGATGTACGGTCTCGGCGTCGGCGGCGCCCCGGGGGTGAAGTCGGTGCTGGAAACCCTGGCAACCGAGCTGCGCTCGGACATGCTGCTGACCGGCGCCCGGTCGGTGGCCGACCTCGACCCGTCCTACATCGCCATGACCGGCCCCAGTGCCGAAATGCAGGAGGGTTGAATCATGCTGAAGAAACGTACCCTGACCACCGCGCTGCTACTGGCGGCCGCGGGTCCCGCGATGGCCTTCACCCACACCGGTAAAGACGTCGACAAGTCGATGTTCGAAGGTCGCGAGATCGCGCCCGACCCGTGGGCCGATCAATGCGATGTCGAACGCAGCCTCGTGCCGATCGAAGGCAAGGAGAACCTGTATCGCCACACCAACAACACCTTCCCGGCGACCCACTCCGGGCTGGTGCTGATCCAGGACGAAGGCGCTCTGGTCATCGATGCGGGCAACCGCTGTGCGGCGGAGTGGCTGCGTGACGAAATCAGGGAGCGCTTCGACAAGGAGATCACCCTGGCCATCCTGACCCACGCGCATTTCGACCACCTCGCGGGCTCGAGCGTGTATCAGGAAGCTGGAGCGGAGATCATCGCCCAGCGCAACGCTCTCGAGCCAATCATCGGCGAGAAGATGCCCGTGGCCGAGCCCACGATAACCTTCGACGAGGAGATGACCGTCACCTTTGGCGACTACGAAGTATTGCTCCACCACGAGCCGGCGGGCAACCACTCCAACAGCATGGTCCAGGTCTGGATTCCCGAGTTGAGCGCCATGCAGTGCACGGATGTGTGTCAGTCCGAGACCTTCCCCTACATGGATTTCCTGGACTTCTACTATCCGGGCTGGATCGAAACGCTGGACTGGGTGATCGACAAGAATCCGGACGTGATCGACGTCGGCCATTACTCCCCGGCAACCGCCGAGGACCAGGTCGCGCTGCGGGATTACATGACCGAGCTGCACGACCAAGTGCTCGAGCTCCATCGCGAGGGAATGCCCTGGGACCAACTGTGGCGCAACGTCACGGCGGGCAACGAGCACAAGGACGACTGGTTCGGCTATGAGTATATGCGCGTCCACAACATTCGCGGCATGTTCCGCTGGGTGGACAACCATCGTCGCGGCCTGTGGTAAGCATCGGCCATCGCACTGACAGTGCGGTCCGGAGCATGACGCTGCGGGCCGATCCCTCGACGATATCGTCATCCCAACGCGGATGACACGACCGGCAAGCGCCTTGAGTTCTGTACCGCAGTGAGTGTGCTCTGACGGGATGCTGCGGTTGACCGCACAAAGCGCAGTCGCGCTTTGAATTTCCGCCTCAGCCTTTGGCCGTTTCAGCGGCAACCAAGATCAGGAACCGATGCCATGAGCAATACAGAATCAAACCCTAAGCTGTTCGAGTCGTATGAGTGCCCCATCGTTGATGGTCACCGGCTTATTCAGCATCTCTCGTCGCGTACCGCCGAGGTAGGCGGCATTCCCATCAACCGGATCCTGCCCCAGCGCAAAAGGCGCATGATCGGGGCATGGTGCTTTCTGGATCACGCGGGGCCTGCCGTATTTTCCGTGGATAGCCAGGGCATGCGCGTAGGCCCTCATCCGCATACCAGCCTGCAGACCTTCACCTGGATGCTGGCCGGCGACATTCTGCACCGCGACAGCCTGGGGAGCGAACAGGTGATTCGCCCTGGCGAGGTCAATTTGATGACCGCCGGTCGTGGTATCGCCCATACCGAAGAGTCGCTGCCGAGTGAATCACAGCTGCACGCGGCTCAGCTGTGGATCGCGCTGCCCTATGTCCATCGGCATACCGAGCCACGGTTCGATCACTATCCCGACCTGCCACGCTGGCAGGAGCAGGGGGTCGATATCACGCTGCTCACCGGCGCGCTCAAAGGCCATGAAGCGCCTACCCTCGCCTTCTCGCCGCTGGTGGGTGCCGATATGCTCGCCGACGCCGCGACCACCGTTCACCTGGACCTGCACAATCACTTCGAGTACGGCGTACTTGTGCTCGAAGGCAATCTGCGCATCAATCAGGATACCTTCGCGCCGAACGAACTTGCCTATCTGGGCTGCGGGCTCGACGACATCGCGCTGAAACTTGATTCCAATACGCGCGTGCTGCTGCTGGGCGGCGAACCGCTGAACGAAGAGATCTTCATCTGGTGGAACTTCGTGGGCCATAGCAAGGCCGAGATTGCGAAGGCGCAGAAAGAGTGGGAGGCCGGCGATGCGCGATTCGGTGATGTTCCGGAGTTTGACGGCGACCGGATGATGCCGCCGCCCATTCCATGGCGCATTGAGCCTGATACTTGATCGTCCGCACTATTAACCTGGCAATCAAATAGGTCATCCTGACCTCTTTGATTGTCGCCCCCGTCACACTGGCGCAAATATGAGAATCTGCTGGTGTGGCGCGGGCTCGCACCGACCTGCCGGTCGGTGGCGGCACTTCCCTGTGCCGCGATTAACCCGACACAAATGACTGCCGGGTTAATAAGAAATTTTTACAGACTAAATCCCCGACGCAAACCAAGGAAACTAAAATAGTGAAACTGACCATCATTCTCACCAGCACTCGCCCCGGCCGGGTCGGCAAGACCGTTGCCGACTGGTTCCACGCCTATGCCCAGGCTAACGCTGCCGGGTTCGAGATCGAATTTGCAGACCTTCAAGAACTCAACCTGCCGATGCTGGATGAACCCAATCATCCCGCCATGCAGAAATACGAGCACGAGCATACCAAGCGCTGGTCGAAGATCGTCGATGACTCGGATGCCTTCATCTTTGTGCTGCCGGAGTACAACTACACTCCACCGCCGACGTTCATCAACGCGGTTGATTATCTGTACAACGAATGGAACTACAAACCCGCCGGCTTCGTAAGCTATGGCGGCATCTCCGGGGGTATCCGATCAACTGAAATCGCCAAACACCTTCTGAACACGCTGGAAATGGTGCCAATCAAGCAACAGGTGATGATCCCCATGGTGACCGGTCATCTTGAGGATGGCACCTTCGTGCCAACGGACATTCACGAAAAGAGCGCGCAAACCCTGCTTGAGACCATGGCCCGATGGGCTAAGGCACTAAAAACCATGCGCTGAAGCAGGGCATGGCTCGACGTGGCGCTTGATCATTGAGACCGCCGTCTTTGCGCTTTTGCAGGTCGAAACGCAGGTCTCCGGCATCGGCGCCTTGCTGGGTATGAATCTGGTATCGTTTGGCTTGGATCAGCTATCGGTATTCCATGCTCTGCTTCACTTTGGGCGGTTTGACTGGCAGGGGGCGCCGCCGCCCCTCCTGCCTCTACCAAGTAGTTCAAAGTGCTGTCGTCATTCCATGAATTCAGGAACCAAAGGCGCCGGGGGATTACCTTTCTATCTACCGGTAGTCCATCCACCGTCCATGGTAACTGTCGATCCGTGCATGTAATTGGAATCGTCGGAGGCCAGGAATACGGCAAGCGCTGCGATCTCTTCAGGCTTTCCAGCCCGTTGTGCCGGGATATCATTCAAGCGTTTGTCTTCAATTCCCTCAGTCATTGGTGACTCTATAAATCCTGGGGCGATAAGGTTAGCTTTAATGCCCTTACTACCAAAGTCATAGGCCAGTTGTTTCGTGAAGCCTTCTATCGCATGTTTCGACGTGACGTATGCCGATCCACCTGCTCCCGCTACATGGGTGGATTGAGAGCCGATATTGATGATGACGCCCTTGCCCCTCTTCAAAAAGTGTGGAATCACCGCTTTCGAGGCTAGATAAGGCCCCTTGACGTTGATATCCATCAGCTTTTCATATTCATCTTCGTCCAATTCAATCGCTGTTTTGTAAGCGTCGTGAATGCCGGCGCCATTATAGAGGATGTCTATTTGCTCAAATTTTTCCAACGTTTTATTTACAACTGCTTGCACTTCTGCAGCTTTCGATACATCTGCCTCGACGAAGATTGATTCCTGATTTCTGCTCTGAAGCTCACTGATAATGCGATTGCCTTTTGATTTGTCGCGACCTACTACCACTAATTTTGCACCTTCATCTGCATAGGCCTTGGCAGTCGCTTCCCCAAGACCGGATGTTCCACCGAATATAATGGCAACCCTATCCTTCAATTTCATCTTCTTTCCCTTTAACAAAGTTTCCATATATTAAATGTAGATCAAAATGGCCCACAAAAGAGCTGGGCCATCAATCATTTTGAGTACCGCCTATGCGGCGCGCATCAAAGCTCATTTGCCTGAATCGGCTGGATGAAGCCAACGCTACTCACAAGCTCCTCAGGCCAGGTCGAACAGCAATACCTCCGAGGCGCTTCGGCCGGTTAGCTCTATCGTCTCATCCGGTGCGAAGGCTGCGGCATCGCCGGCTTCCAGCACTTGCCCGTTGACCTCGGCGCTCCCTCGAGCAATATGCAGCCAGGCATAGCGTGTCGTCGGCAGGGTCGCGCTCTGACCGCCATCGAACAGGCCCGCATAGAGATTGACGTCCTGATTGATGCTCACGGAGCCGTCACGACCGTCTTGGGAGGCCACGAGCCGCCAGTTTCCCTGACGCTCATCGATGGAAAAGTTCTTTTGCTCGTAGCTGGGTTTGATGCCCCGCTGTTCCGGCTCGATCCAGATCTGCAGAAAGTGGACGAGCTTGTCCTTGGCGTTATTGAACTCGCTGTGCGTCACGCCAGTGCCGGCGGACATGCGCTGGACATCGCCGGGGCGAATGACCTCGACGTGGCCCATGCTGTCCTTGTGGGCCAGCTCGCCTTCCAGTACGTAGGAAATGATCTCCATGTCGCGATGGGAATGTGCACCAAAACCCTGGCCACCCTCGACGCGGTCCTCATTGATCACCCGCAGCTTGCGAAAGCCCATGTACTCGGGGTCGTAGTAGTTCGCGAAGGAGAAGGTATGAAAAGAGCGTAGCCATCCATGATTGGCATAGCCCCGGGCATCACCAGAACGAACAAGCATGTGTTCCCTCCAAGATATTGACGTAAACGTTGATAGGTTCAGTCAGACGGTTTCAATCCCAGGCGGCTACTAAAGCTTGTGAGCCAGGCTGCGATCGATTGAAATCCTGCCCGCTCCGCTGATGAGCAGCGATACCGAGATGGTCAGCAGGGAAAGGGCGAATTCATAACCGTTGTTGCTCATGAACAGGCCATTACCGATATGCACCGCAAAGATGGCGACCAGCATGGCAATTGACAGCACGACGGCGGCCGGTCGAACCAGCAGCCCCAGAAGCAGGGCAAGGCCGCCGAAGAACTCGCCGCCGCCGGCCAGCAAGGCCATCAGGTAACCCGGCTCGAGGCCCATCGACGCCATCCCTTGCGCGGTGGCTTCCAGACCGTTACCGCCAAACCAGCCAAACAGTTTCTGGGCGCCGTGGGCCATGAAAATGATCCCTGTCGGCACGCGCAAGACCAGAGGCGAAAAGCTTTCATGGGTGGAAAGTATTCTATTGATCAGCGATGTCTGCATGTCGTGTCTCCGTGTGTTTTGCAATGGAGATAGGATAGCCCTGTTACGTGAATGAAATGGCGCAATTATTGGAACATGAGTAACCAATAATTCGATGGTTGCTCCCATGAGTCATTAGCTAGAAAGTGGGTATAACCAAGAATTGAATCGCCCCTTGAAAGGGGCGATTCAAGGGGCTTGTTCAGAAGCCAGCCATCAGCGCTGTGCGTGTTTGATCAAGATTTCTCGCTCACGCCCTGTAAATCCACTGCCCTGGCAAGCGGTTTCGGTTGTGATCTCGCTCGAGAGCGAGAATCGGACCCTTTGGCACGATACGGGTGGGATTGATATTGGCGTGACTGTAGTAATAGTGGCGCTTGATATGGTCGAAATTCACGGTCTCCTTGACCCCCGGCCACTGGTACAGCTCCCTCAGGTAGTTCGATAAATTAGGATAATCCTCGATGCGGCGCAGATTGCATTTGAAGTGGCCGTGATAGACCGCATCGAAACGAATCAGGGTAGTGAATAGCCGGATATCCGCTTCGGTCAGCCACTCACCGGCCAGGTAGCGCTGCTCGCCCAAGCGCGCCTCCATGCGATCCAGCGCCTCGAACAATGCCGTCACGTGCTTGTCGTAAACCGCCTGCTCGGTGGCGAAACCGGCCTTGTAGACGCCGTTGTTGATATGATCGTAGACATCGGCGTTGACGGCATCGATGGTCTCGCGCAGTTCCTCGGGATAAAAATCGAGACGATTGCCGGTTATCTCGTCAAAGGCATCATTGAAGATCCGGACCAGATCCGCGGACTCGTTGTTGATGATGCGGTTATCCTGCTTGTCCCATAGGGCCGGTACCGTGACGCGCCCCGTATAATTCGGGTTGGTGAGGGTATAGAGCTGACGATGATATTCCACCCCGTTGACAGGATCGCCGCTGGAGCCTTCATCGACATGGTACGTCCAGCCCTGATCCAGCATCAGCGGGCTGACGTGGGATGCACCGATCAACGGCTCCAATCCCTTCAGCTTACGCATGATCAAGGTGCGATGCGCCCAGGGACAGGCGAGTGACACATAAAGATGAAAGCGGTCCGCCTCGGCGGGCACGGCCTCCTGGCCCTGCGGGGTCGGCTGTCCGTCCGCTGTCACCCAATCGCGCAGCTTGGCGGATTCGCGTACGAACTCACCGCCGTGTTTTTTGGTGTCGTACCATTGATCGTGCCACTCGCCGTTGATTAACAGGCCCATGATCATTCTCTCCGTTTGAAAATTGCCTACGCCTGAGTCCTGGTCAGAATAGTGCTGCTTACTCGACTGCGACGCGTTGATTCAGCGCTACGAGCCGAGTGCTCGATAGAGACCAGGAGCCGATATCGTGACAAGCGTATAAAAATGGTGAATGAGGGAGGGCAGCGCCCTCCCTTGGTCAGGCGGGGGTCAGCTTTTCAGCTTTGCAGCGATTTTGGCCACGTGCTCGCCCTGGAAGCGGGCAATGGCCAGCTCACGGTCGTCGGGCTGGCGCGAGCCATCACCGCCTGCGATGGTCGAAGCGCCATAGGGTGTACCGCCGCCGACCTGAGAGATATCGAACAGCTCCGGGGTGGCGTAGCCGATCGGCACGATCACCATGCCATGGTGTGCGAGGGTGGTCCAGGTGGAGGTGATGGTCATTTCTTCCCCGCCGCCGGTACCGGTAGAGGTAAAGACACTCGCCACCTTGCCGACCAGGCCCCCCTTGACCCACAGGCCACCGGTCTGATCCAGGAAGGTGCGCATCTGGCCCGCCATGTTGCCAAAGCGCGTCGGCGTGCCAAAGATAATCGCATCGTATTCCGCAAGTTCTGCGGGCGTGGCCACCGGCGCATCTTGCTCCGTCTTGCCGCCGGCGGATTTGAAGGCTTCGCTATCCATGGTTTCCGGAACACGCTTGACCGTGACGTCGACGCCTTCTACACCACGTGCGCCTTCGGCGACGGTGTTGGCCATGGTTTCGATATGGCCGTACATGGAATAGTAAAGAACTAGTACTTTTGTCATTTCGGGTTCCTCTCGTGATGAAGGTCCGCTTTTTTTCGGACCGCTGAAAAGCCGCGACAAGAAGTCGGTAAGCCGTCCCATGCAACAACTCCTTGTAGTATTCACACCAAGATAGCTGGTCAAATCTCATTACCCACAAGAGTAACGCCAAAGACCGGCTGGTTGGGTCTGATTATCGGGCCATAGCGATCGAAAAAACTGATGGATTACAGGCCTGTCATGTCGATACTAGAAGCTTGCCTATTGCCTGGCCTGCTTGTAATCACGGCAAACCCTCTGCAGCGCCTCAGCCAGCGCCTGGGTTGCCGGGCCCGTGCTGTCACGGTTCGCAAAGACCAGATACAACTCCTCGTGCCGGCTACCGCCCTCGGCTAGAGGCAGTGGCTTCAGCATCTCGGTCTCCAGCTCCTGGCGAATATGCTCCAGAGGCAACCAGGCAAAGCCCAGCCCCCGAGTGACGAACTGGATCGAGGTCTTGAGCTGGGATACGGTCCAACGCTCTTCCGCACCCAGCCAGCCTGCGTCCTGACTGCGCTTGATGCCGGTATCGCGGACCACAAATTGCCGGTGCGTCCTCAGATCCTGTTCCGTCAATTCGCGCCCCATGTGATGCAGGGGATGCTGCGGGTGGGCGACTGCCACAAACTCGATGGACAAGAGAGGCTGCCCCAGAAGGCCGGGGGGTGGTCGATTGGTGACGATCAAATCGGCCTTGCCGTTGACCAGCGCCTCATGAGTGCCGGAAAGCACCGACTCGATGAGCTGCACACGGGACGACCGGCTTTCAGGAATAAAGGCAGCCAGCGCTTCGCCCAAAAGCTCGGGCGGGAAGATTATCTCTATTGCCAGCCGGACCTCCGGCTCCCAATCCTGGGCCAGGTTGGCGGCCAGTCGTTCCAGGCTCAGGGCCTCTTCGATGAGCACGCGAGCGCGACGCAACAATGTCTCTCCCGCTTCGGTGAGCTCGGCTTTACGCCCACGTATGATAAGCATCTCGACGGGCAGCTGTTCCTGCATGCTCTTGAGTGTATAGCTTACCGCCGACTGGCTCTTGTTGAGCGACTCGGCGGCTCGCGCGAAACTGCCTTCATCGACCACGGCCTGCAACACCGCCCACTGCTCGAGGCTGATACGAGGAATATTGGTAGCCATCTGGCGCGGACTCTCCTGAAATCATCGACTGGTCATCATAGCGTAGTGGCGATCATGCCCTTTCCCCCGGAAACTGGTCCACCACTGTTCATGCCGCCAGTCAATGCCCGCCGGTTTTGCAGTAGCTATTAGACTGGGGTCGGTTGTCAGCTTTTCCCTGCTGAGCGATACTGTCGTCAAATACTGTATTAAAATACAGTAAAAAAGATAATCAGTATTCAGCAGGGAACTTGTCATGAATCATCGTCCAGCATTACGACCCGCCGGCCGGCTTGCCTCTATCTCACGCCCCGGGCCGCTGCCCTTGATGGGTAGCCGAGTGCGGGCCGGGTTTCCCAGTCCGGCGGACGATCATCTGGATACGCCGCTGGATCTGCACGCCCATGTAGTGAAGCGTCCCGCCTCGACCTATTTCGTGCGAGCCGAGGGGGATTCCATGCGGGGGGACGGCATTCACGACGGCGATCTTCTGGTGGTGGATCGCAGCCTGGAGGCGCTGCCGGAGCGTATCCTCATCGTCGCCCTGGACGGTGAGCTGACCGTCAAGCGGCTGAGATGGATCGGCCAGATCGCCTATCTGGTGGCCAGCAATCCACGTTTTCCCGCCATTGCCCTGAACGGGCGGGACTGCCAGGTATGGGGGGTGGTGACCCACGTGATTCATGCGCTGCCCGGCGGCGCCCGGCCATGATCGCCCTGGTGGATGGCAACAACTTCTATGTCTCCTGCGAGCGTGCCTTCGACCCTCGGCTGGAACGGTGCCCGGTAGGGGTGCTGTCCAACAACGACGGCTGCATCATCGCCCGCAGCACGGAACTCAAGGCACTGGGCGTCGCCCTGGGAGCGCCACGCCATCTGCTGCCGCCGGCCATCCGCCGTCAGACGAAACTGCTGTCGAGCAACTATGCCCTGTACGGGGACATGAGCCAGCGGGTCAATCAGGTGCTGGCGCGTTTCTCGCCCCGGGTGGAGTTCTACTCCATCGACGAGAGCTTCGTGCATTTCGATGGCTTCGATCCTGCGGGCTTGGTAGTGACCGGCCAGCAGTTGCGCGAAGCGGTGCGCCGGGAAACCGGCATTCCCGTCTGCGTGGGACTGGCGCCGACCCGGGTGCTGGCCAAGCTCGCCAACCATACCGCCAAGGAATTTCCCGGACTCGAAGGCATGTGCCGGCTCGAGGCGGATAGCGCAATCACTCGCCGGTTGCTTGAAGGCTTGCCGGTCACTCGGCTATGGGGAGTGGCGAGCCGCGCCGGAGAGCGTCTGGCGGCATTGGGCATTCATAACGCCTGGCAGCTGCGTGAGGCAAACCCCAAGCGGGTTCGCCGGGCATGTTCCGTGATCATGGAACGCATTCTCTGGGAGTTGCGTGGCCATCCGGCGGTGGAGCTGGAAAACATGAGCGAGCCCCGCCGGCAGATTCTGGTGTCTCGCTCCTTCGGACGACAAATCGAGACCCCTGGCGAAATCAAGGAAGCCCTTCGTCAGCATGTGGCCCGGGCCGGGGAAAAGCTGCGCGCCCAGGGCAGCCTCGCCCGGGCGGTGCTGGTATTCTTGCATACCAATCGCTTCGAACTGGGACGCCCTGCCTACCGTAATCATGTGGTAGTGCCCTTGGCGCGGCCCGGCGCGGATAGCCGCGATCTGCTGGAGGCGGCGAGTCGAGGACTGGATGCCATCTTTCTCGATGGGCTGCGCTACCAGAAGTGCGGGGTAGGGCTGCTGGATCTGATCGATGCCAGCAATCAGCAGCTCGGTTTGCTGGAAGCACCCCTCGGCGACAGCGAGCGACTTCGCCGCCAGCGGCTGATGACCGCGGTGGATCGGCTCAACCGGGAGATGGGACGCGGTACCGTCAGCCTGGGGCTGCCTCGCGCGGACAGCGCCTGGCAGCTGCGCTGCGAGCACCGCTCGCCGCGCTATACCACCCGCTGGGAGGAGCTACCCCGAGCCAAGGCGTGAAGCGTCAGAATTCTGAAAACTCATAAGGTAGTACGCGAGCAAGTCAGTACGCGAGGAGAGGATATTGAGCCGTTTGTTCGAGACCCGCCGCGACGATGATGGCCTGCCGGGACCGGAGCGCCGCCTGGCGGTGCTGGCGCTGGTCAGCGGCACCCTGATGGCGGTGATCGACAACACCATGATCAATATCGCCCTGCCTTCCATCGGCGAGTCATTAGCGGTGTCCCCGGCGCGCTCCGTCTGGGTGGTCAGCCTGTTTCAGGTGGTCAGCGCGGCGTTTCTGCTGATCTTCGCGTCGCTTAGCGAATTGCTCAGCCGGCGCCGGGTCTACATGGCCGGGCTGACGCTTTTTACCCTGGCTTCCCTGGGGGCGGCGCTGTCCCGATCCTTCGAGTGGCTGCTGGTGTTTCGCGCTCTGCAAGGGGTGGGGGCCGCGGCAACGCTTTCCATCGGGCCATCGCTTTATCGACTGATTTTCCCGACGCGTCTGCTGGGTGCCGCCATGGGACTCAGCGCCCTGGTGGTGGCCGGGGGCTATGCCTCCGGGCCGACCATCGGCGGGCTTATCCTGTCCATGACGGACTGGCCCTGGCTGTTCGCCCTGAACTTGCCTATTGGCGCCCTGGCCTTGGCGCTTGCCTGGCGCGCCCTGCCGAAGGAGCCGCGACGCGAGGGCGGTTTCGACGTGCTCGGGGCTGTGCTTTCGGCGCTGATGCTGGCGGGGTTCTTTCTCGCCATGGATGCCCTGGGGGAGGGGGCGGAAACTGGCAGGATTCTGCTTTTATTGACGGTCAGCGTGGTCGCCGGCGGTCTGTTTCTGCGTCGCCAGCGCCGGGCGCCGCATCCGCTGTTGCCTTTGACGCTGTTCGATGAGCCGCGTTTTTCCCTGGCGCTGCTCGTTTCCGGCTCCGCCTTTATCGCCCAAGGGCTTTCCTTTGTGGCGCTGTCGTTTCTGTATCAGCAGGAAATGGACTATTCGCCTCTGGAAACCGCCTGGCTGTTCACCCCCTGGCCCTTGACCATCATGGTAGCGGCACCGATTGCCGGACGGCTGGCGGACCGGCTCAATCCGGCGCTGGTGTCGAGTCTCGGCCTGACGGTGCTGTTGTGCGGTCTTGCCAGCCTGGTATTGCTCGAACCCCAGGCGAGCCTCGCGGATAGCCTGTGGCGCACCGCGCTCTGCGGTCTGGGCTTCGGACTTTTTCAGGCGCCCAACAACCGTGAATTGATGAGCAGCATTCCCAAGGCGCGCAGCGCCAACGCCTCGGGAATGATGAGCACCACCCGCACCATCGGCCAGTCCTTGGGCGTCACCTTTGTCGGGGTGGTGCTGGGGGCAGGGCTAGGATCGGTACAGCTTTCCCTGTGGTTTGGCTTCGCCGCCGCGGGGCTGGCGCTGCTGGTCAGCCTGGGGCGAGTGCCGCTGGCAGCCCGGGCAAAAGCCCAGGCCGCTTCCTCCTAGCCTCGTTTTATTCCACCGCTTCTCTTGCTTCTGCCGGCCTTAGCCGACAGGCGGCGTACTTGAACTCCGGGATCTTGCCGTAAGGGTCCAAGGCCGGGTTGGTCAAGAGATTCGCCGCCGCTTCCACGTAGCAGAAGGGCACGAACACCATGCCTTCCGGCATCAGCGGGTCGACCCGGGCGATGAGTTCGATCTCGCCGCGTCGGGTGGTGATGGTCAAGCGTTCGCCGGGGCGCAGGCCCAGCCGTTCGAGTTCCCCCGGGGCAAGACTCGCCACCGCTTGCGGTTCCAGGGCGTCGAGCACCTGGGTCCGCCGGGTCATGGAGCCGGTGTGCCAGTGCTCGAGCTGGCGCCCGGTGGTCAGCACCGTGGGATAGTTGTCGTCCAAGGGCTCATCCGGCGGCAGCGGCCGGGTCGGCGAGAACCTGGCCTTGCCCGAAGGAGTGGGGAAAGCGTCCGAGAATACAATGTCGAATCCGGGCTCGTCTTCCCCGGGGCAGGGATAGGTCACGGAATCCTCCCGCTCGACTCGCTCCCAACTGATGTTGGCAAGAGACGGCATGCCCTGGGTCATCTCCGCGAACACCTCTCGGGGATGCGCGTAGTTCCAGGGCAGTCCGAAACGCTGGGCGATCTGCTGAATGATCCACCAGTCCGGCTTGGCCTCGCCGGGCAGCGGCACCGCCTTGCGGCCCATCTGTACCTGACGATTGGTGTTGGTCACGGTGCCGTCCTTCTCCGGCCAGCTCGAGGCGGGCAGGATGACATCCGCGAACTGCGCCGTCTCGGTGACGAACAGGTCCTGCACCACCAGATGCTCGAGCTTGGCCAGCGCCGCCCGGGCGTGGTCGAGATCCGGGTCGGACATGGCCGGGTTCTCGCCGAGGATATACATGCCCTTGATCTGACCGTCGTGGATAGCGTGCACGATTTCCACCACGGTGAGCCCGGGCTTGTCGTCCAGCGGCGTGTTCCACAGTTCCTCGAAGGCGCTACGCAGCTGGGCATCTCCCACCGGCTGGTAGTCCGGCAGCACCATGGGGATCAGCCCGGCGTCGGAGGCGCCCTGGACGTTGTTCTGGCCGCGCAGCGGATGCAGCCCGGTGCCCGGGCGGCCGGTATGACCGCAGGCCAGCGCCAGAGAAATCAGACAGCGGGCGTTGTCGGTACCGTGAGTGTGCTGGGAGATGCCCATGCCCCAGAAGATCATTGCCCTGTCCGCGTTGGCGTAGAGCCGAGCCACCTCGCGAATGTCTTGTGGGGCGATACCGCACAGGCCGCTCATCGCCTCCGGGGTCATGTCGACGGCATGTGTCTTGAGTGCTTCGAAGCCTTGCGTATGTTCGGCGATATAGGTCGAATCAAACAGTTCTTCCGTGACGATCACGTTGAGCATGGCGTTGAACAGCGCCACGTCCGAGCCGGGAGTGAAGCGCAGCGTCTTGTGGGCGTAGGCGCCGAGCGCCTGACCGCGAGGGTCGATGACGATCAGCTTGGTGCCACGCTTGGCCGCCTGCTTGAAGAAGGTTGCCGCCACCGGATGGTTCACTGTCGGGTTGCAGCCGGTGAGGATCACCACGTCCGCCTGGCTTGCCTGCATGAAGGACGCGGTCACGGCGCCGGAGCCGATGCACTCCATCAGCGCCGCCACGGAACTGGCGTGGCACAGCCGCGTGCAGTGATCCACGTGGTTGGAGCCGAAGCCGGTGCGCACCAGCTTCTGGAACAGCCAGGCCTCCTCGTTGGAGCACTTGGCGCTGCCGAAGCCCGCCAGGGCATCGGGACCGTGAGCTTCCTTCAGGCCCACCAGGCCCTTGGCCGCCAGCTCCAGGGCTTCCTCCCAACTCGCTTCACGAAAATGCGTGGTCGGATTGGCCGGGTCGAAGTCCGGGTCCAGCCCCTTGGGTACGCCTTCGCGGCGGATCAGCGGCAGGGTGAGCCGCGAGGGATGGCGCGGGTAATCGAAACCGAAACGGCCCTTGACGCATAGCCGATTGCGGTTCGCCGGGCCGTCGCGGCCGGAGACGTGCAGGATGGTGTCATCCTTGACGTGATAGGTCAGCTGACAGCCCACCCCGCAGTAAGGGCAGACGGAATCCACGGTTCGGTCGGCGATTGTCGAGTCGCCTCGACCCGCCTCGTCGATCAGCGTGGCCGGCATCAGGGCGCCGGTGGGGCAGGCCTGCACGCACTCGCCGCAGGCCACGCAGGTGCTATCCCCCATGGGGTCGTCGAAGTCGAAGACGATCTTCGAGCTTGCGCCCCGGTGGGCCAGGCCGATGACATCGTTGACCTGCACCTCGCGACAGGCGCGTACGCAGAGGTTGCACTCGATGCAGGCGTCCAGATTGACGTTCATCGCCGAATGAGACGTATCCTGATTCCCGCGGCGGCTGCCGTCGTCCAGGGCGTCCTCCACCGGATTACGGGCCGGCAGCCAGGCCTTGACCGCGGTGGCGTCGATGGCGAGCCGGTCCGCCATGGCCCAGAAGTGGCTGGCGCGATCCGGGCTTTCCTCACGCTCCGGCTGATCGGCGATCAGCAGCTCCATCACGCCTTCCCGGGCGACTCTGGCTCGTTCGGAGGTGGCGCTCTTGACCACCATGTCCGGTTTGGCCTCGCGAATGCAGCTCGCCGCCAGCACCCGCTCGCCCTCGATCTCCACCATGCAGGCCCGACAGTTGCCGTCCGCCCGATAACCGTAGGCTTCCTTGAAGCACAGATGGGGAATCGTCTCCCCGGCGCGCTTGGCCACCTGCCAGAGAGTCTCGCCGGGAGTGGCGGTGATGCTCTGGCCATCCAGGGTCAGCGTAAAGGTCTCGACCTCGGGAGAGATTGCCGTGTTCATGATCTTCACCCTTTGACGATAAGATTTTGCTCGGCCAGCTCATCGCGGAAATCCCGCAGCAGGCTCAATACCGGGTTCGGCGCGGCCTGACCGAGGCCGCAGATCGAGGCGTCCACCATTACTTGGGAAAGCCGCTCGAGTTCCGCCGCATTCCACTCATTGTTCTCCAGCAGCGCCAGCATCTTCTCCGTGCCGACCCGGCAGGGGGTGCACTGGCCGCAGGATTCGTCGGCGAAGAACGCCAGCAGGTTGGTGGCGACCGCTTTCAGGTCGTCCTGGTCGGAAAGCACCACGATCGCCGCGGAGCCGATAAAGCAGCCGTGCTCCTGAAGCGTATCGAAATCCAGGGGAATGTCTGCCTTGTGCGCCGGCAGGATGCCGCCGGAGGCGCCACCGGGCAGATAGCCCGCGAGCTGGTGGCCTTCGACCATGCCGCCGCAGTATTCCTCGAGCAGTTCGTTGAGGGTGATGCCCGCCGGGGCCAGATGCACGCCGGGATTGGCGACCCGTCCGGAGACGGAGAAACTGCGCAGTCCCTTGCGACCGTGGCGGCCCTGGCTTGCGAGCCAGTCCGCCCCTCGGGCCCAGATACGCGGAATCCAGTAGACGGTTTCGACGTTGTTGACCAGAGTCGGGCGGTCGAAAAGCCCGACCTGGGCAACGAAGGGCGGACGATGACGAGGCTTGCCGGGCTTGCCTTCCAAGGACTCGATCATCGCCGACTCCTCGCCGCAGATATAGGCTCCGGCCCCCCGGCGCAGGATGATATAGCCCGGCGCCACCAGGCAGGCGGCTTCCAGTTCGGCGATGGCGTCCCTGAGTACCCGATGCAGGCCGGGATATTCGTCCCGCAGGTAGATATACAGCGCCTCGGCGTCCACCGCCCAGGCGCTGATCAGGGCGCCTTCGAGAAACTGGTGAGGCAGGCGCTCCAGATGATAGCGATCCTTGAAGGTGCCCGGCTCGCCCTCGTCCGCGTTGATGGCGCAGTAGCGTGGCCCGGACTCGGCGCGCACGAACTCCCACTTCTTGAAGGTGGCGAAGCCGGCGCCGCCCAGGCCACGCAGACTGGCGGTTTCCAAAGTCTGCATCAGCGTCTCGACACTGATTTCTCCGGCGCGGCATTCCGTCAGCAGAGCGTAGCCGCCGCTGGCGCGATAGTTCTTGAGCCGCTGCCAGTCGATGGCCTCCGGATGAAAATGGCCGGTATCCAGCACCGCCTCCACGCCTTCCGGGCTGGCATAGCCCAGATGGCGATGATTGATCTGCACCACCGGTGCTTGCTCACAGCGGCCCATGCAGGGCGCGCGAATCACCCGCACCTGGCTTGGGTCGGTATCCTCGGCAAGCTTGCGCTGCAGCGTCTGCGCCCCGGCCAGCTGGCAGGACAGGGAGTCGCAGACGCGAATGGTCACCGCCGGTGGCGGCGCCTGATCATCATGGACTACCTCGAAATGGGCATAGAAGGTGGCGGTTTCGTAGACCGCCGCCATGGGCAGGTTCATGTAGGCGGCCAGGGCGCGAAGGTTCTCCAGCGCCAGATAGCCGTATCGATCCTGAATGGCGTGCAGGTGCTCGATCAGCAGATCCCGGCGGCGCAGTTCCGGGGTATCTTGTTCGTCGCCAAGCAGGGTACGCAGCGCTTCAAGGGCAGCGGGGTCGAGTTCGCGTCCGCGGGGCTTGCCGCGGGTTCGGCGGCCTGTGGTCAAGGTCAATTCCTTACTGGCTTGTCGTTCTAATAATGGCGTGTTGGCAGTATGGCATGGACATGCGAATTTGGCCCGGTGTCGGACGGCAATCGTCGTCACTCGACCGAAAGCGTACAATAGATGTCATTGTTCACTCATTCAGCGTGGCAGGACTTCTTCATGAGCGTTCAGACCCGTATCGAAGACAAGCTGCAGATACTTGAGCCGACCTATCTGCAGGTGGAAAACGAGAGCCATCGGCATAGCGTGCCCCCCAACTCGGAAACCCATTTCAAGGTCACCCTGGTATGCGAGGCGTTCGAGGGGGTCAGGAAGATCAAGCGCCACCAGCAGATCTATGCGCTGCTGGCGGAGGAGCTGGCAGGGCCGGTGCACGCCTTGGCACTGCATCCCTACACCCCGCAGGAATGGCAGTCCCGTGACGGAGCCCGGCCGGACTCCCCCAACTGCCTGGGGGGTGGTGCTTCTTGACGCTGCCCGCCTTGGAAGACCCGCGTCGGCTGCATTATCTCGACGCCATGGGCTTGAGCGCCTGGACGGCGCGCTATCGATTGCCTAATGCGGCGCCGACACCGACCAGTGAATGGCAGACTCAGGTAGCGCCTGTGCCTCAGGCGCCGGCGCAGCGGCTGCATGCGCTGCTGGACGAGCCGGCGCCTTCCAGGACCACGCCCTCCAAGCCGAAGCCTGATCAAGACAGGCCGGTATCGCTTCAGGAATTTCGACGCCGGATATCGCCGGCTCAAGAAAAGCGCTGGGAAGGCTCTGAGGAGGCTCCGGTCGAGGCGGAAAAGCGCGTCGCCAAATTCGAGCCGCTACGCTTCACCCTGCAGCTAGGGGCGCTGGAAGGACGTTGGCTGGTGGTCATGGCCCAGGACGATCCGCCGTCGAGTCTATCAATGCGGTTTTTGCAGCAGCTGCTGTTCGCCGCCAGCATCCCCGCCATCCTGCCGGCGCTGCAAACCTTTCGCTGGCCGCTGATGGACGAGCTGCCGGTGGAAGAGCCTTTGGTGGAAGCGCGGGAAGGGTTGGAGGCGTTTCTCGCGGGTCGCAAGCGAGACGGCTGGAATATCGAGCGCCTGCTGATATTCGGCGAAAGCCCGTCTCTGGCGCGAGTGCTGACGCTTGATGATGGGAAGCAGGAATTCGGCTCTTCGCTGCTGGCACTGCCGGCCTGGCAAGTTTCCTCTCTGGAGACCCTGATGCAAAGCGCCGATGCCAAGCGGGCGCTCTGGCCAATGCTCGGCGAGTGGCGTCGTCAGTGGCGAATTTCCGCGAACGGCAACTCAAGCGATGCCTGAACCTCGGCTCCTACTGTTGCCGCTCGATACCAGCTGGAGGCAGGCGCTGATCGATCTCGAGCAGCAAGGCCAGCCGTACCCCTGGAGCGCGGCTCAACTCCGCCAAGCGCTCGACGATCCGCTGCTTTACATCTCGGGAGCGATTGGCAGTGGCGGGAAGCTGATCGGCTACGCGGTGCTGGCTCGGCTGCCCTTCGACGCGGAGTTGCAGGCCATTACCGTGGCGCCCCAGTGGCGACGTCAAGGTATAGCCAGGGCGCTTATCGAAGGCCTGGTCAGCCGGGCTCGCGATTGGCAAAGCGAGCGCCTGCTGCTGGAAGTGCGTGCCGGCAATGCTGGAGCGATCGACCTGTATCGAGCGCTCGGCTTCAAGGAGGACGGGCGGCGGCCCGGCTATTATATGGGCATGGGAAATGACCGAGAGGACGCTATTTTAATGTCACGTCCTCTGGTTTTGTCGATGTCTGATTCGACCTAGTAGGTCTCGCTTGATGCGGGAGAATCGCTCGGAGCAGCATCCATCGCAGAGCCGCTGGTCTCCAGTTCCTCGAACTTGCTCAGCAGGCCGTTCAGACGGCGTTCCCATTCTTCGCGCTCCTGCTTCAATCGCGCGTTTTCCTCGCGCAGTTCCTCGGCTTCCATCTTGAGCATTTCGAGGGCGTCCACGGCGCTGGTGATCTTTTGTTCAAGCTGGCTAAAAAGTTCGTGGCTCATTGGTGTCTCCTGATGATTGAATGGGTGCGATGAGTTTATTGATAGAGTGCGATGAGAGATATCAAACAGGCGCAGCCTACGACGCGGGAGGCGGTTCGGCAAGCGCCGCGGCTGATCATGATGACGCTGCGACCTGTCGATGAAAAAGAAGGCCCCGACTGTCTCCAGCACTTACCTCGCGATGCAGTCGCCAGGTCGCCGGCACGCAGAGATCGAGCTCCCGTTCTGTTTCCACATAAATCCAGGCGTCTTGAGCCAGCCAGCTTCGATCTTCCAGGGTGCGGCAGGCGTCCGCCGCCAGGCCTTGGTGAAACGGCGGGTCCAGAAGCACCAGATCGAAGAGTGGGAGCTTGTCCGGCGATTCTCGATTTCCCAGAAAACGCGCAGCGTCCGCGGTAATGACCTGACCCTTTGCCCCCAAGGTGGCCAGATTGTCGCGAAGCGCTAGGGCTACTCGGGGCTCGCGCTCGACGAACCAGGCCTCCCGCGCGCCTCGGGATAGCGCCTCCAGTCCCAGGGCGCCGGTGCCTGCGTAGAGATCCAGCACTCGCGCTCCATACAGGGCGTCGGTCAGCCAGTTGTAGAGGGTCTCGCGAACCCGGTCCGGGGTAGGGCGCAGCCCGGGGTGATCGAGCACCGGCAACAGACGGCGGCGATAGGCGCCGCCGATGATGCGCAGCCGTCCGGGCTGACGGGGTTTGCCGGAAGCGCGGCGCGAGCCGGCGTGTCGAGAGCGATGAGATTTCATGGGCAAAGATTGTACGCCCAGGCTTGTCTACAGTCATGACCGGCAATGTTAGAATTACCCTATTGTTCAGACCTCGAGGTCAAGGCACCCATGTTCGGAATTTTCAAGCGCAAGAAAAAGGATCAGCAGGAGTCGGTAGAAGAGGCCCATGACGAGCTAAAGCAAGACGATGAGCTAGACCGGACTTCTCAAGAAGAGACATTTCAGGAGGACGCCGAGGCTGCCGTCGGCCAGGTGGACCCGACAGATCAACCGGCGGTGGAGTTCAAGCCGGACTCGTTGGAACAGGAAGCGGCGCGGGAGGCCTTGAAAGGCGATATCGAACCCGGCCAGGCGGAAAGCGCCTTGGACGAGACGCCGGTAGAGACGCTTCGTACGGAGTTGGCGGAGGACGCCACCGGGACTGCCGAGTTGGCGGAGGATACCGCCGAGAGTAGTGAGCCAGCAAAAACGCCGGCGAAGGCGGAAAAGAAAGGTTGGTTCGCCCGTATGCGCGAGGGTCTTGGCAAGACCCGCGCCAATCTGTCGGATGGTGTCGCGGATCTGTTTCTGGGCAAGAAGCAGATCGACGAGGAACTGATGGAAGACCTCGAGACTCAGCTGCTGATGGCGGACGTCGGTATCGAGGCCACTTCGGGAATCATCGATCGCCTGGCGGAGCGGGTCTCCCGCAAGGAAGTCAGGGATCCTCAGGCGCTGTACCGCGCCCTGCAGGATGAACTGACGGCGCTTCTCGATGGCGTCGCCATGCCGCTGGCTTTGCCACCCAAGGGCCAGGGACCCTTCGTCATCCTGATGGTGGGGGTCAATGGGGTGGGCAAGACCACCACCATCGGCAAGCTGACCAAGCGTTTCCAGGCGGAAGGGCGCAGCGTGATGCTGGCCGCCGGGGACACCTTTCGCGCCGCGGCGGTGGAGCAGCTCAAGGTATGGGGGGAGCGTAACCGAGTGCCGGTGATCGCCCAGCATACCGGCGCGGACAGCGCCTCGGTGATCTACGATGCGGTGGCCGCCGCCAAGGCGCGCAAGGTCGACGTGCTGATCGCCGATACCGCCGGGCGGCTGCACAATAAAGGCCACCTGATGGAAGAACTCAAGAAGGTGCAGCGGGTGATGGCCAAGCTCGATGAGCAAGCACCCCACGAAGTGATGCTGGTGCTGGATGCGGGCACCGGCCAGAACGCTCTGGCTCAAGCCAGCACCTTCAACGAAGCCATACCGATCACCGGCATTACCCTGACCAAGCTCGACGGCACCGCCAAGGGCGGCATCATCTTTGCCTTGGCCAAGCAGTTGGGTACGCCGATTCGCTTTATCGGCGTGGGAGAAGGCCTGGACGACCTGCGCTCCTTCGTCGCCCGTGAGTTCGTGGATGCCTTGTTCAGCCAGGAGGGTGCGGGCGGCCGAGGCGCTGCTGCCGAGAGTGCCCGCTGATTCATGATCACCTTCGAGCACGTAGGCAAGCGTTACGGCGGACGCTTCGAAGCCTTGTCCAATATCGACTTCCATATGACCCGCGGCGAGATGGTCTTCCTGACCGGCCACTCCGGCGCCGGAAAGAGTTCGCTGCTGCGCCTGATCATGCTGCTGGAGCGGCCTTCTCGAGGACGGGTGCTGGTAGCGGGCCACGATCTTGCCGGGCTGCATGCGTCACAGGTGCCTTTCTATCGGCGCCAGATCGGCGTGGTGTTTCAGGATCATCAACTGCTGTTCGACCGTTCGATATACGCCAACGTGGCGCTACCCCTGGAAATCCAGGGGGTCGAACCGCGAGATATCGCGCGGCGAGTGCGCGCGGCGCTGGACAAGGTGGGTCTCCTGCATCGAGAGAAAGCGCTGCCCATCGAGCTTTCTGGTGGAGAGCAGCAGCGGGTGGGCATCGCCCGAGCGGTGGTTAACAAGCCGGCGCTGCTGCTGGCGGATGAGCCCACCGGCAACCTGGACCCGCAACTGAGTGTGGATATCATGACCCTGTTCGAAGATTTCAATCGTATCGGCACCACAGTGGTGGTGGCCAGCCACGACCTGGCGCTGATCGCTCGCTTGCGTCATCGGGTGCTGCGACTGCGGGACGGTCGCCTGGTGGCGGATCAGGAGGCGGCATGAGCCAGGAGCCGGCGACTCGACCCCCAAGGCGGGGGGCGCGCAGTCAGTCCACCGGCTACCAGAGTCGGCTGCGCGCCTGGGGGCGCCATCATCGACGGATGAGTGGCCAAAGCGCCGGGCGACTGCTGCGCTACCCGTTCAGCAGTCTCTTGACCATGCTGGCCATCGCCATCGCCTTGATATTACCTACCGGCCTATGGCTGGTGCTGGATAGCGCCCGGCTGGTGAATACCCAACTCGATGCCAGCGCCACCCTGACCGTCTACCTGGACAAGGAACTGACCGAGACCCAGGTGGTAAAGATCGCCGGAATCATCGCCGAACAGCCCCGGGTCGGTGTGGCGCGGCTGATCGGCGCAGACCAGGGCATGCGGGAATTCGAGGATTCTTTGGGGCTCGAGGACGCCTTGAGCCGACTCGAGATCAATCCGCTGCCCGCCAGCGTCGTCGTGACGCCGAGCGATTCCGGGCCGCAGACCGCCCACGCTCTGGCCCAGCGCCTGGGGGAGATCGAGGGGGTAGACGAGGTGCGTTTCGATCTGGCCTGGCTGGAACGGCTGCAGCGGCTGGCCGCCCTGGGCAAGCGGCTGGTACTGGCGCTGGGAGTGCTATTCGGGCTAGGGGTGCTGCTGATCGTCGGCAATACCATACGGCTGGCGGTGGAAAGCCGCCGCCAGGAAATTCAGGTGGTGACCCTGATCGGCGCCACTCACGGTTTCGTACGGCGGCCCTTCCTGTATAGCGGCGCCTGGTATGGCCTGGGCGGCGGGCTGCTCGCCTGGCTGCTATTGAATCTCGGCGGCCAGTGGCTGGCGGTGCCGATTTCCGCTCTGGCCGAGAGCTACGGCGCAAATTATCAATTGCCCCGATTGGGGTTCCAGGGCTCGGCAATTCTGCTGATTTGCAGTACGATGTTGGGTTTACTGGGTGCCTGGCTGGCAGTGGGGAGACACTTGGCGGATTCGCGGCCCCGCTAGCGTTGGTGGTCCTTCGGTAAAAGGGAACTTTTCGCCCGCGTCAAGGTCGTACAAGTAGAACGTTAGTAGCCTAAGAAAAATAGAGCTATACTATGATGATGGTTACCGAAATGGTTATTTTCAAGGGCTAAAGGGAGACATGGAACCTATGAGCAATAGTCTTCAGCCTGTGGGCCTGTTATCGCCGGGCCACGACCTGAACGCCTATATCCAGGCGGTCAATACGGTGCCCGTATTGAGTGTCGAGGAAGAACGCGAACTGGGGTTTCGCCTATACGACGACAACGATCTCGAGGCCGCTCGTCGGCTGGTCATGTCGCATCTGCGCTTCGTGGTGCATATCGCCCGAGGCTATTCCGGTTACGGCTTGCCTCAGGCGGACCTGATTCAGGAAGGCAACGTGGGTCTGATGAAGGCGGTCAAGCGCTTCGATCCCAATCAGGGCGTGCGCCTGGTGTCTTTTGCGGTGCACTGGATCAAGGCGGAAATCCACGAATTCGTGCTGCGCAACTGGCGTATCGTCAAGATCGCCACCACCAAGGCCCAGCGAAAGCTGTTCTTCAATCTGCGTGGCGCCAAGAAGCGCCTGGCATGGCTGAACAGCGACGAAGTCGAGGCCATCGCCAAGGATCTCGACGTCAAGCCGGAAGTGGTGCGGGAGATGGAAGGCCGGCTATCCGCCTACGACGCGGGTTTCGACGCCTCGCCGGGAGAGGAGGAAGAGCAGGGCTATCAGGCGCCGGTGCATTATCTGGACGACGCCAGCTTCGATCCAGCGACCCAGCTGGAAGACAGCGACTGGGAAGAGGATTCCACTCAGCGCCTCCAGTCCGCCATGGCGAAACTGGACGAGCGTTCCCAGGATATCCTGCGTCGCCGCTGGCTGGCGGAACCCAAGGCGACCCTGCATGAACTGGCGGATATCTACGGGGTTTCCGCGGAACGGATTCGTCAGCTCGAGAAGAACGCCATGAAGAAGATCAAGCAGCAGATCGGTGATGCGCTGGTGGCTTGACATGAGGGCATCTTACAGAGGCAAAAAGAACCCCGGCATCGACCGGGGTTCTTGCTTTCTATGCTAGAGATCCTTGGGTTCCAGAATCTGCGTCCCCACCCCGGCATTGGTGAAGATTTCCAGCAGGGTGGCGTGGGGCACCCGGCCGTCGATTATATGGGCGCTCTTGACGCCGCCCTTGACCGCTTCCAGCGCGCAGCGAATCTTCGGCAGCATGCCCCCAAAGATGGTGCCGTCGGCAATCAGTTCGTCCACCTGCCGGGTGGAAAGACCGGTCACCACTTCGCCTCGGGCGTTCATCAACCCCGCCACGTTGGTCAGCAGCATCAGCTTTTCTGCGTTCAGCGCTTCCGCCAGCTTGCCCGCCACCAGGTCCGCGTTGATATTGTAGCTGTGCCCGGCGGCGTCCACGCCGATGGGGGCGATCACCGGAATGAAATCCCGAGCCGCCAGCATCTCGATCAGATCCGTGGAGATATGCTCCACTTCCCCCACATGGCCGATATCGATGATCTCGGAGGCGGTCATCTCCGGCGTCCTGTGCTCGATCTTGAGCTGGCGGGCGCGAATCTGCGCGCCGTCCTTGCCGGTCAGGCCGATGGCCTTGCCGCCGCACTGATTGATCAGGTTGACGATGCCCTTGTTGACCAGACCGCCCAGCACCATCTCCACCACGTCCATGGTCTGGGCGTCGGTGACCCGCATGCCGTTGACGAAACGCGATTCGATATTGAGTCGCGCCAGCAGATCGCCGATCTGGGGGCCGCCCCCGTGTACCACCACCGGATTGATGCCCACTTCCTTGAGCAGCACCATGTCGTGGGCGAAGGAATCGATCAGGGTGTCCTCGGTCATGGCGTTGCCACCGTACTTGACGACGACGGTCTTGCCGGAGAAGCGCTGAATGTAGGGCAGCGCCTCGGAAAGTACTTCGACGATCTGGCGCGGGTCGCGCTGTTGTTCGCTCATAGGACGGCTTCCTGGTCTACCGATGAATCAAAGGGGGATTTCGAGCTCCGGCGCCACCTGCTTGAGCGCTTGGGCGAAACGCTCGCGGACGCGTGCCAGGGCGTCTTCGCTCTTGCCCTCGAAGCGCAGTACCAGCATCGGCGTGGTATTGGAGGCGCGGCACAGTCCCCAGCCGTCCGGATAATCCACGCGGATACCGTCCAGGGTGGTCTTGACGCCTTCGTCACCGAAATCGCCTTCCTTGGCCAGCCGCGCCACCAGATCAAACTTGGTATCGTCAGTGACCTCGACGTTGATTTCCGGAGTGCTCAGATCCTGAGGGAAGCGATCGAAGAAGGTATCCGCATCGTCCGGCTGACGGGAAAGGATCTCCAGCAGCCGCGCCGCGCCGTAAAGACCGTCATCGAAGCCGTACCAGCGCTCCTTGAAGAAGATGTGTCCGCTCATTTCCCCGGCGAGCAGGGCGCCGGTTTCCTTCATGCGCGCCTTGATCAGGGAATGGCCGGTACGCCACATTTCCGGGGTGCCGCCGGCGTTTTCGATCACCTGGGCCAGATTGCCGGTGCACTTGACGTCGAAGATCACTTTGGCGCCGGGGTTACGGGACAGCATGTCCTCGGCGAAGGCCATCATCAGTCGATCAGGGTAGATCAGCTCGCCCTTGGGGGTAATTACCCCGAGCCGGTCGCCGTCGCCGTCGAAGGCCAGGCCGATATCCGCGCCGGTTTCCTTGACGGTGCGAATCAGATCCTTGAGATTCTCCGGCTTGCCCGGGTCCGGGTGATGGTTGGGGAAGGTGCCATCGATCTCGTCGTAAAGCGGAATCATTTCTACGCCCAGGCGCTCGATCAGCTGTGGACCCATTTCTCCCGCCACGCCATTGCCACAGTCCACCACCGCCTTGAGCGGTCGATCGATGGATATGTCGGACAGAACGCGCTCCAGATAACGCTCGCGAATGTCTCCCTTGATATGGCTGCCCTGACCGACGATCAGGTCGTTATCGACAATTCGCTGGTAAAGGGCGGTGATGGCTTCGCCGGACAGGGTCTCGCCGCCGAGCACGATCTTGAAACCGTTATAGTCCGGCGGGTTGTGGCTGCCGGTGACCACTACGCCAGAGGTGGAGTCTTCCAGCACGTGGGTGGCGTAATAAAGTACCGGGGTGGGCACCATGCCGATATCGACCACCTTGCGGCCCGACGTGATCAGGCCACGAATCAGCGCATCCACCAGCCGCGGACCGGAAAGACGACCGTCCCGGGCAACGATGACCGTATCTTCGTCACGGGCGGCGGCTTCGCTGCCGATGGCTTGGCCGATCTTCTCGACATTGAGCTCCGTCAGAGTGTCATCGACGATGCCGCGAATATCGTAGGCGCGAAAGATGGAAGCGGGTATCTGGGTCATAGAGCGGTTCCTTGATAAGTCATCCAAAAGATAGCTCAGCGCTATCATGATTAGTCTGTCGCTCGGGACTGACCCGTCGACAGGTCTTCGAGCGGGGCCGGCCCTCCGGAGGCGCTGTAAACCCTTCCTTGGGCGCTACTTTTGCTGTCTGACCGCCATGGATGGCGGAAATGCCGGAATTGTATGGAACTTTTTCCGGCCATGGCAAAAGACCTCCTTTTCGACCTGTCCCCGGCGTCCCTCGTTTATTCAGTTGAGATTGTCCCTAGATCGCCCATAGGGCGGTGAAACATCAGTGGCGACCGGAACTGCCGAAGCCGTCGGCGCCCCGCAGGCTTTCTTCGAAGCTCTCGACTACCTGGAGTTCGGCTTGCACTACGGGCACCAGCACGTATTGGGCGAGACGCTCGAAGGGTTCGAGGGTGAAAGGTCTCCGGCCGCGATTCCAGGTGGAAATCATCAGTTCGCCCTGGTAGTCGGAATCGATCAGCCCGACCAGGTTGCCCAGCACAATGCCGTGCTTGTGGCCCAGGCCGGAGCGGGGCAGGATCAGGCCCGCCAAGGCCGGGTCACCGATATGAATGGCCAGGCCGGTACGCACCAGCTCGCATTGTCCCGGTTCGAGGGTCAGGGGCGCATCCAGCAGGGCCCGCAGGTCCATGCCGGCGCTGCCCTGGCTCGAATAAGTGGGCAGGCCGAAGTCTCGCAGGCGTTCGTCGAGGATTCTCACCGCCAGGCGCGGCTTGGGGTCGGTCATGACGTTCTTCCTTGAGAGTGGGGTAGCCCTTCAAGAATCGCTGCCAAAATGGAGCGGGCAAGCATTGCCTTGGTGGTGGCGGGAAAGTGGCGCTGTGCCGCCTCGCCGTCGGCGTCTCGCCATAATAGAAGCGCGGCGTTGTGGTCGGAGCCGAAGCCTAAGCCCTGCTGGGACACGTCGTTGGCGACGATCATGTCCAGTTTCTTGCGCTGGAGCTTGTCCCGGGCGTGGCTCTCGAGGTTCTGGGTTTCCGCGGCGAAGCCTACCAGATAGGGGCGCTTTTCCTGCATGGCGCCGATCTCGGCGATGATATCCGGATTCTTGACCAGTTTGAGGGTCAGGCCCTCCTGATCGTCGGTCTTCTTGATCTTGTGCTCACTGACGGTTTCCGCTCGGTAATCCGCCACCGCGGCGCAGCCGATAAAGACATCGCTTTGCCGAGCCAGGCGCAGGGCGGCTTCATGCATCTCTCGGGCGCTTTCCACGTCGATACGCTCGACCCCCGGCGGGGTTTCCAGCGCTACCGGGCCGCTGATCAGTTTAACCCTGGCGCCGAGATCCGCAGCGGCTCGGGCCAAGGCGTAGCCCATCTTGCCGGAGCTGTGATTGGACAGATAGCGCACCGGATCCAGAAGCTCCCGGGTGGGGCCGGCGGTCAGGGTAATACTCAGGCCGCGAGCGTCAAGAGAGTCAGCGGGAGCGGCCTCGGGCGACTTAAACAACTCCTCCATGATCGCTTCCGGTTCGAGCATCCGTCCCGGGCCGATATCCCCGCAGGCCTGATCACCGGCGTCCGGCCCCAGCAGTTGCCAGCCGTCTTCCTGCAATTGGCGGGCATTGCGTCGGGTCGCCACGTGGCGCCACATGGCTTGATTCATGGCCGGCGCCATCACGCAGCGTGCATCGCTTGCCAGGCATAGCGTGGTGAGCAGGTCGTCCGCCTGGCCTTGGGCGAGCCGCGCCATCAGGTCCGCGGTGGCCGGGGCGATCAGGATGATTTCCGCCCAGCGGGCCAGTTCGATATGCCCCATGCCGGCTTCCGCTCCAGGATCGAGCAAGGATGTTCGTACTGCCTCACCGGTCAGCGCCTGCAGGGTCAAGGGAGTGATAAAGGCCTGAGCGCCTTCCGTCATGATCACTCTCACCTCGCAGCCGGCTTTCTTCAACAGGCGAGCCAGATGGGCGCTCTTGTAGGCGGCGATACCGGCGCTGATGCCAAGCAGCACACGTCGGCCAAGCGGTGATGTCATGGTGGTTTTCCACAGGAAAATTTGCTTCCTACTTTACCATCGCGATGAAAATTTTGGGTAATCCGCGCCAAGGGAAAAGAAAAAAGATACTATAAGTAACATAAAGAACAATTTAGTTACATTCGGTGGTCATGGGAGTTGAATATGGCGATTCGAGACTGGCCGGAAGGGGAGCGGCCACGGGAAAAACTGCTTACCCTGGGGCCACTTGGGCTCTCCGATGCAGAACTGCTGGCGATCTTTTTGCGGGTTGGCGTGAAGGGACGCTCTGCGGTGGACCTGGCCCGGGATCTGCTGGCCAGCTTCGGCGGCTTGCGTCAGCTGCTGGAAGCGGACCAGCGGCGTTTCTGCGCCGAGCATGGTCTGGGAACCGCCAAGTATGCTCAGCTGCAGGCGGTGCTTGAGCTTTCCCGACGGCACCTGGCAAGCCAGCTTGAGCGCGGCGGCGCGCTGACGTCTCCCGCCCTGGTGCGAGCCTATCTGGTGGCGCAGATGCGCCATCTCGGCCACGAGGAGTTCGCCGCGCTGTTTCTCGATACCCAGAACCGGGTCATCCGCTTCGAATCCCTGTTTCGCGGCACCCTGGACAGCGCCTCCGTGTATCCTCGGGAAGTCGCCCGCCGAGCGCTCGATCTGAGGGCCGGCGCGATCATCTTCGCTCA
Organism: Pistricoccus aurantiacus; assembly: GCF_007954585.1. Classification (GTDB taxonomy): domain Bacteria; phylum Pseudomonadota; class Gammaproteobacteria; order Pseudomonadales; family Halomonadaceae; genus Pistricoccus; species Pistricoccus aurantiacus. Next base: position 1,341,372 of record NZ_CP042382.1, read on the forward strand.
TAACCATCCTTCCGGCGTGGCCGAGCCCAGCGGCGCGGACCGGCGCATCACCGACCGGCTCAAGTCCGCGCTGGAGCTGTTCGAGATTCGCGTACTGGATCATTTCGTGGTGGGAGACGGAGAAGTCGTTTCCTTTGCGGAGCGCGGCTGGCTCTAGCTCGCTAGATCATGAAACAGGTTCTATGGAGATATGGTTCTACTTGTGGATTTTCGTGCGCTCTGGTATAAAGTGCACCCTTTAGTTTCCCTTGGGTTGAATAAGGGGCAGCAAGGCGGTAACAACCGCTGACCTTATCGGGCTGCTCTACGCCGGACTCGCAACCGGAATACCCGACAGGTTTGAACAACACGCCAAGCGGTTGGAGGCTTCTCATGTCCAAAGTATGTCAGGTTACCGGCAAGCGTCCGGTGACTGGTAACAATGTTTCCCACTCCCAGCGCAAGACCCGCCGTCGCTTCTTGCCGAACCTGCACTCCCACCGTTTCTGGGTGGAGTCCGAGAACCGCTTCGTCAGGCTGCGCGTTTCCTCCAAGGGCATGCGTATCATCGACAAGAAGGGCATTGACGCGGTGCTGAGCGACATGCGCAAGCGCGGCGAGAAAATCTGAGACCGCCTACCATTGAGGGAGTGAGCCATCATGCGTGACAAGATCAAGTTGGTGTCCAGTGCCGGTACCGGCCATTTCTACACCACCGACAAGAACAAGCGTAATACCCCGGACAAGCTTGAATTCAAGAAGTATGATCCGGTGGTGCGCAAGCATGTCATGTACAAGGAAGCCAAGATCAAGTAAATCTTGACGGCTCCTTCCAGGCGCAAGCCTGTCCGAGAACCCGGCCCCGTGCCGGGTTCTTGCGTAGCAAGAGATAAAAGCGGGAAACAAAAGCGCGAGGAAAACGTGAAGAAAACGTGAAGATCAGGATGCCTGCCCATGCCTGAATTGCCGGAAGTTGAAACCACTCGTCGTGGTATCGCGCCCTATGTGGAGGGTCGGGAAATCAGCGAGGTCGTCCTGCGCCAGCGCAGCTTTCGGGTACCGGTGCCGGAGGGACTGGAGAATGCTTTGGTCGGTCGGCGCGTCGGCACGCTTTCCCGGAGGGCCAAGTATCTGCTGGTTCCACTGGAACCCAGAGAGGGGGAAGAGCCCGCGACGCTTCTCTGGCATCTGGGCATGTCCGGCAGCCTGCGCATCGTCAATCTGGGCGAACCTCCCAGAAAGCACGACCATATCGATCTGGTGATGGATGGCGGACGGGTGCTGCGCTATCACGATCCCCGGCGCTTCGGTTTCGTCGATTGGCTAAAGGGCACTGTCGACAGCGACTCGCGCCTGGCTCGGCTGGGGCCCGAGCCCCTTTCCGAGACTTTCGATGGCGAACGGCTCTACCGGCTTTCTCGTGGCCGGCGCTTGGCGGTCAAGCCTTTCCTGATGGATAACGCCGTGGTGGTGGGGGTCGGCAATATCTACGCCAGCGAAGCGCTGTTCCTGGCGGGTATCGATCCGCGCCGAGAGGCGGGGCGCATCGCTCGGGAACGTTACGACCGGCTGGCGGCGGCGGTGAAGGAAGTGCTGACGGCGGCCATCACCCAGGGCGGCACGACCCTGCGGGACTTCGTCAGCGGCACCGGGGAGCCGGGCTACTTCGCCCAGCGGCTCAACGTCTACGGCCGCGCCGGGTTGCCCTGCCGGCGCTGCGGCGCCGAGCTGCGGGCGGTGACGCTGGGGCAGCGGGCCAGCGTGTTCTGCCGTATCTGCCAGTCCTAGGTCGATCGGCCTTGAGGACAGCATCATTAGGGTGCGATAGACTAACCCCCTGTATTGCTCCCATTCGTGTCGGAGAGTCTCGTGATTCAACGCTTGCGCCTGAAACCCAACGCCGACCGTCGCCTCAAGGCGGGACATCTGTGGCTGTATTCCAATGAGATCGATGTCCAGGCCACGCCGCTCAAGTCCATCAAGCCCGGGGCTCGGGCGGTGGTCGAAGCCGCCAACGGCAAGCCCATGGGTATCGCCTACGTCAATCCCAACTCGCTGATCTGCGCCCGGGTGGTCACTCGCAATCCGGATCTGCGTCTCGATCGTTCTCTGCTGGTACACCGCTTCAACCAGGCGCTTGGCCTGCGCAAGAGGCTGTTCGACAAGCCTTATTACCGAATGATCAATAGCGAAGGCGATCTGCTGCCGGGGCTGATCATCGACCGCTTCGACGATGTGCTGGTGGTGCGACTCAACACCCTGGGCATGGAGCTGGCGGGTCAGGACGTCATCGAAGCGCTGGATCAGGTGCTTTCCCCCCGGGTCATCGTGTTCAAGAATGACTCCACCGGTCGTCGTCGCGAACAGCTTGAGTCCAAAGTCGAAGTGGTCAAGGGCGAACTGACGGAGCCGGTCATCGTCGAGGAAAACGGCGTGCGTTTCAGCGTGCCGGTGCTGGATGGCAAGCGCACCGGCTGGTTTTTCGATCATCGCAGCAATCGCGCCTGGCTCAACGCCTTTGTAAAGGACAAGCGGGTACTGGATGTCTACAGCTATACCGGCTCTTGGGGCGTGCAGGCGGCGACCCATGGCGCCAGTCAGGTGTTGTGCATCGACAACGATGCCCAGGCGCTGAACGGAGCGCGGGAAAATGCCGCGCTCAACGACGTTGAAGACCGGGTGAGTGTCCTCGAGGAAGACGCTTTTGAAGCCTTGGCCGCGCTCAAGACGGAAGGCGAACGCTTCGATGTGGTGATTCTCGATCCGCCGCCCTTCATTCGCCGTCGCAAAGATGTCACTCGGGGTGAGCGTGCCTACGGCCAGTTGAACCGGGAAGCCATTCGCTTGCTGAGCAACGATAGCCTGCTGCTGAGTGCTTCGAGTTCTCTGCATTTGAGCATGGATCGCCTGACCGAATGCGTGCGCGGCGCGTTGCGCCATCAGGATCGCAATGGCCAGATAATCTTCCAGGGCCATCAAGGACCGGATCATCCGATCCACCCGGCCATCCCGGAAACCGCGTACTTGAAGGCCTTGGGCGTGAGGGTGTTCCGAGATTGATGCCTTGTCATGTCAATCAGCATCACATGCCAATGAGCGAGCCGGTCGCGCCATGACGCCGGGTTTCGTGCGGGTGTTCTCCCATTCCAACGCCTTGCTGGTCAGCCATGTATTCAACGTGCTGCAGGCGGCGGGTCTGGCGTCGGAGTTGCGCAACCTGACTCTGAGCGGCGGAGCGGGGGAGTTGCCGATCAACGAGTGCGAGCCGGAAGTGTGGGTGGCGCCGCACAATCTCGAGCGCGCCGGGATATTGGTGCATGAAGCATTGAGCGGCCCCAGTCGGGTCCAGCCGGACTGGCTCTGCCCGGGCTGTGGTGAGCGCCTGGCCGGCGTCTTCGATACCTGCTGGCGATGCGGTATGACCATCGAGGAGCTGCGATGAGCTGGGATCTGCCGGACCCCTGTGTGATTCCGCTTGAAGTGGATGCTAACGCCATCGACGAATATGGCCACGCCAACAACGCGGAATACCTGCGCTGGGTGCAGCAGGCAAGCTGGGCCCACTCCGCTTCCCTGGGCCTCGATCTGGCCCGCTATCGCGTGCTGGATAGGGCCATGGTGGTGCATCGCCACGAGCTCGATTATCTGGCTCCGGCGTTTCTCGGTGACCGGCTGGAAATGGCGACCTGGATCGTCGAGGTGGGGCGCCTGGTGCTTGTTCGTCGCTTTCAACTGCGCCGCCGGACGGACGGCATAACCTTGCTGCGAGCGCGTACTCGCTATGCCTGCATCGCGCTTTCCAGCGGCCGCGCAAGAAGGGTTCCCGAGGAATACCTGATGGCTTATGGGCGCGTGCGAGTCGACGAGGCGTGAATCTCGGGCCACTGCTGCCCCGGTCGCCTTGCCGAGAGCGGCGCGTTACACTGAACACTCTCAATTTAGCTTCTTGCTTTTCACGTCAGCGGATCACCCCACCTTCATGAACAAGACTCGCGTTCTTACCGGAATCACCACCACCGGCACGCCACATCTTGGCAACTATGTCGGCGCCATCAAGCCCGCCATCGAGGCTAGCCAGGATCCCAACGTTCGCTCCTATTATTTCCTCGCGGACCTGCACGCCTTGATCAAGAGTCAGGATCCCCAGCGGATACGGGATTCGCGGCTGGAAATCGCCGCCACCTGGCTGGCCCTGGGGCTGGATACGGATAACGCCGTCTTCTATCGCCAGTCGGATATTCCCGAGATTCCCGAGCTGACCTGGCTTTTGTCCTGTGTCTGCGCAAAAGGGTTGATGAATCGCGCCCATGCCTACAAGGCGGCGGTGGCGGAGAACGAGGCCGCGGGCAACCAAGATCCGGACAGGGGAGTCACCATGGGGCTGTTCGGCTATCCGGTGCTGATGGCCGCGGATATCCTGATGTTCAACGCACACAAGGTGCCGGTGGGTCGCGATCAGGTGCAGCATCTGGAAATGGCGCGAGATATCGCCGGTCGCTTCAATCATCTCTATCGCGGCGAGTACTTTACCGCGCCTCAGGCGGTGGTGGATGAGCATGTCGAGGTGCTCGGTGGCCTGGACGGGCGCAAGATGTCAAAGAGCTACAACAACACCATTCCGCTGTTCGTGTCAGAAAAGAAGCTTCTGAAGCTGATTCGCAAGATCAAGACCAATTCTCTGGAGCCCGGACAGCCCAAGGATCCACAGGGCTGCACGATTTTTCAGATTTACCGCGCTTTTGCCACTCGCGAACAGAGTGAAGCCATGCGCCGACGCTACGTCGAGGGTATCGGCTGGGGCGACGCGAAGAACGAACTGTTCGAATTGCTCAACGCCCAGCTACGCGATCCCCGCGAACGCTATCAGGCCCTGATGGAAGACCCGGCGTACATCGAACGAGTGCTGGCGAAAGGCGCTGAGAAGGCCCGGGCGGAGGCGGCGCCTTTCATGGATCGATTGAGACAGGTCGTGGGGCTGGGACGGTTTGTTTGATCGATTCATTTATTACCTTTTTGAATAGATATGGATTTTTAAATACTTTTTAGTCATGACCAGGGTTCGCTATTCTCTAGGTTAACCAGGCCGCTCGGCCTTTTCTGCCCAGAGGAGCTCCCATGAAAAAGCACTTCGAACTCGAGAAACCTCCCGCTTCGCTTCCTTATCCCCTGGTGGGTGCGATTGCGCTGATGCTCGGCATGCTGGCGTTGGGTAATCATCTCGGTTGGCGCCCGGGCATGGCGATGCTGCTGGGCGCCGCCGTCTTTTTGCTGCTCTACGGTGCGACTGTCGTATTCGCTGGCGTCCGGCGCGGGGCATCGGCCAATGCCGAGAGTGCGATGTGCAAGCCCGACGGCTGATGGCGGCACTGTCTTTTTCATGTGGCGTGCTAAAGTAGGAGGCGAGATGCCGCAGGGCATTGCGGGCCCGCCTTCCTTAGCTATCGCACGAGATGAATATGACCATCGAAGCCAAACGCCCTCTCTATATTCCCTACGCCGGCCCTTCCCTGCTGGAAATGCCGTTGCTTAACAAGGGTAGTGCCTTCAGTCTGGCGGAGCGAAGAGCCTTCAATCTCGACGGGCTCTTGCCGCGCAACGTGGAAACCATCGAAGAGCAGCTGGAGCGCGCCTATCGCCAGTACCGCCAATGTCGTAGCGATCTGGACAAGCACGTTTATCTGCGCGCCATTCAAGACGACAACGAGACGCTGTTCTATCGGCTGCTGGAAGAGCACCTGGAAGAGATGCTGCCGATCATCTATACCCCGACGGTGGGGGAGGCCTGCGAGGAGTTTTCCAATATCTATCGTAATCACCGGGGCCTGTTCGTTTCCTATCCGGATCGGGACAGCATGGACGATATCCTGCGCTGTTCCATCCGGGACAAGGTGAAGGTCATCGTGGTCACGGATGGGGAGCGCATCCTTGGGCTTGGGGATCAGGGCATCGGCGGCATGGGCATCCCTATCGGCAAGCTGTCGCTCTATACTGCCTGTGGCGGCATCAGCCCCGCCTATACCCAGCCGATCATGCTGGATGTGGGGACCAACAACCAGGTGCTGCTTGATGATCCCATGTACATGGGCTGGCGCCACAAGCGGATCAGCCAGGAAGAATACAATGCGTTTCTCGAGGATTTCATCGCTGCGGTGAAGCGTCGCTGGCCCGGCGTATTGCTGCAGTTCGAGGATTTCGCCCAGACCAACGCCATGCCGCTTCTCGAGCGTTATCGAAACAAGCTGTGCTGCTTCAACGACGATATCCAGGGCACCGCCACAGTCTGCGTGGGGACCCTGATGGCCTCCTGCAAGGCGCGCAGTCAGAAGGTGAGCGATCAGCGCATCGTTTTCGTCGGCGCCGGCTCCGCGGGCTGCGGTATCGCCGAGCAGATCATCGTCGCCATGGTGGCGGAGGGCTCGGACGAAAAGGAGGCCAGAAAGCGTATCTACATGGTGGATCGCTATGGCCTCCTGGTCAGTGATATGGGAGGACTGTGGAGTTTTCAGCAGCGACTGGCCCACGACCCGGAGGAGATCCAGCACTGGGAAGATGCCAGCCTGCTCAGCGTGGTCAAGCAGATCAAGCCCACCATCCTGATCGGGGTTTCCGGCCAGCGCGGACTGTTCAACGAGACCGTGATCAAGGCCATGCACGAGGGCTGCGCCGAACCCGTGGTGATGCCGCTTTCCAATCCGACGTCTCGAGTCGAGGCGACCCCGGAGGAGGTGCTTACCTGGACAAACGGTGAGGCGATGGTCGCCACCGGCAGCCCCTTCGATCCGGTCATCCTGCATGGCAAGACCCATGCCATCGCCCAGTGCAACAACGCCTATATCTTTCCGGGCATCGGCCTGGGGGTCGTGGCCTGCGGCGCGCGGCGCGTTACCGACAATATGCTGATGGCCGCCTCCAACGCCTTGGCCAAGCACGCCCCCATCGTCAAGTACGGTGAAGGCGCCTTGCTCCCGGCGCTTAGCGATATTCGCGAGATCAGCAAGCACATTGCCTTCGACGTGGCCAAGCAGGCTCAGGAAGACAATGTGGTGCCGATGAAAAGCGATGATGACGTTCTATGGAAATCCATCGCCCGCAACGTCTGGCAGCCAAGCTATCGGGAATATCGCCGTCGGGCCTACTGATATCGAACTTGAGCTAGAGAATACAAAGGAAAACCCCGCCGTGATGGCGGGGTTCGCGTTTCAGTAGTGATCGAAAGCGCGATCAGTCGAGCATGCTGCGCAGCACATAGTGCAGGATACCGCCGTGACGGTAATACTCGAGTTCGTTGACGGTATCGATACGGCATAGCGCATCGAGTTTCTTCTCGCCCTTGTCGCTCTTGACGGTCACCTTGACCTTGCTGCCGGGCTTGAGCTCGTTGAGGCCCTCGATGGAGATGGTTTCATCGCCAGTCAGGCCGAGGGACTTGCGATCCTCGCCTTCCGGGAACTGCAGCGGCGCCACCCCCATGCCGATCAGGTTGGAGCGGTGGATACGCTCGTAGGACTCCGCCAGTACCGCGCGAACCCCGAGCAGCAGCGTTCCCTTGGCCGCCCAGTCCCGGGAGGAGCCGGTGCCGTATTCCTTGCCCGCCACCACCACCAGCGGCGTATCCTCCTCGGCGTACTTCATCGCCGCGTCGTAGATGGCCATTTCCTCGCCGGAAGGCACGTGACGAGTGAAGCCGCCTTCCACGTCGTCGAGCATCTCGTTTCTGATGCGCACGTTGGCGAAGGTACCGCGCATCATCACCTCATGGTTACCCCGGCGGGAGCCGTAGGAGTTGAAGTCCGCGGGCTTGACGCCTTTATCCTGCAGATAGCGTCCTGCGGGGCTGTCCGGCTTGATGGAGCCCGCCGGTGAGATATGGTCCGTGGTCACTGAGTCGCCGAGCAGCGCCAGGATGTGCGCGTCCTTGACGTCCGCTACCGCTTCCGGCTCCTTGCCCATGCCCTCGAAGAAGGGCGGATGCTGGATATAGGTGGAATCCTTCGACCACTCGTAGACCTTGCTGTCCGGCACCTCGAGGCTCTTCCACTGGTCGTCCCCGTCGAAGACAGCCGCGTATTCCTTGCGGAACATGTCGGTCTTGACCTTCTCCACCGCGTCGGCAATTTCCGACTGAGAAGGCCAGATATCCTTCAGGTAGACCGGCTTGCCGTCCTTGTCCTCCCCCAGGGGTTCGCTGGTCAGATCGAGACGCACGTTGCCCGCCAGGGCGTAGGCCACCACCAGGGGCGGCGAGGCTAGCCAGTTGGTCGGGGAAAGCGGGTGAATGCGGCCTTCGAAGTTGCGGTTGCCGGAAAGCACCGAGGCCACGGTCAGATCGCCGTCGGTGATGGCCTTTTCGATGGCGTCCGCCAGCGGTCCTGAGTTGCCGATGCAGGTAGTGCAGCCGTAGCCCACCAGATTGAAGCCGAGCTCGTTAAGGTCTTCCTGCAGATTGGCCGCCGCCAGGTATTCGGTGACTACCTTGGAACCCGGCGCCAGGGACGTCTTGACCCAGGGCTTGGTCTTGAGCCCTTTCTTCACCGCGTTGCGAGCCAGTAGCCCGGCGGCCATCATCACGCTGGGGTTGGAGGTGTTGGTGCAGGAAGTGATGGCAGCGATCACCACCGCGCCGGGATGCAGCTTGAAATCCTGGCCTTCGTGACTGACGTCCTGGCTGTTGGTGCGTTCGAAATAGCTGTTTCCGACCCCTACCGCAGTCTGTCCTCCTTCAGAGAACAGTCGCCCCTTTTCCTCGGACGATCTTTCCTTTTCACCCACGGGGGTAGGCTCGCCTTTGGAATCTTCTTCAAGCAGCTTTTCGAAGGTGGCTTTCATGTCGGAAAGCGCCACCCGATCCTGGGGACGCTTGGGGCCGGCCAGACTAGCTTCCACGTCGTCCATATCGAGCTCGAGCGTATCGCTGAAGATCGGCTCGTCGCCGGGCTCACGCCACAGACCCTGTTCCTTGCAGTAGGCTTCCACCAAGGCGACCTGATCGTCGTCGCGACCGGTCAGATGCAGATAGCGCAAGGTTTCATCATCCACCGGGAAGAAGCCGCAGGTGGCGCCGTATTCCGGCGACATGTTGGCGATGGTGGCGCGATCCGCCAGCGGCAGATCCTTCAGGCCGTCGCCGTAGAACTCGACGAACTTGCCTACCACGCCCTTGTTGCGCAGCATCTGGGTGACCGTCAGCACCAGGTCCGTGGCGGTGATACCTTCCTTGAGCTTGCCGGTGAGCTTGAAGCCGACCACCTCGGGAATCAGCATCGACACCGGCTGGCCGAGCATGGCGGCTTCCGCCTCGATACCGCCTACGCCCCAGCCGAGAATCCCCAGGCCGTTGATCATGGTGGTGTGGGAGTCGGTGCCGACCAGAGTGTCCGGAAAGGCATAGGTCTTGCCCTCGACCTCCTTGGTCCAGACCGTCTTGCCCAGATATTCCAGGTTGACCTGGTGGCAGATGCCGGTACCCGGCGGCACCACGCGGAAGTTGTCGAAGGCCTGCTGGCCCCAGCGCAGGAATTCGTAACGCTCCTTGTTGCGCTCCATCTCGATGGCGACGTTGTCGCGAAAGGCGCTGGGACTGCCGTACTCATCCACCATCACCGAGTGGTCGATGATCAGATCCACCGGAGAGAGAGGGTTGATGCGGGTAGGGTTCTCGCCGAGTTTTTCCACCGCGTCGCGCATCGCCGCGAGATCCACCACCCCGGGCACGCCGGTGAAATCCTGCATCAGTACCCGGGCCGGTCGATAGCCGATCTCCCGGTCGGAGCGGGCGTCCTTCTGCCAGTCCACCAAGGCCTGCAAGTCCTCTTGGGCGACGCTTTCATCTTCGGCGAAGCGCAGCTGATTCTCCAGCAGCACCTTGAGAGTCTTGGGCAGGCGCTTGATATCGCCCAAGGCATCCGCCGCCTTTGACAGGCTGTAGTAATGATAGGTGGCGCCGCCTACCTCGAGGGACTTCAAGGTATCAGGCGTGGTCTTGTTACTCATGTTCTCCTCCTCATGAAGAGCGAAAGGTCATGCATCCTTTCCCGGTGTTTATATTTTTAACAGCTAATCAATTACATGGTCACTGCCGCCATTACTTTCAAGTCTAGCTCATTCAGCGACTATGCTAAGCACAGAACCCTCGTCGATGGAATCAGACATGGGGTTCGGCAGCACTTGAATTTTTCCGCATCGCCTCCATTGTCGATAGCTACATAGGCGATGCGTCATTCTCGAGGGGACGCGTCATGAATGAGGAAATGCTGAGCTCCGTCGCGGTCAACTGTCCTTATTGCAGTTCCGGTTTCGAACTGCTGGTGGATGTCAGTCAGGGAAGTCACGCCACCTGGGAAGATTGCCCACGTTGCTGCGCGCCGATTCAGGTCGCCGTGGCGGTCAACGAAATGAACGGCGATTTTGAAGGGATCAATATCGGTCGGGATGACGATATCGTTTGAAAACTTCGGTTGAACATAGCCAAACCCTATATGGTTCATTGGAGCAATCAAATTGGTTTGTTGGCTCGCCGCGCTTAGCCTAGACCCACTTACTTGATCAGTTGTATTCGATCCATGAACGGCCGCTTTCAGCGGTCCGGTTTTTTTACCAAGGAGAAATGATGAGCGTATTGGTTGGTCGTCAAGCCCCAAATTTCGAAGCCGCCGCCGTCACCGGTGAGGGCAAGATCGTCGAGAACTTCAAGCTGTCCAACAGCAGCGGCAAGCTGCGGGTGCTGTTCTTCTGGCCCTTGGACTTCACTTTTGTTTGCCCCTCCGAAATCATCGCCCACGACAATCGTCTGCCGCAGTTCAAGGAGCTCGGCGTCGAGGTGATCGGTGTCTCCATCGATTCCCAGTTCACTCACTACGCCTGGCGCAAGACCTCCCCGGACGCCGGCGGCATCGGTGAGGTCGGTTTTCCCATGGTGGCCGACGTCAAGCACGAGATCGCTCAGGCCTACGGTATCGAGCATCCGGAAGCCGGCGTCGCCTTGCGCGCGTCCTTCCTGATCGACGAGGACGGCATCGTGCAGCACCAGACCGTCAATAACCTGCCCCTGGGCCGCAACGTCGACGAGATGCTGCGCATGGTCAAGGCGCTCAAGCACCATCAGGAGCACGGTGAGGTCTGTCCTGCGGGCTGGGATGAAGGCGAGGAAGGCATGCAGGACAACGCTGAAGGCGTCGCCAAGTATCTTGGCAAGCACTTCAACGAGCTGTAAGGCAAGCCGATATACCATTGCCTTGATGAAGCGGCCTGCGGGCCGCTTCTTGCGTTGGTAGAATGCGTTTTCGTTCCCATGAACAGGTTTATAGGAGTTCGCCATGAGCGAGGTGCGCCACGAGCGTATGATCATTCTGGGGTCCGGCCCGGCAGGCTATACCGCCGCGGTCTACGCCGCCCGGGCCAACCTCAAGCCGCTGCTGATCACCGGCATGCAGGCCGGCGGCCAGCTGACTACCACTACGGACGTGGACAACTGGCCAGGGGACGACCAGGGCGTGCAGGGTCCGGAGCTGATGGAGCGCATGAAACGTCACGCGGAGCGCTTCGATACCGAGGTGGTGTTCGATCATGTCAACGAAGTCCAGCTGCTGGAGCGACCCTTCCTGCTCAAGGGCGATAATGGCCACTACAGCTGCGATACCCTGATAATCGCCACCGGCGCCAGCGCCCGCTATCTCGGCCTGTCCTCGGAGCAGAGGTTCATGGGTCAGGGGGTATCCGCCTGCGCCACCTGCGACGGCTTCTTCTATCGCAATCAGGACGTGGTGGTGGTCGGCGGCGGCAATACCGCCGTGGAGGAGGCTCTGTACCTGTCGAATATCGCCTCCAGCGTCACCCTGGTGCACCGCCGGGACAGCCTTAGGGCGGAAAAGATCCTCCAGGACCGGCTGTTCGAGAAGATCGCCCATGACAATATTCGCGTGGAATGGAATCACGGCGTGGAAGAGGTGCTGGGAGACGAGAGCGGCGTGACCGGCGTGCGGCTGCGTTCTACCCAAGATGACAGCATCAAGGAGATCCAGGCGCCGGGACTCTTCATCGCCATCGGCCACACCCCCAACACCCAACTATTCGAGGGTCAGCTCGAGATGCAGGGGGGCTATATCCGCGTCCATTCCGGCCTCGACGGCAACGCCACCGCCACCAGCGTGCCCGGGGTCTTCGCCTGCGGCGACGTCATGGATCACGTCTATCGCCAGGCGATCACCTCCGCCGGCAGCGGCTGCATGGCGGCCCTGGACGCGGAGCGCTATCTGGACGGCCTGGCGTAGTCGACCCGGGTCGTTGCAGCGCTGGCGTCATCAGGCTGTCATACTGGGTCGCCATGATGTCGCGCAACGAAAAAGCTTCCGCAAAAAGCGGTACCCTTGGACACCATCATCGAGAGACATTGCTCATGACCCCGACGACCGCCCCGCATTCCACGCATATATCCCGGCAGTTCAACCATGAGATGGAAGCCATACGTACCCGCCTGCTGGCCATGGGGGGGCTGGTCGAACAACAGGTTGGCAATGCCATCTCCGCGTTGATCGAGAGTGATTACGCCGTGGCCGACGACGTGCGGCTCAATGACCATCGGGTCAACCAGATGCAGATCGACATCGACGAGGAATGCACGCGGATTCTCGCCCGTCGCCAACCGGCGGCCTCGGATCTGCGTCTGGTGCTGGCGGTCACCCGGGCCACCTCGGACCTCGAACGCATCGGCGACGAAGCTCAGAAGATCGCCCGGCATGCCATGCAACTGGTCGAAGAGGGGGCTGCGCCACGCGGCTACGCGGAAGCTCGCCACATCGGCTATCAAGTGCGTCACATGCTGCAGGATGCTTTGAACGCTTTTGCCCGTTTCGATACGCAGCTGGCGCTGGCCGTATTACAGGAAGACCAGGCGGTGGATATGGAGTATCGCAGCGCCACCCGCGCCCTTGTCACCTTCATGATGGAGGACCCGCGAGCGATCTCGCGGGTCCTCAATATCATGTGGGTGCTGCGGGCCCTGGAGCGCATCGGGGATCATTCCAACAACCTGGCCGAGTGCGTGATCTATCTGGTGCGGGGCACCGACGTGCGCCACGCCAGTTTCGAGGCGATCGAAGCCAGCCTGGAGGAGCCCGATAGGCGCGACGCGACCTGAACGCGAGTCCCCCGTTCGGTGACAATCCGGCAAATCGCTCGCTCGTCAGTCGGGCTGCCGGGAAACGGCAGTCGAATCGACTTCCCCCGCCGATTTCTCTACGAATCTCCAGACGCGCCCCCTGGCGGTTGATCAACGCTGGCAAGCAGCGTCTGATCAGCCCCGACCCCATGGTCTCAACGCCCGATCTTTTCTTGCAGCACAAGGCTGTCTTCTGTCATGAACCTGTCATCTTCGCTTGGCATGCTGTGTTTCGCGAAGGTTGAATACCCTCATCGACAGGAGTTAGCGCATGAATCGCATCTTCACGACAACTGCCATCGCCGCCGCCGTCTTCAGCGTCGCTGGCATCGCTCAAGCACGGGATCAGGTGCGTATCGTCGGGTCCAGCACCGTCTATCCGTTCGCCAGCTATGTTGCGGAGGAGTTCGGTGCCACCACGGATTATCCTACCCCGGTAATCGAGTCCACCGGTTCCGGCGGCGGCCTGCGACTGTTCTGCAACGGCGTCGGTGAGGGCACGCCGGACATCACCAACGCCTCGCGGCGCATGAAAACCTCGGAGTTCGAGCGCTGCCAGGAAAACGGCGTTACCGATATCACCGAAGCCAAGATCGGCTATGACGGCATCGCCTTTGCCCAGTCGAGCAGCAACGAGTCACTGAACCTGACCCGCGAGCAGCTGTTCAAGGCACTGGCTGCCAAGGTACCCCAGAATGATGGCAAGAATGGCGAAATAGTCGATAACCCCTACAAGAAATGGAGCGATATCGATTCATCGCTGCCGGACCGCGAGATCATGGTCTATGGGCCGCCTACCACCTCCGGTACCCGCGACGCCTTCGAGGAACTGGTCATGGAAGCCGCCTCGGAAGACATGGACGCCTACGGAGGCGAAGCCTACACCGACATTCGTTCCGATGGTGCCTACGTCGACGCCGGCGAGAACGACAACCTGATCGTTCAGCGCCTCAGCGAGAACACCGAGGCATTCGGTATCTTCGGTTACTCCTTCCTGGAAGCGAATACCGATACCTTGAACGGTGCGTCGATCGATGGCGTGGCACCCGAGCCCGAGGCGATCAGCTCCGGTGAATATCCGGTATCACGTTCGCTGTTCTTCTACCTCAAGAATCAGCATGCCGATGAAGTGCCGGCGATGTACGAGTACGCCAACCTGTTCATGAGCGAGCAGATGATCTCGCCAATGGGCTACCTCCAGGGGTTGGGGTTGATCCCGCTGCCGGAAGAGGAGCGTCAAGCTGAGCGCGACGCGGTGGAGGGTAAGGAAAAGCTTGAGCTTTCAGCGCTGAAGTAGGCGCCTTCGAAGCCTGAGAATGGGTCGATGGCGTTGGCTGTCGGCCCGTGCCGATGATAAGGACCCGTGGATTCGGGGTCATCTCACGAAAGTTTCAAGAGCGTTTTGATGCTGACCAACCAAATTTATCTGCTGTTCTCCGCCGTGCTCATCGCCCTGGGGTTGGCTGCCTTCTTCCTGGCGCGGGCACGCGCCTCACATCTGCGCATGAATGGCACAGCGATGGTGGCGCAACCGGATCAGTATGCCTGGTTTTCGGTATTGAGCACCGCTGGCCCTGCGCTATTGGCGGCTGCCTTGGGCGCCTTCGTTTTGCTGTTGCTCGGGGCGGATATTCCCATACTCTATCTGCTTGGCGCCAGTCTGGCGGTAGCCGTTATCGGCTTGCTCGTCGGCCTGGTGCAGGTGCGTCCGGATTTTCACGCACGTCAGGCCATCGAGCGAGTGATCCATGGGATTCTGGCGGCGGCGGCGCTGGTCTCGATCGTCACTACCCTGGGGATTCTGATCTCGATCGTGTTCGAGGCGGTGCGATTCTTCCAGATGCAGGGCTTCTGGGACTTCATCACCGGTACCACCTGGGCGCCGGGCAACAGCTTCCTGGCCGCCGCCGGGCGTGGCGCCGAAAATGCCAGCGCGGCCCAGTTCGGCTCGGTACCGCTGTTTGCCGGTACCTTTATCATCACGCTGATCGCGATGCTGGTGGCGATCCCGGTCGGGCTTTTGGCAGCCATCTACATGGCCGAGTTCGCCCCGGCCCGAGTGCGGAACCTGGCCAAGCCGGTACTGGAAGTGCTCGCCGGCATCCCCACGGTAGTGTATGGCTTCTTTGCCGCCATTACCGTGGCGCCGATTATCGTCGATGTCGCCGGCTTCTTTGGGCTGGAGGCGTCGTTCAACAACGCCCTGGCCCCGGGGATCGTCATGGGCATCATGATCATTCCGTTCATCTCGTCACTCTCCGATGACGTGATCAATGCGGTGCCGGACAGCATGCGTCAGGGCTCCCTGGCGCTGGGCATGACCAAGGCCGAGACCATTGCCAGTGTCGTGCTGCCCGCCGCCACACCCGGCATCATCTCGGCGTCGTTGCTGGCGGTTTCCCGAGCCCTGGGGGAGACCATGATCGTGGTCATGGCTGCCGGCATGCGGCCCAACCTGACCGCCAATCCATTGGAAGACATGACCACCGTCACCGTGCGTATCGTCGCTGCCCTGACCGGTGACCAGGAGTTCGAGAGCGCCGAGACGCTCTCCGCCTTCGCCCTGGGATTGGTGCTGTTCGTGGTGACACTGGCGCTGAATATGGTCTCGGTGATCATGATTCGTCGCTTCCGTGAAAAATATCGCACCAACGACCTATGATATCGAGGAGCAGGGAGATATGAGTCAATCCTTCGATGAGATCACCGCTCAGCTCAGGAACCGCCACCGCAAGTCGGCCTGGCTCAAGTGGGTGTCGATGGGTGCGTTGGCACTGGCGGCGTCCTTTCTGGTGATGTTCATCGCCGACATGCTGGTCAAGGGCTTGCCGGCCTTCCAGCAGGCGCAGATCCAGGTCGAGGTCAGCTACAGCGAACGGAGCCAGGAGATGCCGCCGGCGGCAGTGAGCGAGGATGTACACCGTCTGGTCAGCCGTGGCTTTCTGCGGACCCTGCCCAGGCGGATGCGTGACAACCCCGACCTGATGGGTGTCACCCGCCTGGAGTGGGTATTGGCGGATAGCGCGGTAGATCAGTATCTCAAGGGCAACCACTCGGCGCTCAAGGAAAGTCAGCGGCCAGTGATCGATGAGTTGGCGAAGCAAGGGCGGGCGGAGTTGAAGTTCAATACCCGCTTCTTCACCTCCGGCGACTCCAAGATGCCGGAGCTGGCCGGGATCGCCGCTGCCGCCATGGGCACGGTCATGACGCTGATCGTGACCATGCTGGTGTGTTTCCCCATCGGCGTCATGACCGCGGTCTATCTCGAGGAGTTTGCCTACGACAACTGGCTGACCCGGACCATCGAGATCAATATCAACAACCTGGCCGCGATACCCTCGATCCTGTTCGGCTTGCTGGGGCTGGCCATCTACATCAACTTCTTCGGCGTACCACGCTCGACACCGCTGGTCGGGGGGCTGACCCTGGCGCTGATGACGCTACCGGTGATCATCATCACCACCCGTACTGCCTTGCGCAGCGTGCCGGATGCCATTCGCCAAGCGGCGTTCGGCGTGGGCTGCTCGCGCTGGCAGGTGGTGCGCGATCATGTCTTGCCGGTATCGCTGCCGGGCATCCTCACCGGCTCGATCATCGGCATGGCCCAGGCCATGGGCGAAACGGCGCCGCTGATCATCATCGGCATGGTGGCCTTCATTCCCGACGTCTCGGTGTCGTTTACCGATGCGGCGACGGTGATGCCCGCCCAGATCTTCACCTGGGCCGGCGAGCCGGATCGCGCCTTCGTCGAGAAGACCGCCGGCGGCATTCTGGTCCTGCTCGCCGTGCTCATCTCGCTCAATGCCACGGCGGTATGGATGCGCAAGAAATTTGAACGCCGCTGGTAAGCCAGCGCTTGAACAGGAAGCTCTTATGCTCAACGAACAGATTGTCAGCGCCGAGGTCGAGCCAGCGCCGCCGGCGCAAGCGTTCTCGCAGGGGAGACCCGTGCATACCAACGAGGACGCGCGCCACGAATTGAGTGTCCGCGTGCGTGATCTCAATCTCTGGTATGGAAACAGCCAGGCACTCAAGAACGTCAATATCGATGTCTATCAGAAGAACGTCACCGCGGTGATCGGCCCCTCCGGCTGTGGCAAGTCGACCTTTCTACGTTGCCTGAATCGCATGAACGATCTGATTCGCAATGTCAGGACAGAAGGGCTGATCGAGATGGACGGGCGGGATGTCAACGAGCCCAGGATGGATGAGGTCGCCCTGCGCCGACGAGTAGGCATGGTATTCCAGAAGCCCAATCCGTTTCCCAAGTCGATCTACGAGAACGTCGCCTACGCGCCGCGCATGCACGATCTGGTGAGCCGCAAGGCGGAACAGGATGAGCTGGTGGAGCAGGCGCTACGCGATGCCGGGCTGTGGAACGAGGTCAAGGACAAGCTTCAGCAACAGGGCACCTCCCTGTCCGGCGGCCAGCAGCAGCGCCTGTGCATTGCCCGGGCGATCGCGGTGCAGCCGGACGTGATCCTGATGGACGAGCCGACCTCGGCGCTGGACCCGATCTCCACGGCGACCATCGAGGACCTGATGGACAGGCTCAAGCAGCAGTTCACCATCGTCACGGTGACCCACAACATGCAGCAGGCGGCGCGGGTGGCCGACTACACGGCCTTCTTCCACCTCGGCGAGCTGATCGAGTACAACGATACGCGGATGATGTTCTCCAACCCGCATACCAAGAAGGCCGAGGACTACATCACCGGGCGCTATGGCTAGCAGGAGGCCTGGGCGTGCCAGGGTTCTGGAGCGCGAGGTGCGCTTTATCTTCGGTGCTCAGGCTCGGCGGCAATGCAGGCCGGGGTGGGCTTAACAGCTTGATGCCTGCCCCGAGGCTCGCTAGCTATTGGCTAGTCGGGACGCCGGGAAATGGCAGATGAATCGACTGCCCTCGCCGACTTCGCTGCGAATCTCCAAACGCCCCTGATGGCGAAGCATGACATGCTTGACGATGGCCAGGCCAAGCCCGGTGCCGCCGGTAGTACTCGATCGGTCCTTGTCGATGCGATAGAAACGCTCTGTCAGGCGCGCCAGGTGCTGTGGTTCGATGCCCTTGCCGCTATCGATCACCTCCAGTCGCGCGCCACCGTTTTCCAACTGCCAGCGAAGCAGGATCTCGGTGCCCGGCGGGGTGTACTTCACCGCATTGACCACCAGATTGGAAATGGCGCTGCGCAACTCTTGCTCCGAACCGAGCAGGAACAGCTGGGCATCGGCTTCGAGGCTAATCGAATGGGATGATCCTGATGGGGAGGCGTCTGAATGAGACTGTTCCGCCGACACCGCCAGGGCATCCTGGCGAATGCTTTCCAGCAGGCGTGCGACGGGAAGGGGCTCACGATCGGATTCGAGGACACTACTCTCGAGCTGTGACAGCATCAGCAGATCCTTGACCAGATGCTCCATGCGCCGGCTTTGCTGATGCATCTGAACAAGCCCGCGCCGCCAGCGGGGCGGCAGGTCCTGACTGCCATCCACGAAGGTTTCCAGATAGCCCGCGAGCACCGTCAGGGGCGTGCGCAACTCATGGGAAACGTTGGCCACGAAATCCTGGCGCATACGCTCCAGGCGCTGTTGACGGCTGACGTCTCGAATCACCATCAGACGCTCGTTCTCGCCGAATCGAGTGATCTGACATTCCAGTTGAACCTTCTCGAGTACCGGGGAAGGCAACAGCAGGGGCGCTTGATACACCCCCGTCTCGAAGTAGGCGACGAAGTGCGGGTCACGCAGCAGGTTGAGGATGGGCTGGCCACGATCCTTGTCCCGATGCAGGCCTAGAAAGCGCTGTGCCGCCGGATTCCACCACTCAAGATCGCCGCGTTCGTCCACCATCACCACCCCGTCCCGCAGGGCCTGACCGGATTCCTCGATGCGCGCTAGCCTCCCCTGGAGACGGTGGATTTCGCTTTGAGCCGTGCGCTGTCGGCGCCACAGGATATCGAAGAGCCGGCCCCAGAGCCCCCCGGCCTCCGGTGGCTCGGCGCCATCATCCCGCTCCAGCCAGCGTACCAGCCGCGCGAGCTGACGCAGTTGCATCAGTAGATACGTCAGCAGGACGAGACACAGCATGCCGAGCCAGGCGTCCAGCCAGAAACCCAGCAGTAGCCCAGCCAGCAGCCAGACGCTCAGATGCCACAGCTCAGGACGTAACAAAGCCAGCACACGCCTTTCCTTGTAAGTCAGTGGCGGTTCGATGCCGAGAAGCGATAGCCGGTACCACGCACGGTCTGGATCAGCGCGTCGTGACGCGGCCCCAGCGCCTTGCGCAGGCGGCGGATATGCACGTCCACGGTGCGTTCCTCGATATACACATTGCCGCCCCACACCTGATCCAGCAGTTGACCGCGGGTATAGGCACGTTCCTGATGAGCCATGAAGAACTGCAGGAGGCGAAACTCCGTGGGGCCCAGTTCCAGCTCCTGGTCACCGGAGAAGATGCGATGGCTGACCGGATCCAGGGTCAGGCCGTCCACGGTGATCGCTTTCTCGATACCCTCCGGGGTGCTCCGGCGCAGCACCGCCTTGAGTCGCGCCATCAGCTCCCGAGGCGAGAAAGGCTTGGTGACGTAGTCGTCGGCGCCGGCCTCGAGCCCCTGGATCTTGCTGTCTTCCTCACTCCTGGCGGTCAGCAGAACGATGGGAAGTTCTCGGGTGGCCGGGTCCTGCTTGAGTCGTTTCGCCAGTTGCACACCGCTGGTGCCGGGCAGCATCCAATCGAGGAGCACCAGATCGGGGCGGTGATCGACGATGACGGCGTGGGCATCCTGGGCGTTGGCGGCCTCGAGATATTGATAGCCGTCCAGCTCGAGGGCCAGGGCAATCATGTCGCGAATCGCCGCCTCGTCATCGACGATAAGCACGGTCTTGGCGGTCATAGTCATCTCTGTCGTCGCTATCGAATCAGTGATTGTTGTATTGTTGCCGCACCATTACAGCGCAGTTAGATGACAAAATCATGACGCCATCGATCAGGGGTCGACCGGCTTCGGGGTCGCTCTTAATAGTGCGGCGGCGTTTCATCCCGGGGTTGAAACTCGCCATCATGACTCGCCAGCGCCTGCTGCTGTTCCCGTAGGCGTTGGCGCAGCAGTTCTCCCAGCCGCTCGAGGGTTTCCAGCCGTCGGTGCTGATCCGTCAAGGTCTTGTCCAGCGCGTCCAGCCAGTGTTCCTGGTAGGCCAGGCGGCTTTCCAGATCAATGAGTCGCGCTTCCAGTCGAGCCTCCCGGGAGGCGAGCGAGTCCCGGTTCGTCATGCTAGAATCCGCAGGTTGCGTATCATCGTTCATCGCGACACCGTCGTGAGTTAAAGCCGATACCCGCACGCCTTCTTGCCTGTGGGTATTTTCATGTCATTGACTTGTTTCATCCGTCATCCATTGCCTGACCGACTGGCATAACAAGAGATTTCGAGGTCCATGAATTTCAAGGTCTTGCTTCGCTGCATCTTAATCAGTTTATTGTTTTGCGCGCCGGCCCCCCTGTTGATCGCGCTGTTCGTTTCCTTCATTGGCGGCGAGCTGTCTCGGGAGCTGTTCATCGGTCTCGTCGAGGTCGACGGTATCGTCACGCTATATCTGACCACGGCGCTGGCGGTCTTCGTGGTGCTGTTTTTCGCCACCCTGGCGCTGAATCTGTTGACGCCGAAGCTGGTCAATCTGGCGGAAGTCGAGAACGACGATCGGGAGATCGGCGAGGTCAAATGGTTCAACGTCAACAAGGGCTACGGTTTCATTACCGGCGATAACGGCGAGGATGTGTTCGTGCACTTTCGCGCCATTCGCGGTCGCGGTCACCGTACCCTGGCGGAAGGCCAGAAGGTGCGCTACTATGTGACCGAAAACGAGCGCGGGTTGCAGGCGGACGACGTCACCGTCATCACCTGATCCGCTGCGGTTCATGCTGGCGCCCCGACAGGTTCGGGGCGTTTTCGTTTTATTCGGGGGCCTTTTGTTTGGATGCAGTGCCGGGCAGCTCGTCGACGCCGCGTCTCGCCTCCGCCTCGACGAAGACCCGCTTGATCGCCGCGTGCTCGCGCTTGATGCGGCGGTCAAGCGTGACGATGGCGTTCTCGATACGCTCCGCGGGAGTGCCACGGACGAAGCGCACGCTTAGGGTCACCAGAATATAGTCCGGCCCCATGTGCATGGTCAGCACCTCGTTGACCTCTTCCACCTCGTTCGCCGCCTTCGCCAGCCGGCGAATGTCCTCCACCACGGCACGATTGGCGCTTTCGCCGATCAAGAGGCCCTTGGTCTCGATGGCCAGCCAGATGGCGGTGCCACCGAGAATCAGCCCGATGACCAAGGAGGCGATACCGTCGAAAATCGGGTTGCCGGTCCACTGGCTCAGCGCCACGCCGGCAAGCGCGGCGAGCAGGCCCAGAAGCGCGGCGGAATCCTCGAACACCACCACGAAGGTAGATGGGTCCTTGGCCCGGTGCACCGCTTCCACGTAGCTCCATTTGCCTTTGGCCTTGCGGAAGCTGTTGAGGGCGAAGGCCCAGGAGGCGCCCTCGAATAGAACTCCCAGCCCCAGCACCACATAGTTGACCAGCGGCGACTCGATAGGGGTGGGTGAGAGAATATGAATGACGCCTTCGTAGAGGGAAACCCCGGAGCCGATGGCAAAGATCAGCAGTGCCACCACGAAGCTCCAGAAATATACCTCCTGGCCGTGGCCGAAGGGAAACTCCGGGCTGGCCGGGCGTTTCGCGCGATGCAGTCCCAGTAACAGCAGTCCTTGGTTGCCCGTGTCCACCACAGAGTGGATGCCTTCCGAAAGCATGGCTGAGCTTCCGGTGATGGCGGCGGCGACGAATTTGGTCACCGCAATCGCCAGGTTGCCCGCCAGCGCGGCATAGATCACCGCCTTGGATTCCTTTGCCATGAGAGTCACTTCCTTGTGTTGATCGGTTGAACCAGCTAACGCCCCGAATCCGGCCAGTCTATGGCATCTTCCTCGCCGTTCGGCAGGACTCGCCAGAAACGGTCCGGGTTGTCTCCTGGCTGCCAGCCGCCCAGGGAGCAGCGCACCTCACAGCCTAGCTGCCTGGCGGCCTCCCGGGCGCAATCCACGTCTCGTGGCCAAGGGGTCGCGCCGCTGTCCAGCCAGAGGCTGGCGAAGCCGTCCGCGGCGCGCTCCATCAGCAGGATCGGTATCGTCTTGCCGGCGATCCGGCCAGTGGCTCGCCACTTGTACTTACCGACGGCCTCCAGCGGCGGCGCATCCAGCGTCTCGCCGAGCCAGGCATTCAGGGCCTCGATCGGCGCTTCGGCCAGATAGATTTCGATATCCGGATAACGCTGCATCAAAGGCACTCCTTAAGGAACAGGCGCTCGAGGATGGCGACGTAGATATCGCTCAGGCGATCCAGGTCCGCGGCGCGAACCCGCTCGTCGATCTTGTGGATGGTGGTGTTGAGCGGACCGAGTTCCACCACCTGGGCGCCCAGGGTGGCGATGAAGCGGCCGTCCGAGGTGCCGCCGGCGGTGGAAAGCGTCGGTCGCCGCCCGGTAACGGCTTCGACCCCGGCCAGGGCGGCATCCACCAGCTCGCCCTCGGCGGTGAGGAAGGGCTCGCCGTTGAGGGTCCAGTCCAGGTGGTAGTCGAGGCCGTGGGCATCGAGCAGCCGATGAGTACGCTCCTTCAACTGCTCGTGGGTGACTTCCGTTGAGTAGCGAAAGTTGAAGACCGCTTCCAGTTCGCCGGGAATCACGTTGGTGGCTCCGGTGCCGGCGCGGATATTGGAAATCTGCAGGCTGGTGGCGGGAAAGAAGGCGTTGCCGTCGTCCCAGTGTTCCCGAGTCAGGGCGTCCAGCGCCGGCGCCGTTTCGTGGATCGGGTTGCGCGCCAGCTGCGGATAGGCCACATGGCCCTGAATGCCCTGAACCCGCAGCACGCCGCCCAGGGAGCCACGTCGCCCATTCTTGATCATGTCACCGATATATCGGGTCGAAGACGGCTCGCCGACGATGCAGTAGTCCAGCCGTTCGTTAGCTTCCCGCAGGTGTTCCACCACCGCCCGGGTGCCGTCCACCGCCGGGCCTTCCTCGTCCGAGGTGATCAGGAAGGCGAGTCTTCCGGGGTGATCCGGATGGGCATCGATGAAACGCTCCACCGCGGTGATCATCGCCGCCAGGCTGCCTTTCATGTCCGCGGCGCCGCGACCGCAGAGCATGCCCTGGCTGTCGATACGCGGTTCGAAGGGCGGATACTGCCACTGGGTTTCCGGGCCGCTGGGCACCACGTCCGTGTGGCCGGCGAAGGCCAGTATCGGGCCGTGATGGCCACGCATTGCCCAGAAGTTTTCCACGTCGCCGAAGGGCAGGCGTTCGATGCGAAACCCCAGCCGCTCGAGACGCTCTATCATCAGCGCCTGGCAGCCGGCGTCGTCCGGGGTCACCGAGGGCCGCCGAATCAGGTCCATGGCAAGCCGCAGCGTGGCGGACAGGCCGTCGGGCTCAGTCGTTGGCATGCAGCGCCTCGTTGAGGGCGACGGCGCTCTTGTTGGTCAGGCACTCTATGCGCCCGCTGACGGAGTTGCGCCTAAGCAGCAGGTCGTCCTGATTGGCTAGCTCCCGGGCGACCACGGTCTCGACTTCCTGGCCCTGGTCGTCGAGCACCGCCACCTTGGCCCCGGCGGTGACGTAGAGCCCGGATTCCACGGTGCAGCGGTTGCCCAGGGGAATGCCGATACCCGCGTTGGCGCCGATCAGACAGCCTTCGCCGACCTTGATGACGATATTGCCGCCGCCGGACAGGGTGCCCATGGTGGAGCAGCCGCCACCCAGGTCAGAACCCTTGCCCACCATCACCCCGGCGGAGATACGGCCCTCGATCATGCCCGGGCCTTCCGCGCCGGCGTTGAAGTTGACGAAGCCTTCGTGCATCACCGTGGTGCCCTCGCCGAGATAGGCCCCCAGGCGCACTCGGGCGGTATCGCCGATGCGCACGCCCTTGGGCACCACGTAGTCCGCCATCTTGGGGAACTTGTCGACGCAGTCCACGCTGATATGGCGGCCTTCCAGCCGCGCCTTGAGCCGCCGTGCCGGCAGTTCCTCGATATCGATGGGGCCTTCGCTGGTCCAGGCGACGTTACGCAAGAGTCCGAACATGCCGGTCAGATCCAGGTCATGGGGCTTGACCAGCCGATGGGAGAGCAGGTGCAGCTTGAGGTACACCTCCGGCGCGCTTTGCGGGGGCAGGTCGTTTTCCAGGAACATGGCCACCAGCGGGCGCTGGGCATTGGCGAAGGTTTCCGCCAGTTCCGCCTGATCAGAGTGGCCGGCGTCCTTGAGCGCCTGGGCCAGATCGGCGCAGTGCTCCGGCAGGAAGCTGATCGCCGCATTGCCGGAAGGGGCGTCCAGGGTCTTGCGGGCCGCTTCGACAAGCGAGCCGTCGGGTTCGAAGATCGGCGCCGGATAGTAGATTTCCAGCCAGTCGCCTTGGGTATTCTGGGTGCCGGTACCGAGAGCGAAGCTCAGCATGGGAATGTCCTCTTGAAGGGTTCTTGAATGGTTCTTGAACAATAGAAATGGAATCAGCGATCGATGAAGCGACGAATACGCCGAGCGGCTTCAATAGTGGCTTCAAGCTCCGCCACCAGGGCCAGGCGAACCCGCCCGGCGCCGGGGTTGATGCCCTGGGCGTTGGCTCGCCCCATGTAGGCCCCGGGCAGCACCGCGACGTTTTCCTCGGCGCAAAGCTTTTGAGCAAAGGCTTCGTCATCGCCGCCGGGCACCGCCGGCCACAGGTAAAAACTCGCGCGTGGCCTGGGAAAATCCATCACCGGGGCAAGAATTTCGCCTACGGCGGCAAACTTTTCTCGATAGGCGTCCCGGTTGGCCTTGACGTGGGCTTCGTCCTGCCAGGCGCTGATCGAGGCGTGTTGCAGCGGCAGCGACATGGCGCAGCCGTGATAGGTGCGATAGCGCTTGAAGGGAGCGATCAGGCGCTCATCACCCGCGACGAAGCCGGAGCGTAGCCCGGGCAGGTTCGAGCGCTTGGAAAGGGAGTGAAACACCAGACAGCGGCGATAATCGTGACGACTCAGTGCCGCACAGGCCTGCAGCAGCCCCGGGGGCGGCGCGGCCTCGTCGAGATAGAGCTCGGAATAGCATTCGTCGGAGGCGACGATGAAATCGAATTCGTCCGCCAGCTCGATCAGCCGCTTGAAGTCTTCCATGGGAGTGACCGCGCCGCTGGGGTTGCCCGGGGAGCAGACGAATACCAACTGCACGTCTCGCCAGGTGGACGGCGTCACGCTGTCCAGATCCATGCGAAAGTCCTGCTCCGCGGTGCAATCCAGATACAGGGGTTTGCCTCCGGCCAACAGCGTGGCCCCTTCGTAGATCTGATAGAAGGGATTGGGCATCGCCACTCGGGCCGGTCGCGAGCGGTCCAGCGCTGCCTGGGCGAAGGCGAAGATCGCCTCCCGGGTGCCGTTGACCGGCAGCACCTGAGCGGCGGGATCTAGACCGGTCAGATCAAAACGGCGGGTCGCCCAGTCGGCGATCGCCTGGCGCAGCTCGGGAAGTCCGGCGATGGCGGGATAGCGGGCGAAGTCCGCCTGATGACGGTGCAGGATCTCGAGCACTCGGGCGGGCGGTGCGTGCTGCGGCTCGCCGATGGTCAGGCTGATAAAAGAACGATCCGTTGGCGGGGCGACGCTTCGCATCAGCTTCGCGAGCTTTTCGAAGGGATAGGGCTGCAGGGCGTCGAGATCCGGGTTCATGAGCGTCTGGCGGTTATCGTTATTGGAAAGGGCGTCATGCCAAGCATATATAGACTTGGGCGCGGCGAACCCTGGATTATAGGGAAGCGCGCCGGGGGTCACAAACCGGCCCTAGACACTCAGCACCTCGATCAGCTGCTGGCGCAGTCGCTCCTGATGCTCCGGATCGGTAAGCGGCCGGCCGTTCTTCAGGATGATGAAGAAGACGTCCTCGACTCGTTCTCCGAGAGTGGCGATCTTGGCAGCGGAAAGGGCGATATCCTGCTCCATGAAGATGCGCCCGACCCGAGCCAGGAGGCCGGGGCGATCCGGGGCAATCAGCTCGAGCATGGTGCGCTCGTTGGCCGGGTCCTGCTCGATGGCAACTCGGGTAGCCACCTTGAAATGCTTGAGCTGGCGCGGCGTGTGACGGGTGACGATGCGCGGATAGTCGTCCGGGTCGTCGAGTTCCTCCACCAGATGATGGCGAATCTCCTCGAGGCGTTCGCGATCGCGGATTACCTGGCCCCACTGATCAAGCACGATGAAGGTATTGAGGGTCCAGTCGTTGCTGGAGGTGGCAATACGAGCATCGTGAATCGACAGCCCGAGCTCGTCCAGGGCCGCGGCGGTGGCGGCGAACAGATCGTCCACGGAGCGGGTATGGATGAAGATCTTGACGCCGCCCTCGGCCATGTCGTCAGTGGGGGCGTTGATCAGTACCAGCGGAAGCGTCGAGCCGGGAGCCGAGTTCTGGTGAGCCAGAATGCCCTGAGTCTGCCAGGCGATCTCGCTGGCGGTGTACTGCAGGAAATAGTCGTCACCCAGGGTATGCCACAGGCGTTCGATGCGTGCCTGCTCGGCACCCAGGTTGCTGAGCAGGGCCAGAGCTTCCGCTCGAGTTTCGCTGATCCAGTCGTCTCGATCCAGTGGGTTGTCCAGCCCTCGGCGCAGGGCACGCTTGGTTTCCGCGTGCAGTTGGCGTAAAAGTGATGCCCGCCAGCTATTCCACAGAGATGGATTGGTGGCGTTGATATCCGCCACGGTCAGCACGAAGAGATAGTCCAGGCTGATCTCATCGCGCATCTGACTGGCGAAGTCGCGAATCACCTCCGGGTCGGTAATATCCCGCTTCTGCGAGACCTTCGACATCAATAGATGATTCTCCACCAGCCAGGTCACCAGCCTGGTGTCCTGGGGGGACAGGCCGTGACGCTCGCAGAAGTCCCGGGCGTCCACCGCTCCCAGCAGGGAATGATTGCCACCGCGGCCCTTGCCGATATCGTGGTACAGTCCGGCGATCCACAGCAGTTCGAGCTTGGGCAGCTGATGCACCAGCACCGAGGCGATCTGGAATTTCTCGCGTCCTTCCGGGCGGCGAAAGCACTGCACGAAGGCCAGCAGGCGCAGGGTATGGGCGTCCACGGTATAGATATGGAACAGATCGTGCTGCATCAGCCCCACCGCCTGACCGAATTCCGGCAGATACTTGCCCAGCACCCCGTAGCGATTCATGCGCTGCAGCTGGCGGGGCACGTTGCCGCCGGAGCGCAATAGCTCCAGAAACAGCCCTTGATGGCGCAGGTCGTCCCGGAACAGGTCGTCGATCAGATGGCGGTGATCGCGGATCAGGCGAATGGTCGAGGCGCGCACCCCGTCGATTTCCGGGTGCTGCGCCATCAGCAGGAACAGCTCGAGCAGGGCGGCGGGGGTCTCGCGGAAGATATGCGGATGACGTGCCTGGATATAGCCGCCCTTGACCTCGAAGCGGTCGTTGAGCGGTTTGATCGTCAGCGCCTCGCCGCCACGCAGGATGACCTCGTCGAAATGCTGCAGCAGCATGTCGTTGAGGCCGGCCAGGGCAGTGACGTGGCGATAATAGCGTTTCATGAACTGCTCTACCGCCAGGCGTTCCGGGGTGTCCCGGTAGCCGAACAGCTTGGCGATGGCGCGCTGATGGTCGAACTGCAGGCGGTCCTCCGCGCGACCGGTCAGCATGTGCAGGGCGTAGCGCACCTGCCACAGAAACGCCTGGCCCTGGCTGAGGATGCGAAGCTCCGCGTCGTTCATGAAACCCTTGTCCACTACCTCCTCGTAGCGCAGTGGCCCGAAGTGACGCTTGGCCACCCAGCCGATCATCTGAATGTCCCTGAGCCCGCCGGGAGAGCTCTTGATGTTGGGCTCCAGGTGATACTCGGAGTTGTTGAAGCGCCGATGGCGGGCGATCTGTTCCTGCCACTTGGCTTCGAAGAAATCCTTGGCGGGCCACAGGCGGTCCGTGGACAGGCGTTCCAGCATGGCATCCCGCAGCGTCTCCGGGCCCACCAGAGTACGGGTCTCCACCAGGTTGGTGATGACCGTGATGTCGCTTTCGGCTTCGCGTTCGCAGTCATCAAGCGAGCGAACGCTGTGGCCGATTTCCAGGCCGATATCCCAGAGGAGAGTGATGAAAGCGGTCAATGATTCTCGATAGGGCGTATCGTCATCGCCTTTCAGCAGCACCATCAGATCGATGTCCGAATGCGGGTGCAGTTCTCCCCGACCGTAGCCGCCCACGGCGAGCAGGGCGATGCCGTCGTCGCTCCAGTCATGCAGCTGCCAGGCGATCTCGAGCAACTGATCCACGCACCAGGCGCGGCCGTACACCAGGTCGCGAATGTCCGCGCCGGCGCGAAAGCGTTCATCCAGGCGGGTCTGGATGCGGCTCAGAGCCTCCTTGAAGGGCGCCACCGGGGAGCGGCTGCCCGCCAGCTCGGCGCGAAATGCCTCGAGATTCAGCAGGCTTTCGTCCGGTACGAAACGATAGTGATGTAGCAGCATGTCAGCCTTCCAGGAAGGAAAGGTCTTCCTCGCCCCGAGCGGTGAGCACCTCGACGCCGCTTTCCGTCACCAGCAGGGTGTGCTCCCACTGGGCGGACAGGCTCTTGTCCTTGGTGACCGCGGTCCAGCCGTCCCGCAGTACCTTGGTACGGTAGCCGCCGACGTTGATCATCGGTTCGATGGTGAAGCACATGCCCGGCGCCAGGGCGATATCCGCTTCCGGGGCGTAGCCGTCGTAGTGCAGCACCTGAGGCTCCTCATGAAAGCCGGCGCCGATGCCGTGGCCGCAGAAATCCCTCACCACGCTGTAACCGCTGGCCTCCGCGTGATGCTGAATGACCCGGGCCAGCTCGGAAAGCCGCACCCCGGGTTTGACCAGCGCCATGCTCTTGTAGAGGCATTCTTGGGTAACGCGGCACAGTCTTTCGCCCTGAATCGATTCGCCGATCACGAACATCATGCTGGAATCGCCGTGATAGCCCTCCGCGGTCTTCACGGTGATGTCGATATTCATGATGTCGCCCCTCTTGAGGGCCTTCCTGTCGTCCGGGATGCCGTGACACACCACGTGGTTGATGGAGGTGCAGATCGACTTGGGAAAGCCGTGGTAGTTCAGCGGCGCCGGGGTGGAACCCAGCTCGTCGACGATGAAATCATGGCAGAGTCGATCCAGTTCGCCGGTGGTGACGCCGGCTTGAACGTGGGGCGCCAGCATTTCGAACACGCGGGCGGCCTGGCGACCGGCTTCGCGCATCTTGTGGATTTCATCCGCGGTCTTGATGGGAACGTTCATGGAATCTCGTGTCTGAAGAAGGGAGTGAAGCGTCGTCGTTAAAACCCTCCGAGGATGGAGGACGAGGGCGCGGTCGCTTCATCTTGGCATCGAACTATGGTATAAAGCTGCGCGCCAACCTGCAAACCTTCCTCGTGAAACCGTGTTTCCTTTATTGCGAAAGCGAGTTTCGCGCCTTGCGGCACGGCGAAATGCCTTAAAAACACACATGCACCGACACATGGTCCCGGGTGCCGTGGGTTGTCGCCCGCGGTCGGATCCATGGGGTGTATGGAGGCCTAACCCGATTCATCAGGAGTCATCCATGGCACAAGTCAACATGCGTGAC
This sequence comes from Pistricoccus aurantiacus, assembly GCF_007954585.1. GTDB lineage: Bacteria > Pseudomonadota > Gammaproteobacteria > Pseudomonadales > Halomonadaceae > Pistricoccus > Pistricoccus aurantiacus. Next base: position 1,371,171 of record NZ_CP042382.1, read on the forward strand.
CTGCTCAAGGCAGGCGCTCACTTCGGTCACCAGACCAAGTACTGGAATCCCAAGATGAGCAAGTACATCTTCGGGGCGCGCAACAAGATTCACATCATCAATCTCGAACATACCCTGCCGGCGCTCAACGACGCCCTCGGCGTGGTCGAGAAGATGGCTGCTTCCAACAACAAGATCCTGTTCGTCGGCACCAAGCGCGCCGCCAGCAAGATCATCAAGGAAGAAGCCACCCGGGCGGGGCAGCCTTTCGTCAACCATCGCTGGTTGGGCGGCATGTTGACCAACTACAAGACCATTCGTCAGTCCATCAAGCGTCTGCGCGAACTCGAAGCGATGCGTGAAGACGGCACCTTCGAGAAGCTGACCAAGAAAGAAGTACTGATGGCAACCCGCGAGCACGACAAGCTCGAGCGTTCCATCGGCGGTATCAAGGATATGGGCGGCCTGCCGGACGCGCTATTCGTGATCGACGTGGATCATGAGCGCATCGCCATCAACGAAGCCAACAAGCTGGGCATTCCGGTGATCGGCGTGGTGGACACCAACTCCGATCCGGATGGTGTCGACTACGTGATTCCCGGCAACGATGACTCCATCCGCGCCATTCAAATCTACGTTCAGGCCATCGCTGGCGCCTGCTCCAAGGCGAAAGAAGAACGTCCGGACGAGTTCGTCGAAGTGACCGAGACCAACGAAGTCACCGAGTAACGCCCACGCCGCGGCTCCCAGGCGGATGGCAAGAGTGAATAGATAGACGAGGGGGCTTCGGCCCCCTTTTTCCCGTCGCCGAGCTGGCGCCGAGAATATCTTTTGTATATCGACGTTATTTTTAGAGGTTACTACCATGGCAGCTATCAGCGCGTCTCAGGTCAAGGAACTGCGCGAGCGCACCGGTCTCGGCATGATGGAGTGCAAGAAGGCGCTCACCGAGGCCGATGGCGATATCGACACCGCGATTGAAAACCTGCGCAAGAATTCCGGTCTCAAGGCCGCCAAGAAAGCCGGCCGCACAGCGGCGGAAGGCGCGGTCGTCACTCGCGTTGCCGAGGACGGCAAGATCGGCGTGATGGTCGAGATCAACTCCGAGACGGATTTTGTCTCTCGGGACGACAACTTCAAGGCCTTTGCCGAGAAAATTGCCGATGCTTTCTTCGACGCCAAGAGCGACGACGTGGCGGCGGTGATGGAGGGCGCTCTGGAGGAGGCTCGCCAGCAGCTGGTGCAGAAGATCGGCGAGAATATCAGCGTGCGGCGCAGCGCCGTCGTCGAGGCGCCGGAAGGCGGCCTGGTCGGTGAATACGTGCACGGTGGACGTATCGGCGTGTTGACCGTTCTCAAGGGCGGTGACACCCAGGTGGCCAAGGATGTCGCCATGCACGTGGCGGCAATCAATCCGGCGGTAGCGCATCCCGAGGACATGCCTCAGGAGCAGCTTGACAAGGAAAAGGCCATCATCCTGGCTCAGCCGGACATGGCCGGCAAGCCGGAGCAGATCGCCGAGAAGATGGTTCAGGGCCGCCTGAAGAAGTATCTGGCGGAAAACAGCCTGACCGAGCAGCCCTTCGTCAAGGATCCCAACCAGTCCGTGGCGCAGTATGCCAAGACCGCTGGTGGCGAGGTTGTCGGCTTCACGCGCTTTGAAGTGGGCGAAGGCATCGAGAAGGAAGAAGTCGATTTCGCCAAGGAAGTCATGGAGCAGGCGCGTCGTAGCTAAGGCGTGATGCGATGAACGACGATGGCGTGCGCATTGCGCACGCCATCGCGTATCCGGCCAGCGCCAGATTCTTGCTTGATCCGCCCCGATCCTTTTTTCAGGAGATGTCCATGCCAGCCTTCCCCGACCGGCCTTTTACGCCCATCGAATCCGCTGCCAAAAGCGGTTCCAGTACCAAGAGCGAGCGCGGCGCCAACAAGAGCAAGTACAAGCGTATTCTGCTCAAGCTTTCCGGCGAAGCCCTGACCGGCGACGCGGAGTTCGGCATCGATCCCAAGGTGCTCGATCGCATGGCGCTGGAAATCGGCCAACTGGTGGGTATCGGGGTCCAGGTGGGTATCGTGGTGGGGGGCGGCAATCTGTTTCGCGGCGCTGCCCTGCATGAGGCGGGCATGGATCGGGTCACCGGCGACCATATGGGGATGCTGGCCACGGTGATGAACGCCCTGGCCATGCGCGACGCCCTGGAACGTTCGAACATTCGCTCTCGGGTAATGTCGGCGATTCCCATGAGCGGGGTGGTCGAGCATTACGAACGTCGTACCGGGATACGTTATCTCACCGCCGGGGACGTGGTATTGTTTTCCGCCGGTACCGGCAATCCCTTCTTCACCACGGACTCCGCCGCTTGCCTGCGCGGCATCGAGATCGACGCTGACGTGGTGCTCAAGGCCACCAAGGTCGATGGTGTCTTCGACAAAGATCCCGCCCGTCATCCGGATGCCAGTCAGTACGACCATCTGACCTACGACGAAGTGCTGGACCAGAAGCTTGGGGTCATGGATTTGACCGCCATCTGTCTGGTACGTGACCATGACATGCCGGTGCGCGTGTTCAACATGAACAAGCCCGGCGCCCTGTTGAACCTGGTGATGGGCGGCAAGGAAGGCACCCTGATAGATAGAGGCTGACATCGTGATCGATGATATTCGAAAAGACGCGGAAAAACGCATGAAGAAGAGTCTGGAAGCCCTTCAGACCAACTTCCACAAGATTCGTACCGGGCGTGCCCATCCCAGCATCCTCGATGCGGTGATGGTGGACTATTACGGCAATCCCACGCCCATCAACCAGGTAGCCAGTGTCAATGTCGAGGACGCCCGCACCCTGTCCGTGGTGCCCTGGGAGCGATCCATGGTGCCCAAGGTCGAGAAAGCGATCATGACCGCGGACCTGGGGCTCAATCCCGCCACCGCGGGCAACGTGATTCGCGTACCTATGCCGATGCTCACCGAGGAAACCCGCAAGGGTTACATCAAGCAGGCACGAGGCGAGGCGGAAACTGCTCGGGTCGCCGTGCGCAACGTTCGCCGCGACGCCAACAACGACCTCAAGGCGCTGCAGAAGGACAAGGATATTTCCGAGGACGAGGAGCACCGGGGCACCGAGGCGATTCAGAAGCTGACGGACAAGTATATTGCCGAGATCGACAAGCTGCTGGAATCCAAGGAACATGACCTGATGCAGGTTTGATACCGCGTGCACGGCTCCTTATGCGAGACTCCATGACATCACCTCAGTCCTTTGATACACGCCGTCTCGTGGTGCCTCGTCACGTGGCGATCATCATGGATGGCAACAATCGCTGGGCCAAGGCAAGAGGACTTGCCGGCGTGCGCGGTCATCAGGCCGGCGTGAATTCGGTGCGCGCGGTGATTCAGCGCGCCGCGGAACGTGGCGTCGAGACCTTGACTCTGTTCGCCTTTTCCAGTGAAAACTGGAAGCGTCCCGCGGCGGAAGTCAGCGCCTTGATGGAGCTGTTTCTCTTTGCCCTCAAAAGGGAGGTCAGGAAGCTGCATCGCAACGGCATTCGGCTGACGGTCATCGGCGAGCGCAGCGGTTTTTCCGAGCAGATTCAAAAGCAGATCGCCCGGGCGGAAGCCCTGACCGCGAACAACCGCGCCATGCATCTGGTGGTGGCGGCGAACTACGGTGGACGCTGGGATATCGCTCAGGCTGCCAGACGTCTTGCAGAACGGGTCGACGCCGGCGAGCTCGATAGCTGCGATATCGACGAGCATAGCCTGCACGAGGAAACCTGTCTGGCCCAGGAATCACCGGTGGATCTGTGTATCCGCACCAGCGGCGAGCAGCGTATTTCCAACTTCATGCTCTGGCAGCTCGCCTACGCGGAGTTTTACTTCTCTCCTTTGCTCTGGCCGGATTTTGGCGCCCAGGCGTTCGACCAGGCCGTCGATGCCTACCTGCATCGTCAGCGCCGTTTCGGCATGACCCACGAACAGATCGAGTCGCAAGGTGCTTAAACAGCGAATCCTGACCGCCCTGATGCTGATTCCGATCGCACTATGGGGATTGTTCGGCCTGAGCGGCGGCGCCTTCGCGCTGTTCACCGGCGCGATCGTTGTACTGGCAGCCTGGGAATGGGCCAATCTGGCGGGGCATGTTTCATTCAAGTCTCAGGTGGTCTGGGCGCTGGTCTTTGCCGCGATAATGTTGAGCCTGTGGCTGACGGGTCTGGCGCACTCCGTATGGCTGCTGGGGCTGGCAGCGCCCGGCTGGCTGCTTAATCTTTACTGGGTGTTGAGCTATCCCGAACGCCAGCTTCATTGGTCGGGCCGCTGGCGGCGCATGCTGATGGGTGCCTGGGTACTGCTGCCCTGCTGGACAGGCTTTCTTCTCCTGCGTCAAAGCGGCGCCGAATGGCTGCTCTATGTGCTGCTGCTGGTATGGACCGCGGATACCGGCGCCTACTTCGCCGGACGCGCCTTTGGTCGTCGTAAACTGGCGCCGCAGGTCAGCCCCGGCAAGTCCTGGGAGGGGGTCTGGGGCGGCATGCTGGCGACAGTGGTGCTGGCAGTAGCCTTCGCCGTCTGGCAAAAGCTTGGCCTGGCGGCCAGTCTGCTGCTGATCGTCATCACTCTGGTGATCGCGCTGATATCGGTGCTCGGCGATCTGTTCGAGAGCATGCTCAAGCGGGTGCGCGGTATCAAGGACTCCAGCGCGCTGCTGCCGGGGCACGGCGGCGTCCTGGATCGTATCGACAGTCTGACCGCGGCGGTACCGATGTTTGCTCTGCTGAGACTGTTGTTATGACGACTGTTACGACAAGTGCCATGACGAGCCGGATGCAGACGGTAACGGTGCTGGGGTCTACCGGCTCCATCGGCACCAGCACGCTGGATGTCATCGCCCGCCATCCGGACCGCTACCGCGTTCACGCCTTGACGGCCCATCGTTCGAAGGAACGACTGTTCGAGCAGTGTTTGCGCCATCATCCTGCCCTGGCGGTGCTGGAAGACGAACAGGGCGCGGCCTGGCTGCGGAGCCGATGCCGGGACGCCGGACTGGCGACGGAAGTGGTTTCCGGTGCGCTGGCGTTGGAAGAAGTATCCCGGGCGCCGGAAGTCCAGGTGGTGATGGCGGCCATCGTCGGCGCCGCCGGATTGCTGCCGACCCTCGCCGCGGTAAAGGCCGGTAAACGGGTATTGCTCGCCAACAAGGAAGCGCTGGTGATGTCCGGCGCGCTGTTCATGGAAGCGGTGGAGCAGCACGAGGCGGTTTTATTGCCCATCGATTCCGAACATAACGCTATCTATCAGTGTCTACCGCGTGATCATCGCGGCGGTCTTGGACGTATCGGCGTTTCTCAGCTGCTGTTGACCGCTTCCGGCGGACCTTTCCTGGGCTGGCGGCGAGAGGAGCTTGTTCGAGTCACCCCGGAGCAGGCCTGCGCGCATCCCAACTGGCGCATGGGGCGCAAGATTTCCGTGGACAGCGCAACGTTGATGAACAAGGGGCTCGAGCTGATCGAGGCCTGCTGGCTGTTCGATACCGATCCGCAGCAGATTCAGGTGGTGGTGCACCCCCAGAGCGTGATCCATTCCATGGCCGCGTATCGGGACGGCTCCGTGCTGGCTCAGTTGGGCAACCCGGACATGCGCACCCCCATCGCCTTCGGGCTTTCCTGGCCGGAACGTATCGAGGCGGGTGTCGATCGGCTGGATCTTTTTGAAGTGGCCCGGCTGGATTTTCAGGCGCCGGATGAAGCGGCCTTTCCCTGCCTGCGCCTGGCACGTCAGGCCCAGGCCGCCGGCGGCACCGCCCCTGCGGTGCTCAACGCCGCCAACGAAGTGGCGGTGGAGGCCTTCCTGGCCGGGAAGCTGTCCTTCACCGGTATCGACGAACTGGTGAGGGATGTGCTCGACGACCGCGCGCCGCAATCCGCCAAGGAACTCGGGACGATACTGGAAGAGGATAAACGGGCGCGGGCGCTGGCCCGAGACCATCTGGCAAGATGGGGAGGAAACCGCTAATGGGTGTGATACAGAATATTCTCGCGGTCATCGTGGTGCTGGGTGTCTTGATCACCTTTCATGAATTCGGCCATTTCTGGGTAGCCCGGCGCTGCGGCGTCAAGGTGCTGCGCTTCTCCGTGGGCTTCGGTTCCCCCTTCTGGTCCCGCTACGACAAACACGGCACGGAGTTCGCTCTGGCGGCGATTCCCCTGGGCGGCTACGTCAAGATGCTCGACGAGCGGGAGGGCCCGGTGGACCCAAGCGAACAGCATCTGGCCTTCAATCGTCAGAGCGTCTGGAAGCGTATCGCCATCGTCTCCGCCGGTCCGCTGGCCAACTTTCTGCTGGCCATCGTTGCCTATTGGCTGATCTTCGTGGTGGGAACCACCACCGCCGCGCCGGTGGTGGGCAACGTCGCCCCGGATTCTCCCGCCGCTCGGGCCGGGCTCGAGCCTGGCCGGGAAATCGTCGCGATACAGAACGATCCGGTGCGCTCCTGGGAAGACATCAACCTCAAGCTGGTGGCGGCTATCGGCCTCAGCGGCGACCTGAGCGTCGCGACCCAGGCGTCCGGAGGCGCCGCCCGGGAATACCGCCTGCCGGTGGAAAACTGGATGGTGGGCCAGGATCCGCCTCGGCCCTTGGCGTCGCTCGGCATCACGCCCTGGCAACCGGATTACCCGGCGGTCATCGATCAGATCATGGAAGGCGAGGCCGCGGCACAGGCCGGGCTCGAGAGCGGCGATCGCATCGTGGAAGTAAATGGTGAGCCGATCGACGACTGGATGGCCTTCGTCGAGCGGATTCGCCAGAACCCGGGACAGCAGCTCGAGATCGAGATAGCCCGCAACGGTGAACGTCTGAATCGGACCCTGACCCCGGGCAGCCGCCGGCTCGACGATGGCGATACCATCGGTTATATCGGCGCCGGCGTGGCCCCGGTGCCCTGGCCGGAGGAATATCGGCGGGAGATTCGCTACGGTCCCGTCGCAGCGGTAGGGCAAGCATTTGCCCGCACCGGGGAAATGTCGCTTCTCACCCTGGATGCGATTCGCAAGATGATTCAGGGGCTGATTTCCCCCAGCAACCTTTCCGGTCCGATCACCATCGCTCGAGTGGCGGGAGAATCTGCCCGCAGCGGTTTCGAGAGCTTCGTCGGTTTCATGGCTTATCTCTCCATCAGCCTGGGGGTGCTCAACCTGTTGCCCATCCCGGTACTGGACGGCGGCCACCTGATCTATTACCTGGTGGAGGTAGTGCGCGGGCGGCCCGTCTCGGAACAGGCTCAGGCGCTAGGTCTGCGAGTCGGCCTGGTACTGGTGGGTGGCCTGATGATGATGGCGCTGTATTTCGATCTGATGCGGCTCTGGTAAGCGGGCTCGATTTACCTGGAAAGCCGTCGCTAGGCCGGTGACGTCATGCGTCGCCTGACAAGGGATTACGCGGCGTACCTTGTCAGCGGACCCTACAAATGGATAAGGTGCCCCTCTGATAAGCGGGCAGACCAACGCGAGTGAATCGACTGCATGAAACTCAAGACTCTAGGACTGGCGGCGCTGCTGCTTTCCGGCGCCCAGGCGGCGCTGGCGGATTCTTTCACCGTCTCCGATATCCGAGTGGAAGGGCTGCAGCGGGTTTCCGCTGCCTCCGTCTTCAATGCGTTTCCGATCAGCGCCAATCAGCAGGTGAACGACCAGGAACTGGCGCAGGCGTCCAGGTCGCTGTTTGCCACGGGTCTGTTCGACGATATTCAGCTTGCCCGGGACGGCAACGTGCTGGTCATCCAGGTAGAGGAACGTCCCTTCATCACGGATATCGAGATCACCGGCAACTCCCAGATCGAGGAGGAGCAGCTGCGCAATGGCCTCAAGGAAGCCGGACTCGCGGAAGGTCAGGCCTTGGAGCGCTCCACCCTGGATGAGATCGAGCGTGAGCTCGAACAGGTCTATCAGGCTCAGGGCCGCTACAGCGCGCGGATCGATACCAGCGTCGAGGAAATCGACGAAGGCCGGGTGCGGGTCAAGATCGACATCAACGAAGGGGCGGTGGCGAAGATTCGTCAGATCAATATCGTCGGCAACCAGGACTACGACGATGACACCCTGCGGGATCTCTTCGAGCTGGAAGACAGCCCGGGGTTTTTCTTCGGCTGGTTCAGCGACGACGAATACTCCCGGGAGCGTCTGGCCGGGGATCTTGAGCGGCTGCGCTCCTGGTATCTCGACCGGGGCTACGTGAATTTCAATATCACCTCGACTCAGGTATCCATCAGCCCGGACAAGTCGCGCATCTTCGTGACCGTCAATATCGAGGAAGGCCGGCAGTACCGTCTGGACGGCATTCACTTTGCGGGCGATCTGAAGATTCCTGAATCCGAGGCGCGCAAGCTGGTCGAGGCGAAGCCGGGAGAAATCTTTTCTCGCAGCGACATCACCGCTTCCTCGGAAGCGCTGCGCTCGCGGCTGGGGGCGGAAGGGTTCGCCTTCGCCAACGTGGAGGGCGTACCTGAAGTCTCTCCCGGCGGCGATACCGTGGACGTTACCTTCCGCATCGATCCCGGCAAGCGGGCCTACGTGCGGCGCATCAATTTCGTCGGCAACACCACCACGGAAGACGAGGTGCTGCGCCGGGAAATGATCCAGATGGAAAGCGCCCCCGCCTCAACGGAACAGATCAGCCAGTCCCGCCAGCGTCTGGAGCGTCTTGGCTTTTTCAGGCAGGTCGATGTGGAAACCCGCCCGGTGCCCGGCGAACCGGATCAACTGGATGTGACCTACAACGTCGAGGAACAGCCCTCCGGTTCGATCAAGGCAAGCGTCGGCTATTCCCAGAGCGCCGGGGTCATCTATGGTGCTTCTCTGGCCCAGGACAACTTCCTGGGAACCGGCAATCGAGTCAATGTCGGCGCCCAGCGCAGCGACACTTTCACCAGCGTCAACTTCGGTTTCACCGATCCCTACTGGACCTTGAGCGGCATCTCCCGGGGTTACAACCTCTACTATCGGGAAACCGATTACGAGGACTCGGATATCTCCACCTACTCCACGGACGCTTATGGCGCCGGTATCAATTTCGGCTATCCGATCAACGAACTTTCACGGCTCAACTTCGGCGTCAGCGCGGAAGACCTGTCCATCTCCACCTACAGCGACACCAACTCGGAAATCGTGCGTTACGTGGAAGATGAAGGCGAAGACGCCCAGAGCCTCAAGCTCAGCGCCAGCTGGACCCGCAACGCCCTGAATCGCGGTATCATGCCCACCGCCGGCAGCTATCAGCGCCTGTCTCTGGAAACCGCGGTGCCCGGCAGCGACGCGGAATACTACAAGCTGCGTTACAAGGGGCAGAAACTCTTCGAACTGAGCGACACCTGGTCCCTCAAGTTCGGCACGAGCCTGGGCTACGCGGATGTGCTGGGTAGCAACGATCCCTATCCTTTCTACGAAAACTTCTTCGCCGGGGGACTGGGTTCCGTGCGTGGCTTTACCGCCAACACCCTAGGCCCGGCGACCACCGAGCGCGGTCGAGGCGACGATCGTACCCTGGGGGGCAACGTGCTGGTGGAAGGCACTGCGGAAGTGATCTTCCCGACGCCGTTCATCGAGGATCAGCGTTCCGTGCAGACCAGTCTGTTCCTGGATGCGGGTAACACCTTCCTGACGGACTGCTACGACGTGCTGGAAGGCGACGGCCCCTCCGAGTGCGAGTCGGGTGTGGAGATTGGCGATCTGCGCTACAGTGTCGGCCTGGGCGTTTCCTGGCTGACGCCGGTGGGACCGCTGACCTTCAGCGTCGCCGAACCGTTGAACGATGAAAGCGAGGACGATACTCAGGTCTTCCAGTTCTCCCTGGGTCAGACTTTCTAGATCCGGCAAGCAAAGGTCGTTGGCGGAAGCGTAGCGGTTCCGTCGAGGTCGACGGATAAGTCGTACAGAAAACTAAAGAAATCAGTGGGAAGACAACCATGCGCAAGTTGACCGGAGCTCTTTTTTTCGTCTGTTTGCTGGGGAGCCTTGGAGCACAGGCGGCGGAAGTGGCGGTACTGGATTGGCGCAAGGCGCTGCTGGATACCCAGGCGGCCCAGCGGTCGATGAATCAGCTCAAGAACCAGATCGCCGGCCAGCAGCAGGAAGCCGAGGCTCTGGGCAAGGAGTTGCAGTCGCTTCAGGAGCGGCTGCAGCGCGACGGCGCGACCATGTCCGACGCTCAGCGTCAATCCGCCCAGCAGGAATTTCAAACGAAAGGTCAGCGTTTCCAGCAGCTTCGCCAGCAGATCGCCGAAGCGCGCATGCGCTCGGAAAAGACTTTTCTCGATCAGGCTCAGCCCAAACTCGAGCGGGCGGTGGATCAGGTGATCGAACGCCACGACATCGAGGTGCTGGCGGATCGAGAGGGCGTGATTCATACGGACATCGAGCTGCTCGACGTGACCGAGGAGGTCACCGAGATTCTCAACTCGCTCAACTGAGGCTTGCGTACGGATTCCTGGTACCGCATCCCTGGCATTCCCGGTTATGAATAATAATGACATCTCTTACACGCTTCAGGCCCTCGCCGAGCATCTGGATGCCCGGCTGATCGGCGACGGTGCCCGGCAGGTCCGCGCCTTGGCGACCCTCGGTGACGCGGGGCCTGACGATATCGCCTTCCTGGCCAATCGCGCCTATCTCAAGTATCTGCCCGGTACCCGGGCCGGCGCCGTTCTGCTGCACCCCAGTCACGCGGACGAGTGCCCCGTTGCCTGTCTGACCCTGGACAATCCCTATCTGGGCTATGCCCGGCTCTCGCGGTTGTTCGATCCCCTGGCTGCCCGCTTCGAGGCCGGCGTGCACGAAAGCGCCATCGTTTCTCCGAGCGCCAGGATTGGGGAAAACGTGCAGATCGGCCCCCAGGCGGTGATCGAGGCGGGCGTCGTGATCGAACGGGACGTGGTCGTCGGTCCTGGCTGCGTGGTGGGCGCGGATAGCGTGATCGGCGAGGGGTCACGCCTGCACGCCAACGCCACCGTGGCTCACGGGGTGATGATCGGCAAGCGCACCATTCTGCACAGCGGCTGCGTGATCGGCGGCGACGGTTTCGGCTTCGCCCACGATGGCAGCCGCTGGCACAAGATTGCCCAGCTCGGCGGCGTGGTGCTGGGGGACGACGTGGAGGTCGGCAGCTGCTCGAGCATCGATCGCGGGGCGCTGGGAGATACGCTGATCGGCAATGACGTCAAGATCGACAGCCAGGTGCAGATCGCCCATAACGTCCAGATCGGCGATCACAGCGCCTTGGCGGGCTGTGTGGGCATCGCCGGATCCACCCGAGTGGGCCGCCACTGCATGCTGGGCGGCGGGGTGGGGCTTTCCGGTCATCTGACCCTCTGCGACGGGGTGCAGGTCACCGGCATGAGTCTGGTGAGCCATTCGATCCACGAGCCCGGCGTCTATTCCTCCGGCGCCGGCGGCACCATGCCCAACAGTCAGTGGCGCAAGAACGCCGTGCGCTTCAAGCAGCTCGATGCCCTCGCCAAGCGCCTGTCGCGTCTCGAAAAACGTAGGGACGAGAAACCTGACGTCGAAAGGCAGCGCGACGAGAAATACAAGGACGATAGTTGAGCTAGACAGGCCGGTGCCAGCTGTCGTCGAGCACGCAACTCGAGGAGCTGGCGGATTCATGCCCGTTCGGAAGTGGGCATTTCGCTATTTCAGAGGTTGCATCGATGGTAATGGACATCAATCAAATCCGAGAGTATCTGCCCCACCGCTATCCGTTCCTGCTGGTGGATCGGGTGCTGGAGCTGGACCTGGGGGAGCGCATCGTCGCCTACAAGAACGTCAGCATCAACGAGCCGTTCTTCAATGGCCATTTCCCGCACCATCCGATCATGCCCGGGGTGCTGGTGGTGGAAGCTCTCGCTCAGGCCTGCGGTATCCTCGGCTTCAAGACCGTCGACAAGCGCCCGGCGGACGGCTATGTCTATTACCTGGTGGGCAGTGACAACGTGCGTTTCAAGCGCCCGGTCATGCCCGGCGATCAACTGCTTCTGGAAGCCAACGTGATGCGCGAGAAACGCGGCATCTGGAAGTTCGACTGCAAGGCGACGATAGACGGTGAGATCGCTTGCGCGGCGGAAATCATCTGTGCCGAGAGGAAGGTCGCTTGATTCATCCCACAGCCATCGTCGACCCCAAGGCTCACCTGGACGAAGACGTGGAGGTGGGGCCCTTCACGGTCATCGGACCGGGCGTCACGATACGCCGTGGCAGTCGTATCGGCCCCCACGTAGTCGTTAAAGGGCCTTGCGTGCTTGGCGAACGCACTCGCATCTTTCAATTCGCCTCCGTGGGGGAGGACTGTCAGGACAAGAAGTACGCCGGCGAGCCGACCCGTCTGGAACTCGGTGACGACAACGTGATTCGCGAATGCGTTACCCTGCATCGCGGTACCGTGCAGGATCGCGGCGTCACCACCATCGGCAGTCGCAACCTGTTCATGGCCTACGCGCACGTGGGTCACGACTGCGTGATCGGCGACGACTGTATTCTCGCCAACCAGGTCACCCTGGCGGGACACGTCAAGCTCGGCGATTCCGTGGTGCTCGGTGGCCTTTCGGCGATCCACCAGTTCTGTCACTTCGGCGAGCACGCCATGGCCGGCGGCGGCTCGATCATCACCAAGGATACCCCCGCCTATGTGATCATCAACGGCAATCCGGCCAAACCTTATGGACTCAACCTTGTGGGACTCAAGCGACGCGGGTTTTCCAGCGAGGCGATCAACGCCCTCGGCGAATGCTACAAGCTGGTCTATCGCAAGGGCTTGACCGTGGAACAGGCCTTGAGCGTCATCGACAGCCGTTTCAACCTGCCGGAAACCCGAACCTTCGCCGAATCCATCCGCGTATCGACCCGCGGGATTCTTCGCTAAATCATGGGCCAAGTGGCGCCGAGAACCCGTTTACGAGCTAGCGAGTTAGAGCCAGGCGAGGCAAATTCGAACGAAAAAGCGGAGTTTACATGGAGTAAATGAGCATTTTGAGATCGAATTTAACGACGAATGGCCGACACGCAGCAGATCGTAAGCAGGTTCTCAAGGTCTATCTGGTCGCCGGCGAACTCTCCGGCGACCTGCTGGGCGCCAGCCTGATGCGCGCGCTGAAGGCGCTGGGCCGGCCGATACTGTTTCGCGGCATCGGCGGCGCCCATATGCAGGCGGAAGGGTTCGACAGCCGCTATCCGCTGGAGACGCTTTCGGTGATGGGCCTGGTGGAAGTGCTCAAGCACCTGCCGAAACTCATCAAGGTGCGCCGGGAGCTGATCCGGGACGCCCTGGCCTGGCAGCCGGACATCATGCTCGGTATCGATGCGCCGGATTTCAATCTGGGCCTGGAGCGGCGGCTTCGCGAGGCGGGGGTGACCACCGCCCACTATGTCAGTCCTTCCGTCTGGGCCTGGCGCCAGGGCCGAGTCAAGGGAATCGCCCGCTCCGTGGACGCCATGCTGACCTTCCTGCCCTTCGAGGCTGCCTTCTATCGGCGTCACCAAGTGCCGGTCGCCTTCGTCGGCCATCCCACCGCGGATGAGCTGCCGCTGGAAAATGATCGTCTGGGAGCTCGCAAAGCCCTAGGGCTCTCGGAGAACGCGCCGCTTCTGGCGGTGCTGCCCGGCTCCCGAGGGAGCGAGATTCGCTTTCTCGGCCCGACCTTTCTCGAGGCGGTGGGCCTCCTGGCGGAGCGAACTGCCGATCTCGAGGTGGTGATTCCCGCGGCGACCTCCCAGCGTCGTCAGGAACTCGATGCCTTGTTGAAAGCATTTCCCGATCTCGAGCCACGGGTCACGGTGCTCGACGGTCAGGCCCGAGAAGCCATGATCGCCAGCGATCTGGTGCTGCTGACCTCCGGCACCGCTGCCTTGGAAGCCATGCTGTGTCATCGCCCCATGCTGGTGGCCTACAAGATGGCACCGGCCACTCATTGGTTGGCTCGGCGGCTGGTCAAGACCGAGTGGATTTCCCTGCCCAACCTGATCGCCCGGGAAACCCTGGTGCCGGAGCTGATCCAGGACGCCGCCAGCCCTCAGGCCATCGCCGACGAACTGGCGGCCCTGCTGGAAGACGAAAGCGCACGCAGCGCTCTGGAAACGCGCTTTGCCGAGATGCACGCCGGGCTGCAGCGAGGAGCAAGCCGTCGGGCCGCGGAGGCCATCATGGCCTTGATCGAGGGACGTGAGCTTCCGCCAAGCGTCGATGCAGAAGCGATTTTCGACGATACGGCTCAGCAAGGCTCGCGAGGCAGCGCGCCGTGACAATGAACCATCCGCCGTTACTCATCGATTACTCAGGACCATTCCTGGCCGGCGTCGACGAGGTGGGCCGCGGGCCCTTGGTAGGCGCGGTGGTGGCCGCGGCGGTAATTCTCGACCCGAATAACCCCATCGAAGGACTCAAGGATTCCAAGGCGCTGAGCGCCGAGCACCGGGAGCGGCTTGATAGCGAGATTCGCCGTCATGCCCTGGCCTTCGCCATCGCCGAGGCCTCGGCCCTGGAAGTCGACGAACTCAATATCTATCATGCCACCCACCTGGCCATGCGTCGGGCGGTGGATGCCTTGGCGCCCCAGGCGGAATATCTGCTGGTGGACGGCAACCGGCTGCCGGGTCATCATCTTCCCGGTCAGGCGGTGGTCAAGGGGGATGCCCGACATCCGGCCATCGCCGCGGCGTCGATCCTGGCCAAGGTGGCCCGGGACTGCCAGATGGTCGCCCTGGACGCTCGACACCCTGAGTACGGCTTCGCTCGTCACAAGGGTTATCCCACCGCGCAGCATCTGGCCGCTCTTGAACGCCTGGGGCCATTGGCGGAACATCGCAGGAGCTTCGCCCCTGTAAGAGCATGCTTGTGATCTGCTGCGTGTCGGCCATACGTCGTTAAATTCGATCTCAAAATGCTCATTTACTCCGTGTAAACTGCGCTTTTTCGTTCGAATTTGCCTCGTCTGGCTCTAACTCGCTAGATCGCAAACAAGCTCTTAAGAGACAGCTTGCGCTCCTGTAGTGACCGGCGGTGGGTATCAACCGTCTTTCTGTTCATCTTCTCTTCACGAGTTCGCCATGTCTTTTGTGCATCTTCGCGTTCATACCGAGTATTCCCTGGTCGATGGCCTGGTGCGGCTCAAGCCGCTGGTCAAGCGAAGCGCGGCGCTCGGCCTGCCGGCTCTGGCGGTGACGGACGAGACCAACCTGTTCGGTCTGGTCAAGGCCTACAAGGCGGCTCAGGGGACGGGTCTCAAGCCGGTGATTGGCGCGGATTTCTGGCTCGACAATCCCGGCGACGAGGGCCGCCCTTACCGGCTGACCCTTCTGGCCATGGACAATCAGGGCTATCGCAACCTCACGGAACTGATTTCCCGCTGCTGGATGGAAGGCCAGCGGCTGGGCCGGGCGCTGCTCAAGAAGGAATGGGTGTTCGCCCAGAGCGAGGGGCTGATCGCGCTTTCCGGGGGCCGGGAAGGGGAGATCGGTCGCCATCTGCTGACGGATCATCAGGCTCAGGCGCGAACCCTGCTCGAGGAATGGCGCGACCATTTCTCCGGACGTTTCTACCTGGAACTGATCCGCACCGGACGACCGGAGGAAGAGGACTGCCTGCATCTTAGCGTCACCCTGGCGGAAGAGATGAATACCCCGGTGGTGGCCACCAACGACGTGCGCTTTCTTGCACGGGAAGACTACTGGGCCCACGAGACCCGGGTCGCCGTCGGCGAAGGCAAGGCCCTGGACGATCCTAGGCGGGAGAACCGCTACAGCGAAGAGCAGTACCTGAAAAGCCCGGAGGAAATGGCGGAGCTGTTCGCGGACATTCCCGAAGCGCTGGAAAACAGCGTGATGATCGCCGCCCGTTGCAACGTCGAGCTGCGCCTGGGGGAATACTTCCTGCCGGAGTATGAAATCCCCGAGGGCATGACCCTGGACGAGTTCTTCCGCCAGGTGTCTCACGACGGCCTGACAAAGCGTCTGGACAAGCTGTTTCCCGCCGCGTGCCATCCCCGGGAGAGCGAGGACTGGCAGTCCACGGAAAAGCTCTATCGGGAGCGCCTGGATTTCGAGCTGAACATCATCCTGCAGATGGGCTTTCCCGGCTACTTCCTGATCGTCATGGACTTCATTCAGTGGGCCAAGGACAACGACGTGCCGGTGGGGCCGGGGCGCGGCTCCGGCGCCGGGTCGCTGGTGGCCTACGCGCTGCAGATCACGGATCTCGACCCTTTGGAATACGATCTGCTCTTCGAGCGCTTCCTCAATCCGGAGCGAGTGTCCATGCCGGACTTCGATGTGGACTTCTGCATGGAGAAGCGCGACAGCGTCATCGATTACGTGGCCAGCCGCTACGGTCGCGACGCGGTTTCCCAGATCGTCACCTTCGGCACCATGGCCGCCAAGGCGGTGGTGCGGGACGTGGCCCGGGCCCAGGGCAAGCCCTATTCCCTGGGGGACAAGCTCTCCAAGCTGATTCCCTTCGAGGTGGGCATGACGCTCACCAAGGCTATCGACCAAGAGCCGGCGCTCAAGGAATTTCTCGATTCCGACGAAGAGGCTCAGGAAATCTGGGAGATGGCCCTGCAGCTCGAAGGCATCACCCGAGGCACCGGCAAGCACGCCGGCGGCGTGGTGATCGCCCCTACCAAGCTCACGGATTTCTCGCCGCTGCTTTGCGATGAGCACGGCAACGGTCTGGTGGTGCAGTTCGACAAGAATGACGTGGAAGAGGCCGGCCTGGTCAAGTTCGACTTCCTGGGGCTGCGTACTCTGACCATCATCGACTGGGCCCTGGAGATGGTCGACAAGGTGCGGGGGGCGGCGGGAGAAGCGCCCCTGGATATCACCGGCATTCCCCTGGACGACGCCCCCACCTTCGCCATGCTCAAGAAGGCGGAGACCACCGCGGTGTTCCAGCTGGAATCCCGGGGCATGAAGGAGTTGATCAAGCGCCTGCTGCCGGATTCCCTGGAGGACATGATCGCCCTGGTGGCGCTGTTTCGCCCGGGACCGCTGCAGTCCGGCATGGTGGACGACTTCATCAACCGCAAGCACGGCCGTGCGGAACTGGCCTATCCCCACCCGGACTATCAGCACGAGCTGTTGAAGCCGGTGCTCGAGCCCACCTACGGCATCATCCTGTATCAGGAGCAGGTGATGCAGATCGCCCAGGTGATGGCGGGCTACAGCCTGGGCCAGGCGGATCTGCTGCGCCGGGCCATGGGCAAGAAGAAGCCGGAGGAGATGGCCAAGCAGCGCGCTGGCTTCATGGAAGGCTGCGCCGAAAACGGCATCGACAAGGATCTGGCGGGGAACCTCTTCGATCTGGTGGAGAAGTTTGCCGGCTACGGCTTCAACAAGTCCCACTCCGCCGCCTATGCCCTGGTCTCCTATCAAACCGCCTGGCTGAAAGCCCATTATCCCGGGCCTTTCATGGCGGCGGTGCTGTCCACGGAGATGGACAATCTGGACAAGGTGGTGCCCTTGATCGAGGAGTGCCGCCACCTGGGGCTGACGGTGACGCCGCCGGACGTCAACATGGGCGGCTACAAGTTCAGCGTCGACGAGGAGGGTCGGGTCGTCTACGGCCTGGGGGCGATTCGCGGGGTGGGGGAAGGCCCCATCGGCGCCATCGTCGAGGCCCGCGGCGCGGACGGCCCCTTCGAGGACCTGTTCGATTTCTGTCGCCGGGTCGATCCGCGCCGGCTCAACAAGCGCACCCTGGAAGCCCTGATTCGCTCCGGTGCCCTGGACAGCCTGGGGCCGAGCCGCGCGGTGCTGGCGGCGGCGCTGGAGGATGCCTTGAAGGCGGCGGCCCAGAATCACGCCAACCAGAGCCTGGGCATGCTGGACATGTTCGGCGAGGCCTTCGTCGATACCGCCGAGGAGGACGCCTACGCGGAGTATCGCGGCGCTCGCGAGTGGTCGGACAAGCAGCGCCTATCCGGGGAGAAAGATACCCTGGGGCTCTATCTCACCGGCCATCCCATCGACGAGTACGAACAGGAACTCTCGCGCTTCGTCGCCACCCGCATCGCGGATCTCAAGCCGTCTCGGGAATCCCAGCGAGTGGCGGGGCTGGTGGTGGCGAGCCGCACCATGAAGTCCAAGCGCGGCGACACCATGGCTTTTCTCACCCTGGACGACCGCACCGGGCGTATCGAGGCGTCCCTGTTCGGCGAGATCTACGAACGGCTTCGCGGACAGCTTTCCGAAGATCAGGTGCTGATCGTCGAGGGGGAGGTGGCAAGCGACGACTATTCCGGCGGCCTGCGGCTGCGAGGCAAGGAGGTCACCCTGATGGTCGAGGCCCGAGCAAGATTCGCCCAGGCGGTGGAACTCAGCCTGGACGGCGCCCGGGCCAACGGCGGCCTGATCGACAGCCTGCGCCACAGCCTCGCTTCCTTTCAGGACAGCGAAGGACTGCCGGTGCGGCTCAGGTATCGCAACGCTCGGGCCGCGGGCTGGCTCGAGCTTTCCGAGGATTGGAAGGTGGCCCCCAGCGACGCCCTGCTCGGTGCGCTCAGGGAAGTGGAAGGACAGGACGGCGTGAGACTCAAGTACCGCTAGCGGAAGGTCGTTTGCGCCGTGGACACAAGCTGCGATAATGCCGGTCACTTTATCAACCGTTTTCCGCCAACAAGCTGACACCTATGAACCCCAACTATCTGGATTTTGAACAGCCCATCGCCGAGCTGCAGGCGAAGATCGAGGAGCTGCGGCTGGTCGGCAACGATAGCCAGATCAATATCAGCGAAGAGGTCGCCCGGCTCGAGGAAAAGAGCAAGAAGCTGACGGAATCGATCTTCAAGGATCTTACTCCCTGGCAGGTTTCCCAACTGTCACGGCATCCTCAGCGGCCCTATACCTTGGACTATCTCGAGCACGTGTTCACGGATTTCGATGAGCTGCACGGCGATCGCTATTATGCGGACGATGCGGCCATCGTCGGCGGCGTGGCGCGACTCGACGACGAGTCGGTGATGGTGATCGGCCATCAGAAAGGCCGCGAGGTCAAGGAAAAGGTGCGGCGCAATTTCGGCATGCCAAGGCCGGAGGGCTACCGCAAGGCCTGCCGGCTGATGGAGATGGCGGAGCGCTTCAGGATGCCGGTGCTGACCTTCATCGATACGCCTGGCGCCTACCCGGGCATCGACGCGGAAGAGCGCGGCCAGAGCGAAGCCATCGCCTACAACCTGGCGGTGATGTCCCGGCTCAAGACGCCGATCATCGCCACCGTGGTAGGAGAAGGCGGCTCCGGCGGAGCCTTGGCCATCGGTGTCTGCGACGAGCTAGCGATGCTGCAGTATTCCACCTACTCGGTCATCTCTCCGGAAGGCTGCGCCTCGATTCTGTGGAAGAGCTCGGAAAAGGCGCCGGAAGCCGCCCAGGCCATGGGCATCACCGCCTCCCGCCTCAAGGAGTTGGGCTTCGTCGATACCTTGCTCAAGGAGCCCTTGGGCGGCGCTCACCGCCACCCAGTGGAGATGGCTAACGCGGTCAAGGAATCGCTCTTGGCAGGGCTCGAACGGCTTCAGACGCTTTCCATCGATGAACTGTTGGCCAGGCGCTATGAAAAGCTGATGAGTTTCGGCGCCCCCGCCTGAAGCGTTCACCATGTCACTGCAATCGCTGATCGATAACGCCCTGGCGGCTACCCCGCCGGGGCGTATCGTCTGGGTGGCGCTATCCGGCGGGCTGGATTCCTGCCTGCTGTTGAGCCTTGCCTGCGACGCCGCTCGGCGTTTTCCACGTCCCATTCACGCGCTGCACGTCAATCATGGCCTGCAGAGGGCAGCGGACGGTTTCGAGAACCACTGTCGCCGGCTGTGTTCGCGCCTGGGGGTGCCGCTGTTTATCGAGCGAGTACGGATCGATCCACAGGCAGGGCTAGGACTCGAAGGTGCTGCCAGAGAAGCGCGCTATAGCGCCTTCGCCAGGCGTGTGGAGCCGGGCGAAACCCTGTGGCTCGGTCAGCATGCCAGCGATCAGGCGGAAACCTTCCTGCTGGCGGCGCTGCGCGGTAGCGGCGTGCGCGGCCTGGCGGCCATGCCCAGGACCAGGGATTGGCGAGGTCGCAGGTTGCAGCGGCCGCTGCTGGCGCTGACCCGGCGACGGCTCGAAAGGGATGCCGTCAGGCGCGAGCTTCAGTGGGTGGAGGATCCCAGCAACGATGACCTCAGTCTGGATCGCAACTTTCTGCGACATGGGGTCATGGCTCAGTTGAGAACTCGATGGCCCCAGGCGGAAACCTCGCTGGCCCGGGCCGCGACACTGGTCGGCGAGGCGGATGCGCTGCTTGAAGAGCTCGCCGAACTTGACCTGGCTAGCGCCGGCGGCAACCCTGCCGAACTTCCTCTCGCCATGCTGGCCGCGCTTTCCCCGGCGCGCCAGCGGCTATTGATACGTCACTGTTGTCGACGTCTGGAACTGGCGACACCTCCGGTCCGGCGGTTGGAAGCCCTGCTGGAGCAGCTTGCCGCCAGACGGGATGCCCGAGTATGTATTGCCTGGCCTGGCAAGGCGGCGCTCGACGCGGAAGCGTCTGATGCGGAGGCTCGCCTATGGCGTGGGCATCTTTACTTGCATGCCTCGTCGGTCAGCCTGGATGCAGCCTGGCAGTCTTGCTGGGACGGCAAGCGCTCCATAGAGACGCCGTTCGGTCACTTGTCCGGCAGCCTGGAACGGGATGACGGCGGCTCGGTGGCGGTGACGCTCGCGCCGCGACGAGGCGGTGAGCGGATGATGCTTGCCGAACGCGGCTCGCGGGATCTCAAGCGGCTGCTGCAGGAGGCGAGCGTTCCCCCTTGGCGGCGAAACCAGCTGCTGCTGGCCTTCGATCGAGAAACGCTGGTGGCGGTTCTCGATCCGCTGGAAGAGACGACGCTTTACCAGGCGCCGGGTTGGCGGGTCAGGAATATTCGAGTCTTGAAGCGTTAGCCACGTCGACGCTCAGACGAAAACCGGCGGCGTCCTGATAGGCGATTTCGCGTTCCAGGTCGTGAATCAGCAGGGCCTGGGCCGCAAGTTCCGTGGAAAGCGTCAGTTGCAAGGCGTCGTTTTCATCGCACGCTAGGCGGAAGGCGCTGACCGACGCCGCCGGGCGGGAATGGTGAAAGATCGCCGCCAGGCGCAGCAGCCTGGCCAGGCGTCCCAGCAAGCGACGCTCCCGATCGGGTAGCGCCTGGTAATCCTGAAGAGGGAATCTACGCCGGTGAGCGCGCACCAGAAAGGCCATGGCGCGCTGCTGGGGCAGGGAAAACCCCGACAGATCGGAATGGGTCAACAGATATTGGCCGTGGCGATGAAATCGATGGTAGGAAATCGCCTGGCCGATTTCATGAAGCTGCGCCGCCCACCATAGCAGCTGCTTGGCTTCGTCGGGGATTCGCCAGCTGTCTTGTACCTGATCCAGGCAGTGCCGGGCGCAGGCAGCGACGTTGTCTCCCTGAGACCCATCGATTCCATAGCGCTTGCGTAGCTTATCGAGAATGGCTGGATGCGGGGTCTCGGCGGCGCTGCGTTTCAGCAGATCGTACAGTACACCCTCGCGAAGGGCGCCGTCCGAGTAACGCATATGCTCGAGTTCGAACGCTTCGAAGATGGCGCCGAGAATTGCCACGCCCGCGGGCAGGATATTGGCACGATCCGCCTTCAACCCCGCCATCTCCACGCGGTCGAGCCTCCCGCAGACAATCAGGCGCTCGCGCAGCGCCTTGAGTCCCTCGCGCTTGATGATACCTTCCGGGCGTTTTCCGCTGGCGGCAAGTACCGCGCTGATCGCCTTGATGGAGCCGCTGGCGCCGATCGGATCCTGCCAGCCCAAGGCTCGGTAACGAGGGCGAATAGGCGCCAGTTCGGAAAGGGCGCTAAGCTCAGCCTGACGAAAACGTTTCGCGTTGATCTCGCCGCCTGACGTTCCGTTATCGAAAAACTGCCGGGTATAGGAAACGCAACCCATGTCGAGGCTTTCCAGCGCCAAGGGCTTGAAGCCTTCACCGATGATGTATTCCGTCGAGCCCCCGCCGATATCGACGATCAGTCGGCGTTCCTCGGTTTCCGCGACGTCGTGGGCTACCCCAAGGTAGATCAATCGGGCTTCCTCGCGACCGGCAATGATCTCGATGGGATGACCGAGCAGCGCCTCGGCAGGCTCGATCAGCGCCTGGCTGTTGACGGCATTGCGCAGTGCATTGGTGCCAACGATACGCACCCGGTCCATGGGCACGCCTTCCAGACAAGGTGCGAAACGCGCAAGACAATCCAGCGCTCGCTGGATGGCGTCGTCGCTCAAACGCCCCTCCTCATCAAGACCGGAGCCCAGCTGTACTTTTTCACCCCGTTTGGTGATGACCTGCAGCCGGCCCTCCAGGTCATGCGCTACCAGCAGATGAAAGCTGTTGGAGCCGAGATCAATCGCCGCCAGCAGATGCGGTTCGCGCTGCGGACCCGGAGTCTCGAGGAAGGGGGTTGGACGGGTCATATGAATTCCTTGTCATGTCGCCTGCTCAGGTTGCGACCACCCCAATGGCTTGTCAACGTGGCGAATGCACGCAAACATCGAGGCGGGGCTTGCGTTTGTTGCCTCGCTTGACTACCATCGACCTGTCGGCCCGTTCCATATATTTCTCGACCGCTTCACGGTATCCACCCTCGGGTGATGTATCACGGTCATAGTCTAAGTCGTCAAATACCAAGTCGTCAGACAGCCCGCTGACCCAAACGGCGATTCACGCAAGTACAGTACTTCCCTCGATTTCAGGTATCGTTCTCCTCCCCGGAGGGCGCTCGCCGAACATGGCTTGCGAGTGAATGCCCAGGGCTCTGAACGCATCATGCGGCATATTGCCTTTCGCTTCTTCCTGTCGTTTTCCGGCGCCTGGCCATCACGTTGACACGAGCAATCTCTAACGAACCGATGAATCTTACCGAACTCAAGCAAAAGACCGTGCCGGAGCTATTGGCTATCGCCCAGGACATGGGTATCGATAACCTGGCGCGCTCACGCAAACAAGACATCATTTTTGCCATTCTCAAGAAGCATGCGAAGAGTGGTGAAGACATCCATGGCGATGGCGTGCTGGAGATTCTTCAGGACGGCTTCGGCTTTCTACGTAGCGCTGACAGCTCCTACTTGGCGGGCCCGGACGATATCTACGTCTCTCCTTCGCAAATCCGTCGTTTCAATCTGCGCAAGGGCGATTCCATTGCCGGCAAGATTCGACCTCCCAAGGAAGGCGAGCGCTATTTCGCGCTGTTGAAGGTCAGTCAGATCAACTTCGATCGCCCGGAAAACGCCAAGCACAAGATCCTCTTCGAGAACCTGACGCCGCTGTTTCCCGATGAACGCCTGGTGATGGAAATCGGCAATGGCTCCAAGGAAGATCTTACCGCCCGAATTATCGACCTGACCTCTCCTATCGGCAAGGGCCAGCGCGGCCTGATCGTCTCGCCGCCCAAGGCGGGCAAGACGCTGATGCTGCAGAACATCGCCACTTCCATTACCCGCAACAACCCGGAATGCCATCTGATCGTGCTGCTGATCGACGAGCGACCGGAAGAAGTGACGGAAATGTCCCGCACCGTGCGCGGTGAGGTGGTAGCCTCGACCTTCGACGAGCCGCCGGCGCGACACGTGCAGGTCGCGGAAATGGTCATCGAGAAGGCCAAGCGCCTGGTGGAGCACAAGAAGGACGTGGTGATCCTGCTGGATTCCATCACCCGTCTGGCCCGGGCCTACAATACCGTGGTACCCAGCTCCGGCAAGGTGCTGACCGGCGGTGTCGACGCCCACGCCCTGGAAAAGCCCAAGCGCTTCTTCGGCGCGGCGCGCAACATCGAGGAAGGCGGCAGCTTGACCATCATCGCCACGGCGCTGGTGGACACCGGTTCGAAGATGGATGAGGTAATCTTCGAGGAGTTCAAGGGCACCGGTAACATGGAAGCCCATCTGGACCGCAAGCTGGCGGAAAAACGCGTCTATCCCGCGTTCAATATTCGCCGTTCCGGCACCCGCCGGGAGGATCTGATCGCCTCGGAAGACGAGATGCAACGCATGTGGATCCTGCGCAAGCTGTTGAATCCCATGGATGACGTAGCCGCCACGGAATTCCTGATCGATCGGTTGAAGGACACCAAGACCAATCTGGAGTTTTTCGAGGCCATGAAGCGGCGTTGATTCAGCCTGCTGCGCGCGACGGCCGCTTCTTCACGTCTTGTCTGCTCTGCATGAGGACAGTTTGACGTGAGCGGCGTCGAGGAAAGGTCGGCTGCGAAGGTCCTTTTCCATGGATGGAAAAGGTAGCGCCTAGGGAAGGGTTCATAGCGCCTTCGCAAAGGCCTGGGCTCGAGAAAGCCGCGATGATGATTGCCACCAGGCCAGGCAGTACAAGAGGGAGCGGCATGCTATGCTGCTCCTTTTGTGTTTTGGCGTGGAAACATTCCATGAAATATAAGGACCTACGGGATTTTATCGCGGCGCTGGAGGCTCAGGGAGAGCTGGTGAGGGTGAGCGCCGAGGTAGACCCTTATCTGGAAATCACCGAAATCTGCGATCGCACCCTGCGTGGCGGTGGCCCGGCGCTGCTGTTCGAGAACGTCAAGGGTCATGACATGCCGCTGCTGGGCAATCTGTTCGGCACGCCCAGACGGGTGGCACTGGGCATGGGGCAGGACAGCGTGGCCGCGCTTCGCGAAGTGGGGGAGCTTCTGGCGTTTCTCAAGGAGCCGGACCCGCCCAAGGGCTTCCGCGATGCCTGGGACAAGCTGCCGATCTTCAAGCAGGTCATGAGCATGGGGCCAAAGATCCTGCGCCATGCGCCGGTGCAAGAAGTGATCCTGGAAGGCGAAAAGGTCGATCTCGATAAACTGCCGATACAGCACTGCTGGCCCGGCGACGTGGCGCCGCTGGTCACCTGGGCGCTGGTGGTGACTCGAGGGCCGCACAAGAAACGCCAGAACCTTGGCATCTATCGCCAGCAGAAGCTAGCCAAGAATCGGCTGATCATGCGCTGGCTGTCCCATCGCGGCGGCGCCCTGGACTTTCAGGAATTTCAGAAGGCGAACCCCGGCGAGCCGTTTCCGGTAGCGGTAGCCCTTGGCGCGGATCCGGCGACGATTCTCGGCGCGGTGACTCCGGTGCCAGATAGCCTCTCGGAGTACGCCTTCGCCGGATTGCTTCGAGGCTCGCGCACCGAGCTGGTCAAGTGCGGCCATGCGGATCTGGAGGTGCCGGCTTCCGCGGAAATCATTCTGGAAGGTTTTATCTACCCGGATGATATCGCGCCGGAAGGCCCTTTCGGCGATCACACCGGCTATTACAACGAGGTTGAATCCTTTCCGGTGTTTACCGTGGAGCGCATCACCCATCGGCGCAACCCGATCTATCACTCCACTTATACCGGTCGCCCGCCGGACGAGCCGGCGATTCTCGGCCTGGCGCTCAACGAAGTGTTCGTACCGATTCTGCGCAAGCAGTTTCCGGAGATCAATGACTTCTATCTGCCCCCGGAAGGCTGTTCCTACCGCATGGCGGTGGTGACCATGAAAAAGCAGTATCCGGGCCATGCCAAGCGGGTAATGATGGGGGTGTGGAGCTTCCTGCGCCAGTTCATGTATACCAAGTTCGTGATCGTGCTCGATGACGACGTGAACGCTCGAGACTGGCAGGACGTGATCTGGGCGATCACTACCCGCATGGACCCGGCCCGAGACACGGTAATGGTGGAAAACACGCCCATCGACTATCTGGATTTTGCCTCGCCGGTGGCGGGGCTGGGGTCGAAGATGGGCCTGGATGCGACGAACAAGTGGCCCGGCGAGACGGATCGCGAATGGGGAAATCCGATTGCCATGGACCCGGAGATCAAGGCCAGGGTCGAGGCGCGCTGGACAAGTCTCGGGATCGATTTGGCCTAATCCAAGACGAGGAAACTATGACTGCAAGGACGGTGATCTGCCAGATAACCGATGTCGAAGAGCTTAGTCAGGATGTCTTTCGCGTTCACCTGCAAGGGCGCGCTCAGGCGCTGGCTCATGCGCCGGGCCAGTATCTCGAACTTGCTCTTGATGACGATACCTGGGTGCCGTTCTCCATCGCCAATGCAAATCGTGGCGACGGCACCCTGGAGCTGCATATTCAGCACTGGCCGGAGCGCAGCAATTCCGCGCGACTCAAAGAGATGATGCGACACGCGACAAGACTGACCCTGCGTCTTCCCGGCGGTGAATGCGTCCTGGAGCCGGATAGCCGCCGCCCCTTGCTGCTGATCGCCGCCGGCACCGGTTTCGCCCAGATGAAGGCCATTCTCGAAGCGGCTCTTGCCGCGGACAGCGAGCGTCCTGTCGATCTCTGGTGGGCGGTGCGGGAGCGGCGGGATCTCTACCTGGAAACCCTGCCCCGGGAGTGGGCGGCGCGCTATGCGAATTTTCATTTCCACGTGGCGGTGGAGGCGAATATCGAGAACGACTTCGATGCGCCCGGTGTGACGGCGCATCAAGGACGTATCGATCAGGCGCTGGTGCGCAATCTCACCGACCTGAGCCAGCACGATGTGTTCATTTCCGGCTCGCCGGGTATGGTTTACGCCTGTGTCGATGCCCTGTCACCCCTCGGCTTGAAACCGGAGCGCGTTTTTTCCGATGTGTTCAGCTATGCGCCTCGGGTGCATGATATTGACGATGGAGACGATTCCGCCAAGCGCGGCGGGGATGATCTTCCATCGATACCACGAGATATTTGAGGTAAGATTTTTTTGTTCAACGACTTGCAAGGAGCAGCACCATGGCGAATAGCGACAAGAAGTTTCGCGACAGTACGGGTTTTTTAGGGCTTTTCCTGATACTTGTCGTACTCGTCGGAATGGCGCTATTGCCCGGTGTCATCGGCCTGGTGCTCGTCCTGGGCGACTCGGGTATCTTTTGATAGCCTCCGCCTCTTGCCAAGCGGCATCAGCGGTGTAGGATAAACGGCAGTTTCAGGAGACCATCATGCCAAGCGTCAAGCGTTTGAACTCGTCGATTCATGCCGATGTATCCGCACGCCTTGGCTACCGGCAGGGTAACTATTGGTTTAGCGCCGGTGCGCGAGCGGTAACTTTGATCTGACTACCGCCAGGCGCACCCCGCAACCGGGTTGCCGCCACTGCATCATGACCCCCGTCGGCATCCCGATCGGGGGTTTTTTAATGACTGCAGACCAAAGAGGAAAGACATCATGACCGATCGAATCGCTGACATTGCCAAGCCAGGGGACTTTTATCTTCCTTATCGCGGCTGGCGATATAGCGGCCTCCGGTCGGTTCAGTCCGCCGCCTCCGGCCGGGGCAAACAGGGTGGCTCTATCGGCCTATGTTTATCGCGTTGTCGGAGTTGATCATGAATACCGTTGCCTTGCCTGAATTGAAGACTTCCACCTGTCGGGAGAATGCTCCCATCAATATCGACTGCCGCGCCAGCGCGCCTGCTTCCAGTGAGCTCGTGCTGCCCACCCCTCGCGAGCTACGCGAGCATCTGCCCGTCGATCCCGCCCTGAGTCGCCGTATCGCAGAGCAGCGCGAAGCGGTTCGCGCAGTGCTTGAAGGCCGAGACGAACGCCTGCTGGTGGTGGTCGGGCCCTGCTCGGTTCATGATCCGCGCGCCGCGCGAGAATATGCCGAACGCCTGGCGGGCCTGGCGTCTCGGGTCAGTGACAGGCTGCTGCTGGTGATGCGGGTCTATGTGGAAAAACCCCGCACCACCGTGGGCTGGAAGGGGCTCGCCTACGACCCTGGGCTGGATGGCAGCGATGACATGGCCTACGGACTCGCGCTCTCTCGAGAACTGCTGCGGGATATCGCGGCCCAGGGTCTACCGCTGGCCACGGAGCTGCTGCAGCCCATGGTGGCGCCGTATTTCGACGATCTGTTGAGTTGGGTGGCCATCGGCGCGCGCACCACGGAGTCCCAGGTTCACCGCGAGCTGGCCAGCGGCCTGGAGGCGGCGGTGGGCTTCAAGAACGGCACCGACGGCGGTATTCAGGTGGCCATCGACGCCATGCGCGCCGCGGCTCATGGCCATCGACATTTCGCGGTGGATCTCGACGGTCGCCCGGTGATGCGTCAAACCCCGGGCAATCCTCATGCGCACCTGGTGCTGCGCGGCGGTCACGGGGCGCCCAACTATCAGGCTGACAAGGTGGCTGTCTGTCGTCACGCGCTGGAGGCGGCGGGGCTTTCCCCGGCGATGATGGTGGACTGCAGTCACGCCAATTCCCGCAAGGATCATCGCCGTCAGGGCGAGGTGCTGCTGGACGTGCTGAATCAGCGACTGCAGGGCAATCGCGATCTGATCGGCGTGATGCTGGAAAGTCATCTGTTCGAAGGCAGGCAGCCCCTGAATCCCCAGGCGCTGCGCTATGGGGTTTCCGTGACGGATGCCTGTATCGGTTGGGAAATGACGGAGCATTTGCTGACCGTGGCCGCAGAGCGCCTGAAATGATGTTCCGCCTCGAATCCGTGGACGCGCGGCAGTATCGGCACAAGTCGAAACGTGTCGGCTGGACCATGGCTGCGCTGCTGCTGGTGTTCGGGCTGGCGTTCTCTCAGCTGCTGGTGCAAAGCTTCGGTTCGAGCTTCTGGCTGAATGCTCTGGGGGTGCTGCTGGGACTGCTGGCGACCAGTCTGATCTTTGCCTGGTGGCGTCGCCGGCCCGATATGGCGGAAGTCCGCTACGTGACGCGGCTCAAGCAGCATCTTGCCCGAGTCAGCGCTCATCTATCCACATTGCGTCAGGCAAGCCGGCAGGGGGATGTTCGGGCTCTGGACCTGCTGGCCTTCTATCATCAGGGCATGGCCCAGCTGGAAACGCTGGAAGGACGTACCATGGATGACGACGCGGAGCGCCTGGCGGAGAGGCTTGAATTGCGCAAGCAGCGCCAGCTGCATGGTTTGCCTGAAGAGGTCGCTGGTTTCGATCCCGCGGAGCTCGACGCCTTTCGGCGCTCCGAGCCCCGCACATAGAACCCGTTCAGGTCATGACGCCAGCAGTCTGGCCGCGCGCTTGGCGAAGTAGGTGAGCACGCCGTCCGCGCCGGCGCGCTTGAAGCAGGCCAGGGATTCGAGAATCACGCTGTCCGCGTCCAGCCAGCCGTTCTCGAAGGCGGCCATGTGCATGGCGTATTCGCCACTGACCTGATAGGCGAAGGTCGGCACCTTGAGCTCCTGCTTGATCCGCCACACCACGTCCAGATACGGCATGCCCGGCTTGACCATCACCATGTCCGCCCCTTCCGCCAGATCCAGGGCGGTTTCCTGCAGGGCCTCGTCGCTGTTGGCCGGGTCCATCTGATAGGTGCTCTTGTCCGCCTTGCCCAGGTTAGCGGCGGAGCCCACCGCGTCGCGGAAAGGGCCGTAATAGCGCGAGGCGTACTTGGCGCTGTAGGCCATGATCCGGGTATTGTGCAGCTGCTCTCGCTCCAGCACGGCGCGAATCAGTCCGATACGACCATCCATCATGTCCGAGGGCGCGACCACGTCCGCCCCGGCTTCCGCATGGGAAAGCGCCTGCTTGATCAGAGTGTCCACGGTGCGATCGTTCTGCACGTAGCCCTGCTCGTCGAGGATACCGTCCTGGCCGTGGCTGGTGTAAGGATCCAGGGCGACATCGGTGATGACCCCAAGCTCCGGGCAGGCCGCTTTCAATTCGGCGACGCTTCGCTGCACCAGTCCACTGGCGTTGTAGGCTTCTTCCGCCAGCTCGCTCTTGAGCGCCGTATCGATTACCGGGAAAAGCGCCAGGGCCGGGATGCCCAGCGCCTGGGCTTCCTTGGCTTCCTCGATCAGCAGGTCGATGGAGAGTCGCTCCACCTCCGGCATCGAGGCGACGCTTTCACGACGATTCTTGCCGTCGAGAACGAACACCGGCCAGATCAGATCGTTCGGCGTCAGGGTGGTTTCCCGCATCAAGCGGCGAGAGAAGTCGTCCTTGCGCATGCGACGCAAGCGCGCGGTAGGATATTGGCGGGAAGTCGAAAAGCTCATGAGAATCCTCCGAACAGGAGCGACCGAGGCTTGTCATCCAAGCGCAGCAATAGCGTGACGCCAGGCCAGGCTACAATGCTGTCAACCGGTCGCGAATGATTGAAATCGAGTGTTCGTGATGACGCGGCACAACGCCGCTGCATCCGGTCGTCAGGTGGAATCTTCGTCGTCGCTGCGTTGGCGTCGTTTCACCAGGCGTCCGAACAAGATGCCAACTTCATAGAGCAGGTACATGGGCAGGGCCAGCAGGCTCTGGGAAACCACGTCCGGCGGTGTCAGCAGCATGCCGATCACGAAGCAGCCGAGAATGATGTAGGGCCGCTTGTCAGAGAGGCTTTCCACCGTAGTGGCGCCGGAAAAGATCAACAGGAAGGTGGCGATGGGAATCTCGAACGCGACGCCGAAGGCGAAGAACAGCTTGAGGACGAAATTGAGATACTGGTTGATATCCGTCATCACCGCCACATCTTCCGGCCCGGTCTGGGTAAAGAATTTGAACAGCAAGGGGAAAACGACGTAATAGGCGAAGGCGGCCCCGGCGTAGAACAGCCCCACGCTGGACACCAGCAGCGGTATGGCGATGATCTTTTCGTTGTCGTAAAGCCCTGGCGCAATAAACGCCCAGGCCTGATGCAGCACGAAAGGCACCGCGAGGAATACCGCCACCACCAGGGTCAGCTTGAACGGCGCAAGAAAGGGCGACGCCACTTCCGTGGCGATCATCTGGGAGCCTTCCGGCAGCAGCGCCATCAGCGGCTCCGCCACGAAGAGATAGATGTCGTTGGAAAAGGCGTACAAACCAAGAAACAGCACCAGGATCACGATCACCGCCTTCATCAGACGTGAACGCAGCTCGATCAGGTGCTCGATCAGTGGCGCCTGGGAAGACCCTTGGGAATCCTGGGAGTCACTCATCGGGAAGCATTTTCCTTGTCTGAAAGGGCCTTGTCTGACGCGGCACCGCTAATGGTCGGCGTCTTCTGCGGTGGGTCGGACGCCGTCGTGGTGGCGGTATCCGCCGAAAGGTCAGGCGCAGGATCGGATTTCGCCTGACGCGTGGATTCCGGCTCTGCGTAGGCTTCCACGTCTCGCTTGATCTTGTTCAGGTTTTCATCGAGCTTCTTCTGCTGAGCGTCGAGTTTCTGGCGCAGTTCTTCCGCCTCGAGTTGCGAGGAGATCTCGCGCTGCATATTGGCGACGGTGCGCTTGATCTTGCCGATCCACATGCCGGCGGTACGGGCCGCCTTGGGCAGCCGCTCGGGGCCCAGCACCAGCAGACCGACCACGCCGATGATCAGCAGTTCCAGAAAACCGATGTCGAACATAGGAGGTTATTTGCGCTCGTTCGTTTCCTGAGACTTGCGTTCCGCCTTGACGTCGTAGGTATTGCCCGGCTCGTCGTCGTGGCTGACTCGCTGCTGTTCCTGTTCGCCTTTTTCCTCGTCGCTCATGGCTTTCTTGAAACCCTTGACGGCGCCGCCCAGATCACCGCCGATATTGCGCAGTTTCTTGGTGCCGAAGATCAGAATGATGATGCCCAGCACGATCAATAACTGCCAGATACTGATGCCACCTAACATGGGAGTCTCCTCGGATATGTCATTTTGTCACTAGCTTGCAGGGCGGGAAGCCTTTTCGTCCAGCCCCGATATTCCGAAGCGCCGCGCCAGTTCATCCAGCACCGCCTGCGGTTCAATATTAAGGTGTGAAAGCATTATCATGCTATGAAACCACAGGTCGGCGGTTTCGGCGACTACCGCGTCGCGAGTTTCACTGCTGCCGTTTGTCGCATCCTTGGCGGCCAGCAGGGTTTCGGTGGCTTCCTCGCCGACTTTCTCCAGAATCTTGTTTATTCCCTTTTGATGCAGCGATGCCACATAGGACGTCGCGGGATCCGCCCGGCGCCGTTCTTCGAGCACCTGACCAAGCTGATTGAGAATATCGTTCATGGCAGCCATTCCTGAGTCATATTGTAATAGGCAGGGCGAATGGAAGTCAGTTCCAGGCCAGCAGTAGAATTCCCAGCCCCGCGACGACCACCACTGGCCAGGGCTGTTCCGAGGCCCAGCCCAGCAGCGGCTGCCAGGCCAGGGCCAGCGCCAGGAGAACCAGACCGATACGCAGCCGCAGTACACCGCGAGAGGCCCGTCGCAGCTGGCGAGAAAAGTCCGCCAGGGTATCGGTCTGACGCTGCTGCTGGCGCTGCTGCGCTTCGCCACGCTTCAGCGCCTGATGTGCCAGTACCGGAAGCTCCGGTAATTGCCGGGAGAGTTCCGGTGCCTGGCGTACCAGGGACTCCCAGAAACCACGCGGCCCGGCGCGCTCCTTCATCCAGCGTTCGAGAAAAGGTCTGGCGGTCGTCCACAGATCCAGGTCCGGGTACAGCTGACGTCCCAGGCCCTCGATATTGAGCAGGGTCTTCTGCAGCAGCACCAGCTGGGGCTGCACTTCCATGTTGAAGCGCCGGGCGGTCTGGAAAAGCCCCAGCAGCACCTGGCCGAAGGAAATATCCTTGAGCGGCTTCTCCAGGATGGGTTCGCAGACGGTTCGGATCGCCGCGGCAAATTCGTTGGCCCGGGTGCCTTCGCCCACCCAGCCGGATTCGATATGCAGCTCCGCCACCTCGTAGTAATCCTGACGAAAGAATGCCAGCAGGTTGCGCGCGAGATAGTCCTGGTCGTTGCGGGTCAGACTGCCGACGATGCCGCAGTCGATACCGATGTACTGCGGATCCTGAGGCTTGCCGTGGGCAACGAAGATATTGCCCGGGTGCATGTCCGCATGGAAGAAGTTGTCGCGAAAGACCTGGGTAAAGAAGATCTCGACACCGCGTTCCGCCAGCTTCTTCAGGTCGACGCCCTCGGCGCGCAGCGCGTCCATATCCGCCACCGGCATGCCATAGATGCGTTCCTGCACCATCACGCTCTTGCGGGTCAGCGGCCAATGAATACTGGGGAAATACAGCAGCGGGGAATTGTTGAAGTTGCGCTTGAGTTGGGAGGTGTTGGCGGCTTCCTTGTACAGATCGAGTTCATCGAGCAGCGTGGCCTCGTAATCCGCGACCACTTCCACCGGCCGCAGACGACGCGCTTCCGGAATCTTCGCCAGCAGCCGGGCGACCCGATAGAGCAGGGCGATATCCTGACGCATGACCTTGTCGATGCCCGGCCGGGTGATCTTGACTACCACGTCCTGGCCGCCATGAAGCTGGGCGGCGTGAACCTGAGCGATGGAAGCGGAAGCCAGAGGCTCGATATCGAATCGTGCGAAAGCGGTTTCGAGGGACTGCCCGAGTTCGGTCTCCACCAGACGCTGGGCTTCCTCGCCGGGAAAGGGCGGTACCTGGTCCTGCAGACGCTTCAACTCGTTGGCGATGTCTTCCGGCAGCAGATCGCGGCGGGTGGAAAGCATCTGGCCAAACTTGACGAAGACCGGCCCCAGCGATTCAAGCGCCAGCCGTAGCCGTGCGCCGCGGGACTTTTCTCCAACGGGGATCAGGCGCATCGGAGACAGCAGAAACAGGATTCGCAATAGCCAGGGGAAGCGCGCCAGCGGTAGCAGGGTATCCAGACGATAGCGAGTGATCACCCAGAGGATCCGCAGCAACCGCAGACTCATGCGGAAATCTCCTCGTCAGCGCCAAGGCGTCGTCGCAGACGAGCTAGCCGAGCTTCCAGTCGGTCGCTGGCCATTTCGAGTTCCGTCAGATGATCCCGCAGCACCTCGAGCTGATCGCGTCCGGGAAGCAGGCGAGCTTCCTCGAAAACGTATTCGCCGATATCCGCGCTCAACTCCTGACGGGTGCGCAGCCCCCAGCGGGCGAGACGCCGCAAGCCTTCCGCCAGGCTGTGAGCGGGCTGATCCCCGAGCCAGTTCGCCAGTTCGTTTTCCCAGTCGAGATCCAGATCGAGGATCAGCTCTCGAGCATGCTCGAGGTGTTGAACGCGCCCCCGCACCGCCAGGCTCCCCCGGAACATCAGCCGCTCGATGGATTGCCCCGCGAGAAGCTCGCCCAGGGCTTCGGTATCGATCTCGACAACGGCATCCACCTGGCTATCGTCGATACTCGCCGGACGAGATAGGTGCAGGCCGTGCTCGTGAAACTGGATCAGCAGGGCGGTGGAAGGGCGCTCGAGACGAAACAGCAGCCGCGCGCCGTCAAGCCGGGCCAATCGTGACGGCGCCGCCGGATCCCGAGCGAGCAGGGCATTGATGGTGCGTTCGAGGCCAGCCAATAACATGATTACAGTTTGATGCCTCGATGCAGGGCGACGATGCCGCCGGTCATGTTCTGATACTCGACCCGCTCGAGCCCGGCGTTCTCCATCATGCCCTTGAGGGTTTCCTGATCCGGGTGCATGCGGATCGACTCCGCCAGGTAGCGATAGCTGGCGGCATCGTTGGCCACCAGTTCACCTATTTTCGGCAGCAGTCGGAACGAGTACTCATCGTAGATCTTCGACAGCACCTGGCTTTCGGGCTTGGAGAACTCCAGGATCAGCAGGCGGCCGCCGGGCTTGAGCACTCGAGTCATGGAGCGCAGCGCGGCGTCCTTGTCGGTGACGTTGCGCAGGCCGAAGGCAATGGTAATGCAGTCGAAGCTGTTGTCCGGGAAGGGCAGGCATTCCGCATTGGCCTGCACGTATTCCACGTTGCCGCCGACGCCCTTGTCGAGCAGCTTGTCCCGGCCGACCTTGAGCATGGAAGCGTTGATATCCGCCAGGACCACTCGACCGTTCTCCCCCACCCGCTCAGCGAGCTTGAGGGTCAGGTCGCCGGTACCGCCGGCGATATCCAGCACGCGCTGTCCCGGACGCACCCCGGCACGCTCCAGGGTCAGGCGTTTCCAGACCCGGTGAATGCCGAAGGACATCAGGTCGTTCATCACGTCATAGCGCGCGGCAACGGAGTGAAAGACATCCGCGACCCGGGAAGCCTTCTCTTCTGTCGGAACTTCCTGATACCCGAAATGGGTCCTTTGCTTGTCCATGACGCATCCCTTGCATTGATAAGGCAGACAGACGGTGGGCGGATAAGGCAAGTCTCGCTTGCCGACGCCATTGTAGCGTTACTGTCCGGGATTGTCCTTGAATCCGGGGAGCGGTTGCAAAACCTATTGCAGCGGACATTACCGAAGCGCTCCATCCGCCCTACAGCTGCTTGAGCTCGATCCCCAGGGCCTGGCGCGAAGCGCCGGCTGCGTCAAGACGCCGCAGATAGTCTGCCCAGTAGCGAGCCGCGTTGATCGCCAGATCGTAGAGATAATCCCAGCTGTACAGGCCGCTGTCATGGCCATCATCGAAATGCAGCTTGATGGCGTAGCGACCCACCGGGGTGATGTTGGCCAGGCCCACGTCCTTCTTGCCCACCTGCAGCGTTTCCTGGCCCTGGCCGTGACCGCGCACCTCCGCGGAAGGAGAGTGGACCCGCAGGTATTCGATGCTCAGCCGATAGCTCTCGCCATCCGCATAGCCGAGCTCGAGTTCTCGAGCCTTCCTGTGGTAGTGAACGCGCGTGGGAATCGGGGCGCTCATGGACACCTCCTTGCTGCTTCCCTTATCAAGCGGTGAAGCCGCGTCTCAAAGAATATACCGGGACAGATCCTCGTCCATGGCCAGTTCGCCGAGTTGAGAATCCACGTAGTCCGCGTCGACGATCAACGGGCTGCCCAGGTCGCTGCCGCGGAAGGAGGCGTCTTCCAGCAGGCGCTCCATCACCGTGTGCAGACGCCGTGCGCCGATGTTCTCGGTACCTTCGTTGACCTGCCAGGCGATCTGGGCGATGCGCTCGATGCCGTCGTCGGTGAAGTCGACTTCCAGGCCGTCGGTGTCAAGCAGCGCCTTGTACTGGCTGGTCAGCGAGGCGGAGGGTTCGGTCAGGATGCGCTTGAAATCCTCCGGGGACAGGGCGGAAAGCTCGACGCGAATCGGCAGGCGGCCCTGCAGTTCCGGAATCAGATCCGAGGGCTTGGACAGGTGGAAGGCACCGGAAGCGATGAACAGCACGTGATCGGTCTTGACCATGCCGTGCTTGGTGGAAACCGTCGAGCCTTCGATCAGCGGCAGCAGGTCGCGCTGCACGCCTTCCCGGGACACGTCGCCGCCGCTGCTATGCTGATGACCCTTGGCTACCTTGTCGATCTCGTCCAGGAAAACGATACCGTTCTGCTCCACAGCGTAGATCGCGCGACGCTTGATCTCTTCCTCGTTGACCAGTTTGGCGGCTTCTTCATCCTTCAGCAGCTTCCAGGCATCCCGTACCGCCACTCGCTTGGTCTCGGTCTTCTGGCGGCCCATGTTGGCGAACAGTCCCTGCAGCTGGCTGGTCATCTCCTCCATGCCCGGCGGAGTCATGATATCGATGTTCGGGCCCTGGGGGGTGACCTGGATATCGATTTCCTTGTCGTCCAGCTGACCTTCCCGCAGCTTCTTGCGGAAGGTCTGGCGGGTTCCGCTATCGATGCGCGGCTGATCCTCCTGCCCTCGGGGCGGCGGCAGCAGCGCATCGAGGATGCGATCCTCAGCGGCGTCCTCCGCCTTGTGAGCGACTTCCTGCTTGGCCTGCTCCCGCACCATCTTAATGGCGGCTTCCATCAGATCGCGAACGATGGACTCCACGTCCCGGCCCACGTAGCCCACCTCGGTAAACTTGGTGGCTTCGACCTTGAGAAAAGGCGCATTGGCGAGCTTGGCCAGACGCCGGGCGATTTCCGTCTTGCCCACCCCGGTGGGGCCGATCATCAGGATGTTCTTGGGAGTGACTTCCGCGCGCAGCTCCTCACTGAGCTGCATGCGCCGCCAGCGATTGCGCAGTGCCACGGCAACGGCACGCTTGGCGTCTTCCTGACCGATGATGAACTGGTCCAGGGCGTGAACGATCTCGCGAGGGGTCATCTGGGTCATGATCAGAGCTCTTCCATGATAACGTTGTGATTGGTGAACACGCAGATGTCCGCGGCGATGGCGATGGACTTCTCGGTGATTTCCCGGGCGGAAAAGTCAGTGTTTTCCAGCAGGGCCCGAGCCGCGGACAGCGCATAGTTGCCGCCGGAGCCGATGGCGATGATGCCCTGTTCCGGCTCCAGCACGTCGCCGTTGCCGGTGATGATCAGCGAAGCGTTCTTGTCCGCCACCGCCAGCAGCGCCTCGAGACGGCGCAGCGTGCGGTCGGTTCGCCACTCCTTGGCAAGCTCCACCGCTGCCTTGATCAGATGGCCCTGATACTTTTCCAGCTGCGCCTCGAAGCGCTCGAACAGGGTGAAGGCATCGGCGGTGGCGCCGGCGAACCCTGCCAGCACCTGATTGCGATAC
The DNA here is from genome assembly GCF_007954585.1 of Pistricoccus aurantiacus. Classification (GTDB taxonomy): domain Bacteria; phylum Pseudomonadota; class Gammaproteobacteria; order Pseudomonadales; family Halomonadaceae; genus Pistricoccus; species Pistricoccus aurantiacus. The sequence goes on from NZ_CP042382.1 coordinate 1,408,485, forward strand.
AACCGGCGCACCTTGCTGGCATTGCCTTTCATGACGGTGTTGCCAAGCGAAACCTGTCCGTCGCCCGCCAGGGCGACCTGGTCGCCACGGCGCACGGATACGATGGTGGTCATGGAGAAAACTCCGTAGCAAAGAGCAGTAACAATGCTCCCGGTGACTTTATCGGCGCGAACCCGACGTGCCGGCCCCGCGCCTTGAATAACCTGTCACTGGAGGTATGGGCGCGTGCCGATAAAATCAAGCGCCCAGCGAATGGCTTGGCAAGATATTCCGGCTTCAAGATGGTGCAGATATCGCTTTCGATCCAAAACATATCTTTCACAATAACGTTTATTTGTATAATTATTGCATAGATTTCGCCTTTCAAGCGGCGTAGTGTGTTGTCTCACACCCTGTCAGGAGCCGCCGCCATGTTCGGACTCTTCAAAAGCGACCCGATGAAAAAGCTGCAGAAAGACTACGAGCGCAAGCTCGAGCAAGCCATGCACGCCGCCCGCAACGGAGACATGCGCGCCAACGCCTCGCTCACCGAAGAGGCGGAGGCGCTGCGTGCCGAGATCGAGCGGTTGAAAGCGGGCTAGCTAAAGGATGCCGGCTGGGATATGCAGAGCCAAAAACGATAATCTTAGTGATGGCTTCCTGTTTCACGGTCGCACCGGCTCCTCCGCGCCCGGCTCAGGTCTTGGTGACCTTCACCGCGGTGCCCGTGGCCACCAGAAACAGCATCGACTTGCCGTCGCCGGAGATTTCGCTGTAATCGAGGTCGATACCGATGATCGCATTGGCGCCCATGGATTCCGCCTCCTTTCGCAGCTCGTCCAGACAGGTCTTTCTTGCATCGCGAAGCGCGTTCTGGGAAGACTTGTTGCGCCCGCCGAAGAAATCCCGAAAGCCGGCGAACATGTCCTTGAAGACGTTCATGCCGAACACGCACTCGGCGGATACGATATCGATGTGCTCGGTGACGCGATAGCCCTCGAGATGCGAGGAGGTGGTGAGAATGACGCGCTCTGACATACGGGAAATCTCCTTGGAGTAGTGATTACGCAGCATGGAAGCGTTGATCGCGATTGGCAAATGGCAGTGGGCGATCAATTGTGAGATGCCGCCATATATCAGCCTTCGTAAACATCCTTGCGGTGGGTCGCGCGAATTACCAGCACTACTATTAACCTGGCAATCAAATAGGTCATCCTGACCTCTTTGATTGTCGCCCCCGCCACACTGGCGCAGATGAGCGAATCTGCTGGTGTGACGCGGGATCGCGCCGACCTACCGGCCGGCGGCGGCACTTCTCTGTGCCGCAATTAACCCGACATAAATGCTTGCCGGGTTAATAGTCGCTTATCCTGCAGTTGGCAGATGAGACGATAGTCGCCCACGCGATACCGCCAGAATTTTGCAAACTCGCCTTTCAATGGCTTGCCAAGTCGCCGAGGATTTTCCAGGGAAATGACACGTTCTTCGAGATAGCCACGAATACGACGGCGTTGCTGGGGAGCGATTTTCTTGAAGCTTTTACGCGCTGACTCGAGGTATTCAATTCACCAGGTCACGCCAGAATTCCTCGGCGCTAATAATGCGATCGCGCCCTTGGCGAAGCTGCTCAAGCGCATGTTCGGCTAGATAAGTGTCTTCAAAGTCATCGAGATGTTCCTCGACAAGCTTGCGAAGATAGAAGGTCGGCGGCCTCAAGTTCCAAGCGCAACACTATTGAAGGGTGTTCGGCCCAGCCACGGACTTCTTGAGCACATCGGCATAAACCTCCAATGGCGTTCTCCAGTCCAGTGTTTTTCTCGGCCGCGTATTCAGTGAGTCGGCGATCACGTCAAGCTCTTCCTGGCTGTAGACCGACAAGTCCGTGCCCTTCGGCAAATACTGCCGCAACAGACCATTGGTGTTTTCATTCGAGCCTCGCTGCCAGGGGCTGTGGGGATCCGCAAAGTAGATCGCTGTGCCAGTCTTCTGAGTAATCTCGGCATGCTTCGTCATTTCTCTGCCCTGATCGTAGGTCATGGACAGGCGCAGCGAGCGCGGCACCTCGTTGAGCTTGTCACTGAATCCGATAGCCGCCGCGGTAGCCGTGGTACCGTCCAGCTTCGCCAGGATCACCAGGCGGGTGGTGCGCTCGACCAGCGTGCCGACAGCAGAGCGGTTGTTGGCGCCCATGATGAGGTCGCCCTCCCAATGCCCTGGCATCAGCCGGTCTTCAACCTCGGGCGGGCGCATGTGGATACTGACCAGATCGGGAATCTGCTGGCGTCGATCCTTGCCCTGGCGTCTCGGCCGACGCTTGCCATTGCCCTGTCTCAAACAGGCAATGAGCTCCTTCTTCAGCGTGCCTCGCGGCATCACGTGAAGCGCGTTGTAGATGGACTCATGGGAGACCTGGCGGTCGGGATGATCAGGAAACATACGCTTCAGTGTGCGGCTTATCTGCTCGGGTGACCAGTATTTACGCAGCAGATAGACCACCAGTTCAAACAGTTCGCCGTCGGGATGCAACTTGGGTAAGCGACGCTGGCGATGACGTGCCAGCCGAGCGCGATAGCCCGCCAGGCTAGCGTCATATCCCTTTACAGGAGTGACGGTATGACGCCTGAATTCCCGTGACACCGTACTGGGTGAGCGCCCCAAGTGACTGGCGATAGCCCGGATCGAGTGAGAGGCTCGCATCATCATGATAGCGGCGCGGTCTTCAGCAGAAAGATGGTGATAGTAGCAAGTCATGGCAACACGATACCTGATGGATCAGGTGTTGCACTTGGTCATTGAGGCCGCCGTCTTTGACCTGCCGGTTACCTGGGCAAGATGCGCAAGGCGAGTCTCGGTCTCGGGATCGAGACGAAGGCTGATTGGCATGGGATGTCTTCCGGCAGATACATGTATTGATCGTATCGCATGGATCACTGGCAAACCATGGGCGGGTCCCCATGCGATGCGCTGGGATACGTCGGCATTCTTAAAAATTCCGTGCCGGCGTGCAACAGCTTACCAGCCGGGCCGGCGCCTTGCTTACGTTGCGAAAGCGATGAGGAATATTGGTGTTGAAGTAGTAGCTTTCCCCGGCCTTTAAAATTCGGGTATCCGCGCCGATGGTGATTTCGATCTCGCCTTCCAGCACCACGCCGGCTTCCTCGCCTCGATGAGCGATCATCTCGCGACCGGTGTCCGCCCCTGCCGGGTAGGTCTCGATCATGAAGGTCAGGGCGCGGGACTCGCGATTGGCCCCCACCAGCTTGAAGATTACCTCGCCGCTGCCGATATCCGTCAGTTCCTCGGCGCCGTAGAAGACCTGCTCGCGGCTGTCCATGTCCATGGTGAAGAAGTCGCCGACGCTGATCGGGATGGCGTCGAGAATCTTCTTCAGGGAGCTGACGGAAGGGCTAACCTTGCCCTGCTCGATCAGCGACAGGCTGGAGTGGGTAACGCCGCAGCGCTTGGCCAGTTCGCGCTGGGAAATGCCCCGCAGCGTGCGCAGTGCACGCAGGCGAGGGCCGACCACATTGTCCGACATTCATTGATCCTTGAGGTAAAGCGAAAATGATTGGAAAGCGGGCGGGCTCAACCCGCGATGCCCAAGAATACCGCCAGGCCGGGCTTGATCTCCAGTGGCGCGTTTCATGACTGACGCTTACTCTCGCGCTTGCATTTCCGCCCGCTCGATGGTCGCCCTGGCCTCGTCGAGATCGCCTTCCGCAGGCACCGGCGGGGTTTGCCGATCGGCGGCGTCGGGACGGTGGCAGAGCTCGGCGTATATCGGATAGTGATCCGAGCCGAAGCCGGGCTGGCGATCGAAGGAGACCAGCATGAGCTCATCCTGATAGAGAACATGGTCCAGAGGCCAGGCGATGATCGGATTTTTGGCGTCATAGGTGGGATAGAAGCCGCGTCCGACGCGCGGGTCGAGCAGGCCGGCCAGCCGCATGACTCGACGGGTGACGCTTTCCCAGGAAACCGCGTTGAAATCCCCGGCCAGGATCGTCGGCTGTCGAGAATCCCGAGCCTCCAGCGCGGCTTTCAACAGCTGAGCGTCTCGCGGAAGTGCCGATTGCGACCAGTAGCGGGGCGGGCGGGGGTGCAGCCCGTGGAAGTGAATGATGCGCTCGCCCGGCAGGCGCACTCGCGTGTCGATCGAGGGGGTGGCGGCGTCGAAGCGCAGACGTATCTTCGGCTCGATCAGCGGATAACGAGAAAAAAGGTGCATGCCGTAGGACTCGGCCTGCGGAGGAATGTATTGCACTCGATAGGAAAACCGCTCGTCCAGAGCATCGAGCTGGCGATCCCACCAGGCGTCGGTTTCCATCGCCAGAAACAGGTCCGGCTCGGTGTCGTGAACGATACGAAGCAGCTTCTCCGCGTGCTCATTGGCCATCTTGACGTTGGCGATCAGCAAGCGAATCCTCGATTCCGCGGGGCAGCTGGCGGTCTCCACAGCTGGGGGCTTAAATGGAAAGAAATACGGATATAGCCGGTAGCCGTGAGAAACCAGCGCGATGCCCGCCAGACCCAGTACGAGCCAGCGCCATTTCCCCCATGCACCACGCAGCAAAAAGTGCAGGATCGTCAGACCGAGCAGAAAAAGGGCAACCTGCAGGCGAGGGAAATCGAGATAGCGTATCCACCAGATATTGCTTTCGATCAGCGGCAGCAGCGAGGCAATGGCGAGCAGCACCAGTAGCGGCAGTACCAGGAATCGATTCAGGGCGTTTTTCCATGTTGTCATGCGGCTTCCCGCCGACCTGCCCACCAGTTGCCGCCGAGAATCAGCAGCATCGCCGCGGCGCCAATAACTTCATAGGTGGCGTTGGGGGTGAAGATGGCGACGATAGCCGGCAGCAGCAGCAGCCGCAGCCACCATCCCATGCGGGTAAACAGGTAGCCTTCCAGGGCGGCGGCGAAAGCGCCCAGGGCCAGGGCGGCGGTCAGGACATTCCAGACGACCTCAAGCGGCGGGCCACCGAGAATGATCGAGGGGTTGTAGACCATGAACAGCGGAATCAGGTAGAGCCCCTTGGCGAATTTCCAGGCCTGGAAGGCGGTATCCATGGGTCGGCTTCCGGCGATCGCTGCCCCGGCGAAGCCCGCCAGGGCGATCGGCGGGGTGACGTTGGAATCCTGGGAGTACCAGAACACCACCAGGTGAGCGACCAGCAGCGGCACGCCGAACTCCGTGGTCAGCGCCGGACCCACCAGCACGATCAGCACGATATAGCTGGCGGTGACCGGCAGGCCCATGCCCAGCACCAGGCTCGCCAGCAGCACCAGAACCAGCGCCAGCAGCAGGTTGCCTTGGGAAAAAGCCAGCATCATCGCCGAGAACTTGAGCCCGAGCCCGGTCAGCCCCACCACGCCGACAATGATGCCCGCCACGGCGCAGGCCATGGACACCGGTACCGCGTTGCGGGCGCCGAGTTCCAGCCCTTCGATGACCTTGGCGATGCCGTCCCGCAGGGCGACCTGGATGGCGTGAGCGTTCACCGGCTGGCCCCGCTTGGGGGCGACGAAGAAGAACCATACCGCGAAACGCGCCGCCGCCACGGCGAGCATGGTAAGAATCGCGTAGAAGCCCACCCGAGAAGGCGAGAGATTCATCACCAGGAGCCATATCAGCACCCCAAGCGGCAGCAGGAAGTGCCAGCCTTCCTTCATCACGTCCCGCATCTGCGGCAGCTCGGTCTTCGACATGCCCTTCATGCCTTGCTTCAGGGCGATGATATGTACGAACAGATAGACGGTTCCGAAGTAAAGAATCGCCGGCAGGATGCTGACCTTGACCACGTCCAGGTAGGGCATGCGGGTGTATTCGGCGATCAGGAAGGCCCCTGCGCCCATCAGCGGCGGCATGATCTGCCCGCCGGTGGAGGCCGCCGCCTCGATGCCTCCGGCCTGGGCGGGCTTGTAGCCCAGGCGCTTCATCAGCGGAATGGTGAAGGCGCCGGTGGTCACCACGTTGGCGATGGCGCTGCCGGAAATCGAGCCCATGCCCGCGGAGGCGATCACCGCCGCCTTGGCCGGGCCACCGCGCTGGCGACCGGTGGCGGCGTAGGCCAGATCGATGAAGAACTTGCCGGCGCCGGTGATTTCCAGGAAGGCGCCGAACAGCACAAAGATGAAGATATAGGTGGCCGCGACCCCGATGGGCAGGCCGAAGATGCCCTCCTGGCCGAGATAGAGCTGGCCCACCAGACGATCCAGGCCGTAGCCGCGATGCTCGAGAATCCCCGGCAGGAACTGGCCCAGCCAGGGCAGCTCGCCCCGGGGGCCGGCGAAAGCGTAGAGGATGGCGATCAGGCCGATGATGGTCATGCTCAGACCCACGGCGCGACGGCTGGCTTCCAGCACCGTGACGGTGGCGATGATGCCCACCCAGATATCCGTCTGGCTCCAGAAGCCGGCGCGGTTGATGATCTCGTCGAGATACAGCACCAGATAGCCACCGGTAATCAGGGCGCCGGCCAGGAAGATCAGGTCGATCAGGCCGCCGAGGAAGCCGCGTTTATGCCTGGGGCCGAATACCGGGAACAGCAGAAAGGCCAGCATCATGATCAGCATCAGGTGGATGCTGCGCTGGTAGAAGAGCCCGAGGGGCTCGATGCCGGCGGTATAGAGTTGAAACAGCGACAGGGTCACGCCGACGATGGCGATCAGCCACAGCACCGGGCGGGAAAGGCTAGCCTGAGCGCCGGAAGCATCGGAGTGGGATGAAGAAGATTGCGGCGAGTCGCTCATAAGGATGATTCCGAATTGGCAGACGTGGCGTGGACCGAAGGCGGCGGATAAAGCCCCACGGTTACCGCTTGATGAGCGGCGAGTTCGCTTAGGCTAATTCCGTTCGGTGCCGCTTGGGGCGATGGATAGTGCCCGGGGCAGTTGTCTCTCTGGCTGGCGATCAGTGTCTCTAGTCGCGGCTCGTCATGGTCGACCAGCCGGTGATCGACCCGCATCCCGCCGACCCGCAGCCGATAACGATTGTTCGGCACCGGCTCGTTGATATCCTCGATCCAGTAGCCGCTCCGGCCATCGGACACCTGGCGCCCGCGTCCGGGGATATGGTCAAGGCCGGCGGCGAAGTCCGGCAGATGGCTGCGTTCCAGCACCATGCGGCCTTTGACGTTGCGATAGCAGTCGTGAACGGTAAAACCTTCCACGGAATGGTTCCAGGCCAGGCACCAGCCGGCGCCTTCTGGCATCGGCAACCTCACCAGCGGCTCGCCGTCTTCAGCAATCACCCGCAGTTCCGCGATAGCCGGACAGGCCGCAAGCGCCGGATAAGGCGCAAGAATGCCCAGGGCAAGCAGCAGTAATGCCTGCCCCGGGAGTCGAATTGCGCTGGCGATCACTAGGGGCGCTGCTGGTCTGAGACCTTCGCGCCCACCTCCTCGTAGTAGCGCAGGGCGCCGGGATGGAAGGGAATCGGCGTCGAATCCGTGCTGAATTTCACCGTGGTGTCGTTGGCCGCCGGGTGAATGGCGATCAGCTCATCCGTGTTCTCGAAGAGAAGCTTGGTGATCTGATAGGCCAGGTCGTCGTCCAACTCGGCGTTGGTCACCAGCACGTTGGGAATGCTGACGGTCTGCACCGGCCCGTCCATGCCATCGTAAAGGTCCGCCTTGAGGTCGTAAGCGGCGAATACCGGTTCCGCCTCCTTGGCCTTGGCGACTTCCTCATCCGTCAGGCCGATCAGGCGAATGTCCCGAGTGGTGGCCAGGTTGAGGATCGAACTGGTGGGCGGCCCGACGCTCCAGAAGCCGGCGTCGATATCGCCGTCGCGGATGGCGTCTGCGGTCTCGTTGAAGTTGAAGCGCCGCGCCTCGATATCGTCGTAGGTGATGCCGTTGGCTTCCAGCACCGCCCGGGCGTTGAGTTCCGTGCCGCTGCCCGGGGCGCCGACGGAAACCGTCTTGCCCTTGAGATCCTGCAGGGACTCGATACCGGAGTCCGCCATGGTGACGAGCTGCAGTGCGTTGGGATAGATGGAAGCCAGGGCGCGAATGTTCTCGAGCTGGCGGCCCTCGAAGTCGCCGGTGCCGTTATAGGCCTGGTAGACCGTGTCCGCCAGAGCCAGGGCGATATCCGAATCCCCACGCCATACCAGGCCCATGTTCTCCACGGAAGCGCCGGTGACCTCGGCCACCGCGTCATGGCCTTCGATATGCCTGTTGATCATCTCCGCCAGGCCGCCTCCGATGGGGTAGTAGGTACCGCCGGTGCCGCCGGTGGCGATGGAGAGTTGCTGCTGGGCAAGCGCAAGAGGTGCGGTCGCCAGCAGCGACACCGCCAGGGCGTATTTGAATGCGTGCATGAGATTCCTCCGTTCCGATCCCGGAACTCGTTGTGTTTGTTGATTCAACGGATATCGCATCAACGCTAAAGCTAGCACGCCTGGCGCGTTGGTAACCAATAGCGCTTTTGTCCAATCAGCTACCTAGCTGCTCCTTTACCTGACTAACGATATGGGCACCGATGGGAATCGACGAGGTGGCCGCCGGGGAAGGCGCGTTACCGACATGGAGGCTTCGCGGCGTGTTGATGAACAGGAAATCGTCCGCCAGCTTGCCGTCTCGCGTCACCGCCTGGGCGCGAACGCCGGCGGGGTAGGGCTTCATGTCGCTCAGTCCCAGACTCGGGCAGTACTTGCGCACCAGTTCCAGATAGCCCTTCTTATGCAGTGAATTCTTCATTTCCGCCAGGCCCGGGCGCAGATTCTTGGTCAGCACCTTGCGAATACCGGAATCCGTGAACATGGCCGCCATGTCCTTGAGAGAGATATCGCTCTTCTTGTAGCCCTCGCGCTTGAAAGCCAGCACCGCGTTGGGACCGACGGTCACCGAGCCGTCGATCATGCGGGTCAGGTGTACGCCGAGAAACGGCATGGCCGGGTCGGGGATGGGATAGATAAGATGCTTGACGATATCGTTGTGCTCCGGCGGCAACTGGTAATACTCGCCGCGAAACGGGCAGATGCTGAAGCCCGGCTCCTGACCCAGCATACGCACCACTCGATCCGCCATCAGGCCGGCGCAGGTCACTAGATACCGACCGGTGAACTCGCCCTGGGTGGTGGTCACCACCACCTCCTCGCGACGCTCGTCCAAGGCGGTGACCTCGGCGCCGTAGCGGATCTCGCCGCCCAGGCGCTCGAACTCCGTTGCCATGGCCCGGGTGACCGCGGCGTAATCGACGATGCCGCTGGAGGGCACGAAGATGCCGGCGATACCGGTGATATTGGGTTCCCGCTCGCGCAGCGCTTCCCGGGAAAGCCACTCGTGCTCCAGGTCGTTGGCGCTGATGCGCTCCTGGAGCTTGTGCATGCGCTGCTCTTCCAGCTCGTTGGTGGCCACCAGGAGCTTGCCGCAGATCTCGTAGGGAACATCGTGAGCGTCGCAGAACTCTCGGGTGGCGCGATTGCCTTCCCGGCAGAAACGCGCCTTGAGACTGCCCGGGGTGTAGTAGACCCCGGCATGAATGACCCCGCTGTTATGACCGGTCTGGTGCCTGGCCGGTGTTGATTCCTTTTCCAGCAGCAGCATGCGCCGCTCAGGATAGGCCTTTTTGAGCTGCATGGCGGTGGACATGCCGAGAATGCCCCCGCCGATGATGATGAAGTCCTGCATGAAGTTCCTTATGTCTAGCGTTTAGCGCCCTGGGTAGACCGAGTCTCCGGCCATTTCCTCTTGCATCATGCGCTTGCTGTAGTCGAGTCCGTAGTGGGAACGGGACCAGGCGTATAGACCGAGCCCCAGAATCATCCAGCCGGCAACGATACCCCATTCGAGCGCGGAGAGCGCGGAGGGGCTGCCGGGCAGGTATAGCCCGGCCAGGAATAATGACAGAACCACCGCCAGAATACCCACCAGCTTGCCATGGCGCACCTTGAAGGGACGCGGCATATCCGGCTCGCGGTGACGCAGCACCAGAAAGGACAGGGAAACGAACAGGTAGGCGATGACAATACCCAGGCCGCCGGCCACTACCAGCCACACCAGAGCGGAGCGCCCGAGCAGGGGCGCAAGGCTGGACAGTGCCCCGATCAGCAGAATGGCGTTGGTGGGCGTGCGATATCGGGGATGCAGCTTGCCCAGAAAGGCCGGCAGCATGCCGGAATGGGCCAGGGCATAGATGGCCCGTGAGCCGCCGATATAGAAGGCGTTCCAGCTGGTGATGATGCCGGCGATACCTGCCAGAACCATCAGGTTGCCCGCCCAGGGCGCCTGAAAGACCGCCTGCATGGCGTCCGGCACCGCCAGTGAGCTTTTCGAAAGCGCTTCCGGGTTCAGCATCAGCGAAGTGCCGAGAATGATCAAGGCGTACCAGAATACCGCCAGGATCACCGAGATCATCAGCACCCGGCCGATCTCGCGAAAGGGCAGGTTGATTTCCTCCGCCGCCTGGGGAATGACGTCGAAGCCGACGAACATGAAGGGCACCATGATGATGACCGCCATGATGCCGCCCATGACGCCTTCCTCGATAGGAAACAGCGGCTCCATGGTAGCGGTGCTGCCCTCGAAGAGCGCGCCGGTGATGAATAGGATACCCACTGCCAGAATCAGCAGGGTCACCAGTTTCTGCACCAGCGCCGCGGTGCGAATACCCACATAGTTGATGGTCATCATTATCAGGGAACCCATCACCCCCACCGCCACCCAGGTAGCCTTGACGTCCCAGTCGGCCAGGGTCCAGAGATGACCCACCGCGTAATTCGGAAACAGGTGCTCGACTACCGTGGGCAAGGCTACCGCTTCGAAGGCCACCACGCTGACATAGCCCAGGGTGATCGCCCAGGTACACAGGAAGGAGGCGAAGTGGCCCAGGGCGCGATAGCTGTAGACGTGCTCGCCACCGACCTTGGGCATGGCGGAGGCCAGTTCCGCGTAGGTCAGACCCACCAGCACGATGATCAACCCGCCGAGCAGGAAGGCGGTGATCGCCCCCAGACTGCCCGCGGACTGAATCCAGCTGCCGGTCAACACGATCCAGCCCCAGCCGATCATTGCGCCAAAGGCCAGGGCCAGCACGTCCGTGCGTGCCAGCACCCGGGTCAGTTGTACCGCCGTAGATGTATCGTTACTCATCTTACCTCCTTATCACTTGTTACGACGTTTTGTTGTAATGACTATTTTTTCAAGGAATATCGAAAAAATAGCCGGCTCGGGTGATGGGGGCAAGGCAAATGCGGGCAGGACAACGATAACTTTGGTCGAAGCTGGCGGGTGTTATGGAACGAAGTGAGCTGCTCTTGATGCAGCACCAGGAATTCACTAAAAGGTAATCGAGGTGATAATGATCGGGAGGGAGGCAATACCATGACGAAAACCGCCAGCGCTGGCGACACCGTATCCTGGAAGTGGGGAGAAGGCAGGGGTAGCGGTAAAGTGATCGAAGTCTTTACGGACAAAGTGACGCGCAGTATCAAGGGATCCGAGATTACCCGCAACGCCTCCAAGGATTCCCCCGCCTATCTTATCGAACAGGAAGATGGCGATCGCGTGCTGAAACTCGACTCGGAAGTCACTCGCGAAAATTGAGGAACTAGAGGGTAATACAAGACATGAAAAAGGGCCGGCGATGACTCGCAAGCCCTTGATGTTCTTGGTCGGAGTGACAGGATTCGAACCTACGACCTCTGCCTCCCGAAGGCAGCGCTCTACCAAGCTGAGCTACACTCCGAATCGTCGACGCTGTGTCTCGGCGGTGATGGATTATACGTATTTCATTATGGTATGCAAGGAGCCACTTGCAAGTCCGGCAGCTTGTCTCAGGTGTCCCGTTCTACCGCCAGCCGAGCCAGCGTCGCCATGCTGTCCCGGTAGGAAGAGGGAGGGATGTTGTTTAACTGGGCCAAGGCTTTATCCGCCATTTCCTCGGCGCGTTGGCGAGTGTATTCCAGGGCGCCGGTCTGGCGGACAATGGCCATTACCTCGTTGAGCCGATCGAGGCCGCCCTTGCGGATTGCCTGGCGAATCAGCCTGGCCTGTTCCGGACTGCCCTGAGCCATGGCGTAAATCAGCGGAAGGGTCGGTTTGCCTTCCGCCAGATCATCGCCGACGTTCTTGCCCATGGCCTGAGCATCGCCCTGATAGTCGAGCAAATCGTCGATCAGTTGAAACGCCAGCCCCAGGTAGCGCCCGTAGTGCTGCAGCGCCTGCGCCTGCTCGGCATTGGCGCCGGCAAGCACGGCGCCGCTATGGGAGGCGGCTTCGAACAGCATGGCGGTCTTGCCGTGAATGGTTTCGAAGTAGGCGGTTTCATCGATATCAGGATTACCGATGTTAGTCAGTTGCATGACCTCGCCTTCGGCGATAGTGCAGGTGGCGGCGGACAGGATGCGCATGATCTGCATGGAGCCGACTTCCACCATCATCAAAAACGAGCGGGAATATAGGAAGTCGCCCACCAGTACCGAGGGAGCGTTGCCCCAGGCGTCGTTTGCGGTGGTCTTGCCCCTGCGGCGGTGGGATTCGTCCACCACGTCGTCATGCAGCAGGGTCGAGGTGTGCATGAACTCGATCAGCGTAGCCAGGGTGATGTGCTTGTCGCCGCCATAATTCAGCGATCTCGCCGCCAGCAGTACCAGCAGTGGCCGCAGCCGCTTGCCGCCGCTCTCGATGATGTAGCGACCGATGGTTTCGACCAGGGGCACCCGAGAGGCCAACTGGGCGCGAATGGTCTGATTGACGGCGGCGAAGTCCTCGGCCACCGCGGCATGAAGGGGCGATGCTGTGGGCTGCATAAGTCGCTGCTTGTAAAGAGTGAAGCCAGACGCCGAGCGCCGTCGCCGGCCTTGAATGAAGGCTATGCTATGGGCGCCCCCCAAAGGCGTCAAGCGCGGCCGATCCGGTATCCACCGCACTTGTCACCAGGAAGAGAGATGGCTATAATCCTGCGCCCGACTCATCACGCTCCCTGTCAGATGGTTGCCGAAAGGGGCGCCACTCGCCGCAGGCCGATGAAGAGCCCTCAGCGGGCTTAGATAGAAAAGCCCTCAGCGGGCTTAATAAATGAAGAGCACAAACCTCGATGAGTCTATGGAGACTTTTCCCATGTATGCAGTAATCAAGAGCGGCGGCAAGCAATACCGCGTTCAGGAAGGCCAGACCCTGAAACTCGAGAAGCTGGAAATCGCTACCGGCGAGACGCTGGAGTTCGATCAGGTATTGCTCGTCGCCGATAACGACGACATCAAGGTGGGCGCCCCCCTGGTCGATGGTGCCAAGGTATCCGCGGAGATCGTTTCCCACGGTCGCGGCGACAAGGTGACGATCCTCAAGTTCCGCCGTCGCAAGCACCACATGAAGCGTCAGGGCCACCGCCAATGGTACACTGAAGTCAAGATTACCGGGATTTCCGCGTAAGCGGATACCCCTCAACGAGCGAGGAATTTGCAATGGCTCACAAGAAGGCAGCCGGTTCTACCCGTAACGGTCGCGACTCCGAATCCAAGCGTCTAGGCGTCAAGCTGTTCGGCGGCCAGGCAGCGATTCCGGGCAATATCATCGTGCGTCAGCGCGGCACCAAGTTCCATGCCGGTACCGGCGTGGGCGTGGGCAAGGACTACACCTTGTTCGCTCTGAACGAAGGTGTTGTCAAGTTCGAGACCAAAGGCCCGAAGAATCGCAAGTTCGTCAGCATCGTTTCTGCCTGAGCGCACTGACACTTGCAGCAATGATCTACTCGATTTCGAGTAGATGACTGGAAGGAGCTCCGCCATGGCGGGGCTCTTTTCGTATTCATCCTTCGTATTGATGACATGGCGGCGTTTACCGTCGGGAGAATGACAGATGCAATTCGTCGACGAAGCCTCGATCATCGTGGAAGCCGGCCGGGGAGGGAGCGGCTGCATGAGCTTCCGCCGTGAGAAATACGTGCCCAAGGGCGGCCCGGACGGCGGCGATGGCGGACATGGCGGCAGCGTCTATCTGATCGGTGACGACGCCCTGAATACCCTGATCGACTTCAAGTATCAGCGCTTCTACAAGGCCCAGAACGGTCAGCCCGGTCAGGGCCGTCAGATGAGCGGCAAGGGCGGCGACGACCTGCACGTCAAGGTGCCGGTGGGCACCACGGTGATCGACCAGGATACTCTGGAGGTGATCGCCGACGTTACCGAGCCAGGGCAGGTGGTGCTGGTGGCTCAGGCGGGCCGACGCGGCCTGGGCAACATTCACTTCAAGTCCTCGACCAATCGCGCGCCGCGCCGCACCACCCCGGGCACCGAGGGCGAGCGGCGCAACCTGCGCCTGGAAATGAAGGTCATGGCGGACGTGGGTCTGCTGGGCTTGCCTAATGCGGGCAAGTCGACGTTGATTCGCGCCGTCTCCGCCGCCAAGCCCAAGGTGGCGGATTATCCTTTTACGACCCTGGTGCCCAATCTGGGGGTGGTCAAGCTCGGCGCCCACGAGCATTTCGTGATGGCGGACGTGCCCGGCTTGATCGAAGGCGCCTCCGAGGGCGCCGGGCTTGGGCTGCGTTTTCTCAAGCACCTGACCCGCACCCGGCTGCTGCTGCATGTGGTGGATGTGGCCCCTTTCGACGAGTCCGATCCGGTGGCGAGCGTGGAAGCCATCGCCCATGAGCTCGAACGGTTCTCCCCAGCGCTGTCCGAGCGCCCGCGCTGGCTGGTGCTCAACAAGCTCGATCTGCTCGTCCAGGATGAGCGCCGGGCACGAGTCGAGGCAATCGTCGAGGGGCTTGGCTGGACCGGGCCGGTCTTCGAGATCTCCGCCATCAGCGGTGAGGGCACCGAGGCTCTGGTTCAGGCAGTGCACCGCTGGTTGACGGAGCAGCGCCGGCTGGAAAACGAGGACGAGACCGCCGCGGAGGCAGAGCGGGAAATGCGGCGGCGCATGGAGGAGGAGTCCGTGGCCCGGGCGGAGTCGCGGCTGGGACGCAAGCGCAAGTCGGAGGATGATGGCGACGATGACTTTGACGACGATGACTACGATGTCGAGGTCGAGTACGCGCCATGAACGATACCCAGTCACCCGGCCGCGAAGCGCTGATCAACGCTCAGCGGCTGGTGGTGAAGATTGGCAGTGCCCTGTTGACCAACGACGGTCGTGGACTGGACGATGCGGCCATCGGCGAGTGGGTCGATCAGATTGCCGCCCTGCACGCCCGCGGCATTCAGGTGGTGCTGGTGTCTTCCGGCGCGGTGGCGGCGGGGATGGTACGGCTGGGCTGGCGGGTGCGGCCTTCCGCGGTGCACGAGCTGCAGGCGGCGGCGGCGGTGGGCCAGAACAGCCTGACCGAATGCTATGAAGGCCACTTCGCTCGCCACGGACTGCTGACGGCGCAGATCCTGCTGACTCACGACGATCTTTCCAACCGCAAGCGCTACCTCAATGCGCGCTCGGCCCTGCGTACCCTGGTGGGGTTGAGAGTGGTGCCGGTGATCAACGAGAACGACACCGTGGTGACCAACGAGATTCGTTTCGGTGACAACGACACCCTGGGCGCCCTGGTAGCCAATCTGCTCGAGGCGGATGCTCTGGTGATTCTCACGGACCAGGAAGGTCTTTTCGACGCGGACCCGCGCAGCAATCCCCAGGCGCGGCTGCTCAGCGAGGGGCGAGCGGAGGACCCTCGTCTGGCGGCAGTGGCCGGCGGCGGCGGCGCCCTGGGACGCGGCGGTATGGCCACCAAGGTGCGGGCGGCGGCTCTGGCGGCGCGTTCCGGCGCGGTCACCGCCATCGCCAGCGGGCGTCAGCCAAACGTGCTCGCACGATTGATCCAGGGCGAGCGGCTGGGCACCTTGCTGCGGCCGGAGCGCGCGCCCATCGCCGCGCGCAAGCGCTGGCTGGCGGGTCAGCTTCAGGTGCGCGGCAGTCTGGTGCTGGACGCCGGCGCGGTCAAGGTGCTGCGCAAGCGCGGCTCTAGCCTGCTGCCGGTCGGGGTCAAGTCCCTGTCCGGCAGCTTCGTGCGCGGTGATATGGTGGTCTGCATGGACGAGCAGGGCGAGCGCGTCGCCAAGGGACTGGTCAACTACGGCAGCAACGAAGCCAGGCATATTCTCGGCAAGCCCAGCCATCAGATCGCGTCCGTGCTCGGCTATATGGAGGCGCCGGAGCTGATTCATCGGGATAACCTGATCGTGCTGTAAGCAAATGAGCCGACTAGTCAGTGAACGGTGCCTGTGCTAGAATTTGCCATCCTCTCAGACATGGTCCGTATCACCGCTTCGGTGACAGAGGCCGGCCCTGTTGGGAAACACCAGCGGGATCAAATACATATCATTATATTGCCTGTTCTCGAAAAGGGATAAGGCAGCAATTCTCCAAGGAGATAGTGGTGGCGAACAGTAAACAAGCCCGCAAGCGTGCCCGTCAGGCGGAAGAGCGCCGCGCGCTCAAGTCCAGTCAGCGTTCCATGGTGCGCACCTACGTCAAGCGCGTGATCAAGGCGATCAACACCGGCGATCATGCGAAAGCGATGGAAGAGTTCAAGGCCGCTCAGCCGGTCATCGATCGCATCGCTGACAAGGATGTGCTATCCAAGAAGAGGGCGGCACGTCTCAAGAGCCGTCTGAACAAGCGCGTCAAGGCACTGGCGGCTTGAGCAGCTATAACTAACTAGGCCGCTCCTTGTTCGAGTCGCGCTAGTGCAAGAAAAACCGGCTTCGGCCGGTTTTTTCATGTTCCCCGATATGTCTTGGATGGTATCGGAAGTATTTGTCGCGGAAATAGGGGTAGCGGAAGAGTACTGTGGCCAACGAGGATTTGACGACCCCCGCCAACGATAGCCTCGAAGGAGAGAGCGTCGCGGCCCAGCCGCCGGCTCGGGTAGGCTTGTTGCGCTCCGGCATGATCGTCGGCGTGATGACCATGCTGTCTCGGGTGCTGGGACTGGTGCGAGACGTGGTGATCGCCACCCTGCTGGGAGCGGGCAACGGGGCAGATGCCTTCTTCATCGCCTTCAAGATTCCCAACTTCATGCGGCGGCTGTTCGCGGAAGGTGCTTTCAATCAGGCGTTCATCCCGGTGCTGTCGGAATACGCCACCCGCCGTTCCCGAGACGAAGTGCGGGAACTGCTGAACGCGGTATCCGGCAGTCTGACCGTGGTGCTGGCGCTGGTCACCGCCGTGGCGGTGCTGACGGCGCCCTGGCTGGTGTGGCTGTTCGCCCCGGGGTTCGGTCGCGACCCGCAAAAGCTTGCGCTGACCGCGGACATGCTGCGGCTGACCTTTCCCTATCTGCTGCTGATTTCCTTGACCGCCTTCTCCGGCAGCGTGCTCAATACCTGGAATCGCTTCGCCGTGCCGGCGATTACCCCGGTGCTGCTGAACCTTTCCCTGATCGGTGCGGCGCTGCTGCTGACGCCGCTGTTCGAGGAGCCCTCCCTGGCGCTGGCCTGGGGAGTGTTGATCGCCGGGGTGGCGCAACTGCTGTTTCAGGTGCCGTTTCTGGCCAATCTCGGTCTGTTGCCCAGGCCCTGGCCGAGCTTCGCTCACGAAGGGGTGCGGCGCATCCTGAAGCTGATGGTGCCGGCATTGTTTGGCGTATCCGTTTCCCAGATCAACCTGCTGCTGGATACGGTGCTGGCCTCGCTGCTGGCGGCGGGCAGCGTGTCCTGGCTCTACTATTCCGATCGGCTGGTGGAATTGCCCTTGGGCATCTTCGGCGTCGCCATCGGCACGGTGATCCTGCCGGCGCTCTCCAAGCGCCATGCAGAGCAGTCCGGGGAGCATTTCGCCAGGATGCTCGACTGGGCGATTCGCGCGGTGCTGCTGCTGGGATTGCCGGCGGCGCTGGCACTGGCGCTGCTGGCGGAGCCGCTGTTGATCACGCTTTTTCATTACGGGGCCATGACCGACCGGGATATCGCCATGGCCGCCATGAGCCTGCGAGCCTACGCCTTGGGTTTGGTCGCCTTCATGCTGATCAAGGTGCTGGCGCCGGGCTTTTTCGCCCGTCAGGATACCGCCACCCCGGTCAAGGTCGGTATCGCCGCCATGATCGCCAACATGGTGTTCAACCTGATGCTGATCTGGCCCTTGGCTCATGCGGGCCTGGCCTTGGCGACGACCCTGTCCGCCTCTCTTAACGCTGGCCTGCTGGGCTGGCTGCTCAAGCGGGAAGGCGTGCTGCACTTTCAGCCGGGCTGGGGCCGTTACGCCATTCAGTTGATTGGCGGCTGCGGCGTGCTGGGCCTTGGTCTGTGGTGGTTGACTCCGAACTGGCAGAACTGGCTCGGCTGGGATCTGTTCACGAGGGTCGCCTGGTTGAGCGTTCTGGTGGCCGGTGGCGTACTCGTATATTTTGCCTGGCTGGTGGCCTGGGGCGTGCGGGTACGACATTTTCGTCTGAACGGCTAGAGGTCTACATGGCTAGCCGGCTCCCGCGCCGTTATAATCGAGGGTTTCCGTTGATCGCGAAGGCGTCATGCAACTGATTCGAGGTTTGCACAATCTGCGCGAGGAGCATCGCGGCTGCGTTGCCACCATCGGCAATTTCGATGGAGTGCATCGCGGTCATCAGGCGATTCTCGAGCAGCTGCGCGATAGCGCGAGAGCGCTATCGCTGCCCATGACCGTGGTGGTGTTCGAGCCCCAGCCTCGGGAATATTTCGCCGGCGATCAGGCGCCCCCACGGCTGACCCGCCTGCGGGACAAGATGGCGCTGCTGGCCAAGTGCGGCGTCGATCGGGTGCTGTGCCTGCCCTTCAACGAGAGCCTGCGCCAGTTGACCGCCGAGGAATTCATCTCCCGAGTGCTGGTGGAAGGGCTGGGCGTACGCCATCTGGTGGTGGGCGACGATTTTCGTTTCGGCTGCGATCGACGCGGCGATTTCGAACTGCTGGCCAAGGCCGGGGAGCGTCGCGGTTTCGTCGTCGAAAACACCCGCACCTTCGCCCTGGACGGCGAGCGGGTCTCCAGCACTCGGGTGCGCACGCTGCTGGCCAGCGGCAACTTCGCCCAGGCGGCTCGCATGCTGGGCCGGCCCTATTCTTTCTCTGGCCGGGTGGTCGCGGACCGCCAACTGGGCCGTACCATCGGCGTGCCCACCGCCAACCTGCCGCTGCTGTCGCGTCCCTTGACGCTACAGGGTGTCTACGCGGTGATCACCGAATTTCTGGATGGCCGCCGTCTGCCCGGCGTGGCCAATATCGGCTGGCGGCCCACGGTGGGCAGCCGACGTCCGGTGCTCGAGGTTCACCTGTTCGATATCGACGAAGACTTGTACGGCCAACCGCTGACCGTGGTGCCCTGCGCCAGATTGCGGGGCGAGATCGCCTTCGATGGACTGGAACCTTTGAAGCGTCAGATACAGGCGGATCTGGCCCAGGCGCGCCGGTATTTTTCTTCCCGGGCGCAGACCGACACAGTATTTCCCCTGGCTTCCGCGCCCCTGGCGCAGGAGACCACGACCCATGACCCGAACGATGGCTGACCCCAAGGCTATGAGCGATTACAAGCACACGTTGAACCTGCCGGAAACCGACTTCCCCATGCGCGGCAACCTGCCCAAGCGAGAGCCCGCTCGGGTAGTCGAGTGGCGGGAAATGAATCTTTACCAGCGCCTGCGCGAGGCGCGCGCCGGGCAAGAGAAATTCATCCTGCACGACGGCCCTCCCTATGCCAACGGCAATATCCATATCGGCCATGCGGTCAACAAGATTCTCAAGGACATCATCGTCAAGGCCAAGAGCCTGGCGGGTTTTGATGCTCCCTATGTGCCGGGCTGGGATTGTCATGGCCTGCCCATCGAGCACAAGGTGGAAACTACCTATGGTAAGCACCTGCCGCCGGAAGAGGCCCGTTCCAAGTGCCGGGAGTACGCCGCGGAGCAGATCGATATCCAGCGTGAGGAGTTCATTCGCCTCGGGGTGATCGGCGACTGGGACAATCCCTACCGCAGCATGGATTTCGTCAACGAGGCCGGAGAGATCCGGGCCCTGGCGAAAATGGTCGAGGGCGATTACGTCTTCAAGGGGCTCAAGCCGGTCAACTGGTGCTTCGACTGTGGCTCCGCCCTGGCGGAGGCGGAGGTGGAATACGCGGACAAGCGCTCGGACGCCATCGACGTGGCCTTCCCCTGCGCGGAGCCGGAAAAGCTCGCCCATGCCTTCGGTCGAAGCGAGCTGGAAAAGCCCGCGGCGGTGGTGATCTGGACCACCACCCCCTGGACGATTCCCGCCAACCAGGCGCTCAACGTGCACCCGGAGTTCACCTACGCCCTGGTGGACGTGGGCGATCGCCTACTGCTGCTGGCGGAGGAGCTGGTGGCCTCCTGCCTCGAGCGCTTCGAGCTGGAAGGGGAGATCATCGCCACCACCAGCGGCGAACGGCTCGACCTGATCGAGTTCCAGCATCCGCTTTACGATCGCCGCTCGCCGATCTATCTGGCGGATTACGTGGAAAGCGAGGTGGGCAGCACCGGCATCGTGCATTCTTCTCCGGCCTATGGGGTGGACGACTTCTTTACTTGTCGCGCCTATGGCATGGATTTCGAGGAGATTCGCAATCCGGTCAAAGGGGACGGCGTCTACGCCGATGATCTCGAATTTTTCGGCGGCCAGCTGGTCTGGAAGGCCAACTCCCAGATCGTCGCCAAGCTCGACGAGGTAGACGCGTTGATGGCCCATCAGGTCATCACCCACAGCTACATGCACTGCTGGCGTCACAAGACCCCGGTGATCTACCGCGCCACCGCTCAATGGTTCGTGGGCATGGATCGCCAGGTCGAGGATGATCTCACTCTGCGCCAGAAGGCTCTGGACGGTATCGAGCAGACACGCTTCACGCCGGCCTGGGGCAAGGCGCGGCTGCATTCGATGATCGCCAATCGTCCGGACTGGTGCATTTCCCGCCAGCGCAACTGGGGGGTGCCGATTCCGTTCTTTTTGCACAAGGCGACCGGTGAGCTGCATCCGAATACCCTGGAACTGATGGAAGCGGTGGCAGGCCTGGTGGGGAAGGCGGGCATCGACGCCTGGTTCCGCCTCGATCCCGAGGAATTGCTGGGCAGCGAGGCGGCGGACTACGTCAAGAGCACGGATACCCTGGACGTGTGGTTTGACTCCGGCACCACCCACTGGCACGTGCTGCGCGGCTCTCATCCGCTGGGCCACGAAGAGGGCCCACGGGCGGATCTCTACCTGGAAGGCTCGGACCAGCATCGCGGCTGGTTCCATTCCTCGCTCTTGACCGGCTGCGCCATCGACGGTCACCCGCCGTATCGCGAGCTTTTGACCCACGGCTTCACCGTGGACGCCCAGGGCCGCAAGATGTCCAAGTCGCTGGGCAACGTGGTGGCGCCCCAGGAAGTCATGGACAAGCTCGGCGCGGATATCCTGCGCCTGTGGGTCGCCTCCACGGATTATTCCGGCGAGATGGCGGTGTCCGACGAGATTCTGAAGCGCACCGCGGACGTCTATCGGCGCATCCGCAATACCGCACGCTTCCTGCTGGCCAATCTCAACGGCTTCGATCCCGCCCGAGATGTGGTCGCCTTCGACGATATGCTGGCGCTGGATCGCTGGGTAGTGGATCGCGCCGCTCAGCTTCAGGCACGCATCGAGACCGCCTATGACGAGTATCGCTTCCTGGACGTCTATCAGCAGGTGCATACCTTCTGTGCTCGGGAACTGGGCGGTTTCTACCTGGATATCATCAAGGATCGTCAGTACACCACCCAGGCGGATTCCCTGGCCCGGCGCAGCGCCCAGACCGCCCTGTACCGGGTCGTCGAGGCCCTGTCCCGTTGGGTGGCGCCGATCCTGTCCTTTACCGCGGAAGAAATTCACGGCCACATTCCCGGCCCGCGCCGGGACAGCGTGCTGCTGGAAACCTACTACGACGGGCTCGGTACCCTGGAGGATTCCGCGGTGTTCGGGCGCGACTTCTGGGAGACGGTGCTGGAGGTCAAGCAGGCGGTCAACAAATGCCTGGAAGACGCCCGCAATGCCAAGCGGATCAAGAACAGCCTGGCGGCGGAGGTGGCCCTGTATGTCAGTGAGTCTCTGGAACGCACCTTGAGCCGACTGGGAGACGAACTGCGCTTCGTGCTGTTGACCAGCGAGGTGCGTCTGGCGCCTCTGAGCGAAGGCAATGATGCCCAGACGACGGAGCTCGAGGAGCTCAGGGTGGCGGCGGCGCCTAGCCCTCATGCCAAGTGCGAGCGCTGCTGGCATCATCGTCCGGACGTGGGCAGCCATGTAAATCATCCGGATCTGTGCGGCCGCTGCATCGACAACCTGCCGAATGGCCCGGGTGAGACGCGCCTTTATGCTTGATAATAGAACGGAGCCTGATAGCACGACTGGGCATAAGTCGGAGACAGCAATGACCAATCCTGATGCTGCCTTACCCATGCGCCATCCGCTGCGCTGGCTATGGCTGTCGGCCCTGGTGATTCTGCTGGACCTCGGCACCAAGGCGCTGGCGGTGAGTTGGCTCGACTACGCCCGGCCGGTGGAGGTGCTGCCGGTTTTCGATCTCACGCTTTTGCACAATACCGGCGCTGCCTTCAGTTTCCTGGCGGATCATGGGGGTTGGCAGCGCTGGCTGTTCGCCGCTATCGCCGTGGGTGCCAGCATCGGTTTGACCGTCTGGTTAAGCCGGTTGAAGGCGGGAGAAACCATGCTTGCGGTTTCCCTGGCAGCGATCATCGGTGGCGCGCTGGGCAATCTGTTCGACCGTCTGGTGCACGGCTATGTGATCGATTTCCTGTCCTTTCACTGGCAGAGCTACTATTTTCCCGCCTTCAACCTGGCGGACACGGCGATTACCCTGGGCGCCATCGGGCTGATCATCGAATCGCTGCGAGACGCCCGGCGGGGTAAATGACCCGGCGGGCGAAGCCGCATCAAGAGGGAGAAAGATCATGAGCGATTACACCATCGACGAAGGCATGGAAGTCACCCTGCACTTCACCTTGAAGCTCGAGGATGGCACTGTGGTGGATACTACCAAGGACAAGGCGCCGGCGACCTTTCAGGTCGGCGACGGCAACCTGCCGCCGGGTTTCGAGGCGCCGCTTACCGGGCTGACGGACGGCGCCGTCGAGCGCTTCGAGATTCCCCCGGAACATGCTTTCGGTCAGCGCAACCCCAGCAACGTGCAGCTGATCAAGCGTGACGACTTCGACGACGGGGTGCCGGAAGTCGGCACTGTGATGTCCTTCAGCGACGCCGCCGGCGGCGAACTGCCCGGGGTCATCGCAAGCGTTGGGGAAAAGCAGGTTGAAGTGGACTTCAATCATCCTCTGGCCGGGCGTACCCTGACCTTCGAAGTGGAAATCTTGAAGGTAAGACCCGGTACCACGCACTAGCCCTTATATCAGCACCCACGGAGGCACGAATCATGCAGATACAACTGGCCAATCCCCGAGGCTTCTGTGCCGGTGTCGATCGCGCCATCGAGATCGTCAATCGCGCCTTGGATGTCTTCGGGCCACCGATCTATGTGCGCCATGAGGTGGTGCATAATCGCTTCGTGGTGGACAGCCTGCGTAACCGCGGGGCGATCTTCGTCGAGGAGCTGCATGAGGTGCCGGACGACACCATCGTGATCTTCTCCGCCCACGGCGTTTCTCGGGCGGTGCAACAGGAAGCGGAGCAGCGCGGTCTGCGGGTATTCGACGCTACCTGCCCGCTGGTCACCAAGGTGCATATGGAGGTGCTGCGCTACGCCAAGCGTGGCCAGGAGTGCGTGCTGATCGGCCATGCCGGTCACCCGGAAGTGGAAGGCACCATGGGCCGCTACGACACTAGTCACGGCGGCGCCATCTATCTGGTCGAAAACGAGGCGGACGTGGAGACGCTCGAAGTCAAGGACCCCAGCCGCCTGACCTTCGTCACCCAGACCACGCTTTCCATGGACGACACCGCTCGGGTGATCGATGCCCTGCGGGATCGGTTTCCGGACATTCAGGGACCGCGCAAGGACGATATCTGCTACGCCACCCAGAACCGTCAGGACGCGGTACGCGAACTCGCCGCCGGTGCGGATCTGGTGCTGGTGGTGGGCAGCCCCAACAGCTCCAACTCCAATCGCCTTCGAGAGCTTTCCGAACGCATCGGCACCCCCGCCTATCTGATCGACGAGGCCGGCCAGATCGACGCCGCCTGGCTGGAAGGCGTCGAGAGCATCGGCATTACCGCCGGCGCCAGCGCCCCGGAAGTGCTGGTCAAGCAGGTGATCGAACGGCTGCAGGCCCTGGGCGCCAACGCCCCTAATGAGCTCGCCGGGCGAGAGGAAAATATCGTCTTCTCCATGCCCAAGGAGTTACGTGAGCAGGTGATTACCTCAGACCTTTCCTGATATTCCTACGTTTTAACCTTAATTATCCAACGGGCCGCGACTAGATCGTGGCCCGTTGCGTTGTTATAGGCGGTTTCAGCATCAATAATATTTGTAATCTAAAGTTACTTTTTGATACATTGCAGGGCTTAGCCAAAAATTAATTTCTTGGTGCTGTGGTGGGCGGAATAAATCATGCAATCAGCGCAAGGGTTTACGCTTATCGAGCTTATCGCCACGGTGGTGCTTATCGCCATTGTTTCAACCTTGGCAATACCCGCTTGGCAGAGCAGCGTGCAGCGAAGCCAGGTCGCTAGCGATGCTAGAACTCTTTCTCAGGCCTTTACTTTGGCACGCAGTGAGGCGGTGACCCGAGGCGTTCAGGTTAGCGTCTGCCCTCTATCCATGACGGCCGCCGCCACAAGGTGCGGCGATGATTGGCAAGACGGCTGGCTTGTGTACCTGGGTAATAGCGACAATTTTCAGACGGATAAGCGTCTACGTGTTTATCAAGGCAGCCAAGCACGAGAGATCGCAGGTAAATCTACACGGGTCACTTTTAATCCGCGGGGTATGGCAAGTGCATTCAGCTCTTGGAGCTTTTGTAGTGGCGACCATGGGATGAGCATCTTTTTGGCAAGGTCAGGACGTATAGGCAAAATCCCGAAAGGAAGCTGTCAATGATGCGTCGACAATGCCTTCAGGGCCTGCCCCGGCCCTTCTGTAATATATCTTCCTTTATTGTGGGGCCAACTCGTCAAACGGGCGCTGGTCTGATCGAGGTGCTGGTCGCCTTGCTACTGCTCAGTACATCGCTGTTGGGTATGGGTATGCTGCAGGTCAAGACCCTGCAGTACCAGCGCGCCAGCTACAGCGAGACCATGGCCCAGCTATTGGCGATGGACATGGCGGAGCGTATTCAATCCAATCTTGAAGCCCTGGCCGCTTACGATGGCAAGGCAACAGACACAATAGCGGCGAACCTTTGCACCGACAACTGCAGTCCTGAGAAACGATTGGTTGAGCGCGATCTGCTCGCTTGGAAAGTCTCCATCGAGCAGATCGCGAATGCAGGGCTGACGGAAGGAAAGGGTAAGATATCCGTCGATACCTCGACCAGCCCGCAGCGGGTCACGCTCAGCCTTCATTGGAAGGAAACGTTAAAAGATATCAAGGACAAGGACGATAAGAATACTTCCAAGGCGGAGTTCGCTTTTGAGGTCCAACCATGAAGCATCGACAAACCGGCGTAGGGCTCGTTGAGCTAATGATATCGCTGGTATTGGGTTTGTTGGTATCCGCCTTAGCACTACAGATGTTTCTTGGATCTCGTTCCAGCCTGTCGAGTCAGGAGGCATTATCCTATCTACAAGAATCCGCTCGCTACGTTTCCTATCGCCTGCAACCTTTGATGCGTAATGTGGGATACGCAGGGTGCGGCAATGTAGAAAATATTGAGGTGGCGAAAGGCGTGAGTGTTGAGTACGACCTGACGCAACCTCTTAGCGCTAAGAAAAAAAAATATAAAGAGGTTGTTTATTGGGAGTTGATTCTCGCCTACGCAGATAAGGAAAGCGAAGTTCCTCTAGCAGGCAGCATGGCGTCGAAAGACAGTGACCTGAAGTTCGATACGAATGATATGGAGTTATTTCTTAATAACAATAAAGACAAGGTGCTTGAAAAAACGGTGTTGATCAATGATTGCAAGACAGCAGATCTCTTTACTCTGAAAGACGACTGGGTTTCAGGGAATACTTTTGAAACCGTAGAAGGACCAAGTCGAGCTTATGGCCAGTCCGGTTCCGTTATTAGCTATGTCTATCCGGTCAAAGCTTGGCGGTTGGTCCTTGCTGATCAGGAAATCAGCGGCAGGGCAACTGGGAACATAGCATTATTTATCGATAGAACAGAGCCAGGGCCAGCATTTCAGCGGGAAGAGCTTGTCGCTGGGGTAGGTGGTCTGGAAGTCACGTTTGGCGTCGATACAGATAACGATGGCATTGTCGATCAGTTAGGTGTAATGCCCGACTCCATCAGCACCAATAACTGGGGAACACTAATCCGGCGAATTGAAATCGCTTTGACATTGCAAAGCGAGCCGGGGGTTGTTCCGGGTGGGGCGAACAGTGGCCGTCTCGAACGGACCTTCAACATGACTTTTTCGCCGCGCAACCTGCAGTTAAGAGGTAAAAGCTGATGGTAACTCGTAACCATAATCAGCAAGGCGTCGCGTTACTAGTTGTATTGATCATGCTGATAGTGGTAGGGCTCGCGGCGGTCACCGGTGCAAAGGATTCGCAGTTGCAGACCAAGATGAGTATTAACAGCCGCGCTTATGAGCAGGCTTATTACCATGCGGAAACAAGCCTCGCTCATGCAGAGAATAAGCTTCAGACTGAAACTTGGCTGATTAGCGATTTTGACAATAGCAATGGGTTATTTATTGCTGATAAAGGAAAAGCGGTTCTTCCCAGGATCAATGCCTCCAGTTCGACAATCGATATTCATGCCGTACTGAAGGAAAAAGGCAGAATTGCCAAAGGTATTGATAATAACATTATCGGTTTTTATTTGGTTGAATATTTAGGCCGAGTGGGGCGAGCACCGCTAAATCCTACCAATGAAAAGAATGCCGGCGACTTGAGGCTGAATGCTTTTCGTATTACCGCGCTGGGGCAGGCGGGACTGGGCAACAAAGCCTGGGCAGTAATACAGAGCGAGTTACGACTCAAGCCTTTTTGAAGAGAACAACGCTATGCATCGATTGATCGCCGTTATATTTTGCCTGATCAGTACTGCATCCTTGGCTGCACCAGGAAAGATTTTTCAAGCTCCGGTTATCGAGGCCACTGGGGTAAAGCCCAACATCATGTTGATTCTCGATGACTCCGGCAGCATGAACTGGGAAGATACGCTAAATAAGGGCGTTGAAAAACTCAAACTGCACAAAGATATAAAGCTCGAACCGACGTCATCTTATGTAAGTGAATTGCTTATTTATCGCAAGTACTTAGACATGTGGCAAATAAATAAAATAGATCAAGATATAAAGATAGATAAAAAGAAAATAAAAAAGGAACAAGCCAATGCCTATATGAACCTGGCGACATGTCCAGGATTCAACGTGTTGGCGTATAATGAAAACAAAATCTATGCTGTTCCGCCAGGTCGCGACGAAGTAAGTGATCATCAAATTAGTCAGGTTTCCAACCTCTTTTATTATCGCTGGGGCGATAGAGACACCGATGGCGAATACGATATAGGCGAATGTGGCTTAGAATGGCGTCCTGACGACGACGATTATGATTTCGATGACGACTATCTCCAGGAAGTCAAAAACCTCGACAAGCAGGCCCAGAAAAATTATGCCAACTGGTTTTACTTCTATCGCGATAGAATGAAGGTGGCGCAGTTTGCCTTATCTAAGGTCATTTCTTTCGGTAACGCTCGTGTGGGGTTTAATACGCTTCATAAGCGTAATGAGCAAGATGTCAGTGACGTCGATAAAGACAATCATCGACAGAATCTTATAAACGCTGTCATCGATAGCGTCCCTAGCGGTGGAACTCCACTTCGTACGACACTTCAGCGAGTTGGTGAATACTTTAAGCTTACGGGTAATGAAGCGCCTATTTTGACTGCTGAAGAAGGCGGCATGTGTCAGCAGAATTATGCCATATTGATGAGTGACGGCTATTGGAATGGCAAGAAGCCAAAAGATGTCAAGCATCAAGATAAAGAGGTTGGTGGGTTGGTGCGTAAAAGTGATAAAGACAAGCACTCCGATACACTGGCTGATGTGGCGATGAAGTATTATAAGGAAGACTTGAGAAGTGATCTTGATAATATGATGCCGATTGTGCGCGGAGTCGATGAGAACCCGGCTCAGCATTTGGTGACTTATACCATTGGTTTTGGTGTCAATGGCAAGCTATCTGATAATCCACCTGACCCTGATAGTGAGTTCATATGGCCAGAACCTAAAGAAAATACCCAGACGACAATTGACGATATGCGCCACGCAGCCTGGAATTCCCGAGGCGAGTTTCTAAGCGCGGCTGACCCCGAGGCGTTGGATAAAGCGTTAAATAATATCGTAAGTAATATCAATGCACGGTCGACCAGTACTTCTAGCTTGGAAGTCGCTAGTAATACATCGACTAACGATAGGCTTTTGGTTCAGGCAACGTACGATCCCTCCAGCTGGAAAGGTGATGTGATAACCCGTTATTTCGATGGGATGGAAGAGCTTAATGATACCAAATGGTCGCTTTCCCAATGGTTGAGGGAATTAGATAAGCGGCATGTGAGGCGTCGTATATTGACCATTAATCCGCAAGCCAGTACCGATTCGGCATTTGCCTTTTCCAAGGCCAACATCGATAAATTTAGCGATATTCAACAACAGGATCTTGACGGGCTGGTACAGGCATCTCCAGCGGAGCTGATTGACTACCTCAAAGGCGATGCCCAATATGAGGGCAGCAAGTTTCGTGCCCGCCATGGTTACTACCTCGGCGATATTGTTGGCTCCTATCCAGTAATTATTGATGCGCCGAAGGCTAATTATACTGATGTCACCTATGCTAGCTTTTACCGGAAATATGCCAAGCGCACCAGTATGACTTACGTGGGTGCAAATGACGGCATGCTGCATGCTATTAACCTGGAGAGCGGCGAGGAAGAGTTCGCCTTTATACCTCATGGCGTATTTAGTATCGCTTCCGAAGAGGGTGTTCGTCAGCTGGCAAGAAAGGACTATATGCATCGTTTTTATGTCAATGCGACTCCTGTGGCAAGAGACGCCTATGTCAAATTACAAGGCGAAAACGAGAAGGAGTGGCATACCCTATTGCTAGGAGGCCTAGGAGCGGGCGGCAAGTCCGTTTATCTGCTGGATATTACCGATCCTGATACCTTCGCCGCGGCGGCGCCGAGCGATATTGTCAAATGGGAATTCAGTCATGACGATCTGGGATACAGCTTCAGCGAGATTCAGGTGGCCAAGCTTGTCGACGATAATTGGTATGCGATCTTCGGCAACGGCTACAATGCTGACAATGATGGCAAGGCCAAGTTGTTTATCGTCAATCTTGAGGATCCCGACGACTATACGCTGATCGATACCGGGGTCGGCAGTATCAGTGGGGCAAGTTGTCTCGACTCGAGCAGTGACTGCAATGGCCTGTCCAGTCCGGAGATCGCTGATTTGGATGGCGACGGGGTGTTCGACTGGGTTTATGCTGGGGATCTGCACGGTAACCTCTGGACCTTCGATTTGACCGAGTTCAATGGCACGGCGTCTTCTGTATCGATGCATCGATTGTTTCTGTCCTGTGCTACCCCGTTGCTTTCCGGTGAATGCCCGGCCGACGTTCGTCAGCCAATCACCACCAGGCCCGCTCTAGCGCGTAACACGCACTTTACCGGCAATAAAGCGCATCCTTATCTCAACGTGTTCTGGGGTACCGGTCAATTATTAAGCAGTGACGACAAAAAAGATAAAAACAAGCAGACTTTCTATAGCGTGTTGCATCGTGGCGATGGAGTGCGCCGTTACCAAAGCGATCTAGTTAAGCAATCTTTCCAAGAGATTGGCGGTGTTGGTAATGCCCGTATCGTTAATGGTAAGCGAGTGGAGTATTTAGATAAAAGTAGCGCTAAGTTTGGTTGGTATCTGTCTTTGCCCGATGAGGGTGAGCGATTGATCACCACCCCGGCCATTCGTGGCGATCTTGTGGTCTTCAATTCCATCGTGCCTGGTGAAAATGGCCCATGTATTGCCGGAGCGGATGGCTGGCTCAATGCAGTAAATCTGCTAGATGGATTAACGCCTGTAAGAGTGGGTAACGATAATAACAACCAGATTTTTGATTACAACGGGGACAGCAAGGTTAACGAGCAAGATAGGGTCGGCGGCTTTACCGTGGTCGGAATAAAAATGGCAGGAGAGCCAACGGCGCCGAGACTATATGGAGATACCCAGTACGTCGGTTTAGGTGCTTCGCAAAACACTCCGGGGGGCGTTAGGGAGCAGTTGATGAACTTCGGCGTAAACATGCAGGCTGGACGCAGCGGCTGGTTCCAATTGCGTTGATTGATTTATCTCTGTTACCGAAAGGTATGCAATGACGAAAAGAATTCAGGGCTTTACGCTTATTGAAATGATGATTGTGGTGGCAATTGTCGGAATCTTGGCGGGAATCGCCTATCCCAGCTATCAGGCCCATGTCGAACGGTCGCGTCGTGGCGATGCAATTGCCAAACTGCTGGAGCTAGCTCAGGCTCAAGAGCGTTTTATGGCGCGCTGTGGTCACTATGCGACCCAGATCGGAGGCAAAGCGGTATGTGATGATAGCGATGAAGGCCTGGGAATGAAGATGCAGAGCCAGGAAAAATTTTATCAGTTGAGCCTTGTCAGTAGCGGGGCCACGAGCTACACCTTGAAAGCGACGCCTCAAGGTGCTCAATCTGGCGATACTGACTGTACCGAATTGACACTAAATCATTTGGGTGAACGCGGCGCCAAGAACTCCGACAGCTCGAGTGACAAGGATAGCACACTAGCCTGCTGGTAAAGCTTACAGCTAGTCGCGGCGTGTCATGCGCATGCCGATCCAGTCAATTTGACTGAGTCGTGGTTACTGCTCTTCAAGATACCTATGTTTGTGATCCAGGCAGCAGAACCATTCCCCCCGTTCCCGCAGTGCGTCTTCTTCCGGCAAATGCACATGACAATAGGTGCAGCGCACCATATGACCGTCGTCAAGACGGCGGCTCGACTGGTCCGCGTCGCGCTCCCGCGCCCACTCTCGATACATGCGATAGAGTTTCAGGCCGGCGTACAGCAGTACGCCAAAAATAATGAGACGAATGATCAACAGGTTCATCCTTCTTCGACTCCGTTGTAAGGCCAGCGAAGCGATTTGCTATCCGTGTCAACTGCTGGAGAGCGGCTTGGCATTCACGTATTGCGGGCGGAAAGTGTCGCCACTCAAATGCGAGTTATCCGGATCATTTTCGATCAGCACCGTCAGCACGTCCCTGGCCTGATCGCGCATATCCATGCCCAGATAGCCTTCTACCATGACCGCCAGGGCATTGCGGGTAGCCGGGGCCTGAGGATAATGCTCGACCACGTAAAGCCCGCGGTTGACCGCCGCCAGATAGGCACCCTTTCGCAGGTAGAAGTCTGCGACGTGCAGTTCATGCTCCGCGAGGATATTGCGCAGATACACCATGCGCTTCTGCGCATCCGGCGCGTATTCGCTGTCGGGATAGCGACGTACCAGTTCGCTGAAGTCCTGGAAGGCATCCCGGCTGGCACCCAGGTCACGTTTGGAAATATCGATCAGCTTGAGCCGCTCCAGACTGAAGCGACCCGCCTGATAGGCGGCCAGACCACGTAGATAGTAGGCGTAATCCACCTGCGGGTGATCCGGCTGCAAGCGGATGAAACGGCTTGCCGCGGCTCGGGTGGCCTCCCAATCGCCGACCTTGTAATAGGCGTAGATCAACTCGAGCTGAGTCTGTTCCGCATGTTCGCCGAAGGGGTAGCGATTATCCAGCGCTTCCAGACGGTCGACCGCGGTGCTGTTGCGTCCGGAGTCCAAGGCTTCCTGGGCTTGCTGGTAAAGTTCGTTTTCGCTCGCCTCGGGAACGGTATCGCCGTTCGAAGCACAGCCTGCCAGCAGCATGGCGGTCAAAGCCAAGGCACCCAACCCGGTGCCGTTAGTGAAAAAGCGCATCATCTTCCTCGTGTCGACTAACCCGTCGTTTCAATTCTTCGCGTGTCGCTCGATCCATCCTAGCGGCAAACAACCCGGGTGAGCCATGCTAGAATTGGTCGCGAATGGCTCAGTGTAAAGCACTCTCGCAGGGCGCTCACTATAAAGCACCCATCGCAACCGGGAAAACCTGCGTTGACGGCCATTGCTTCAGGTTTATCCAAAGGCGTTTGCTCCATGTCCGATACATTGCATCGCGATGAACGTATTCCCGACAGTCTCGCCGGCCAGCGCTTCGATCAGGCGGCGGCGGAGCTTTTCAGCGATTTCTCCCGGGAGCGGCTCAAGGCCTGGATTCAGCAGGGCATGCTGACCCTGGATGGCACCCAGGCGCGTCCCAAGGACAAGGTGCGCGGCGGCGAGCGTCTGGCGCTTCACGCGGTGCTCGAGGAGGATACCCGCTGGCAGCCTCAAGCCATGGATCTGGATGTCCTGTTCGAGGATGATGAGGTACTGGTGCTGAACAAGCCTGCGGGGCTGGTAGTGCACCCGGCGGCGGGAAATCCGGACGGCACCTTGCTGAATGCTCTGCTGCATCATTGTCCGGCGCTTGCGGCGATTCCTCGGGCAGGCATCGTGCATCGTCTGGACAAGGACACCACCGGGCTGATGGTGGTGGCCAAGACGTTGAAGGCTCAGACCAGCCTGGTAGAGCAGTTGCAGGCGCGCAGCGTGTCCCGGGAATATGATGCGATCGTGACCGGCGTAATGACTGCCGGGGGCACCGTGGACGCGCCGATCGGGCGCCATCCCAAGGATCGCAAGCGCCAGGCGGTCACCGCTTCCGGCAAACCGGCGATCACCCATTATCGTGTCACGGAGCGGTTTCGCGGTCATACTCACGTGCGCTGTCGCCTCGAGACCGGTCGCACCCATCAGATTCGCGTGCACTTGGCCCATCGGCGCTTTCCCCTGTTGGGGGACCGGATATACGGCGGCCGACTGAAACTCCCCGCCGGCGCCAGCGAGGAGCTCAAGGAACTATTGCGCAGCTTTCCGCGTCAGGCGCTGCATGCCCGCAGGCTGGCGTTTGTTCACCCGGCAAGCCATGAGCCGGTCGAATGGCGGGCGGAACTTCCGGATGACCTGCTGACCCTGCTTGACTATCTGCGTGACGACCACCGGATGATGCAATGACGAGTTCGGCATCATGAATTCTCATGCGCCAAGGTATGCTTTCCATGAACGATAAATCCATCTCCCAGGCGCAGCGGCCCACCCTGCTATTGCCGGATTGGCCGGCACCGCTCTCGGTATGTGCCTTCGTCACCACTCGGGAGACCGGTCCCAGCGAGGGCGCCTTCGCCGCTTTCAATACTGCCACCCATGTGGATGACGACCCGGAAAGTGTCGCACGCTGCCGAGCGCTGCTGCGCGCGGAGCTCACTGACGGGCGACCGCTGCTGTGGCTCGATCAGGTTCACGGCGCCGGCGTGCAGCAGAATTATTCCGATGATACCCCCCGGGCGGATGCGGCGGTGGCCTTCGATCAGCGCTATGCCTGTGTGATCCAGACCGCGGACTGTCTGCCGGTATTCTTCTGCGACCGCGCCGGCAGCCGAGTCGGGTTGGCTCATGCCGGCTGGCGCAGTCTGGCCGGTGGCGTACTGGAAGCCAGTGTGGCAGCGCTGAATGTCGCGCCGGAGGAATTGCTGGTCTGGCTGGGGCCGGCGATCTCCAACGCCCAGTTCGAGGTCGGCCCGGAAGTGTATGGCGCTTTCACTGCGATCCAGCCGGAGGCGGAAACCGCCTTCGAGCCCAGCCCTTACCGTCTGGGGCACTACATGGCGGATCTCTATCGCCTGGCCCGGCTGCGCCTGGAACGGCTGGGTATTCAGCATATCAGCGGCGGCCATTTCTGTACCGCCTGCGAACCACGCTTCTATTCCCATCGCCGGGACGATGGAGTCACGGGACGAATGGCCAGCGTGATCTGGCTTAGATGACTTGAAACTTCCTCGCCATACCTCCATTTATCATGTCAAGTTGAACGCTATGCATGGGAGGCGCGCTGCGTCCAAGCGCAGCGTTACCCCGATGGAGGAAGTCTATGAGATTCGATAAGTTTACCGGCAAGCTCCAGGGCGCCATCGCCGATGCGCAGTCCCTCGCGGTGGGTCAAGGACACAATCAGCTGGACCCGGGCCACCTGTTGATGGCGCTGCTGGACAATCGCGACAGCGGTATCCGCGGGCTGGTGGAAAAGGCCGGCGGCGACGCCGGGCGTTTACGCAACGGCCTGAGCCAATACCTGGACAACCTGCCGGTAGTCAGTCAGTTCGACGGCGAGGTGCAACCCTCACGCGATCTGGCGCGG
Source organism: Pistricoccus aurantiacus (assembly GCF_007954585.1). Taxonomy (GTDB): domain Bacteria; phylum Pseudomonadota; class Gammaproteobacteria; order Pseudomonadales; family Halomonadaceae; genus Pistricoccus; species Pistricoccus aurantiacus. Next base: position 1,442,834 of record NZ_CP042382.1, read on the forward strand.
CTGTTCAACCTGGCGGATCGAGAAGCTCAGAAGCGCGGCGATCAGTTCATCGCCAGCGAACTGGTGCTGCTTGCCGCCCTGGAAATGAATCACGCCGTCACTAGGGTGCTGACTCAGGCGGGGCTGAATCGCAAGGCGGTAGAAACCGCTATCGACAGTCTGCGCGGCGGCCAGAAGGTGGATGATCCAAACGCGGAAGACAATCGCGAGGCGCTGGAAAAGTATACCCTGGACCTGACCGCTCGAGCGGCGGAAGGCAAGCTCGATCCGGTGATCGGTCGCGACGACGAGATTCGTCGCACCATTCAGGTGCTGCAGCGGCGCACCAAGAACAACCCGGTATTGATCGGCGAGCCCGGCGTAGGCAAGACCGCCATCGTCGAGGGGCTGGCCAACCGCATCATCGACGGCGAGGTACCGGAAGGGCTCAAGGACAAGCGCGTGCTGTCCCTGGACATGGGCGCGCTGCTGGCGGGAGCCAAGTTCCGCGGCGAATTCGAGGAACGTCTCAAGTCGGTGCTCAACGAGCTGGCCCAGGAAGAAGGCCGAGTGATCCTGTTCATCGACGAGCTGCACACCATGGTCGGCGCCGGCAAGGCGGAAGGATCCATGGACGCTGGCAACATGCTGAAGCCGGCGCTGGCCCGAGGCGAGTTGCACTGCGTGGGCGCCACCACCCTGGACGAGTATCGTCAGTACATCGAGAAGGACGCGGCGCTGGAGCGTCGCTTCCAGAAGGTGCTGGTGGACGAGCCCAACGAAGAAGACACCATCGCCATCCTGCGCGGCCTGAAGGAGCGCTACGAGGTTCACCACCGACTCAACATCACCGACTCGGCGATCATCGCCGCGGCCAAGCTTTCCGCGCGCTATATCACCGATCGCAAGCTGCCGGACAAGGCCATCGATCTGATCGACGAAGCCTCCTCGCGAATTCGTATGGAGCTGGATTCCATGCCGGAGGAGATGGATCGGCTCGATCGACGCCTGATTCAGCTCAAGATGGAACGGGAGGCGCTGAAGAAGGAAACCGACGAGGCGTCTCGCAAGCGTCTGGATGCGCTGGAGGCGGAAATCGACGAGCTCTCTCGAGAGTACGCGGATCTCGAGGAGGTGTGGAAATCCGAGAAGGCCAGCATTGAGGGTGCCGCTCAGTTCAAGGCGGAACTCGACAAGGCCCGGGTCGAACTGGACGCCGCCAAGCGCCAGGGGGATCTGGGACGCATGTCCGAGCTGCAGTACGGGGTGATTCCGGAACTCGAGCGCAAGATCGCCGAGAGCGAGGCAAGCGAGGCGTCCGGCACGGTGCAGCATAAGCTGCTGCGCTCCAGCGTCACCGAGGAAGAGGTGGCGGAGGTGGTCTCCCGCTGGACCGGCATTCCGGTCTCCAAGATGCTCGAAGGCGAGCGGGACAAGCTCTTGCGCATGGAGGAGGCGCTGCACGAGCGGGTGATCGGCCAGCATGAAGCGGTTTCCGCGGTGGCCAATGCGGTGCGCCGCTCTCGGGCGGGGCTCGCGGATCCCAATCGGCCCAGCGGTTCCTTCCTGTTCCTTGGTCCCACCGGGGTAGGCAAGACCGAGCTGTGCAAGGCCTTGGCGAACTTCCTGTTCGATACGGAAGAAGCCATGGTGCGCGTCGACATGTCCGAATTCATGGAAAAGCACAGCGTGGCTCGGCTGATCGGTGCGCCCCCGGGCTACGTAGGCTACGAGGAAGGCGGCTATCTGACCGAGGCGGTGCGCCGCAAGCCTTACTCGGTGCTGCTGCTGGACGAGGTGGAAAAGGCTCACGCGGATGTGTTCAACATTCTGCTGCAGGTGCTGGAAGACGGGCGCCTGACCGACGGCCAGGGCCGCACCGTGAACTTCCGCAACACGGTGATCGTCATGACCTCCAATCTGGGCTCGGACATCATCCAGCGCATGGGCGCGGAGACCGAGAGCGACGCGGAACAAAGCTACGCGCGCATGAAGGAGATGGTCATGGCGGTGGTGGGGGACCATTTCCGTCCGGAGCTGATCAACCGCATCGACGAAGTGGTGGTGTTCCATGCCCTCGGCCAGGAGCAGATTCAGGCCATCGCCGGCATCCAGCTCGAGCGGCTGCGAGAGCGTCTGGCGGAGCACGAGCTGGCGCTGGAGATCAGCGACGACGCCATGGCGCAGCTCGCGGTGGTGGGTTTCGATCCGGTGTATGGCGCTCGCCCCCTCAAGCGGGCGATCCAGAGCCGCATCGAGAACCCGCTTGCCCAAGACTTGCTGGCCGGCAAGTTCCTGCCCGGCGACACCATTCATGTCACCACGAAAGATGGCCACCTCAAGTTCAGCAAGTAAACCAATACCTGAAGAGTTCTCATGCCCTCCTTGGCCCGCCTCCCCGGCGGGCTTTTTTGTCGGCTGGCGCTGGTCGAACGAGCAGGCTCAGTCGTCGTTGAAGGCAATCATTGTCGGCGTCATTACCACAAGCTGCATCTCCGCGCCGCTGGGCATGGCGACGGGCTCCCGAGCCTCGAGCGCGGTGTCCTGCTCGAAGGCCTTGAAGCGAACCTGCGAGCCGGTGCCAAGGCGGTCAAGCGCTCCCTTCAGCCGCGCCATGACTCGCCTCACCGGTTCCATCAGCGTATGGCCAGGCAGGAAGGGCAGCATTTCCACGATGCTCAGCAGCGCCTCGGCGATGGCCGTTGCTTGCGAGCCGATCACGTTGGAGACATAGACGAAGTCGCGGAGGTTGGTCTGATCATCCCAGCGGCTGGCCTTGAGGGCTTTCGATGTCGGATAGGGAGCATTGTTGAGAACGATCGCCCCCGGTGCTTTCTTGGTTGTGCCTATCACGACGCCGGAAGCGCTCAGGGTGCCCTCGGCCTTGGTATCCGGGTCGCTGGCCACCTTGAACTCGGCTTTCAGCTTGATATTGCCGAATCTCACTGTCTCTAGCAGCGGCTTCACGGCGTCCAGCCCGAGCTTCTCGAGAAAGATATCAACGGGGTCCTCGTCGTCCGCGGCCCCCGCGAGCGCTGTCAGGATGTCGACAAGGATGCCGGGTGCGTTGGTCGGTGTCTCGGTCAGCGACGCGGCGATGCCGGTGATCTCGCGAACCATGTCCAGCAGGCTTCGCTCGGAGCTTTCCTCGATCTCGGGGCTTGAAAACTGCAGTAGCCAATCCCTGTGCTCCTGTGCTTCTGCAGCGGTTTCCACCAATGGGGTACCGAACTGTCCGGTGCTCTGGTCGATATTCACGGCCAGATTCCCCTGATCCGTTGCCATGTTGAGGATACCGCCGGGTTCGACGTTGATATTGTAGACCCGGCTATCCTCGGTGATCTGCTCGGTGGTGACGCTGGTTGTCTTGACGGTGGTGGTCGAGCGATCAACGACGTTGACATCGCCCTGAGGCGTGGAGGCGACGATGGTATTGCCGATGATGATGAAGTGCCCCGAGATGGTGATCTCCACTCCGAAGAAGTTCACGACTTTCGGTTCAAGCGAGACATCCGTCGAAGGCTTGAAGGTGAACAGTACCGCTTTCTCGACCGGATCGTTGCGATGCCCATCGCCGGGAGTCTCGGCAATCTTTTTCACGCCGCGGAAGCGCTCGCGATAGCTGCCTTCTTCTCCCGTGGAGCGCAGAAACTCAGGCGTGTAGTTCGGCGGCGTGCCGATGGCCTCGGCCAGCCGATAGAGCTTGTCGAAGAGCGCGCGTGCGCGGTCCTGCCCGAGGCTGTAGTTATCTTCCTCGGTACCGGATGTGCTGGCATGGCCCTCGATGGTGACCACGTTCTCGAGTTCCAGCCCGATCTCGCCAGTGAGTATCTCGAGGGCGCGGACATGATCCGCCTTGAGGCGGGATTTTCCGGTGTCGAAGTTCATGAACAGTATCTGATGGGTTCCCGGAATCGGCACTACCGAATAGGGCGCTGTCGGATCGGGCTGGCGCTTCGGCTCGGGCTCCTTGTGCACGGTCTGCACGCCATCTTCGGTGACGGTAGTCTGGGTGCCGCCACCTTCACCGCGAATGATTTCATCCGCTCGGTCGGCGACCCGCTTCGCTTGTTCCTTGGCAAGACCCTCGGCCTTGCGCTGCATGAAGGTCTCGGTTGACCTGCGTGCGGCATCTTCGGTACTGGCGCCCATTTCAACTGCCGCCTGGTTCGCCGCGGCCACCGCGGCGACTTCCTTGGCGGCACTGGCATCTGACGCGAGACGGGCCATCGCCTGCTGATGGGCCATGTTGCCGAAGCCGGCGGCGAGGCTGGTGGCGCTCTGCAGGCCGGCACGAACATTTTCCTGGGTGCCGGCCAGACCGGCCATGTCACGAAAGGCGCCGGAGCTCGACACCGTTCTCAGGATGTCACCGAGCCCCGCCGTCTGAGGCGCGTCGGGGGCGTTCTGCAGATTGATGATCGTCTCGGGCAGCTGCGTCGGGGTCGTCGAGACGGGTGCCGCGCGCCTTGACTGCAGCAGCGAGGCGGGAAGGTCGGCGAGTTCGGGCTCGGGGTTGTCGAGTACCCAGTCGGTGGTCCCCTCGTGACGTTCGCAGGCACTGCAGGAGTCCATGTGGGCCCGCGCATAAAGGCCGCTTGTAGGCAGGCTTACCCGTAGCGGGTCTCTATGTGAACCGTCGCTGTAGAAAGCAAGCAGCGCCTCGGGGGTCTTGAGATCCTCATCGAGCACGATACCGGGTGAGACACGGAAAACCAGCGTGTTGCCGAGAATGCCGATGGGGCGGCGCTCGACTATTCCCGCGAGGCTACGCTTTTCACCGAAGGCATCCTGGGTTTCAAAGCCGTCGAGCAGGGCATAGAGTTCGTCGCGGTCCATTTGCCACCAGATGAGCTTGTGGTAGCGATAGAGATCCCGATTGAGCGTATCGAGCAGCGTCCTGTGAGCTGCCTTGACTTCGTCCCGATCGTTGCGTTCTTCATAGGCACTGGTCGGAAAGGTCAGCAGTGCGCCATCCGTGGTCGGCTCACCGGAGGCAGGGTCGAGCAGATCGTCGCGACCACCGCCACGGGCGACGATTCGCCGTTCGTAAAGGTCGGTGGCGGCCTCGATCCGTCCCCCGGTCACGTCGGCGAAGGAGCGCTCGGGCAATAGTACGTCCGCGGCATCCGGAGCCTGAACGATCAATTTCTCGGTCTTGCCGCGAGTGAGGTCGGAAGGGCCTCGCACCTGAAAGTCGACGCGGATCGTATAGCCATAGCGATAGGTCGTGGCCAGGGTGAAATCCGCCGTGTCGATGAGCGTGGTCGTTCCACGATCATCGTAGCCGAGGCGCATCTTGTCGACAAAGCGCCGAGCGATGTGTGGCGCGATACTGCGTTGAAAGTAGCGGTCACGTTCACTCTCGGTGATGTCGAGAAGGTTATGAACGATTTCCGTGGGCGCCATTGGCAGGAAAGGCGCATAGCGGTCATAGCGCCTGATGAGTTCCTTGAAGCGTGGCGTTTCGGATTTCTCGCGAGTGGTGCCTTCCTCGACCTGATCCGCGATATCGCCCTCTGTCGGTCGCGTGATTCCAAGACGCAGTTGAATGGAGCCGCGAAGAATGGTGAGGGCCTGGTCCTTGCGAGCCGTGCCGGGAATTTCCGGGATCACGAATCGCGGAGCATGCTCGATATGGCGAAGGGCGATGCGCTGTTCCCGGTCGCGAATATAGCGATACAGCGAGTCGCGATGCTGTTTCAGCCGCGCGTCGTCGAAGCGGGTGATTTTGAAAGGAACGAAGACACACTCGTTCACCCCCGCCACTTCCGTGTCGATGCGAAGATGTCGCAGTATCTGGTAATAGACGATGCTGAGGGCGTGGCAATAATTGATATTGCGAACGACTTCGCTGACCCCCTCGGCGCTTTCGCTCTGCTCGACCTCGGTGACCACCGTCGCCTCGAAGGCGCGCAGTGAATCGCCGTATTGTCGGATCGCGTCACGCAGGTTCTGCTCCTCGGACGCGCTGACGTCGCGTCCGCCCCGCTGCCAGGAGGAAGAACTCGACGAAGAGTGAGCCGCGCCGCCGCCGATCACTACGGGCCCGGCGGCGAATCCAATGCCGGCGGCTCCCGCCGTGGTAGAAGACTTGGACCCGCCCTTGCTCCATTCATTCAAGCTGGACTCCACCGCATCCGTGTAGCTTCGGTCGCGGAGGGTTATCTGACTGACTTCATCCTCGCTGAGCTGTGCCTCCCGGCGACTGGCGCGTTCTCGCCTGTCCCAGTCCACTTTTACGATACGTCGGGTCTGGCGCGGCGCGAGGGTCATGGAGTGGGCGACGTCGCCCAGGGAATAACCGTTCGAGCGATAACGCACGCGCATGTCGAGGATATGGCCTCTGGAGAGACTGACGGCCTGATAACGTGTCGGGTCTTCTTCCCAGGGGATGGCGGCGGTGCGTCCTACTTCTCGACGACTCAAGGACTCGAGGCCGATCTCCGGATCGGTGACTCTCAGTACGGTGGAGAAACGGCGCTCGCCGAGGATGCGCCCGGGGTTATCAAAAGGTTTGCAGACGACACCTGGGTCATCGGCGAAGATATCGGGACGATTGAGGATCGCCTGCTCGTCCGCGTCCATCGGGACGTCGTCCGTGGTGACGTCTGGCAGCGCGAAGGTCGGTAGAAGAATGACGATGTTTCGTCGCGCCTTCTCAAGCTCGGCGTCGGCCTGAAAGCCGAAGAAGAAGGCTGGTCCGGTAAGGAACCACGCCCAGCCGATCGGACCCTCGATCGCCGGGACGGGTTGATCGATCGAGAAACTGCCGTCGAAATCGAGACGGACCGGTGCAAGGGGGAAAGCCGCCAGTTTTTGCGCCGTCTGCTCGCTTTGTGGATCGATCTTCACTGCCGCCGTCGCGAGTGACTGGATCGCGAGGAGTTCGCGGATTAGAGGCGCAGTCGCGCTCCCCACCGGCGTTGCACTAAGCCGGTAACCATCGAAGCGATACGCCGGTTGTGCCGGCACCATGTATAGGCCGGCACGTTGAAAACGCCGAATTTCCGGAAGCACCAGGGGCAGGAGATCGATTTCATGATGCGCATAGGCGATGGGGCCATCCCGGCGCTCGAGGAGTTCCTGCGGCGTGTAACTCCGCGCCAGTAGATTGCCTCCATCGCGTGTGCGGACCCATAGCGAGACCGGCTTGTCGAGATTGACGTCACGTTGCTCTAGCCTCTCGGGAACGGAGGCCGTCATCTCTCTTTCGACGATCTGATCCGTTCCCTCCGTGTCGTTGTATTTCGCGCCGATCAGCAGGCTTATGTCCGCAAGTTTGGGGTTGAACTCGAAGGAAAATGCAAAACCGGTCCGTGCCGGAGCGCCGAAGACGATCTCGCCTCGTTCGGACAGGTTGTCTAGGCGTGCCCAGCCTTCTCGAGAAAGTTCCAGACCCTCGAGATCGCCAAGGCTCATGATGATGGAGGCTTCGCGACGTCTCGTTATTCGTCGTGCGTCCGCGGCCGAAAGTCCTAGCGCCGTGAGTTCCTCGAAAGCCAAAGTGTTGATGTTCGCCATTTTTTACACTCCCCTGGAGCAATTTATTGTTGTACTGAACCTGGCTGTTCAGGCTTTGTACGGCGCTCATCTAATGCTTGTGAGTTGCTTAATATCAGATACACGACAGGAAAAACGTCACCTTCAGTGCTACATTATTATTGCTTAACTGTTACATTCGGTAATTTAAACTTGCAGGGCGAGATACGTCGATCTAGCCATCGGTACGTCTCGTAAGTACCATGGATCCAGTTGCTAGCGCCGAGGCGCGTATCAAACAGCTTTGCTGCCTGGGGTTGGGGGGCGAGGTGATCATGCCGGCGATACTGGAAGCCATGCACGACCTTGTTCCTTCCTACGCCAACTGCTTCACCTGGTCGGGGCCTCGGGGTGAAATGCGCAACAGTTACGCGGAAAACATGGACGAGCTGCTGCCACTCCTGCCTTTCTACTTCGAGCAGATGTACAACCGGCGGGAAGAGGAGGTTGTCGTTTCCTTTCGCGATGTCATGCGCAGCCGAGTCAATGGCCGCAGGACCGTGTTGTTGCTAGAGGATAGGCTCAAGAGCGATCGGCGCAGCTACTATCGCCACGATTATTACAACCTGTTTCTTCGCCCGGCCAACTTGCATCAAGGTCTCAATGTCGTCGTACGTGAAGCAGGCGTCGCGCTCGGTGGCTTCGGTCTGCACCGTACCGAGAGGGACCCCGAGTTCAGCTTCGAGCAAGCACGTCCGCTGGAACGCTTGATGCCCTTCGTCGCTCATGCGTTGACCGCCGCGCCGCGCAGTGAAGCATCGCTGATGGATACCGAACGGGAGGGCCTGATCGTCGTCGATCTCGAAGGCCGAATATGTCATCTTTCCAAGGAGGCGCGCCGCCTGCTGATCATGGCAACACGACCGGTCATCTCCTGGCGAACCCATAGCGCCGAACTGCGTTTGCCTTTCCCGGTCATACGGCTGTGTCGGCGTCTTTACAGAGTTTTCTCCAGGGGGACGCTCGAGCGAACACCGCCGGTCTATCATCATCGCAATGAGCTGGGCGGCTTTGTCTTTCGCGCCTATTGGTTGAATAACGATGGACTGCACCAGCCCTCGCCGGAGCCAGCATCGCTGATCGGCGTCCATCTGCGTTTTCAGGAGCCGCTAACGGTACGAATACTTCGACGGCTGGGTGCCATGCCCGCTCTGTCGCGACGGCAGATGCAGATTTGCCTGCTATTGGCGATGGACGTTTCCAACGAGCAGATTGCCGCCCGAATGAACATGAGCAAGCATACTGTCGTTACCCACACGCGACGGATTTACGACAAGTTGGATGTCGGTAGTCGCAGCCAGTTACTGGCGAAAATCACGGCGACTTGATCATTCGGCCCGGCGCTCGATCATATTTTTTTGCGCTGCAATATGCGCCGCCGGTTGACAGCCTTCGACGGCTATTGGAACCTTTGAGGTTCCTGATTGCGGGCGCGGCTTAGCGGGAGACCCCCGGAGTGCCGCGCGAAGGGTAGGCGAACGCGCCTTTACCCGCCGAAGGACACCAGGTTAGGGCTTATCCGCCTGGCCTGGCCAACGCCCCCCAAGCGGCAAAACACCGCGATGAGAGTGCAGGCCCCAACCGGGCCCAAGAACGCCAGGGTTTGGCATCAGGTGCCGGCGTGACCGGCAGCGGCATACCGCCGCACTCGAATTTTGCAGCCTGTTAGCGCTGCGAAAATCGCACTCGAGACCTCCAGGGGAGAAATACACGTGGAATTGCTTTCCGGCGCCGATATGATCGCTCGCTTCCTGCAGGATGAGGGCATCGAATATATCTACGGCTATCCCGGCGGCGCGGCGCTGCATATCTATGACGCGCTGTTTCGCCAAGACAAAGTCAAGCACATACTGGTGCGACACGAACAGGCCGCCACTCACGCGGCGGATGGTTACGCTCGGGCTTCCGGCAAGCCGGGCACGGTACTGGTCACTTCCGGTCCCGGCGCGACCAACGCGGTCACCGGCATCGCTACCGCCTACATGGATTCGATTCCCATGGTGGTATTGTGCGGCCAGGTCGCCAGTCACCTGATCGGTGACGATGCCTTCCAGGAAACCGATATTATCGGCGTGACCCGACCGATCGTGAAGCACAGCTTCTCGATCCGTCATCCGTCCGAGATTCCGGAAGTGCTGAAAAAGGCCTATTACCTGGCTTCCACCGGACGGCCCGGCCCGGTGGTGGTGGATATTCCCAAGGACATGACCGCGCCCACGGAGCGTTATGAGTACGTCTACCCCAAGAAGGTGAAGATGCGCTCCTACAATCCGGTGGCTCGCGGCCATACTGGCCAGATCAAGAAGGCCGTGGACCTGATGCTGCGGGCGCGACGCCCGGTGTTCTATACCGGCGGCGGTGTAGTCACCGGCAACGCCAGCGAAGGGCTGACGGATCTGGTCCGCCACCTCGGTTTTCCGATCACCACCACTTTGATGGGTATCGGCGCCTATCCGCAGAGCGATCGCCAGTCCTTGAGCTGGCTGGGCATGCACGGCTCCTATGAGGCGAACATGGCCATGCACCACGCGGATCTGGTGATCGCCATCGGCGCGCGTTTTGATGATCGAGTGACCAACAACACCTCCAAGTTCTGCCCCACGGCGAAAACCATACATGTGGATATCGACCCCAGTTCGATTTCCAAGACCGTACGGGCGGACGTGCCTATCGTCGGCCCGGCTCAGAGTGTGATCAACGAGATGATCAGTCTGGTGCAGGGCAAGGAGCTGCAGAATCCGGAAGCCCTGGCGGAGTGGTGGCAGAAGATCGACGGCTGGCGGGAGGAGCGTCGCGGCAAGCTCTATGAGCCTTCCGAAGATGGTGAGCCCTTGAAGCCCCAGGCGGTGATCGAGGCGCTATGCAAGATCACTCGGGGTGAAGCATTTATCACCACGGATGTCGGCCAGCACCAGATGTTCGCCGCCCAGTACTACAAGTTCGACAAGCCCAATCGCTTCATCACTTCCGGCGGGCTCGGTACCATGGGCTTCGGGTTTCCCGCCGCCATGGGCATCAAGAAGAGCTATCCGGAAGAGGATGTGGTCTGTATCACCGGGGAAGGCAGCTTCCAGATGATGATGCAGGAGCTTTCGACCTGTAAGCAGTACGGGGTCGGGGTCAAGATCATCAATCTCAACAACGGCTCCCTGGGCATGGTGCGCCAGTGGCAGGACTTGAACTACAAGTCGCGTCACGCTCATTCCTATGTGGAGTCCATGCCGGATTTCGAGAAATTGCTCCAGGCCTACGATTTCACTTACATCCGGGTCGAGCGTTCGGACGAGCTTGAGCCTGCGCTGGAGAAGATGCTCGTCGATACTCGCGAACTGGTGTTTCTCGATGTCTACGTGGACCCGCGGGAACACGTTTACCCGATGCATGTGCCGTTAGGCTCCATGCGTGACATGCTGCTTTCGAAGACGGAGCGGACCTGATGCGCCATATCATTTCGATCCTGATGGAAAACGAGCCCGGCGCCCTGTCCCGCGTGGTGGGGCTGTTCGCCCAGCGCAATTACAACATCGAGTCGCTCAATGTGGCGCCTACCGAGGATCCGTCCCTGTCACGTCTCACGGTGACGACCCAGGGCGATGATCGGGTCATCGAGCAGATCACCAAGCATCTCAACAAGCTGATCGATGTAGTCAAGCTGGTGGACTTGACCGAAGGCAACCATGTCGAGCGGGAGATGATGCTGGTCAAGGTCAAGGCCTTGGGTGCCGCACGGGACGAGGTCAAGCGTACCGCGGATGTCTTCCGGGCGCAGATCGTCGACGTGACGCCGCACCTGTACACGGTGCAGATCACCGGAGACGCGGGCAAGCTGGATGCCTTCCTGCAGGCCATGTCGCCGATGGGCATCCTCGAGGTCGCGCGTACCGGGGTTTCGGGCATTGCTCGCGGGGAAAAGGTGCTGGCGCTGTAGCCGGTTTCGATCTCTCGATAATTGATAAGCCGCTCTCCGGAGCGGCTTTTTTATGCGCTTCTGTTGTGCACCTCCGCCCATAAGGCGCGGATCAGCGGATTTTTCAGACGGCGCTTGGCGACGCACAAGCCTACGTCGTAGTAAGGCAGCTCCGGCTTGACCGGCAGCACACGTATGCGGTTCGCCAGAGGGCTGTTGTCGAGCACGATACGTGGCACTATGCCGATACCGAAACCGAGGCCTACCATGCTGACGATGGCCTCGTTGCCGGCGACCTGGGCGTAGATATGCGGCGTGATGCCCAAGGCGCGAAACCAGGTATCGCTGTATTCCCGAGAAAGCCCCGTTTCCGAAAGGATCATCGGCACGCTGGACCACTGCTCGGCGGTGGGTTCCTCGGGATGACGCGGCTGCCAGTCGGCGCCATCCCGTGGGGCAATAAAGACCAGAGGTGAGGTGGTCAGTGATTTGAAGGCCAAGTTTTCCGGCGGTCGGCGCGGGCGAGGGGTGATGGCGATATCTTCGTCGCCGGCCAGCACCCGAGCCATTGAATCCGCCGGGTCGCCGGTGTGAAGCTTGAGTTCGATACGCGGATGGCGTCTTCGGAAATCGCTGAGCAGTTCATACAGAAAGCTATAGCTGGCGGTGACAGAGCAGTAGATGCTGATCTCGCCGCTCAGGGCATCGCTCTCTTCCATCAGAGCGTTACGGATCAGTTCCCATTGTTCCAGGGTTTCCCGCGCATAATCGACAAAGCGCCGGCCCTGGGGGGTCAGTACAACATGACGATTGTCACGCTCGAAGAGCGCCGCGCCTAGGCTTTCCTCGAGTTGGCGAATCGAGCGGCTCAGGGTGGAAGGGCTGATATGGCAGGCATTGCTGGCGCGCCCGAAATGCAGAAGCTCCGCGAGACGTAAAAAGTGGTTCAGCGAGCGTAAATCCATGGCAGTGTTTCATCAGGTGGTTTATTACGTTGCAAATATAGCGTTTTACGCAACGCTTTGCCTGTCGTATGGTGAATCCATCGTCGTTCAGCCCACCTGATTCAAGGAACACTTCATGCGCGTTTATTACGATAAGGATTGCGATCTCTCACTTATCCAAGGCAAGAAAGTCGCCATCGTCGGCTATGGTTCCCAGGGCCATGCCCATGCCAATAACCTCAAGGAATCCGGCGTCGATGTGACCGTGGCGCTGCGTCACGGATCTTCCTCCGCGGCCAAGGCAGAAAACGCCGGATTGCAGGTCGCTTCCGTGGCGGATGCCTGCAAGAGCGCGGATGTTGTCATGATTTTGGCGCCGGACGAAAACCAGAAGGCCATCTACGAGCAGGAAGTCGAGCCGAATCTCAAGGAAGGCGCAACCCTGGCCTTCGCTCACGGTTTCAATATCCATTACAACCAGGTCGAGCCGCGTCAGGATCTGGACGTTATAATGATCGCCCCCAAGGCACCGGGTCATACGGTGCGTTCCGAATTCGTTAAGGGGGGCGGCATTCCGGACCTGATCGCCGTGCATCAGGACGCCTCCGGTAACGCCAAGGAACTAGCACTATCCTATGCGGCGGCCATTGGCGGCGGGCGTAGCGGTATCATCGAAACCACCTTCAAGGATGAAACCGAGACCGACCTGTTCGGCGAGCAGGCGGTGCTCTGCGGCGGCGCGGTGGAACTGGTCAAGGCAGGCTTCGAGACGCTGACCGAGGCGGGCTATGCCCCGGAGATGGCCTACTTCGAGTGTCTGCACGAACTCAAACTGATCGTCGATCTGATGTACGAGGGCGGCATCGCCAACATGAACTATTCCATTTCCAATAATGCGGAATACGGCGAGTACGTGACCGGTCAGGAAATCATCAACGAACAGTCCCGGGCGGCGATGCGCAATGCGCTCAAGCGTATTCAGACCGGCGAATACGCTAAGATGTTCATCAACGAAGGCAACAGCAATTATCCGTCGATGACCGCGCGCCGTCGCTTGAACGCGGAACACGACATCGAGCAGGTCGGTGCCAAGCTGCGGGCCATGATGCCCTGGATCGCCGCCAACCAGCTGGTGGACAAATCCAAGAACTAAATCGCTACGCCCTCATTAATAGCGTTGTTTGTGGCGAGCCCGAACAAGCAAACAGAAGATGGTGAAAAGGCGCGGATATCCGCGCCTTTTTCATGAGCGGCTATTGTTGTCTCGAACTCTGTGTAGAATAAGGCATCATTGCAAGAGGCGTTTTACCAATCAACGGATGAGGCCTTATGAATCAGGATTTCAGCAAGCCCAATCACGAAGATAGCGAAAAGGAATCGGACGAAGATATCACCGCCACTTTTCTCCGTGAAACCGAAGTGGTGGAAGAGTCTGTCGAAGATGGCAAGAAGATAAGGCGTAAAGGAATCTATCTGCTGCCGAACCTGTTTACGACTTCCGCCTTGTTTTCCGGGTTCTTTGCGGTGGTGGCGGGGATCGATGGCGACTTTACCGCCGCCGCCATTGCCATCTTCGTCTCCATGGTGCTCGACGGACTGGATGGACGTGTGGCCAGGATGACCAATACGCAAAGCGCCTTCGGTGCGGAATACGATAGCCTGGCGGATATGCTGTCCTTCGGCGTTGCCCCGGCGCTTGTGGCCTTTACCTGGATACTGCAGGATATTGGCAAGACCGGCTGGATCGTGGCTTTTCTCTTCATGGCCTGCGCGGCGCTGCGCCTGGCTCGCTTCAACGTCCAACTAGGTTCTACCGACAAGAAATGGTTTATCGGCTTGCCGAGTCCCTCCGCGGCGGCGGTGGTGGCTGCAAGCGTCTGGACGTTTCATAGCTTCGACGCGGAAGCCTTGGGCTATAAAGTCTGGATGCTGGTGGTTGTGGCCGCGGCCGGCCTGCTGATGGTCAGCAATATTCGCTATTACAGCTTCAAGGATGTCGATCCCAAGGGTCCGGTACCTTTTGTTGTGCTACTGGCCATTGTACTGGCGTTCGTAGTGATTTCCGTCGAACCCTCGGTCATGCTGCTACTATTGTTCGGCGCCTACGTGCTATCCGGCCCTATTATGGCCCTGACACGCAAGATTCGCGGCAATCGTCGGAAGGCTTAAGTTTTTTCATTTTACCCCTTGCGCTTTATCGTTTGGGGTCGTAAAGTACGCATCCGCTGCTGAGGCCACTCTGGCTGCAGCAGCTGCTCTTTAACAATCGATCAGGTAATTCATGTGGGCGCTTGTTGGCGTGAGGGGTGTTATCTCTTATGCAAGACAAGCGACTCGTCAAAGAGACGTTTGACTTGAACCGAGATTGGTCCGCTTCTTCCCGTTGGGGAAGGCAAGGACTATCAAGCTTTTAACTGAAGAGTTTGATCATGGCTCAGATTGAACGCTGGCGGCAGGCCTAACACATGCAAGTCGAGCGGCAGCACGGAAAGCTTGCTTTCTGGTGGCGAGCGGCGGACGGGTGAGTAATGCATAGGAATCTACCCAGTAGCGGGGGATAACCTGGGGAAACCCAGGCTAATACCGCATACGCCCTACGGGGGAAAGCGGGGGACCATTTGGCCTCGCACTATTGGATGAGCCTATGTCGGATTAGCTGGTTGGTGAGGTAACGGCTCACCAAGGCGACGATCCGTAGCTGGTCTGAGAGGATGATCAGCCACATCGGGACTGAGACACGGCCCGAACTCCTACGGGAGGCAGCAGTGGGGAATATTGGACAATGGGGGGAACCCTGATCCAGCCATGCCGCGTGTGTGAAGAAGGCCCTCGGGTTGTAAAGCACTTTCAGCGGGGAAGAAGGCGTGGTGGTTAATAGCCGCCACGAGCGACATCACCCGCAGAAGAAGCACCGGCTAACTCCGTGCCAGCAGCCGCGGTAATACGGAGGGTGCAAGCGTTAATCGGAATTACTGGGCGTAAAGCGCGCGTAGGTGGCGTGTCACGCCGGGTGTGAAAGCCCCGGGCTCAACCTGGGAATGGCATCCGGAACGGGCAGGCTAGAGTGCAGGAGAGGAAGGTGGAATTCCCGGTGTAGCGGTGAAATGCGTAGAGATCGGGAGGAATACCAGTGGCGAAGGCGGCCTTCTGGACTGACACTGACACTGAGGTGCGAAAGCGTGGGTAGCAAACAGGATTAGATACCCTGGTAGTCCACGCCGTAAACGATGTCGACTAGCCGTTGGGTCCCTTGAGGACTTGGTGGCGCAGTTAACGCGATAAGTCGACCGCCTGGGGAGTACGGCCGCAAGGTTAAAACTCAAATGAATTGACGGGGGCCCGCACAAGCGGTGGAGCATGTGGTTTAATTCGATGCAACGCGAAGAACCTTACCTACCCTTGACATCCTGCGAACCCGAGAGAGATCTCGGGGTGCCTTCGGGAGCGCAGAGACAGGTGCTGCATGGCTGTCGTCAGCTCGTGTTGTGAAATGTTGGGTTAAGTCCCGTAACGAGCGCAACCCCTATCCCTATTTGCCAGCGATTCGGTCGGGAACTCTAGGGAGACTGCCGGTGACAAACCGGAGGAAGGTGGGGACGACGTCAAGTCATCATGGCCCTTACGGGTAGGGCTACACACGTGCTACAATGGCCGGTACAAAGGGTTGCGAAGCGGCGACGTGAAGCCAATCCCAGAAAGCCGGCCTCAGTCCGGATCGGAGTCTGCAACTCGACTCCGTGAAGTCGGAATCGCTAGTAATCGTGAATCAGAATGTCACGGTGAATACGTTCCCGGGCCTTGTACACACCGCCCGTCACACCATGGGAGTGGACTGCACCAGAAGTGGTTAGCCTAACTTAGGAGGGCGATCACCACGGTGTGGTTCATGACTGGGGTGAAGTCGTAACAAGGTAGCCGTAGGGGAACCTGCGGCTGGATCACCTCCTTAACCGATGACCGCCTTGCCCGGCAAGTGCCCACACTGAATTACCTGATCAGATAGAGCAAAGACTGTTGGGGTATAGGCCCAGCGGGACCTGCGGGTCTGTAGCTCAGTTGGTTAGAGCGCACCCCTGATAAGGGTGAGGTCGGCAGTTCGAGTCTGCCCAGACCCACCACTCTTCTCGCTCAGTGGGTGAGAGCGCCCCCACTGGGGTGAAATAAAGAGGAGGGTGAGGGCGCCGGGGTCTTTCGCGTCTGCCCAGACCCACCATTCGATGGGGCCATAGCTCAGCTGGGAGAGCGCCTGCCTTGCACGCAGGAGGTCAGCGGTTCGATCCCGCTTGGCTCCACCATTCTCCCCCATCGGTTATCGCGATCCATCGTGAGTAGTGATAAGGCTTCGTCAAGCAGCGTCGACGACGAGGAATTATCACTGTTTTCGAACAGTCTGCTCTTTAACAATGCACATCATGCTGACAAGTTCTTTCTTTGGAAAGAATGCAAGATACGCTCAAGCGTATCCGGCGACGTTGTGTCATCGCGACCCACCGATGGGTGAGACCCCTTCGGGTTATATGGTCAAGCGATGAAGCGCATACGGTGGATGCCTAGGCAGCCAGAGGCGATGAAAGACGTGGAAGCCTGCGAAAAGGCTCGGTGAGGTGGCAACCAACCTGTGACCCGGGCATGTCTGAATGGGGCAACCCACTTCGTGTAAGCGAAGTATCCTTTTCTGAATCCATAGGGAAAGGAGGCGAACCGGGGGAACTGAAACATCTCAGTACCCCGAGGAACAGAAATCAACCGAGATTCCCCCAGTAGCGGCGAGCGACCGGGGACTAGCCCTTAAGCGTGTGACGGATTAGACGAAGGCGTTGGGAAGCGCCGCCGTAGCGGGTGATAGCCCCGTAGTCGAAAATCCGATCACGTGAAAACGAGTAGGTCGGGGCACGTGAAACCTTGACTGAAGACGGGGGGACCATCCTCCAAGGCTAAATACTCCTGGCTGACCGATAGTGAACCAGTACCGTGAGGGAAAGGCGAAAAGAACCCCAGTGAGGGGAGTGAAATAGATCCTGAAACCGTATGCGTACAAGCAGTGGGAGCACGTTTTTCGTGTGACTGCGTACCTTTTGTATAATGGGTCAGCGACTTATTCTCAGTAGCGAGCTTAACCGGGTAGGGGAGGCGTAGGGAAACCGAGTCTTAACAGGGCGACGAGTTGCTGGGAATAGACCCGAAACCGGGCGATCTATCCATGAGCAGGGTGAAGGTTGAGTAACATCAACTGGAGGCCCGAACCCAAGTATGTTGAAAAATGCTGGGATGACTTGTGGATCGGAGTGAAAGGCTAATCAAGCCCGGAGATAGCTGGTTCTCCTCGAAAGCTATTTAGGTAGCGCCTCACGTAGCACCACCGGGGGTAGAGCACTGTTTCGGCTAGGGGGTCATCCCGACTTACCAACCCGAGGCAAACTCCGAATACCGGTGAGTGACGCGTGGGAGACACACAGCGGGTGCTAACGTCCGTTGTGAAAAGGGCAACAACCCAGACCGTCAGCTAAGGTCCCCAAATGCTGGTTAAGTGGGAAACGAGGTGGGAAGGCGAAGACAGCTAGGAGGTTGGCTTAGAAGCAGCCATCCTTGAAAGAAAGCGTAATAGCTCACTAGTCGAGTCGGCCTGCGCGGAAGATGTAACGGGGCTAAACCAGCTACCGAAGCTACGGGTGAGTCCTTGTTTTCGAATAGGGATTCGCGGTAGAGGAGCGTCGTGTACGCCGGTGAAGGTCAGTCGAGAGGCTGGCTGGAGGTATCACGAGTGCGAATGCTGACATGAGTAACGATAAGGGATGTGAAAACCATCCCCGCCGGAAGACCAAGGGTTTCTGTTCGACGCTAATCGGAGCAGAGTGAGTCGGCCCCTAAGGCGAGGCGGAAACGCGTAGCCGATGGGAAACGGGTCAATATTCCCGTACCTCAGGACATTGCGATGGGGGGACGAAGAAGGCTAGGTGAGCCAGGCGTTGGTGGTCCTGGTGAAAGTGCGTAGGCCGAGACGACAGGCAAATCCGTCGTCTCAAGGCCGAGACACGAAACGAACGGACCTCGGTCCGGAAGTCATTGATGCCACGCTTCCAGGAAAAGCCTCTAAGCTTCAGATGTCATGAGACCGTACCCCAAACCGACACAGGTGGTCAGGGTGAGAATCCTCAGGCGCTTGAGAGAACTCGGGTGAAGGAACTAGGCAAAATGGTGCCGTAACTTCGGGAGAAGGCACGCCGCTGTCAGGTGACGCCCCTTGCGGGTTTAGCCCAGAGCGGTCGAAGATACCAGGTGGCTGCAACTGTTTATTAAAAACACAGCACTCTGCCAACGCGCAAGCGGACGTATAGGGTGTGACGCCTGCCCGGTGCCGGAAGGTTAAGTGATGACGTTAGCTCACGCGAAGCGTTTGATCGAAGCCCCGGTAAACGGCGGCCGTAACTATAACGGTCCTAAGGTAGCGAAATTCCTTGTCGGGTAAGTTCCGACCTGCACGAATGGCGTAATGATGGCCACGCTGTCTCCACCCGAGACTCAGTGAAATTGAAATCGCCGTGAAGATGCGGTGTACCCGCGGCTAGACGGAAAGACCCCGTGAACCTTTACTATAGCTTCACACGGGACGCCGATGTTGCTTGTGTAGGATAGCTGGGAGGCTTGGAACCGGTGACGCCAGTTGCCGGGGAGCCGCCCTTGAAATACCAGCCTGGCATCATTGGCGTTCTAACTCAGGCCCGTCATCCGGGTCGAGGACAGTGTGTGGTGGGTAGTTTGACTGGGGCGGTCTCCTCCTAAAGGGTAACGGAGGAGCACGAAGGTACCCTCAGCACGGTTGGAAATCGTGCACTGAGTGCAAGAGCATAAGGGTGCTTGACTGCGAGACGGACAGGTCGAGCAGGGTCGAAAGACGGTTCTAGTGATCCGGTGGTTCTGTATGGAAGGGCCATCGCTCAACGGATAAAAGGTACTCCGGGGATAACAGGCTGATACCGCCCAAGAGTTCACATCGACGGCGGTGTTTGGCACCTCGATGTCGGCTCATCACATCCTGGGGCTGAAGTCGGTCCCAAGGGTATGGCTGTTCGCCATTTAAAGTGGTACGCGAGCTGGGTTTAGAACGTCGTGAGACAGTTCGGTCCCTATCTGCCGTGGGCGTTGGAGATTTGAGAAGCGCTGCTCCTAGTACGAGAGGACCGGAGTGGACGCACCGCTGGTGTTCGGGTTGTCATGCCAATGGCACTGCCCGGTAGCTATGTGCGGACGGGATAACCGCTGAAAGCATCTAAGCGGGAAGCCCCCTTCAAGATGAGATCTCCCCGAGACGCAAGTCTCCTGAAGGACCCTCGAAGACGACGAGGTCGATAGGCGCGCTGTGGACGCACCGCAAGGTGTTGAGCTAACGCGTACTAATGGTCCGTGAGGCTTGACCATATAACCCCAAGGGGTCTGGGTGACCGACCCGCCGGATACGCGAGCGTAGCGTCAGCATGATGGCATTGTGTGATGACGCCGGTCATCGCCGTTTTGCCTGACGACCACAGCGAGCGGGTCCCACCTGAATCCATGCCGAACTCAGCCGTGAAACCGCCCAGCGCCGATGGTAGTGTGGGGTCTCCCCATGCGAGAGTAGGTCATCGTCAGGCCCCTCTCCCCACCCCCAGCCAGCAATGGCTGGGGGTGCTTGCGTTTAGTCGCTGGTTATCTGTTACCGTTTGGTACAAAAGCTTGTCAATCCGTGCTGGTGAAACAATAGAAGTCTCGCTATTGTGGAATAGCTAAATTACGCGGTTCACTGATCTCAAAAGGAGGCACCGATGAATGCAAGCCTGTTACGCAAGTTAGGCATCGCGCTATTGATGGCTTTGATGTTGGGTGGTGTTGCCGCCTGTGACAATGAAGGACCTGCAGAACAAGCCGGTGAAAATGTTGACGAGGCTGTAGACGATGCTGGAGACAGCATGGAGGAGATGGGCGATAACGTGGAAGAGTCCGCGGAGGACGCTCAAAACTGATCCATTTCCATGACTGCTACACAATCAGGCCGGGCAATCGCCCGGCCTGATTGGGTTGTTATGGCGCTAGCCCGGTATCGGACACCGTCTTCTTTAGGCGCCAGGGTTTTGCTCGATTCCCTGTACGTACCAAGGAGCGTCCTCACGTAATTCACGAATCAGGTGCCAGGTTTCGTTGAATTCGTTCTGCTCGCCATTCTCATCGAGAACCCCGTGGAAGATAACCGTAGCTTCGGCCTGACTGTCATGCTCCCTGATATCTCCTAGCTCGGCAAATAGCCTCAAAATTTCGGTGCGATTGTTGGCAGGCTGGGCGGCGCGCTCCTCTCTCAATAAATTATAAAGCTCCGGAGTGACATACTCCTGAATCTCCTTGAAGTCATTATTGTCCCAGGCTCGCTGAAGCGTCATGAAGTGCTCCTTGGCACCTCCAAGAAAACGCTCCTTGTCAAACCACTCCGGTTGCGGGCTGCAGGCTGCAGGCTGGCTGTCAGCGCCGCTGGAAGACCCCCGGAAGACTGCCGCGGGGGTAGCCTGTTCGCGCCGCTGGCTTGGTCCCCCGGCAGTAGCTTGTCGCCGCCTCGCGATAAATCGGAACACCAGAAAGGCAATCCCTGCAACCAGCAGAATGTCCAGGAAGCGTATGCCGTCGAAGGCGCCGCCGAAAAACAGCGAGGCCAGAAGCCCGCCCGCCAACAAGCCGGCGAAAGGCCCTGCAAAGCGTGACAGTCCACTTGACGGCTTTCGCTGAGTCTGGGCGTTACTGGCGGTACGATTGGGAGCGGCGTTGTCGCTCTTGGCGGAGCGGGAATAGGAGCCGAAGCTTTTACCCCCGCCCATGCGTCTTGCATCCGCATGGTCGACGGCGAGGCCGAAGCTCATCAAGCCCACCAGCAGCACGGCGAAAAAGTTGCGCATTGTCGTGTCAATCTCCGAGATGGATAAGGGGATACCCTGCAAGCATACCTGCTTGTGAGGCTATGCTGAATCCGTGGGCTTCATCGTCGTTCCAAATACCTGACAAAGAGACTCCTCATGCGTATTAAATGTTCCCATAGCCTGTTCTTGATCGTGGACTTGCAGAAAGCGCTACTGCCGGTGATAGACGGCAGCGATCAAGCGGTAAACGAGGCCATCTGGTTAGGCAGCCTGGCCCAGACCCTGGACGTGCCGGTGTGGTTAACAGAGCAGTACCCTCAGGGGCTGGGCGGTACCGAGCCGCGCTTGATCGAAGCCTTGCCGAACGCTCGGCTGTGGCAGAAATCGCATTTCGGCGCTCATGATGAAACAGATTTTGCCGAGGCCTTGGCGGCGCTGGAGCGTCGCCAGGTGGTGATCTGCGGTACTGAAGCGCATATCTGCGTGATGCAGACGGCACTCAGCCTGCTGGAAGCGGGCTATGAAGTCTATTGGCTGGTGGAAGCTACGGCGAGCCGTCGCCAGGATGAAGCAAAGCTTGCCATGGCAAGAGTGCAGGCCGCGGGCGGTGTACCGGTGACTGCGGATATGGTGGCCTATGAATGGCTAGAGCGCTGCGACAACGAGCGTTTCAAGCAGGCGCATCGTCAATTCCTCAAGAAGCGCTCCGCAAGGCCGCTGCGCTTCGTTTAAGGATAGTGATCTTACAAGGTCAATCAGCGTTCGCTTCCGCTGCGGATAAAGGTTGGACTGTCGTCCTGGGACATGGCGGCATTGAAGCGATAGCCTGCCACGTCGAAATCTTTGAGCATCTGTGGGTCGTCGAGCCGCTGACGAATCATCCAGGCGCTCATCAGACCTCGCGCCTTCTTTGCATAGAAGCTGATGATCTTGTACTGGCCGTTCTTCTCGTCCTTGAAGATTGGCGTAATGATCCGGGCATCGAGCCTGTTTGTGTCGATTGCCTTGAAATATTCCTGAGACGCCAGGTTGATCAGCACCGCACTGCCGCTATCGACGATGGCCTGGCTCAAGGCGTCGGTCAAGGTATCTTTCCAGAAAGCGTAGAGGTCCTTGCCGGCAGGATTAGGCAGCCGTGTGCCCATTTCCAGACGATAGGGCTGAATCAGATCCAGCGGCCGCAACAGGCCATAAAGTCCGGAAAGAATGCGTAAATGGCTCTGGGCAAAGGCATTGTCTTGTTCGTCGAAAGTATCCGCCTCCAGCCCCACATAAACATCTCCTTGAAAGGCTTGTGCCGCCTGTTTGGCGTTATCCGGTGTAAAAGGCGTGCCCCATTCTGCGTAGCGGGCCGCATTGAGCCCCGCAAGCTTGTCGCTGACACCCATCAGTCGGGAAAGATCTGTCGGCGAAAAGTCGCGCAGGATATCGACCAACTGCCGGCTTCGCTCAAGATGATCCGGAAGCGAGTATTTCTCCGTAGTGGAAGGCGTAGCAAAATCCAGTGTCTTTGCCGGAGAAAGAATACTCAGCATATTGGGCTCCGTGAGGCAATGAGTGTCGGCGCATCATTGTATACCAACGTCGAGCCGGCGCCGAACAAGGGATGAGTCGATAGGCTGTTCTTCTCATTGCCGATAAAACGTCGTGGTTTACTGAGAAGAATCGTACTTTGCTAGTGGATCATGGCAGGGGTTGAGTCATGACAAAGGTAGGCGTATGCTAGCCGGCCCATCGTTTGTATTGCAGTGCAGCACAATATCGCAGACAATGAACGGTGGGCGATACGCAACGTTGCGTCGACGGTGATGTCAAGAAGCAGTCGCTTGATGTCATTTTCTCAGCATACAGGATTGAGGGCGTTTGCCATGCAACAGGCATCTTCTCTGTTCACAAGGCTTGAATATCGTCTGGCGGAGCAGCTATTTCATCATCGCTGGCTGCCGCGCTCTCCGCGAACCCAGCGTTTGACCATGCGGCTATTTCAGCGTTGCGCCAAGGCAGGCCATGTCGGCGCATTATCGACCTATGGTCACATGCTGTTCCATCGTGGCTCCAGCCCTCAGGACAAGGCGCGCGGCGCTCGCTACGTTGTGGAAGCTGCGCATAATGGCGATATGCGTGCTCAGTATCAGGCTGGCTGGATCTATGAGCACGGTTGCGCGCAATACCCGCGGCGTGAAGACCACGCGGTGACCTGGTATGCGCGAGCCGGAGAAGCGGGACATCCCTTGGCCGCGGATCGTTTGGCGAAAGCCTATCGCGCCGGTTCGCTGGGGCTGGCGGTGGATGCGCAGCGCGCCGAACACTGGCAAAAACTGGCGGACCGTCAGCTCGACGCGGCTACTCAAGAAGCGCTGCCCCAGGCGACCGTCAATCATTGAGTTCGTCGTCGATACATAGCAGCACCTTGCCGATGCCGTCGTTGTCTTCCAGGTATTGCATGGCGTCTTCGACCTGCCGGATCGGCCAGGTGCGATCGATCAAGGGTATGATTTCACCGCTTTCGAAGCGAGGCCAGGCATGCTCGTAAAGCGCGTCCAGGATGGCGCCCTTGGCTGTGGAGGACTGGCTCCGTAGGGTCGACCCGATGATACGCTGACGTTTCATCAGCAGGCGCCCTAAATCAAGTTCGGCGCTTCTGCCTCCCAGCAACCCGATGATGATCAGACGACCATCGGCGTTCAGCACTCGCTGGTTATCGCCGAGATAGCTTCCTCCCACCGGATCGAGAATCAGATCGGCGCCACCGAATGCCTTGACCGCTTCGACAAAGCTGCCTTGATGGCGGTTCCAGCCCGTGGAAGCACCTAGCTTCATGCAGAAATCGATCTTGGCATCGCTGCCTACGGTGACGAAACACGAATGCTCGAAGGCATTGCAGAGTTGGATAGCCGCAGTGCCGACGCCGCTGGCACCTGCATGGACCAGCACGCGCTCCCCGGATGACAAACCGCCTTCCATGAAAAGATTCAGCCAGGCGGTGGCGAAGACTTCCGGTATCGCCGCCGCGTCTCGCAGGCTGATCCCTTCGGGAACCGGCAACACCTGCCGCTCGGACACGATCACCTCTTCCGCGTAGCCGCCCCCGGCAAGCAGGGCGCAGACCCGATCGCCCACCCGAAACCGCTCCACGTTCGAACCGACCTGGCTAACGGTGCCGCTGACCTCAAGCCCCATGATGTCGGATTCTCCCGGCGGAGGCGGATAGTTGCCGGCGCGTTGGCCCAGGTCGGCATGGTTCACCCCGGCCCAGACGACGTGGATCTTCAGCTTCCCGGGACCCGGGTCTCCAAGCGATGGCTGTTCGCGCCACTCCAGCGTTTGATCGTTCAAGATAATCGCGTGCATGCTAAGTTCCCCCGTCCTTGAAATATCACTTCGTCGAAAGCCGCGCCTCTATGGCATCAAGCAACGCCTCCGGCGATGGGGCGGCGATCAGTTCCCGGCGTGTAGGAGCATCAAGAAAGCCCTGTTCGACGACCTGATCGAGAAAGCTCAGTAGCGGAGTGTAAAAGCCCTGGCTGTCAAGCACTCCTATCGGCTTGTCGTGCAGGCCAAGATACTGCCAGGTCCAGGTTTCAAAAAGCTCCTCCAAGGTGCCGATGCCGCCGGGCAGGGCAATAAACGCATCCGCATGCTTTTCCATGAGTGATTTTCGCTCGTGCATGTTGGCCACTCGTATCAGTTCATGCAGCCCGAGATGCGCCTGCTCCCGCTCGACGAGCTGATGAGGAATGATGCCGATAGCCCTGCCACCGGCCTGCATGACACTATCCGCCAAGGCGCCCATCAAGCCGACTCGCGCCCCTCCGTAGACCAGCGTGTGGCCCCGTTGCGTCATGGCGAGGCCGAGCGCTTCCGCAGCCTGACGAAAGGCGGAAACCTTGCCCTCTCGTGAGCCCAGGTACACGCAGATAGTTGCCATGTTTTCTCCTTGGTTGGATGATTTTTTGCTTGATGATGAGATACACCATAGAAGCGAAGGGGGTCAGGGCAAGTCGTCCATGACGCCGTACTCCTCGTCCAGCCATTGGCCGATAACATTATGGCCGCATAAATGGTGGGCGTACTGGGTATGCAGACAGCGCACCTGATCCCAGTTGGCGATACCGCCGATGCCTCGTTCGCGCAAGATATTCGTGTAGCCAAGGCGTTCGACCTCACTACGCTGCAAAGGCGTCATGTATTGCCAGCGCTTGGCAACGTAGTCTTCGTGACTCGCATGATAGGCGGCCAGAAACGCCGGCTCCTGCTGGAGACGCGCCTCCAGCCCCTTGATGATGCCTTGGGCCTCGAGTCGAGAAAGCACCACCTTGAGCCGCTCGGAACACAGCCAGAACAGCGTGGGGAAGGGTTTGCCGTCGACGATGGGATTCATGCGCAACACCAGCGGCGTGCCTTCGCCATCCGTGGCGCCGAGCGCCTGGATGCCGCGAGGGGAGCGGCCGAGCTGATCGGCGATGATCGTGAGTTGGCGCTCGTCTGGCGGTATATCGGGGCAAATCACCATTTAGCCATCTCGCAAGAACTTGTTGGAGCGTCCCACGGCACGAAAGAATGCCTGATTGAGCTGTATCGGAGTGGGAACATAGCACCACTGGCGCTGGCAATAGTCATCGGCACGGACAATCAGCGCTTCGTAGAGGCGGTTGAAGGGCGAGTCGTAGTCGTAGGGATCCGCGCCGAACAAGCGGATGTGCGGGTAATCGGCGAAGCGGTCGATGAAGTAGCGTTCAAGATCCGCCTCGACGGCGCGATGCTGAGCCTTGTTCTCGGGATCCAGCCATAGATTGTAACGGATCACGTGCGCTTTCCTTGTGTCGGTTTTTTTATCGAATAACACGTTTTCGACAGCGTCCCGAGGCAATTGTCTCAGCGCGATGAATTCAACGACTCTGCAGCGCGGCGAAGCGCCCTTGGGTCAGCGCCAGAAGATCAGTGGGGGACAGAGCGACTTCCAGCCCGCGTCGTCCGCCGCTGACGTGAATTTCGCCCAGCGATTCCGCGCTGCTATCAAGAAAGGTGGCGAGCTTGTGCTTCTGACCCAAGGGGCTGATGCCGCCGAGCACGTAGCCGGTGGCGCGCTGGGCTTCCTGGGGATCCGCCAGCCTGGCCTTCTTGGCTCCGCCAGCCCGGGCCAAGGCCTTGAGATCGAGCCGGCAACTGACCGGGACAATGGCCACCACCAGCTGCCGATCGTCGAGTTTGCCCAGCAGCGTCTTGAACACCTCCGCCGTGGAAAGCCCTAACGCCTCCGCGGCTTCCTCGCCATAATCTCGGTTGCCCGGCGCATGA
The DNA here is from genome assembly GCF_007954585.1 of Pistricoccus aurantiacus. Classification (GTDB taxonomy): domain Bacteria; phylum Pseudomonadota; class Gammaproteobacteria; order Pseudomonadales; family Halomonadaceae; genus Pistricoccus; species Pistricoccus aurantiacus. The sequence continues at coordinate 1,469,380 of NZ_CP042382.1, forward strand.
TCATACTCCTCGAGTCGATAGCTGACCGCCGCGGCTTTCAGGGCATGAATCGCCGGCGTCATGCTTCGGCTTTTTCCTGAAGGTGGGCGTTCAAGGCTTCCCGCAGTTCGCCTTCGATGCGCAGGGTGCGTCTTTCCCGATGATCGTAATGCACCAATACGGTATTGCCTCTGGCCACCAGCCGACTTTCTTGCCGGGCTTCCTGAGTCACGGTAAAGGAGCTGTTGCCCAGGTGAGTCAGGTAGGTGCGAATTTCCACCGGCTTGCCATAGAATAGCTCTGCCATGAACTCGACGTCGTAACGGGCCAGGATCAGCTGCCACTTGGCGGGATCGAGATCCGGAGTGAACAGTCGAAACAGGTCGTTGCGGGCCAGTTCGAACCAGGTCGGCAGCCGGGTGTTGTTGACATGGCCCAAGGCATCCGTGTCATAGAAACCGATTTCCATAGTCTTCGTGAACATCGTGAACCTCCTTATCATTAATCCTGTCAGCATTACCTCTGGCCAATCGTTGGTCAAGACTCGCCAAGGCTAAAGCAGTCGCTGACGCCGTCTGTCCGCCCAAGCCTCCTTCAAGGCTTGCGTCAGGCTGTCGACGAGATGGGCGGGAAGCGCCGCGCGAGCCTGGTCGAAAGAATCGAAGCGCTGGTTACGTAGCCAGCAATACGCCCAGGCACAGGCCTCGAGATCATCCCGTGGCAGGGGGCGCCGGGGCATCTGTATCAGCAGAAACAGCGCCGTGCGTGCCGCCCACAAAGGAGGCTGCTTGTCGTGGCTCCAGTGTTTCAACTCGTCGCCATGCGGGGTTTTCTTGACGTCGCCGAGATTGGCCAGCCGCGCGGTATCCGCCAGGATCATCGCAAGGCGATCCGGCGAGGCCTGACCGATGGAAAGCCAGTGCTCGATCAGTCGCGACGCGCCACGCATCGCCTTGGCATAGAAAAAACTTTCAGGCATGTTCAAGGAGCCACCACTCGAATTGACCATAAGGAAGTGCCATGCAGCATGATTTTGCCACGCCCATCGAGCGTCGACATCCCCGGGCGCAGGGCCAGACGCCGGAATGGCCTTCCATGAAGTGGGGCCGCTATACACCTGACGTGCTGCCCCTTTGGGTCGCGGACATGGATTTTGTCTCCCCCCCCGCGGTAATGAAAGTTCTTCATGATCGCACTGAACACGGTGTCTTTGGCTACGGCGGCGTCCCGAATTCGCTACGCGACACGCTGTGCGCCTGGAGTCTCAAGCATTATGCCTGGAATATCGAGCCGGACTGGCAGCTATGGCTGCCCGGGGTGGTGCCGGCGCTGCATATCGCCAGCCTGGCGCTGACGGAGCCAGGCGAGGGCGTACTGACGGTGACGCCGATCTATCCGCCGTTTCTCAAGGTTGCCGACAACACCGGCCGCCTCAAGCAAACCGCTTCCCTGGCGGCGCCAATTACCTCCGGCGCACCCTGGCGGCTCGATCTGGAAGCGCTGGGAGAGGCTATCACGCCGGCCACCCGCCTGTTGCTATGGTGTCATCCGCATAATCCTACCGGGCGCATCTGGGACGAACAGGAACTCGCAGGGCTGGCGGAACTGGTCTGCCGTCACGATCTGCTGCTGGTATCCGATGAACTGCACTGCGATCTGTTATTGGAAGAAGACGCGCGACACCGACCGCTTGCAGCCATGTTCCCGGCGCTGGCCTCGCGTCTGGTGACTCTCTGGGCACCTTCCAAGACCTTCAATCTGGCGGGTCTGACCACCGCCTGCGCAGTGATTTCCGATGACAAGCTGCGCGCGCGATTTGCCGCCAAATGTCGTGGACTGATGCCGGAAACCAATGTGCTGGGGCTGGTAGCAGCGGAAGCCGCCTATGGGCAAGGCGAATCCTGGCGCCAGGAACTGTTGGAAACGCTGCGGAAGAATCGAGCGCGGCTGGTCGAGGCGGTCTCGTGCTGGCCTGGGGTCGAAATGCACCCGCCTGAGTCGACCTATCTCGCCTGGCTCGACCTGCGTCGGGCGGGGCTGGGAAAGAATCCGCAAAAGATTTTGCTGGAAGAAGCTCGGGTCGCGCTTTCCGACGGCGCAGATTTTGGCTGGCCCGGCTTTGTGCGATTGAACTTCGGCACGACGCCGGACCAGTTGAACGAGGCCCTGGACCGCCTGGATGTTCTACTCAATACAGCAGGGTGAACATGCGACGGCGATAGGTAACGGTCAGCGGATGATCCGCGCCCAGAGCATCGAAGACCCGTAGCAGGGTCTTGCGGGACAGGTCGTCGCCGTAGCTTCGATCCGTTTTCAGCAGGTCCAGCAAGGCCTCGAGACCCGCTTCGTAGTCACCGTCGGCAACCTTTCGCAGGGCAAGCTTGTAGCGTGCCTCGCTATCATCGCGTCCTGCCAGCGCCGCGAGTTCCTCCGCATCCGGCGCTTCCTCGCCGAACGCCAGGCGAGCGCGCACCCCACGGGCTTTGGGAGCGTCGCGATGTTCCGGGGGCAAGCCATCAAGAATCGCACTGGCGCGGTCCGGGTTGCCTTCCGCCAGCAGGGCGCCAGCCAGATCGATCCGGTAGTCGTAATGCTCAGGATTTGCCTGGGACAGCTGCTCGTAGATCGTACGCGCGGTGGCAGGGTCACCCGCGTCCAACGCGGCCCGGGCCTGTTCCTCCGGGCTTGGCGGCGCGTCTTCAGGCGCTTGGATGTATTTTCCAAGCCACTGGCGAATCTGACCTTCCGGCAGCGCCCCCTGAAACTCGTCATAAAGCTGACCCTGCATGATCAGCTTGACATCCGGCACGGAACGGATGCCGAGCTGAGCGGCGATCTGCTGATTCTCCTCGATATTGAGCTTGGCCAGCACGAAGGCGCCCTGATATTCCCTGGCCAGTTTCTCGAGCACCGGCATCAGATTCTTGCAAGGCTCGCACCAGGGCGCCCAGCAATCGAGCACCACCGGCGTCTGCATCGAACCTTCCAGTATCTGCTGGAAGTTGTTCATGTCCATGTCGACGATATAAGTCGCCGGATCCGGTGCGGTTGAAGAAGTCGTGCTGCCGCGCTGCGTGTTGAGCGGATCGCCGCTGGGGTCGATGATTGCCATGAAGCTACCTTGAAATTTGGGGATTTTGATTCAAGATGCGGCTGATGCCCGGCATATTCAAGGTGGGCCGAACGGAAACCCCAGGAAACGTCGAAAGGCCTAATGAAAAGACATATCACATCAGTCGTTACACTAGCTATGGCAGCGTTTTGCATGCACGCAGTAGCTGGAGCGGATACACAAGCGGCTTCTACCGCTGAAGTGGAAAAATCTGGAGAGAAACATACGATGGCGTATGCTCCGGTCAATCAGACAATCGACAGAGAAATTCTGCCCAAGCTGGATTTCTTTTTCGAGAAGCTGCTGGCGGAAAAGGAGGCTATTGCCCTTGATGGCGTTCAGGCATTCCACGGGGAAGATAAATTCCTTCCTGGAAAGATCGCCATAGGACTGAGTTATCTGCTGCTGAATACGCCTGAAGACAGTCCAGAATTCGATCGCTATCTCGAAGGCTATCGCCAAATAGCCGACATGACGATCGATGATCGCAACGAAACCTGGGGCATCTATTATTATGTGTCCGCCCTCAATCGCCTGCGGGAAGCGGGGCTGCTCGAGCGTGCGGTCACCCCCGACACCCTCGAGAAGCTCAAGAAAAAGACCGACTGGCGCCAGTTTGTCGACCAGGAGGATTATTCGCTGCTCGACTTGCCGACAAACTATTACGGCGTGGCCTTTTCCATTGCCAGGCTGCGCCATCTGCTGGGCTGGGAGGATAAATCCGGCAGTGAGAAACTGCTGAGCAAGATGATGGATCACTACAGGCAATATTCCGGCGAATACGGCTTCTCCGATGAAACCGAGGGCGAAGGACGTTTCGATCGTTACAGCGTTCTTTTGATAGGTGAGATATGCCAGCGTTTTATCGAGACGGGTATGGAAGTGACTCCGCAGATGAAGGAATGGCTACGCAACGCCGTCGATGTGGTACTGGTAAGGCTGAATCAGGATGGCTACGGCTTCAGCTACGGACGCAGTATCGGCGCCTATGGCGATACCGCCTTTCTCGAAGTGCTGTCCGCGGCGGCTTATCTTGACGTGTTGACGCCGGAGGAAAAGGACATGGCCTACGCCTTTGCGGCTAGAGCCACCCAGCGCTACGTGGATTTCTGGTACGACGAAGGCATGAAATCCGTCAACCTGTGGGACAAGGGGCGCAAGACCGACGACTATCGCGGCAAGCATCGTATCCTCGGCGAGAACTTCAGCTTGTCTCATCAATTGATTTATACCGCCAATCTATGGAACGACATCGGCTATGAAGACGAGGTGCCATCGGAGAGCTTCGACGCCTGGCTCGAGACGCTGCCGAAAAGCACGCTCACCTGGTTTTCTAGGGGTGAGTACGATCGGGCGCTGGTGACTTACCGAGACGGGAATCACATTATCAGCCTGCCGCTGATCAACGGCGGTAAATCCCAGCACATGAACAACCCCTATTTTCCCATTCCTTTCGCCAACGGCATGCTCGAAGGCACCCCGGACGAAGACTATCCCCAGCTGCTGCCCCGTTTCACCCTGGCGGATGGCGACGAGCTGATAGCCGCGGCCTTTATCCGCGATATCGAGACGACAAGAGATGGCGACAGCTTCACGGTGACCTACCATCAGGAAGAACTCGACCGGCTCGGCAAGAGTCGCCCGATCGAGGATGACCGTCTGAGCGTCGAGACAAAATACGTGCTGTCCCGGGGCAAGATCACTCGCACCGACACCTATCGTCCTGGCGAAGCGCTCGAGGTGGATAACGTAGAACTGGAGTTCGCCAGCTTCTCGGAAGATGCCACGCTGGAAGGCAACGCCGTGACCTTCGATAATGGCGAGGTGACGGAATTCACCGTCAGCGGTCTCGATTCCTGTGAAATCCACAAGGTCGACGGCAAGCTGCCGTACCAATCTCCCGTCGGCCCCTTCGCTACCCTGATAACCTGCGAAACCGGCGACATGACCCTGGACAAGCCGTTGGAACTCAGCTGGTCGATTCAATACAGGCCTTGAGCTTCATCCTAACGCAAAACATTTTTAACCAGGTCAACGACGAGACTTTCCTGATCGGCCCGATGTGATGGGCGACGTATTATCTAGCAGTGCTGCCAATAACACACTATCCTCAAAGCCGCATTCATCCACCGCTCAAGGAAAGCTTCTATCAGGCTGCCTTGTTCGCCTCGTTAATCATCCTTGGCGGGCTGCGCTCAGGGCTCTTCACGCCCACGGAGATGGCAGTGGGCTACAGCCTGCTGCTGGACGCCATCTCCATCTATCATCGCTGAAGTGCCATCGCGCCGCTGTACTGCTAGATAATCCGTGCCGTTGCCTGGCCCGTCATTCGGCGGGTTAATGAGATGGTCACCCCCGCACCCTGCGAGCACTACGCTTCGTAGGGTGTTCTGTTCAGGAGGCCATCGTCATGACAACTGCCACTCTCGTGGGTATCGATCTCGGTAAGCACTCATTTCACTTGCACGGCCAGGATGCTGCGGGTCGGGAAGTGTTCCGCAAGAAGGCGACGCGCCAACAGATGATGCGATGGCTGGGTAACCTGCCGGCCTGCACCGTCGTGATGGAAGCCTGTGCCGGCGCCCATTATCTGGCACGGCAGCTGGTCGCCATGGGACATGAGGCTCGGCTGATCTCTCCGCAGTTCGTGCGCCCCTTCGTCAAGGGCAACAAGAACGACTTCATCGATGCCGAAGCGATCTGCGAGGCGGCCTGTCGCCCCTCCATGCGGTTCGTCACGCCGAAAACCGAGACCCAGCAAACCCTGTCGGTTCTGCATCGTATGCGGGATTCCCTGGTGCGGGACCGGACAAAAACCGCCAATCAGGCACATGGTTTCCTGCTGGAGTTTGGCATCAGCCTGCCCAAGGGGGTCGCGCTCATGCGTCGCCTGCCGGATACCTTGGCGGACCGTGAGCTGTCTCATCGGTTGCTGGTGCTGCTGATGCGGCTGCATGCCCACTTCTGCTACCTGGACGACCGGATCAAGGAGCTGGATCGGGAGATCACCGACCAGCTTGCCGCAGACGAGTTGGGTAGCCGTTTGCTGACCATCCCGTGTGTGGGGCCCATGACGGCCAGTGTCCTGACCGCTGAAATGGGGGACGGCAAACAGTACCGATGCAGTCGCGACTTCGCGGCTTCCGTCGGCCTGGTGCCACGGCAATACAGCACGGGAGGAAGATCCCACCTCCTGGGGATCAGCAAACGCGGCGACAAGCATCTACGACGACTGCTGGTCCAGTGCGCCAGGGTTTACCTGCAGCGGCTGGACCACCAGCAGGGCCCGCTTGCCGAGTGGGTGCGTGCCTTGCGCTTGCGCCGCCACTCGAATGTGGTGGTCTGTGCGCTGGCCAACAAGTTTGCTCGAATTGCCTGGGCCATCGCGACCCGGCATTCGGCGTTCAATGCAGGACCGCGTGTGATGACGGCTTGAAGCGTCAGGTTCTGATTGTTTTATTCACCCTTTTCTGGTTTTGCGATAGCTGAAACATGATGATGTGAACGGCCAAGCGGCCTGGCGAAGAGCCTGTCACAAAAATCGGCTGATTGAAGCCGCCGGGTTTTTCAGGATCGCCAGGCGCGACTCTCATCGAGGCGCGGGGCCATGCCCCATCGAGACGCCGGATAGATTTAAGCAAGCCAACCACTCATCACATCTCAGCATTGCAAAAGCGGGGGTGACCATAGATTTTTGTCTAGGCCCCGTGTCCACGCATCCATACCGTAGAATCCGACTCCCTACCTTATCTTTACAAAGTGGTTCTGGAAGAGATTGATCTGATCGATGTTGAGATGTTCGAATTCGTTTCCTCGCTTCGGATAGCCTGTCTCGGTACTTCGCTTCACTCTACGGGTGCTGCCGAGCCGGTGGTCGCGCTTGCCCGCCGCAACGCTTTCGATCGCTGCAGATCCCACCAGGCAAACACGAAGTAGATGAGGGTGCACCAAATAGTGATGTCGTAGAAGACTTCGCGGTTCACGTAGTATTCGTAGAGGTCCGGGCTATTGAAGAGCACGCGCCACGCCAGTACCGCCGGCACCAGAAGCCCGATAACGATCCAGATCGCGCGGATGCCCTTGGTCAGCATCGAAGTGTCCTTGACGTGCTCATAGCTCTCCGTCCGCGCCAGTTCGGCGTGGTATTCCTCGACCCGTCGATGGAAGTCGGCCTCGCGCTTCTCGGCCTCGGGGTAGCTTTTGTCGGCACCGGCTCGCTTGGCCAGGATGGTGTAGCAGACGATGGAAATGACCCAGGTCGGCAGGAAGAGATAGACGAACGGTATGAGGTTGGTGAAGTTCAACCCAAAGCCGAACACAAGACAGATACCCCAGGTGATCAGCGCCGGCATGTTGTCCTTGACGCCCTTGAGCCGGTGCCAGTTGGTTTTCATGCCCATGCGGGGGAAGATGTGTTGCTCAGCGAAAACGATACCGCCGATGGGTACAAGAACAAGTCCCGCGTAGGCAAGAATTGGCAGGATGCTGCGGTAGATGAACGGGAAACAGCTTCCGATCACGACCACGGCCCCGACGACAAGCGTTACCTTTTGGCGTGCGACGTTCGGGAATACGGCCTGGGCTGCAAGACCGGCGCGATAGAGGTTGGGGTTGGCCGTTGTCCATCCTGCGATGATGACAATCACAAAACCGGTGGCGCCAAGCGCGTAGTAGGCAACATCCCCGGGCGAAACAACAGCGACACTTAATTTCATGATCGACGCCGTCGCCGCCCCCATCAGTGCCGCTGAAATCCAGGCGATGTAGTGGCCGAACATCATACCGGTTGCGGTACAAAGGCCGTAGATCGGTTTCTTGGCGTAACGCAGCAGCGCCATGTCGACGAGACCGAAATGCGCAAAGGTGTTCGCTGCCCAGGCGAAGCCGATCACTTCCAACAATCCGATCCCGGGTTCCCCTTCAGCATTGATGCCGGTAAACACGGTCGCTCCCGCCAAATTCACGAAATCCGAGAAACTTGCAAGCGTCGTGTAACCGGTCAGCGTTTCGTTTAACGCAGGGATCAACACCATGCCGCCGGCCGTGAACATCACCATTAGCCAGGGTGTGCATATGGTGGCAAATTCGGCCACCACTTTGAAACCGTAATAGGCCACAAGCACAGCGATCACGCTTGCCGAAGCGGCAATGAGCGCGAAGTAGGCGTTGCTGGGATAGGGATAGATCTGGGGAGGAATATCGAAAAGTACCCGAACCGCTGTCGCCGATACGGTGATCATGGCGGCGGAAATGGCCACGAAGATGAGTACGTTTGCGCCGTTGTAGAGCCGCGAAAACTTTTCCCCCATGTTTTTATCGAGATAAGTGTAGAGGCTCAACCTCGTCTTGACCGCGATCGGCGCAGTGATGAGCCAGAAGCTCAGCACGGCAAGCGTATTGCCGATGAGCAGCCCGAGCAAGATGTCGTGGATTGTCGCGCCCATGGCCACGAAGGCGGCGCCAATGACGAATTCCGTAGCAGCAACGTGTTCGGCACCATAGAGGCCGAGAAAGTGACTTGGGCCGTGCGTTCGGTGCTCTGGAACCGGTAGTAGTTCGTCGTCCATTTCCGATATTGATTGGGTATGTTCACCGGCTGTATCGGTCATATCATCCTCCCGGTTACTGTTCTTCCATCCCTTATCGCAAGATGCCGGCAATCGTGCGTCCAACATCGGTCATCGCTGTTCACTCGCACGTTATTTGTCTGTTATGAAGCGTGCGCGTTCGATCACCTTGCCCGTGACCCATTGCGCATTTTTCAGCGCTTCGCCGGTAGAGATTTCACCCGAAAGCGCCTGGGAGAACTGGGTGCCCACCGCCGTCGCCATAGCCGGGAATTCCGGGATCGCGACATACTGAATCCCGGAGTAGGGAACCTCCTCCACCGTCGGATGGGCAGTATCCGCCGACTCGATCGACGACAGCACCATCCCGGCAAACGGTGCGGCGTCGAGATAATCAGAATTCTCGTAAAGGGATTTGCGGGTGCCAGGCGGAACGTTCGCCCAACCCACCTTCTCGGCGACCGTTTCGGCGTATTGTCGTGAGGTGGCCCAGGCCACGAAGTTCTTGGCGGCTTCCAAATGCTCCGAGCCCTTGGATACTGCCAGTGCCCAAGCCCAAAGCCAGTTGCTCCGCTTGCCAAGGCCCCGATCCGGCGCTAGCGCGAACCCGACCTTGTCAGCGACAGTCGATGCTTCGGGATCGCTAATGGCCGATGCCGCGACCGTCGCATCGATCCAGATCGCACATTTGCCCTCCTGGAAGAGAGCGAGCATATCGGAATAGTCCTTCGAGGCAGCGTCCGGGGGTCCGAAGTCCGACATCAGCTTGACGTAGTCGTTGACCGTGCTGCCCCAGGCCTCGCTATCGAACTGGGGCTTCCAGTTCATGTCGAACCAGCGCGCGCCATAGGATACCGCCATGGCCGTGATCAGAGCGATGTTTTCGCCCCATCCCGGCTTGCCCCGCAGGCAGATGCCGTAAACGTCGTCGTTCTGTTCGCTGATCGTGGAGGCAGCCGTCCGAATGAAGTCCCAGGTGGGCGCGTCGGGCATTTCGAGGTCGGCATTCTCGAACAGGTCGGTCCGATACATCGTGAACGACGATTCACCGTAGAACGGCGCCGCGTAAAGCTCCCCGTCGAACGTCAGGGCATTCCTGATCGGCGACAGGAGATCGTCGATTTCGTAGTCGGCGGATAGGGTATCGAGAGGCGACAGCCATCCCCGTTCTGCCCAGATCGGTGCTTCGTAGAGACCGATCGTGACGATGTCAAACCGTCCGCCCCCGGTGGCGATATCGGTGACTACCCGTTGGCGCAGCATGTTCTCATCGAGAACCACCCACTCCAGCTCGATGTCCGGATTATCAGAAACGAAGCTGTCAGATAGCCTCTGCATCCGCTCCATATCAGGATTGTCGACCGTGGCAATGGTCAGCGTCGTCTGCGCACCGGCTGGAATTGCAACGACCAGCAGCAAGAAACTGGCGTCGATCAGGATTTTGCGTATCTTCACGACGCCCCCTATCCGCATCTCAGCGTGGTTTTGTCATAGTGCTTTTAGAGTGAAGTTGAGGGCAAGATGCCTGTCAATGTTTACGGCAGGCATAAGCAATGGAATGGAGTCCGCCCCGTCCTATACCGGCGCTAATGCGCCACACTGGAAATAAAAGGGCGGCTCTACCTGAATACCCCATGAAAATTACCCGAGTTGATATCGCTAACAGTGCCTTTCAAAACCTTGAAAACAGCCTCAGCCATTCCTAGATTTTTGGTATGGCTAAAAAGATCCTATTCGATGAGCCCTGGTCCATTATTGCTGTCACCACCGAAGCCGCGCGGCGGACGGCTCCAACCGCCACGCCCTGACAGGCATTCTGTTCGTTCTGCGCTTAGGCATCTTCTGGGAGATTTTGCCGCAGGAGCCGCCCGCACAACAGGCGCTGCCACTAGCCAACTGGTGCAGTCGACTTCTGAAAATTACGGAGGAGACGAAGTCCGAAAGTGGACTGTAACAATTACCGCCTGAAGGTCGTCGAGCGTGAGCGACCATCGAGACCAAGTTCGTGAAGTTGGCACTGAAGTGTCACAAGCTGCTTTTCTTGCATGCAATAAAAAAGAGGCAGGTCAGTAAGCTACTGACCAGCCTCTCTTAAATTTGGTAGCAGGGATCGCTGATGTTGAGACAAAGAGGGAACCGGTGACCTCGGGTTTATCGACCGCCCAAGCAAAACGACGCCTCAAAAGGCGCCGTTCTAAATTTGGTAGCGGGGACCGGATTTGAACCGATGACCTTCGGGTTATGAGCCCGACGAGCTACCAGACTGCTCCACCCCGCATCAACGTGGGCGTATACTACCAGTTTCATTGGCGTTGTCAATGCCCCCTTTCACTTGTTGGAGCGATTTCCATGCCGTTTACCGCGAATTTTCTTGATGGCGACGCTTTCGATCACGCCCTTGGCAAGATCGTCTGTGTCGGCCGCAACTACGCGGACCATGCCCGGGAACTGAACAATCCGGTGCCGAGCGAGCCGCTGCTGTTCATCAAACCCGCCACCGCGGCGGTGCCCCTCGATCAGCCGATCGACGTTGCCGGGCGCGGCGAGGTGCATTTCGAAACCGAGCTTGCGCTGCTGATCGGTGGGACGCTGACGGCGGCGTCGCCTCAGCAAGCGGAACAGGCGGTGGCAGGAATAGGGCTGGCCCTGGATCTGACCCTGCGGGCGGTCCAGTCGCGGCTCAAGGAAAAGGGTCAGCCCTGGGAAATCGCCAAGGGTTTCGACGGCGCCTGCCCGCTGTCGTCTTTTATTCGACTCAATGAGATACCCGACTGGAAGGCATTGAGCTTTTCCCTGGATATCGACGGCGAGCGGCGCCAGCAGGGCAGCCCCAAGGACATGCTGTTTCCGATCCCGACACTGCTGGCGGAAATGAGCCGTCATTTCACCCTTGAACCCGGGGATGTGGTACTGACCGGCACCCCCGCTGGGGTGGGGCCGCTGATGCCGGGCAGCGAGCTGCATTTTTCCCTGAGCGCAGGGCTGGAGCTGACCACCGTCGTGGCACCCTAGGGCGCAGCCTGTGCTACGTTGACGAGACAGCCATCAAGGACGCCGCCATGCCTCGCCAGACTCATCCGCTGCTTTCCCACCGTCCTTTTACCGAGAAGGGCAAGGTTGTCTCCGCTCGTGAGGCGGTAAATCTGATCCGCGACGGCGATGCCCTGGCTACCGGTGGCTTTGTCGGCATCGGTTTCGCCGAGCACCTGGCAGTGGCCTTGGAGCAGCGCTTTCTCAAGACCGGCCAGCCCCGGGACCTGACCCTGATGTACGCCGCCGGTCAAGGAGATGGCAAGAGTCGGGGGCTCAACCACCTGGGCCACGAGGGGCTGGTCGCCAAGGTGATCGGCGGCCACTGGGGACTGGTGCCGAAGCTGCAGAAGCTCGCCGTCGAGGGTCGCATTCAGGCCTGGAACTTGCCCCAGGGGGTGATCTCGCACCTGTTTCGCGATATCGCCGCCGGCAAGCCCGGCACCCTCAGCCGGGTGGGACTCGGTACCTTCGTCGATCCTCGCCTGGATGGCGGCCGGATCAATGACGCGACCCGGGAGGAGATCGTCAGGCTCCTGCCCATCGACGGCGAGGAGTACCTGTTCTATAAAGCCCAGTCCTTGCAGGTGGCTTTTTTGCGCGGCACCACCGCGGATACGCTCGGCAACGTCACCATGGAGCACGAGGCGCTGGTGTTGGAGTCCCTGGCCATCGCCACGGCGGTGCACAACTGCGGCGGGGTTGTAATCGTTCAGGTGGAGCGCCTGGCGGAGCGCGCCACCTTGCACCCCAAGGACGTCAAAATTCCCGGGGTGCTGGTGGACTGCGTGGTGATCTGCGACGACCCGGAACACCACTGGCAGACCTTCAGCACTCGTTACAATCCGGCCTATTCCGGGGAGATCAAGGCGCCCATGGCGACCCTGGAGCCGATGCCGCTCTCCGCGCGCAAGATCATCGCCCGACGGGCGGCCTTCGAGCTGCGCCCCAACGCCGTGGTCAACCTGGGCATCGGCATGCCGGAAGGGGTCGGCCCGGTGGCCAGCGAGGAGCGTGTGCTGGAACTTCTGACCCTGACCGCGGAGCCCGGGGTGATTGGCGGCCTGCCAGCCAGCGGGCTGGATTTCGGCGCCGCCCTGAACACCCAGGCGATCATCGATCAGCCGGCCCAGTTCGATTTCTACGACGGCGGGGGCCTGGATATCGCCTTCCTGGGCATGGCCCAGGTCGACGGCGAGGGCAACGTCAACGTCTCCAAGTTCGGCTCGCGGCTGGCCGGCGCCGGCGGCTTCATCAACATCAGCCAACGCGCGCGCAAGGTGGTGTTCATGGGCACCTTCCTGGCGGCCCAGGGGGAACTCGCGGTTGCTGATGGCCGTTTGAAGCTCGCCGAGGGCGGTCTCGCCAAGTTCGTCGAGGGAGTCGAGCATCGTACTTTCAGTGGCCCTCTGGCAATCCAGGAGCAGCGTGACGTGCTCTACGTCACGGAACGCTGCGTCTTCCAGTTGACCGCCCAGGGCGTCACCCTCATCGAGCTCGCCCCGGGGGTGGATCTCGACCGAGACGTGCTGGCTCTGATGAACTTCACTCCCGCCATGCCCGCACCGCCGAGCGCGATGGATGGCCGCATCTTCCTCGATCATCCCATGGGGCTGCGCGACGATCTGCTGAGCCGCCCCCTGGAGCAACGCTTCACCTTCGATGCCGCGGAGGAAATCTTCTTCGTCGACTTCGAAAATCTGCGTATCAAGTCCCAGGCGGACATCGATGCCATCCGTCATGCGGCGGAGAGTCGGCTAGCACCGCTGGGACGGCGAGTCTATGCCGTCGTCAACTACGACAACTTCCGTATCGACGAGGATCTGCTGGAAACCTACACGGCCATGGTCAGCTACCTGGAAGAGCACTACTACAGCCGGGTCACGCGCTATACCACCAGCGGCTTCCTGCGCATGAAGCTCGGCGACGCCCTGGAACAGCGCGCGCTGTCGCCGCATATCTATGACAACGCAGAAGAAGCCCGGGAGCATCTGAAGCCCTAGGCGAGTCGTGACTTATTCCAGATAGGTATAGCCCTCGAGACCGGCGGAAAGATCGGCGAGAAAGGTATCCTGTTGGGTATGGGATAGATCGCTTTCCGCGAGCTGACGGGCCAGCCGCTCGCGCAGCTCCCGGGCGTCGAAGTTCACGTAGTGCAGTACCTGGGCGACGGTGTCGCCGTGTATCGGCGGGGAAAGCACCCAGTCACCGTCAGCGTTCAGGGCCACGTCGATGGAGTCCGTGTCGCCGAATAGATTGTGCAGGTCGCCGAGGATTTCCTGATAGGCGCCCACCAGGAAGAAGCCCAGCAGCCGTGTACCGTCCTCAAAGTGCCATTCCGGCAGCGGCAGGGTGGTTTCGATGCCCTGGCCATCCACATAGCTGTCGATGCGCCCGTCGCTGTCGCAGGTGATGTCTTGAATCACTGCGCGGCGGGTGGGATCGCGGTCCAGGCCGGTGAGCGGCAGCACCGGAAAGATCTGCTGGATGCCCCAGATATCCGGCACCGACTGAAACAGGGAAAAATTCACGAACAGTTTGTCCGCGAGCTTCTCCGCCAGCTCGTCGAGAATTTCCCGATGCGCGCGGTTTCGGGGATTCAACCGCTCCCGCAGACGACCGCAGGCGGCGAAATACACCGCCTCGCCTTCCGCTCGGGCATCGATGCCTGCCAGCCCCAACACGAAGCGATCCTGCAGTTCCATCAGCGCCTGCACCAGGTCGTGGTAGGCCTCCACCAGTCCGCGGGCCTGGCCCGGGTCCGACAGTCGACGGTAGACCCGCCAAAGTTCGTCGATCTGGGCGTTTCCTTCGACCTCCGGCTGCGGTGCGGTTTCGCTGATGCGCTCCTCGCCGATCACGTTGGTGATCAAGACCGCGTGATGGGCGGTAAGCGCGCGACCGGACTCGCTGATCAAATGCGGATGCGGCAAGTCTTCACTGTCGCAGACCTGGTGAAAGGCGGCGACCACGTTGGTGGCGTATTCCTGCATGGAATAGTTGACCGAACACTCGTTGCGCGACCGGGTGCCCTCGTAGTCGATACCCAGGCCGCCGCCCACGTCCACATGATCGATGGGCGCGCCCAACTCCCGCAGGCTCTGATAAAAGCGCGCGCATTCTCGCAGGCCGCGCTGAATGTCGCGGATATTGGCGATCTGAGAGCCCAGATGAAAATGCACCAGCTGCAGGCTTTCCAGAGCGTCTGTTTCCTCGAGGCGTTTCACTACCGCGAGGATCTGGCCGGCGGTCAGGCCGAACTTGGATTTCTCGCCGCCGGTGTTCTGCCACTTGCCCTTGCCCACGGAGGCCAATCGCGCCCGCAGGCCGATGCGCGGCATGACGTTCAGATGCGCGGCTTCCTCGAGGATCAGCTCGAGTTCCGAGTGCTTCTCCACCACCAGATAGACCTGGTGGCCGAGCTTCTCGCCCATCAGCGCCAGGCGCACGTATTCGCGGTCCTTGTAGCCGTTGCACACGATCAGCGATGGAGCGTCCGCGGAAAGCGCCAGCACCGCGAGCAGCTCCGGCTTGCTGCCGGCTTCCAGGCCGACTCTGCCTCGGCCGCGTTCCTGGGTGGCGAGAATTTCCTCCACCACTCGGCGCTGCTGATTGACCTTGATCGGATAGACCGCGGTATAGCCGCCGATATAATGATGTTCCTGCCGGGCGTGATCGAAGGCGGCACACAGCTGCTCGACACGATCATGGAGGATGTCCGTGAAGCGCACTAGCACCGGCAGGCGCAACCCCGTGGCCTGAAGGCGTTTTGCCAGCTCGCTAAGCGAGAGGCTGGGGCCTGGGATCTCGCTGCCCAGCGGGCGTACCAGGGCGTGGCCGGTATCGTCCACGTCGAAGTAGCCGCTGCCCCACTGGTCGATGTTGTAGGTGTGTCTAGCACGCTCCGCCGGGGTCATGAGCCTGTCTCCTCGGGCAGTGGGAGGGCACCATGGGCGAGACGCTGCCCCAGAATGCGTCGGAACAGGGCCGGATCGTGGGGAGAGAGATCGTGGGCGGGCGGATCCACGTAGACCACCAGCAGTCGGGACAGCCAGTAGCGCAGGGCGGTCATGCGCAGCATCATCGGCCAGGCATCCCGCTCTGCCGCCGTCAGCTTGCGGCGCGCCTGGTAAGCCTCGAGGATGGCCGCGTAGCGCGCCGGTTCCAGTCGACCCTCGCTGTCGCTGGCCCAGTCGTTGATCACGATGGCCAGATCGAAGAGCAGATCTCCGGTGCAGCCGTTGTAGAAGTCGATGATGCCTCCCAGACGGTCACCCTCGAACAAGGTGTTGTCGCGAAACAGATCCCCGTGCAGGGCGCCTTGGGGAAGCGGTTCGGCCTCGGCGAAATAGCTCTGGTAGTCGTCGATCTCGTTCTTCATCAGCGTCTGGTCGTCCGCGGACAGATAGACCAGCACCCGATGGTGCATGGCGCTCAGCCAGTGGAGATCCCGGGGGTTGGGGCGGCTGCCTTCGAAACGTCGGGAAACCCGGTGCATGCGTCCCAAGGCGTCTCCCAGAGCGCGACACTGTCCGAGACTCGGCGCCCTGGGGTGCTTGCCGGGCAGGCGTGGAAAGAGCAGGGCGGGCTTGTCCGCCAGACTCTGCAGGGCAATACCTTCGCGGTCGTGCAGCGGTCCGGGCACCGGGAGTTTGTATTCCGCCAGGTAGTCGAGCAGCGCGACGAAGAACGGTAGCTCCTCGTGCTCCCCCTGCTCGAACAGGGTCAGCACCAGTTCGTGCCGGTCCGTGGTGACGAAGTAGGTGGTGTTCTCGGTACCACTGGGGACGCCTTCAAGCCGGGTCAATCGCCCGGCATCGAAGCGCGTCAGGAAATCGGCGACCTGGGAGTCGTCAAGCGGGGTGAATACGGCCATGTGTCTCTCGCCCGGGGTTGCGAAGGCGCACATTGTAGCGCCTTGACCCGGGAATTTACGACACCGCCGAGAGAGAAACCGGGCGGCTAGCCTACCATTCGATCAGCACCCAGCTGGGCACGGCGACGCGGTCGCCTTCCTGGCGCTCGAAGTTGCCGTCGCCGTCATCGTCGAGCAGGTAATAGGCCGGGCCGATACTGGGCTCGATTCTGATGGCGTAGAGCTGTCCGTTGACCCGGTATTCACGGATGGTGCGGTCCTGCTCCTGGCGGATGGTGACATCCGGCTCCACCTGGGAAGACTCCTGGGCACTCACAGAGCCGACGCTTCCCAGCAGGGCCAGGCTCAGTCCCAAGGCGGCGAGAGGTTTGACGACTGACATGATGAACTCCTGTCCTGATCAATACGTTACCTAGTGTAAGCCTATTTAGGCGGATAAGCTTATTCGCAGTGAAAAAGACGTTGCGACCAACGGAATCTGCCTTCTGCCTGTCGGTTGGACCTGACGTCCGAGGCGGCGCTGCGTATCATGGCCCCCATTGCCACAGCAAGGAACCTTCCCATGGCCGCGAACAAGCCGATCGTGCTCGTCGATGGATCCTCTTACCTGTACCGCGCCTTTCACGCCCTGCCGGCGCTGACCACCTCCAAGGGCCAGCCCACCGGCGCCGTCAAGGGCGTGCTCAGCATGCTCAAGCGGCTGATCAAGGACTACCCGGACAGCCCCATGGCGGTGGTATTCGACGCCAAGGGCAAGACCTTTCGCGACGAATTGTTCGAGCAGTACAAGGCCCATCGCCCGCCGATGCCGGAAGACTTGCGCGCACAGGTGGAACCGCTGCACGCCTGCGTGCGGGCACTGGGCCTGCCGCTGCTCAGCATCGAGGGCGTCGAGGCAGACGACGTGATCGGCACCCTGGCCCGCCAGGCCACGGAGGCCGGACGCGAGGCGGTGATCTCCACCGGGGACAAGGACATGGCCCAGTTGGTCAACGGCCATGTCACCCTGGTCAACACCATGAAGGACGAGGTGCTGGATCGCCAGGGCGTCGAGGACAAGTTCGGCCTGCCCCCGGAGCGCATCATCGATTTCCTGGCGCTGATGGGTGATAAGGTGGATAACATTCCTGGAGTGCCCGGGGTTGGTGAAAAGACCGCCCTGGGGCTGCTGCAGGGCATAGAAGGGGGGCTCGAAGGCGTCTACGCCAACCTGGAGCAGGTCAAGACCCTGAGCTTTCGCGGCGCCAAGACCCTCGCTAAAAAGCTCGAGGAGCATCGCGACCAGGCCTTTCTTTCCTACGAGCTCGCCACCATCAAGACCGACTGCGAGCTGCCGGTGGGTCTGGACGACTTGGACATCGCCCAGCCGAATCGCCAGGCGTTGCGGGAGCATTATCAGGAGCTGGAGTTCAAGGCCTGGCTCACGGAGCTGCTGGAAGGCCAGGACGAAGGCGTCGACGACACGCCAGGCGGCGCGGCGCTGAGCAAGGAGGCGGAGGAATCCGTGCCGGCCAGATCCCCGGATCGTCGCGATCAGGTGATCGACACTCAGGCTATCCTCGATAACTGGCTCGAGCGGCTGCGCCAGGCGGATGCCTTCTGCTTCGACCTGGAAACCACCAGTCTGAATTACATGCGGGCGGAGATCGTCGGTATCGGCCTGGCTCTCGAGCCCGGCGAGGCAGCCTATATTCCCCTGGCTCACGATTACCTGGATGCTCCCGCCCAGTTGGAACGCGACCGTGTATTGGAGGCCTTGAAACCCCTGCTGGAGGATCCGAGCAAGGGCAAGATCGGCCAGAACCTCAAGTACGATATCTCCGTGCTGGCCAACTATGCGATCAACGTGGCCGGGCCGCTGACGGATACCATGCTCGAGTCCTACGTGCTCAACTCCACCGCCACCCGCCACGACATGGATTCCCTGGCGCTCAAGTACCTGGGGGAGAAGACGATCAGCTTCGCGGAGATCGCCGGCAAGGGCGCCAAGCAGTTGACCTTCAACCAGATCGCTCTGGAGCAGGCGGTGCCCTACGCCTGCGAGGACGTGGACATCACCCTGCGGCTGCACCGGGAACTGCGTCCTCGGGTGGAAGCCGAAGGACGGCTGGCGGAGGTGCTCGATACCCTGGAAACGCCGCTGATTCCGGTGCTCTCGCGCATGGAGCGCACCGGCGTTGCGCTGGATGCCAAGCGTCTCGAGGCCCAGAGCGAGGAGCTCACCAAGCGTATCGCCAAGCTGGAGGAAAAGGCCTTCGAGCTGGCCGGTCGGGAGTTCAATCTGGGCTCCCCCAAGCAGCTGGGCCAGATCCTCTTCGAGGAGCAGAAGATTCCGGTGATCAAGAAAACCCCCAAGGGCGCGCCTTCCACCGCGGAGGCGGTGCTCGAGGAACTGGCGCTGGATTATCCGCTGCCCAAGGTGATCATCGAGCATCGCGGACTTTCCAAGCTCAAGTCCACCTACACGGACAAGCTGCCCCGGCTGATCGACAAGGCCACCGGGCGGGTGCACACCAGCTACCATCAGGCGGTCACCGCCACCGGGCGGCTGTCGTCGAGCGACCCCAATCTGCAGAACATTCCCATCCGCAGCGAGGAAGGGCGCAAGATTCGCCAGGCCTTCATCGCTCGGCCTGGCTATCGCATCGTCGCCGCGGACTACTCCCAGATCGAACTGCGGATCATGGCGCACCTCTCCGAGGATCAGGGGCTGCTGGATGCCTTCGCCGAGGGTCAGGACATTCACGCCGCCACCGCCTCGGAGGTCTTCGGTACCGATCTGGACAAGGTCAGCAATGATCAGCGCCGCAGCGCCAAGGCGATCAACTTCGGGCTGATCTACGGCATGAGCGCCTGGGGGCTAGGCCGACAGCTGCATATCGAGCGCGGCCAGGCCCAGATCTATATCGACCGCTATTTCGATCGCTACCCCGGCGTGGCACGCTACATGGACAAGATTCGCGTCCAGGCGGCGGAAGATGGCTTCGTGGAAACCGTCTTCGGCCGGCGTCTCTATCTGCCTGAGATCAAGGCTCAGAACTCGACGCGCCGCCAGGCGGCGGAGCGCACCGCCATCAACGCCCCCATGCAGGGCACCGCCGCGGACATCATCAAGAAAGCGATGATCAAGGTGGATACCTGGCTGCAGGAGGAAGCGGGCAAGAAAAACGGCCTGGATGCCTGGATGGTGATGCAGGTGCACGACGAACTGGTATTCGAGGTCAAGGAGGATCAGGTCGAGGCGTTCATCGACGCGGTCAAGAAGTACATGCGTGACGCCGGCACCCTCAAGGTGGAATTGATCGTCGAGGCCAATGCCGGAGCCAACTGGGACGAGGCGCATTAGCCTTCTCCCGTCGTGGTTCAGAAGCACGTGGTGGGGTGATTCACTGCCGCGTGGCTGTCCTGCCGGCTTGCTATAAAACCCGATGGCGCAAGGGCTTGCAGCAGTGATCCATTGGGCGTTGCCTCGGCTAGACGGTTATTACAAAATAATTACAAGTTAATATACATAACACTACATCGATCCTGTACAGCCAAGTGGATTCTCTAGCTTTCTATCAAGAGTTTCCAAGCTGTTTCCAAGACACAAAAATACGCTTGAACATCTAGAGACTGATCAACTTCACCCGCGGCTCAGGATTTCGTTGTCAGCCATTGAGTCAAGTATTGAGCTAAACAAATGAACAAGACCCTTGTAATACTGGTAGCGGGCCTGACGCCTCAATTGATCGGCTCGCGCACGCCCCACCTGGCTAGGTTTGCCAGAGAGGGGAGTATGCGCCCTTTGAGCACGGTCATGCCGGCGGTAGCCTCGAGCGTGCAGTCTACCCTGGTTACCGGGCTTCTCCCTGCGGAGCACGGCATCGTCGCTAACGGCTGGTATTGCCGCGATGCCGCGGAGATACGGCTTTGGCGTCAATCGAGCCGCTTGGTAAAGGGAGAGAAGATATGGGAAGCAGGCAAGGCGAAAAATCTCGATTTCACCTGTGCCAACATGTTCTGGGGTCACAACATGTATTCATCCGCGGACTGGAGCGCTACACCGTGCCCCCAGGAACTTGCGGACGGCCGCAGGATTTCCGACCATTATACCTCTCCCGCAGAGCTTCACGATGAGCTTGACGCGGCGTTCGGCCGGTTTCCACTGTCCAAATGGTGGGGGCCAATGGCTAGTATCAGTTCTAGCCGCTGGATCGCCAAGTCGACCCTATATGTCATGGAGACCCGCGATCCTACCTTGACCATGACCTATCTGCCTCATCTTGATTACAACCTGCAGCGACTGGGGCCAGATATTTCCCATCCGCGGATTCAACAGGATCTACAGGAAGTCGATGCCCTCTGCGGTGAGTTGATCGAGGCGGCGAAGCAACAGAATCGACGGATCATCGTCCTGTCCGAATACGGTACCACTCCTGCCGCGGATGCCATCCACATCAATCGGGCATTGCGCCAGGCAGGTCT
The DNA here is from genome assembly GCF_007954585.1 of Pistricoccus aurantiacus. Classification (GTDB taxonomy): domain Bacteria; phylum Pseudomonadota; class Gammaproteobacteria; order Pseudomonadales; family Halomonadaceae; genus Pistricoccus; species Pistricoccus aurantiacus. The sequence continues at coordinate 1,490,411 of NZ_CP042382.1, forward strand.
GCTGGCGGTGCGGGTGGAAAAAGATGTCGAACAGCTCGATCCAGGCGCTTCCGGGGTGTTTGCCGTGGCAGACCATCAGATCGCTCATGTCTACATCAAGGACAAAGCACGAATTCCCGAGGTAAAAACCTTGTTGGAAAGCCTGGAAGGGATGGAAACGGTCTGGGACGAAAAGGGCAAGAAAGCCCAAGGACTAGATCATGCCAATAGCGGCGAGCTGGTAGCCATTGCCAAGGCGAATCGCTGGTTCAGCTACTATTATTGGCTGGATGACAAGCGAGCGCCGGACTACGCTCGTACCGTGGATACTCATCGCAAGCCCGGCTATGATCCGGTCGAACTGTTCGTGGATCCTGCCATCAAGATTCCCGATCTGGCGGCGGGCTGGCGACTGGTCAAGCGTAAGCTAGGCATGCGCCAGCTGATGGATATCATTTCTCTCAAGGATACCCAGTTGGTCAAGGGCACTCATGGTCGCCTAATCGACGATCCGAACGGAGGACCCTTGGTGATTTCTTCGGAAGCCGACCTGCTGCCGCAGGGGCCGGTGGATGCCACCGACTTCAAGGCGCTGACTCTGGCACATTTGTTTGGAAAAGAGACTCAGGTCAAGAAGGACGTTCTAAGACGACACCTGAACAAGCGCTCGGCTTAGCCGCTGTAGCGCCAGGGTGGCGAGGAAGGCAGCAGCCGCTAGCAGAGCGATATCGATAGCACCGGTAGCAGCAATCAGTATCGCGTCGTAAAGCGCAATAGCGGCAATCAAACTGACGATGGCTTTCGATACGTCCTCGGGCTGGCGCCTAAACAGCCGGGCAAGCGCTCCGCCACACCACAGCAGGTAGGCCGCCAGCATGGTTCCGGTCAATAGAACTCTGGCTAGACCAGCGTCGGCGTCGCCAAGCGCTACCATCATCATCAGCACCAATACCGGTATCGCCATGATGGCCAGGGGCCAGACCGCGACAGCACGGTAATAGGCTTTCAGCTTGACTGCGTGGGTCAGGCCTGCAACGTGGCAAAGTAGACCGAAAGCGCCCAGCATGATCGGCCAGGACAGCTTGCCGACGGCCAGCGCTCCCAAGAAGTAGGTCAGCAGGCGGCAAGCTCCCATGATGGCCGGTCCCCAGCTAATTTGCTTGTTTAGCCAGTTATACAACAGGATCGCCAGTACCAGCGCCAGACCGCATAGGCCGGCAGGTATGTTCAACAGGAAAGCCAACAGAACGCCAAGCCCCAGCATGGCGGCGCCAAGCAGAGCGACGGTTCGGCGGATCATTTCCCCTTGGAGAACAGGCCTCTCGCTGTGTTCCCTGATATCGACTTGCGCGTCGGAAGCATCGTTCAAGTAAGTGCCACCCAGGTAGAATAGCGATAGGGCAGCCAACAGATGCAGCAACGGCGCCGCGTCAAGCGCCGCTCCGGTAAGCAGCCAGCCCGCTAGCCCGCTGGTCCATACCGTAGGCAGGTTCGAGACACGCCCGAGTTTGAGCCACATCCGCCAACTCATGTCGATTGCTTTTTTATCCAATGAGTTTTTCCACCATGACGTCTTCGATATCGCGTCGCTCGAGGGCGTCGCCAGCGGCGAGATTTGCAGGCATATAAAACGCATGGTTCATCAGAAAATGAGGTAAGCCATCGGCGTCGACATTCTCGAAGGTAATGTGCGTCGTATTATTCTGCATCGGGCAGTACTTTCTCTCTTGCATCAGCTTCGGGGCAATGAGTATGCGCTGGATAAACGGGCTAGAGTTAACCTGCTAAACGGCTTGTTGCGCGCTCAACAAGAATTCAATGCTAACGCATAATGTAAATAAATTGTGTATTTTTAAACATTTAAGATACATTTTGTAATATAGCTGGCGCGAGATTGTCTTTTAAAACAATGTGTTATGAAATACTGGCAAATTTAGGTAGGTAAAAAATCATTCAAGGCATTAGCTTGATTAATTTTTTAAGAAAGTAGAAAAGCAGTTTATTTCTTTTGCTGGTGTTTGTTTTTTTTTGTCTAAATTAATTAAATATTTAATTTACTTGTCGGTAAGGCGGCCATGAAAATGAAGGCGAGCCATGTCAGCTGTCCGAATGGACAACTGACCCTTTCACTGTTTTGGGGGAGAAGTCGAGGCGTTGCGGAATGGGCGAGGGAAGAGCTTATTTCTTCACCTATTCTTGTAGCACCGTGGCGGTGCGCTGGGGTTCCAGATGAACCCGCTCGCCGATTCGCCATTGAATATGACTAGGCGTGATGGCGCAGAACCGCTGGCCCTGCTGCTCCAGGAGATAAAAGCAGTCGTGACCGCGAAATTCCCGTTCGACGATAGTGGCGCTACAGCAGTTGCAGCTGACGCTGGAAAGAGTGAGATGCTCCGGGCGCAGGGAAACCCGTACCGCACCGCGGGCAGGAGGGGTAATCGCGATCGGGCCCAGCGCGGTCTGGGCGATCTCCCCTTGGGCCTCGCCTTCGAGCAGGTTGGTATGGCCAAGGAATTCCGCGACGAAGGCGTTGGCCGGCTGTTGATAGACCTGTTCCGGCGCCCCGACTTGAACCAGGCGTCCACCGTGCATGACGCCGATTCGGTCGGCGAAGGAAAGCGCCTCCGCCTGATCGTGAGTCACCAGAATCACCGAGGTGCCGGCGGCCTTGAGCATTTGACGCACTTCCTTGCGGGTGGTTTCTCTGAGCGCCGCATCCAGGTTGGAGAAGGGTTCGTCCAGCAAAATCAGACGTGGCTCCGCCGCCAGAGTACGGGCCAGGGCGACCCGCTGCTGCTGGCCGCCGGAAAGCTCATCCGGCATACGCGAGGCGAGATCGGCGAGTCCCACCAGATCCAGCCATTCTCGTGCCTTGGCCGCACGCTCGGCCTTGGGGCGATGCGGCATGGCGAAGGCGACGTTCTGGGCCAGGTTCATATGCGGGAAAAGCGCGTAATCCTGAAACACGATACCGATATGGCGCTGCTGGGGAGAAAGCGCATTGATACGCCGGCCGTCCAGGTAGATATCTCCCGCTTCCGGCTGTTCGAAACCGGCGATCATGCGCAGGGTGGTGGTCTTGCCGCAGCCGCTGGGGCCGAGCAGTGCCAGGATCTCGCCGTTGCCTAGTTCGAAGCCGACGTGATCGACCACCAGCGAACTATTGCGGCGATAGCGTTTGCACAGCCCGCTGATGCGCAGCAGCGGATTCGCGGCGCGTCGAACCGATGTGGTAAAGACGCTTGGAGACGTGAGATCGAGGGCGATCATCGTTTACCCTCCTTGGTTAGCAGGAGTCCTACGGAAAGGCTGGAAAACACCACGATGGCCGCGGCAAAAGGCGCCGCTTCCGCCAGCATGCCTTCTGTGGTGCGGGTGAAGACGGTGACCGCCAAGGTGGTATAGCCGGTGGGGGCGAGCAGGAAGGTAATGGGAAGCTCCTTCATGCACAGCACGAAGACCAGCACGATGCCTGCCAGGATGCCACGGCGCAGTCGAGGCAGGATCACCCACAGGAAGGTGCTGACGGGACCGTGACCCAAGGAGTGAGCTGCCTCCTCCATGCTGGGCCGGGTCTGCAGCAGGACGTTGCGGATCGGTCCTACCGCCAGGGCCAGCGCCGCCATGGCCCAGGTGACGATCAGCATGCCAAGGCTCTGGTAAAGAAAAGGCGCGGCGGTGAGCGTGAAGAACACCATTGCCAAGGCCAGCGTCAATGGCGGCAGGGCATAACCGATATAGGCGGAGCGTTCAACCAGGGTAGCGGCGGTGGAGCGGTAGCGCACCGCGAGATAGGCCACCGGCAGGGCGAAACCCGCAGCCAGCAGGGCGGCGGGCAGTGCCGCGCCCGCGGAGCGCAGAAAGGTCGCCGGCACCTCCAGAAAGAAATCGATCGCCGGCGGCGACAGCAGCAGCCAGTAGACCAGGATCATTGTCGGCAGACCGATCGAGGCAGTGAATATCGTGGCCAGGAATAGCCAGGCCGGCAGCTGCCATTTACCCAGCTTCATCAGGCGCGCTGGTCGCACCACGCCGGTACCCACCCGAGCCAGACGGCGCTTGATCACCAGTCCGTCGAGCATCACGAAGCTGAGGGCCACCGCCAGCAGCATCAGTGATAGCCAGGCGGCGTAGATACGATCGAAGGCGCCGGCGTACTGGGTAAAGATGGCATAGCTGAAGGCTTCGTAGCGCATCAGGGCGACGGCGCCGAAATCCCCCAGCACGTAAAGGCCGATCACCAGCCAGCCCGCCATTAGCGAAGGTGCCAGGTGGGGCAGTAGGATCTTCAGGAAGATATCCCGCTCCCGATAGCCGAAGCTCCGGGCGCTTTCCTCCAGGTTGCCGTCGAGCCCCGTCAGGGTGGCGCGCAGATTGAGGAAGAGATAAGGAAAGGTATACAGGGACAGCGCCAGCATGGCGCCCAGATAGCCGTCGATGCGCGGCAGCTGGAAGCCGGTCAGCTGGGCCAGCACGCCGTAGTTGCCTCCCAGGCCGATCAGCGCGTAGGCCATCACATAGCCCGGCACCGCCAGGGGGATTACTCCGAGGAGGGTCAGCGCTTTCTTGAAGCGGATATCCGTCTTGACCACCAACCAGGCCAGCGGCAGGGCGATCAGCGTCGTGGTGGCGATCACCCCCAAGGCCAGCGCCAGGGTATTGATCAGCAGGTCGAGATTACGCCAGCGCAGTATCAGGTCGTGCAGGGTTTGCGGGTCCGCCTCGAAAGCCCGCAGAATCAGATAGCAAAGCGGCACCAGCATGGCGCCGGCGGCGATCAGCGAGGGCAGCAGAATGTACCAGGGAATTCGCCGATCCGGCAGCCAGAGGGGGCGAGGAGGGGTTCTCGCAGTGGGTGTGGCGTATTCCGTCATGGTTCCTCGGCTATGTTGTGAGCAAGCTCGCCGTCAACGCGTGAAGCCAAGGCGAGACATCGCCTTGGCTTTTCGGAGCCCGCACTAAGGACCGGCGGCCGTTAAAGCAGCTCCGCCTGGCGCAGCAGATCCAGCGTGCCCTTTAGATCGTCGAGGTTGTCCAGGGCAACATCCGGGCTGACCTCCATCAGATGATCGATGCTTTCCAGCTCGTCGTTCTGCTGCACGTTCTCGATCACCGGATATTCGTAGACGTTGTTCGTGAAGTACTGCTGGGCTTCCGGCGACAGCAGGTAGCGCACGAATTCGACGGCATTCTGCTTGTCGTCGCTGCTCTCGAGCACGCCGACCCCGGCTACGTTGACCAGATTGCCGATATCGCCTTGTTCGAAGAAGGTCTGCTCCACCGGAAAGTCGCTGTCCTCCTCCAGAAAGCGCAGCAAATAATAATTGTTTACCAGACCGAAGTCGATTTCCCCGTCCGCGATGCCCTGGACCTGAGAACTGTTGTTGGAGAACACCACCGCCTCGTTGTCGCGCATGTTCTCGAGCCATTCCAGGGTGCGCTCATCGCCATGTTCCAGACGCATGGCGGTGACGAAGGACTGGAAGGAGCCGTTGGTTGGCGCCCAGCCCACGCGGCCTTCGTATTGATCCTGGGTCAGATCGAAGACGCTCTTCGGCATCTCGTCCTCGCTCACTCGCTCCGGAGAATAGGCCAGCACTCGAGCCCGGCCGGTGGCGGCGACCCAGTTGCCGGTCTCGCTCTTGAACATGGCCGGCAGGTCCTGATAGACGTCTTGGGGCAGCTCCGCCAGCAGTCCCGCCTTGCTGACCGCCCCCATGGCGCCCGCATCTTGACCCCAGAACACATCCGCCGGTGAGTTCTGGCCTTCCTCCTGCAGCAGTACCGCCAGTTGAGCGGTGTCACCGTAACGAACCTCCACGTCAAGTCCTGACTGTTCCTCGAACTTCTCGATGATCGGCTCGACCATGGACTCGCCGCGTCCGGAGTAAAGCGTCAGGTCCGCGGCAAAGGCTAGAGGCGTGGCGGCCAGGGTGGAAAGCAGAGCTGCCGATACGAAAAAGGGGTGGCACATGCTAAGAATCCTTCTTTGGTTTCAATGGCGATACGAGACTGCTGCGCAAGGGCAAATTGAACCGGCCCTAGTCATTGCAAGATAACAAAATCAGACGCAGTTTCAAATGGTAATGATACGCAAACATGATATTGATCAAATACTGACGATTCTTCCTTGGCCAACGCAAGATCCTGGAGGTCGATTCAGTCAAGAGAAATAAAAAATTGAAAAATCAAACGTTCGTACGGTTGCCGCTGTGCGAATTGCACTGAATGATAGAGGGGTAGTGAAAAGCAAGGCCCGGATGCACAACAACAAGTTCCAGGAGACTTTCATGTCATCACCTATCGTTACCCGGCGGCTGCTGATTGCCAGCATCGCCGCCGCCACGAGTACCGCAGTTGCGTTGCCTGCCCTGGCGGAAGGGCCCAAGCGTCTCGACGTAGCCAGCACCTTCTCGACCCAGAACTTTCTCGGCGCCGGCGCGGTGCATCTTTCCGAGGAGCTGGAAACCGCCACCGGCGGCGCGGTCAGCCTGCGGGTGCATGAGCCCGGCGACCTGGTGCCGCCTTTCGAGGTGTTCAACTCGGTCTCCTCCGGCGCCATTCAGGCCGGTTGGGACTGGATGGGCTACTGGGCGGGCACCGTACCGATCACAAACCTTTACGGCGCGCTGCCATTTGGTCCCACCCCGGAAGCCTTCATGTCCTGGATGTGGGCGGACGAGGGCACCGAGCTGATCCAGCAGGCCTACGATCCTTACGGGGTCAAGGTGCTGCCGTGTTTTATCTCGCCTCAGGAAACCGGCGGCTGGTATAACCAGGAAATCAATTCTCCGAAAGACTTCGACGGCCTGTCCGTGAGGATTTCCGGACTGGGGGCCAAGGTGCTCAATAAGCTCGGCGCCTCCACCCAGCTGGTACCGGGTAACGAGATCTATCTGGCCCTGGAGCGCGGTCGGGTGGATGCCACGGAGTTCTCCGTGCCCCAGGTGGATGCGGCCATGGGCTTCGACGAAGTGGCGGAGTACTACTACTTCCCGGGTTGGCATCAAAGCGCCAGCTGGTTCTCGCTGCTGATCAATCAGCAGGTCTGGGATGAATACAGCGACGAGCGCAAGGCCCAGTTCGAGACCGCCTGTCGCGCCACCCTGCAATGGGCCATGGCGGAGGCGCCGGCGGAGCAGATGCGTACCGTCAAGCGTCTGGAAGAGAAGGGCGTCAAGGTCAAGCGCTTCCCGGATGAAGTGCTCACCGCCCTGCAGGATGCCTGGGTCGAGGTGCGCGAGGAGGAAATGCAGAGCAACCCGGACTTCGCCAAGGCCTACAAGTCACTGATGGCTCATACCCAGCTGATCACCGAGTGGTATGAGCTCCAGGCGCTGCCGGAACCCAAGAAGGTTGAAACCACTGAAGGAGATAGCTGATGTCCCGCGCCTCACTTTCGCCCTGGCGAGAGCGTGGCGCGACGGTATGCACCGCCCTGGCCCGACCCTTGGTCGGGCTAGGGGTCTGGGTGGGTCATGTCACCAGTTGGCTGGTGCTGCTGGTGATGGTGATGGTGCTTACCACCGTGACGCTCAACGCCCTGGGAATCAATGAGATCGTTCGCTGGAACGACAAGATAGTGCTGTTCGGCAATGCCCTGACCATCAATAGCGTGACCGAATTGCAGTGGCATCTGTTCGGTATTCTTACCTTGTTTGGCGGCACCTACGCCCTGCATTACGATACCCACGTGCGGGTGGATCTGGTCTATCAGAATCTCTCCCCTCAAGGCCGGGCCTGGGTGGATATCCTCGGCCACCTGATCCTGTTGATTCCCTTCTGCCTGCTGGTCGCCTGGCTGACCCAGCATTTCGTGTCCATGTCCTACGTTTCCGGTGAAAAATCCAACTACGGCGGTCTGACCGACCGCTATCTGATCAAGGCAATGCTGCCTATCGGGCTGGCGTTCCTGGCTCTGGGCGCCCTGGGACAGATTTTCGACAAGTTGGCGATCATTTTCGATCCGCGTCGGGGCGACGCTAAAGAACCCTCGGAGGAGACAGCGCATGGCTGAATTTTTGAGTGAATACGCGCTGGCCCTGGCGATGATCGTTTCGTTGCTGGTAGGTATCTTCACCGGCTATCCGGTGGCGTTTCTGCTGGGCGGGCTGGGCATCCTGTTCGCCTTCATCGGCGATATTCCTCTGCCTTTTCTGGGCACCGTGGGCTCGCGGATCTTCGGTGGGGTGATCGAAAACTGGCTATTGATCGCGATTCCGCTCTTCGTGTTCATGGGCCTGATGCTGGAACGCTCCGGCGTGGCTCAGCGCCTATTGCTGACCCTGCAACGACTATTCGGCCGCATTCATGGCGGCCTGGCGGTATCCGTGGCGATTCTGGGTATAGTAATGGCTGCCAGCACCGGCATCATCGGCGCCTCCGTGGTGATGCTGGGGCTTCTGGCGCTTCCCGTCATGCTGAAACAGGGCTATCGGGAAGAAATGGCCTGCGGGGTCATCGCCGCCTCCGGCACACTGGGCATCCTGATTCCGCCCTCCATCATGCTGGTGCTGATGGGCTCGATCCTGCAGGTTTCCGTGGGGGCGCTGTTCAAGGCGGCGCTGCTTCCGGGGCTGCTGCTTGGCGCGCTCTATATCGCCTATCTCTTGATCACCGCTTGGATCAAGCCGGAGTGGGCGCCGTTGGCGGACCCGGACTCCGTGGACACGGACACCACGCCGCTGCCCATCGCCCTGCTGCGGGATCTGCTCGGTCCTTTCCTGCTGATTTTCGCGGTGCTGGGTTCGATCATGGCGGGGATCGCTACCCCCACCGAAGCCGCCGCCATCGGCGCCCTGGGCAGTCTGCTGCTGGCCCTTGCCACTCGCAGCCTGGACTACAGGACCCTGCGGGACGCGACTCGGGAAACCTCGCGCACCTCGGCGATGATCCTGTTCATCGTGATCGGCGCCACCTGTTTTTCCGTGGTGTTCAAGCGATTGGGCGGCGACTACATGATCGAGGACCTGATCACCGGCACCGGCCTCGGGCCTTACGGCCTGCTGCTGCTGATCATGGGGCTTATCTTCGTGCTCGGCTTCTTTCTCGAATGGATCGAGATCAGCTACGTGGTGCTGCCCTTGGTAGCGCCGGTGGTGGAGATGCTGGATTTCGGCCTGGGACTTTCCAGCCAGGGTATCCTGGTGTGGTTCGCGATCCTGGTGGCGATCAATCTGCAGACCAGCTTTCTCACGCCGCCCTTCGGCTATGCGCTGTTCTACCTCAAGGGCATCACCGAAGGTCAGGTCAGTATCGGCACTATCTACCGCTCGATACTGCCTTTCGTGGTGCTGCAGCTGGTCGGTCTGGCGCTTTGCCTGCTGTTCCCGGCGCTGGTGCTGTGGCTGCCGGGCTTGATCTCTTGAGGCGCTAGAACCAGATCTCCATCTGCGTACCAAAGCTCCACTGTCCGCCGGTGAAGCCTTCGGTGCCAAAGGAGTCGTCGTCGCTGTAGGCGTTGAGCTCGTCATCCCAGTCGGAGTAGGAGGCAAAGACACGGACCTCCGGGCGCGCCCAGAATCCGTCCACCAAGGGCTTGAAGGTTGGTGCAACGGTGAGCTTGCTGTAACCACCGCTCACCGAACTGCGCTCCCGGTAGTCCTTGGGATCGAGGTCCATGTACTGATAGCTCGCTTCGTACTGCATCTCGAAATTTTCGGTCAGTTCGTTGGCCAGACGAAAGTTGACGGTGGCCCATTGGTAGTCGTCGCCGTCGACATAGCGGTCGCTGCTGGTCTCGGCAAGAATCATCGGCGCCACTCGCCATCCGGGTGCGAGATAGGTAGTGCCATACACCGCGATTCGCGTTGCCTTGGCGTCGTCGGTCAGGTTGCCGTCGGCGCCGATGTTCTTGACCTCCGCCCCCAGGCCCTGGCCATGCAGTATCGCACCCTTGAAGGTGCCTTCGCCGAGGCCGAAAAAAGTGTCGCCGTGGTAGACCAGCATGGTGTGAAATCCGTCGTCGGCGCCCTTTTCGCCGCGATTGGTCACCGTCGTTTCCTCGGTCACGACCATGTCGCCGGTGTCCGGGTCCGTCGTCACCACCTGGCGGCTATCGGTTCTGACGTCGTTGAAGCGGTCGTCGTTATCCGCGGCGGACAGGCCGCTGATCATCCATTGCCAGTTGCCGACGTAGTTGTTGGCGGTCAGGGTCAGGTTGTCGGTATCGCCATCGATGGCGGTCTCGTCGGTAACGATGTCGAAATCGCTGTAGCTGCGTCCGTAGAGGGAGAAGTTGGCTTTCCACTGATCCGTGAGTTGAACATCGTAGATGCCGCCACCGGTGCCGGCGAGAAAGATGAAGTCGCTATCGAGCCAGTGAATATCGAAGTTGTCCCGATCGAAGCGTTTGCCGGCCCAGATCGAGGCGTTCTCGAAGGGACCGGTGAAGCTTGGCAGCTTGCTGAGCTCCACATAGGCCTGGCGCAGGTTCAGATTCGACTCCTCCGCGGTCCAGTCGTTGCTGGTGGTCACCGAGTCCGCCAGCATGATGCTGTAAAGGGATCTGGCGCCGTTGTCGAAGCGCTGCCTGTAGTTGAAGATGGCCTCAACATAGGTGTCCGGCTCGTTGCCAAGGCGCCCCACCGCGCCACCGAGCGGGCCCGCTGGGGAGAGGTAGGGGCCGCCGGGAACGCTCTTGCCGTTTTCACCGATCAACAGGCCCGAACGGGCATAGGCTTCATAGGAAAAGCCTTCTTTCCCTTCCGCATGACGAACCGCCTTGGCGAGGCGTTCGTCGGTCGGCTCTTCCAAGGCGCTTTCCGGCGCGGAGACCGGTTCCTCTTCCTCCGTCGTCCGCCTGGCCGGCGCCTGGCGCTGGGCAATTTGATTCTCGGCGCGAATGGCTCGCTGTTCGGCCTGCTCGGCGCGTCTCTCGGCGGCGGCGACTCGTGCCTCGAGGGCGGCCAGACGCTCTTCGAGACTCGCATCCTGGGCCAGGGCCGGATCGACAGCAGGGAATGCCGCGAGTGCAACGGTCATCGCCAAGGGAGCCTTGAGTGTGACTGCGTTCATGTGGTTGTCCTCTTGAGCTTTTGTCGCGTCGCGTTTGCCGATCGATGGTTGTTACTTCAGCAAGGCTTAATCGTTTAAGCTAAGATTCAAGAATACTTGGTGAGCAGGTATCTACTCGGCAGGGCTGTCTGGATCATTGTCGATATGTTGAAGTTAGTCGATCACGTTGTGCGAATACAAAATGTTTCGTGAGACTTTCCAACTAATGTCTAGCCCTTGAGTTTCTTCGCTCCGCCACGCCGTTCAAGTTGATCACTTTCAGGCAGAAAAGCGGTTTACAGAGAGCGGCTTACATAAGGCGCCAGACACAGGACCTAGGCTGATGGCGGGCAGGTCGCGCCCAGGATCAGCTCGGTTTCCAGCCATGTCGTGGTCATGGGTTCCTTGCCCAGAATCATCGATGCCGCGAGACGCCCCTTGGCGAGGCTATCCTGACGCACGGTGGTCAGGCGCGGCGCGCGATACTGGCCTTCGGCAATGCCATCAAAACCGGTGATGCACAAATCGTCGGGAACGCGCAGGCCGCGCTGCTCCGCCAGGGTCAGCGCCGTCAGGGCGATACGATCGGACATGCACAGCAGCAGAGTCGGACGTTGCCCCTCAGGCAGGTCGAGAATCTCCTCGATCACCGGCATGCAGACCGCAAAGGTGTTTTCCTCGATGTTCCACATCGGCACGCTGGCCGGGTCGATAGCGTATCTCTCGAAGGCGCGTTGGAAGCCTTGGAGGCGACAATGGGTGATCGTCTGAGAGGCAGCCAACAGCTCCTGCTCGGCGCTAATGCGTCCATTGCAGGGATGCTTGGTGAGTCGCAGGCTGATCACCGCCGGTCGTTGCGGTAAATGGGCGAGGGCATGACAGGCAATCGCGTAGCTTGCCTGCTCGTTATTCACGTGCACCGTGGGACAGCCTTCGAGATCGTAATCGATTGCCACGAAAGGGCGCCGGGAAGGCAGGTCGGCGAGCATCTTCCGGTTGGGCAGCAGGCCATAGATGATGAAGCCATCCGCCATGCTTGCGGAATCGGGAATGCGGTTGGCGTGCTGACGCCCGGAGACCAGTAACAGTGTGCGGCCATGGGCATCGAGTACTTCGGCGATACCCGACAGCAGCTCGCTGGCCACGGCATCGTTCAGGCTATAGGTAAGACTTTCGGCGAGCACGACAGCGACGATGCGCGAGCGACCGGTGCGCAGGCTGCGTGCCGTGGCGTCCGGGCCGCTGTAACCCAGGGTCTTGGCTTCCCGCAGGATGCGATCACGCAGCGCCGTCGACAGCTGGTCGGGACGATTGAAGGCGTTGGACACCGTCGCGGTAGAGATATCAAGCCGTGTGGCCAGCTCTTTCAGCGTGATACGACGGGACGGTGGCGGCACGGAGGTTTCTCATTGCAAGCAGCGCGAGGCAGGTGGCGTCATTCTATCAGCTAAGCACTAGCCAGGCAGCCTTGCCCGGCGCGAGCAGCAGGGTATCGTCTGTACGCTGCGCGGCGATGGGCTCGGGCAAGTGTAATGGATGCCAATCCTGTACCTCCTCGACCAGCGCGGCGGGCTCAATGCAGTGCGCCTGCTCCCGGCCTAGATTGGCCAGGCACAACAGGCGACGCTCCCCCAGCGTGCGCAGGAGGGCGAAAACGTTTTCGGGCAATGTATCCGGCGGCAACAGGTGCTGCTCGCCGCGGCGCAAGGTCTCCTCGGCGGTACGTAAATGCAACAGCTGACGAACCTGCGTCAGCAGACTGTACGGATCATTTTCCTGGGCCTCGACCGTCAGTCGAGGATGGCGGGGATCGATCGGCAGCCAGAGCGGCTCGGAAGATGCGCTGAAGCCGCTGTTGACCCCGGCATCCCAGGGCATGGGGGTACGGCTGCCGTCGCGGCCCTTGATCTCGGGCCAGAGATTGATGCCGAAGGGGTCCCGAAGATCCTCGAAGGCAAGTTCCGCTTCCGGCAGTCCCAGTTCTTCGCCCTGATAAAACCCCAGACTGCCCCGCAGGGAGCAAAGGAGGGTCAAGGCCAGCAGGGCGCGAGGCTCGCTCCAGCGACTGGCGCTTCTGACCACGTCGTGATTGGACAGCGACCAGCAGGGCCAGGTGTTGTCGCCGAGTTCGTCAAAGCGAGCCAGCACCTGGTAGAGCTGCTCGGCATCGCCCTCGGAGCCGAGTAGATCAAAGGTGTAGGCCATGTGCAGGCGCGTATTCCCGGCGGTGTAGGCGGCCATGGTGGCCAGCTGGTTGTCCCCGGCGATCTCGCCGATGCTGGTCGTGCCCGGATATTCATCGAGCAGGTCGCGGATACGCTCGAGAAACGTCAGGTTTTCCGGCTGCTCGATGTTGTGCTGCTGACATTGATAGCTTTGCGGGTTGGCGGGATTGACACGATCCGGCGCAGCAGGCGGATTGTCGATCAAGGTTCGATCGTGGAAATAGTAGTTGACCACGTCGAAGCGAAAACCGTCGACCCCAAGCTCCAGCCAGAAGCGCAGGTTGTCGAGCTGGGCGCGCTGAACCTGCGGATTGTGAAAGTTGAGGTCCGGCTGGCTGGGCAGGAAGTTGTGCAGATAGTACTGGCGGCGTCTCGAATCGAAGGTCCAGGCGCGACCGCCGAAGGCGGCCATCCAGTTGTTGGGCGCATTGCCGTCGGGCTTGGGGTCCGCCCAGACGTACCAGTCCGCCTTGGCGTTGTGGCGATTCTGGCGGCTTTCCTGAAACCAGGGATGCAGGTCCGAGCTGTGGGACAGGACCTGATCGATGATCACCCGCAAGCCCAGCTCATGGGCCCGGACGATCAGCGCACAGAAGTCGTCGAGGGTGCCGAACATGGGGTCGACGTTGCGATAGTCCGCCACGTCGTAACCAAAGTCCTTCATCGGTGAGGTGAAAAAGGGCGACAGCCATATCGCATCGACCCCCAGGCTGGCCACGTAATCGAGACGCATGGTGATGCCGGGCAAATCGCCTATGCCATCCCCATTGGCATCCATGAAGCTGCGCGGGTAGATCTGATAGATCGCGGCGCCGCGCCACCACTCCAGATCCTCGCCGCTCCGCAATTGAGATAGCGTCATGCAAGCACCTCCGGGCAGGTATCGATCAGATCGACACCTGGCAATCGTCATTTCAGGTTGAAGAAGCACGCTTGATAAGGTGGCAGGCGTAGTTCACTGCCTCGCAGTTCGGCACCGAAGTCGGGGTTGTCGAGCTGTTTGTCGACGTTCATCGGTAGCGGCGTCGATTGAGGCTCGCCGGTCAGGTTGAAAACGCATAGCAGACGCTCTTTCCCATTCTTTCCGTCAGCCTGGCGGACAAAGCCCAGTAGCCGTTCGTCCACATCGAGCAGTTCGATATCGCCGTCCACCAAGGCCGGATGCGCGGCGCGAAAGCGCAGCAGGCGCCGTACCGTGTTGAGAACGGAATGGGTATCCTGCTGCTGGCGACTGATCGCCAGAGCCAGATGGCGCGAATCCATCGGCAACCAGGGGCCTACCTGGGAAAAGCCGCCGTGCTCGATGTCGTCCCAGGGCATCGGCGTACGCGAGCCGTCCCGGCCTTTGAATTCCGGCCACAGCACTTTGCCGTAGGGATCCTGAATATGCTCGAAGGGCACGTCGGATTCCGGCAGTCCCAGCTCCTCACCCTGATAGAGACAGACGCTGCCGCGCAGGGAGAACAGCATCGCCAGCGCCACCTTGGGATAGGCAAAGGGGTCCTGGTCGATGCCCCAGCGGGAGGCGCTGCGCATAACATCGTGATTGGACAGCGCCCAGCAGGGCCAGGCGTCCCCGGCGACCCGTTCGAAGCGGCTGATGACTTCGCGAATATAGCTCGCCGAGTTCGGCGCGTTGAGCAGATCGAAGGTATAGGCCATGTGCAGCTTGTCGCCGCCGGCCATGTATTCCGCCATGCGCTCCAGCGGATTGTCGTCGCCGATCTCGCCCACCGTGGTGGTGCCGGGGAATTCATCCATCAGCGCGCGCAGCTCTCGTAGGAAGCCGATGTTTTCCGGTCGGCTGATATCGTACAGGTGGCGCTGCCAGGTGTAGGGGTTGCTGTCCGGGGCGCCCAGGGTCTTGCTCTCGTGGGGCGCCACCGGCGGATTGTCGCGTAGCTCGAGATCGTGAAAGTAGAAGTTGACCGTGTCCAGGCGAAAGCCATCGACGCCGAGCTCCAGCCAGAAGCGCATGTTGTCGAGCTGGGCGGTGCGCACCTCGGGATTATGGAAATTGAGATCCGGCTGGCTGGTCAGGAAACTGTGCAGGTAATACTGGCGACGACGGGAATCGAAGGTCCAGGCCGGTCCACCGAAGATCGACAGCCAGTTGTTGGGTGGGGTGCCGTCGGGCTTGGGGTCCGCCCACACATACCAGTCCGTCTTGTCGTTGTGACGATTCTGACGGCTTTCCTTGAACCAGGGATGCTCATTCGAGCTGTGGTTCACGACCTGGTCGATGATGATCTTGAGTCCTAACTCGTGAGCCCGGCTCAACAGCGCCTTGAAATCCTCGAGGGTGCCGAACATCGGATCGACGTCGCGATAGTCGCTGACGTCGTAGCCGAAATCCAGCATCGGCGAGGTGAAGAAGGGCGACAGCCAGATACCGTCCACCCCGAGGCTTGCTACATAATCGAGACGATGGATGATGCCTCGCAGATCACCGATTCCATCGTCGTTCGCATCCATGAAGCTACGCGGATAGATCTGATAAATGACGCCGCCGCGCCACCAGGTCAGACTGTCTTGCATCGATGATTCCTTGGGTTGATGGAGCACGACCCTGTGCGAAAACGCAGCGTCCATTGCGAGTGCTCACGCATCGTTCAACCTTTCACGGCGCCCCTCATCAAGAGAGGAAATACGCGAGTCAGCGTCATCCAGGGAGTGGACCAGTGCATGATCGCCGACTCTTCCAGTTTCAATAACGCGATGACCAAATCGGAAACTTAATCGTTTAAGGCATTATTAACGTAGTACCAGCGATTGGCAGCAGCAATATAGACTTTGGATGTAAATTCACCACGGAGCCGTGCGAAAAAACGGGCTACCAGCCCCAGAACATCAGCCACCAGGCCAGCAGCACCACGCCGATGGCCAGGACCACGCCACCCAAGGCGAGCAGCCGTCGTAGCCCCATCGCATATTGACCGAGAATCTTCCAGCCCAGGCTCAGACACCAGGCGCTGGTGGCAATCAGCAGCGCCGCCCGAGCGTCGTTGACCCATAGCATGCGCAGGCCGTCGCCGCGCAGCAGCGTCACCGTGATGGTGGAAAGCCCGAGAAACACCCCCAGGCCGCCCAGGGGAAGCAGTGCGTAGGAGAGGTGCCACAGTCGCGCCCAAGACCAGGCGCCGAGAATCCGGTTGGCCAGGGCCAGAGCCAGGCTCAAGAGCGTGGCCATCACCAGGCCGGTGGCGAAGATATAGCCGATCAGTAGAGCGCCGTCGAGCAGGTTGAAGACGTCGTTCTGGGCCGGATAGTTGGTAAGAATCCACCAGGGGGCGGTGGTTTCCAGCGGCCATAGCCAGCCGTGATTGACCAGCCAGACGGCGCTCAATTGCTTGAGCTGGACGAACCAGGGGCTCGCGGTCCAGTGAAAGGCGCCGATGGCGATGCCCAGCAGCCCGAAGATCAGCAGGGCGAATTCCCAGGCGCTGGCGGGACGATCCCGACTCGGCGTGATCAGCTCGCTGCCCGGCTTGCGTGCCTGAAGCTGAATGGCGTCCTTGTAGCCGCTGCAGCGGGAGCACATGTGGCAGTCGCTGGTGCTGTCGAGCTGCTTGAGAGGAATCAGCGGCGCGCAGTCCGGCGCGGCGTGACGTACCGCCTCGCCCTGGCGGGCGCGACGATTGAAGTCTTCCCAGGCGGCCTTGTCCGTGTGGTAGTGCAACGGTGCGAGCTTGGCGAGCAGGGCGAAGACGCCGTTGACCGGGCACAGATGCCGGCACCAGACTCGTTTGCCCTTGCCGTAGACGAGCCCCACCGCCACTGCCGCCACGGTGGAGCCACCGAGTACCACCAGCGCCCCGGTGGGATACTGATAGACGCTGGCCATCTGACCGTACAGGGTGGTGCCGAGAAACGCCACGAAAGGCCAGCCCTTCCAGCGCATCCAGCGAGGAATGGGACGCCCCAGACCGACCCGGCTGGCGGCTTCGGAAAGCGATCCTTCCGGGCAGAACACGCCGCACCACAGCCGCCCGAACAGCACCATGCTGACCAGCACGAAAGGCCACCAAATCCCCCAGAACACGAAGGCGGCGAATACCGTCAGGTTGGAAAGAATGTGCGCCTGGTGGCCCGGCAGGGGCAGCCAGGCCGGTACCAGCAGCAGGACAGCGTAAAATCCCACCACTGTCCACTGGATGATCTGAATCGCCTTGCGATGGTGCTGCAGTCCGTGGCCCAGAGCCGCGAGCCTTGGATAGCGTGGGGCATGCTTCAATGTGGCGGTCTGGCAGGCGCCCATCAGGTCGGCTCCACGCTCACTCGGTGAGAGGTATGCCGGGAGGGGGCACGATGATTCTGCCAGCTCAGCAGCCCCAGTACGACGATCCAGTAGACCGCGTAGCCGACGACCACGGCGAACGGCGGCCAGGCGCGGTAGCCGGCGAAGGAGGCCAGAATGCCGCCGAGTCCGCTGCCGTCATCCAGCCAGGCGCTGGTATCCCACAGCGGGTCCGGGCCAGCGGGCAATACGCCGAGTCCGATCAGCCGTTCGAGGCCGGAGACGAAAAGCGAGGCGGCAAGCAACAGCAGCAGAATTTCCGTGATGCGAAAGAATAGCTTCCAGGAAAAGACTCGGGTGCCAAGCTGAAGTACCCAGAAGGTGATCAGAGCCAGTCCGAAGCCAATAGCGGCCGACAGCACGAAACCCGTGATGCCGCCGGCCTGCAGCTGCGCCATGCCCATACCATAGAGAAAGACGATGGTTTCGGAGCCTTCCCGGGCCACGGCGATGGCCACCAGCAGGGCGATGCCCCAGTAGCGAGAATCCGCTACCGATTCCGCCAGGCCCTGTTGCATGTCCGCTTTCAAGGTGCGCCCGTGAGCGCGCATCCACACCACCATCTGCAGGATCAGCGCACAGGCGATCAGCACCATGGCGGCCTGGAAGACCTCCTGGGCCTGACCCTGCAGGAAGCTGCCGGCGCTCATCAGTCCCACGCCCATCAGCCCGGCGAGCACCAGTCCGCCCAGCACGCCGAGCCACAGATAGCGCAGTCCGACCCGTGCCTCGGATTGTTTCAACCAGGCGTAGGCAATGCCCACAACCAGGATTGCCTCGACGCTCTCGCGCCAGACGATGAAGAGAACCTGTTCGTTCATGTGCGGCTCCTGGATCACTCGGCGATAACGAGGCCTTGGGCGCCCGGTAGATGAAACTCGTCGAAGAAGTCGTATTCCCCGGGCTTCAGCGGGTGGATGACCACGAAGGATTCGACCCCCGGACCCATCACCTTTTCCTGACGCAGGGAACGGCTTTCGAATTCCACCGGGGTGTTGCCGGTATTGTGCAGATTGATCTTGAAACGCTCCCCGGCCTTGACATGGAGTTCACGGGGTTTCAGTTCGCCGTTGTGCAGCTCCAGGTCGTAGGCCGGCAGACTGCCGGCCCAAGCCTGGGTCACCGCGGCGAACATCATCAGAAGCAATCCATACAGCGCTATCTTGCCGATCGGTACTGTCTTCATATCTGTACTGTCTTCATAAAGGGCTGAGAAGGATCAATAACCGCCTTTCTTGCCGGTCCCGGCGTAGACGAAGTCGTAGTCCACCTCGAAGGTGTCGTACCATTCCGGCACGCCGGTTTCCTTGTCGATATGACGCTGCAGCTGCGGCGCTTTGACGGTATAGGTCAAGTGGTACTTGCCCGGACCGTCGAGCTTGACGTTGGCGCCGTAGTGAGTGCCATCGTTGGCCATCATCGGCATAAAGCTCCCGGTTATAGGTTCCTCGCTGCCTTCTTTCGTCAGGCGGTAATCGATATCGAGATAAGGAATCCAGGCGCCGGGCGCAAAGCCGTTGGGGTTGTCCTCCAAGGCGTGAATGTCAGCTTCCAGATGGATATCCGCCTGATCCGCGGGCAGCTCGCCGGAGGGTTCCATGGTCACCGGCTGTAGATAAACCGCGGCGATCTCCATGCCGTTTTCCAGCTTCGGCTCGCCGATAGGATACTCGAGGGCCAAGGCCTGGCCGGCGATGGCGACAAGAGGAAAGGCGGCTAATGCCAGACGTTTCATGGAAGCTCCTTGCAGATGTGAACGGAGAGCAAGTATGAACCTGAATAAGAGTCAGTCTCAATACCGTTATTATTTCTGCGACCATCCGTCGCAGGCTGATTAAAGCTATCGTCGCCAATGATCGAAAACCAATCCCTGAGCGCGGGGCTTGCGGCACTGAAGGCCCAGCTGAATGCAAGGCGTCATCGCGCCCTGCTATGGCTAAGCGGCTCGGAGGCTCTGTGCCGTAGTCGCGGGTTGGCGCTATGGGAAGCGACGACCTGGGCCGCGCCGCTGTGGATAGGCGTTCAAGCGCCGTCTTCGATCGCGGCCTTGCCCGCCGCCAAGGCGCGCACCCGACTGGGGCAGGAGCACGCGCTGATCGTTTTCGATGCGGTCTCCCAAGGCGCCGGCTTCGACCCGGATGCCTTCGGCGCGCTGTCCGGTACCGTCAAGGCCGGCGGCCTGCTGGTACTGCTGACCCCGGAACGCTGGCGGTACGGGACTTGCACGCCGGATGCGGATTATGCCCGCCTGGCCCACTGGCCCTGGCAGCCGGAGCAATTGAGCGCGCATTATCTCCTGCGTCTGGGTCGGCGGCTGCAAGATATGGCCGGGGTTTGCCACTGGCCGGCGGAGCAGGCGTTGCCCGGCGTTCCTGTTTTTCGGGAACCCACCGAGGGGACAGACGCAAGCCCGCCGCAGGGGTCGAACTGCCTGAGCCAGGATCAGGCCCGAGCGGTGGAGCGGCTGGTCAAGCTGCGTCGGCGCCGTCCCTTGGTGCTGAGCGCGGATCGCGGTCGCGGCAAGACCGCCGCCCTGGGAATTGCCGCGGCTCAAAGACTCGATAAGGAGCGGGAACTATGGGTCACCGCACCCCGAGCCGCCGCGGTGGCACCGCTGTTCGAGCGCCTGGCGGCGTTACTGCCGGACGGCGAACGAACCGATAATCGTTTCACGCAGGATAATCGGCGGGTGCGCTTCCTCGCTCCGGACGCGGTACTGGAGGCTCTCGATGAGGCACCTGACAATGGGGCGCCACCGACCCTGTTCGTCGACGAGGCGGCGGCGATTCCCGCCGCGCTGCTGGGGCGCTGGCTGGACGCTTTCCCGCGTATCGCCTTCGCTACCACGGTACACGGCTACGAAGGCACAGGTCGCGGCTTCCAGCTGCGTTTTCGCGAGCGGCTCGACCGCCGGACCCCGGACTGGCGCGCCCTGCATCTCGACCAGCCGATTCGCTGGGGCTCCGGCGATCCTCTGGAAGCCGCCACTCGCGATCTCCTGCTGCTGGACGCGGAACCCGCGGATGGACAAGCCGTCAGCGAGGCGCTGAACCAGCACGAGCTGCGCCTGATCTGGCTGGATCCTGCCGTTCTGGCAACCCGGGAACCGGCGCTTGGTGAGCTGTTCGGCCTGCTGGTGCAGGCTCACTATCGCACCACGCCGGCGGATCTGCGCCAGCTTCTCGACGGGCCGGATATCCGCCTGCTGGCCGCCTATTTCGGAGACACGCTGGTCGGCGTCTGCCAGCTGCAGCGAGAGGGCGGTTTCCCCGAGGAACTTGCCAGCGCCATCTGGCTCGGCAAGCGCCGACCCCGTGGCCACCTGCTGGCCCAGTCCCTGGCCGCCCACGGCGGCTGGCAACACGCCGCGAAGACAAGCTGGTGGCGGATAGTGCGTATTGCGGTACATCCGGCAGCCAGGCGGCGCGGTATCGGCCAACGCTTGATGCAGGAAGCGGGAACGCAGGCGCTTGATCAAGGTATCGAGCGCCTGGGGGTGAGTTTCGGCGCGGATAAGGGGCTGCTCGCCTTCTGGCGGCGGTTAGGGTTCGTCAGTCTTCGAATCGGTCTGACCCGGGAAGCCGCCAGCGGCGAACACTCGATCATGATGGGCAAGCCGTTGACCCCAGCCAGTCAGGCAATAGTCGAGAGCATGGCAGGCGACTTTCAGCAGTTGCTGCCGAGCCTGCTGGGTCATGAGCTGGCGCGCTTGGAGCCGGATATCGCCGCGGCGCTGTTGCAAGAAGGCCCGGCGCCGGTCATCGATAGCCAGGACATGGCAAAGATCGAATGGTTTGCCATGGGCGGCGGGGAACTGGCCCTGGTGCGCCCTTGGCTGGCTCGGGCCTGGCTTTCCTGGCTTAGACGTGGGCCATGGAAGGCCGACGTCACTCCGGCGCTTTTCGCCTTGGCAAAACCCTTGTTTCAGGCAACCCTGAGTGCAGGAAACTCCAAAAAGGAAAATCTGGCATGCTGGCGACGGCTGGCGAAAAAATTGCATGAAGAGCTGGCGAAACAAACGCCATGATGCGTGGTTGCCAAGCCGACTGATTTCACGAAAAATCAATACTCCCCGCCGCTCATCACCCAGACGATGCGTGTTTCGGTCTCGCCCGGGTTGCGAATCCAGTGCGGCTCGTCGCCGGTCAGGGAGAAGCTGTCGCCGGCCTCGAGCAGAAAGGTCTGGTCTCCAATGGTGAGTTCCAGCGTACCGGCTTCGATGTAACCGGCTTCCTCGCCTTTACGTTGCCTGGGGGTTTCGCCACCGCTGCCACCGGGCTCCAGGCGGGTCATGATAAGCAACAGCTGACCGCTGAGCCTCGGCGACAGCAGTTCCTCCTGTGCGCCGATACCGGAAAACGCCATGGTACGACGATGATTGGCGCGTACGATGTATTGGCTTTCCTCATTCGTGGCCGTCTCATCGGGATGAAAGAACCAGCTGGTCCGTACGCCCAAGACCTTGCTGATCGATTGCAGAACACCGATGGGTAACGACGAGACCCCGCGTTCCACCTGGCTGAGATAGCCCACGGACTTGTTGATCTTCTTGGCTAACGTTGCCAACGTAATTCGCTGCGCCTTTCGCAAGTCGCGGATCTGACGACCGATGTGTAGATCGTCGAGCGTAAGGTCTTGATCGTTTTCGATTTTTTCATCCAACATGGTGCGGGCCTGGTTTTCAAGCTGTTGCTTGGAAGCTTAACAAGGAACACCCGCCATGAAAAACTTATTTGTTTTTTCATTCTTGCGGCATTCTGACATTGCGTGGCAAGCCTGAAAAATCTCAGACGCGGGTCATTCTCATCCCTCTGTGACGGCGATCAAATAAAACAGGATGGCCTATTTGATCGCCGGATTGATAGTCGCGCTAGGCGGGGTCAAAGGGCGGACGCTGCTTGCGGAATGCCTGTTTGCCCACGATCTTGCCATCGCGGAACGTGAATAGATCCACACCGTCCGCATGAACACGCTTGCCGTCGGGTCGGGTCGCAACGAAGGTCGATTCCGAGACGATACGATCCTCCGCGACGTAATGCTTGCCGTTCAGCCATTGGACATCGGGCATCGTGCCCCAGGTGTTCTCGAACTGCTCGCTGACAGCTTGTTTTCCCTCGATGCGAGTACCGTACGTCTCGGGGCCGGAGACGGTCTCGAACACGATGTCATCGTGGAAGTAAGCCATCACCGCGTCGATATCATGGCGGTTGAACGCATCGAACAGCGCCTGCATGTCGTCATGGGTCATTCCATTCATTGCTTTTTTCCTCACATTAATGTTTAACATTTGTCACCTTCCACGTATGGGAAACCCTCAGCGCACGCTATCCAACAGCTGGAAATACTTGTACAGCGCCCGCTGCCCCAGCCGGCGAATCGGTCTCAACGGATGGCTGGGCAACGGCGAGCTGAAGATGGGAAGATCGGACTCGGCAATGGTCCCACCGGCGATCAAGGCCGCCAGCTTTTTCGAGGCATAGGCCGAGAACGACAC
The DNA here is from genome assembly GCF_007954585.1 of Pistricoccus aurantiacus. GTDB lineage: Bacteria > Pseudomonadota > Gammaproteobacteria > Pseudomonadales > Halomonadaceae > Pistricoccus > Pistricoccus aurantiacus. Next base: position 1,513,401 of record NZ_CP042382.1, read on the forward strand.
GCCATTTCCGCTGTAACCTTGGGCATAGAACACCTGCTGCTTCGAGTCCGGCTGCACGATGCGAGGCATCATGTCGTGGGAAATATCCATCCAGCCGTGAGAGAACCAGGGCGTTTCAATGCCTTCAAGGGCGGGAAACTTGCGCGCGATGGCTTCTTGCACGGTGCGTAGGTGCTTGGGGTTCTGGGCGTCCGCCCCGCTGATGGCGCTGCGGGTACCGATCTGCAGGCGTTTCTCGGGCAGATAGCGGTAATAGTGACGCAGCTTGCGGGTATCAGTGACGATCATCGTCGAGCGGAAGCCGCAGGCCTCGATCTCGTCGTCCGTCAGGGTGCGCGTCCACACCGAATTGGCCATGATCGGCATGTTTCGGTAGGCGGTGAGCTTGTGCAGGTTCGGGCTGGTATAGCCGGCGGTGGCGATACCCACGGTACGCGTGCGGACGACCCCTCCCGGGGTGCGCAGATAATGCACGCCGCCTTCGGTCGTCCAGCTCTGAACCGGGCTGGCGGTGTGTATCTTGGCACCTAGCTTGCGCGCCACCCGGGCATAGCCATAGGCCAGTTTCAGCGGCTGCACGGGGATACCCACCGGCTCGAGCAGGGCGCCGTGACACTCCTGATCGCCGATGTATTCATCGAGAACCGTGTTGCGATCTAGCAGGCGGGTCTTGTAATCCAGCACGCTGTTACACAGATCGGACTCGCTCTTCAGCCCTTCGAACGCCTGCTTGCTATGGGCGATAAGCAGATTGCCCTGGTGCTGCGGATCACAGTCGATTGCCGGGTCTTCGGCCATGGCCTTGAAGACCTCGAAGCCTTCCAGGCTGTTGGCGTGCAGGCGGCGGGCGGTATCGGCGCCCCACTTCTTCACCCACTGACTACGGCTAAGGCGCCCCCAGGCCAGGTGGCCTTGGCCGCCGTTGCGACTGGTACAGCCCCAGCCGATCTGGTTGGCTTCCAGGACGGTGGCCTTGATGCCGTATTCGCGGGCAAGAAATAGCGCGGTGGCAAGGCCGGTGAACCCCGCGCCGATCAGCACGACATCCGCTTCCATATTGGCGTTTACCGGGCCGTCGTTTTCCGGCGGTTCACCGGCATGATAGCGCCAGTAGGTCGGTGCGTAATCCATTCCCGTTCCGGGAGAAGTGTCACGCAGTGGATCATAGTGCGGGTAATACGGCTGAGGTGTAGCCATGGGGTTCATCTCCCTTGTTCATTGCTGAATGATTTAACTGACTTTTGCTGATTAACCAGGCCAATCAATATCTATTTCTGGGGTTTATCGGGTGCGTCTACCGGTTTTACATAGGAGGGATTGACCGGCTTTATATGAGAGGCAAGTCCTCTGGCAAAAAGCCCGATCGCATCATTTCTCATGCCCCCACTTTTTGCGGATTTGAGCATCCGATAAACCGAGACCATGTAAGCGATTCCCACGAAGAAGAACGGGGTCCCCACCACAATCGCCAGGCTTCTTATCGCATCGAATCCGCCCGCAAGCTGAAACACGATGCCGGTAAACCCGATCACCACGCCCCAGAGAAGGCGCATGGAAACCTTGGGGTTTTCCACGCCGTTGGAGACCTGCATGGCGGCAAAAAAGGAGGCAGAATCCGAGGTGGTGACCGCGAAGACGACGATATTGAAGAGAACGATCAGGCTAAGCCACCAGCCGCCGTCCATGCTGTCGAGGAGCATGTAAATGCCGGATTCCGGCTTTTGCTGAACGCTTTCCCACAGGGGGGCGATGCCGTTGACCTCGACATAACCGGCGGATCCGCCCCAGATGCTGAACCAGCCAATGGCGAGCAGCATGGGCACCAGGATGACGCCGACGATGAATTCCCGCAGGGTCCGGCCCCTGGAGATGCGCGCGATGAAACCGCCGCAGAAGGGGATGTAGGAGATGTACCACAGCCAGTAGAAAACCACCCACCAGCCGAGCCATTCCCGCTGCTCGAAGTTGCCTGCGTCACTCCAGAACTGCAGTGCAAAGACCTGGCCGAAGTAGTCGCCGATCTGCTGGGTGGCAAGGTTCAGTAGGTACTGCGCTGGCGCGTGTCCAAAGAAGAGCAGCGCGAAGAGGATGACACCGGCCATGACCATGTTGGCCTGACTTAAGAACTTGATGCCGCGCTCCACCCCGGTGGCGGCGGAGATCACGTAGGCGACGATTACCACCATCATGACCAAGGCCTGGCCCAGGGCGCCAAGCTCGAGCCCGAACAGCTGATTGAGGCCATAGCTGATGGACGACACACCAAGGCCGATCATGGTGGCGTTGCCGCCGATGGTGCCGATGATGCCCAGGCCGTTGGCCACACGGCCCCAGATGCTGCTGTTGCAGCGCTCGCCGAGGATGCCGTACAAGCCGGTTGCCACGGTAAGCGGAAGACCCAGCCGGTAGGCGGGAAAGGCGATGGCCCAGGCGGCGATGGCAAACACCGCCCAGCCGTGCATGCCCCAGTCGAGCAGGGTGAGCTGGACCGCCTTGGCCACCCCGGCGGCTTCGCCGGTGGCCCCCATGTCGATGACGTGGGAAGATTCGTACAGATGGGTCAGCGGCTCGGCGACGCTGAAGAAGACGAATCCGATGCCGAAACCGCAGCTGAACAGCATCGATATCCAGGCACCATAGGAGAATTCCGGCACCTCATCGTCGGCGCCCAGTTTCAAGTCTCCGAAGGGGCTGATGACGAGATACAGGCAGAAAAGCAGTGTCCCGCCCACACCCAGCAGAAAGGCCCAACCGAAATTGAAGATCAAAAAGTCTCGAATGCCTGACAGCGTCGCTCCGGTGGCCTCGGGAAGCAACAAGGCGCAGGCCATGATCGAGGCGTAGATCGTGAGTACCGGCCAGAACAGGGTGTGATCGTATTCACCAAATAACCGGGTAGTGAGACCATCGCGACGATAGCGTCCGGCGCTATGCCCTAACGTTTTTTTCATGAAGTTTTCCTCCGATAAAGGCACCTGATTTCATAGGTCATCAGCCAACGGCAACAGAATGTCAGGCATGGGCAAAGCGCTCGGCACGTCCATAAGGAAGCGTGTTGCCTAAACCTTTATCGTGTTGTCGCCGAGTGGCTTACCGCACTGGGGAAACCTGACGCTTGCATGACGTTAAAAGCGCCCGTTCCTCAGCGGTTCTCGTCGATTGGGCGACGAGTGACTAGGTGACCCGTGAAGAGTTGGCGAAATAGTCGGAGGCGTTACGCGATGCCGCGATGGAATCGTCGGCATAGACGTGGTTGGCGGTTATCGACAGGGTGTCGGCGTGATGCATGGTCATTGTCCTCGATACGAATCTTTGTGTTTGTTGTTGGCAATGACGGATAGTCATGAAGGGATTCAAAATTCTATCCGCTAAAATGAATTTAGCAGGTAAGAATTATATTTCAATGAAAAAATAGTATTTTTTTTCACTTTAGGTGGGTTTTCAGAATCGCTTTGATGGATCGATACGTCCTGTTCCCCCTATTCAATGAATGGCTAAAAGTAATAAAGACTTTAAAAACAATATTTTATCCCACCATCATCCACGGCGGCCATGAGCCTTGCTGCTGGTTTCACTGATATGATGAAGTGGCTTATCCGTAGGCATTGACTGAAACGGGACGAAACGGTGAATCCGCGAACAACTCAGCTTTCATGTTGGCCTGTCAGCAATGCTCAACCAGCCAATCCCATAACCGGCTTGCCTCCTGATGCGGTTGCCCCCGCTTGGGGCGTACCAGCCAGAAGCTCTCGTCGCTTGCCACCGCCAGATCCAGCGGCGCTACCAGGTCGTCACGCTGTTCGAGCAGACGATGATGACTGAGCGCGATGCCGCCATTGCGGGCGGCCAGCGCCAGCGTCATCATCTGGCTATCGCAGCTCAGCGCCGCGCAACACGACTCGAAACCCGGCAAACCGATCCGCTCCCACCAGGTCGGCCAACCCACGGCGAACCCCGGCGCGTGCAGTAGTGTCTGCCCGGCCATGTCCTCGGGTTTGTGGATCGTCTCCGCCAGGGCCGGGGCGCAAACCGGCAGCATGGTTTCCTCGCCCAGGGATACCGCTTCCACCCCGTCCCAGTCGCCGTGACCATAGCGAATCTCCAGATCCGCCCCTTCGGGGCCGAAATCGCCGGGCCAGATGGCACTGATCAGCCGCAGGGAAATGGCCGGATAAGCGTGTTGAAACCCCGGCAGCCGCAGCGCCAGCCAGTTCTGCTGAATCATCGGGGTGGCCCGCAGGGTTACCAGCGCCTCCGTCACGCCACCGAAGACTTCCCGGGTACCCTCGTCGAGGCGCGCGAAGGCCTCCTGCAGGCTCGGCAACCAGGCCTGTCCCGCCGGGGTCAGGCTGAGGCTGCGCGGATGGCGTACGAACAGCTTCTGCCCCAGGCGATCCTCGAGCAGACGAATACGCTGGCTGATTGCCGCCTGGGATACACCCAGCTCGAGACCCGCCGCGGTAAAACTCAGGGTGCGGGCCGCGGACTCAAAGGCCTGCATCCATAGGAGTGGGGGCAAGGAGAACATGCCAAAGCTCGCTATAAGCTGAATGGGGTCATAGCCGTCAGATTAATCGTTTGTCACTGGTTCAGCTAACCCTCACCCTGTTGGCGTCATCCATCATTTATCGCGGAGGCGACCATGACCATTCCCCCTACCCTCGAGACGCCGCGCCCCTCACTGGACATGGGCGACTTCACCCGACATGACGAGGCGCCGGGACTGGTCGATGCCACCGCCGGCGACCACCGCATCGCCTTGACCTGGGCGGATCGGCGCCAGGCCGAGTTTCCCCTGATATGGCTGCGGGATCACTGCCCCTGCCCGGCATGCCGTCACCCGCTGACCCATGAGCGGCTTCATGTGCCCTTGGAGGAGCCCGACGAGATCGCCGCGCTACACCTGGAAGCGGGCAACCTGGGCCTCGCCTGGGCCGATGGCCACATCAGCCGCTTCGATGCGGGCTGGCTGTACCGGCGGATTCCAGGACAGTCCTTCGAAGACAGCGTACCGGCGCGCCGGCCCTGGGCGGAGGATTTTCGTCCCGCGCACATTGCCCATGCGGATTTCGTCGCCGGGGCGCAGGGCGAGTGCGCCTGGTTGACCGCCCTGCTGCGCGACGGCCTGGTGCTGCTCGACAATGGCCCCCTGGCGGACGAGGAAGTCCGCCGACTCGCCGAACATATCGGCCCGCTACGCGCCACCAACTTCGGCGCCCGCTTCGACGTACGCTCCAAGCCCAATCCCAACAATGCCGCCTACACAGCGATCGGCCTGGCGCTGCACACCGACCTGCCCAACTGGCGCGAGCCGCCGGACATCCAGCTGCTCTACTGCCTGGAGAACGACGCCCTGGGCGGCGAATCGATCTTCACCGACGGCTTCGCCGCCGCCGAGGTGCTGCGCCAAACCGCGCCAGAGGCGTTTCGCCTCCTCAGCGAGACGCCCATCGACTTTCGCTTCCAGGACGAGGAACAGGATATCCTCTGGCGCGCGCCCATTCTGAGCCTCGATGACGTGGGTAATGTCCTCGAAGTACGGCTCAACAACTGGATACGCGATAGCTTACGCCTGCCCCTCGAGGAAATGGATGGTTGGTACCGTGCCTACCGGACGTTCTGGCGACTGGTGCAGGCGCCGGAACGTCGGTTCGAGCTGGCGCTGTCGCCGGGCCAGATGGTCGCCTTCGACAACCGCCGGGTGCTGCACGGCCGCCACGCCTTCGATCCCGAAAGCGGTCGCCGCCATCTGCAGGGCACCTACCTGGATCTCGATATGTGCGAGTCGCGCCTGCGGGTGCTGGCGCGCAAGATTTGATAAAAAGAGGCTGATTGACGATCCTTCGCCAGGCGACACCAAGGCCAGGCCGTGTTGAAAGAGGCGCCGGGAGGCGGCAACGACGCTGTCGTAACGCTGCCGATCTGACGAAAAACCTCCGCTAACCTTTTATTCAAATCGGCCGTTGGGCTTCCTTGTAGGATCGAGCGCGGACCCGCTCGACGCTTTCCGGGGCAATCAAGCCCAGTTCGCTGGCGTGGCTGGCCATCTGCTGGCTGCTTTTCGCCAGCAGCAGCTCGCAGTCGTTCTTGGCGACCTGGTCCGCCAGCCGGGCAATGGCCGCGTCGCGGCTTTCATCGTGATTGATGTTGCGGATATAGATCGCGCGGATACGTCCTGGGTACTGCTCGACGATCTGGACATAGACCTCCGGGTCGTGCTGGCCGCTGTCGCCGATCAGCACGAAGGGCAGGTCGTCGTAAAGCGCCAGCATCTGCTCGATCAGCTTGCGCTTGTGGTCCACCGCCTGGCGGGGCAGGGGGTTCTGCAGGGTCATGCCCCAGTCCCGCAGAAAAAGAATCGGCCCCACCGGGATGTGGTTGCGCTGAAAGAAGGCCTCGAGCACTTCGTAGATACCCCAGGGACCCCGGGAGACGTAGAGCATCGGGCGATCGCGGTTGCCGTCCGGCCCTTCGAAGAGTGCCTGGTAAAAGGTCGCGACACCGGGAAAGGCGGTGCGGCGTTCCGCGGTTTCGAAGAACAGCCGGTAGATCATCTTGAATTTGTTGGCGACCCCGGTATACATCACCGTGTCGTCGATATCGCTGATGACCACCAGGTCGGCGCTGGCCGGAGGCACGTAGATTTCCGCCTGGGTCTCGATGGTGTCCGGCTGGCGCTTGGCGTGCTCGATCGCGACTTCGAGTGTGGCCCGATGCCAGCTTTTTTCGTTATCCAGCGGTGTATCCAGCTTCATGTGAATATCGAAGTAGCCGTCCTTGCCGGTGGAAACGGTGAGCTTGCTGTCGTTGAGCTTGAGCGTCACCTGGGCGTTGCCCACGCCCCAGCGCAGGGTCCGTCGCAGCAGGTCGACCAGGTCCCGGAGCAGCGAGCCTTCCGCCAGGGACTGGCCGAACCCCGGCTGGCGAAAGACCCGGCCCAGTACGTAGATCTCTTGCGCCGAGCCGTAGCCCCGATAGGCTTGCACCACCACGCCTCCCCGACCGTGGTCGGCTTTCATCGGCTTGGTGGCAACGTGTAGCAGCTTGCGTAACGCTCTTCCTGGCGTGCGGCGCGATACCATAGGCGGTTCTCGTGATTGGCAAGATGAGGCGAGTTGGCGGCTCATGTAAAAAACGGTTCGACTTGAAACAGTCTGGCATAAAAAATGCCCGGTCGGGAAATTCCCGCCGGGCACGCTGTCGGTCGTTCGAGTCGGCAATCAGGCGTGCTGATCGCTATGGCGACCCTCGCCGATTTCCTCGATCAGTTTGCTGCAGAACGCATCCAGGTCGTCCGGCTTGCGGCTGGTGACCAGGCCGTTGTCCACGACCACTTCCTGATCGGACCAGTGGGCGCCGGCATTCTTCAGGTCTTGGGAAATGGAAGGATATGAGGTCATGGAACGACCTTCGACCACCCCGGCATTGATCAAAATCCAAGGGCCGTGACAGATGGCGCCGACGGGCTTGCCCGCTTCGAAGAAATGTCTGGTAAAGCGCAGGGCATCATCATTCTGGCGCAGAGTATCCGGATTGAACAGGCCGCCGGGGAGCATCAGAGCGTGATAGTCGGCGACGTTCGCTTCGCTCAGGGCCTTGTCGACGTCGTAGGTATCACCCCAGTCCGTGCTGGCCCAAGCGCGAATACCCTTGGCATCCGGGGCGATCACGTGCACCGTGGCACCGGCGCTTTCCAGCTTGGCCTTGGGAACCGACAGCTCGGATTCCTCGAAACCGTCGGTGGCGAGAATAGCAACACGTTTTCCATTCAACTGCTGAGTCATGGCAACCTCCTTGCGGCACATGGTGAGTCGCGGCGTCTTGCCGTCGCGACTCATGACAACATTGGGATGCTTGAAAATCTATCAAGGGGGTATGACCTCACTCCTTCGCTCAAGCCTAGGTCATCACGCCTAGCCTAGGTAGGCGTTGAGCATCCACAGGGTCTTTTCCTGCTCGCGAATATAGTCGCTGGCTTGCGAGGCGGTGCCTTCGTCGTCTGCGTCGGACGCCAGGGACAGAATTTCCCGCTGCAGCTCGATCAGCACCTGATAGCCTTTGACGACGCTGCGCACGCAGTCCTCGCCACCGGCCACATTCTTGTCTTCCTCGATCGTGGAAATCCGACCATAGTCGCTGTAGGCGTGCAGGGGCTGATGACCCAGCGTCAAGATGCGCTCCGCGACTTCATCGATCTTGGTCAACAGGTCCGTATAGAATTCTTCGAATTTGGCGTGCAGCTCGAAGAACTGCGGGCCTTTCACGTTCCAGTGATAGCCCCGCACGTTCATGTAAAAGATCTGGTAGTTGGCCAGCAGCGTGTTGAGCTTTTCCGCTAGCTGATTGGCGCTGGAAGTTTGCAGGCCGATCGTATTGATATCGCTGTCCTGATGTGCCATCGAAATTCTCCTGAGCCTTGGTAACAAGTTGATATCAACAAGCCTATAAGTTTACGTATCGAGACTAAAGTCAATCCTCGCCATCGCTATCATAGGTAATACTCATGACATTGCGACGCCGCGAGCTACCGGACTCAGCGCACGACCATGACCGAACATGGCGCATGGCGAACGATGCTCTCCGAGTCGTGACCCAGCAGAACCCGCGCGAGAGATTCCCGTCCGCGGTTACCCACCACGAGCAGCCCCACCCCGATTTCTTCCGCCAGACGCACGACTTCGGTGTCCACGCGCCCCATCCGCAGGTGCGCCACTACCGCCTTGGCGCCGCCGGCTCTGGCCTTTTCGACCTCTTGATCCAGCCGTCTCTGGTTTTCCTGTTTCAATCGGCCGTACTGCCTCTCCGAAAGCGTGTCCGGGTGCGTCCAGGGCGAAATGAGGCCGACCAGAAGCAGATGCAGCTCCGATCTCGTGGCGTCACAGAGTTCGACCGCCTGAGTGATGGCACGGTCCGAGGCGGCCGATCCGTCGACCGCCACCATGATCTTCGTGGGATACATTTTCATTGTTTGTCTCCGACACGTTGTCGATGATCTGATCCCGACCGCTGGGCATTATCGCGCTAGAGAGCGTCATCCCCGCCTGTCGAGAATCAGCTGCAGCTCGCGCTGCAGCTGACGCACGGCCTGCTGGCCGGTCAGTTCGCCGCGCAGCACGCGATTGAACCCAATCGCCAGGCGCTGGGACATGGCCGCGTAATACGGTGTGACCGGGCGCAGCCGGGCATCGTCGATCGCGCGGCGGCCAAGCGTCATGACCGGCACCTGCTCGAGCAGCTGCTCATCGTCGTACAGGACCTCGAGCGTGGGCAGAAACCCGCCGTCGCGGGCGCGCTGTTTCTGGCGCTCGGCAGAGGCAGCGAAGCGGATGAATTCCCAGGCCGCGTCCTGCTTCGACGATCGAGCATTGATCATCAGATTCCAGCCCCCCAGACAGCTATAGGAATTACGCTCCGGGTTGACCCTCGGAATGGGGGCGATGCCGACCTGATCGGCGCTGAGCCGCGAGCCCTCTTCGTCGATCAAGCCGTAGACGAACGGCCAGCTGCGCATGAAGACAGCGTCGCCGTTCAGAAACGCTCGGGTGGTGTCTTCTTCACGAAAATTCGCCACCTCCCGGGGGACGACGCCGCTTTCGATCAATTCCCTTGCGATGCTCACCCCTCGCGCCGAATCCGCGCTGTTGATCATGATGACGTTGGGAGAGCTCACGTCCATGCCGAAGGCCGCGGCGGTCGACAGATTGCCGGTGAGCACACGTCCGCCGGCGCTCCACAAGAATTCCAGCATGCTGGCGACGCCACCCTCGTACTGGGCGCCCTGGAAAACGAAACCGTACTTCGTGCCGGCCTTGTCACGGGCATCGCTTGCCATCCGCGCAAGCTCGTCCCAGGTCGCGGGCGGCTTGTCGTGCCCGGCAGATTCAAGCAGATCGCGGCGATAGTAGAGCATGCCGGCGGCGGTGAACCAGGGCACGCCCCAGAGTCGATTGCGATAACCTGCTGAATCGAGGGGCGCGTTCAGGAAATCGCCAGGTGAGTAGACATCGTTGAAGCGGGCGGTCAGATCCGTGACGTAGCCGCGACTGGCAAAGGCAGCGGTCCAGACCATGTCGCCGCCGAACACGTCGATGCGGCGGGCGTCGACCTCGAAATCCGACACGAGCTGGCGGTAGAAGTCGTTCGTGGAGCGTGGCATCACCTGATAGCGCACGCGAATCCTGCCCTCGTACTGCTGATTGAACGCCTTGATCAGCGCCTGGAGGCTTCCCGAATCGTCCGGGCCGAAAGCGAAGGTGAGCTCTTCGGATTCGTTGGCCGCGATAGTACCCAAGGGGGAGATGCCCAGCACGGCCATGCCGCCGAGACCCAGGCCGCCCAGCAGCAGGCGGCGTCGAATGGCATCCGGGTATGCAGACAGGTTTTTATCGATTGGCGGTTTCATGGGGTGTCCTCCTTGGACGCCGGCGTTACCAGAACCAGATGACGATGATCGCGGTGACGACCATCAGCACCAGCGACTGGTAGCGATAGTTCTGCCAGGCCGGTTTGGCTGCCAGATCCTTGGACTCGTCTTTCAAGATCCGCGTTGTCCAGATCAGCTCATCGACTTCCTCGCCGGGCTTGTGCTGAGTCACCAGGCTGACGCCGATGATCAGCGCCAGACCGATGAAGAGCAGCACGCTGGCAGAATAGAGAAAATGAAAGTCCACCAGACCGCCTACCTGGATGGTGAAAAATCCCAGGATGCCGATCCCCAGGCCACCCACGAACGCGGCGAATGCGCCGGCGGGGGTGGCGCCGCGCCAGAGAATACCGACGAAGAAGATCGCGACCACCGGCGGCGTCACGTAGGCCAGGATCGACTGGAAATAGCTCCACAGGGACTGGAAGTGGATGATCTGCGGCGCCCAGAGCACGACGATCAGCATGACGGCCACGGTGGTCATCTGACCGATGCGCACCAGGGCAGCGTCGCTGGTGTGCGGCCGCAATGGTTTGACAAAGTCCATGGTCACCATGGTCGACACCGAGTTGAGAATCGAATCGACGGTGGAAGTGATCGCGGCAATCAGCGCCGCCAGCACGATGCCGCGCAGCACGATGGGCAGCAGATCGAAGGCGATGGTCGGAAAGGCCAGATCCGGCGTCTTCAGATCCGGATACAGCGTCAGCGCCATCAGCCCTGGCAGGATCATGAGAAACAGCGAGGTGAGTTTCAGGAAACCGGCGAAGATCGAACCCCAGCGGCCGTGATCCAGGGTCTTGGCGCCCAGGGTGCGCTGCACGATCAGCTGGTTGTTGGCCCAGAAATAGATGCCGATGATCAGCACCCCGAACAGACCGGGCCAGGGCAGGCTGGGATCGTCGATGGGCCGTATGATGCTCATGCCGTTTTCCGGGGCGGCCTGGACCATGGCGTCCCAGGAGGGGATCGCATAGAGCCCGGCAGCGAGCACCAGGGCCGCGCCGAGCAGCAGCACACAGGCCTGGATGGTGTCGCTGATCACCACCGCGCCGAGCCCGCCGAAGAATGACATGATGCCGGCAAGTATCGTCAGGATAAGCACGCCGACCCAGAGATCGATGCTCGGGAAAAGCGTCTGGATCACCAGCCCCCCGGCGTAGAGCGCACCCGCGCAGTCGAGAAAGATACTCAGAAAGATCAGCATGCCGGCGAATATGTAGCGCGAGCGGGAATCGAAGCGGCGTTCGAGAAATTCCGGCATGGTGAACACACCGGAGCGCAGATAAAACGGCAAGAGCATGAAGATGAAGACGACCAGCGCCACCGCGGCAATCCACTCATAGCTGTAGACCGCGATCCCCGAGCTGTAGCCTGCGCCCGCCATGCCCACGAAGGAGGAGCCGGACATGTTGGTCGCAAACAGCGAAAAACCGATCATCGGCCAGACGAAGTTGCGACCGCCCAGAAAGAAACCGCCCGTATCCGATTTCTTGCCCCGGTTGAGCCATAGCGGGATGGCGCGACTGGCAATCAGATAGATGACGACGACAGTGATATCAATCCATGTGATATTGAAATCTTGCACGATTAATCTCCATTTTTGGATCCCGAACGTCCTTGAATGTCACGATCGCCGCCGGTCTAAATCGTTTTAGATATTAGTGGCTGAATTTCATCTCTCGGGTATTGGCTGTCTTTCCAGCTTACGCCTCCATCTGCAGCCTAAGCTCCAAGCGTGCTTATGCAGTCTAGTTCAATGAAGTTTCCGGTCACCCATTAACAATTAGTCGAAACTTGCTGATTCGAGCGTTGGGCGGTTCGGTATCGAGTTAATGCACTGAAGAAAGCCTAGGCGCGCTGGCGAAAAGCCCTTGGCGGGCTTGCTAAGGAGCCCTCGGCGGGTTCGTAAAGAGCCCTCAGCGGATTTGTAAAAAAAGCCGCAGGATGTTTTCGCAGCGATCCGCCATCAGCTCACCGGAACGGGAGAGCGCTTCGTCGAGATCCATGGGGCCATCCGCCAGGGCGAAAGCGGCGGTGATGCCTTCTTCATAGGCGGCTTTCCAGCCGTCTCCCAAGCGCCCAGCCAATACCACCACCGGCACGTTCTTTGCCTTGGCGGCCCGGGCGATACCCACCGGGGTCTTGCCGGAAAGGCTCTGGCCGTCCAGTTGACCCTCGCCGGTGATCACCAGGTCCGCGCCGTCGAGCAGGGCGTCGAAGCCGACCTGTTCGATGACCAGTTCGATACCCGGGCGCAGCTCGGCGCCGAGAAACGCTCGAGCGGCGAACCCCATGCCCCCGGCGGCACCGGCGCCGGCCAGGCCCCGATGATCCTCGCCCAATGACCGGGCGGCCAGGTCGGCGAAATGCGCAAGCGCCTTGTCGAGACGCTGAACGTCTTCCGGCGTGGCGCCCTTCTGGGGACCGAACACGGCGCTGGCGCCGCGCTCGCCGAGCAGCGGATTGTCCACGTCCACGGCGGTCTCGACGGTGAGTTTCTCGAGCCGCGGGTCTAGGGTGGACAGGTCCAGGGTAGCCAGGTTTTCCAGGGCGGCGCCGCCGGCGGGCAGCGCCTCGCCCTTATCGTCCAGCAGTTTCGCGCCCAGTGCCTTGAGCATGCCGGCGCCGCCGTCGTTGGTGGCGCTGCCGCCCAGGGTCAGCAGCAGGTGGGTCGCTCCGGCATCCAGGGCTTCGCGAATCAGTTCACCGACGCCGAAGGTGGTGCTGTGCAGGGCGGTGCGTTCCTCCCGGGAAATCTGCTGCAAGCCGCTGGCTTCCGCCAGCTCGACGAAGGCGGTGCGAGACTGGGCGTGCCAGCCCCAGGTGGCGTCGATGGGACGTCCCAGCGCGTCCTGTACCTTGGCCGTGCGCGCCTCCGCCCCGGTGGAAGCCAGCATCGCCTCCAGGGTGCCTTCCCCGCCATCACCCATGGGACAGCAAACCACGTCCGCCTTCGGGCAGGCGCGTCTGACCCCTTCCGCCATGGCCTTGGCGGCGGCGCTGGCGGGGAGAGCGTCCTTGTAGCTATCCGGCGCAATCAGAATCTTCATCGATAATCTCTTGTGGTTATGGTTGTGGCAAAGAGCAGCCGCTGTAAAAAACGGTGTGTGAGGCAAAGCGCGTATTGTCATCGAAAGAGCTTACCCATTGCGCTTGGGTCTAGGAAAGCGAAAGGCGGGGCCGGGGAGCCTTTTTTGCGTGATACCGCTTATCAGAAAACCCGGCAGGCCTGCTGCGATGTCACGAACGCGAGAAATGTCAGTACGCCGATATGATCGAACCAGGAAGACCTATCGCTGGATTATGCCTATGCTGGGAGTAGCCGTTTTTCGGGTGGGAGCTCTCTCATCATTTCATCAGGCGTCTCGCTACCGGCCGCGCCAATGGCGACGAACCGGGATGACGCCGTTATCGGAGAAGCGCCATGCGCCGTATGTGGTTCCTATGCTTGCTGGGGCTGAGCCTGATCGGCTGTGTTACCGATTCCTCGTCGCTGCCGCGAAACGGCGCGCCTCTCGCTCCCGCCTGTACCTGGCCGATCACCGAAGAAGACACCCTGGCGTATTCCCGTCGGGCTATTGTCGCGCTCGAGGCTCAGGAGTTTCGTATCATCGATACGGATCTGTCCCTGGGCTTGATCAATGCTCAGCGTCAGCGGGTGCTGGTGGGCTATTCCAGCGCCGGTCGCAACGGCTGGGGTGGGGGCGGCGTCTTTGGCTGGGCCGGCTCCGGAGGTGGGGGTGTTGGCATTGGCCTGGGGAGTGGCGCCGGCTTCGGGGGATACGCCGCGGATCCGCTGCGGGAGGAGCGTTTGACGCTGCTGATCGATAACGACACGGCCAGGCTTTCCCGCAATATTCGCATCATCGAGGCGGACGGCTGGGTACGCACCAGCCACGCCGGCGCCAGTGAGGATTTCTGCCGCGAACTGCGTCAGACCATCGAGGCATCCCCTGTTCGAGAGGTGCGACCGTGACGTTCTTGATGAAGGGCTTTAAGGCGTTAGGATTCAGCTCCATAACGCATTGGCTGGGTATCGTCGGTCTGACGCTGATGCTGACGGCTTGCGCCACATCTCGGCAGCCGGCGGAACCGCGAATCGTTACCCTGGCGGTGGCGCCCGCGGCGGTATTCAAGCCGACCCTGGTGATGCTGGTGGAGCAAGGCTATGTGATCGATCTGGCGGATCCGAAGCTAGGACGCATCGATGCGCAGTTGGCCGAAGGTGCCGGCTATCGTCTGCGCTGGGATATCGAGGACGCCGAAGGTGGTTCCCGGATCGGCGTTCGCGGCTGGAGTGGAAGTGGGCCCTTGGCGCCCTACGCGCTGGACCCACTGCTGGTGGAGTTGAGTTCACGGCTGGGGCTCGGCCCCTGAGGGGCTACCCCGAGAAATCGATGGCGTCGATCTGCGCCAGAATGCGGGCCCGCATGTCCGCCTGCTCCTCCAGCGTATAAGCCACCGCCTCGCCGTGGCCCCACACCGGCCCTGGCCAGGCGTCGTCGTCGCGTTTGCGTATCACCACATGCAGATGTAGCTGCGTGACCTGGTTGCCCAAGGTCGCCAGGTTGAGCTTGTCGCCTTCCAGGGTGTCTTTCATGGCTTGGCCCAGCAGCGTTGCCTCTCGCCAGAGCTGGGTCTGATCTTCCCGGCTCAGCTCGAATACTTCGCTGATATCACGACGAAGCGGCACCAGTACCAGCCAGGGGAAGCGACGATCGTTCATCAGACGCACCTGTGAAAGCGGCAGGTCGATGACCGGCAGAGTATCTTCCACTAGACGCGGATCCAGAGGCAGGTCGTTCATTGTCGAGTTCCTTGAGTCAAAAGCTTGTAGCGCCAGAGCGTTACCTCGATCATGCTGGATTCGCCAACGCTTGGAAAACTTTGCATGTCATCGTTCGAGGTTGTTTCTGGGTCGCTGGGAGGGTTGCTTCAACAGCCCTGGTTCGAAGCCGTGGTACTGGTGTTTGTGGGGCTGCTGGCGGGTTTTATCAACGTGCTTTCCGCCGGCGGTTCGATGCTGACCCTGCCGCTGCTGATGTTTCTGGGGTTGCCGCCTCAGGTCGCCAACGGCACCAATCGGATCGCCATCACCCTGCAAAGCGTTTCCGCGGTGGTCAATTTCTGGCGGGCCGGAGCGCGGCATCTCGCCCTGAGTTTGCGGCTGAGCGTGCCTGCGGTGATTGGCTCGCTGCTGGGTGTCTGGCTTGCTCTGAAAGTGTCGGATGCGCTGTTCGAGGCGGTGCTGATCGGCGTGATGGTAGCCAGCGCCGCCGTGATGCTGCTGCCCCAGCCGAAGCTCGATACCCGGCCGCTGACCCGGGAGCGGCTGACGCCGGCGATATACCTGGCCATGTTCGCCATCGGCGTCTACGGCGGCTTCATTCAGGTCGGCGTGGGGGTGCTGTTTATTGTCGTGCTTTACCGCATGCTCAAGATCGATCTGGCGCAGATCAACGTGTTCAAGGTACTCATCATCCTGATCTATACGCTGCCGGCGCTGGGATTATTCGTGTATCACGATCAGGTTCGCTGGGGGTACGGGCTACTGCTGGCGCTAGGCAGCGTGTCCGGTGCCTGGATTGCAGTGCGAGTCAATCTGAGTGCGCAAGGCGCGCTGTGGGTGAAATGGCTGACCCTTGCGGTGATTCTGGCTATCGTTTTACGCTTGTTGTTGAGGTAAATGAGGAAATCATGGTAAATCATTGAATTACCGGTAACGCGACTGTCGTATCGCTGCCGATTCAAAACGCTTGATCCAAGGAAAGAGGAAACGTTCATGAAAAAGATACTGTCACTCGTGTTTCTGTCGCTGTTCACCGTCTCACTGCTGAGCGGCTGCAATACCTTCCGCGGCGCCGGCGAAGATATCGAGCGAGGCGGAGAAGCGGTTCAGGACGCGGCCAGCTAAGCATTAGCGCGCGGTCATCCCACTAGACGAGCAGGCCTTCGGGCCTGCTCGTCTCTTTTGTAATCGAGCCTCTTCAGGCGTACTTTTCCTTCCACTGCTGACGACTGATTTCCGTCTTGAGGATTTCCAGTATGTCCACCAGTGCCTGCTCGGTGATTCGGCTGCTGCGCTCGTCCACCTCGAGAAGCGTGTCCATGGCGTTCGAGGTGACACCCTCGACCAGGTTGCTGAATTCCGGAGAGCGCATACCCATCATCGCTTCGTTGACCAGTCGACAGACGATATCGCTCAGCGTGTCGTCCAAGACACGGCTCAGCTGTTCCCCCATCGGCAGGCGCCTCAGCCGCTGGATTTCCGGGCTGTCTTCCAGCGCGCGGCCGATCAACGCGCTGATATAGCGCATCAGGTCGCCTCGACGGTTCCGGTAGGCGCCATCCACCATGGTTTCGATGCGCTGGGCGATCTCGCGGATCAACTCCTCTCGGCGTGGCATGATCACCTGCTCGATCATTCGCTGGGACAAGGAATTGTCTTTTTGAATCTGCTGCTGCACGTTGCCGAGCAGGCGCACGGCGATCCGATCCGACAGCTCCTCCAGCAGGATGTCGTAATACTTGTAAAGGAAGTGATAGATCCACCAGCCGCGCATGTCGATGAGGTTCAGTTTCTGCAGCCGCAGCAGCAGCCCCAGGATCCGCAAGGCCCGCAGCAGGCGAAACCCGGCCAGGGGAATGCAGCCCAGCACGTCGTACCAGTGCACGAAAGGGTAGAAGAACCAGCGATGGTAACGGCGTTCGATGATGGCCGCCGCCCAGCCGAGCAGCACATCGAAGATGAAGATCGACACGAAGACCAGGTCGATCTCGTAGAAATTGGCGTGGATATTCTGCTGATAGGCTTGATAAAGCCCCGGTGCCACCGCCTCGAACGCCTCATTCAATGGCGGGATGATAAAAAAGCTATCGAAGAGCAGCAGCGTCAGGTTGATGCCCACCAGGACGATGATGAAGACATCCCAGGCCAGGTACAGCCATTCCGTGCCGGAGCGCTGTTGCGACTGAGAAAGAAAGGATGAAGGCATGAAAGTTCCGTGTTGGCCGGGCGTGAATTCGATCGGCGATCAGGAAGGGGAGGCTGGGTCATCCGGCGGGGTCCCGGCGCCGGTTTCATCGAGCCGGGACGTGCTGGACTTGGCCGTATTGGCGTAATGGGTCTCGTTGGTGCGACGAGTTGCTTCCTCCGCTTGCTTGCGGTGCTTCTTGCGCAGGGCGGCCTTTTCGAAACGCAGCTTCTGGGTGGGTGTTTGCAGACACAGCGGCGGCACTTTGGCGGGACGGCCTTCAGCGTCGACAGCGACCATGGTCAGGTAGCAGCTGTTGGTGTGTCGAATCACTTTATCCGTGATGCTTTCGGCCACCACCTTGATGCCGATTTCCATGGATGAGCGCCCCACATGATTGACGCAGGCCAGGAAGGTGACCAGTTCGCCCACGTGAATCGCCTGCTTGAACAACACCTGATCCACGGAAAGCGTCACCACATAATGTCCGGAGTAGCGGCTGGCGCAGGCGTAGGCCACTTCGTCCAGCTTTTTGAGAATGGCGCCGCCGTGTACCTTGCCGCTGAAGTTAGCCATGTCCGGCGTCATCAGCACGGTCATGGTCAGTTCGTGCTGACCGGGAAGACTGTCGTAGCTCAGAGGCATGAGATATCTCGTTCAATCGAAAGAGGAATGAAACGCTACGCCGTCTAGCGGCGGGCTCCTTGCATAGCATAGCGGCTTGCTTCCGGCGACGCATGCCGGAAGCAAGCCGTGATCTCCTCAGAAGTAGGTGAGTCCGATGGCGATGATCGCGCCGGTGATGAACAGCTGAATCAGGCAGAAGCCCATGATGTCCTTGGCCTTGAGCCCGGCGATGCCCAGCACCGGCAGGGCCCAGAAGGGCTGCAGCAGGTTGGTCCAGGCGTCGCCCCAGGCCACCGCCATGGCGACACGAGGGATATCCGCCCCCAGCGCTTCCGCCGCCGGCAGCATGACCGGTGCCTGCACCGCCCACTGGCCGCCCCCGGAAGGCACGAACAGGTTGACCACCCCGGCGCTGATGAAGGACCAGAACGGCAGGGTCTTTTCCGTGGCGAAGGAGACGAAGCCTTCGGACAGGGTTTCCGCCAGGCCGGACTGCACCATGATCGCCATGATACCGGCGTAGAAGGGGAACTGGAGGACGATGCCGGCACCGCCCTTGATCGCTTCATGCAGGCTGTTCAACAGCCGCCGCGGCGTGCGATGCAGCACGATGGCCAGGAACAGGAACAGGAAGTTGACCACGTTCAGGTTGAGGCCGCCGCCGCGCAGCAGGAAATGATCGAGCAGGAACAGAAGCCCGGGAATGCCCACCAACCAGGCCAGTATCTGGCTGTTTTCCAGGTGATCTGCCGGGCGGTTGATAGGTATGTGAATATCCTGATCGTCCTGCAGTATCTCAGGATCGACGAAAACGCTTTCCGACTCCTTGGGCAGCATCAGGCGATTGACCAGGGGCACCGAGACGAACAGGCAGGCCAGCAGGGCAAGGTTGAAGAACGAGAAGATGGTCTCGCTGGTGCCGATGACACCGATCATCTCCACGGTGAAATGATCCTCCGTGGCGATGGTCAGCGGGATCGAGCCCGCCAGCCCACCGTGCCAGACCACGAAACCGGAATAGGCGCTGGCGATCAGCAGGCGGTAATCGACGCGAATCTGTCGCGCCAGCTCCTTGGCGAACAGCGCCCCCACCACCAGGCCGAAACCCCAGTTGATCCAGCTCGCCATCAGCGAGACCAGGGTCACCAGGATGATGGCGCTGCCCGGGTTCTTGGCCTTGCCGGCGACGAGCGCCAGAAAGCGCTTGACCGGCGGGGTGTTGGCCAGCATGAAGCCGGTGATCAACACCAGCAGCATCTGCATGGAAAAGGTCAGCAGGTTCCAGAACCCGTCGCCCCAGAAGCGCATCACCGCCAGCGGCGTCTGACGCTCCACCGCGATCGCCGCAATGGCGGCAATCAGCGTCAGCAGCAAGACGAAGATATAGGGATCCGGCAGGTAGCGCTCCACCAGCTTGACCGCAGGTCGCGACAGAAATCTGAGCATGATGTTGTCCTTGTTGGTATTAACATTGGAACTGGATTCAAGCTAACCGAAATCGTCGTGCTACGACTATCGACCTTGGTCAACGTTGAAGGCCCAGCGAGTCTTTCGATAATGGCGATAATAGACGATCAGGATGGCGGAGCGGGTCAGGAAGAAGGCGCTGAAGGAAAGCCACAGCCCGTGATTGCCCAGGGGCTGGGTCAGCCACCACAAGGGCAGATATACCCCCAGTCCGACGAAGATGCTGTTGCGCATTTCCCGAATGGCGGTAGCGCCGATGAATACCCCGTCCAGCAGATAGCTCCATACCGCGATCAAGGGCAGGGCGATGACCCAGGGCAGGTAGGTTGCCGCCGTGTCGCGTACCGGCGGCAGGTCCGTCAGCAGCGCAATCACGCCATTGCCGAAGACGGCGAAGGCCAGGGTGGCGATGCCCGCCGCAAGCAGCGAAAAGCGCGCCGCGCCGCGCACCGACTCGGCGAATCTTTCCCAGTCGCGCCGCCCCACCGCATGCCCGACCAGCGCCTCCGCCGCCTGGGCGAAGCCGTCCAGGGCGTAGGAGGTCAGCATGATGAACTGCAGCAGCACCGCGTTGGCGGCCAGCACCGTATCCCCCTGGTCCGCTCCCTGAGCGGTAAAGAACGCCATGGCGAACAGCAGACCCAGGGTGCGCAGAAACAGCTGGGCGTTGACCTGAAAAAGCTCCCCGTAGGCTTTGATGTTCGCCAGCCGCTCCCGTAGGAAATGCCCGGAAAGCCGTCCCAGCTGGCGCAGTACCAGCAGGCCGCCTGCCAGCAGGGCAGTGTAATCGGCGATTACCGTGGCCCAGGCCACGCCGTCGCTGGTCATGCCCAGACCCACCACGAACCACAGGTCGAGAACGATGTTGACGCTGTTGGTCAGCACCAGGATGAAGAGTGTGATTCGGGAATTCTGCTGGCCGAGAAACCAGCCGAGAATGGCGTAGTTGGCCAGTACCGCCGGCGCGGAAAGGAGACGGATATGGGCGTATTCCCGCGCCAGTTCCGTGGCCGCCGGACTGCCGTCCAGCAGCCGCAGACCAAGCTCGATCAACGGCGAGGCGAGCAGAATCAGGGCAAGGCCGATCCCCAGTGCCATCAGCAGCGCCTGGCCCAGTAGATTCTTCACCTCGCCATCGCTTTCCCGTCCCACCGCCTGGGAAGTCAGGCCGGTGGTGCCCATGCGCAGGAAACCGAATCCCCAGTAGAGAAAACTGAACAGCGTCGCCCCCAGGGTCACCGCCGCCAGATAGCGGGAATCCGGCAGATGCCCCACCACCGCCGTATCCACCAAGCCCAGCAGCGGCACGGTGATATTCGACAGGATGATCGGCCAGGCCAGTTGCCAGATGCGCGTGCGGGATGAGTGGCTCAACGAATGTCCTTGATGGTGGTTCTTGAGAGTGGCAAAACCTCTCGGGTTGCCTAAGGTAATACAGGAGGCTGTATTTCAGGCAGCGTCACACAAGAATCGGTCGACATAAAAACAGGGATGCTTTTCTCATGAAAACAAGGCGTCAAGTTGCCTGGCTGGTTTGCTGCTCGCCGGCGTTGTCCTTTCCCGCCTACGCCGCCGTGACCGATATCGGCTATGTGGACGCCGGTATCAAGCCGCTTTCCTCGGAGCATACCTTCTTTGAAAGCGTCGATGGGCGCGTGCGTCTCAAGTGGGGCCTGTCGCTCTTTGCCGCCGGCATTGTTACCGATGACGTCAATTTCGGCTACGACCGCAGCATCGACGGCGCCGCGCCGACCCAGAAGAGTCCCGCCTGGTGGGAGGCCGCGGCCAAGCCCGGGGTGCTGGGGGAATGGGATATCCAAGGCGGCGGCACCCTGTTCGGCGGGGTACAGGGCAGCTTCGCCATGACCCGCGGCAGCCGCTACGGCGACGCCGCCGGCGCCACCCCCGGGCACCCGGAAAACGGTCGCCTCGACCGCGCCTACCTGGGCTGGCGAAGCGGCGGGCTGTGGGCGGATACCCTGGGCGAAGATGCCCTGACCCTTTCCCTGGGCCGCCAGAAATTCATCTTCGGCGACGGCTTTCTCGTCGGCGATGGCTATACCGACCTCGGCAAGTACGCCGGCTATTATATCGGCCCCAGCGAGGCGTTCGAGGAAACCGCGGTGGCTTCCCTCGATACCCGCGGCTGGCACGGCGATCTCTTCTATCTGAAAGCGGATCAGTACGTCAGCGGCGGACCGGACAACGAAACCAGCCTCAACGGGGTCAACATCGATTATACCTGGGGTGAGCGCGCCAAGGTCGGCGCCGCCTACCTGAATCTCTACGACAGCGATATCGCCACCCGGGACGGCATGGAGGTCTACAACCTGCGGGCCAAGGGCGTTCCGCTGGCGCATGTGCCCAATCTATCCCTCGGCGGGCAGTGGGTGCATCAGGACAACGACGATGAGGGTATCGACGAAGACGGCTGGTACGCGCAACTGACCTATACCTTCGAAAATGCTCCCCTGCGGCCTCAACTGGCCTACCGTCGCGCGGAGTTCAGCGAAAACTACGATACGCTCTTCTACGACTTTGCCGGCGGCTGGGGCAACTGGTTCATGGGAGAGATCGTCGGCGAGTACATGCTGTTCAACAGCAACCTCGAGATCGACATGGTCAAGGCGTCGATCCAGCCTCGGGACGACCTGGAAACCGGCCTGATCGGCTACCGTTTTCGCTATCACGATACCCAGGCGGCAGGCGCCACGGATAGCGACTTCGCCAAGGAACTCAATCTCTACGCGGACTGGACGATCACCGAGAAGCTCTCGCTTTCCGCCGTCTACGCCGTGGCCTTCCCAGACGACGGCGCCAGTGAACGCTTCATGGGCAACGACGAGACCGCCCAGCTATTCGAGCTCTATGCGTTCTACCGCTTCTAGGCGGTGCCGGTGGGCGCTCGAATAAAAAAGACCCCGGGATCAACCGGGGGCAGGGATCGAAAAAGGGTGTAGCTGAATAGACCAACTCATAAAGTAACTTAATATTACAAAATATACAAAAGATTACTTTACCGGGGTTAATCAAACTTCTCGAACGATTTTTAGCGGTGAAGGTGTGAGCTAGGCAGGGCAAGAATCGCGCTGATTGGAATGCTGCTGACGTGAACGGTAACGCTAGGCACGCCGGCGATGGCGGAGGCGTTGATCAAGACCTTAACGTAAGCGACCTTTCGGCGTTGCCTGGGGTGTGCAGGAAGCAAGCGTGAGGATGAGCTATAGAAAGACGTTCATGATTCGTCGCCCTGCGGGGCGAGGCAAACAGAAGAGACGCTGAGGAGCCGCCGCCTCAGGCGGCGGTGATGATCTCGTATTTTGCCATCAGTTCTTCACGGCTTTCCGGGCGCTCCGGGTCAAGGGGAATGCAGTCCACCGGACAGACCTGCTGGCACTGGGGCTCATCGTAGTGGCCGACGCATTCGGTGCACAGGTTGGGATCGATCACGTAGATTTCTTCCCCCGCGGAGATGGCGCCGTTGGGGCATTCGGGTTCGCAGACGTCGCAGTTGATGCACTCGTCGGTGATCATCAGGGCCATGGGGTTACCTCAAATGACTGAGCAATATACTCAGGTATTATAATGCGCCTTGAGGCTTTCTACGACCCTTGGCGGCACCAGCTTGGACACATCGCCGCCCAGGGAAGCAATTTCCCGCACGATAGTCGAGGAAATGTAAGAGTTTTGGACTTCCGGGGTCAGAAAGACGCTTTCGATATTCGGATCCTGGGCGCGGTTCATGTTGGCCAGCTGCAGTTCGTATTCGAAATCCGCAATCGCCCGCAGGCCGCGCAGCACGATATGCGCGCCCTGTTCGCGCAAGAACGCCGTGAGCAGGCCGGAAAAGCCGACGACCTCCACATTGTCCAGATGTGCGGTGACGTCCCGGGCCAGCTCCACCCGCGCCTCCAGCTCCAGGGCGGGCTGCTTCTTGGGGCTGGCCGCGATAGAAATGATGACCCTGTCGAACATGCGCGCGGCGCGCTCGATCAGGTCAAGATGGCCGTTGGTGATGGGGTCGAAGGTGCCGGGATAGACCACGGTAGTCATATAGCGAAACTCTCAGTCGATGGAGCCGAAGGGGTTGTCGACGGATAGGGAAACCGCGCGAGCATAGCCCGGAATATGAATGGCGTCCGCGCCGACCTCGAGTTCCGGTCCTTCCAGCACGCCCTCGCCGAAGCGATAGATGGTATGGAAACGGCCGCGATCCGCCTGCTGCTCGTAGTGACGGGCTATTTCGCGGGTCTTTTCCCGGCGCTGCTTCCAATCGTTCACTTTGGATTGACCGTGACGCTTGACCAGGAGCCTTTCCGTCACCTGGGGGGAAATGACCACGCCGGTGGCATTGTTGCCGCCGAACCCCTTGGCATTGATCAGAGCGGCGTCCGCGCTGAAAGCTAGTGGGTGCTGGAAAAAGTACAGCCTTTGCGCGTGCACGTCGTCCGCCACTTCATCCAGGGTAGGAATGCCCGGCAGCCAGCCGTGGGCGAAGCTGCCCAGGGCGCTGGCCAGTTGATCCCCGGCGGCGCTGCCCTGAGAGTGGCCAACGAAGGCCTTGATCGCCACCACAGGCCAGGCGTCGACGTTATTTGCTTTGGCGACCTGGTCGAAGACATGGGATTCCGTGGCGCGGTTCTTGGGGGTGCTGGTGCCGTGGGCATGCAGGTAGCTACGCTCCCGCAGCGCCTGCTCACCCAGCAGGCTACGGGTCAGCGCCGCCGCCTTGCCCAGGGTGATGTAGTTGCCGATACCCGGGGCGGAAATCGAGCGCTTCCAGCCGTCCGCGTTGGTATAGACGCCGGGCACCGCGCCAAGAATATCCGCACCGATTTCCAGGGCCAGGTCGTCGTCCATCAATAGAACGAACTGGCTGGCCTCGGCGATAGTGAAGCCGCAGTTGCGGGCGAAGGGTCGGCAGGCGCGCTGATAGTCCGCGTCCGTCAGCAGGGTCAGCGCATCCAGCGCCTTGAGGCTGGCATCGTCTGCCAGGGCGCCCATGGTACGGAAGCCCTCGATGATCTCCGGGGTGATCGGCGCGTCCGCGGTTCCCACCATCACCACCCGGCGACGCCCGGAAACGATATCGTCGACCCCCAGGCGCAGATTGTACAGGAAGGTCGCGCAGGCCCCCTGCATGGTACCGGTAGTGCCGACGCTGCCCAGCACGTAGGCGTTGAGAAAATCTGCGGGCATCTGACCGTAGCCCAGGGGCATCTGCTTGGAGGTCGCCCGGTTGCCGGAAACGAAGCTCTTGAGCAGCCCGCCCCAGCCGTTGTCGTCGAGCTGGCCGATGGAGTTGCCCGCGTACACTGCGATGGCGTCCGGATCGAGCCGGCTGCTCAGGGCATCCCAGTCCAGGCCACTCTGGTTCAGACAGTCCGACACGCCGAAGATGGCCATGGAAAGTCCGCGGGGGTGGTGGACGCTGTGATAGAGGGTTTCCGGGGCGAAACCGCTGGGCAGCTGACCGGCGGCCCGCACTTGCGCCTGACGACGCTCCGGCAGCATGACATCGAACTGTCCCGGCGGCACCGTGACCTCGACCCGCTGGCGATCGAGTTCGCGGACCTGCCAGTTCTCCGGGAGGGAGACAGGCAGCTGGCGGCGGCGCAGCATAAAGACCAGCGGCGCCTCGATGGCGAGCTGGGCATGGCGATTGGCGGCAATACCCACGTCGCCGAAGTGTGGATCCTCGATGCGCCGAATCAGCGAGTGATCGAGGATCTGCTGGCGATAACGCACGACAATTTCACGAGCATCCAGCGGCTGGCCCTCGGCATCCGTCCAGGTGCCGTCGTCCTGATGAATAACCAGGCGCATCATGGCGGCGAGACCGATCAGCATCGTGGCTTGATCGTCTCGATCCAGAACGTCTAACACCGTGCGACGATAGGCCTGATGGCCCGAGGTTCTGCCGGCGGCATTGACGCCCCCCATGCCGACGATCACCGGTAGTTGTGACAAGCCGCGTACCTCGTTTTGCTGCGATGCCGGGTGCGGTGTTGCAGCCCCAGGCATCGTGATTCCTTGGTATGACGAGGATGATAGCACCGGGGTTTGGCCCTCGTCATGCGAGCTCGCCTGGCCCCGCTTGAATAAGCTTTATCTGAATCGGCCTCATTCAAAGCAATCGGCTCGGTTCGTCAACGGGATAATGAGTTACACTTCGTTGCCTTACCCCTACACTTGAATGCCGCTTACATTACTATGGCCTTGTTCATTATCCGCTGAATCGGAACCAATGAATCAGCGCCAATCCAAGGAGCCGAATGATATGCATGACACCACCCGTGAACTGATCATCGTCGGGGCCAGCGGCCTGGGCAAAGTAGTCGCCTGGCTGGCAACTCGGTTGAACCTTTCGATTAAGGGATTTCTTGATGACAACAGCACCCTGACCGGGCAGCAGTTCGCTGGACTGCCGGTGCTGGGCACGATAGGGGACTGGACGCGGTACGACGACTGTCAGTTTCTGGTGGCGCTGGCAGCGCCGCGTATCAAGCGCCGGATCGTCGAGCGCATGCAGGAATCGGGATCGCCGCGTTTTGCCACCCTGATCGATCCCGCTGCGATAGTCGAGCCGGAGTTTAGCCAGGTGGGGGAGGGCAGCATCGTCTGCGCCGGGACTATTTTTGCGCCCGATGTGATTATCGGCAAGCACTGTGTCATCAACAAGCTATGCAGTATTGGCCACGACGTGGAGTTGCAGGATTATGTGACCTTGGCGTCCAATATCATGCTGGGTGGTCATGTGGTGGTGGAGCGGGGCGCGGAAATAGGTGCTACGACCTGCGTTCGCCAAGGTCTCACCATTGCCGGCGGCGTGATGGTGGGCATGGGCAGCGTGGTATGCAAGCCTACTGAATCAAACACTCTATACTTGGGCAGCCCCGCCAGACCGGTCAAGTCTCTCGACCCCTTCTGATACGCCGTTTCTCATGCAAGACAACTCCCGCCGCATCGTTACCAACCAGACCGGGCCGCATCGCGACCTGGTCAAGCGGGTTGTCCGCGCGCTGGAACATCCCCTGCGCAAGCCCGTTGCCGAGCATAGCCTGGCGGCTTTCCGGGAGGCGCAGCAGTGGCTGGCGCGGCAGGGCGGACCGCCGATTCTTGACGCGGGCTGTGGCGTGGGCCTGTCCACCCGGGCCCTGGCGAGACGTTTCCCCGATCGAGCGGTGATCGGCATCGATCGCAGCGCGGACCGGCTCTCCCGCCGACATGGCGAACCGCCGGGCAACGTCCTGCTGGTGCGGGCGGACCTGGTGGATTTCTGGCGACTGGCGCTGGACGCGGGCTGGCGACCGCGGCGTCATTACCTGCTCTATCCCAATCCTTACCCCAAGGCGTCGCATCTCAAGCAACGCTGGCACGGGCACCCGGTGTTTCCCACGCTCTTGGCGCTGGGCGGACGGTTGGAGCTGCGCTCCAACTGGCGGCTCTATCTCGAGGAGTTCGCCCTGGCAGCGGCTCGGGCGGGAGGCGGGACGGCCGAGGTTCAGCCTTTTGCGCCGCAGGGCGAGTACCTGACGCCCTTCGAGCGCAAGTATCACCAGAGTGGTCAGGCGCTGTGGCGGCTGGTGCTGGACTTGCCTCCTCGCGCCAGATACGACGAACGCTGACCGACCGCGGCGAGCGTGGTATCTTGCCCGTCTCGCGACGGAGGAGGGGAAGATGCGTTCCATCAAGGAGCGGCTGGTGCACAGCATATTGTTCGAAATCGGCGGCCTGGTCATCGTCACGCCGCTGGCGACCTGGCTGACCGGACATGGTTTTGGAGAGATGGGCATTCTGGCGTTCGCTGTCTCTACTTTCGCCATGATCTGGAATTTCGTCTGGAACAAGCTGTTCGACCGCTGGGTGCCGACTCGCCGGCGCACGCTTGTGCAACGTGTCGCCCAGACCTTCGGTTTCGAGCTGGGTATCCTGGTCATCACCCTGCCGGTGGTGGCCTGGTGGCTCGACATCGGTCTGGTCGAGGCCTTCTGGCTGGATCTCGGCTTCATGCTGTTCTTCATGTTTTATGCGCTGGTCTACAACACGAGTTTCGACAGGGTGGTGAGCCGCCGTCTGGAGCGGGAAGCTCGATGATGGCGTATCTCTATCTCGCCGTGGCCATCATTGCCGAGGTGGCCGCCACCAGCGCGCTCAAGTCCTCCCAGGAATTCACCCGATTGTGGCCCAGCCTGCTGGTGGTAACTGGCTATGCGCTGGCCTTCTACATGCTGACCCTTAGCCTGCGCACCCTGCCGGTGGGCATCGCCTATGCGATCTGGGCGGGGCTGGGCATCGTGCTGGTGGCCTTGATCGGGATCCTGGTGTACCGGGAAACTCCGGACTGGCCGGCGATCGTCGGCATGAGCATGATCGTCGGCGGCGTGGTGATCATTCAGTTGTTTTCCGACGTTTCGCCGCATTGATAATTGTCGTCTAATTAGAAAAGAAAGGTTTTTATGTTGCGCGGGTTGATTGTGTTACTGGGGTGGCTGGTGGCGTTTTCCGCGTCGAGCGCAGGCTTCGAGCGGTTGGGTACGCTGGCGGATCAGGGATTTCGCATCAGCGTCCAGGCGCGACTGCTGGATGACGGACAATTGCTGGGTTCGATCGAGCCCGACCGGCAGCTGACGCCTGCCTCGGTCACCAAGCTTTATACCGCCGCGGCGGTGCTGGATCGCTTCGGCCCCCAGCATCATTTCACCACGCGGCTGGTCAGCGGCGGTCGCCTGGATGCCGAGGGCGTGCTGCAGGGGGATCTAGTGCTGGACGGCGGCGGCGATCCGGGGCTGGTGTCCGAGGACTTGTGGCGACTGGTTCAGCAACTGCGCGGGCGCGGCCTGAAACGCATCAACGGGCAACTGGTGATCAATCAGTGGCGCTTCGGGCCGGTGGAGTGTCTGACCCCGGACCGCTGCCGCGCCCGTTCCCGGGCGGATAACGCCTACAGCGCCCTGCTGTCTTCCGCGGGTGTCAATCACGGCAGCTGGTGCCTTCAGGTGCGTCCCGGCGCGCGGGCAGCGACCCCGGCGCTGGTCGACAGCTGCGCCAACGGCTCGCCCCTCGAGCGCATCGACAATCAGGTCAAGACGCTGCTCGCGGATGAGCCCAGCGATTTTCAGGCGGTGCGCCTGACGGACGATCAAGGGGATCGTCTCGTGGTGCAGGGACATATCGCCGCCAATGGCGGCAATCGCGAGCTATACCGCGCCAGCGCGGACCCGGCGCACCAGACCGGCGTCACGCTGCTGTCACTGCTCGAGCAGGGGGGCATCGAGGTCGACCAGGGCATGGTCAGCAGCAGCCAGACGCCGGCGACCGGCGCCCGCACCCTGGCATCGGTACAGGGCAGGTCGATGCAGGCGCTGATACTCGATATGCTCAACTATTCCAACAACTTCATGGCAGACGTGCTGAGCCTGGATCTGGTGGAGTCGCCGCAGGCCTCGCTCTCCCAAGCGGGGCAGGCGCTGGAAGCTTTCGTCGCTGGCATTCCCGACCACGGCCCGGTGACCCTGCATAGCGGCAGCGGCCTGACCGCGGACAATCGCACCTCCGCCCAGGGCATTACCGCCCTGCTGGAGGCCATGTACCGGCGCCCGGCGCTGTTTCCGAGTCTGGTGGCCGGCATGCAGTCCCCGGCCAACGGCCCAATGACGTTCCTGCGCCGGGGCGGCGATGTCTTTCAGCATAACGTGATGGTCAAGACCGGCACCCTGAGCCAGCCGGTGGCGGTGCGTGCCATGGGCGGCTACTTGCGTACCCGGGAAGGGCGCTGGGGCGTGTTCGGAATGCTGGTGAACGGAACGAACAAGACGCCTTATCTTTCCTGGAGCCGGGTGCTGGATCTGCTTTCAGCGGACCTGGAAGACATGATCGTGGCCAATTGAGAACAAGGTGCCGAGTCGCCTTGCCGAGGTTTTAGAACAGGATATCCATCATGAAGCCCCGACACACCGGCTGGCGCCACCTGGTCAATTCGACCCGCTATTCCTTCAAGGGGCTGGGTGCCGCCTATCGTCACGAAACAGCGTTCCGTCAGGAACTGGTGCTGTTCGCCGTGCTGCTGCCCCTGGCGTTTTGGCTCGGCCAGACCCCGGTGGAATGGGCGCTACTATTGGGTAGCGCCCTGTTGATGCTGGTGGTGGAACTGCTAAACAGCGCCATCGAAAGCGTCGTCGACCGTATCGGTCCGGAGCATCACGAGCTTTCCGGGCAGGCCAAGGACCTGGGCTCCGCGGCGGTGATGCTGGCTCTGGTCATCCTGGGGGTGGTATGGGGGCTGCTGGCCTGGCAACGCTTTTTCGGCTAGCAGGCGCCGGATTCTTGCCAAGCCAAGTGGAATCTTGTCAAGCTGAAACGTCCCGACTGAGGAAACGCGCATGGGGTCTGTCGAAGATCTGCTCTCACCCACTGTTCTTCCCGACGCCCTGAGACCCGCTGTAGCGCGAGCCGAGGAGCGTCTGAGTGATGCGCTGACCCAGGCGGATCGGCTGGCGACCCAACAGCAGCTCGATCCGCCCAGCAGGGGCTATCACGCGCTTTCCAGGGAGCGGCGGGAGCAGTTGACCCGAGTGCTGGGACTTTCCGAATTCGCTCTCGACAGCCTGGTTCGTTATCCCGCCTGGTTGATGCATCTGGACGCTAACGATGAGTTGGACACCGCCCCGGCGTCGGAAGTCCAGCGCCAATGGTTGGTGGAAGCGCTGGCCCAGGCGGAGCACGAGGCCGCCATGCAGTCGGCGCTGCGGCGCTTTCGCCGAGCGCGCCTGCTGGGCATCGTCTGGCGCGACATGACTCGTCCGGCGGGCACGGACATGTGGGCCACCGCCGCCGCCGTCGCGCGGCTGGCGGAAATCTGCCTTGAAGGGGCGCTCGGCTGGCTCGAGGCACATTTCGCCCCGCGCTGGGGATTGCCCGCCCCCCGGGCGGACGGCGGCACCCAGCGGCTGGTGGTGCTGGGCATGGGCAAGCTCGGCGCCGGGGAGCTCAATCTCTCCTCAGATATCGACCTGATCTTCGCCTTCCCGGAAAAGGGCACTACCGAAGGCGGCAAGCGAGAATTCGACCATCAGGAATACTTCACCAAGCTCGGCCAGAAGCTGATCGCCGCCCTGGACGCGATCACCGCGGACGGCTTCGTCTTCCGTGTGGACATGCGCCTGCGGCCCCTGGGAGAAGGCGGCCCGCTGGTGGGCAGCTTCGCCATGCTGTCGAGCTACTATCAGGATCAGGGCCGGGAATGGGAGCGCTACGCCATGCTCAAGGCGCGGCCGGTAGCCGGGGATCTGGAGGCGGGGTTCGAGCTGCTGGCCAGCCTGCAGCCCTTTGTCTATCGCCGCTATCTGGATTTCGGCGCCATCGAATCCCTGCGGGAGATGAAGGCGTTGATCAATCGGGAGGTCAAGCGCCGGGGCATGAGCAGCAATATCAAGCTGGGGCCCGGCGGCATTCGCGAGGTGGAGTTCGTGGTGCAGGTATTCCAGCTGATTCGCGGCGGTCGCGACACGGAGCTGCAGGTGACCTCCCTGCGCCAGGCGCTGACCCGGCTACCGGATCTGGACCTGCTGCCTCAAGCCGTGGTGGACGAACTGCTGCCGGACTACGTGTTTCTGAGGGATCTCGAACACGCCCTGCAGGCGTTGGAGGATCGCCAGACTCAATCGCTGCCGGCGGACGATCAGGATCGGGCGCGGGTAGCGGAATATCTGAGGTTCCAGGACTGGCCAGCCCTGGTCGCCCGGCTGGAAGCGGCTCGCGAGCGGGTTCGTCGGCATTTCGACGCGGTGATCGCCGACCCAGAAGAGGATGCGGAAGAATCCAACGGCTCGAGCCGCGAGGAAATCGACGTGACTCTCGATGAACTGCGCGCCCTGTGGCGTCATGAGCTGGCCAAGGAGGAGGCGCTCGGCCTCTTGCGCGGCGCCGGCTTTCAGGAGCCGGAGACGACGCTGCGACGCATCAACGGCCTGCGTCAGTCGAAGTCCGTGCAGGGCATGCAGCGCATCGGCTACGAGCGCCTGGATGCGCTGATGCCGCTGCTGCTCAACGCCCTGGGAGAAAACGATGCCCCGGACCGTGCCCTCGAGCGGCTGTTGCCGCTGATCGAGGCGGTACTGCGGCGCACCGCCTACCTGGCGCTGCTGCGGGAAAATCCGGAGGCTCTGGGGCATTTGATCCGACTGTGCGCGGCGAGCCCCTGGATCGCCGAGCAGATCGCGCGCTACCCGATCCTGCTGGACGAGCTGCTCACTCCCAGCACCCTGTACGCGCCGGCGGACAAGCAGCGCCTGGCGGACGAACTGCGCCAGACCCTGGCGCGGCTGCCGGAAGATGACGAGGAAGCTCAGCTCGAGGCGCTGCGTATCTTCAAGCATGCCCAGGTACTGCACGTGGCCGCCTCGGATATCGCCGGCGCCCGGCCCTTGATGAAGGTCAGCGACTATCTGACCTATATTGCCGAAGCCATGCTCGAACAGGTGCTGGCCATGGCCTGGAAGCACCTGGTGCGCAAGCACGGCTACCCCAAACGCCGGGAAGATGCCAGGAGCGACGCGGATTTCATCATCGTCGGCTATGGCAAGCTCGGCGGCATCGAGCTGGGCTACGGCTCGGATCTGGATCTGGTGTTCATCCACGACGCGGCGACCCAGGGCACCACCGACGGCAAGCGGCCCATCGACAACGCGCTGTTCTTCACACGATTGGGCCAGCGCATTATTCATCTGCTGACCACCATGACCCAGGCCGGGGCGCTTTACGAGGTAGATATGCGCCTTAGACCTTCCGGCAATTCCGGCCTGCTGGTGACCACCTTCGACGCCTACGCGGACTATCAGCGCCAGCATGCCTGGACCTGGGAGCATCAGGCGCTAGTGCGTGCCCGGGCGGTAGCGGGGGATGACACTTTGGCGAAGCGCTTCGAAGAACTCCGTCGCGAGATTCTCGCTCGCCGTCGCGATCCGGACCAGCTGCGTGAGGAAGTGGTCAAGATGCGCTACAAGATGCGCGACCACCTCGGGAGTTCTCCCAAGGCCCGGGAAGCGGGACGCTTCGATCTCAAGCAGGACGCCGGCGGCATGGTGGATATCGAATTCCTTTGCCAGTATGCGGTGCTGGCGATGAGCCACGAGAATCCGGAGCTCTTGGCCTTTAGCGACAATATTCGTATTCTGGAGACCTTGGAGTCGACGGATCGTTTGCCGGGCGGGGACGCCGGGCGCCTACGGGATGCCTATCTGGCCTATCGCGACGCCACCCACCGGGCGGCGCTGACCAAGCAGCAGGATACGGGGAGCGAGGCGGATTTCCGTGAGCATCGCCAGACGGTGACCGCCCTGTGGCAACGCCTGCTCGAACCGGACGCCTGACGGAATATCCTTGGTCGACCCCTTATCGCCGGCAGCACCCGGCAGTTCACTCTTATCACACGTTCAAAACGAAGGACTTTCCTATGTCGATGGATGACCGCGACGGTCTTATCTGGTTCGATGGCGAAATGGTTCCCTGGCGCGACGCCAGGGTCCACGTGCTGACCCACACCCTGCACTACGGCATGGGCTGTTTCGAGGGAGTGCGCGCCTACGCCACCGACCAGGGCACGGCGATCTTTCGCCTCAGGGAACATACCAACCGTCTGTTCGATTCCGCCAAGATTCTGGGCATGGACATGCCCTTCAGCAAGGCGCAGATCAACGATGCCTGTCGTAGCGCGGTGCGGGAAAATAACCTCAAGGAAGCGTATCTGCGCCCGATGGTGTTCTTCGGCAGCGAAGGCATGGGGCTACGGGCAGATAACTTGAAAACCCACGTGATCGTTGCCGCCTGGGAATGGCCTTCCTACATGGCGCCGGAAACTCGGGAACTGGGCATCAAGGTGCAGACATCTTCCTTTACTCGCCATCACGTCAATATCGCCGTCACCAAGGCCAAGGCCAACGGCCAGTACATCAACTCGATGATGGCGCTGGCGGAAGCCCAGCGCGGCGGCTACGACGAGGCGCTGCTGCTCGATCCCCAAGGCTACGCGGCGGAAGGCTCCGGCGAGAACCTGTTCGTGGTCAAGGACAACGTCATCTACACGCCGGTGTTGACCTCCTGTCTGAACGGCATCACCCGCAACACGGTGTTTCACATGGCCAGGCATCTCGGCTATGAGCTGCGGGAGAAGCTGATCACTCGAGACGAGATCTACATCGCCGACGAGGCCTTCTTCACCGGCACCGCCGCGGAAGTGCTGCCGATTCGCGAGCTCGATGGCCGTTCCATCGGCGAAGGACGTCGCGGCCCGATTACCGAGAAGGTCCAGTCGCTTTATTTCGACGTGGTGCGCGGCAAGCAGGTGTTGGATGCTGACTGGTTGACGCCTATCCTCTAGCAGGACGTGTTGACACAAGCGCTCCAGAATACTGGGGCGCTTGTGTTTTTATCGGAATGCGGTTCTATCGAGAAATATCATGCAAAACAAGGTGCTGGTGCTGCATGGCCCCAATCTCAATCTGCTGGGTACACGTCAGCCGGAGATTTACGGCGAGGAGGCTCTGGCGGATATCGATAACGCCCTGTACGAGAAGGCGGCGCTGGCGGGGATGGAGCTTCGTTGCCGCCAGAGCAATCATGAAGGCGAGCTGGTGGACGCCATCCAGGCGGCGCGGCTCGACGGCACCAATGCGATCATCATCAATCCGGCGGCCTACACCCACACCTCCGTGGCGATTCTCGATGCCCTGAACGCCTTCGACGGCCAGGTGATCGAGGTGCATCTTTCGAACGTGCACAAGCGCGAAGCGTTTCGTCATCATTCCTACGTATCCTTGCGGGCGGACGGGGTGATCGCCGGGCTGGGCAGTCGCGGCTATCTGCTGGCCCTGGAGGCGCTGGCCAACCCAGGTAACCGGACGGATTGAAATCACCGCAGGGGTCTGGTTTGGTTAGCGGTTAAGCAATAAGCTTGGTGACTAATTTGCCCGGAGGCGCCAGGTTCATGTCGGTCACGCAACTGTTTGTCTCGCTGATGCTGCTTGCACTGATATTGCTGTTGAGCAATATCCTGGTGGTCAAGTTCGCCTGGCTGCGCAACTTCTTCATCCCAGGTTCCATCGTGGGTGGCGTCATCCTGCTGCTCCTGGGACCTTACGTGCTGGGCGTTTTCGTGAAGAGCCCTTTCGCCGACGGTGGCGGTCTATTCCCGAGCTACGTGCTGGATGCCTGGGCGGATCTGCCTGGCCTGCTGATCAATGTGGTGTTCGCGGCACTGTTCATCGGCAAGCCGATTCCCGGCATTCGCGATATCTGGTATCGGGCGGGGCCACAGGTGGTGGTGGGCCAGACCATGGCCTGGGGACAATACGTGCTGGGGCTGAGCCTGGCCATTCTGGTACTGGTGCCCATGTTAGACATGAATCCCATCGTCGGAGCGCTGATCGAAATCGGTTTCGAGGGCGGCCACGGTACCGCCGCGGGCATGGCGGGCACCTTCAGCGATCTCGGCTTCGAGGCCGGGGCGGACCTGGCCCTGGGCATGGCGACGATCGGTATCGTTTCCGGGGTGCTGGTGGGAACGTTGATGGTGAATATCGCCGCGCGGCGCGGTGTGATCAACCCGGGAGATACGACGAACTCCGCTCAGCGCGCCAAACAGGAAGGTCCGAGCGATGCTGAGCAAGAGGACTTTCACACCGAACTCGCTCAGGAGAAGGGCACCACGGATCCCCTGAGCCTGCACCTGGGGCTGGTGGGCGTCGCTATCCTGCTGGGGTGGCTGTTGTTGAGCGGTTTTCAGTGGCTGGAAAGCGTGACCTGGGCACGCGACGGGGGCCTCGAGATCATGGCCCATGTACCGCTGTTTCCCCTCGCCATGATCGGCGGGGTGATGGTGCAGCTCTTGCTGGCTCGTTGCGGCTGGGAGCGGCACGTCTCACAGCGCCTGATGTCACGTATTTCCGGTACCGCGCTGGATTTCACCATTGTTTCCGCCCTGGCGACCCTCGCCCTGACTACCTTGGGCGATTATCTTCTGCCTTTCTTGATGCTGGCGGCCCTGGGCATTCTCTGGCCGGTACTGGTACTGGTGTTCCTCGCGCCCCGGGTAATGCCGGATCATTGGTTCGAGCGCGGTATCAGCGATCTCGGCCAGTCCATGGGGGTAACGGTCACCGGCTTGCTGCTGCTGCGCATGGCGGACCCCAAGAACGATTCCGGCGCCATGGAAACCTTCGGCTACAAGCAGCTGCTGTTCGAGCCGGTGGTGGGGGGTGGCCTGTTCACCGCCGCGGCGCCTCCCTTGATCGCCCAGTTCGGCCCGGGGCCGGTACTGATCCTGACCGCCGGGGTGACCGTTGTCTGGATCGCTTTTGGTCTCTTGTATTTCGGACGCCGGGTGCCCGGACGCGGTCAAGGGCGCTGGTCGCCTAAACAAGCGTAGCGCCGGAGGAAAAGGGTCTGGTCGCGAGGGATTCGTGATCTTGTGAGCCGCTTTTCTTGAGTTCTCGCATGGCGTAAGGTTCTGCCCTTCCGTGTCGAAAAAAAGAAATCTTCCGTCTTTATGAAAGATCACGTTACCCCGTTTCAGATCGTCGTCCTGATGCTGTCCTTCTACGTCCTGGGCGCACTGGTGGCGGATGTCTTCTTCGAGCTTTCGCCGGAGATGTCCGAACTGCTAGGCTACCTGGACGTGGTGGTATGCTTCTTCTTCTTTCTCGATTTCTGCATTCGCTTTCGCGCCGCGCCGAACAAGTTGCGCTTCATGCGTTGGGGCTGGATCGACCTGCTGGCGAGCATACCCGCCGGGCTGTTCATGGCCGGACGTCTGGTGCGCGTCGTTCAGATCATTCGTCTGCTGCGGGCGCTCAAGTCCATGCAGATGATCTGGCGGCTGATGTTTCGCAACCGCGCGGAAGGGGTGTTCGCCTCCGTGGGCACCATGACCCTGCTGCTGGTGGCCTTTGGTTCCATGATCATGCTGCTGGTGGAAAGCCCCCATCCGGATAGCCCCATCGACAGCGCGGAAGAGGCTCTCTGGTGGGCGGTCGTTACCATTACCACCGTGGGCTACGGAGACTACTATCCGATCACTACCTTGGGGCGTGTCGTCGCCGTCTTGTTGATGATCGGTGGGGTGGGGCTGTTCGGCAGCTTCGCCGCCTACATCAGTTCACTGTTCGTCGACGACCAGGGCGAGGAAGACGAGCGCCAGCATGAGGCGAGTCGCAGAATGATGCGCCACATGTTCAAGGAAATACATGAATTGCACGCGGAGGTGCGGGCATTGAGAGCGGAGTTGCGCGCCGGAAACGGCGCGAACTCGGAATCTGCTTTCAACAGGCCGAATGCCGACGTTTCGATACCGTCGGACGGAGGAACCGGAGAGGAGCCGTCGCGGTCTTGAACGTGCTCCACTGACGGTTTTTATTCCCGGGGACTATTCCTTGACCTGGTAGTCGCCTTCCAGCACCTGCTGGGTGCCGCCAGGACGATGGTCCGCATAGAACCCCTCGTCAATGTCCGTTGCCTGATCCGCGCGCATCTGTTCCATACGCTTTTTCATCCGGCGTCGCACCAGGGGCAGCATCAGCCAGCCCACCAGCAGGAAGAAAAGCCCGATGACGGTGCCCAGGATCATCATCACGCCGAACAAAAGCCAGGTCATGACCAGTTTCGGGCCGCTCATGGCCGTTGACGGGCGCGCCCGGCGTGCCCGCTCCTGCCATTGTCGCGCCGCCTGCCAGGCGGCGCTGTCGTTACGTCGTTCAGTCATTCGTCACTCCGGTGACCGAGAAATCGCTGCTGTTCAGATAAATCTCGATTTCCTGGTTCTGGTCGTTGTAGCCCTCGATCTCGATACTGCCGCTGCTTTCGACCTCGAGTGACTCGAATCGTTGCAGTCCTTCGCCCATGGCGCTATCCAGGGCCTTGTTCACTTCGTCGAAGCTCAAACCCCAGTCGGGTATCTGGTCCTGGCGCTGCTCTTCCTTGATGGTGTCACCGCTGGCGATATTCATGTCGACCTCGAGTTTCCAGCCGTCCTCTCGCCAGCCTTCCAGTTCGAGTTCGTTGCCGTCGTCCACGGAAATTTCCTCGAAATGAGTGAAGCCGTATTGCTGGGCGCTATCCAGCAAGGAAGAAAGCTCGTCCTGGGTAAGGCCCTGGTCCGCCGCAAATGCAGTAGTGGCCAGGCCGAAGGAGGCGAGCAGAGCAGCGGTAGACAATGTCGTCTTTTTCATGAAACTTCTCCTGAAATTCCTTTTTGGATGGTTGCGAACCTTCGATTCGCATGTCCTTTGTACCCCCTGCTACCTTGCAGGAGGCTGAACTGCGCGTTCATGATGCGTTCATGTTCGCTCTGGCAAGCTTAGCCTATGAAAACGTTGCGCATAATGATAGGGATAATGCTGATACCGGTGCTGACGAGCCTGGTGATGCCGTTGGCGCTGGCCCGAGACGACGCCTGGCGCGACCTGCACGAGCGGGTGCGCGCCGGTGAGCTGGTGGGGCTCTCCAGCGTGCTGGACTGGCTGGATGCACATTATCGGGGCGAAGTCGTGGAGGTGGAGCTGGAGTACGAAGACGACGAGCCCATCTACGAAGTGGAAATGCTCGGCGCCGAGGGACAGCTGGTGGAATTCGAGTTCGATGCGCGCAGCGGTGAGCTGATCGCCATCGAAGGCGTCGATGTCGAGGCCATGAAGCGATGACGGCACAATGAAGATCCTGCTGGTGGAAGACGACCAGGCCCTGGCGGAAGTCCTCGGCGAAAGCCTGCGGGAAGCCGGCCTGCTGGTAGAATTCGCCGCTACCGGCGGCGAAGCGGATTTCCTGATTAGCACCGAGCGCTACGACGCGGTGATTCTCGATCTGGGTCTGCCGGACGGCGACGGCACCCGCTGGCTGGCCCAATGGCGGGAGCGGAGCATCGAACTGCCGGTGCTGGTGCTGACCGCCCGGGAGCGCTGGTCCGACAAGGCGGCGGGATTTTCCGCCGGCGCGGACGACTACGTGACCAAGCCCTTCGAAACCGCCGAGGTGCTGTTTCGTCTGCACGCCCTGGTACGCCGAAGCCATGGTCACTCACATCCGATACTGACCAGCGGCGACCTTCGTTTCGATACCCATACCGGCAGCGTCAGCCTGGCCGGACGCCCCGTCCCCCTTACCGCTCAGGAGTCCCGACTGCTGAAATACCTGATGCACGCCACCCCGCGGACGGTCAGCCGCAGCGAACTGGCGGAGCACGTCTACGACCGGGATCACGAGCCGGACTCCAACGTGATCGACGTGCAGATCAGTCGCCTGAGACGCAAGCTCGGCAAGACGCGTATCGAGACCCTGCGCGGCCAGGGCTATCGCGTCGTGGCGCTCCCAAGCCAAGGCTGATGCGACGCCTGCGCGACTGGATCGCCGGCTGGTCCTTGAGCCGGCGTCTGCTGGCGGCGGCGCTGATCCTGGTCATGCTGACATTGCCCTTGGTCGGCGCGGGGCTTGTCTACAACTTTCGTCACGCGGTGACCGCTTCCTTCGATCAGCACCTGGAGTCGCTGCTCAAGGTCTTGCTGGCGGATCTGGAAATCGATCCGGCCAGCCAGGAACCCGCGCTGGGGCTATCCTTGGGGGACGCCCGCTTCGATCGAGTCTTTTCCGGCTGGTACTGGCAGATAACGGATACCCGGGGCACCGTCCTGGTGTCTCGCTCCCTGTGGGATCAGCGTCTGCCGGTCTCCATGGCGAAAGGCTTGACCACTCGCAATATCACCGGGCCGCGGGGCCAGGCCCTGCGCGTGACCGAACGCGACGTGCGCCTGCCCAACTATCCTCATCGTCTTCACGTCAGCGTGGCCGCTTCCCGTCGCGAACTCGACGCGGAAGTGGCGCGCTTCGAATGGCTGCTGGGTATTTCCCTGGCGAGCCTGGCGCTGCTGCTGCTGACGGGTCTGGCGATACAGATTCGCTGGGGGCTTGCGCCTCTGCGCCGCCTGCAGGCGGATCTCGAGGCTATCGAGAACGGTAGAACGGAACAGCTGGATACCCGGCTTCCCGGGGAACTCAGGCGTCTGGCGAATGCCATGAACGAGGTGATCGAGCGGGATCGTCGCTTGATCGAACGCGGGCGCGCCGCGGCAGGCAATCTCGCTCACGCCTTGAAGACCCCGGTCAGCGTGCTGAGGATGCTGGCGGAGCGCCTGCCGGAAGCCTCGCGTCAGCGGTTCTACCAGGAAATCCAGCGTATCGACGAGGCGGTGCGCCATCATCTGGCACGAGCCTCCGCTTCCAGCGGCGTGGCCCTGGGTGGCAGCGCGGCCTTGAAGGATACGCTGGCGCCGGTGATCGAGGGCCTGTCGCGGCTGGCCAAACGGCGCGGCCTGGATTTCGAGTGTCGCATCGAGAAGGCGCTTGGCACCCGCATGGATCCGCAGGATATGCAGGAACTGGTGGGCAACCTGCTGGACAACGCCCTGGGCTGGGCGGAAGCACGAGTGCGTTTTGCCGCCGAGCATGAAGAAAGCGGGGTCGGACTCTACATCGACGATGACGGGCCGGGAATGACCGCGACGCAGCGTAAAGCCGCTCTGGGTCGGGGCGCTCGCCTGGACGAACGCCGCTCCGGTTCCGGTCTGGGTCTGGCCATCGTCGATGACCTGGTCACTCTGTATCGCGGTCGCCTGAGGCTTGATGATTCGCCCTTGGGTGGGCTTCGCGTACATGTCTGGCTGCCGGATACGCTTTCTGCTGCCAGCGACTAGCCTTCCGCTTCACGTCTCTCGATCAGCCTTGCCACTGCTCCGCCAGGATGCGATAGCTGTCGAGGCGATCCTCGAAGTCGTAGGTATCCGTCACGATCATCAACTCGTTCGCCCGGGTGGCGTCGAGAAAACCCTCGAGCTCTTCGCGCACGCGAGCCGGGCCGCCGACCACCGCCGCGCCGAACAGACGCTCCACCTCGGCTTGCTCCTGGGGCGTCCAGTCGAGCCGCTCCACCGGCGGCAATGATTGAGTGCGCTTGCCTCGAATCATGTTGAGGAATTTCTGCTGGGCGGTGGTGGCGAGAAATCCTGCTCGCTCGTCGCTTTCCGCGGCGATCACCGGTAGGCCGACCATGGCGTAGGGCGCATCGAGCACCGCAGAAGGCCGGAACTGTTCCCGATACAGGCGCAACGCCTCGAACAGATAGCCCGGGGCGAACTGGGCGGCGAAGGCGAAGGGCAAACCCAGCCGCGCCGCCAGCTGGGCGCTGTAGCCGCTCGATCCCAGCAGCCACAAAGGTACATGAGTTCCCTGGCCGGGTACCGCCTTGACCCGCTGTCCGGGTTGTTCGTCGCCCAGATAGCGCTGGAGCTCTTCCAACTGATCCGGAAAATCGCTGACCCCGGCGCTGGGATGGCGCCGCATCGCCGCCATGGTGGCGCTGTCCGATCCCGGAGCGCGCCCCAGGCCCAGGTCGATACGTCCGGGATAGAGAGTTTCCAGGGTGCCGAACTGCTCGGCGATGACCAGCGGCGGATGATTGGGCAGCATGACGCCGCCGCTGCCGACGCGAATGCGAGAGGTATGGCCGGCGACATGACCGATCAGCACCGCAGTGGCGGCGCTGGCGATGCCCTCGATGTTGTGATGTTCCGCCAGCCAGTAGCGGGTAAAGTTCAGGCGCTCGGCTTCCTGGGCAAGCGCCACACTGTTGCGAAAGGTATTGGCGACGCTATCGTCCCGGCGAATCGGCGCCAGGTCGAGAACCGATAGCGGGATATCCTTGAGCCTTGTCATATCGTCTCCCAAAAAGTTGAGCGCGATGTCGTTAGCGCTCTTATCATTTCTTTATGGGGGCGACAGGCGGTGGTGGCAAGGGCGCGACTTATTTATAGAACTGCCAGCCGATCCAGATAATGGCGATGACGAGCAACCCGATGCCGACCTTGCGGGAATGGTGTTTCCATATTTCCATCGCCTTGTCGCCGGCGATGGCTACCAGCAAGGCCAGCCCGAAGTAGCGTATGCCTCGGGCGATCATTGCGGCGAGAATGAATAGTATCAATGGATAACCGCTGGCGCCGGCCACCAGCATGGCGGTCTGGAAGGGAATCGGCGTGATGCCCACCGCCAGAATGGCAAGAAAACCGTTGTTTTCCATGGTGGTCCGAAAGCTGTCGAAGGCCTGCTGGCCGCCGAACAGCGGTATCAGCGTGTCTCCCCACTGCTCCATGGTGAAACTCCCCAATCCGTAGCCGATCAAGGCGGCGGTCAAGTTGCCCGCCAGGGCCACCGTGGCGATCTTCCAGCGTCGCTCCGGGTGGATCAGCATCCAGGGAATCAGAATCACCTCGATGGGAATCGGAATCAGCAGGGTCTCCATCATCGAGGCGGCGAACAGCAGCCAGTAAGCATGGTTCGAACCGGCCAGGCGGTCGAGCCAGGCGCTGGCGGAAGCCAGGGATCTGAAATTGGACGACATGATGGAACCATCCTTGTTCATTCGGTCCCTGTCATGTTAATCGAGACCTATGCAAGAAACGAGAAAGGGCGATGTCGCGCGGGAGAGAGATGGTTAATCGACGAATCAAGTCGCGAGATATCCGCTAGACTTGGAAGATAAGAGCCACAGGGAGAAAAACGATGCGTCCTGTCTTTCATCAGCCTGCCACCCAACAGCGCGGCGGCGCTCGACGCAGCGGCGTCCGACGCGGCGCCACTCGTCGTGAAGTCCAGCCATCCTCCGATGCCTGGCTGAATCGTCTGCTGGATATCATGACGATCACCGCCTTGGTGGTGGGCGGTATAGCGCTGGTCACGCGCCTGCTCTGAGGCGCCCCTGGCCGACGATCACCGCCTGGCCGGCGATGTGAATCGCCGGGTTGTCATGAGTGTCGCGCTCGAACGTCGCGTGAATCCGGCTGGGCCGGCCCATCTCCACCCCCTGATCGATCCGCCAATCCCAGGTGCCCGCGCCGGTGCGATGCGACCCCAGATAGCCGGTCAGTGCCGCCGCCGCGCTGCCGGTGGCTGGATCCTCGCGCACGCCCCCTTCCGTGGAGAACATGCGCGTGCGCAGGTGTTCTTCTTCATCCAGTTGCACATGGAGATAGATCTGCTCGACTCGGCTCGGCGAAATATGCCGCACCCACTGCGCCGCGGAAGGTAGTGCCCGGGCCAGGGCATCCAGCGAGTCAAGCTCGATCAGGTGGTAGGGCAGGCCACAGGAAGCGATCACCGGCTCCCCGTTGATCTGGCCTTCGTCGAGGCCGAGCAGTGCGGCGGCCTTGGCCCGATCAAGAGTGCTGGCGCCTATCTCCGCCGGCCGCGCCGTGGTAAAGCGCGCCAGGTCGTCTTCGAGTGTGACTTCGAGAGCGCCGACTGCGGCTTCCAGGATCAACGGCCGGTCGCGCTGCGCCAAACCGAGTTCCGCCAGCAGATGGGCGGTGCCCACTACCGGATGACCGGCAAAGGGCAGTTCCATGGTCGGCGTGAAAATACGGATCGGAAAGCGATTGGTGTCGCTGGCGGGTCCCACGAATACCGTCTCGGACAGGTTCAACTCGTTGGCGATGACCTGCATCCGCCTGCTATCCAGTTTCTGCGCCGCCGGGAACACCGCCAGCGGGTTGCCGGCGAAGGCACGGTCGGTGAAGACGTCCAGCAGGTGGTAGTCGGCGCTTGGAGGCATGGCCCTGACCCCTGTATTGAACCGATAAAAAACGACCAGCACCAGTAATGGCTGGCCGCTCAAGCGTGGACGATTCAATCAGTCGCCTAGATTGATGTCTTCCTCGTCCGTCGCTGCGCCGGTAGCCGCGCCGACACCGCCGCCAATGACCGCGCCTTTACCGATACTGCCGCCGGTGGCCGCCGCCGCGCCGGCACCCACCGCCGCACCAATACCGCCGCCGCTGGCGGCGCGCTCACCGGTGCCGGTGCCGCATCCCGCAAGACCGATCACCAGAGCGGCGGTAAAAAGACCCAATTTCACCGTTTGCATCACAGACTCCTTTCGTGAATGGCTGTCTTTCTCAGAGTAAACAAGCTAATTGGAAGGCGCAAAATCTTCTGCGCCAAGGGATGAGGTCAATCGTGAGGCGTTGGCCACGACGGTGAGCGAACTCATCGCCATGGCGATGGCGGCAACCACCGGGGGTATGGCGCCGAAGGCGGCGAGACTCAAGCCAAAGGCGTTATAGATCAGCGCGAAGGCCAGGTTCTGACGCATGACGTGATAGGCGCGCCGGGCAATGTCTCTGGCCTCGGCGATTCGGCTGATGCCCCCATTGGCGATGGCCACGCTGGCCGCGGCGGTGGCGGTGCTGCTGGCTTCCGCCACGGAAATGCCGATTGCCGCCTGGGCCAGCGCCGGGCCGTCGTTGATGCCATCGCCGGCAAAGGCAACGATGCCTCGAGTATGCTTGACGATCAAAGCCTTGGCTTCCGGGGTGCAATCGGCGTAGACCCGTTGTTCCGGGATACCGAGCCTGGCAGCGACTTTTTGCGCGGGAGCCTGGGCGTCGCCGGTGACGATAGCGCATTCTATGCCATGATGATGCAGGCGTTGTATCGCCGCCGGTGCGTCTTCCCGCAGGCGATCCTCCAGTACCAGAGTCGCCAGCCATCGTCCCGCCATCGCCAGTTCGACGCGCAGCTGAATGTCGGAACTCGTCGTCTCAGGAGTATCTTCGTCGTTACAGGCGACGCCTTGCTGGCGCAGGAAGGCGCGGCTACCCACAAGAATTTTTCCCCAGCGGGAATCCTCGCGGCTTACCCCGCGCTGGTGGCGCTGGGCAGGAGCCTCCGCAACCGCTGCAAGACTTTCGCCAGCGGCGGCGTGTAGCGCCCAGGCAATGGGATGATCCACCCCTTGTTCCGCCCGGGCGGCCAGGGCGATCAGGGTAGCGTTATCGAGAGAACAGTCGGCG
This sequence comes from Pistricoccus aurantiacus, assembly GCF_007954585.1. Classification (GTDB taxonomy): domain Bacteria; phylum Pseudomonadota; class Gammaproteobacteria; order Pseudomonadales; family Halomonadaceae; genus Pistricoccus; species Pistricoccus aurantiacus. The sequence continues at coordinate 1,557,782 of NZ_CP042382.1, forward strand.
CGTCTTTCGATACGCAGCAGCCCGAGCCGACCTTCCGTGAGGGTGCCGGTCTTGTCGAAAAGTATCCTGTCGACTCGCGCCAGGGTTTCCAGGGCCGCGGGATGACGAAACAGAATGCCCTGGCGGGCGGCCTGGCTGGCGGCGGCGACATAGGCTACCGGCACGGCGATGCCCACCGCGCAGGGGCAGGCCACCACCAGCACGGAAACCGCTCTCAGCACCGCCTCTTGAACGGGCAGGCTGATCAGCAGGCAGACAAGGCCGGTCAGGAGGGCGAGGGTCAGTGCCACCGGCACCACCCAGCGGGCGACGCTGTCCGCCAGGCGCTGGGTATCCCCCTTGGCGCCCGCCGCCTCGGCGATGCGCGCGCCGATACGGTCGATACGCCGCTGTCCGACGCCGGCCTCGACGCATAGAACGATCGGGCTGACCAGATTGACGCAGCCCGCTTCGACGGTGTCTCCGGGAGCGGCGGCCACCGGTAGCGATTCGCCGGTAAGTACCGCGCGACCCAGTTGAGTGCTGCCTTCCGTCAGGCGGCCATCCAGCGGCACTCGCTGACCCGCGGCAATGCGAATCAGCGCTCCGGGTGGCACCTGGTTCGCATTCACCCTATGCCACTCACCGTTTTCTTGCCGCCAATCGGCGGTTTCCGGCAGAGTGTCCTGCAGGGCGTTGATGGCCTGAGCCGCGTGGCGCAGGGTGCGGGTCTCGATGAATCGTCCCAGGGTCAACAGACTGACCAGCATCACCGCGGTATCGAAGTAGACGTGAGCCTGGCCTTGGTAGAGCTGCCAGATCGACAGCATCAAGGCGGCGAGGGTGCCGATGCCGACCAGGGTATCCATGCCCGGCACGCCGGTGCGCAGGGTACGCCAGCCCGCCAGCAGGATCGGCCCGCCGGTGAAGGCCAATACGGGAAGCGACGCGATACCGGCGCCCAGGGCGATCCACCAGCCACCGGAGGAAGTGGCGATACCGCCGCTGTCGATATACAGCAGTAGCGACAGCAGCATGGTCCACATGCCGAAGAAGGCCGCCAGGGCCAGGCGGATACCGAGCCCTTCGACATGGCGGTCGATACGCGAGAGGGTTTCCTCCGCGCTCATCGGTGGCCCCAGACGATAGCCGAGCCGACGGACCCGACGAGCCAACTCACGCAGTTGCAGACGCGCCGGATCCCAGCGCACCAGGGCGGTGGAGGTGGCGAAGCTGACGCCGACTTCGCTGACCCCCGGGGTTCGCTGAATTACCTGCTGCGTGGCGGCGGCGCAGCTGGGGCACCATAGCCCCTCGATGGAAAGCAGCGCGTGCCCGCTTTCCTGCAGGGCGTCGAGTTCGGCGGCGTACTTGACGCGGCGCTCCATGCGTTAACGTCGATTCATGCTGGGCTGATACTTTCTAAGGTTGATTCATGGCGGACATGCCGGCGGCCTGTTGGGACTTGACGAAGCGCTCCCAGCGCTCCGGCGTGGCGCCTTCTCCCAGAGTGATGCCGTGGATCGTCTCGCCGTAATAGTCCATGTGCTGGTGATACTTGTCCTTGGCTTCCTCGACGCTCATCTTGCCGTCCGCCTGGCGGGGGTCCGCCGGGCGCGGGAAGCTGTTGATGTAGGCGGCCACGTCCCAGGCTTCCTGATCGCTCAGGCTATAGGGCTTGCCCAGGGGCATGTTGGCCTTGATGAAGCCCGCGGCGGTATTGACCCGGTGCATGCCGGCACCCCAGTTGAAGGAGTTCGGCCCCCAGAGAGCCGGGAAGATATAGCGACCGTTGAGATCCTTCTGGCCCTGGCCATCGAGGCCGTGACAGACCGCGCAGTTTTCCGTGAATACCTTCTCGCCCCGCTGCCAGTCGTAGCCGAGATCGGTCTCGTCCGGGGTCGGAAAGCCACGGCCCGGCATGTCTTCATTGATTGGTGCGCCGTCCCCCAGCCAGTAGAAATAGCTCTGCAGATCCTTGTAGACCTGATGTCCTGGCGGGGGCGGGCCGCCGCTGGAGGAATCAGGGGCATTCATGGAATAGGTAAAGCAACCGTTGATACGGTCCTCCATGGTATTGATCATCTTGTTCTTGCCGCGATAGGCCGGATAGTTGTTGATGGCCGCCCACATCGGCGCGGAATGCTCCTTGCGGCCGCCATCCAGGTGGCAGTTGGCGCAGGCCAGCTCGTTGCCGACGAACTGCCGGGCGTTGGTACCGGAATTGAAGAAAATCTCGCGGCCACGACGCACCGCCTCGCCAAATTCGTCATCCGGGATTTCGTGCTCTTGAGGCGGCTGAAAATAGCCTTCCGGCCCCGTCGGCGGTCTGGGTGCCTCGGCCTTGGGGTCGTTCTGCCAGGCGGCACGCTGCGCCGCCAATTCCTTGCGCGCCTCCAGGGCGATCCGGGCGTTTTCCTCTGCCTGGCTTGGCCGAGTTTCCGGACCGGTGATGAAGGGCAGCAGATTGTAATCCGCCACCAGGGCACCCACGGCAAACAAGACCACCGCGCCTACGCCGGCGTAGGCGAAACGCCGCTTGGCAGAGCGTTTCATCCGTGGCGAGTTGTCGTCATTCATGATTGGCGCTCCCTTGTTGACTGGAGGTAGTCCATCCGACGGCAGGAAGTTGGCCGGGAGCCGGGGTTTCGAGCCGTAGCTGCTGGCCGGGAGGCGCGGGTAGCGAGGCCAGATAGTCCGCCACGGCGCGCATGTCGTTCACGGAAAGCGCCATGGCGACGCTGTGCATCAGCTTGATCGGTGAATTGGCCCGACTGCCGTTCTTCCAGTTGGCGAGCTGGTTGTAGGTATAGCTGGGATGCTGTCCCGCGAGCGCTGGAAAGGCCTGGCCGACGCCCCAGCCGGAAGAACCGTGGCAGCTGTAGCAGGCCGGCACGTCGAGGCTCCAGTCGCCTTGCAGGGCAAGCTCCCGACCACGCTCGAGATCGCCGCTGAGACTCGGCCTGGCGCTGCTGGGAGCGTCCATCTCGGCGTAATACCGGCCAAGCGCCGCCATCTGCTGGTCCGTGAGTCCCTGAACGACATAGCGCATGTTGTGGTTGAGGCGTCGTCCCTTGGCGTAGTCGTGCAACTGCTTGACGAGATAGCCCGCGGGCAGTCCCGCCAGACGCGGCACGTTCTCGGCGCCCTGGCCTTGATCGCCGTGACAGGAAGCGCAGGCCCAGCTGTCGTCGCTGTCCTTGCCGATCAGTGTCTCGACGCTCTTTACATCTGCCTGCAGGGCCTGGCGGGCGTAGTAAAGGGCGGCCAGGGGCGGTTCATCGGAGCTTGCCTGAGTCGCCGGGTTCTCGTCAGCGACGCGCTCGCTTGGGTTCGTGTCCTGCGCCTGGATCGAGGAAGCCAGCCAGCCGCCGGCAAGCAGTAGCGCCGTGACGCCGGCGAGCCGATAGAGAGTCTGAAGAAACCGCATTAACCGTCCTCCTCGTTGGTGGCGGTGCGGGTGCTGGAGCGGGTCGAGGCGGGAATGCCGAAGGTCTCCGCAAGGGCCGCACCGCCCTCCCAGGGGCCGGTACGCTCGGCGAAGCGCTGGCGCTGCTCGGCGACGGTCTGCGCCTCGATAGCAGGAGCCTGATTGCCCCAGCTTTCGCGCACGTAGCTCAAGATCGCTGCGATCTGATCATCTTCCAGATCGCGTCCGAAGGTGGGCATGCGTCCGCGATAGGTGTTGCCAGCCACTTCGATTTCCCCCTGGATACCGAACAGTAGAATGTTGATCGGCACTTCCGCATTCGCCAGCACATAGCGCGACTGTCTCAGCGGTGGAATCGCGTTGGCGATGCCGGCGCCGTTGTTCTGATGACAGGTGGAGCAGTGGGTGACGAACAGCTGTCGGCCATCCTGAGCGGCGGGTTCCATTGTCGACGACAAGGGTTCGTCCGCGCCGGTGGGGCCCTGGGCTACCTCGGGTTTCGAATCCGCCATCTGGCTGGTGGTCACCAGGGTGATAATGCCCCATACCGTCAGGGCCAAGGCAATGGCAATTATCGGCCAGGGAATGGGGTTCTGCGCCTCGTAGGGTTCGAAGTCCTGGCTGGCGGTTCCCGAAATGGAGGCGATCCGGGATTTCTTGGGCGAAGAGTGTTTCGTGTCGCTCATGAACCCTCCTTGGTCACGAAGCCGTTGTCCCTGAGCTCGACTTTCTCCGCCGGGTAGGTGCGATCCAGACTCAACAGATAATCCGCCAGATCCAGCGCTTCCTGCTTGGCGACGATCACCTTGCCTTCCGGGCGAAATCGCGCCGGTACCGGCACCACCACGTCATCCGCCGCCGCCCGGTCCTTGGCTTCGAACAGGAAGGGATAGGCGGGCATGATGCTTTCCGGCACGATCGCCCGGGGCTGATAGAGATGGGTCAACTGCCAGCCCCGGGAGGGCAGGCGCGCACCGACGTTGAGAATATCCGGTCCGGTACGCATGGTGCCGAGCAGGTGGGGCTCGTCGTAAACATAATCTGCCGGGGTGGAGGGGCGGCCCCAGCCGCGCAATACATCCGGCGCCTGTTCCGGAGAGCGAGGCTGCTGGGAATGGCAATAGACGCAGCCCAGACCGACGTATTGACTGCGCCCGCGCTGCTCCGCCTGGGTGTAGGGCTCGAGCTCCCCCGGGGCGTCGATGGTGCGAATCTGCATCGCCGGGCCCGCCACCAGAAACAGAGTGGCAAAGGCCAGCAGTGCCAAGGCGATGACGATAAGAGGTAGGACGCGATTCATGGTCAGGCTCCTGTCTGTGTCGAGGCGACGTTGGATGCGGAACCCGCTCGCGAATCCTCGCGCTTGCCGAGCAGCAGTGCGAAGACGTTATAGGCGAAGACCAGATGGCCCAGGGTCATCAGACTGCCGCCGATGGAGCGCCCGGTCAGATAGGGAATCGTCAGCTGCATGCTTTCGATGAAATCCCGGGTCGGGTCGAGCATCGCCATGCCCTGCAGCCAGCCGCCCAGGGTCAGGGAGACGAAATACACCGTGAAGCCCGCGGCTACCAGCCAGAAGTGCAGGGCGATCATGGCCCGGGACGGCCAGGGACGACCGGTAAGGCGCGGCAGCAGGTAGTAGATGGCGCCGAACAGTACCCAGGCGACGAAGGCATAGGCGCCCAGATGAGCGTGGCCAACGGTGTAATGGGTGAAATGCACGATGGTATTGAAGGCCCGCACCGCCTCCAGGGAACCCTGCAAAGAGGCCAGGGTGTACATGATGGCGCCGAGGGCGATGAAACGCAGCGGCAGGCTTTCGCGCCAGGCCCATAGATTGCCGAGGCTCAGGGTGTGCTGGTTGATGGCCACGGCGAGCACCGACACCACCATCATCACCGACTGCACCACGGAAAGGGACACGACCCAGGTAGGAATCGGGCCGCCGATCAGATGGTGCATGCCCACCTGGCTGTAGAACAACGCAAGGGCCCAGAAACCCAGCAGCGACAGCCGATAGGAGTAGATCGGCTTGCCGATGATCTTGGGAATGAAATAGTAGGCCGCCCCCAGGCCCAGCGGCGTCAGCCACAGCCCCAGCACGTTATGGGCGAACCACCAGTTGGTGGTGGCCTGCTGGGCGCCGGCGTGCACTCCGGGAAGGTTGGCGAGAAGAAACAGCGCCGGAAACCACAAGAGCGCCGCCATGTAGTACCAGCCGGTCACGTAGATATGGTGCACGTTTCGCGCCGCGGCGGTGTACAGGAGCGAGGCGGCCATCAGGGCGCCGGCGATGGCCAGGCCGATATCGATCTGCCAGGGGATTTCCAGCCATTCCAGGCCGTCGGTCCAGCCGAAGGCGATGGCGGTCACCCCCGCAGCGACGCAGATATTCCACAGGATGGCGCCGCCCATGGCCAGCTCGACGCGCTCGAGCGAGGTCTTGAAGATGGTCGGCACCAGCCACATGGCGGCGCCGATGCCGCCCACGGAGAGAAAGCCGTAGATCACCGAATTCAGGTGCATGGTGCGCATGCGCCCGAAGGTCATAGGAGCGCTTCCGGTCAGCCAGTCCGGGAGATGCATCTTCAGGGAGGCGATGACGCCGAAGACCGAGCCGAACACCAGCCACAGCACGGCGGTGACGAACATGGTCAACAGCAGCCGGCGCCAGGCCGGCGTCATGCGCGAGTCTTCTTCCGTGGAGGCAGTGGCGCTGCGCTTGGCGGTAGGGTCATCCAGTCGGCCCTCGTCGCCTTCCTCGAAGATGGTCTTGGCGTCTTCCTGGGTGACGTTGAACTGACGAGTGGAAATCGCCCAGATCAAGGCGGCGACCGCCAGCAGCGAGGCGGCGAAGCTGAATGCCAGGAGCGTGCCGATGGTGAGTGTCATGAGGCCTCCGGTTGAAAGCTGATGCCTGGATGCGACCGGTTGATCTAAAAAATGCCTTCTCGCAAACGCAAGAAGGCAAAAAGGACGATGTCGAGTAGTGCAGCGGTCACGGTGTTGCGGTAGTTGGTTATAACCTTATATAGCTTGCTTATTAACTTAACGCAATGCGCCGCCGTTGCACAACGTCAAGGACTCTTGCAAGGCTCAACTCCACTCCAGCACTACCTTGCCGGATTTGCCGGACCCCATCACCTCGAAACCTTTCTCGAAATCGTCGATAGGGAAGCGGTGGGTGATAAGCGGCGTCAAGTCCAGACCGGACTGAATGAGGCTTGCCATCTTGTACCAGGTTTCGAACATTTCCCGACCGTAGATGCCTTTGACGGTCAGACCCTTGAAGATCACCTTGCTCCAGTCGATGGTCATCTCTCCCGGAGGAATGCCGAGCATGGCGATCTTGCCGCCGTGGTTGATCACGTCGAGCATCTGGTTGATCGCCGCGGGCACCCCGGACATTTCCAGCACCACGTCGAAGCCTTCGCTCATGTGCAGGTCCGCCATGACGTCCTGGAGGTTTTCCCGGGACACGTTGACGGTACGGGTGGCGCCCAGTGTCTTCGCCATGTCCAGGCGGTAGTCGTTGATATCCGTGATCACCACGTGGCGGGCGCCGATATGCCGGGCCACCGCCGCTGCCATGATGCCGATGGGACCGGCGCCGGTGATCAGCACATCCTCGCCCACCAGATCGAAGGCGAGCGCCGTGTGCACCGCGTTGCCGAAGGGATCGAAGATGGCCGCCAGGTCGTCGGAAACTTCATCCGGCAGCTTGAACAGGTTGTAGGCAGGCAGCGTCATGTACTCGGCGAAGGCGCCGGGACGATTGACCCCCACGCCGACGGTGTTGCGGCACAGGTGGCGCCGTCCCGCCCGGCAGTTGCGACAGTGGCCGCAGGTTATGTGGCCCTCCCCGGAAACCCGGTCGCCGATCTCGAAGCCGCGCACTTCCTGGCCCAGCTCGACGATTTCCCCGGAATATTCGTGGCCGGTCACCATGGGCACCGGCACGGTCTTTTGAGACCACTCGTCCCACTGATAGATATGGATATCGGTACCGCAGATCGAGGTGCGATGAATCTTGATCAGCACGTCGTTATGGCCGACTTCCGGCACCGGCACGTCGGTCATCCAGATACCGGGTTCCGACTTGAGCTTGGCAAGGGCTTTCATGAAATCACCTCGAGTTCACGGCCAATACGAGTAAACGCTTCGATGGCGGTATCGATCTGCTCCGGTGTATGAGCGGCGGACATCTGGGTACGAATGCGCGCCTGGCCCTTGGGCACCACCGGGAAGGAAAAGCCGATCACGTAGATGCCTTCCTCCAGCAGTCGATCGGCGAATTTCCCCGCCAGTCGCGCGTCGCCGAGCATCACCGGAATGATCGGATGATCCGCGCCGGCAAGCTGAAAACCTGCCTTCGTCATGCCGTCCCGAAAGTGGGCGACGTTGTCCCAAAGCTGCCTGCGCAGATCACCTCCCTGCTCGACCAGGTCGAGTACCTCGAGGCTCGCGGCGACGATGGGCGGCGCCAGGGCGTTGGAGAACAGATAGGGGCGGGAGCGCTGACGCAGCCATTCGGCGATGGCGCCTCGGGCCGCGGTCACCCCGCCGGAAGCGCCGCCCAGCGCCTTGCCCAGGGTGGTGGTGATGATATCCACCCGATCCATCACGTCGTGATATTCGTGAGTGCCGCGGCCGCCGTCCCCCAGGAAGCCGGTGGCGTGACAGTCGTCGATCATCACCATCGCATCATGACGCTCCGCGAGATCGCAGATGTCCTTGAGGTTGGCGATCACCCCGTCCATGGAGAAGACGCCGTCGGTGGCGATCAGCTTGAAGCGCGCCCCGGCGGCGTCCGCTTCCTTGAGCCGTTCTTCCAGTTCCTCCATGTCGTTGTTGGCGTAGCGGTAGCGCTTGGCCTTGCACAGCCGGATGCCGTCGATGATCGAGGCGTGGTTCAGGGCGTCGGAAATGATCGCGTCCTCCGCGCCGAACAGGGTCTCGAACAGCCCGCCGTTGGCATCGAAGCAGGAGGAGTAGAGGATGGCGTCGTCCATGCCCAGGAACTCGGCGAGACGCTTTTCCAGATGACGATGCTCCTCATGAGTACCGCAGATGAAGCGCACCGAGGCCATGCCGAAGCCCTGCTCGTCCAGGCCACGCTTGGCGGCTTCGATCAGCGCCGCGTCGTTTGCCAGACCCAGGTAGTTGTTGGCACAGAAATTGATGACCTCGCCGCTCTCGACGCGGATCCTTGCCTGCTGAGGCGACATCAATTCCCGCTCGTGCTTGTAGAGGCCTTCCTCATGAAGGCTCTCGATCTGCTGCTTGAGATGCGTCTGAAACGCCTGAGACATGGTGATTTACCTCGAATCGGCGGTTGAATGAGTAAGCTCGGCGGGCTTTTCCTTCAGTTCTTCCCCGTTGGGGCCTTCATATCTGAGCCCCCAGCCGGTGATCGCCGCGAACAGCATGATCAGCACCAGGAACCAGCCCTGGAGGACGAAGGGAAAGACCGCGGTAGGGGCGACGCTCGGCAGCCACTCGTAGGTGTTCTGCATCAGTTGGATGGTCGACCAGCCCAGCAGTACCGGCGCCCCCCAGGGAAAGATATAGCCCAATGCGGAAGTGACCGCGTCGAGCATGTTGGCCCTTCGGTAGCGGTGGATGCGATAGCGCTCGCCGAGTTCCTTGACGAAGGGCGCGGCGGCGATTTCCGCGGCGGTATTGATGGTGATGGCGCTGTTGAGCAGGGCGACGATGCCCCAGATGGAAAGCTCCGCCTTGCGCACGGAATCCTTGATCCAGCCCATCAGCTTCTGGGTGATCATCTCCATGGTGCCTCCCAGTTTCATCAGATAGGCGGCGGCGACGATGAGCAGGATCAGGATCGCCATGGTGACGTAGCCTTGAACCCCCTGCATCAGGGCGCCGGTGATCACCGTGTCGGAATCCGCGTCGAAGGCGATGATCTGGGAGAAGACACCGGTGCCGGCGATCACCAGAATCGGAATCGCCGTCAGGATGCCCCAGGTCAGGGAAGTCAGCAGGTGCTGGCCGGACAGCGCCAGCACCAGTACCAGGGCGAAAGGAGCCAGCATCACCAGCCCCATGGGATCGGTGGATTCCATCATGGCATCCATCGCCGCCGGATCCGCGAAGCTGGTGTCACCACCCCCGCCGAAGATCGCGAACAGGATGGCCGCGGGAATCGCCGCGCTGATGGAATACTTGAAACGGCTGCGCACCACCCCGGGCACGTCCGCTTCCTGGGTGGTAGCGGAGACGATGGTGGTATCCGAGACCGGCGCCAGGTTGTCGCCGAAGATCGCCCCGGAAAGAATCGCCGCGAAGAGCCAGGTCGGGTCGCCGCCCACGGCGACCCCGGCGGGGTACATCAGGGTGCAGAACGCCACGGTGGTGCCATAGCCGGTGCCCACCGCGGTGGAGAATACCGCCGCCAGAATGAAGGTCATGGCGACGAAGACCCCGCCGGTCACGCTGGAAGTGCCGCCGAGCCACACCAGACCTTCCACCAGCCCGCCCACCTGGAGCACCTGAGCAAACATGCCGGCGAAGAACCAGGCGACGATGGCCACTACCCCCACAGGCTGAGTCAAGCCCTCGAAAAGTCCGTTGGCATAATCCGACCAGGCGCTTGAACAGAAGAACAGCCCCAGGATCAGCCCGAACAGCGCCCCCATGACCAGGCCGATTTCCGAAGACAGACCCAGCACGCTGGTAGTGATCGCCCAGATCACGAAGAAGGTCAGCGGCACCGCCGCCCCCCAGGCGCCAAGTCGAAAATCCAAGGAATGATCGCCTTCCCGCCGAGCCGTCCGCTCGGATGCTGCCTTGGTGTTTGCCATATCGTCCGTCCTTTTTGGTTGTCGTTGAGACGGGGTTGTCACAATAGTCCTTCGGAACCGTCTGCAAGAAGGACCTGAGCGAGTCATCTTGATAAGCCATCGCGAATAGTGGTTGCCGATCACGGCTGGACTATCCTGACTGGACTACCCTGATAAAGGTAGTGCTGTTAAAGCGATACACACTTCCTTGCCGTGGCGCGCTTACCTTGTCGCAAGTACCTCGTTACAAATGCCGTCTTTCAAGTGCTTCGTTTCAAGCGTTTTGTTTCAAGTACTTTGTTCAAGGTAGGAGATAAGCGCCGCTTTCGAAAGCTTCGTCGCCTAAGGGTGTTTCCATGGATGACTACAAGAATATCTTCGTGGTAGGTCTCAACGATTTCAATCGCTCGCGCCTGGAGCAGTTGCGTGGCGCGGAACACTACCGCTTCCACGGGGTGATCGCCCCGGAAGCGGTGTACGACACCGAGGTCTTCTCCATTGCCGATATGCTGCAGGAGGCCACGACCCAGCTCGAAGCCTTCGAGGGTCATATCGACGCCATCGTCGGCTACATGGATTTTCCGGTGTCCACCATGCTGCCGATTCTCTGCGAACGCTTCGGCACCCGCACCACCTCCCTGGAGAGCCTGCTCAAATGCGAGCACAAGTACTGGAGCCGCAAGGTGCAGCGGGAGGTGATTCCTGAATTCATTCCCAACTTCACCGCCTTCGATCCTTTCGACGACGACGCCTTGACGGCAATAGGCGAAGCCGGGCTCTACTTTCCCTTCTTCGTCAAACCCATCAAGTCCTCCGGCTCCCGGCTGGGTTTTCGCATCGACACCCCGGAGGATTTCTATCACGCCGTCGAGCGGCTGCGAGCGGATATCGGCCTGATCGCCGATCCTTTCAACACGGTGCTCGAACATGCCCAACTGCCAAAAGACGTGGCCGAGGTGGACGGCGGTTACTGCATGGCGGAGGAGATCATCGGCGGCTGGCAGTGCACCGTGGAGGGCTATGTGTACGAGGGCGAGGTGGTCAGCTACGGCATCGTCGATTCCCTGCGCTATCCGCAGGTATTAAGCTTCTTCCACTACCGCTACCCGTCCGGGCTGCCGGAGAAGATTCAGGACAAGATCATCGAGCTGACCGACACGGTAATGACCCATATCGGCTACGACAACTCCGCTTTCAATATCGAGTATTTCTGGGATGAGGTGCAGGATCGGCTGTGGCTTTTGGAAATCAACACGCGGATTTCCCAGTCCCACTGCGATCTGTTCGAGAAGGTCGATGGGGTCAGCAATCAGCAGATCACCGTGGATCTGGGCTTGGGCAAGCGACCGGACATGCCGTATCGCCAAGGCGATTATGCGATAGGCGCCAAGTTCTTCTATCGGGTATTCTTCGTCGATGCGGTGGTGACCCGGGTGCCTAGCCGAGAGGAGATCGACGCCCTGCAGCAGGAGTTCCCCGGCACCTTGATCGCGCTCCAGGTGGAGGAGGGCCAGCGGCTGTCCACACTGGCGGAACAGGACAGCTACAGCTTTGCCCTGGCCTATATCTGGACCGGCGCCAAGGACGAGACCGAACTGCTGGCCAACTACGAAAGTCTCGCCTCGCGGCTGAATTTCGAGTTCGACGAGATCGTCGGTTGAATGATGCACGAAAGACGGCTGACTGATGTTTCAATAATTCACAAGAGCAGGAGATGCCCATGCGTATCGTCGAGCAATTTCCTCACGAGATCCATGAAGAGGAAACCTGGATTTCCCTGCGCAGCGGTCTGCGCCTGGCGGCGCGCATCTGGCGCCCGGTGGACGCGGAGCAGCATCCGGTGCCGGCGATTCTCGAATATCTGCCCTACCGCAAGCGGGATCTCACCGCGCAGCGGGATGCCCAGAACCACGCCTACTGGGCTGGGCACGGCTACGCCGGGGTGCGGGTAGATATTCGCGGCACCGGCGAGTCTGACGGAGTGCTGACGGACGAGTATCTGCAGGAGGAACTCGACGATGGGGTGGCGGTGCTCGAATGGCTGGAAGCGCAGCCCTGGTGCAACGGCAAGGTGGGCATGGTGGGCATTTCCTGGGGCGGCTTCAACGGCCTGCAGATCGCCGCGCTGCGCCCGCCCCAGCTCAAGGCGGTGATCACGATCTGTTCCACGGATGATCGCTACGCGGACGATATTCATCACATGGGCGGCTGCATGCTGGGGGACAATCTCTCCTGGGCCTCGACCATGTTCGACGGCAATGCCTGCCCGCCGGACCCGGCGCTGGTCCACGAGCGCTGGCGGGACATGTGGCTCGAACGCCTCGAAGGCAGCGGCCTGTGGCTATCCAACTGGTTGCAGCATCAGCGCCGGGACGACTACTGGAAACATGGCTCCGTCTGCGAGGATTTCTCGCTGATCCAGTGCCCGGTCTACGCCATCAGCGGCTGGGCGGACGGCTACTGCAACGCGGTGTTTCGCCTGCTGGAAGGCCTCGACGTGCCGCGCAAGGGGCTGGTCGGCCCCTGGGCTCACAAGTATCCGCATTTCGGCGTGCCCGGGCCTGCCATCGGTTTCCTGCAGGAATCCCTGCGCTGGTGGGATCACTGGCTCAAGGACGAGGATACCGGCATCATGGAGGAGCCCATGCTGCGGGTGTGGATGCAGGACAGCGTGCAGCCCTCGGCGCGTTACGAGAACCGCCCGGGACGCTGGGTGGCGGAGCCGTCCTGGCCGTCGTCGAATATTCAGCCCGTCTCTTTTCGGCTGACCGAGGGCCACGACCTGCTGCCGGGGTCGGAGGGCGAGGACAGCGATGCGACCCTGGACGTGCGCTCGTCCCTTTCCACCGGGCTCTACGCCGGCAAGTGGTGTTCCTACAACGCGCCGCCGGACCTGCCCCACGATCAGCGGGACGAGGACGGCGGCTCGCTGATCTTCCAGACACCGCGGCTGGAAGAACCCATCGAGATCTGCGGCCAGCCTCGGGTGGAACTCGAGATCGAATCGGATCGACCGGTGGCCATGGTGGCGCTGCGCCTCAACGATATCGGCAAGGACGACAAGGCCACACGCATTTCTTATGGCTTGCTGAACCTGACTCACCGCGACAGCGACGAGCATCCCGAGCCCCTGGAGCCGGGCAAGCGCTACCGGGTCACCGTGCTGCTCAAGCATATCGCCCAGCGCTTCCCGGCGGGACACGCCATTCGCCTGTCCCTTTCCACCAGCTACTGGCCCCTGGCCTGGCCCGCCCCCAAGCCGGTGCGTCTGACCCTCTGCCCGGGCCGGAGCCGTCTGATCCTGCCGGTTCGGCCGCCGCGACCGGAAGAGGAGGCGGCCCTGCGGGAATTCGACAAACCGGAGGTCGCGCCGCCGCTGGCCAAGACGCTGCTGCAACCCACCCAGGAAAGCTGGCGGGTGATTCGCGATCTGGCTAACGACCAGACGACGCTTGAAGTGATCAACGATGAAGGCCGCTACCGGCTGGACGATATCGATCTGGAAATCGCCGCCAGGATCGTCGAACGCTACAGCTACGCCTACGGCAACTACGACAGCGTCAGCGGCTGGACGGAATGGAAGCGCAGCTTTCGCCGGGGCGACTGGGAGGTACGCATCGTCACCCGTACCCTGATGACCAGCGACCCGGAAAACTTTCGCGTCCGCGCCACTCTCGACGCCTACGAAGACTCGACCCGAATATTCGCCAAGAGTTGGGATGAATCCTTTTCCAGGGATCTGGTGTGAAAATGGGCCAGTTCCATCGAGATTAAAAAAATAGCGTCGACCTCCCGCGCCGTTTGCCGGTTGACGGCGCTTGTTTATAAATCACTATTCTGGTCGTCACCTGTTCGCTCGTCTATCTAGCCATCATAAGCATCGATGCCAAGCCATTGGGTGCCAATCGATAAAGCCTCGCTGTGGGATTCGCAAAGCTGTTCGCTTATTATCACTTCATATTCAAGCAACAGGATATGCCACCTGTCTCCTTGCTGTCTGATTTGATAATCCCTGATAATTTTATGATCCGCGATCGTCATTTCGCCTCCTTGAAATTCCATTCATGTCACCGGGCGTAGCATGCCTATCGATAAGTTCCAGCATGCTGATATCTATGAAATTCTCTTTAACATGCCTTGATCGCGCCGCCATTGTCCTTGCAAGGAAACTTCCGCCTTGGCGTCTTGCAATATATGAGCTTGATTCTTGGCTTGCCTGATGAAATCCGCTAGCAGCTTATCCAGGCCGGCGGTGGCATTGCCCGCCTTGAGCCATTCGTAAAAGCACTGCGCCCTGTATTCGTGCTGCCAGACTTGTTCCAGAATATCCATGGCCATCGTCGTATTGATAACGAAGAAATGCCGGCGATCATAGGGTTTTTCTGGGATCGTTTTTCGAGTAAAGGGCGCAATCGCCTCTGACAGCTGTAACGAAATGGTGATTTCTTCCAGACGATTTATCCTGGCGTCGCTTTCCTTTTCCAACTCTTTCATCAGCCGGCTTATGCCGATATTGAAAGGTAAAAATGCCAGCGTAATATTTTGATACAAACTCATTCTTTCGATTTCTTTTAGCTGAGATTTTGCTAGTACTTCTTCAGCAAAATAACCCTTGTTTGATAGTTTTTTTCCGCTAATCATGGCGTTATATCCTTATCGTTTTTAATGAATAAGATCATTAAAATTCCATGCCTTGTATTGTGGAAATAATAAGAATAGAAAGAATAAATAAGTTATCTGTGTGCTATCACACATAAGGGGATTTTTTCAGTTGATTCAAGTCAGGTTTTTTTGGCTATTTATTAACCTGAGTAAACATGACGCGGATATTTAGAAGCACACTATTACAACGCCGCGTAAGCGGCGGTAAGGGATGGCCTTAGGCCGTTCATGTCGGGAGTCATATATGACTGAGCGCTTTTCACCGCTCCACAATCAGCTGCTGGCAGCGTTGCCCAGTGAAGTTCAAGAGCGCTTGTTTCCCCATCTCAAATTGATTCGGTTGCCGCTGGGTAAGTTGATTCACCAGCCTGGCAACGTTCCACGCAACGTTTATTTTCCGATAGATGCCATTATCTCGCTGATCTACGTGATGGATAGCGGTGCGTCGGCGGAAATTGCCATAATAGGCAAGGATGGCCTTGCAGGCCTTTCCGTCATCATGGGCGGTGAAATCACCAACAGCCGAACCGTTGTGCAAAGCGCGGGTCATGCCTATCAGTTGGACAATCAACGATTCAGGGATGAATTCGATCGTCATGGCGCGCTATTGGAATTGATGCTGCGCTATATCCAAACCTTGATGGATCAAATGGCACAAACCGCCGTATGTAACCGCTTTCATACGATCGACCAGCAGTTCTGCCGCTGGTTGTTGCATTCCCTCGATCGTCTGCCCGGTGATCAGCTGGTGATGACTCAGGAGCTGATCGCCAATATGTTGGGGGTACGTCGCGAGGGGGTAGCCCTGGCTGCCAGGAAGCTGCATAAACAGGGCGTTATCGAATATAACCGGGGGCGTATCAAGGTACTGAATCGGCCTGCCTTGGAGCGCCTGAGCTGTGAATGCTACGCCGCGATCAAGGAGGAGGCGGAACGACTGCTGCCGTATCCTGCCGATCAGAAAAGCCAGACATCATGGCGATGTGGCAAAGCGTGAAGGTTGTTGGTAGCGATAATCGCTTTTCAGTCTACCGGCCAGCGCTCGATGATCTGCTCGGCGAGATCGGTCAGTGCCGACGCGACGATATCCGGGCTCGGTACTTCCGGCCCAGGCAGGAGGGCGTTATGCGGGCGTGCGACAAAGGCGCCGCGACAGCCGGCGGCCTGGGCGCCGATCGTATCCCATAAATGGCAGGCGACGAGGCATAGATCCGAGGTCTCGACACCCATTTCCTGTGCGACGAGGCGATAGGTTTCCGGCGCCGGCTTGAATTTTTCAACCGCCTCGACACTGAAGGCGCGTTCGAAGAAATCACCAAGCCCGGCGCGCTCGAGCGGCGTGGGCGAGGGCGAACTCGCCGAATTGGTCAGCGTCACCAGTCGAAAGCCCACGTCACGCAGCCGGGTGAGCGCCGGGATAGCGTCCGGATGCGCCGGCATCCTGCCCATGCGCTCCTTCAACTCTTCGATATCGCGATCGGTGACGGTGGCGCCATGAATCGACGCCATCATGCGCAGGGCGCCGATGCCCAGCTCGCCGAAGGGTGCATACAGGCCGGAAAGGGTCATGGTCTGGGAGTAGAGAATCAGCTGCGCGAACCACTCTCGCAGCGCGAGCCGATTACCGAAGATGCGCTCGAACAGCGGCTCGAGGATAGTGATATCGAGAAGCGTCTCGTTGACGTCGAAAACGATGATCGATGGCTGGGTGTCAAGAGTCATTGAAGTCCTGTTTTCTTAGCGATAGAACCATTGTTGTACAGTTCAATGATCGATGAGGAGGGCTGCATGAATACACTCACCATTTCTCCCAAATACCAGGTGGTTATCCCCAAGGAGATTCGTGAGGCGCTGCACCTTGCGCCGGGACAGAAGGTGCAGATTATCGCCCATGACAATCGTATCGAACTGGTTCCGGTACAGCCCATGCGTCATATGAGAGGGTTTCTCAAGGGTATCGATACGGATGTATCATGTGAAGAAGATCGTCCATGAATGTCGTCGACTCCTCAGGGTGGCTCGAATACTTCAGCCCAGGCCGATATCCGGACGCAGCCGGAAGATCTTGGCGAAGATCACCGCGCCGATGCCCCAGGCGCCGTTGACCACGAAGCCGCCCGCAAACTTCATGGGGAAGGTGTCGAAGTCGATACTGCCGCCCTTGATGGGGGTGACGATCAGCAGCGCCACCAGGGTCAGGGCGATACCGCCGAACAGCAGCCCCTTCCAGTACTGGCCGCGATCCACGTTGGCCCAGTCGAACAGCCACAGCATCAAGATGCCCCAGAGCCCGCCCCAGAAGCTTGCGGAGAACCATTTGGGCACGCCGAAGGGCGATACCGGGTCAGTCGCGAAAGGCGCGAAGGGAAAGCCCGCGTGAGCATGCATCAGGCCCACCGCCGCCTGATGAAAGCAGAGTACCGCCAGAAAGCCGGCAATGAAGGCAAGGCCAACGAAACGTGCCATAAAGACTCCTTTGAATCGAAAATTCGGAGCCTCATTATGGTGGAAGATCGCTGAAACTGCATGCGTAGCGGTCGGTAGACCGCGTCTTGCAAGGCTTCCATCAGAAAGCATGCAAAATAAAGGCAATGCGTACCCGGTGCGGGCGCCTAGACGTCGAATCCGGCGAGGCCCTTGAAAAATCCAGTGAAAAAGGCCACGAATAGGCAATAGCGAGCTAGGCTATATCAGGCACGATTCAACGACACAGGAGGTGACAATGAAACTGATCATACAGGGCATCCAGGATCAGCAGCCCATTCCCGAGAAGTTTGCTTTCGGCGTACCCGGCGACGGCGAGCCCATGGCCACCGGGCCGAATCGCAATCCCGCCTTGACCTGGGAAGATGCGCCGGAGAATACGAAGAGCTACGCCATCGTCGTGGTGGACCCGGATGTGCCCGAGGACGCCAGCGACGCCAATCAGCCCGGCAAGATGCTGGCGGCGGATCTCAAGCGGCGCAATTTCTATCACTGGGTGCTGGTGGATATCCCCGCCAAGACCAGCGCCATCGAGGAGGGCGCGGATTCCGATGGCGTCACGCCTCACGGCAAGGAGCCCGGCCCCACCGAGCTGGGACTTCGCGGCATCAATTCCTTCACCGACTTCCTGGCCGGCGACCCGGATATGGAAGGCACCTACGGGGGCTATGACGGCCCCTGCCCGCCCTGGAACGACGAGCGCATCCATCACTATCACTTCACGGTCTACGCGCTAGACGTGGAAACGCTCGGATTGAACGGCGAATTCACCGGGGTGGAAGCGGAAAAGGCCATTCAGGATCACGTGCTGGACAAGGCCACGGTGACCGGAACCTATACGCTCAATCCCGAGCTGCGCTAAAGAATATCGACTACAGTGACCTGCCGTCGCGGCCATCGAAGACCGCGACGGCGCAAGCTCAGTTCAACGACTTGCGCAGTCGGGACAGGGCGATGAAGAAGAACACGCCGCCGATGACCGCGAGCGCCAGAAGCTGTGGCCAGACGATACCCAGGCCCGCGCCGCGAAAGAGGATCGCCTGGGCCAGTTCGATGAAGTGAGTGGTGGGCGCCGCCAGCATGATGTCCTGAATGAACTCCGGCATGCTCTCTCGCGGCGTCATGCCCCCGGAGAGAATCTGCAGGGGTATCAGTACCAGAATGATCAAGAGCCCCAGCTGCGGCATCGAGCGCGCCAGGGTGCCGAAGAAGATGCCCATGGACGTCGTGGCGAACAGGTGCAGCGCCGCCCCCAGCATGAATAGGCCCAGCGAACCCGCGATGGGTATGTCTAGCCAGATTTGCACCACGAAACGCAAGGCAAAGGCGGAGGCCAGCAGCACCACCAGTCCCATGGACCACACCTTGGCTATCATGATCTCCACCGGGGTGATCGGCATGACCAGCAGGTGTTCGATGGTGCCGTGTTCGCGCTCGCGAATCAGCGCCGCGCCGGTCAGGATGATCGACAGCATGGTGATCTGATCGATGACCGAGTTGACCGCGCCGAACCAGCTGCGATCCAGGTTGGGGTTGTAGTTCATGCGCACCACCGCCTCCACCGGCAGCGCGTCCTGGCCGCGATAGCGCTGCAGGAAGGTGTTGATCTCGCTGTTGATGATCTGCTGGATATGCCCGGCGCCGGTGAAGGCCTGACTTACCTGGGTGGCGTCCACGTTGAGCTGAATGGCGGGCTGGCGTCCCCCGAGCAGGTCTCGCTGAAAATCCGGCGGAATATTCAGCGTGAAAGTGTATAAACCTTCATCCATGCCGGTATCCATCTGGGCATGGGTGATGGGTTCGGGCGGTACGAAGTAGGGCAGTTGAAAGCCATCGAGGATGCGATAGGAAAGCGGCGAGGGGTCCTCGTTGACCACGCCGATGGTGGCTCTGAAAGGCGCTTCCGGCACCGCGGTAGCGCTGGAATAAATGCTCAGGCTGAAGGCGTAGACGATCAACAGCATCAGGGCGGGGTCGCGGCTCAGGCTGCGTAGCTCCTTGATGCCGAGCTGAAATATATTGGTCAGGGATCGCATGTCATTTTTCCTGCTGTCTGAGCCCGGCGATGCTGAGCACCAGCAATATAGGGATGGCCAGCAGCAAGGGGATGAGATACGGATACAGATCCGCCATGCCCAGCGCCTTGGCGAATACTCCGCGGCTGATGATCAGGAAGTGAGCGGTCGGATAGATCTGGCCGACGAAAGCGCCAAAGCCTTCCATGGCGGAGACCGGATGGATCATGCCGGAGAACTGTATCGCGGGAATCAAGGTGACGATCATGGTGCCGAAGATGGCGGCGATCTGACTGTTGAGCACCGAGGAAATCAGCAGCCCGAGCCCGGTAGCACAAAAAATGTAGAGCAGCCCGGCGAGGCTCAACGTCAGGAAACTGCCCTTGACCGGCACGTCGAAGACGAAGATCGCCAAGGCTACCATGATCAGGAAGTTCATCATGCCCAGCGCCACATAGGGCAACTGCTTGCCCAGCAGGAATTCCGTACGGGTCACCGGGGTGACGTAGAAGTTGATGATCGAGCCCATTTCCTTTTCACGCACCACCCCGAGGGCGGTCAGCATCGCCGGAATCATCATCAGCAGTATGGGAATCACCGCCGGTACCATGGCGGGCAGGCTCTGCACGTCCGGATTGTAGCGGTAGCGCAGCGCCACCTCCGCGGAGACCGGGCTGGCGCCAACCGGCGCCTGCCGGGCCAGATTCTGCAGGTAGTCGATATGAATACCCTGGACATAGCCCTTGACCGTATCCGCTCGGGTCGGCATCGAGCCATCGACCCAGTAGGCGATCTGCGGATTGGCGCCGCGCTTGAGGTCGCGACCGAAGCCCGGGGGAATGATCACGCCGAGGCTGATCTCGCCGGTACGCATGCGCTCATCGAGTTGATTGATATTGGCCAGCGGCGGCTGCTCGATGAAATAGCGCGAGCCCGCCAGGTTCAGGGAATAGGCCTGGCTGGTGGAGGTCTGGTCGTAGTCGAGCACCGCATAGGGCAGGTCCTCCACGTCCATGCTGATGCCGTAGCCCATGATGAACATCAGGATCACGCTGCCGAGCAGAGCGAGGATGCCCCGCACCGGGTCGCGGCGCAGCTCCACGGACTCGCGATGGGCGTAGCTGTAGAGGCGCCTAAAGCTGAAGCGCGCCGGCGCCGCCGGTTCCGGAGCCTGCTCCGCGATCGTACGCGGCGCTTCGACGGGTGTCTCCGCCTCCGCATCCTCGTCGCTGGCGTCCTCGAGATAGGCGATGAAGGCGTCTTCCAGGGTCGCGGCGCCGCGTTTCTGCTGTAGCGCCTGAGGCGTATCGCTATCCAGCACCTTGCCCGCGTGCATCATCGACATGCGGTCGCAGCGCAGCGCCTCGTTCATGAAGTGGGTGGAGATGAAGATGGTGACCTGTTCTTCCCGGGACAGATGAATCAGCAGTTCCCAGAAGCCGTCCCGGGCTATCGGGTCGACTCCGGAGGTAGGTTCGTCGAGGATCAGTATTTCCGGCCTGTGGATCACCGCCACCGCCAGGGACAGGCGCTGACGCACTCCCAGGGGCAGACTCATGGGCAGACTGTCCGCCACGGATTCAAGAGAAAACCGTTCGAACATCTCCTGGATGCGTGGCTCACGTTCCTCTTCCGGAATCCGATACAGGCGCGCATGCAGCTCAAGGTTCTGACGCACCGTCAGTTCGCCATACAGGGAAAAGGCCTGAGACATGTAGCCGACCCGCTGGCGTATCTCCAGGTCGTTCGGATCCACCGGCTGGCCGAACAGGAAGGCTTCCCCCTCGCTGAAGGGCAGCAGGCCGGTCAGCATCTTCATGGTGGTGGACTTGCCACAGCCGTTTGAGCCCAGGAAACCGAAGATCTCGCCGCGTTCGATACGAAAGCTCACGTTATCCACCGCGGTGAAATCCCCGAAGCGCTTGGTCAGGCCATGAGCCTCGATGGCGATCTCGTCGCTGGACGCTCGCGGAGGTATTTTTACCTCTCGATGCTGAGCGCGCTTGGCTTCCGGCAGCAGGGCGATGAAGGCGGCCTCGAGATTCTCGCTGCCGGTGCGCTCGAGCAGCTCTTCTGGGGTGCCGGTGTCAAGAATCTTCCCGTCGTCCATGGCCACCAGCCAGTCGAAGCGCTTCGCCTCGTCCATGTAGGCGGTGGCCACCAGCACGCTCATCCGAGGGCGTTCCTGGCGGATGCGCGCGATCAAGTCCCAGAACTGGTTACGCGCCAAGGGATCGACCCCGGTGGTGGGCTCATCGAGAATCAACAGATCCGGATCGTGAATCAAGGCGCAGCACAGGCCGAGCTTCTGCTTCATGCCGCCGGACAGCTTGCCCGCCGGGCGTTCGGTAAAGGAATCGAGGCCGGTACTTTCGGTCAGATCCTCGATGCGGCGATCCCGCTCTTCCTTGCCCTGGCCGAACAGCCTGCCGAAGAACTCGAGGTTTTCTCGAATGCTCAGGGTGGGATAGAGGTTCTTGCCCAGGCCCTGGGGCATGTAGGCAATACGCGGACAGGTCACGCGGCGGTGCTCCGCGTCCGACATGTCACCGCCCATGACCTGGACGCTGCCCTGCTGAATGCGCCGCGCCCCGGACACCAGCGCCATCAGGCTCGACTTGCCGACCCCGTCCGGGCCGATCAGCCCTACCATCCGGCCGGCGGGAACCTCGAGGCTCAAGTCGTCCAGCGCCTTGACCTTGCCTTTCCGGGCCGAGCCGTACTCAAGCGTGACCCTTTCCAGGCTGGCGACGCTTTCCTGGGCTGCCATCATGGCGCCACATTGACCTGGAGTTCTTCAGGCCATTCCAGCTCCTCGTCGAGCTTGACGTAGGCCACCCCGGGCAGCCCGGTCTTGACCTGCTTGACGTATTTCATCAGCAGATCCGGATCAAGACGCGCCTTGACGCGAAACATCAGCTTCTCCCGCTCGTTCTCGGTTTCCACGGTCTTGGGAGTGAACTGGGCGACGCTGGAAACAAAGCTGATTCGCGCGGGCACCACGTAGTCAGGCACCGCATCCAGCACGATGTGCGCCGGATCGTCGATACCCACCCGGCCCACCTCGCGAGTGGGCAGGAAGAAGGTCATGTAGACATCGGTCAGATCCACCAGGTTGACGACCTTGGCCCCGGCGCCGAGTACTTCGCCGGGTTGGGCGATGCGATACTGCACCCGGGCGATACGATCCGCCTTGAGTTCGCTGTCGTCGATATCCGCCTGGATACGCGACACCGCGGCTTGGGCTGCCTCGACGGAGGATTCCGCTTCCACCGCCTGGGAGCGAGCGGATTCGATGGCGGCCTGGGCGGACAGCACCTGAGACGTCGATGCCGCCAGGGCCGCCTCGGCGCTCAGGCGAGCGGCCTGGTCGTCGTCGAGCTGCTGGCGGGAAATGGCATTACGTTGTACCAGGCTGGCGGAGCGCTGATAGCGCTTCCTTGCCGCGTCCAGTTCCGCCTGGCGCTGGTTGACCACCGCCTCGGCGGTGGCGCTCTCGCTCTCCCGTTGATTGATCACGCTACGCGCCGTGATCAGGGCATTTTCCGCCTGGCGCACCTGGGCCTTGGCCTGGGCCAGCTCCGCCTCCAGGGTGTCGGTATTCATGCGCGCGATGACCTGGCCCGGCTCGACGAAATCCCCCTCGTCCACCAGCACCTCCATCAGGCGGCCGGGGAGCTTGGTGGCCACGTCGATCTCCGTGGCCTCGATGCGGCCGTTGCCGCTGGCGAAACCTTCCGGCAGCCCTTGGGGTTTGAGCGTTTGCCAAACCAGCAAAGCGCCGATGCCCAGCACGGTGATGACAATCACCGCCGTGACCAGAGTCTTTCTACGAGATTGCTTCATCATGGGGTTCCCGTCTTTCAAAAAAGAAATAGTCTGAAATAATGAGCCGGCGAATCTTAGTCAAAGTCTAAGACAAGCGTCATGTCTTTCCCTTGACCTGCGTCACTCGGCCTGATGATCCTTGATATTGGCATGGCTCCAGTCGATAAGCTGGCGGCTGAGTTGATCTGCCGCCTCGCCGAACGCCTCGACGACGGACTCCAGTTGCTCGTCCTGACTCTCGATACCCACCGAGAAACGCCGGTTCGCCAGCAGACGATGCCTGGCGCCGTCGATCAGCTGAGCATCGAGACGAATGACCGCCCAGGGCTTGCCTTGGCGATATTCGCTGTGAAAGGCGCTCAGCTCGCTGAGCAGGATGACATCGCTTTTCACCGGACTGTTGCCGCCCACCACGCCGGCCAGACGGCCATCCTGACGAAAGGCCGCGATAAGGCGATCCCGCAGCAGGCTGGGGGCAGCGTCGCTCCAGCGCGCGCCCTGGTATGCCTTCAGCCGATTCGCCGTCGGCATCACCAGGATGCGTCGACCCTTCAAGGTTTCGTTGGCCTCGGGCGTGGCAACTCGCAGGATAGTCTCAAGCGGCGCCGTGCTCGAGGTATCGATGGGCTGAGTGGGCAGGACAAAGGTCTCGGACGGCGTCGAGCCGGACAGCAGCGTACAGGCCGGGAGCGTCGTCACCAGACTCGCGATCGCCAAGAGGAATATCCGTGAAATCCCTCGCCGCCTGTCGAACCCGAAACCAGACTTCATGGGGCAAACTCCTCGATGGCGTCTCGATTGAACAGATAATCGGAAGGGCTTTCCTCGAGCCGACGGGTGATGCGGTTCAGGTTGTTCAGCACGCTGTTGAGTTCGCTCAGGGCGGGACCGAGCTGCCCCAACCCGCGGTTGACGGAGGCGGCGTTACCCGCCAGCAGAGAATCGAGCCGGCGGCTGGTGCGTTCCAGTGTCGCCATCGCCCGCTGCGCGCTGTCGAACGCCTCGCTTCCCTGATTTTCCAGCAGGGCGTTGACTTGCTGACCGGCTCGGTTGAAATGTGCCACTGCCTGAGTGAGTTCACCCCGCTGCTCCGTCAGGGTAGTGGTGAGCTGTTCGATATCCACCAGTATGCGTTCGATCCGCTCTGTATTCTTCGGTGAGATCAGCCGGTTGGCGCTCTCCAGCAGCTGATCTAGGCTGCCGATCAGGGTTTCTCCATCCGCCAGAAACGAGCGCAGCGGCGAGGGTTGGGCAGTGATCACCGCCGGGGCGTCGCGGTCGCTTTCAAGGGTCGGGCTTTGTGGCGTACCGCCCCGCAGCTGGATACTCATGCTGCCGGTGATATTGGCCAGGGTCAGGCTGGCGCGGGTGTCGCTCTTGATGGGGACGTCGCTATAAATCCGCACCAGCGCCCGTACCTGGCTCGGATTCTCGGGATCCAGATAGAGATCCACCACATCCCCCACCTTGATGCCGTTGTATTGCACCGTATTACCGATGGCTAGTCCGCTGACCGCCTGATCGAAACGTATCTCGTAGTAGCTGTAGTCGCGTTCTACGCTGGACTTTCCCAACCATAGAGCGAAAAGCAGGCAGCCGCCAAAGGTAATGATGGCGAACAGACCGATCAACACATGATGGGCGCGAGGTTCCATATCAGCTTTCCTCCAGGGGGCGATGCGGTTGCCGCGCCGCCCGAGCGCGGGGGCCGTTGAAGTAGTCGCGGATCCAGGGATCGTCGACGTTTTCGACCACCTCGAGACGATCCGCCGCAAGAACGTGCCGCTGGGACAGCACCGCGACCCGATCGCAGGTGGTGTACAGGGTATCCAGATCGTGGGTGACCAGAAATACACTCAGTCCCAGCGCGTTTCGCAGGGTCAGCAGCAGCTGGTCGAAGTCCGCCGCGCCGATCGGATCCAGGCCGGCGGTAGGTTCGTCGAGAAACAGCACCTCCGGGTCCAGGGCCAGGGCGCGGGCCAGGGCGGCGCGCTTGATCATGCCCCCGGACAGCTCCGCAGGCGTCTGCAAGGCCGCATTCACCGGCAGCCCCACCAGCGCCAGCTTGACCCGAGCCAGAAACTCCGCCTCGGAGCGCTTGAGTCCGATATGCTCGATCATCGGCAGGGCCACGTTCTCCTGCAGGTTCAAGGAGGAGAACAGGGCGCCGCGCTGGAACAGCACGCCGAAACGTCGTTCCAGCCGAGAGCGCCGCTGGTCGGACAACTGCTGCAGATCCTCGCCGAAAACCTCGATACTGCCTGCATTGGGCCGGCGCAGTCCGACGATGCTGCGCAGCAGGACGGATTTTCCGCTGCCGGAGCCGCCTACGACGCCAAGAATCTCACCGGGATACAAATCCAGGTCGAGATGCTCGTGAACCACATGATCGCCGAAACGATTGACCAGATCGCGTATACGAATCAAGGGATAATCGTGACTCACCGGTCCATCTCCATGAAGACTCACCATCCCATTTCCATGAAAAACAGCGCGGCGATGGCGTCAAGCAGAATCACCATGAAGATGGACTGCACCACGCTTGAGGTGGTGTGTTCTCCCACGGACTGGGCGCTGCCGCTGACCTTGAAGCCTTCCAGACAGCCGATGGCCGCGATGAAGAAGGCGAAGACCGGCGCCTTGGAAAGGCCGACGAGGAAGTGTTTGAGAGGCACCCCCTGCAGGATGGTGACAAACTGCAATGCGGAAATATCCAGCACCAGAAGACATACCAGCGCGCCGCCGACAATGCCGCTGAGCATGCCGATAAAGGCCAGAATCGGCAGGGTCACCAGGAGTGCCAGCACCCGGGGAAGCACCAGCAGCTCGACGGTGCTCAATCCCAGGGCACGCAGGGCGTCGATTTCCTCGTTGGCCTTCATCGAGCCGATCTGGGCGGTGAAGGCGCTGGCGGTGCGTCCGGCAAGCAGAATGGCGGCCAGCAGCACGCCGAACTCCCGCAGGAACGAAAAGGCGATGAGGTCGACGGTGTAGATCGTCGCACCGAAGTTTTGTAACACCGTGGCCCCCAGAAAGGCCACCACCGCACCGACCAGAAAGGTCAGCAGGGCGACGATGCCGACGGCGTTGAGGCCGGTCTGATGAATTTGCGCCACCAGCGCGGTTATCCGCCAGCGGCCGGGGCGCCAGAGTGTGGTAATCAGCGAGCTCAGGATTAGGCCGATAAAACCCAGCAATAAACGCTGTTGCCGCAAGAACGCCTCGACTCCCTCGCCGGTACGGGCCAGAAAAGCGACAAGCGGTGATGGCGCATGGCTTTCCGGCGTCAGCGGCTCCGCCATGGCACGGATCACCGTATCGAGCAGCGCCTGGCGTGCCGGGGGCAAGCCCGGCGCCTCCCGGGTCAGCCTGGCCAGATTCTCCGCACCCAGCAACTCCACCAGCAGGGCTGCGCCGGCGGTATCCAGGGTATTCAATCCGCCAAGATCGATATTCAGGACAGCGTTTTTTCCGGCCTGCGCCTTGAACGCATCGACCTGGTTCCGGAGTTTCGCGTAGTGCGCCAGGGTCCAGTCACCGGCGATATGCAAGCCGCCAGGCCGGTCATCGAGACGACCGGCCCGATCCATGCCTGGGCTCATGTTGCTTTCGATACTTTGCCTTTCGATACGCTACCTTTCGATGCGCTGTCTTGCGACGGCTGCTCGAACAGCTCCTGTAACTGACGCCATAGCTTTCCGGTATCACCCTCGCCGTTGCACCAGGCCGGCTCGATCCTGGGGATGGTGTCGAGTATGCGCTGCCGGGTCTCTTCGTCCGGTACCAGATTCGGCAGCTGCTGCAGGCTTTCCTCCGGATAGGCGAAGACCAGCAGATTCTGCTGGCGGGTGATCTCGCGGATCGTCGCGAGATCCGGAAGATGCGTCGCCGCCTTGCGATAGCCCTGAACGACGGTCTCCAGTACGGACTTGGAAAGCTTGCCCTCCGCCTTGGCGAACAGCAGCAGCACCCGCAGACTTGCTTCCAGTTCGCCGCCTTCCGGCAAGGCGTCCTTGAGCCGCTCGATGCGTTCGCGTTCCTCGCTTTCGTCGCGACGTATTTCCGTGGGCGAGCGGGTGGTGCCACTGAGCAGGCTCAGATAGCCGTAGATCGCATGAAACATGGTCTCGTTGCTGGCATCACGGATATCCCGCCAGGTATCCAACGTATTGACGATATTGCGTGACGCCAAGTCCTGCCAGGCCAGCAGCGGGTTTTGTGGGCTAACAGGATGGCGAGTTTCCCGCGCCTGCTCCGCGGCGCCGGGCAGCCACCAGAGAAATGGATTCTGGCTGCCCCAGAGACTGCGCTTGAGACGAAACGGATGGGTCTTGCGCAGCGCCTCCGCCATGGGCTCGTTGATTGCCCGACTGAGCCAGGGGCGTACCATCCAGCCGTAAAGATTGCTGGTGACCTCGGAGACGCGATCGACTTCGATGAATTCCCAGTCCTCGTCGTGTTCGTCCGAGTCGAGGGCTCGGATATCCGCAATGCCACGAGATTCAAAATGCACCTGGTACTCGGCGGCATCGCCATCAGGGCTTTTATCGATGATCAGCTCATAGAGTCCCGGCGGCAGCGCCTTGATCTCGTCGATGGCATTGATCATCTGGCGATGCTCGCGACGCGCCACCCTGCCGGAAACGAAGATGCCCAGGTGCCCGGTGCTGGCGTGCTTGAGATAGACGATGGTGCGCCCGGCGCTCTGCAGGGCAAGATCGTCCGGGTAGAGATCGGCGATCCAGTCCAGCGCCTGCTGGGGCGGGGTGATGTTGTCGCCGTAGGAGCAGAACACCACCACTGGCGCCTCCACAGCGCGCAGATCAAGCAGGTTACCGCTGCCGCTGGTGGCGCCGGCCAGCCGATTGCCGATGAACAGATCATCGACTATAGCTTCGATTTCCTCCGCATTGAACAGGTTGGGGCTTCCCCACCAGCGCTCGAAATCGAGAAAGCGAGGCGCTTCGCTGTCGATATTCGCATAAAGCTGGTAGCCCTTGGACCACAGGGTATGAGAAGGGTTGAGATCCTCGAAATTGCTGACCAGCCAGGCACCGTCGAAGCGCCCGTTACCCAGATCGCTGGCTAGCCGGGTGGCCCAGGCGCCGCCCATCAGGCCACCGGCGTAACGCATCGGATTGCTGCCGTTTTCGCCGGCCCAGTAGGCCAGCGGTGCACCGTTGACGATGACCAGTCCCGGCAGCTCCGGGCGGGCGGCGGCAAGCCCCATCAAGGCCCAGCCCGCCTGACAGTTGCCGATGACCACCGGTTTGCCGGCCTTCGGGTGCCGCGCGGTCACCCGTTCGATAAAGCGCATCTGCGCCATCGCCACATCGATCATGGTCTGGCCGGGTTCCGGTGAATAGTCGAAGGCGATGAAGTAGGTGGGATGCCCGGCGCGCAGGCTTTCGCCGATTTCCGAATCCTGCTTGAAGCCGCCGATGCCGGCGCCGTGGCCGCCCCGCGGGTCGATGACGATCACCGGCGCCAGACTATCGTTGACAGGCAAGTTCGCGTCGATGGGCTGATCCCGGTCCGGCAGAATACGCAGCAGGGAATAGTTGACCGGAATCTCGAGATCGGCGCCGTCCAGCAGCACTTCGTAATCGAACTTGAGCAGCGGCGGCGAGCCGGCCTGCTCGTGAGCCAGGGTATTGTCCGCGCGCTTTTGGAGGGTATCCCAGAACAGCAGGCTGCGTTCTCCCGCATCCACCAGGTAGTCAAGCCAGTCGCCGGGGCTGGGGATTTTCAGCTCGCCTTCGATCACGGGCTCCATGATATCCTGCTGGCGCTCCTGCAGGTTGCCAAGCAGATTGTGTCGATGCAGTTGACGCAGCCCGGTGAGGTTATCGATCAGCTGACGAACGGCTTCGCGGTCCGCCGAATAATGACTGACGTCGTCTTGTCGATCCATGGAAACTCCTTTCGAAGCGACACGCCGGCGCTGATACCCTTTAATCTCTGAACTTTCGATTTCCAACCCGCAATTTCCAGCTCGTTGCGGCTCGTTGTGGATAGTAGCAGTGGCGCGTCAAACAATTAGTTGCCTATTAATATACCCCACAAGATACCTCATTGTCCTTGTCTCAGGACAATAGCAATGAACTTCGCTGACTTGGGCTTGTTTCACCTTTCGCTGTTCTGCCTTGAAATCTATCGGGTTTCGTCATGCCCCTTGGCAGTGGGGGATGACTTGGTGGCGGGAGTGGACCTGGTGTCGTTGAACATGCTCAGATAATCGTAGAAAGCATGAAAGGCGAGTTTATCCCCGGCGCTGCGTATCTCACCCCAGCTGTCCAGGGCGTTCGCAATATTGCGAGACGTCAGCTCCTGCCAGGCCAGCAGCGGATTGTCCGGCCGCGCTGGATGTCGCGTGCGACGGGTTTGCTCCGCAGCGGCGGGCAGCCACCACAGAAATGGGTTATGACTGGCCCAGACCCTGCGCCGCAGGCGAAAAGGGTGCGTCTGACGCAGGGTCTCCGCCATCGGCTCGCTGATCGCTCGGGAAAGCCAGGGTCGTACCATCGAGCCGTAAAGGTGGCTCGTAAGCTCGGAGACGCGATCGGCTGCGATAAACTCCCGCTCTTCGTCTCGGCCGTCCTGTGTATCAACCGCCAGGATATCGGCGATGCTACGGGCTTCGAAACGTACTCGACGCTCGACCGCGTCGCCGGCGCGGATATCCTCGATGATCAGTTCAAAGCGCCCCGGCGGCAGTGCCTTGATGTCGTCGATGGACCTGATCAGCTGCCGATGCTCGCGACGCGCTACCTTGCCGGAAACGAAGATGCCCAGATGATCGATACTGCCATGCTTGAGATAGACGATGGTGCGTCCGGCGGTTTGCAGCGCGCGATCGTCCGGATAGAGATCACCGATCCAGCCCAGTGCCTGCCGGGGCGGCGTGATGGTGTCACCGTCCGAGCAGAACACTACTATCGGCGCTTCGATGGCACGCAAGTCGAGGAGATCGGCGCCGCTGCCCTCGGTACCGATCAGGCGATTGCCGATAAATAGCCCATCGAAGATGGCGTCGATTTCCCGGGCATTGAACAGGCTGGGGCTGCCCCACCAGCGCTCGGCGTCGAGGAAGCGGGTCGTTTCGCTGTCGATATTGGCGAAAAGCCTGTATGGCTTGGTCCAGAAGGCTTCGGAGGGATTGTGGTTTTCATAATTGTTGACCATCCAGGCCCCGTCGAAGCGACCGTTACCAAGATCGCTGCCTAGCTGGGTGATCCAGTTGCCTCCCAGCAAACCGCTGGTATAGCTCATCGAGCTTCGCCCCTTGCCGACTCGATAGGTCAGTGGGGAGCCGTTGAGTATGATCAGTCCCGGCAGTTCCGGACGGGCGCAAGCGAGTCCCATCAAGGCCCAGCCCGCCTGGCAGTTGGCAATGATCACCGGCTTGCCCGCTTTCGGATGCCGCGCGGTGACGAGTTCGATAAAGCGTATCTGGGCCATCGCCGCGTCGGTCAGAGTCTGGCCGGGTGCCGGAGAGTAGCCGAAAGCGATGAAGTAGGTCGGATGGCCGGCGCGCAGGCTCTCGCCGATTTGCGAGTCCTGCTGGAACCCGGCGATTCCCGGGCCATGGCCGCCACGAGGATCGATGAGGATAACCGGCGCCAGCGTCTCGTCAATGGGTTGGTTCTCGCCGGGCAGGATGCGCAGCAGCGAATAGTTGACCGGCGTATCCAGGCCGGCGCCATCCATCAGGATTTCGTAATCGAAATCGAGTAGCGGTGGCGATCCAGCTTGCTCATGGGCCAGGAGTGTGTCTGCCCGTTGGCGCAGGGTATCCCAGAGCAGCAGACTGCGTTCGCTTGCATCCTGAAGGTACTCGAGCCAGTCGCCGGCTGTTGGAGGTGCTGGAAGGTTGCTTCGTGGATTCATGGAAACTCCTTGCGAAGTCACCTTGTTCAGCATTTGCTTGTTCTTGGTTTTCTAACCGGGCAGGAAACCCCTGGTGATTCGCTAAATAATTATTGGGCTATCAGTATAGCCAATAGTGATACGCTGTCGCTGCCGATCCAAGCCAAGTCGCAATGAACTTCGCTGCCCCGTGCTTATCCTACCTTTCAACTTACGTCATTTTTTTCCTTGCCTTACAATCGATGCTTGTCTAGCCATTGGACATAACGCTGCATGCTGGAATTTCTTCAAGGGTTTTCCTACGGGCTGTTCCTTTCCTGCCTGCCTTGGTTCGTGATCGGCCTGGTCAGCCCACGCCATGCCCTGGGCACCCTGCGACCGGAGCGTCTGCAGGTATTTATCCGTTACTGGTTCGTCGTGCCTTTCCTGGCGGGACTGCTGTGGCTGACTTCGCTGTGGGGCGGTTTCGGGCCCTCTCTGGGCGGATGGCTGGCGGGTCTCGCGGCGATCGCCGTGGAGATTCCCCTGGAACGGCGCTTGCGGGGCTGGTGGGAAAGGCGCAAGCAGAAACGCCTCGATGCCCAGCGCCAGCGCGAGATCGCCAAGCGTCAGGCGGAGCAGGCTCGCCAGGCCCGGGAAAGAGGCGAAGAAAGCCTCGATCCGCAGCATCCGCCGGCGGATGCGGACGATGTGATCCTGGCGCTGTGCAGTGCCAAGGCGCGCCTGCTGG
Source organism: Pistricoccus aurantiacus (assembly GCF_007954585.1). Classification (GTDB taxonomy): domain Bacteria; phylum Pseudomonadota; class Gammaproteobacteria; order Pseudomonadales; family Halomonadaceae; genus Pistricoccus; species Pistricoccus aurantiacus. The sequence continues at coordinate 1,589,582 of NZ_CP042382.1, forward strand.
CGGCCAGGCAGCCAGCCCTTGCTCAGCAGGCAGATCGGGTTTACGGGCGTTATCGCAAGGTGATCGCGGTATTGCTGGAGCGCTTCGAGGTGGGAGAGCTCGCCTTCGAGCGCGCCCGCTCCCTGGTGGCGGAAGTCTGTTTCGCGGCGGTGGACAACTTGACCGCCATGGCCGCTCAAGCCAGCGGCGTGGCGGGGGTGGACAGCGACCACGTGCGCCGGCGGCTGTCACTCGAAAGCGGCCGGCTTTCCCATACGGAACGCCTGGCCTTGGAGCGACGCCTGGCGCTGGTGGAGGACACGCATCGCCATCTTCGTGAACTCAGCGCCCGCAACGAAACCGCTCTGACCGCCTTGGACAACGCGGCGGTGGCCATGGCTCGAGTGGATACTCGCCGTCCCCAGGCGTCCGTCAGCGCGGATCAGGCGTTGGGGGACCTGCAGAACTTCGTCGCTCGGGCAGAGCGTTATGGCCGCGGCCCTTGAGTTTTCATTTTATTTCCTGAGGACGCCTCGACTTATGCAAATCCCGCAAAACTCTCGGCATCAGACCCTATACCTGCCGGCGACGGAGGAGATCGCCGCGGATCTGGCGCATAAGCCCGGCGCACATCATGAAGAGGCGGGCCTGGAAAAGCAGGCAGAGCGCTTCGTGACGGAGCTGCTGGCCCAGAACCAGGCGCGCCAGTCCCAACGCCGCCACGTGGACGAACTGGGCAGCGAGATTCAGCGCCAGGCCGCCTATCAGAGCGAGCTGCTCAAGACCCCCATGCGCACCCTCGCCGAGCAGGGAGAGGAAGGCGGTCCGGTGGCTCAGGCGCTGACCGGCCTGCGTGAGCGCATGCGCGAGCTCGATCCACAGCGCCATCGTTTGAGCCGACGAGGTATCGATCGGGTGCTGAAATTCATTCCCGGCATGAGCACCGGCCTCGAGCGCTACTTCCAGAAATACGAAAGCGCTCAGCAGGCGCTGGATGCGATCATCCACGATCTCGAAGCCGGCAAGGATCGGCTGGGTCGCGACAACCTGACCTTGACGGACGACCAGCAAGCGCTGGAGGAAAGCACGGAGAAACTTCAGGAGCAGGTCGAGCTGGGCCAGCTGATCGACCGCCGCCTGATGCGTCGAGCCGAGGCGCTTCCCCAGGAAGACCCGGAGCGCGCCTTCATCGAGGAAGAGCTGCTGTTCCCGCTGCGTCAGCGCATCGTCGATCTGCAGCAGCAGCTGGCGGTCAGCCAGCAGGGCGTGCTGGCCCTGGAAGTGATCATCCGCAACAACCGGGAGCTGATGCGCGGGGTGGACCGGGCCATCAACGTTACCGTCTCGGCGCTGAGTGTGGCGGTGACCGTGGCCCTGGGGCTGGCCAATCAGCGCCTGGTGCTGGACAAGGTCGAAGCGCTCAATGCCACCACCTCGGACATGATCGCCGGTACCGCCCAGGCGCTGCGCCGTCAGGGTACGGATATCCAGACCCGCGCCGGCTCGGCGATGCTCGACATGCAGAAGCTCGAACAGGCCTTCGGCGACGTCATGGCGGCCATCGACGATGTTTCTCGCTATCGTCGCGAGGCGCTGCCACGGCTGGCGGAACAGGTTCAACGCCTGGACGGCCTGTCTCGCCAGGGCGGCGAGGTCATCGAACGCATGCAGCGCAGCCGCGACGAGTCGCCGCCGCGGTGAAGCGCGCGCTGCTTCTGCTTGCCTTGATCGCCATTGGCGTCGCCTTCGACAAGGGCGTCTGGGCGATTCCCCGAGAGTGGAATCCTTTCGAGCCGCTGTATATTCAGGATCCGATTACTCCGGTCACCCGCTGGAAACTCAAGCGGCTCCAGAGCGATCGCCAGGGTTGCCTGGCGGCGCTGGAAACGTTGCCGAAAGACGAGCTCGATTATCAGGCGCTGACGGACTATGTGCCGGCCCCCAACTGCCCGCTCACCAACGTGATACGTCTGAACGCCAGCGGCGTGGAGTTCAATCGCAGCTTCGTGGCGACGTGTCCCCTGGTGCTGGCCTGGTTGATGTTCGAGTACCATGACCTGCAGCCGGCGGCGCGGAATGTACTTGGCAGCCCGGTCAGCCGAGTCGAGCACTACGGCAGCTTCGCCTGTCGCAATATCTACGGCCGCGAAAAAGGCCGGCGCAGCGCTCATGCTTTCGCGGCAGCGCTGGATGTGGCGGCTTTCACGCTTGAAGACGGACGACGGATAAGCGTGCTGGAGGATTGGCCAAAAGAAGGAGGGAAAGGAGAGTTTCTTCAGGAAGTGCATCAAGGCGCCTGCCGACGTTTCGCCACGGTATTGGGGCCGGACTACAATGCCGCCCATGCCAATCACTTCCATTTGGCCATGGGCGGATACAGGTTATGTCGCTAGTTCATGAATGGATGTCAGAGAGCTATCGAGATCCGGTTTTCATTCAATAACTGGTGCTGTTGTCTTCCACGGGGATGGTGGTGGTGGATGAACCGGTGCCTGCCCCCATGCCGCCGCTCGGTTCGCCGGTGGTGTCGGCTTGCGGATCCGGCGTTACGCTGGTCGTGCTTGAACCGGCAGCCGCGCCCATCCCACCGGGCTCACCGCGGGACTCTCCGCCGGAGGTATTACAACCTGCCAGCGCCACCAATGAAGCTCCCAGCAGTAAGCCAAGCCATTTATTTTTCATGCGAAAATTCCTTTTTATCGAGAGGTAGGCCTTTATCATAGGCACTAACGTGAAAAGAGCACAAAAAATACGCTTTGTGATATTTCGTTAACTTTTGCCCTGGAGCAGGATCCTTGGATACTGGATTGATCTATTCCGCCCTGGTGTTTCTCGTCGCTGCGGTAGCGGTGGTGCCACTGTGCAAGTGGCTAGGGCTTGGCGAGGTGCTGGGTTATCTGCTGGCCGGGGTGGTGATCGGCCCTACGACGCTGGGCCTGGTGAGCGAGCCGGAACAGGTACTGCGGTTTTCCCAGATCGGCATCATTTTTCTGCTGTTCGTCATCGGCCTTGAACTCAAGCCCTCGCGTCTCAAGCTGATGCGCAGGGCGGTCTTTGTCTTCGGCAGCCTGCAGCTTGCTACGGCGAGCCTGGCCATTGCCCTGGTCGCCTGGCTGTTGGGACTTCCCCCTGCAGCGGCGCTGATCGTCGGCTTCAGCCTGGGGCTCAGCTCGACGCCGCTGGTGCTGCAGCTGTTGGTGGAGCGCAAGGAGCTGCAGAGCCGGCACGGTCGATATGCGTTTTCGATTCTGCTGTTTCAGGATCTGGCCGCCATTCCGGTACTGGCGCTGATTCCTTTCCTGGGTGTAGGCACCAGTCTCGAAGATGATCCCATGGGCCTGTACGATGATATCGCCCTGGGGATAGGCGCGTTTCTGGTGCTGATCCTGGGGGGGCGTTACCTGATGCGCCCGTTGTTTCGCCTGGCGGCCAATGCCCATAGTCGAGAAGTGTTCATGGGGGCCGCGCTGATGGTGGTGTTGGGAGCCGCGCTGCTGATGGAAGAAGCCGGGCTTTCCATGGCGCTGGGTGCATTTATCGCCGGCGTGCTGCTGGCGGACTCGGAGTACCGTCCCGCCATCGAGGCGGATATCCAGCCCTTCAAGGGAATGCTGCTGGGGCTTTTCTTCATGGCGGTGGGCATGACCACCCAGATCGGCCTGCTGTTGGATTCGCCGGTCATGATCCTGAGTCTGGTGCTGGGTCTGATGACGCTCAAGTTCGTGGCAATGCTGCTGGCGTCGCGGCTTTATGGGCTGCCTTGGCTGAAATCGACCCGGCTCGGATTGCTTATGGCCCACGGCGGGGAATTCGGCTTCGTGCTGCTCTCAAGTGCCTTGGCCGCGGAGCTGCTGGACGCCTCACTGGTCAATACGCTGATTCTGGTGGTCTCGCTTTCCATGGCGCTGACACCATTGCTCAACGCTCTGGTGCTGAGCTCGTCGCTGTTCAGGCTCAGGCCCCCTGCCAGGGATTTCGATCAGCCCACGGATGACACTCCCGAAGTGCTGATCATCGGTTTCAGCCGTTTCGGCCAGGTGGTGGGGCGAGTGCTGCAGAATCTCAAGATTCCCTACACGGTACTGGACAGCAACCCGGAGCAGGTGGATTTCGTGCGTCGCTATGGCAACCAGGTCTATTTCGGCGATGCGACTCGTCTCGATTTGCTCGAAGCCGCCGGGGCGGGGCGGGCGCGGCTGCTGGTATTGGCGGTAAGCGATGTGGAGATGTCGGTGCGCGTGGCCAAGCTGGTCAAACAACATTTTCCCCAGGTGAAAATCCTCGCCCGGGCACGGGATCGATACCATGCCCAGATATTGATGCGTCTTGGTATCCCGGTGGTGATTCGTGAGTTGCTGCTGTCGAGTCTCGAGATGTCTCGCCAGGTGCTCAGCGAGCTGGGCGTATCCGAGCATCAGGCCCAGCATACCATCGAGACCTTTCGCCGCCATGACGAGCATATGCTGACGCGGCAGATGGAGATTTCCCAGGACGAGCAGCAGCTGATACAGAGCGTGCAGGAGGCCAACCGGGAGCTGCAGGAGATTTTCGAGGAAGACGAGCAAAGCCTGACCCCGGGCACCCTCAAGGTGTCGCCTCGCAGCTCATGAATAACTCGCAGGAAAGTTCGTCCATGTCAGGGTATTCCGCTGCCGAGCGTCTCTCTTCCAGGCCCTATGCCTCCCGCAAGGAAATCTTCGGCTGGGCGATGTTCGACTTCGCCAATCAGGCCTTTACCCTCTTGATCATCACCGTGGTGTTCGGCGAGCTCTACACCACGGTGATCGTCGGCGACCGGGGCGATGATTATCGCCTTGCCAACCTCTTGTGGAGCGCGGCCCTGGCGATCAGCTATCTGCTGGTGGTGATCCTGGGGCCCTTGTGCGGGGCGGTGATGGATTACGCCGCCGCCAAGAAGCGCTTTCTCTTCATCAGCTATCTGGCCACGGTGATCGCCACCGGGCTGCTCTACTTCGTTGCCCCGGGTTACGTATGGCTGGGATTCCTGCTGATCGTGCTCTCCAACACCGCCTATTCCCTGGGAGAGTCCTTTATCGCCGCCTTCCTGCCGGAACTCGGTCCGCCCAGGAGTCTCGGCAGGATTTCCGGTTTCGGCTGGGCCCTGGGCTATGTCGGCGGGCTTTTTGCCGCGGGCTTTACTCTGGTGGTGCTCGGCGATACCAGCGCGGAAAACTTCGAACGCATTCGCTGGGTCGGGCCTTTCGCCGCCGGTTTCTTTCTGGTGACGGCGATTCCCACCTTCCTGTGGCTCAAGGAGCGCGGCGTGGCCACATCGCTGCCGCCGAGGGTGAGCTATACGGACATCGCGCTGGCCCGAGTGCGCCAGACGCTCCAGGATCTCCGGCGCTTTCGCGACCTGGCGATCTTTCTGGTGTCGCTCTTGTTCTCCATGGCCGGGGTCTACATCATCATCGCCTTCGCCTTTATCTACGGCGCCCAGGTGATCCGCTGGGACGAGTCGGTGCGCAACCTGATGTTCATCATCGTGCAGATCACCGCGGCGGTAGGCGCCCTGGGCTTCGGCTTCATTCAGGATCGCATCGGCGCCAAGATCACTTATCTCTTCACGCTGGTGCTGTGGGTGGCGGCGATTCTCGCTATCTGGGCGACCCCGGAGGTCACTGCCTGGCTCAATGCCTGGCTGGGACTCGACTGGCAGGCCCAGCATCTCTTTCTGGTGGTGGGCTGTCTCGCCGGGCTCAGCCTGGGCTCGAGCCAGTCCGCCAGCCGCGCCCTGGTGGGGCTCTTCTCGCCCCGAGACAAGGCGGCGGAATTCTTCGGCTTCTGGGGCTTGGCCAACAAGCTCGCCGGGGTGATCGGCATCGTCGGGCTGGGGCTTCTGCAGGCGGTGGTGGGGCTGAAAGCCTCGATTCTTCTGTGCGCGGCGCTATTCATCCTGGCTATTCTGATATGCCTGTCGGTGAATCAGGCTCGCGGGCAGCGTGCCGCCGAGGCATGGGAACGTCGCGAGATCGCTGCGTACTAAGCAAGTCAATTCAGGAAGTTTTTGAACCTGTGGCATTCAGGAGAAATTCCATGGCCGTTATTTTGCAGATACATTTTCCTTTTTCCGGACCCTTCGGCGATGCCCTGCTGGAGGAGGCAAGACCGATGGCGGAATCCATCAATACCGAGCCGGGACTGCGCTGGAAACTATGGACGGAAGACGCGCAGGAAAAGCGGGCCGGCGGTATCTATCTATTCGATACTCGGGAACAGGCGCAGCGCTATCTCGACAAGCACAGCGAGCGACTGCGCCAATCGATGGGGGTCGAAAATGTCGAGGCGCAAATCCTCGAGGTCAACGAGCCGCTATCCGCTATCAATCGCGGTCCTGTCCAATAAGTGCGTCTTGTGAGCACTGACTTGTGAGCAAGGAGGCGCGCGGCCAACGACGCTTTGGCCTGGGCATGCTGGTGCTCTGGGTGCTGCTGATGGCGATGGCGTTTTTCGGCTTTCAGCGCCTCATGGAAGAGCGACGCAATCCCAACGCGGATCTGGCTCGGATGACTGAAGGCCAGCAGCGAGAAGTGACGCTTGAGCGCAACGGCGCCGGGCACTTCGTCGCCAGCGGGCGGATCAATGGCGAGGTGGTGGAATTTCTATTGGATACCGGCGCCACCCAGGTGGCGGTGCCCGGCAAACTGGCCGAACGGCTCGGTTTGAAGAGAGGGCCCGGCGCGGTATTTCGCACCGCCAACGGCACCGCGCGAGGCTATCTGACCCAGCTGGACAAGGTCAGCTTGGGCGGCCTGGTTGCCCGGGACGTATCCGGCCCCATCGGCCCCGGCATGGGCGGCGACACCGTGCTGCTGGGCATGAGCTTTCTCAACCGCTTCGATATCCAGATACGCGGCGATCGCATGGTGCTGAGCGTGCCCGAGGCGCGCTGATTGACTATCCTCTTTCGCTATAGTTGATAAAATAATTTCATGAATCTAGATACGTCTCCTGCCACTGCTTCCCTGGACGATCCCTTCTATTACCTGATCAATTTTCGTTTCGTGCTCGACTGGGTGCGGGAACGTTACGCGGATCTGCTGGATAACGATGAGCGGGCGCTTCTGACCACTATTCAGAATCTCCCCGAGTCTTCACAGGCGCTGTTGGTGAGAATGGTGATGCGCAAGGGGGAGCGGTTTCGTCTTTCCAAGCTGCGTTACTTGGAGATCGGCGACAGCGGCGCGGCCATGGCGCCGCTGATGGAGCAGGAGTTGGCAAGTAACGATCCCGTACTGGAACTCGGCGAGCTATTTTCCCTGCTCACTCGTCAGGAGCTGGCGCTGGCCTTGCGCGACGAGATTCAGGCGGCGGGGCTTCCGCGCGGCATGTCCAAGGCGGCGCTGCGGGAGGCGCTTGAATCACAAGGCTTGGCACCGCGTCGCTTCAGCGATTGGTGGAAAACCGATGATACGCTGGTGGAGCTTGCCCATCCCGAGCTTTTCGAGCGGCTGCGGCTGATGTTCTTCGGCAACCTGCGCCAGGACTGGTCGGAATTCGTGCTGGCGGAGCTTGGCCTGCAGCGCTTCGAGACGGTTGATTTCAGCCTGGATTCCCGGGCCTTCCAACACCGCGAGGAGGTGGATACCTACCTGGCCTTGGAGCGGCTGCGTCGGCGACTGTATGAAGGCGAGTTGCCCCAAGCCGTTTGGCGGGATACGCCGAACGAACCTTATGACAACGCCTGGCTGGAAAGCCGCCGTAGCCGTCTGCTGTTTCGCCTGGGCCGGGAGCTGGAGCGCCAGGGCGAGTCACGGCTGGCCCGAGATGTTTATGCAGGCAGTACACATAACGAGGCGCGCGTTCGCCGGCTGCGCCTGCTGGAGCGGGCCGGGGACCATGCCACCGCCTGGAAACTGGTGCAAGAGGCGCAAATAGACCCCCGCAGCGAGGCGGAGACTCAGCAGCTTCAGCGTTTGCAAAAACGCCTGGCCAGGCGGGTCGGGCAAACGTCCGCCACTGCTGGACCGGAAGCGCAAACAAAACAGCTAATTCTCGAGCTACCCCGACAGCCAAGCGTGGAAATCGCCGTACGCGACTACCTCGCTACCTCGGAAGCGCCGGTGTATTACGTGGAAAACAGTCTGCTGACCGGGCTCTTCGGTCTGCTGTGCTGGGAAGCGATTTTCGCGCCGCTGCCCGGCGCCTTCTTTCATCCCTTTCACAACGGCCCGGCGGACCTGTATCGGGAGGATTTCGTCTCCCGCCGCCGTGAATTGTTCGAGACTTGTCTGGCAAGGCTGGACGGGCAGGACTATCGCGATCTCGTCCGCGCCACCTGGCAGGAAAAATGGGGCCTTGCCTCGCCCTTCGTGCATTGGGGCGCCCTGAGCGAAGAGCGCCTGGAGTTGGCGTTGGCCCGCATCCCGCCGGCGCAACTCAAGGCCTGTTTCCGGCGCCTCTTGAGCGATCTTCGCGCCAATCGTGCCGGGCTGCCGGATCTGATTCAGTTCTATTCTGACGAAAGCGATTCCGGCTATCGTCTGATCGAGGTCAAGGGACCGGGAGATCGGCTGCAGGACAATCAGCGCCGCTGGCTAAGCTTCTTCCAGCGCGAGGGCATCCCCGTGGCGGTCTGCTACGTCAACTGGTGCTCCGAGGAAACGGCGTCTTGAACTACCGCGTCGCGGTTCGCGCCCTGTGCGAGTTCACCGCCAGGACCGGCGATCTGGATCATCGCTTCACCCCGAGCCCCAGTGCCCGGGAAGGTATTGCCGGCCATCAACTGGTGGCGGCTCGGCGCGGCGAGAGTTATGAAAGCGAAATTTCCCTGAGCGGCGACTATCAGCCGGATGAGAGCGTAATACTGACCGTCGGCGGTCGCGCGGACGGTTACGACAGCGCGGCCAATCGCCTCGAGGAAATCAAGACCCATCGCGGCGATCTCGCCCGCATGAGCGATAATCAGCGTGCCCTGCACTGGGCCCAGGTGCGGGTCTACGGCGCGCTTTTATGTCGGGCGCGGGAACTCGAGGGCGTGACCCTGGCGCTGGTCTATCTGGATATCGCCAGCCAGCGGGAAAGCGTGCTGACCGAGTGGTCGACCCGGGTCGAGCTGGAGGCTTTCTTCGAAGATCAGTGCGAGCGCTTTCTGATCTGGGCGGCCCAGGAAGCCGTCCATCGCCGGGCCCGGGACGCCGCCCTGGAAAAGCTCGTCTTTCCCTACACGACGTTTCGTTCCGGCCAGCGGGAACTCGCCGAGGCGGTCTACAAGGCGGCGAGCACCCAACGCTGCCTGCTGATGCAGGCCCCCACCGGCATCGGCAAGACCCTGGGCACGCTGTTTCCCCAGCTTGCGGCCATGCCTCGCCATAACCTCGATCGTCTTTTCTATCTTACCGCCAAGACCACCGGGCGCGGCCTGGCCTTGAACGCCCTCGAGCATCTGGATGCGAAGCCCCTACGGGTACTGGAACTGGTGGCTCGGGACAAGGCCTGCGAGCATCCGGACAAGGCCTGTCACGGGGAATCCTGCCCTCTGGCTCGGGGCTTCTACGACCGGCTGCCGGAGGCACGTCGTCAGGCGGTGGCACAGGGCGGCCGGCTGGATCAGGCGGCGCTGCGTCATATCGCCTTGGCCCATGACATCTGCCCCTACTATCTGGGTCAGGAACTGGCCCGCTGGTGCGATGTGGTGGTGGGGGACGTCAACCATTACTTCGATCTCAACGCCATGCTGTTCGGCCTGACCCTGACCCAGCAGTGGCGGGTGGGTGTGCTGGTGGACGAGGCCCATAACCTGGTGGAGCGCGGTCGGCGCATGTACAGCGCGGAACTGGACCAGGCCGCCTTCAAGCGGCTGCGTCGCCAGGCGCCGGAAGCGCTTGGAAAAACCTTCAGACGCATCGATCGCCAATGGAATGCCTTGAACAAGGCGGAGCATCCAAAGGGCTCCACAACCTATCGAGAACTCGAGGCGATTCCCGCCAAGCTGCTGAGCGCCTTGCACAAGGCCATCGCCGAGATCACCGAATATCTGGCGGATGAGCCCGCGGGGCTGGATAGCGCCCTGAGTCAAACGTATTTCGACCTGCTGCATTTCTGCCGGGTGGCGGAGCTATTTGATAAGCAGTTTCTCTGTGATCTGAGTTTTCGGTGTGGACGGCGAGGCGGGACAATATCAGCGCTTGCCCTGCGCAATGTGGTGCCGGCGACGCTTCTCGCCCCACGTTTCGCCGTGAGCCACACCAGCGTGCTGTTTTCCGCCACCCTGAGCCCGAGCCGCTACTACGCGGATCTGCTGGGGTTGCCGGAAAGGACGCCCTGGCTCGAGGTGGAAGCGCCGTTTGTCGCGGATCAGCTCGAGGTGCGTATCGCCGCGGACGTCTCGACCCGCTTCCGGCATCGCCAGGCGTCGCTTGACCCCATCGGCGAGCTGATGGCGCAGCAGTTCAGGGCCCAGCCGGGCAACTACCTGGCCTTCTTCAGCAGCTTCGATTATCTGGAGCAGGTGCTGGAACGGTTTCACGAGTCTCATCCGTCGATTCCCGCCTGGCGCCAGGAGCGGCGCATGAGCGAGCCCGCGCGACAGGACTTTCTCGCCAGGTTCGAGGCCCGCGGTCAGGGCATCGGCTTCGCGGTACTCGGCGGCGTGTTCGGCGAAGGCATCGACCTGCCCGGCGAGCGGCTGATCGGCGCTTTCATCGCCACCCTTGGCCTGCCGCAGATCAATCCGGTGAACGAGGGGTTCAAGCAGCGCCTGGGCGCCATCTTCGGCGACGGCTACGCCTATACTTATCTCTATCCGGGTCTGCAGAAGGTGGTGCAGGCGGCGGGACGAGTGATTCGTACCCGAGAGGATCGTGGCGTCGTCCATCTGATCGACGATCGTTTCAACCGACCGGAAGTGCGCGAACTACTCCCGGACTGGTGGCAAACGTCTACGGTACGGTCTTTCCCGCTCCTGTCTCTTCAGTAGAGTTCCCTTCTTCCCGCCGCCGCTGGGCGCGTCCGAGCAGGAAGCCGGTGACGGCCCAGGCCAGGGCGATGATCGCGCCGATGAGCATGGCGAGTCCCGGCAGCTCCCCAAGCAGATCCAGGGCGCGCTTGAGCCAGCCGCTGATGGCGTCGCCGCCGCGATAGATCACCGTGTCGATGAAATTCTTGGCTTTGAATTTCTGCTGTGGCGACACCACCGTGTAGAGCATCTCCCGACCCGGACGCACCAGGGCGTACTCGCCGGCCCGGCGCGCCACCATGATCACCACAAAGACCGCGAAGGTGGGCGCCAGGGCCAGCCACAGGAAGCCGCCGGCGATCACCAGCGGCACCGCCACCAGCAGCACGCCGACCCCCAGACGCTGGGCGATGCGCCCGGTAAGGAAGACCTGGGTGAAAATCGCCAGGGCCTGTACCAGGATGTCGATCAGGCCGAACACCTGGGTCTGCTGAACAGGATCCGGGAAGCGCGCCGCCACCAGCGTGGCCTGCTCGAAATAGAGAAAGGTGCTGACACTGGCCAGCAGCACCACGAACAGGGCGATGCCCAGCAGGAAAGGGCTGCGCGCCACTTCCACGGCGCCATCGAAGGGGTTGCCGCCCAAGGTGACATGACGCTCCTGCTCCGCGGGTCGTTCGTCTGGGCCCAACGGATGCCGGTCGCGCCAGCGATACAGCCATGCAGCGACACCGGCGCTACCCGCCAGCAGCAGGGCCGCCAGGGCCAGCAGACCGCTATGCTGCAGGGGCGCGACCAGCAGGGTGCCGACGCTCGGCCCCGTCAGGCCGCCCAGGCTAGCGCCGCCGGCCATCATGCCGAACAGACGCTTGGCCTGCTCCGTGGAGAAGACGTCCGCGAGCACGCTCCAGGCCAGGGAAATTGCTACCAGGTTGAACACGGACAGCCAGATATAGAAGGTGCGCGCCAGCCAAGGGTTGTCCGGATAACCCAGAAACAGCGCCGCGAACAGCAGCAGGTTGAGAACGAAGAAACCGTAGGCGCAGGGCAGGATACGCCGCCGCGCCACCCGGGAGGCCAGCCAGCCGAACAGCGGCAGCACCAGGAGGGTGGACAGAAAGGTGCCGGTGAACAGCCACTGCAGGTTTTCCACCCCCCCGGCTATGCCCATGGTCTCACGCACCGGCCGCAGCATGAAATAGCCGGTAAACAGCAGAAAGAACAGGGCCAGGCCGGCGAGCACCGCCGGCGCTTCCCGTGGCCGCAAATTGAACAGGCGGGCGAACAGGCCCATACCCTCAGAGGTCCATGGCGATCAGCTCGCGCTGCTGCGCCTCGCTAAGCCAAGGGCCGTAACCGGCCTGCAGGTTGTCCCGCTGATGGGCGGGCTTGCTGGTGGCCGGAATCACCGCGGTCACCGCCGGATGGCTCAGAGCAAACTTGAGAAACAGCTGCGCCCAGCTTTCCACACCGACTTCCCCGGCCCAGCCGGGTAACGGCCGGTCTTTCACCCGGGCGAAGAGATTGCCGTCATCGAAGGTACGGTTGATCAGCACCGCCACGCCCTTGTCCCGGGCCAGGGGAAGAACCTCTCGCGCGGCCTGGGGCGAGCTGACGGAATAGTTGATCTGGATAAAGTCCAGCGGTTCCCGGCGCAGGATGCGCGCCATTTCATCCAGACCGTAGGGAGTGTAGTGAGTCACGCCCACATGGCGCGTCCTGCCTTGATCCTTGAGCTCCCGGGCGTAGGGAAGCTGGGTCTGCCAGTCCCGCAGATTATGCACCTGCAGCAGTTCCACACGGTCGGTGCGCAGGGCTTCCAGGGAGTCCGCCCACTGACGCTCCGCTGCCTCGCGGCTGTCCGCGGCGATCTTGGTCGCCAGAAAGCACTGGTCGCGCCAGCCGCCTTCTTCCAGCAGAGCGCCGAGTACCCTGTCCGCGCCGCCGTAGTTCGGCGAGGTGTCGATCACCGTCGCGCCGCTGGCGAAGAAGATCCTCAGGACCTCGTGGAGGCGCTGGTACTTGTCCGAGCCGATGCTTGCCACGAAACTGCCGGAGGTGCCGGCGCCGATAACCGGAAGCTGTTCGCCGCTGGCGGGAACCGCTCGGGTACGCAGCGTTTCACCGGCGGGCAGGGCGCCGGAATCGCTTTGACTATCTGACGCCAGGACCGAAAGGTGCGGGCCTAGCGTTAGACTGGCACCCGCCCAGAACGTAGTGGCAAGAAAATCGCGACGTGACCGCATGACATCCATCTCCCGGCTGCCTGCAAGAGAAATACCTTCAGGTTTACTCCATCTCGTCCGCGGCGTCGACCGTCACCTCGAGTTCCCGCTGTTCCCCGGAAGGCAGCATCAGCCTGAAGGTGGCCGTCGTCGGCCCCGGCGGCGTCAGGCGCCAGTAGCGGTTGTCCTCGGTCAGCGCATTCGTCCAGCCGCCCTGGTCGATAAACCAGGTCTCGATCTGGCGGCTATCCAGGCACAGGCTCTGTTCGACACTCATGGCAAAAGGCGTATTGCGTGATTCGATGTCGGCGATGTCCACCGTGATATCGCAGCCTTTGGCGCCCTCTTGGGCAAGGGCACTATCGCTGACAAGAGCACTACTGGTGACAAGGAGCGCCATCAGGACGCTGCCTGGAATTCGCTTCATTGCTCTCTCCATTTCAAGACATGATGGACAGGGGAAAGTGTTGTCTATCCTGCCGCCGCTGGCTATGGTGATGATCGCTATTTTCTTATGACGGTGATCTACATGGTGGCGTCGCGCGCTTGCAGTAATGTCTTGATCGGCCTGATGGCGAGTATCGCCTTGGCAGCAAGTTCCCTGGCCCAGGCAGCCACCAGGATCCATGTTTCCGCGGCGGCCTCGCTGACGGATGCCATGAACGAGGCGATTGCCGAATACGCAGCAGACCACGATGTGGATATCCTGCCGATCTATGCTTCGTCCTCGACCCTGGCTCGACAGATCGCCAACGGCGCACCGGCGGATGTCTTCGTCTCCGCCAACGAAAAATGGATGGACTGGCTGCCGGAGCAGGGCGTCGAGCTCAGGAACCGCGCCGATCTCCTGCATAACCGTCTGGCATTGATCGCTTCCCGGGATGGCGACGTGACAACCTTTATCCTCGGGGAGGACGGCAAAATCGCCTTGCTGCTCGGTGACGGCGAGCGGTTCTCCGTGGGGGATCCGGATCACGTGCCGGCGGGCATTTATACCAAACAGGCTTTGGAATCCTTGGAGGAGTGGCAAACATTGGAATCCCGCCTGGCCCGGGCTGGCGACGTGCGCGGTGCCCTGGCCCTGGTGGAACGCGGCGAAACCCCGGCAGGGGCCGTCTACCAGACCGATGCCAAGGCCAGCGACAAGGTGCGCCTGCTGGGGCTATTTCCGCAAGACAGCCACGATCCCATCGTCTATCCGATCGCGCTGGTCAATCCGGATGCCGGCGACGAAGCCGAGGCCTTTCGGGAATGGCTGGGTAGCGACGCGGCTCTCGAGGTGTTCGAGTCCTACGGCTTCGCGACAGCGAACGACTGAGCCGAGATGTCCGAGGCGGAGTGGGAAGCCATCTGGCTGAGCGTGAAGATCGCCGGCAGCGCCCTGGGCTGGATACTGGTGCCGGGTATCGCCCTGGCCTGGCTGCTGGCGCGCCGGGACTTTCCCGGCAAGGCGTTGCTGGACGGCATCCTGCATCTTCCCCTGGTGCTGCCCCCGGTGGTGGTGGGCTACCTGCTGCTGATTTCCCTGGGGCGCCGGGGCGCGTTGGGCCAGTGGCTGAACGACTGGTTCGGCATCACCCTGCCGTTTACCTGGCAGGGCGCTGCGGTGGCCGCCGGGGTGATGGCCTTCCCGCTGCTGGTGCGGGCGGTGCGGCTTTCCCTGGAGGCGGTGGATCGCAAGCTCGAGGCTGCGGCGTCGACCCTGGGGGCGGGACGACTCAGGGTGTTCTTCACCATCACCTTGCCACTTTGCATACCCGGACTCCTGACCGGTTCGGTACTGGCCTTCGCTCGGGCGCTTTCCGAATTCGGCGCCACCATTACCTTCGCCTCGAATATTCCCGGCGAAACCCGCACCTTGCCCCTGGCGCTGTACTCGCTGTTGCAGATGCCCGGCCAGGAAGCCGCGGCGGCGCGGCTCAGCGTGATCTCCATCGTCATCGCCATGGCGTCGCTGCTGATCTCGGAATGGCTGGCGCGAATAGCCAAGCGGCGCATTCAGCAGCGGGATGGCTAAGGAAAAGGTTTCCAAGTCTTGCATAATTACGTAGAATACTGCGTCTTCGTGGCTAGTCCACGCGCTGGCTTGTGGTCCGCGGTCGGAAATAGACCGGCGATATGACGTTACAGGAATTACCGGCGACTGTTTTTACCAGCAGCTTTTTAGTCATGGTTTCAGCAACTCCAATCTGAAGGATATACAACGCAATGGTCACCATTCGTTTAGCCCGTGGTGGCGCCAAGAAGCGCCCCTTCTATCATCTGGCGGTCAGCGATTCCCGTCGCTCCCGCGATGGCCGCTTTATCGAGCGCGTAGGCTTTTTCAACCCGGTAGCCCGGGGTCAGGAAGAGCGTCTGCGGGTCGATCTGGATCGCGTCACTCACTGGCAGAGCCACGGCGCCCAGTTGTCCGACCGAGTGGCGGAGCTGGTCAAGGAAGCCCGCAAGCAGGCTTGAGTCCGAAGGCGATTAGCATGCAGCCGGATAGCGATAGCCCGGGGCAGAAAAGCGATCAGTACGTGGTACTGGGTCAGTTGACCAGCCCTCACGGCGTCAAAGGCTGGATCAAGGTGTATTCCTATACCAGCCCCATTGACGGCATCTTTGACTACCCCGAGTGGCGGCTACAAAATGCCGACGGGCAGCAGTCCAGCTATCGCTTGAGCCAAGGACGTCGTCAAGGCAGGGCACTGGTGGCAAGCCTTGAAGGCATCACCAGCCGCGAACAGGCGGAGCAGCTGACCGGCGCGGACATACTGCTGCCCAAGAGCGCGCTGCCGCGCCTCGAGGCAGATGAATACTACTGGTACCAGTTGGAAGGGCTGCAGGTCGTGACCTCTCACGGTGTATCCCTTGGTTGCGTCGACCATCTCTTTGAAACCGGCGCCAATGACGTGCTGGTGGTCAAGGGCGAGGATCGGCAGCGCCTGCTGCCCTATCTGCCGGATCAGGTCGTGATCGCGGTGGATCTGGCCGCCGGTCGCATGACCGTGGACTGGGACCCGGAATTTTAACTCGTCAACCGGCTCTGCCATCGAGACAGGGTCCTGTCTCAGGAAGTAGGGAGCCATCCGGAAGTGCTGTCGTGTGGATTGGAGTCGTATCGCTGTTCCCGGAGATGTTTGAAGCCATCACCCGCTATGGGGTGACGGGGCGAGCGGTAAAGCAGGGGTTGCTGAAGCTTGAGTTCTGGAATCCCCGGGACTACGCCACGGACAATCATCGCACCGTGGACGATCGCCCTTATGGGGGCGGCCCGGGCATGTTGATGAAGGTCGAGACCCTGCGCCAGGCTATTCATGCGGCTCGAGAGCAGGGTGAGATAGTGAGCGCGACCCGGCCCGGCAAAGCACGTCCCAAGGTGATCTATCTGTCTCCCCAGGGGCGCAGGCTGGATCAGGCGGGAGTGCGGTTGCTGGCCGAGGGCGGCCCGCTGATCGTCGTGGCGGGGCGCTACGAAGGTATCGATGAACGTGTCGTTGACGCGGACATTGATGAGGAATGGTCCATCGGCGACTATGTGCTGAGCGGCGGCGAGCTGCCGGCGATGGTCATGATCGATGCGCTGGCCAGGCGGGTGCCCGGCGTGCTGGGCCATCAGGCCTCAGCGGCGGAGGACTCCTTCAACGACGGCCTGCTGGACTGTCCGCACTATACGCGCCCGGAATGTATCGCCGGACGCGGCGTGCCGGAAGTGCTGCTGAGCGGCAATCACGAGGCCATTCGGCGCTGGCGTCTGAAGCAGTCTCTGGGGCGAACCTGGCTGCGGCGACCGGACCTGTTGCAAGATAGAACGTTGAACGAAGAGCAGCAGCGGCTGCTCGACGAGTTCCAGAGCGAGTATCAAGATTGAATACGCCTAGGAGGCGGCGGTGCGGAACAGCTCTTGAAGCAAGGAGTTGGATCCGCGTCATCCATGAAACGATTCCCGCGCCCTTCGGCCACGCCGAGCGTCGGGATCACGGCCCCGGAAGTCTGGGGCGCATTCAGCGAGGAGCGAACAATGAGTAGCAAGAACAAGGTGATCCAGGCGATCGAAGCGGAGCAGATGACCAAGGAACTCCCGGCTTTTGCTCCCGGCGATACCGTGGTCGTCCAGGTCAAGGTCAAGGAAGGTACCCGCGAGCGTCTGCAGGCCTTCGAAGGCGTGGTGATCGGCAAGCGCAACCGCGGCCTCAACTCCGCCTTCACCGTGCGCAAGATTTCCCACGGCGTCGGCGTCGAGCGGACTTTCCAGACCTACAGCCCGCTGGTGGATTCCATCAGCGTCAAGCGTCGCGGCGACGTGCGCCAGGCCAAGCTCTACTATCTGCGCGAGCGCAGCGGCAAATCCGCGCGTATCAAGGAAAAGCTGGCTTAAGCCCTTCGGTTCCGGCCTGTTTCTTCCTCGACCCCGTCACCGCAGCCGCGGGGCGGGGTCGTGCTGTATCAAGGGCAATAAAAAACCATGAAAGCCAACGACGCCGTGCTGATCGACAGCTTTCTCGACGCGCTATGGCTCGAGCAAGGCGCAAGCCCGCATACGCTGTCCGCCTATCGCCACGACCTGACTGCCTGGCAAAGACAATTGGCATCTCGGCGCCAGACACTGTTGAAGGCGCAGCCGCGAATCTTCGTCTACTGGCTGGAAGCGCGCAACGAGGCAGGCTATCAACTGCGCTCCAACGCGCGGCTCTTGTCGAGCCTGCGGCGTTTCTATCGCTGGGCGCTGGCCAACGGCTTGACGGAATGCAATCCGCTGGAGGGGATTCGTCTACCCAAGGTGCGCGCGGCGCTGCCCAATACCCTCGACGAGGACGAGGTGGAGCGACTGCTCGACGCCCCGGATACGAGCACGGCCCTGGGACTCAGGGACCGGGCCATGCTCGAGGTGCTGTATGCCTGCGGGCTCAGGGTCTCGGAGTTGATCGGCTTGACCCTGGACGCCATCAACCTGCGTCAGGGAGTCGTGAGAGTCCTGGGCAAGGGAAACAAGGAACGCCTGGTCCCGCTGGGCGAAGAGGCCATCCTGTGGCTCGAGCGCTACCTGGGTAGCGCTCGAGGCGAGTTGATGAGCGATGTCACGCGGCCCGCCCTGTTTCCCGGCCGCGGTGGCGGCTTCATGACCCGCCAGACCTTCTGGCATCGTATTCGTCACTATGCGGTGTTGGCGGGTATCGACAAGCCGCTGTCGCCGCATACGCTGCGTCACGCCTTCGCAACACACCTGCTGAATCACGGCGCCAATCTGCGGGTCGTCCAACTGTTGCTGGGTCATAGCGACTTGTCGACGACTCAGATCTATACCCATGTGGCCCAGGCCCGTCTCGAGGCGCTGCATGCGGAACATCATCCGCGAGGTTGAGACATGAAATACGACTTATCCATGATCGGCGGTCCAGTCGCCATGTTATTCAGCGCCCTGATGTTCAGCGCCACGGCGCTGGCGGCGGATGATTCACCCACGGCTTCCCATCCGCTGGCGGAAAAACTGGTGGTCAACGGGCAGGAAATGCCGGTGAAGCGCATTCAGGAAAGCCCCTTGGAAGGGCTGTTCGAGGTTCGTCTGGAAAGCGGTGAAACCTTCTACAGCGATGCACAGGGCAAGTATTTTCTCGTCGGCGATCTGTTCGAGAACGCCGAGAGAGGTCTGGTCAATCTGACGGATCAGGCGCGCAACGAAGAACGCGTGGAGCGTCTGGCCCAGGTGCCGAAAGGCGAGCAGGTCACCTTTCGTGGCGTCGAGCCGACCAAAGAGGTAATCCATGTATTCACGGATACCACCTGTCCTTACTGTCAGAAGCTGCACGACGAGATTCCGGCGCTCAATGAGCGCGGTATCGAAGTGCGTTACCTGGCATTTCCGAGAGGCGGTCTTGGCTCTCAGGGCGCCCGCCAGTTGAGTCAGGTATGGTGTGCCGAGAATCCAAGCGAGGCCATGAACGCCGCCTATCGAGACAAGAATCTGGAAAGTCCGGCGGACTGCGACGAACTGGTGGCCCGACAGTATCAGTTAGGCGCGGCGCTGGGCGTGCAGGGCACGCCGGCCATCATATTGCCGAGCGGACAGCTGGTGCCGGGCTATGTGCCTGCGGAGCGCTTGGCGAAGATGCTAGAGACCGATAGCTGATACTCTGACTTGACAAACATGTAATGACAGGCCTGTCTTGACCAACCTGTTCCGATGAGGCTGTCCTGAAAGGATCGAAGCAGCCAGACAGAGCGATAACCAAACAAAGGGGATACGACGTTGAAACCGGTGAGAGTGGGAATCTGTGGGCTGGGCACCGTGGGCGGCGGCACCTTCAATGTGCTGATGCGCAATGCGGACGAGATCAGTCGTCGCGCGGGGCGGCCCATCGTCATCGAGCAGGTGGCGATGCGCCGCGAGAACCCCGAGTGCGATACCTCCGGGGTCAAGACGACCGCGGATGTCTTCGATGTGGCCCGCAATCCCGATGTGGACGTACTGGTGGAGTTGATCGGCGGCTACGATGTCGCTCGCGAACTGGTGCTGACCGCCATCGAGAACGGCAAGCACGTGGTCACCGCCAACAAGGCAATGATCGCGGTGCATGGCAACGAGATCTTCAAGGCGGCCCATGAGAAGGGCGTGATTGTCGCCTTCGAGGCGGCGGTGGCCGGTGGCATTCCCGTCATAAAGTCCCTGCGGGAAGGGCTCGGCGCCAATCGTATCGAGTGGCTCGCCGGCATCATCAACGGCACCGGCAACTACATTCTCACTCACATGCGTGACGAAGGACGGGCCTTCGACGACGTACTGGCTGAGGCTCAGGCCCTGGGCTACGCGGAAGCGGACCCGACCTTCGACGTGGAAGGCATCGACGCCGCTCATAAGCTGACCATACTGGCTTCCATCGCCTACGGGGTGCCGCTGCAGTTCGAGAAAGCCTATACCGAAGGCATTTCCCGAATCACCGCGGAAGACGTGGAGCAGGCGGACAACCTGGGTTATGTCATCAAGCATCTGGGCATTTCCAAGCGCACCGACAGCGGCATCGAGCTGCGGGTGCATCCCACCCTCATCCCCAAGCAGCGCCTGCTGGCCAGCGTGCACGGGGTCAAGAACGCCATCGCCATCATGGGCGACGCGGTGGGCCCCACCCTTTACTACGGCGCCGGCGCCGGGGCGGAACCCACCGCGTCCTCCGTGGTGGCGGATTTGCTCGACGTGGCCCGGGACAGCTCCACGGATCACCATTACCGGGTGCCTTATCTGGCCTTCAGCAGCATCGGCGAGGTGGAGGACAACCCGCCGATGCTGCCCATGGAGGATATTGTCACCGCCTATTACCTGCGTCTGCTGGCGGTGGATCGTCCCGGGGTGCTGGCCCGGGTCGCCACTATTCTCGCCGAGCAGGGCATCTCCATCGAGGCGATCATCCAGAAGGAAGCCACGGAAGGCGAACTGGTGCCGATCATCCTGCTGACCCATCGCACCAAGGAACGCAACATGAACGAGGCAATCCGTCAACTCGAGTCCCTGGCGGATATCGCCGGCTCGGTGATGCGCATTCGCGTCGAATCCCTGGATGAACATGAATGAACCGCTGCGTGCAGTGGAGCCATAAGCGGCGCCTGGGATAGGAATAAGCGGAGCGTCTTTTTCAGGGATGAAAAAGCCGAGCTCCCAAGGATGGGTTTACAGCGTCTCCGCGTTTCCTATACCAGGAATAGCCGCTAAGAACGGCGAAAGGATCAGACAATGCGCTATATCAGT
The DNA here is from genome assembly GCF_007954585.1 of Pistricoccus aurantiacus. Lineage (GTDB taxonomy): Bacteria > Pseudomonadota > Gammaproteobacteria > Pseudomonadales > Halomonadaceae > Pistricoccus > Pistricoccus aurantiacus. Next base: position 1,610,424 of record NZ_CP042382.1, read on the forward strand.
ACTCGCGGGCAGGCGCCCGCGCTGAATTTCGAGGAAGTGGTGCTGACCGGCATGGCCAGCGACGGTGGTCTCTACGTGCCGGAAAACGTACCGCGGCTTTCCCGGGAAGAGCTGGCCGCCATGGCCGGGCTCTCCTATGCGGAGATCGCCTTTCGGGTGATGAAGCCCTTCGTGGGCGGCGAGATCGACGACGACACCTTTCGAGAGATCGTCCGGGACGCCTACGCCACCTTCAGCCACGACGCGGTGGTACCCCTCAATCAGCTAGACGCCAATCACTTCCTGCTCGAACTGTTCCACGGCCCGACCCTTGCCTTCAAGGACGTGGCCCTGCAGCTGCTGGGCCGTATCCTCGATCACTTCCTGAAACGCAGCGGCGAGCGGGCGGTGATCATGGGGGCGACCTCCGGGGATACCGGCTCCGCCGCCATCGAAGGCTGTCGCCACTGCGACAACCTGGATATCTTCATCCTGCATCCACACAACCGGGTCTCCGAGGTGCAGCGTCGCCAGATGACCTCGGTGCTGGCGGACAACGTCTTCAATATCGCCATCGAAGGCAACTTCGACGACGCCCAGGCGATGGTCAAGGCGAGTTTCGCGGATCAAGGCTTCCTGCAGGGCACCCGGCTGATCGCGGTGAACTCCATCAACTGGGCACGCATCATGGCCCAGATCGTCTATTACGTGGCCGCCGGGGTCGCCCTGGGCGCGCCGCATCGCCAGGTCAGCTTCTGCGTGCCCTCCGCCAACTTCGGCAACGTCTTCGCGGGCTACATGGCCTACAAGATGGGGCTGCCGATCAAGCAGTTCATCATCGCCACCAACGCCAACGACATCCTGCACCGCACGCTTTCCGACAACGACTTTTCCAAGCGCGATCTGGAGGCGACCCTGGCGCCCTCCATGGATATCGTGGTGTCCTCGAACTTCGAGCGCCTTTTGTTCGATGCCTATGAACAGGATGGGGAGGCGGTACGCGAACTGCTCGAGCGTTTCCAGCAGGAGTCCACCGCCCTGGCGGAAGCGCCCCTGGCTCGGCTGCGTGAGCTGTTCGCCAGCCACAGCGTCGACGACGCGACGATTCTCGAGGTGATTCGCGAGGCCCATCATCGCACCAAGGAACTGCTCGATCCGCATACCGCCACCGGCTATCGCGCTGCGGAGCGTGCCCGGGCGGACGCGGCCACGCCGATGATAACCCTCGCCACCGCCCATCCCGCGAAGTTCGCCGAAGCGGTGGTCAAGGCGGGTTTCCCCGGGGTGCCGCTGCCGCCGCACATGGACGACCTGTTGGAGCGAGAAGAGCGCTACGAGGTATTGCCGGCGGAGCTCAAGGCGGTACAGAGTTTCGTCGCCGAACATCGGCGCGGTTAAGGGCAGCGTGGCAATGATCTGCGCACCGCGTCTGGTGCCACGCCCGCGTGACGAGGCCCTGTACGCTCGCGCCCAGCGGGAAGGCTTGAGCGAGCTGCAGGCGCGCATTCTCGCCGGCCGGCTGAGCGAATTCGACGGCGAGCTGGCGTCTCTGGTGACGCCGAGCCTGCGCTACCTGGCCCATCCGGAAGAGTTGGCGGACGGCCGCCGGGCCGCGGAGCGCATCGCCCAGGCGGTGGTGGAGGGCGAGCATATCGGCATCCTCACGGATTATGACGTGGACGGCATCACCTCCCACGTGGTGATCCTGCGGACCCTCAACGAGCTGTTTGGCGTGCCGATGGAAAAGCTGCATAGTCTGATCGGCCATCGTATCAACGACGGCTACGGTATCAGCCTGCCGCTGGTGGAGCGTGCGCTGTCTTTTTCACCGCGCCCCAGCCTGGTGATCACCGCGGACTGCGGCTCCTCGGACGAGCCGCGTATCGCCCGGCTCAAGGCGGAAGGCATCGACGTGGTGGTGACGGATCATCACGCTTTGCCCATCGAAGGGCCGCCGACCTCTGCCTACGCCACGGTTAACCCGACCCGCAAGGACTGCGCCTATCCGGACGCGACCATCGCCGGCTGCATGGTGGCCTGGCTGGTGATGTCGCTTTCGCGCAGCGTGCTGATCGAGTGGGGGGCGATTTCTGCTTCTACTCCCAAGCTCTCTCCCTGGCTTTCTTTTGTTGCCCTGGGCACCGTGGCGGATTGCGTGTCTTTGGGCGCCAGCGCCGCCAATCGCGCCGTGGTCAATCATGGCCTGACGCTGATCAACCGCATGGACGCCGCCTGCTGGCGAGTGATGGCGGAACTGCTGGGCAAGGACAGTGTGCCCTTCGGCGCCGAAACCCTGGCCTTCCAGATGGGGCCGCGCATCAACGCCCGCTCCCGGCTCGACGACCCTTACGCGGCGCTGCATTTTATGCTGGCGGCGGACGATGCCTCTGCAAGACGGCATCTGGAAGTGCTCGATCAGGATAACCAGTCCCGCAAGGCCATCGAGCTGGACATGACCGAGCAGGCGAAAATCCTGGCGGCGGAGCAGCTGGCAGAGAACGTTCCGGCGCTGGTGATTCTACTCGAGGACGGCCACGCCGGAGTGCAGGGCATTGTCGCCTCCCGGCTGGTGCAGGCCTTCGGCCGCCCGACCTTCGTGCTGACCCCGGCGGCCCAGGCCGGCATGCTCACCGGTTCCGGGCGCTCCATCGAGGGCTTGCACCTGCGAGACGCCCTGCAGCGTGCCCACGATCTCGCTCCCCAGGCGCTGCCGCGCTTCGGCGGCCATCGCGCCGCGGCGGGCATCGGCGTGCCCTGGGAGTGCTTCGAGGAGTTTCACCAGGCGCTGCTCCGGGCGGTGGGGGAGCAGCTCGGCGAGCGGGACCTTTATCCGTGCCTGTTCACCGATGGGCGCCTGACGCCGCAGCAGTTGACCCTTGCCACCCTGGATGAGCTGGCGGCCCTGGAACCTTTCGGCCGAGAATTCGACCCGCCGCTGTTCGAGGGCGAGTTCCTGGTGGAGAACCTGCGGGTAGTCGGCGGCGACGGCACCCATCTGATGCTGGAGCTGGCGGCGGGGGCCAACGTTCTGCGCGCCATCTGGTTTCGCGCTCTGGCGCCGGGGGAGGCGCCAAGCTTCGGCCTGGGCGCCCGGCTGCACTGCGCCTTCAAGCTCAACCGCAATCGTTGGCGAGGTCGGGAGTCCTTGCAGCTGATGATCGAGCACGTTCAGGCACTTTAGTTCTATACCAGCCGCTCAATAATTCGGCCAAAGCCCTGGGGTGGCCAGTTCCAGCAGATGGCCATCGGGGTCGCGGAAGTAGAGGCTCTCGCCGCCCTTTGGCCAGTGGGTGCGGCCTTCGATCTCGACGCCGTGCTCGGCAAGGCGTTTTTCCCAAGGTTCCAGCTCCTCCGTGGCGATGGCGAAGGCCATATGCACCCGGCCGCTGCCGTCATGGGGCGGAATGGTGCCCATATCTTCGGGCAGCACCACGGTTTCCTCCGTCGCGCCCTCGAGGAAAAGCAGCAGCACGCTAGTGCCGCCGGCGTTGTAGGCGGTAAAGCGATGATCCGCGGTGAAGGCCTCGAGGTCCATCACTTCCTCGAAAAAGCGCCGGGCGCGATCCATGTTCGTGGTATACAGCGAACTTTCCAGTAATCCATTCAGGCTCGGCATTGCCACTTCCTCCGATTGCAAGCGTGTCTTGCCAGCCTAGCAGGTCAATGCGCCTGAGCGGTGGCGGCGGCGCTTTCCTCCTGAGTGGACTTGGCCAGCCAGACCACCAGCATCAGGGCGGCGAATATCCAGCCCGATACGTAGAAGACATCGTTCGTGCTCATGATCAATGCCTGATGGCTGACCTCGTTGGCCAGCAGGCGTTGTGCCTGCTCGAGGCTCAGGCCCTGGTCCTGCAGCCGCTGCAGCCACTGATGCGTGGCCGGATCGAAGGGGGTGAGATGGCTGTTGAGCCGGTGATCGTGGAACGTCGCACGATCGTCCCACAGGGTAGTAGCAAACGAAGTGCCGAAACCCAAAAAGAGCTGCCGCAGGAAGTTGAGCAGCGCCGAAGCGCCCGCCAGTTCCGAGGTGGGTAACCGAGAGAAGGCGATGGCCATCAGGGGAATGAAGAAGAACGCCGTACCGATACCCCAAGGTAGCCGGGGCAGGAAGATCTGTTCGAAGGTAATAAAGGGATTGGCGTGGCTGTTGTAGAAGGATACCGAGGCAAAGACGAAGAAGCCGAAGGTTACCAGATAACGAGCGTCCACCTTGTCGCTCAGCCGTCCCGCGAGAGGAGAGGCGACTACGCCTAGAATGCCCATGGAGGCGGTCGCCATTCCCGCCCAGGTCGCCGTATAACCCATGCCGGTCTGCAGCCACAGGGGCAGGATGACGATGGCGCCGAAGAACACCATATAGCCCAGGCATAGGAGGATAGTACCCACGGCGAAATTGCGATCCCGAAACAGATGGATGTCGATGATGGGGCGCTCCGCGGTCCATTCCCAGATGACGAGAACGCACAGGAAAATTGCCGCAACGACGCTGAGAGTGATGATGTAATCAGACTGGAACCAGGCCTTTTCCGCCCCTTGGTCGAGCATTACCTGCAGGCTGCCCACGCCGATGATCAGCAGCACCAGCCCCACCAGATCCACTCCTTCACGGCGGACCGGCGTTTCCCGGTCCTTGAGCAGCAGCCAGCAGGCGGGAGCGACGATCAACCCCACCGGCACGTTGATATAGAAGATCCAGGACCAGTTGATATGGTCGGTGATCCAGCCGCCGAGAATCGGCCCGGCGATGGGACCCACCACCGCGGTCATGCCGTAGATGCCGTTGGCCAGGCCGCGCTTCTCCCGGGGGTAGCAGGCCAGCAGCAGGCTCTGGGAAATGGGAATCATCGGCCCGGCGGCGGCGCCCTGCAGGCCGCGAAAGGTCAGCAGCAGTTCGAAATTCGAAGCGAAGCCGCACAGCCAGGAAAACAGCGTGAACAAGAGCGTGCAGAAGACGAACAGCCGCACCTGACCGAAGCGCCGGGACAGCCAGCCGGAAATCGGCACGGTGACCGCGTTGCACACCGCGAATACGGTGATGATCCAGGTGCCCTGGCTGGCGCTGACCGCCAGATCGCCGGCGATGGTGGGAATCGAGACGTTGGCGATGGAAACGTCCAGCACGTTCATGAACACCGCCAGGGCCAGCACGATGGTGGCCCCGATCAGTCGGCCTCCGCTCAGCGGTGGCAGGGTGTCGAGGCTCGCCTCATTGGCCATGGGAGGCGTCGGCGCTGGTCAGGCCGGGGGACAGATTCTCGGCGACGATGCTTTCGATCATGGCGTTTACCGGCGCCGGATCGATACGATAGACCGGGGTGGCGTAGCGACTCGCGGAGTCGACCTTGTTCACCAGACCCGGACCTTCCAGATCGTGCACGTCGACGCTGGCGGTCAGCGATAGCCCGATGCGAAGAGGATGCTTTTCCAGCTGTTTCGGATCGAGGGTAACCCGCACCGGCAGGCGCTGTACTACCTTGATCCAGTTGCCGGTGGCGTTCTGCGGCGGCAACAGCTCGAAGGCGCTGCCGGTCCCGGCGGAAAGCCCTTGGACCTTGCCGTGGTATTCCACCTCGTCCCCGTAGAAGTCCGCGTGAATGCTTACCGGCTGGCCGATACGCACCCGGGGCAGTTCGGTTTCCTTGAAGTTGGCCTCTACCCACACCTGCTCCAGAGGCACGATAGAAAGCATCGGGCTACCCGGCGACACCTGCTGACCGATCTGCACCGAGCGCTTGGCGATATGACCATCGATCGGCGCGACGATTTCGGTACGCTGCAGATCCAGCCAGGCGCGGCGCAATTGTTGTTTGGCGGCGATCACCCGGGGATGGTGAGCGGGGTCCGTGCCCTGGGTCTGAGCCTGCAATGCCTCGAGTTGATGTCGAGCCGCCTGCAAGCCGGCCCGGGTATTACGCCGCTCGGTCTGGGCCTGCTGATAGTATTCCTGGGACACGGAGCGCTTGGCATACAGAGTGCGGGCCCGCTCGAAATCCCGCTCGGCCTGGGCGGAAGTGGCCTCGCGCTGATCGATGACCGCCCGCTGCTGTTCGAGCTGCACGTAGCGCTCCTGCACCTGGCGCAAAGTCTGTGCCAGATTCGCCTTGGCTCGCTCCAGCGCCAGCTGGGCATCGCTGTCGTCCAGGATGACCAGGGTCTGGCCCTGGGTGACGTAATCCGTATCGTCCACGTTGATGCCGGTTACCATGCCTTGCACCCGCGGCATCAGCGATATGCGATTGCCGTGCACGTAGGCGTCGTCCGTGGTGACGTAGAAACGTGCGATGAAGAACCAGTAGGCGCCGTAGGCGATACCTGCCAGCAGAACTATCGCCACCAGTCCCAGCAGCCAGCGACGGCGGGCTATCTTGCGTGGTGTCGGCGCAGGGGTGTTGGTCTGAGAACCCTTCGAATGCTCAGTCACCGAGTTTTCTTGTTGGTTGGATTGCATGGTCGGGTAGCGAGGTTCGGGCAGGCTAGATACGACCAGCCAAGCGTGGCTGGATATTGTTTCTTAGCAATCTAACAGGCCCGTTGGAAAAACGTCAAGCATGGCGCTGGCCCAAGATACAGCGGCGTGTTTCCATGACAGCGTCGATGTGGCGTGGCCGCCAATCAAGGGAGCCGGGACAATTTTTTGGAGTGGCTTGTCAGGACGGATCGCTGCGCCCATGCTGGCTATCTGACGGATTCACGAAAAAGAAAACAACCTGTGGAGGGAAGCTGTCATGGCAACTGGCGTCTGGATCAGTCTGATCCTCTATTTTCTGCTGATGCTGGCCATCGGTATCTATGCCTGGCGTAAATCGACCTCGAGTTCCGAGGAGTACATCCTTGCCGGGCGCAATCTACCTCCCGCGGTGGCCGCGCTGTCCGCCGGGGCCTCGGATATGAGCGGCTGGCTCTTGCTGGGACTACCCGGTGCGCTCTTTGCCGCAGGACTGGTCGAGGCATGGATCGGTATCGGCCTTTTCGTCGGCGCGCTGCTGAACTGGATCATCGTTGCGCCCCGTCTGCGCGAGCAGACCGAGCGTTACGACAATGCCCTGACCATCCCCGGTTTTCTGGCGAGCCGATTTCCGACACAGGCGATGCTGCTGCGGGTGATCTCAGCCATCATCATCGTGGTGTTCTTCGCGGTATATACCGCCTCGGGGCTGGTCGGCGGCGGCAAGCTGTTTTCCAGCGCCTTCGATGGCGGCTATCAGACCGGCGTCTGGCTGACCCTGGGCGTTGTGTTGGCTTATACGGTGGTAGGTGGGTTCCTGGCGGTCAGCCTTACCGATTTCGTTCAGGGCTGCATCATGATGCTGGCGCTGGTCATCATGCCTGTCGTCGTGCTTTACGGATCGGGTGGCGGCGGATTCGACCAGGCGCGGGAGACGCTGGCGACGATCGACAGCAGTTTCTTGTCGTTGACCGAGGGGTTGACCCTGGTCGGCTTCCTGTCGGCGGTCACCTGGGGGCTGGGTTACTTCGGCCAGCCGCATATCATCGTGCGATTCATGGCAGTGCGCCGTGTCGAGGATGTGCCGGCGGCTCGCAATATCGGCATGGGCTGGATGGCGATCTCGCTGATCGGCGCGCTCGGGGTAGGCATCCTGGGACGCGCCTATGCAATGCGCAACGGGCTGGACGTCGCGGATCCCGAAACGATCTTCATCGTTCTGGCGGATCTGCTGTTTCATCCGCTGGTCACGGGTTTCCTGTTCGCTGCGCTGCTCGCCGCGATCATGAGCACGGTCTCCAGCCAGCTTCTGGTGTCATCCTCATCGCTGACCGAGGATTTCTACCGGCTGTTCATCAACCGTTACGCCAGTGAAAAGGCGAGAGTGACGGTTAGCCGACTGGCGGTGCTGGCGGTGGGGCTGGTGGCGGCCTTCATCGCCCGGGATCCCAACTCCAGCGTACTGGGGCTGGTTTCCCACGCCTGGGCGGGATTCGGCGCGGCGTTCGGTCCGCTGATCATCCTGTCGTTGACCTGGTCCCGGATGACCGGGATCGGTGCCGTGGCGGGCCTGGTGGTTGGCGCCGCCACGGTGATGATCTGGACCTGGGCAGGGCTGAACGCCAGCTTCATGGGTGGTCCCGGGGTCTACGAGATCATTCCTGGCTTCATTCTTGCCACCCTGGCCATCATCGTGGTCAGCCTGATGACCGAAGCGAAGGACGAATTTCGTGCGCTGACGAATTGAGTCAGCACCTGCCGGATTCGTCTGCGTTCCCGGCAGCCCGCCCTCGGGGTTGCCGGCGTGCCCACCTAGGCGGCCCCCACTAGGCGTGCCCCCAAAACCACCAGGCAATCAGCGCGATCAGCGCCAGGCCACCGAGATTGATCAGCCAGCTTGTCATGACAAAGCCTCCCGAGGTTGTTCAGCATTGGTGTCAGGCTCCGGACGGTACGAGGTCTTGAACAGCCGCAGCCGGTTGGCGTTGCTGACCACGGTCACCGAGGAGAGCGACATGGCGATCCCGGCGATCACCGGCGATAGCAGGGCGCCGGTAAAGGGGTACAGGATCCCTGCCGCGATGGGAATGCACAGGGTGTTGTAACCGAAGGCGCCCCACAGGTTTTGCTTGATGTTCCTGAGGGTCGCCCGGCTCAGTTCGATGGCATCGGCGATGCCGTGCAAGGAACCGCGCATCAGAGTGATGCCGGCGCTCTCGATGGCCACGTCAGTGCCCTGACCGATGGCGAAGCCGACATCCGCCCGGGCCAGCGCCGGGGCGTCGTTGATGCCGTCGCCGACCATGCCGACGGTTTCGCCGTTAGCCTGAAGCCGCTCGATCTCCGCATGCTTGTCCTCCGGCATCAGCTCCGCCCGGTAATCGTCGATGCCCACTTCCTCGGCGATGGCCGCGGCGGTATGGGGGTTGTCCCCGGTCAGCATGACGATCTTCAAGCCGTCTTGCTGAAGGCGCTGGATCGCCGCTCGGGTATCCGCCTTGAGCGGATCGCTGACGCCGAAGACCGCCGTCAGCCGGTCGTCGATGGCCAGATAGATCACGGTACGAGCCTGGTTTTCCAGACGTCCGGCGATATCGCCAGCGGCCTTAAGTGAAATTCCCGCTTCACTCAACAGCTTGGCGTTACCCATGCGCAGAAACCTACCCTCGGGAGTTCTGGCAGTAACGCCGCGTCCGGTAACACTTTCGAAGGCCTCGACAGTCGCGGTGTCGGCATCTTCCGATTCGGCGTATTTTACCAGCGCCGTGGCAAGTGGATGTTCGGAGCCGCGCTCCAGGGCGGCCACCAGCCCCAGCACCTCGCGACGCTCGCCGTCGAGAATGTCCGCCTCGGTCACTCGGGGTTTGCCCTCGGTTAGCGTGCCGGTCTTGTCCACCACCAGGGTAGTGAGCTTGCTTGCGGTCTGCAGTGCCTCGCCGCTTCGCACCAGCACCCCGTGCTCCGCCGCCTTGCCTATCCCGATCATGGTGGAGATCGGCGTGGCGAGACCCAGCGCGCAGGGGCAGGCGATGATCAGTATCGTCGTGGCGGTGACCAGCATGTGAATCAGTACCGGCGCCGGGCCGAAATTGAACCAGATCAGTGCGGTGATCACGGCGATGATCATCACGCTGGGCACGAAGATCGCCGAGACCTGATCCGCCAGTCGGCCGATGGGGGGGCGAGAATTCTGTGCCCTGGCCACCTGCTCGGTGATCTGCCCGAGTCGGGTGTCGTCGCCGACCCGAGTGGCGCGGTAGACGAGACCGCCGCGGCCGTTGACGGTACCCGCGCTGACCTCACTGCCTTCCTGCTTGCCGACCGGATGCGGCTCCCCGGTGAGCATGGATTCGTCGATATGACTCGAACCTTCCGTCACCTCGCCATCCACCGGAAGTCGTTCCCCCGGGCGTACGCGAACATGATCGCCTTCACGCACCTCATCGATAGGGATTTCCCGCTCGGTGCCGTCGCGGATCACTCGGGCGGTCTTGCTTTGCAGATCCAGCAGGCGCTTGAGGGCGTCGCTGGTGCGGCCTCTGGCCTTCAGTTCCATGGCCTGGCCGAACAGGATCAGACCGATGACCATGGCCGAGGCCTCGAAATAGATGCCCCGAGCCGCTTCCGGCAGCCAGGCGGAAAACAGCACCACCACCATGGAGTAGAGCCAAGCGGTGCCGGTGCCCAGGGCGATCAGGGTATCCATGTTGGCCTGGTGATGCTTGAAGGTCTTCCAGGCGCTGACGAAGAAATGCCGGCCCGGCCCCAGCAGCACCGCCAGGCTCAAGGCGCCGATCACCAGCCAGAAGAGCCTGCCGCTACCTTCCGGCGCCGGATGATAGACGAACATGGAAATCATCAGTGGTACGCCCAGACCCAGCGCTAGGGCGCTACCGCGAATACGTTTCCTGTATTCCCGTTCGTCCTGTTCCTGCTTGGTCTGCTGAGCCTGACGCAGATCCTCGATGCGGCTTGCGCCGTAACCCACGTCTTCCACTGCCTTGATCAACTCGACGGCACTGACGTTGCCGCGCACCTCGGCGGTGTGATTGCCGAAATTGACCTGGGCATGAGAGACGCCGGAGACGCGATTCAGCGCCTTCTGCACCGTATTGACGCAGCCGGCGCAGGTCATGCCGGAGATGGACAGCCGCTGTCTTATCTCGCCGGCCAACTGGGGGGCGGTTTCGGTCTTGGGGCTGGCCTCGAAGGAAGTCTCTTGGTTTGACGCATCGGCGATGGGCGTCCGGTCTTTCTTCTGGGGTGGGTGCCCCGCTTCCTCGAGCAGCGCATCCACCCGCTCGCTAGTGAGATCGGTGACGATCTCGACGCGCTTCTCCTCGGGATAGCCGGTGACCTCGGCGGTTTCGTCTTCCGCCTGCAGGGTGCGGCGGATCTTGCTGACGCAGCCCTGGCAACTGATGCTGGGCACGAAGCGTTCGAGTGATTGGGATTGGGCAGCGCTCATGGCTCCTCCGGAAAGCGTTCGATCAGATGACAAAGGCTGTGGCCGTTGGGGGTGCCGTCCGGCATGTGCTCCCAGGCGGCCATGGCCTGCTCCATGCGCTCGGCCAGGGCCTGCAACTCCGCGATGCGGGCGTGAATTCGCGGCAGGCGACTTGCCAGTAGATCCCGTACCAAGGGACAGGGGGAGTCGCCTTGGTCCGCATGGGCAAGAATCTCGCCGATTTCATGAAGGCGGAACCCCAGGGTACGAGCCTGCTGGATAAATCTCAGGCGATCGAGATCCTGCTGGTTGAAGAGTTGATAGCCGTTATCCGGGTCGCGCCGGGGGGCAAGCAATCCTTCTCGAGTGTAATGGCGCACCGTCTCTGCGGTAACGCCGGCGGTTCTGGCCAGTTCGCTGACTTTCATGGCGCTATGTTTCTCCGCCGACAGTGTAATGATCCTAAGTGTAAAACCTAGGTGCTACACAAGGGTCAAGGCGCAACGTTGGGAAGCCGTCAAAAAAGCGGGTCGATTGACACGAGTTCGTGCAATTGACGCCGATAAAAGTGGCTAGACTTTGGAAATAGCGATGAAACCCAACAAGATTTTGAAGTCTTCAGACTAAAGAATCAGCGAAAGTCAGTTTAAAACGAGCGTTTGTTCTTGAACCTGGCGCCGGTTTGGGCCACAAAGGAAAGCGTGCTGCTTCCCGGGGATCGATAACAGGAACAAGTGGCTTCCGGGCAGATCATCTCGTTGTTTCAAGCTTTCTCCTGAAAAGGACACCTGACCATGTATTACAAGATCAACAAGTTGAGCGTTGCGGTTGCTCTGGCCAGCGCCGCGCTGGTTTCCAGCCAGGCTATGGCCACCGGTTTTCAGGTACGCGAACAAAGCGCCAAGGCGCTGGGCAACGCCTTTTCCGGCGCCGCCGCCGGCGCGGAAGACGTCAGCTACATGGCCCACAACCCGGCGGCCATCGGTAATATAGACGGCAATCAGGTAGCCGGCGCCGTCTCCTATATCGATGCCCAGTTCGAACTGCAGGATGCCCAGGCCTCGGCGGCGACCCCGCTTGGTCCGTTTCCCTACACCGGCGGCGGCTCCCGAAAAGGCGGCGAGGAAGCCTGGGTACCCAGCTTCGCCGCCAAGACCCAGCTCAATGAGCGCTTCGACCTGGGTCTGGCCATCTACTCGCCTTACGGGCTTGCCACCGAGTATGACGACGACTGGATCGGCCGCTATCACGCCATCGAGACTGAGCTCAAGACCTTGGATATCCAGCCAACGCTGAACTATCGCGCCAGCGACCGCTTGAATCTGGCGGTGGGGCTGCGGGCACAGTACGCGGATGCTACGCTCTCCAACGCGGTGGATCTCGGTGCCCTCGGCGCTCAGGCGGGCCAGCTGCCGCCCCAGGCCATCGGTCAGTTCGACGGCAAGGCGGAGGTGACCGGAGACGACTGGGGCTATGGCTATACCCTGGGTGCGCTGTTCCAGGCCACGGACAAGACTCGCCTGGGCGTCAGCTATCGTTCCAAGATCGACCTGACCCTGGACGGGGACGTGGACTTCAGCGCCGATAGCCCCACCGGGCAGGCGGTGCTGGCCGGTGCCAATGCTCAGGGGCGACTGAACGACGGCGGCGGTACCGCGGAATTGACCACCCCGGCGAACCTCAACCTCGGCGTCTATCACCAGCTGACGGACCGTCTGGCCCTGATGGCCAACGCGGAATGGACCGAGTGGAGCGAATTCGACGAACTGGTAGTGAAGTTCGCCGATGACAATACCCCCAACAGTGAAACCGACGAGAACTGGGACGACAGCTGGGCGTTTTCCGTGGGTGCCAACTACGCCCTGAACCGGCAGTGGCTGCTGCGCGCGGGTCTCGGCATGGACGAATCCCCGGTGCCCAGCAGCAAGTACCGTACCCCGCGCATCCCGGACGCGGATCGCCAGTGGGCCTCCATCGGCGCCACCTATCAGGCGACGCCGCAGCTCGGCATCACCGGCGGCTACCTGCACGTATTCGGCGACGACGTGGATATCGATCAGGACGCCGCGGATCGCGGCAACGCCGGGCGCGGCAATCTCTCCGGCACCTATGAAGTCTCCGCGGACGTGCTGGCGCTTTCCGTGGACTATCGTTTCTAGACGAACACACCAAGCCAGCGTTTCGAGTGTGCTTTACCCGGCCCCCGAGGCCTAATGCCAGTCAGTTAACGCTGACTGGCATTTTTCTTAGTGGGATATTTCTGTGGTCGCTGCCTGACCGAGCGAGGGTAAGAGCGTTCGCGTCGTTCAGGCAGGACGAAGGAAGGTGCCATCTCCATCATCGACTGAATCACGCCAGGCACGCGCCCCGGCGAGACCCAAGGCAGTATCGTCAGTTCCTTGATGATCCAGTGAGCGGCCTGATGAAAGCTGAGTTGGTTCGGGTGCACGGCCTCCAGGTTTATAGGCCATGCGGGCCATCTGAAAGCGGATCAGGTTGTAGGCCAGCAAGGTGCCCCAAAGCTCCTGGAAGACCATCTCCGGGGTGCGGCTACGCAGCGTCAGGCGGTTGCCTAACAGGGAGTGCTTCATTTCCCGGTAGCCCAGTTCGATTTCCCAGCGGTGGCGGTAGAGATCGACGATCTCCGCCGCCGGAAAGCGCAGCGGGTCGGTCATCGAGGTCAGGATCTGGACCTCCTTGCCATTCACCTTGCGACGTAACAGACGTGCCATCATCATCGTCGGCGGCAAGTCCGGCCATTTCTTGCGGGCCTGAGGGGAGGCGGTCAGGGCCACCAGGCGGTCTTGTCGGCCTAGCGAGCGCTCTTCCTGATATTGCGTTCCCTTCTTCAGCGGCATCAGCCAATGGCGCTGCTCGCCGGCGTTCTGCCAGGCATGCAGCAGACCCAGTGAGTAGAATCCACGATCAAACAGGGTCAGGGAGTGATCTGGGGTGCTGCCAATGAGCTGAGTGGTCAGCTCCATTTCACTACTCGCCACGCTGTCGAAGGCGGAGCCCGTCAGCAGATGGCTGGTCAGCTCCCTCTGGCACACCATGCGAATCTGCGGATAACTCGCTTCCCCCCAGGCATTGCGCGTGCGCGCGAAAGCCGCCTGATTCTCGGGCGAGTCGGGGGTGCGCCAGACCACGCCATCGACGCCCAGCAGCGTCAGCCCGCACCAGTGAGGATGTGGCGTCTGCTGGTGCCACAGCGCCTGGGTCTGCTCGAAGACGCATTTGACCGGTTCGATCCCCAGCCGTTGGCGCGCCTGCACCACGGCGCTGGGCGCGACGAAGGGGCGCTTGCCAGGCAGCATGATATCGAGGTGATTGACGATCTGCCCCATCGGGATATGCCGAAACAAGGCCATCCCGACAACCGCCCAGACCACCATGTCCAACGGCAGGCGACGCTTACGCAGTGTGGCCACGCCGGCTTCTTCAAGACAGGTGTCGATCAACTCGGGCGACAGCACCTCGGAGAGACTGGAGAAATCGTCGGGTACTGCCTTGGCAATGGCATCAATGGCGTCGCTGAAATGCATGGACCTTCCCGTGTCGGTGTGACTGACAGGGGAAGGTCTCATGATCAGCTTATTGAAGGTAGGCTTAACTGACTGGCATTAGCCCCCGAGGCCGGGTTTTTTGTCGGCGATTTTGCCGGCAGTGGAGCGCCGGAAGAAGCTCGTCCGGGCGGCGTTGGCTGTACTGTTGCCAAACGCTATCTACTATATTAAATATGCACCTGGAGTTATAATAATTCAAATGACAAGCCGGGAAGCACGGTGAAAAGCAGACAGCTCATCAAGGAACTGGAAGCATCAGGATGGCGGCTGGATCGCATCGCGGGTAGTCATCACATATTCAAACATCCCGAGCGCCCCGGCGCGGTGCCGGTTCCACATCCGAGAAAGGATTTACCAAAGGGCACCGTCAACAGCATACGAAAGCAGGCAGGACTCAAGTAGTCCTGTCGGGTCGAGACAGGAGGACAACATGCAGTATCCCATCGCCATAGAGTGGGGTGACGACAAAACCGCCACCGGCATCGTCTTTCCCGACATTCCCGGCGCGATCACCGCCGGCGACACTGTCGAGCAGGCTTACGAAGCTGCCGTCGAAGTGGCGCATATTCAACTCGAGGAGCTGGCTGCCGCCGGTGAGCCGATTCCCGTTCCGGGGAATATCGACAAACACCGTCAGAACCCTGAGTTTGCTGGCTGGGGCTGGGGCATCATCTATATCGACGTCACGCCTTATCTTGGCAAGACGGAAAAGGTCAACGTCACGCTGCCCGGTATCGTTATCCGCCAGATCGATGAATACGTGAGCCTGCACGGGGTCAAGAGCCGCTCGGCGTTTCTCGCCAGCGCCGCGCTGGAAAAACTGCACCATCAGTAAGCAGGTCTTCTTTATGCCGCCTCGCCCAGGAAGGCTGCCCGCATCAGCTCCCGGGTATAGGCTTCCCGGGGATGATCGAACAATTCCTGGGTGGTGCCTTGTTCCACCACTCGGCCCTCTTTCATCACCAGCACGCTGTCCGCCAGCGCCCGTACCACCGCCAGGTCGTGGCTGATAAACAGGTAGGTGAGGCTGTGCCTGCGCTGCAGCTCCCGCAGCAGTTCGATCACCGTGGCCTGCACGGAGCGGTCCAGCGCCGAGGTGGGCTCGTCCAGCAGCAGGAATTCCGGCTGCAGCACCAGCGCCCGGGCGATGGCGATGCGCTGGCGCTGGCCGCCGGAAAACTCGTGGGGGTAGCGCTGGCGCATGGCCGGGTCCAGGGCCACTTCCTCGAGAGCCTGCTGCACCCGTTGATCCCGTTCCGCGCGCTTGTACTCCGGATGATGCACCCGCAGGCCCTCGCCGATGATTTCCCCCACGGTCAGCCGCGGCGACAGGGAACCGAAGGGATCCTGGAAGACCACCTGCATGCGCTTGCGAATCGGCCTCATGGCCGCGGCGTCCAGATGGCCGATATCGGTGTCGTCGAAACGAATTTTCCCCTGACTTTCCAGCAGACGCAAAAGCGCTCGGCCCAAGGTCGACTTGCCGGAGCCGGACTCGCCGACGATGCCCAGGGTCTGACCGCGCTTCAGGGTAACGTCGATGCCGCGCACCGCCTCGAAATACTCGTTGGCTCCGAACAGCCGGCGCTTGATGGCAAAGCGCACCCGCAGATCGCTGGCTTCCAGCAGGATAGGGCTGTTCTCGGCTACCGGCGCCTTGCTGCCGCTGGGCTCCGCATCGATCAGCGCCCGGGTGTAGTCGTGTTTGGGCGAGGCAAAGACGTCCTGGGTTCGCCCCTGTTCGAGCAGCTCACCACGGCGCATCACGCAGACCCGGTCGGCGAAATGGCGCACGATGCCCAGATCGTGGGTGATGAACAGGATTGCCATGCCGTAGCGGCGCTGCAGGTCCTTGAGCAGGGTCAGGATCTGTGCCTGCACGGTAACGTCTAGCGCCGTGGTGGGTTCATCGGCGATCAACAGCTGCGGCTCGCAGGCCAGCGCCATGGCGATCATCACCCGCTGGCGCTGGCCGCCGGAGAGCTCATGGGGATAGCTGGTTATCCGGCGCTGCGGTTCGGGAATGCCCACCTGGTCAAGCAGGTCGATCACCTTGGCTCTGGCCTTCGCTCCACGCAGGCCCCGATGCAGGCGCAGCACTTCCTTGATCTGATCACCGATGCGATGCAGTGGGTTAAGCGAGGTCATCGGCTCCTGGAACACCGTGGCTATTTGGTTACCTCGCAGTTCGCGCATGCGCCGGCTAGGCACTTGCAGCAGGTCTTCGCCTCGGAAGCGAATCGCCCCTCGCACCCGAGCCAGCTCCGGCAGCAGCCGCAGGATGGCGGTGCTGGTCACGGACTTGCCGGAGCCGGATTCGCCCACCAGGGCCAGGGTCTCACCTTCCTTGACCCTCAGGCTGACGTTCTTGACCGCGGGAACGTCGCCGTCCGGCAGCTGGAAGTCGACGCACAGGTCGTCGATCTCGAGTAGGGGAGTGGTCATGATGGATTCCTAGCGAGTCTTGGGGTCAAGGGCGTCACGCAGCCCGTCGCCGAGAAAGTTCAGACAGAACAGGGTCAGCGCCAGGAAGACCGCCGGCACCAGCAGCATCCAGGGGGCGCTCTGCATCATGTCCGTGCCCTCGCTGATCAGTACCCCCCAGCTGGTCAGCGGCTCCTGCACGCCGAGGCCGAGAAACGACAGGAAGCTCTCCAGCAGAATCACCTTGGGCACGGTCAGGGTGACGTAGATGATCACCGGGCCGATGGCGTTGGGAATCATGTGCCGGGTGATGATGGTGCGATCCTTGACTCCCAGGGCGTGGGCGGCCTCGACGAATTCCCGGCGTTTGAGCGCCAGGGTCTGGCCGCGCACGATACGCGCCATGTCGAGCCATTCCACCGCGCCGATGGCGGCGTAGATCAGCAGGATGTTGCGCCCGAACACCACCATCAGCAGAATCACCAGGAACATGAAAGGCAGCGAGTACATGATGTCGACGAAACGCATCATCAGGTTGTCCGTGCGCCCGCCCAGATAGCCGGAGACTGCCCCGTAGAGCACGCCGATCACCAGGCTTACCAGGGTGGCCACCAGGGCCACGGATAGCGAGACGCGACCGCCGTACAGCGTGCGCGCCAGCAGGTCGCGGCCGTTGGCGTCGGTGCCGAGATAATGGCCGCCTTCCAGCGTCGGCGGAGCGGTGAAGGCGTTCCAGTCGACCTCCGCCAGACCCCAGGGCAGCAGATACGGACCGACCACGCAGGCCAGGGAAATGATGACCAGCAGCCACAGGCTGAACATGGCCGCCTTGTTCTGCTTGAGCCGACGCCAGGCCTCCCACCCCAGGCTCTGACCGGCGGTGGGTACCGGCGCCTCCGGCGGGTTGGGGCCGCCGGCGGGGACGGGCTGATCTCGATGGGCAGTGGTGTCGATAGTCATGGCGGTCAGTCGTCGTAGCGAATTTGCGGATCAAGGGCGGAGTAGAGCAGATCGACCACCAGGTTGAGCAGCACGATCAGCGCTCCGTAGAACACCACCGTGCCCATCACCAGGGTGTAATCCCGATTCAGCGCCGCCTGAACGAAGTAGCGGCCGATGCCCGGGATGCCGAAGATCTGCTCGATGACCACGGAGCCGGTGATGATGCCGGCGATGGCCGGTCCCAGATAGGAAAGCACCGGCAGCAGCGCCGGGCGCAGGGCGTGACCCAGGATCACCCGGGTTTCCGAGAGCCCCTTGGCCCGGGCGGTGCGAATGAAATGGCTGCCCAGCACCTCGATCATCGAGGCGCGCATCATGCGCGCCAGATAGGCGATCTGCTGGATCGCCAGGGCGATCACCGGCAGCACCATGTTCTGCCAGGCGCCGCCGTTCCAGCCCCCCACCGGTAGCCAGGCGAGGATGACGCCGAACACCAGCGCCAGGATTGGCGCGATGACGAAGTTGGGCACGGCGATACCCGCCAGGGCCACTCCCATCACCGCATGATCCACGGCGGAGTTGCGCTTGAGCGCCGCGATCACCCCCAGCGGCAGGCCGATGACCAGCGCCAGCAGGATGGCCCAGAAACCCAGTTCCAGGCTTACCGGAAAGCCCTGGGCGATCAGGTCCGTGACGGAGAAGTCCTTGTACTTGAAGGAAGGTCCGAAATCCCCCTGCAGCAGGTTGCCCATGTAGCGCAGGTACTGCATGGGCAGAGGCTCGTCGAGATGGTAGGCGGCCTTCAGGTTGGCCTCGATCTGCGGCGGAAGCCGGCGCTCGCCGTCGAAGGGGCCACCCGGGGCGATGCGCATCAGGAAGAACGAGATCGTGATCACGATCAGCAGGGTGGGAATCGCCATCAGCAGGCGCTTGAGGGTATAGGTCAACATGCGCTATCTCGTTTGCCCACGCCGGAAAGGCGGCGTGGGCACGGGGCGTTAGAGAAAGAAACCCTGGGGCTTACTGCTCGATGCTGATCCAGCGCGATGGGTGGTCGTCGGAGACGTTGTCCTCCCAGCCGTCCAGGGCGGGATTGACCAGGTTGCGCGAGACGTAGTAGAGCAGCGGCACCAGGGCGTAGTCGTCCAGGGCCAGCTGTTCCGCCTGCTCGAGAAGCTTCTCGCGCTCTTCCGCGTCCAGGGTGGTAGCGGCCTCGTCCAGCAGGGCATCGTATTCCGGGTTGGAATAGGCGCCGTAGTTGTTGCCTACGCCGGACTTGAGCAGGGTCAGAAAATTCTCCGCGTCGTTGTAGTCGGCGATCCAGCCGGCTCGGGCCACGTCGAAGTCGCCCTGCTGAATGGTCTGATAGTGCACCGTGGCCTCGGAATTGATCATCTCGACGTTGATTCCGAGCGGGCGCCACATGGCGGCCATGGCCACGGCGATCTTCTTGTGCTCGTCGGAAGTGTTGTAGCGAAGCCGCAGCGTCAGGGGGTTGCCTGGTCCGTAGCCGGCGTCCTCGAGCAGCTGCTTGGCCTTGGCCATGCGCGCGTTCATGTCATCGCCACCAAGCTTCATCTCCTGGACGTCGTAATTGTCCGTGCCTTGGGGCACGAAGGAGAGCGACGGCAAAAAAGTGCCGGCCATGATCTGCTCGGAGAGCACGTTGCGCCGGGCCGCCAGGTTAAGCGCTTCCCGCACCCGCTTGTCCGCGGTGGGGCGACCCTCGCGGTGGTTGAGCACGTAGTAGTAGGAACCCAGATAGGGCGCCATGTGGGTGGCGTCCGGCAGGTTGTCCTTCAGCCACTGATAGCGGCTGGAAGGGTAATCCCGCAGGATATCGATCTCCCCGGCACGAAAGCGCGAGATACCGGCGTTGCGGTCTTCCGTGGTGTGGTAGTTGACCTGGTCCAGACTGACCTCCGCCGCGTCGTAGTATTCCGAGTTCTTGACCGCGGTGATACGGGACTGGGAAATCCACTGGGTGGGCGTGAAGGCGCCGTTGGTGGCGATGTTGTCGAGCTTTACCCAGGCATCGCCGTATTCTTCCACGCTGTGCTTCGGCGCCGGGTAGGCGGTGTAGTGGGTCAGCAGTTGGATGAAGTAGGGGGTCGGGGCGTTGAGGGTGACCTGAAAGACCTTGCCGTCCTCCAGGGATTCGACCCCCAGGGCATCCAGGGGCTTGTCGCCGACGTTGACCGCCTCGGCATTGACCACTGGATAAAGCATATAGGCGTACTTGGAGGCGTTCTGCGGGTCCAGCATGTGCTGCCAGCCGAACACGAAATCCTCCGCGGTGACCGGCTCCCCGTCGGACCACTTGGCGCCCTCGCGCAGATGGAAGGTGTAGATCCTGCCGTCTTCGGAGACCTCCCAGTCCGTGGCCATGCCCGGCAGGATCTCGCCGTCCGGCGCCTTCTTGACCAGCCCTTCGTAGACGTCCATCAGCACCTGGGATTCCCAGACGCCGCCGGACACCTGGGAGGTATCGAAGGAGGCGAGTTCGCCCATTACCCCGATATCCAGGGTCTGGGCCTGCAGCGGGCCGCTGAGCAGGACGACGCTCAACCCGGTGGTCAAACCCGCCAGCAAGGTGGATCGTAGATGGCGCATGCAATTTCCCTTCGCAGTGAGTTGTCGTTGTTTAAAGCGATTCACGGGGTTGATGTAAGCGGTTAGCGAACTTGTTATAAGCGATTAACGGGCTTGTTCGATCAAAATGTCTCATCCTCGCAAGGGAAAAGTCTAGTCCCCGAGCCTTATTCGCCGCCGCCGTGACGCTACGCGGCTTGTTGGCTACAATACGTCGCCCTGATTCATTAATTCATTTGTGCTTTTCCAAGGATCACCATGCTGGAAATCAACCCGCTGACCCAACGCATCAAGGACCTGTCCCAGCGGACAGACGTCCTGAGGGGGTACCTTTGACTATGCCGAACGCAAGGATCGGCTAGAGGAGGTCACCCGCGAACTCGAGAATCCGGACATCTGGAACGACCCGGCCTACGCCCAGAAACTCGGCAAGGAGCGCTCGAGCCTGGAGCAGATCGTCGCCACCATCGACGAGCTGGACCAGGGGCTTTCCGACAACGCCGATCTGCTCGAGCTAGCGGCGGAGGAAGACGACGAGGCGACCGTCGCGGAGGTCGAGAAGGAGTTGGACGGTCTGGACCGGTCCCTGGAAAAACTCGAGTTCCGGCGCATGTTTTCCGGCGAGATGGACGAGAACAACGCCTATCTCGACATTCAGGCCGGCTCCGGCGGCACCGAGGCACAGGACTGGGCCAACATGCTGCTACGCATGTATCTGCGCTGGGCGGAGCATCATGGCTTCAAGACGGATATCGTCGAACTCTCCGCCGGCGACGTGGCGGGCATCAAGTCCGCGACGATCCATATCCAGGGCGATCACGCCTTCGGCTGGCTGCGCACGGAGACCGGCGTGCATCGGCTGGTACGCAAGAGTCCCTTCGATTCCGGCGGGCGCCGCCATACCTCCTTTGCCTCCGTGTTCCTTTCCCCGGAAATCGACGACAGCTTCGAGGTGGATATCAATCCGGCGGATCTGCGTACGGACACCTACCGCTCCAGCGGCGCCGGCGGCCAGCACGTCAACACCACGGATTCCGCAGTGCGCATCACCCACGAGCCCACCGGCATCGTGGTGGCCTGCCAGAGCCAGCGCAGCCAGCACGCCAACCGCGACTTCGCCATGAAGCAGCTCAAGGCGAGGCTCTACGAGCACGAAATGGAGAAGCGCAACGCCGCCAAGCAGCAGGCGGAGGACAGCAAGGCGGATATCGGCTGGGGCAGCCAGATCCGCTCCTACGTGCTCGACGACCAGCGCATCAAGGACCTGCGTACCGGGGTGCAGACCAGCAACTGCGATCGAGTGCTGGATGGGGATCTGGATCAGTTTATCGAAGCCAGTTTGAAGCAAGGCCTGTAGGCCACGGCTCTCCGCTCAAATTTCTAGACAGGTAGTGACATGGCCAACCAGGACCAGACCCAGCAGGACGAGAACCATCTGATCGCGGAGCGCCGCGCCAAGCTCGCCGCCAACCGTGAGCGAGCCGCCGGTCTCGGCAGGAGCGCCTTTCCCAACGACTTTCGCCGGGACAGCCTGGCGGCGGAGCTGCAGGCGGAACTCGGCGACAAGGAGAAGACCGAGCTGGAAGCGCTGGGTCGCCAGGCGGCGGTGGCCGGGCGCATCCTTAGAAAGCGCGGGCCCTTTATCGTCATCCAGGACGTGTCCGGGCAGATCCAGCTCTACTTGGACAAGAAGGGCCTGGCGCCGGAGGTGCTCGAGGAGGTCAAGGGCTGGGACATCGGCGATATCGTCGGCGCCCGGGGGCCGGTGCACAAGTCCGGCAAGGGCGATCTCTACGTGATGATGCAGGAGGCGCAGCTGCTCACCAAGAGCCTGCGTCCGCTGCCGGACAAGTTCCACGGCCTGACGGACATGGAAGCGCGCTATCGTCAGCGCTACGTGGACCTGATCATGAATCCCCAATCCCGCCGGGTCTTCGAGGTACGCGCCGGCATCATCTCGGCGATTCGTCGCTTCTTCGAGGCCCGCGGCTTCATGGAAGTGGAAACCCCGATGCTGCAACGCATTCCCGGCGGGGCCACCGCACGGCCCTTCGTCACTCATCACAACGCCCTGGGTATGGACATGTATCTGCGGGTGGCGCCGGAGCTCTATCTCAAGCGCCTAGTGGTGGGTGGGTTCGAGCGGGTTTTCGAGATCAACCGCAACTTCAGGAACGAAGGCCTGTCCACCCGGCACAATCCCGAATTCACCATGCTCGAGTTCTACTGGGCCTACGCGGACTATCGCGACCTGCTGGACTTGACCGAGGAAATGCTGCGTCAGGTCGCCAGTGAGGTATTGGGTGACCTGGTTCTGACCTATCAAGGCACCGAGTACGACCTATCCCGCCCCTTCGCCCGGCTGACCCTGCGCCAGGCGATTCTCGAGCATGGCGAGAATATTCAGGAAAGCGACCTGGATAGCCTCGAGTCAGCGCGCGCGCTATGCAAGCGCCTGAGCATTCCCGTCAAGGAGAGCTGGGGCCTGGGCAAGCTGCAGACGGAGATCTTCGAGGCAGTCGCCGAGCCCAGGCTCGATCAGCCGACCTTCATCACCGAATATCCCGCGGAAGTCAGTCCTCTGGCCCGGCGCAACGACGCCAATCCCTTCGTCACCGACCGCTTCGAGTTCTTCGTCGGCGGCCGGGAAATCGCCAACGGCTTCTCCGAGCTCAACGACGCGGAAGACCAGGTGGAGCGTTTCAGGGCCCAGGTGGCGGAAAAGGACGCCGGCGACCTGGAAGCCATGTACTTTGACGCGGACTATGTGCGCGCCCTGGAATACGGCCTGCCGCCTACCGCCGGGGAAGGCATCGGCATCGATCGGCTGGTGATGCTGTTCACGGACAGCCCCTCGATCCGCGATGTGCTGCTTTTTCCGGCGATGCGTCCGGAAACAGAGTAGGCCGCGCGAGCAGCTCGAGAGGAAGCGGCGGAATAAATTGGTAAGAGTCGCGGTGAGTGACCATAATGATCGACGTTTCCAGGTCGCGAAACGTCCGTCGAGGAGAAAGTCCGATGAAACTGCTCAACCGCTCCGCTCTGAGCGTCAAGCCCACCCAGGACTTCGTGGACTGGGTCAACTCCCTGGCGCCCACCGTCGGCGACGATGATCTGACCCTCGACGACGTCAGCCGGGAAAGCACCGTCTATCTGATTCCCGAGATGGAGACCCAGGACGCCTTGGAAACCTTCGTGCGCGAGCGTTATCTGGATGTGCTCGAGTCGGAACTGCGCGCCTGGGAGGAAGACGAACTTCAGTGGCCGGAAAGCCTCGACTGGGGACTGTTCCAGCGCTTCCTGAGCGTCGAGCACAGCTACCTGGCCATCGACCTGGACAACGACACACCGCTGGAAATCGCCGAAGTCGACGATGCCCTGCTGCTGGACATGCAGCAGGACTGACTCGGGATAGAGGCTGGCTCAGGTGCCGGATAATTAATCCGCCAGCGCTACCTCGAAAGAGGCTATTTCAAAAAGCTATTTCGAAAGACGTCTGGCGTTGGCGGTAGTGCGCTTGTGCAGCGGCTTCAGGGTGCGTTGACCCGTGGTCCACCAAGGCGTCATTCGGCCGCCGCCGAGCATGTTCATCCAGGCCTTCTGCATCTGAGTGCCGACTTCCCAACTTGCCGCGAGTTTCTCCATCACCATGCGTTGATTTTCCAGCATCATCTTCGGGTCGAAGGGCGACTGGGTTTGCCACAGGTCCGTGCGTGCGTTGATTGTCGAAAATGCCGTGGCCCACATTTCCAGGGCCATGGTGCTCAGTTTCCAGACATCGAACATGGCGTTAGGCGACATGGGAACCATGGTGGACATACGGATTTGCTTACGCATTCTGCTCTCCATGAGCGTTGCCGAACCGCGAGATGCGAATCGAGTACCCCCAGTCTTACGCCGCTCCGTGCTGCAGTGCAATAACCCAAGTGATCAGTTCTGAAAAATTACGTTGTCCGTCGGGCCTGGCTTCTCGAAGACACCTCGCCAAGCCTGTCGACGAGCGTTAGGCTAGGGTATGGCATGGCTTCTCAGGATAAATCCCTACAGGAGGTAGTTATCATGGCGCTTCGCCCCCGTAATCCATTGCTGGACCATCTAGCCGGACACTGGAAGGAACTGCTGGTCGTCGGTGTCGTCTTTGCCCTGCTCGGCGCCTTGGGGCTCGGCGCGGTCGGCCTGTTCACCCTGGCCGGGGTGATGTGGTTCGGCATCATGATGCTGCTGGCGGGCTTGATACAGATTCTTCAGGCCTTTCGTAGTTCAGGCTTGACCCGCAGCCTGGTCTTTCTGGCGATGGGGCTGATCTATGCGCTACTGGGGCTTTACGCCATTCTCAACCCCGCCGGCGCGTCCTCGGCGCTGACGCTGGTCATCGCCATCTTCATCGGCCTGGTGGCGGTGCTGCGACTGCTGCTCGCCTGGCAGCTCCGTGGCGCCGCCAATACCCTGTGGCCCATGCTGACCGGATTCGTGGGACTGCTGCTGGCCTGGATGATCTTCGCCCAGTGGCCTCAGTCCGGAGAGTGGGTGATCGGCCTGTTTCTCGCCATCGAGCTGCTGATGAACGGCATCATGCTGATTCTGCTGGCCTTTGCCGCCAAGGACAGGGAGATTCGGTAGCGGAGGTCATGCATGAAGTCGCTGGCAGGAGCCGTGCTTCAGCACGACGCTGCCTGGTGCCGGTGATAGGAGTCGAACCTACGACCTTCGCATTACGAATGCGCTGCTCTACCAACTGAGCTACACCGGCAGGAGGAGAGGGCTCAGATGATAATGATAAATGCCGGTGCCTTCTACCCCCGGCTACAGGTCGGGCGGGGGAATCGGTTACCATGCATGCCCTTATGTATCTTGGAGAAATCCTGATGATGAATTTCCGTCGCGTGGCGGTGTTTGCCTTTCTACTGTCGATGCTGGCCGGTTGCGCCGGTACGCCGTCTCAGCAATCGGACAACGATGGGGGCGAGGTGACGACCAAACCGGACGTGACCCTGACCAATACCTACTGGAAGCTGATGAGCCTGGCGGGCGAGCAGGTCACGGTAGGGGAGGGGCAGCGCGAGCCCAGCATCCTGCTGCGTCGGGACAATCAGTGGGTCTCGGGGTATTCCGGATGTAACGTTCTCAAGGGCAACTACCAGCAGGACGAGCAGCAGCTCAGTTTCGAGCAGATGGCCACCACCATGATGGCTTGCCCGGATATGGAAACCGAGCGCACCTTCCTGGATGCGCTCAACGCCACCGCTAGCTGGAAAGTTCAGGGCGAGCGGCTGGAGCTGTTCGATGCCAGCGGCAGGCGGCTGGCGACCTTTGGGGCACGCTACTTCTGACGGATTGCACAGGCACGTTTAGCGCCTGGGTTCGCGCATTCGAATCAGTCCTTCCTGGGCCGTCGAGGCGATCAGGCGGCCCTGGCGGTCGTAGATACTGCCCCGGGCAAAGCCGCGAGCGCCGCCGGCCCAGGGGCTGTCCAGATCGTAGAGCAGCCAGTCGTTGACCTGCGGATGCTGATGAAACCATATCGCATGATCCAGGCTGGCGATCTGCAGCCGCGGATTGGTGAAGTTCACGCCATGGGCGATCAGGGAAGTGGCCAGCAGGTTGAAGTCGGAGCTGTAGGCCAGCAGGTAGCGGTTGAGATTTTCGTCCGCCGAGAGCTCGCCCTTCAGGCGGAACCAGATGCGCTGGCGCGGCGGCAGCTCCCGGCCGTTGCCCGGATCATCGAGGTGATACAGCAGTTCGACGGGATGGCCCTTGAATCGCTGTACCTTGGCGCCGGCGGCGACCAGGTCCTCCGGGTTCTCGAGCCCGGGCATGGCGAGCTGGTGGGCCAGGCCTTCTTCCTCACCATGAAAGGAGGCGCTGCAGAAGAAGATCGTTCTGCCATGCTGAATGGCGCTGACCCGCCGGGTGGTGAAGCTGCCGCCGTCCCGCACCGGGTCCACCTGATAGATGACCGGCTGCTTGGCATCCCCGGGGTGCAGGAAGTAGCCGTGCAGGGAATGGGCGCGACGCGAGCTGTCGAGGGTCTGAGTGGCGGCGGAAAGCGCCTGGCCGAGCACCTGGCCACCGTAGAGCTGGGGAAAGCCGAGGTCCTGGCTACGGCCGCGAAACAGATATTCTTCCAGGCGTTCCAGCCCCAGCAGGGCGACCAGATTGTCGAGTGCTTCTTGTGCCATCATTGAATCCCGGACTTGTCGATAAAAGGTTATCTCGCCAGACCATGATCATACGCGCGTTTCATTTTTTCCGCACAGCCGGTGAACGCCGCCATGCGTAGCGACGGCTATTACATGCACCGGGCGCTGGATCAGGCCCGTCTGGCGAGCGCCGCCGCGGAAGTGCCCATCGGCGCGGTAGTGGTGAACCCGGCGGGAGAGATCATCGGTGCGGCGCACAATGCGCCGATCTCCCGCCACGATCCCAGCGGCCACGCGGAAATTCTCGCCCTGCGCGCCGCCGCGGCGCATCTCGCCAATTATCGACTGAGCGGCTGCACCCTCTTCGTCACCCTGGAGCCTTGCCTGATGTGCACCGGCGCCATCATCCACGCCCGCATCGCGCGGCTGGTCTATGGCGCCCCGGAGCCAGCCACGGGCATGGCGGAATCCCGGGCCAACCTGTTCGCTCAGCCCTGGTTCAATCATCAGGTGGAAGTCGAGGGCGGAATACTGGCGGGACAGTCCCAGCGGCTGCTGCGGGATTTCTTCGTCGAGCGTCGCCGGCAGGGCAACCGGGACACCGATTCCACTCCTTATAATACCGGTTCCGCGCCTTATAACACCGGTTCCACCACATCGAAATGACCGTCTTCCGGCAGATTGTCGGAAATTTCCACGGGGCGATCCTCCAACTGATAGTACTGGCGCTGGCTGCGTTCCAGATAGTCGAGAATCTCGTAGTAGCGGCGGATGTTGCGCACGTAGATGACCGGCTCGCCGCCTCGCGCGTAGCCGTGGCGGGTCTGTTCGTACCACTGGCGTTTCTGCAGCAGCGGCAGGGCTTCGCGAACGTTCGTCCAGCGGTCCGGGTTCTTGCCGCGCTGCCTGGCCAGGCGCCGGGCGTCGTACAGATGGCCCAGGCCCACGTTGTAGGCGGCCAGGGCCATCCACAGGCGGTCGTCGCCGGTAATGCTCTCGGGCAGCCGGTCCAGGATCCCGCGCAGATAGCGCGCGCCGCCGTCGATGCTCTGGGCCGCGTCGAGACGATTGGTGACGCCGACTTCCTTGGCGGTAGGGTTGGTCAGCATCATCAGTCCGCGCACCCCGGTAGGGGAGGTCGCCGTGGGGTTCCAGTGAGACTCCTGATAGCCCACCGCCGCCAGCAGCTTCCAGTCGAAACCGGTATCCCGGGCCGCCTGACGAAACAGGTCCGCGTAATCCTCGAGCCTGGCGTTGGCCTGCTGGATGAAGGTGCGGGCCCCCACGTATTCCAGGTAGTCGTCGTGACCGAAATAACGCTCGAACAGGGCGTCGAGAACGCCGTCGCGACGCATTTCATCCAGAAATCGATTGGCTTCCCGCTGCAGGCCGATGCCTTGTCCGGCATCGAACACCCAGGCCATGCTGAGCGGTTCGCCGAGGGGAAAGCCATCCTCGACCCCGGGGAAGAACAGGCGATTGAGCTTGAACTGATGCCGGTAGACCACCGCCGCATCCAGCCGTCCGTCCTCCACCCGCTGCAGGAGATCCGCCACCTCCAGTTCCGCCGCCTCGCGCCAGCCCAGCGCCGGCCAGTCCTGCTGCAGCTGTCGCAACAGCTCCCCGATGCCGGAATCGTGAATGATCCCCAGCTTCTTGCCGATCAGATCCTCGATCTCGCGCACCGGGGGAAGCCCCCGGCGATAGATCACCAGCGGCTGCAGGTTGAGGATCGGCTGGCTGTAGTGGATATCTTCCTGGGCCGTCTGCAGGGGCAGGGCGGCGGCGCCGATGTCGCCCTTGCCGGATGTGACCGCCCGCACCACGGCGGCGATGTTGTCCTCCACTTCCACTGCCAGGCTGACCCCCAGATAATCCGCGAAGCGGCGCATCAGCTCGTAATCGAAACCCGAGGGGCCGTTGCGCCCCTGATAATAAATGGTCGGGGCGTTACGGGTCACCATGGTCAGGAAATCACGGGACGCGATCCTCTCGAGCTGAGGATTGCGATAAGCCTGCTGCCAGTAAGGCACTAGGGTCAACGCGACGACGCTACCCAGCAGCAGGTACCAGCGGGCATGACGGCGCAGATGGGCGAAGAGTCTGTACATGGCGGCACGAGTGGCTGGCAGGATTGTCACGATAGCGAGCGAGCCGCCGGCTGTCACCAACGCAATTTCGCTTGCCCCCGGCTTTCCAGTATCATTGGTGGCCCTTTGCCGATGCCCGCGGCGAGCCCTTTCACGACCTGTCGTCCACGACTCGCCGCGCGGCCAACACCTTTCGTTCTTCAGAGGCTGGATCGATATGCTCGAACTGCGAGGCGCGCCCGCTCTTTCCGATTTTCGTCATGCCAGGCTATTGGCCGCCCTGAAGGCCCAGGTGCCCGAGGTGGAAAGCCTCGGCGCCGACTACGTGCATTTTATCGATCATCAGGACGAACTTGACGATCAAGCGATAGCGGTACTCGAGCGCCTGCTGGACTACGGCCCGACACGCCGGGCGGACAGCCCTCGAGAAGGCCATCTCTTCCTGGTAGTGCCGCGCCTGGGCACTCAGTCCCCCTGGTCCTCCAAGGCCACGGAGATCGCCCGCAACTGCGGCCTCGATCGGATCAAACGCATCGAGCGCGGTATCGCCTATCGCATCAAGCTCGACGGCACCCTTCAGGAAGCCGCCTTTTACGCCATCGTCGCGGCCCTGCACGATCCCATGACGGAAACCGTGCTGGCCAACGCCTCCGACGCGATCAAGCTGTTTCGCCACCAGTCCCCGGCGCCCCTGGGCAAGATCGACCTGCTGGAAGGCGGGCGCAAGGCCCTGGAGGTCGCCAACGACGCCCTGGGGCTGGCCTTGGCGGAAGACGAGATCGACTACCTGATGAGCGCCTTTCAGGGACTCGATCGCAACCCCAGCGACGTCGAGCTGATGATGTTCGCCCAGGCCAACTCCGAGCACTGCCGGCACAAGATCTTCAACGCGGACTGGATCATCGACGGCGAGGCTCAGCCTCGCTCCCTGTTCGCCATGATCAAGCACACCCATGAATGCTCTCCCGAGGGGATTCTCTCCGCCTACAGCGACAACGCGGCGGTGATCGAGGGAAGTCGGGCCGGGCGTTTCTTCGCCACGCCCTTGACCAATGAAAAGGATGGCGGACACGCCGGCTACGCCAGCCATCGGGAGCCCATCGATATCCTGATGAAGGTGGAAACTCACAACCATCCCACGGCGATCGCCCCCTATCCCGGCGCCGCCACCGGCGCCGGCGGCGAGATTCGCGACGAGGGCGCCACCGGCGTGGGCGGCAAGCCCAAGGCGGCGCTGACCGGCTTCAGCGTCTCCAACCTGCGTATTCCCGAGTTCCTGCAGCCCTGG
This sequence comes from Pistricoccus aurantiacus, assembly GCF_007954585.1. Lineage (GTDB taxonomy): Bacteria > Pseudomonadota > Gammaproteobacteria > Pseudomonadales > Halomonadaceae > Pistricoccus > Pistricoccus aurantiacus. The sequence continues at coordinate 1,640,337 of NZ_CP042382.1, forward strand.
GAGGCCTTCGACTACGGCAAGCCGGCGCGCATCAAGAGCGCCCTGGACATCATGCTCGAAGGCCCCATCGGCGGCGCTTCCTACAACAACGAGTTCGGCCGCCCCAACCTGGCGGGCTATTTCAGAAGCTACGAGCAGGACGTGCTGAGCGCGGACGGCATCGAACGACGCGGCTATCACAAGCCGGTGATGCTGGCCGGAGGCTACGGCAACATTCGCCGTCAGCACGTGGCCAAGGGCGAGATTCCCGTAGGGGCCAGGCTGATCGTGATGGGCGGCCCGGCGATGCTGATCGGCCTGGGCGGCGGCGCCGCCTCCAGCATGGCCTCCGGGCGTTCCAGCGCGGACCTGGACTTCGCCTCGGTGCAGCGGGACAACCCGGAAATCGAGCGCCGCGCCCAGGAAGTGATCGACCGCTGCTGGGCTCTGGGCGATGCCAATCCGATCCGCTTCATCCACGACGTGGGGGCCGGGGGGCTGTCCAACGCCTTGCCGGAGCTGGTCAAGGACGGCGGGCGCGGCGGTGCCTTCGAGCTGCGCCAGGTGCCCAGCGCGGAGCCGGGCATGAGCCCGCTGGAAATCTGGTGCAACGAGGCCCAGGAACGCTACGTGCTGGCGGTGGCCCCGGAAGATCTCGATACCTTCGACGCCCTCTGCGTTCGCGAACGCTGCCCCTATGCGGTGGTCGGCGAGGCGATCGAGGCGCATCATCTGAGCGTCGAGGACAGCCATTTCGCCACCCGCCCGGTGGATCTGCCCATGAGCGTGCTGTTCGGCAAGCCGCCCAGGATGCAGCGGGAATTCAACCGCCGGACCCTGGAGCGCGCCGGCGTGGCCCTGGACAACCTGGACCTGCGGGAGGCCCTGGATCGGGTGCTGCGGCTGCCGGCGGTGGCCTCCAAGAGCTTTCTGATCACCATCGGCGATCGCTCCATCACCGGGCTCGTCGCCCGGGATCAGATGGTCGGCCCCTGGCAGGTGCCGGTGGCGGACGTCGCCGTGACCACCGCGAGCTTCGATACCCGTGCCGGGGAAGCCATGGCCTTGGGGGAGCGCGCTCCGGTGGCCTTGATCGATCCCGCCGCCAGTGCCCGGCTGGCGGTGGCGGAGGCCATCACCAATCTGGCGGCGGCGCCTATCGAGAAACTCGGCGATATCAAGCTCTCCGCCAACTGGATGAGCGCCGCGGCCCATCCCGGTGAGAATCAGGCGCTGTACGATGCGGTTCACGCGGTGGGCATGGAGCTGTGCCCGGCACTGGGCATCGCCATTCCCGTGGGCAAGGATTCCCTGTCCATGCGCTCCGCCTGGCAAACGCAAGGCGCCGATGGCGAAGTCGAGGAGAAGAGCGTCACCTCGCCGCTGACGTTGGCGATCACCGGTTTCGCCCCGGTCACGGATACCATGAAGACCCTGACCCCGCAGATCAACATGGGGCAGGATGAAAGCGACCTGATCCTGATCGACCTGGGGGGCGCCCGCAATCGTCTGGGAGGCTCGGCGCTGGCCCAGGTCTACGGCCAGGTGGGCAGCGAGTGCCCGGACCTGGACGACGCGGAAGACCTGAAGGCCTTCTTTGGCGTCATCCAGGGGCTCAACGCGGACGGCAAGCTGCTGGCCTATCACGACCGCAGCGACGGCGGCCTGATCGTTACCCTGCTGGAGATGGCCTTCGCCGCCCGAGCCGGGCTCGAGATCAAGCTCGATTGGCTGATCGACGAGCCCATCGAGGCGGTGGGCGCGCTGTTCTCGGAGGAGCTCGGCGCGGTGATCCAGGTCAACCGCAAGGATACCGAGTTTACCCTGACCCAGTTCGCCGCCGCGGGCATCGCCACCTGCGGGGTGATCGCTCGGCCTCGCTACGATGATCAGGTGCGGGTCACCCTGTTCGAGGAACCGCTTCTGGAAACCACCCGGCTGCGCGCCCAGCGCACCTGGGCGGAAACCAGCTATCGGCTGCAGGCGCTGCGAGACAATCCGGACTGCGCCAAGAGCGAATTCGACGGCCTGCTGGATGGCCGCGATCCGGGCCTATCCGCGAATGCCACCTTCGACGTGAACGAAGACATTACCGCACCCTTCGTCAATTCCGCGCGGCCCACCGTCGCCGTCCTGCGGGAGCAGGGGGTCAACGGCCAGGTGGAAATGGCCTGGGCCTTCCACCACGCCGGCTTCGAGGCGGTGGACGTGCACATGAGCGATATCATCAACGGGCGGGTCACCCTGGAGCAGTTCAAGGGGCTGGTGGCCTGCGGCGGCTTCTCCTTCGGCGACGTGCTGGGGGCCGGGGGCGGCTGGGCCAAGTCCGCGCTCTACAACCCGCGGGCCCGGGAGCAGTTCGCCGCCTACTTTCAGCGCAGCGACAACTTCGCCCTGGGGGTGTGCAACGGCTGCCAGATGCTGTCTCAGCTGCGGGAGCTGATTCCCGGCACCGAGAACTGGCCGCATTTCGTGCGCAACGAGTCGGAGCAGTTCGAGGCCCGGGTGTCCATGGTCAAGGTGGAGAAGAGTTCCTCGATCCTGCTGGCGGGCATGGAAGGTTCAAAGCTGCCCATTGCGGTGGCTCACGGCGAGGGCCGGGCGGAGTTTCGCGACGGCGGCCATCTGCGCGCCATGCAGGGCAGCCATCAGATCGCCCTGCGCTATGTGGACAACTACGGCCAGGTCACCAGCCGCTACCCGGCCAACCCCAACGGCTCGCCGGCGGGTATCACCGGCCTGACCACCCCGGACGGCCGGGTCACGGTGATGATGCCCCATCCGGAGCGGGTCGCCCGGGCGGTCACCAACGCCTGGCGGCCCGCGGAATGGCGGGAAGACGGCGCCTGGATGCGCCTGTTTCGCAATGCCCGGGCCTGGCTGGGCTAGATCTCTCCCTCCCCATCGAACGTTTCATCCTGGACATCGCCCCGCCTGGCATCGCGCCACCAGGCGGGGCGATATCGTTGTCGATGGCTTGTCTCTATTTCTTTGTGCGTTTTCCATATCGGATACATCGGAAATCTGATGTTTCAAAAAGACCCTCAACTGTAAGCCATGGTTACAAATAGCCGGCCCTATTCAGCGGTCAAGCGCCGTATTATTAATCTAAGTCAATTATTCACCTATGGCTCCGGCGCACAATGGTTATGCCGCTACATATTCATCACGCCAGAACGAGCCGTACGCGCGTCTGCTCCTTGGGCGATCGAACAGGACAACGGGATGAAACACCAGACCAGTGCCTTGCTCAGTTGCATGGAGCGTTTTCTTGTCCTCGAGGCGGACGAGAAAAGGCTTCTTGGTAAAATGGAAACCGGCCAGCGCTGGGTGCCGCGCCAGACCCTGCTGTGGGAAGCGGGATCGGAGGTCGAACGGCTCTTCATCCTCCAGGAAGGCTGGGCCTGCACCTATCGGGACGACGTGGACGGCAACCGGCAGATCATGGACGTGCTGCTGCCCGGGGATATCGTCGGCCTGCAGGATTTCACCTTTCCTCGGCATTTCGCCGCGGCGGCGATGCTCACCGACGGGGAAGTGTCATGCATCTCCTCTCAGGATATCGGCCACCTCATCCACGTCTCGCCACGGCTGACCATTGCCCTGTTCGCCGCGATGGCGCGGCAGGAGACGCTGGTCACCGAGCGCCTGGCGATGGGGGTGCATCGCGATGCCAGGTCCCGGCTGGCGCATTTCGTGGTCGAGATCCACACCCGGCTGAACAAGCTGGCGCAGACGCCGCTTGCGTCTTTCGAGTTTCCCCTTTCGCAGTCGATGCTGGGGCAGCTGTTGGGGCTTACCCATGTGCATGTCAATCGCGTGCTGGCCCAACTGGAAGCGGATAAGGTGCTGAAAAAGCACCGCCACCATATCGAAGTGTTCGACGCGCGAAAACTTCGAGAAATCGCCGAGTTCGACGACGCCTACCTGGACGATAGCCTGGACGGCCTAGGCGACTACCTGGTGAATCGCGAGAAAGCGCGCCTGTGGGAAGAGAAGACAAGTAGCGTTCGTTGATTCGGTGGTCGCCCCGCGCGGCGACGTCAGCCAAGCCAGCGGTCGTAGTCCCGCTGGGTGATGGCGTAGCACTCGCAGGAAGTCGCTTCGAGACCGGCTCGGTCGAGAATGCTGATCTGGCCCCGGCTGTAGTGGATCAGCGCCCGAGCCTGCAGGGTTCCCGCCGCGGTGGTCACGCCGCTGCGGCGCACCCCCAGCATGTCGGCAAGAAATTCATGGGTGAGATAGAAACGATCCGCCTGGGCGCGGTCCTGGGTCATCAGCAGCCAGCGGGCCAGACGCTGTTCGATGTCGTGAAAATGAAAACAGGCGGCGCCGAGGGAGGCCTGGGCAAGCTGCACGTACTGATAGTGGCCCAGCCGTTCCCGCAGGGGCGCGTCGGCTTTCAGTTCTTCCTGTAGCTGAACAGCGCTCAGCCGCCAGGCGGTACCGGCCCCTTGCACCAGGGCGCGCTGTGGCAGGGCATTGATCCCCAGCACAAGAGACGCGCCGCATAGCCCTTCGTTGCCTACCAGTCCCACCTCGAGAGAGCGGGATTTGCTCATCACCTGAATTAGCGAGATAAAACCGCTCTGGGGGAAATAGACGTATTCCAGCGGCTGATGAGGCTCGCTGAGTATTTCACCGAAGGTGAGCGTCATGGGCTCGCAATGACGCAGCAACCGTCGGCGTGATTCGGCCGGCAGTCCATCGATCAACCGGTTGGCGGCATCGGGTGCGGGAGGGGCGGGCATGCAAGGACCAAGGCACCGGAAGCGCCAGAAATTGGCCGAGAGGGGATGCCAGCAATCTCAAGGACGAAGATGCCTTCTCAATACGTCAGAAGACGATCCGTTTCCTTTCTGACCACAGCGTAACACTCGCAGCTTTGCTCTTCCAGCGCCGCCCGGTCGAGTATCCTGATACGCCCCCGGCTGTACTCGATGATGCCGAGCTTGTGCAGCCGGCGGGCGGCCTCGGTGACCCCTTCCCGGCGTACCCCCAGCATGTTGGCGATCAGCTCCTGGGTCATGACCAGCTGGTCACCGGAAAGGCGGTCCTGGGAAAGCAGCAGCCAGCGGCACAGCTGCTGGTGAATGGTGTGGTGACGATTGCACACCGCGGTCTGAGCCATCTGGGTAATCAAGGCCTGGGTGTAGCGCAGCATCAGGTTCAACAGCGCGCCGTGACGCTCGAATTCCTCCTTCAATAGATGGCTTTCCATTCGGTAGGCATGCCCGGCGCTCTGCACGATGGCTCGACTGGTAGTGCTTTCGCCGCCCATGAATACGGAAACCCCCGCCAGGCCCTCCTTGCCGACCACGGCGATTTCCGCCGAGGCACCATTCTCCATGACCTGCACCAGTGAAATGATGGTGTCCGTGGGAAAGTAGACGAAATAAGCCGCGTCGTCCGCCTCGTAGATAATCTTTCCTAGCGGCAGCGATACCCGCTCGAGATGCGGGAACAGGCGATCCTTGACCTCTTGGGGCAAGGCAGCCAGCAGCTGATTCTGATCGGGGGAAGGGGTTACGGCCATCAATGGCTTCCTGGGATCAACTCATTCAATACCTTTCATAATATCGCTTGGTCGTGATGCCCGTATGTACGTTACCGCACATAACTGGTTTGCCTGGGTATCGTTGTCGGCGGCGGTGACAAGATCGGCGTTCAAGGTGGAGGTTGATCAAAAAAAACGTCTTGTGTCCGGTAGCGCACAGAAGCGCCCGGCGATTTCTTGGTATGAATAAAAAAATCGACAGCGGCAAAGAAACCGACATGGCTTATCGTAGGACTCATCCCGGGAAGGATTGGCTGCCAGCGAGCCTTGGCGCGACCGCCGATCTTGAAGAAGGCAATGTGCGTCTGCTGCGTCGTCTCGAAAGCGTTTCCGAGCCCAGAGCCTGTGGGCAACTGCTCTGGGGCTCGAACGACCCGATCAAGCAGCTGTACGTGCTGCAAAACGGCTGGGCCTGCAGTTACCGGGACGAGCAGGATGGCCGGCGCCGAATCATCGATGTCTTTCTCCCCGGGGATATCCTCGGCCTGAAAGACTATACCTTCAGCACTCACGGCAGCGACGCCGCCATGCTCAGTCACGGGCGGGTCGCGTCCTTTTCCCTGCATGAGTTGATCGATCTCGTTCAGGCCTCGACGCGCCTGGCGATTGCGCTGCTGAATTCTGCAGCGCGCCAGGCAAACCGATTCACGCTGCGCATGTTGGCCAACCGGCACCGCGACCCGAGCGTGCGTCTGGCGCATTTCCTGAAGGACATTCATCTTCGCCTGCGGGAGGCGGGCAAGGGCGACGCGACCCATTTCTACTGCCCGCTTTCCAGAAGCCAGCTCGGGAGCCTGCTGGAACTCTCCGGCCCGCAGGTGGATAGCGCCCTGGGTGCCCTGGAAGCGGCGAAGATAATGAAAAGGCATCGCCATCACATCGAACTCCGCGACCAGGAGCGCCTGTTTCATGCAGCTGGTCTCGCAGCCCCGGATCGCGGGTGGGCCTGACCGCTGACCCATGCTTTTCTTGTTGTCCCCTGGTTGTAAACATTACTTTAATCTGAGTTAACAAAAGCTACGAAACACTTCTCGCTCCGGTTCGTCGGCGGCGTTTATGCTGTCAGCGGCGCGAGGCGGCGGCGCCTGTTTCAGTCGCGGCCCTGGCGTCGATATCGCGCAACCTCATTCGATCATCATCGGGAGTCATTTCATGAAATCGGGTTCCCTTTCCTCCGCCCTGCTGGTCCTGTCCCTGGCGGTCGCTCCGCTTGCCTCGGCGCAAAGCATGGACAGTCTCAAGGATCGGGCGGGGGCTATGCTTTCCGGCCAGTCGGGGGCCTCCGGCGGCTCAATGCTGGGCTCGCTGTCTTCCGGCGCCTTCCATCTCGGCAGCATGCAGAACGTGGCGGGAGTGCTCGGCTACTGCCAGAAGCAAGGCTATACCAAGAGCAAAACCGAGATGGTCAAGGAAAAGCTGATGGGTAAGCTCGGGGGAGAGCAGGAAGCGGAACAGGACATCGGCTATCAGCAGGGGCTCAAGGGCGTGCTGCAAGGCGAAAACGGCCAGGGCTTCAACCTGAGTTCGCTCAAGGATCAGGTCGGCGAGAAGGCCTGCGGCCTGGTCGCCGATCGGGCGATGTCCTCCTTCCTGGGAGGATGACCCTGGGAGAATGACCGCCCTTCAACGAGAGTCGTCGTCTTCCAGCGCCTCCGTGATGGCCCGGCCTCGCCACACATCCGGCGGGGTCAGTCTCAGGATATAGGCGAGGGTCGCGGCGGTGTCGTAGGTGACGATCGCGGACCGCAATTTTCCCTTGGCCGGCACGCTTTTTCCGAAGATGATCCAGGGGATCTCCATTTCCAGGAGGGTCTCCCCGCCGTGGCCCTTGCCGATCCCGCCGTGATCCGCGGTGAAGAGGATGATGGAATCCTCCATCATGCCGCTGTCTTCCAGGGTATCGAGGAGCCTTCCCATCAGGGCGTCGATCCTTTCCACTTCCCGATAGTATGCCGGGGTGTCGTGTCCTGTTTCGTGGCCGACCGCGTCCGGTTCGTTGAAGTGGATGAAGGTCAGGGCGGGTTTTTCCTCGACGATGAATTCAAGCGCCCTTTCCAGGGTCTTTTCTTCGTTGTAGCCCAAGCCGGTGTCCACCAACGAAGGGGTGGCGGTGATGCCGGCGGACGGCTCCCCCTATATTCGCCTGCAAGGGGATGGCTGGATGCCCTATCCCGGTGGATAAGGTTTGATAGAAGGTTTATCGCCTGTTTGACGCCCGGCTCCGACCGGGCGTCTTTTCGATCCGGAATCTTTTTTTTCGTCGCTATCCTGTTTTTATGACAAGACGCCTTTCTTATGCCATAACATCATTGCAGGACAAGGCCCTGCGGTAAGCTTCCCCAATAAAGCGTCGGTATCGACTCGACCTTGGCCGCGCTGCGGAGGTTTCCTCGCGATGACAACACTTCTCGCTGTGAACGCTTTTGGCGCTCTGGTGCTCATAGGCATCGTCTTTTCCATCCTGATCTCGCGTTCCCGCTGGGTTCTGCTTCCCGGCCTGCTGGGATTCGTCTACGTGCTGTTCTGGGGGGTCTGGCAGGTGGCGGACATGATGACCGGCGTGGGCATCAATCAGTCCGTGCTCTTTCATTTCTTCAGCGGCACCGAGGACGCGGACTATCGCCAGTTCTTGAAGGAGATCGTCGTGTTCGCCGGCTTCGTCACCCTGGCGGTGTTGGTGCTGGCGGGGTCCGTGGTCAAGGCTTGGCGAAATCGCGTCGCTGCCAAGCCCGTTTCCCTGACAAGCGGATTCCTTCCATCGCTGATCGGCTGCGGGGTGGTGATCGTCGGCTGGCTGATCTCGCCCTGGCACCTGAACCTGCTGGCGCTCAAGGATTCCTATGTCGCCCTCGACGCGGATCAGACCCGCAAGCTGCGCGCGCTGTACGACACCTCGCCGCGTCGAATCACCAGCGACAAGAACCTCGTCGTGCTGTATCTGGAAAGCGTGGAATCCACCTATTTCGATGAGCGCCTCTTTCCGGAACTGCTGCCGGCGCTGCGGGAGCGCCGCGGGGAATCGCTTCACTTCTCCGGCATCGCCCAGACCCCGGGCACCGGCTGGACCATCGCCGGGCTGGTCAATACCCAGTGCGGGCTGCCCCTGGCGACTCCGGGGGCGGGAAACAACGACATGGGCCGGGTGCGCTATTTTCTGCCCAAGGCCAAGTGCCTGGCGGAGCACCTTCAGGACAACGGCTTCCGGACGGTGTACATGGGCGGCGCTTCCGGCAAGTTCGCCGGCAAGGACCGCTTTCTGGAACAGCACGGCTTCGACGTGGTGCGAGACAAGGAATACTTCGGCACCTGGAAAGGCATGGCGGAAAGCGAATTCTCCGGCTGGGGTGCCTACGACGACGAGCTGCTGGAAGGGGTCTTCGATGAGTTCGTCACGCTATCGGAAAAGCAGGAGCCTTTCGCCCTGTTCGCTCTGACCATGGATACCCATCATCCGCATGGGCACATCTCGCCGAGCTGTCGCGGCGTGCGATACCGAGATGGCAAGCTGAAATCCTTGAACGCCCTGGCCTGCGCCGATCGGCTGGTCAGTCGCTTCATCGATCGGGTGAGGGCGTCGCCCTGGGCCGCCGATACCACTCTGGTGGTGCTTTCGGATCATCTGGCCATGGTCAACGACGCCACCCCGCTGATCGAGAAGGCGGCGCGGCGCGATAATCTGCTGATGGTCTTCGACAGCGATATCGCCCCCGGCGAGCGCCGGGTACAGGGCACCATGCTGGACGTGGGGCCGACCCTGCTGAGCCTGATGCGGGCGGACACCGCTGCCCTGGGGTTCGGTCGTTCGCTGCTCGAACCCGGACGCTCGAATCAGGCCTATAGCCGCGACTATTTTGCCAGCGACGACGTCATGGAATACCTGAGCTTTTCACGAACCCTGTGGGACATGCCACAGGTGGTCGGACAAATCAGAAGCGATGGCGACAAGGGTATTCTGCTGGGGGGCAACCAGTTCGAGGCGCCGTTCTTTTCGGTACTCAACGAAAGCAACAAGGTGATCGAGCTGTATTTCTACAATTTCTCCCAGCACCTGGCGGACCTGCAGGAAGGCGTACGCTATCTCTATGCCCGGGAATGCGAAGAGGTGAAGAGCCCCAGTCCCGGCATCTGTCTGGTGGCGGGGTTGAAAGGGGTGGGTGAAAAGGTCTTTTCCTCCACGGAGCTCGTCGAGGGGGTTTCGGCGCTGGAGGCGTTTTGATGTCCAATACGTTAAAAATTATTTGATGGAAAATATTTCCACGCAGCTTGCTTGAGGTCTTCCGGCATCGTATAAGGCTCACTGCAAACGCGCATTGGGTGGGAGTTCAAGCAATGCATGAAGGGTTGAGTCTTCTTTACGTAGGGGCGGTGCTGGTGCTCAACGGCCTGTGGATGACAGGGCGTATCGAGGACCGGGAAATTCAGGTCATCAACTACTTCACCGGCGGGGTCAGCCTGGCCATCGCCGCCTATGCGGCATTCGGGCCCGGCGCGGACGCCAATAGCGTGCGTACCGCCGCTTTGACGCTGCTTTTCGCCTTCACCTATCTGTGGGTGGCCTTCAATCGTCGCAACGGCTGCAATGGTCGTGGCCTGGGCTATTTCTGCCTGTTTGTCTCCTTGACCGCGCTGCCTACGGGCTTGCTGCAATGGACCCAGGCGGATAGCCTGTGGGGCTGGTGGTCCACGGCCAACTGGCTGGCCTGGGCGATGCTCTGGCTCGGCTTCTACCTGATGCTCTGTCATTGGCCTCGGCTGCAGCCCTGGATGGCCGGACTTTCCCTGGTGCAGGGCGTGTTCACCGCCTGGATTCCCGGCTATCTTCTGCTCAACGGCTTGTTGCCCTTGGGAGGTTGATGCTGCTCCTCGTCTTCGTCCCTCTCTTCCGGCTGGGCCGCGGAAGATGACGAATCCTGCGAGAGATCCGTCGATTCCCCCTTGGCAGGCTTCTGGGTATCGTGCAGCCAGACGTCCATCTGGTCGAACGCCACTCGTATGCCATGCTCCCGGAACAGCCCGTCGAGCTGGCGGTTGATTTCATCCGGGGCAAAGTAGCGATCGAAAAGATCGTTGACGTAGATATACAGATGAAAGTTGAACGCCGAGGGGCCGTAGCTCGAGCAGATCACCATGGGAGCCGGGTCATCGAGCACCCGTTCGTTCTCCTTCGCCACCTGATGCAGCAGGTAGCGCACGGTTTCCAGGTCCGAGCCGTGGGCCACCCCATACTCCAAGGTGACCCGGGTCACGTTGTCCGACAGGGACCAGTTGGTCAGCTGCTCGGTCACGAAGGTCTTGTTGGGAATGATAATTTCCTTGCGGTCGAAATCCGTCATCGTCGTGGCGCGAATGCGAATACGGGTGATGGTGCCGTGCAGGTTGCCCAGGGTGATGGTGTCACCGATGCGAATCGGGCGCTCGAAAAGCAGAATCAAGCCGGAGATGAAGTTGGCGAAGATCTCCTGCAGTCCGAACCCCAGGCCTACCCCCAGCGCCGCTACCAGCCACTGCAGCTTGTCCCAGGACACCCCCAGGGTGCCCAGGGCGGCGACGATGCCTACCCCGACGATGGTGTAGGAAAGCAGCGATGAAATGGCGTAGGCGCCGCCGGGTTTGAGGGTCAGGTGGGAAAGCACCATCACCTCCAGCAGCCCCGGCAGGTTGCGGGCCAGGCTCCAGGTAAGTACCACAACGAGCAGAGCGATGAGAATGTCCGCCAGGGTGATCGGCGTCTCGCTCAGGGTCTCGCCGATACCCTGGGTCGTCGACCACACCTTGATATGGTCGAAATAGGCCAGGGCCACGAGCAGATCCGACCAGATGACATACAGCACCAGAGTAAGCCCCAGGAACAGCAGCAGCTTGGCCAGCCGCAGGGACTGCTGATTGACCTGCTCGAGATCCAGGGGCGGTTCCTCGACCACCTCGCCGCCGGCATCGGCGCTCTCCTTGGCTCGGGCTTCCGACTGCGCCTTGGCGCGATGATAGGCAAGCCGCCTTGCCGCCACCGCCAGGCTGCGGACCACCGTGGCGGTGCCAAGCAGCCAAAGGCCGACGGCATACAGGCTGGTGATGAAACGTTCGACAAGTCGCAGCACGGTGTATTCATAGCCCAGCACCAGCATGACGCCCAGCACCAGAGGCGCAGCGGCCAGCGCCAGACCCAGGAGCACATGGAACAGCTTGATGCCGAAATAAGGTCGATGCGCCAGCACGAGCCGCGCCAGGGTGAGGCTCATGCCGATGAAGCCCGCCAGCATCGGCAGGAAGTACAGCGGACGCTCCGCCAGGAATAACCCTTCGCCTTTTATCAGGGCGCTGATCAGAAGCACCGGGATCAGCGCAAGGCCGAGCTGGCCGAATAGGCGTCTCAGTTCCAGCACATAGTCCACCGGCCAGTGGAAATGATGCACGGCGACGCCGTTGGATACGGTCAGCCGCCGCGCCAGGGCAACGGCGCCCCAGGCCAGGGCGAGCTGCAGCAGCGCATCGCCCCAGGCAAGCCCGGTACCGGTCTTGAGTCCGAGTCCCAGTGCCGCCAGGGCCAGAGGCCCCGGCGCGGCGATCAAGGCGTTGAGCAGAATCGCCCAGGGGGTGTGCATCTGGGTATCGCGCTTGAGGCGTCCGATCTGCTTGTGCAGTTTCAGCAGCCGCGCCCGGATGGCGCGGCGCCCCAGCAGCAGCCCCGCCGCAAGCACCAGCAAGGGAATTCCCCACAGCGCCTTGAGAGGCGGGGGCGTCAGCACGGCGTCGAGATCGTCATGCCACTTCGATCCGCTGATCTGCGCCAGAAAGGAGGCGGGCAATCGCTTCAACCAGGTCAGATTCAGCGGGGCGCGGTTGGGGAGCCAGAAAAGCCGCTCTTCGATGGTGGCGTTCAGGGTATCGACGGTGTCACTGATCTGGCGTTGATTCAGCTGGAGATCCACGGCAGTGGCCAGCAGCTCGCCGTAGGTCTGCTCCAGCTGGTTCATCAGACCGCGGCGGGAGCGATAGCTCTCCGCGAGAGTCTCGGTCAGTTCCGCGGAGGGTTCCAGCCCCGCCTCCTCGATACGCCTGTCCACCACAGGGTCGATATCGCTCAAGGCCTCGCGCTGGCGCTCCAGTTCGAACTGCCTGAGGCGAATGTCGGCGATCTTTTCCGACAGGTCTTCGACAAGGGTGACGTTCGGCAGTGCTCTGCGCTGCTCCCGCAGGATGCGCGACAGCAGCTGGTTGTCCCCCACCGCGTCGACCTGCTCATTGAGTACGCGCTGTATCTGGCGCGCGCGGTCGAGCCGGCTGCGCAGTTCGATATTGCTCCATTCGAAGGCGTTGTGGCGATCGATGGCCTTCACCAGCTCGACGCTCAGTGCCTGATTGTCCTGGCCTGCCTGCACGATCAGAGGGTTGGATGAGGAATCCGACGTTTCGAGATGCGCCGAGGCATCGACGTTCTCCGCCAGCTGCTGCTGTCGCTGTTCCTCGAGAGCGTTCTGCATCAGCCGCAGACGCTTTTCGAGTCTTTCGATCGCGAGGCGCTGAATATCGCGACGCAGTTTGGCCAGTTCCTGGAGGCGGGTGTTGGCGGCAAGCTTCTGACGTTCCAGGGCGAGCTTGCCTTGCTCCATCGCCAGCTCTGTCTGCAGCTGCCAGACGTCGGAACTGTCTTGAACGTCCTGCTGCTTGTTGAGTTCGGTTCGAATCTCGTCGATACGCGTGAGGGTATCGCTGATCGCCGTCTGAACCCGTTCCGGCAGGGTTTGTGCCGCCACCAGCCGGGCATTGGTATCCGCGAGCCGATCCTGCTGCTTGCGTAGGCTATCCAGGGTCTCGCTGATGCGGGTGTCGAGCTCGGCGCTGGAAAGACCTCCGATGTCTTCCTTGTCCGGCTCCGCGCGACGACGGGCCTCCCGCAGCTCGTTGTCGAGACGGCGAATCTCCTCCGGTGCCTGCTGAAACCGCTTTTCGAGCTCGGCGCGCTGCTGCTTCAGCGTCTCGAGACTTTCCAGGTTGGCGAGGGCGGCGCGCAGTTCCTCGATTTCCTTTTCCTGCGCGGCTCCGGGCTTCTCTTCCTGGGTCAGCGGCTTCAGGCGCTGACTGATCTCTTCCCGCTGCGGCAGGCTGGCGTCGCCGTCGAGGACCGTGGTGGTTTCCTGAGCCAGCGCTCCGAACGATGCCAACATCCAGGGCAGCAGCAACAGCGCGCACCATCGCCTCCATGGATGCTTTCCTTTTCGTGCTACCATCGTCATCCTTGCAAACTCTTCCGCGAAATCGCTAGCGGATTGTGCTGCTCCGCTCCTGCCTTGGCAACGGCTCCATCCGACGAACTCGTTTCTTGACGCTTCATTGCCCGTTATGACCTCGATACTCTCGCCTGCTCTCGCTGCGGTTCCTTCCTTGCGCCCTTATCAGCGCCAGGCGGTCGCCCGCGTGATCGAGCATTTCAAGGCCGGCAGTGAGCCGGCGGTGGTGGTGTTGCCTACCGGCAGCGGCAAGTCCCTGCTGATCGCGGAGCTGGCCCGGCTGGCTCGCGGTCGGGTGCTGGTGTTGGCTCACGTGCGGGAGCTGGTGGAACAGAATCATGCCAAGTATCAGGCCTACGGGCTCCAGGCGGATATCTTCAGCGCCGGACTCAAGCGCAAGGAAAGCGCCCGCCAGGTGGTGTTCGGCTCCGTGCAGTCCGTGGTGCGCAACCTGGACGCCTTTTCCAGCGGCGATTTCAGTCTGCTGGTGATCGACGAATGCCACCGGGTGTCGCCGGAGGAGGACAGCGGCTACCGGCAGGTGATTGCCACCCTGCGTCGGGCCAATCCGCGTCTCAAGATTCTCGGCCTGACCGCGACGCCTTACCGCCTGGGTCAGGGCTTTATCTATCACCGCCACTATCACGGCATGGTGCGGGGTGAGTCCGATGCCTTCTTCCGGGACTGCGTGTTCGAGCAGCCGCTGCGGCTGATGGTCAAGCAGGGCTATCTGGCGCCGCCGGTATGTCGGGACGCGGCGGTCTTTATTGAAGGCGAGCGGTTGCGCTACGACTTTTCCAACCTGAAGCCCGCCCGGAGCGGACTGTTCAGCGAGGCGGAGCTTAACCGGGTGGTGGCGGGGCACCGGGCGACCCCGGCGATCATCGAGGAGGTCATCGCTTACGCCCGCACTCGCCGAGCGGTGATGGTCTTCGCCGCCAGCGTCGCGCATGCGGAGGAAATCCTAGGCTATCTACCGCCAGACGAGGCGGCGCTGATCACCGGCGTCACGCCCTCCCAGGATCGCACCCGGCTGATCGACGCCTTCAAGGGCGGCGAGCTCAAGTACCTTGTCAACGTGGCGGTGCTGACCACCGGCTTCGACGCGCCCCAGGTGGATCTGATCGCCATTCTGCGGCCCACGGAATCCGTGGGGCTCTATCAGCAGATCGTCGGTCGCGGACTGCGCCTGGCACCAAACAAGCAGGACTGCCTGGTGCTGGACTACGCCGGCAACCCCTGGGATCTCTATGCCCCGGAAGTGGGCTCGCCAAAACCGGACAGCGACAGCGAACCGGTGCAGGTGGAATGCCCGGAGTGCGGCCACGCCAACCTGTTCTGGGGCAAACGCGATGGCGAGGTCGTCATCGAGCATTTCGGCCGCCGCTGTCAGGGGCTGATCGAAGAAAAGAGCGATGGCGCGGCTTCGGGCGCCTGTAAAAAGCCAGGCGCGGTTTCGGGCGCCGATAAAAAGCCTGGCGCGGGGTCGGACGCCTATAAACAATGCGAATTTCGTTTTCGCTTCAAGACCTGCGAGCAGTGCGGCACCCAGAACGATATCGCCGCCCGGCGCTGCCATGGCTGTCAGACGCTATTGGTGGACGCTGACGACAAGCTGAAGGAGGCGCTGAAACTCAAGGACGCCCGGGTGCTGCGGGTCAGCGGCATGCAGCTCGAGGCCACCGTGAACGGCCGCGGCCTGGCTCGACTCAAGGTGACCTATCACGACGAAGACGGCGCCACCCTCACGGAATGGCTCGCCCTGGAAACCCCTGCCCAGCGCGGCGCCTTCCAGGCGGTATTTCTGCGGGATCACCTGCGCGCCCCGGGCACAGGCTGGCAGCCCACGTCTCCCCAGGCGGTGATCGATGAGCAGCGCCGCCTGCGGCCGCCGGATTTCGTCGTCGGACGGCGGGTCGGTCGTCACTGGCAGGTACGCAGCAAACTCTTCGACTACACCGGGCGCCATCGCAAGGCCGCGGCGGCGGGACCGGAAAGCATCGAGTGACTTACCTTTCCGGTCCAGGTATTGCTAGACTGCGCCCTGAACGATCGACAATACGCACTTGATGACCGATTCAAGGCAAGGACTGGCGTGAGCGAGACCCTGGAAACCACTCCCCCCGCAACCGAGCAGGCCGAGATACTGGCCCGGCTGTTCGATAAGCCCATCACCGAGCTGCCGCAGGATCTGTACATTCCCCCGGAAGCCCTCAGGGTGTTTCTCGAAGCCTTCGAGGGGCCGCTGGATCTGCTGCTGTATCTGATTCGTCGTCAGAACCTGGATATCCTGGCCATCGACGTGGCGGCGATCACCCGTCAGTACATCGAATACGTGGAACTGATGAAGGCCTTGGAGATCGAGCTGGCCGGGGAGTATCTGCTGATGGCAGCGATGCTGGCGGAGATCAAGTCGCGCACCCTGCTGCCTCGCCCGCCCAGGGCGGAGGACGAAGAAGAGGAGGGCGATCCCCGGGCGGAGCTGATTCGTCGTCTGCAGGAATACGAGCGGCTCAAGCAGGCGGCGGAAACCCTGGCGGAACTTCCTCGGGCCGGGCGAGACTGGTTTACCGCCCAGGCGGGGCTTCCTGCGCTGGAAACCCGGATCACTCATCCGGAAGTCGGTCTGAACGAGCTGTTGGGGGCCTTGGCGGGGCTGCTGCGCCAGGCGGAGCTGGTACAGGATCACCGGATCAGCCGCGAAGGCCTTTCCACCCGGGAGCGCATGCTGAGCATCCTGGAACGTCTTGAAGGCGGGCGCTACGTGCCCTTCACGGCGCTGTTCTCCTTGGAGGAAGGGCGCGCCGGGGTGGTGGTGACCTTCATGGCGATCCTCGAACTGGCCAAGGAGTCGCTGATCGAGATCGTGCAGAACGCGCCCCTGTCGCCGATTCACCTGCGGGCCCGGGCGCCGGTGGCGGACTCGGATCCATGAATTCCTTCGACGATCTCTTCACCCATCGCCTCGAGGATATCCTCGAGGCGGCGCTGCTGGCCGCCGGCGAACCCCTGGCGCTGGAGCGCTTCGAGAGCCTGTTCGACGAGCACGAACTGCCGCCGCGCGCGGCGCTGCGCAGCGCCCTGGCAAGGCTTGAGGAGCGGCACGACAGCGGGGCCTTGGAGCTGATCGAAACTGCTTCCGGCTTTCAGCTGCGCATTCGGCAGCGTTTGTCTCCCTGGGTATCCCGGCTGTGGGAAGCGAAACCTCAGCGCTATTCCCGGGCGCTGCTGGAAACCCTGGCCTTGATCGCCTATCGCCAGCCGGTGACTCGCAGTGATATCGAGGAAATACGCGGGGTAGCGGTCAGTACCTCGATCATGCGCACCCTGCTGGAGCGCCAGTGGATTCGCGTGGTGGGCCAGCGGGACGTGCCGGGGCGTCCTTCCGTCTATGCCACCACCCGCCAGTTCCTGGACGATTTCGGCCTCAAGACCCTGGACGGCCTGCCGCCGATGCACGAACTCAAGGCGTTCACCCAGGAACCGGCGCCATCGGCGACCCTGCCTCTCGCGCTGAGCGACAATACCGTTGACGAGACGTCGCCTTCCGATCAGCCCGACGGGTCGGAAATGAATTCGCCTGACGTCGAGCCGCCAAAAACCCAGCAGGCAGGACTCAGCTTCGCGGATCTGGAAGCGCGTCTGGCGGAGCGCCACAGAGCGCAGGCCAGCGACGAGGATTCGCCCACTTCAACGTATTCAACCAACAAGAGTCCGGATTCATGACGACTACCAGCGAAAAACTGCAGAAAGTACTGGCGCGGGCCGGCCTCGGTTCCCGCCGGGAGATGGAGACCGCCATCAGCGACGGCCGGGTCAAGGTCAACGGCCGCCTCGCCACCCTGGGGGACCGCATCGAGATTCGCGACAGTGTCACTTTCGACGGTCGTCCGGTGACGCTGAAAGCGGCGGATGACACGCCGCGCCGGGTATTGATGTACAACAAGCCGGAAGGCGAGCTGTGCACCCGCAAGGACCCGGAAGGACGGCGCACGGTATTCGAGCGTCTGCCCCGGCTCAAGGGCGAGCGCTGGATCGCCATCGGCCGGCTGGACATCAACACCAGCGGGCTCTTGCTGTTCACCACGGACGGCGAGCTGGCCAATCGCCTGATGCATCCTTCCACGGAAATCGAGCGGGAATACGCGGTGCGGGTCATGGGCGAGGTCAAGCGCGAGCACGTGCTGGCCATGGTCGAGGGCGTGATGCTGGAAGACGGCCCGGCGCGCTTCAGCGACGTGCAGGAGTTCGGCGGCGAAGGCATCAACACCTGGTTCCACGTGGTGATAATGGAAGGGCGCAACCGGGAGGTGCGTCGGCTGTGGGAGTCGCAGGGGTTGACCGTCAGTCGCCTCAAGCGGGTGCGCTACGGCAGCGTCTTCCTCGACAAGCGCGCCAAGGCCGGCGAATGGACCGAGCTGACTCAGGAAGAGGTGGACGGCCTGGCGGAACTGGCTCAGCTGCCCAGGCGCAAGGTGCCGGATCTGACGCCGGATGAGAAGAATCGCTGGAGCCGTGACAAGCGCAAGCGCAAACCGGTGCAAGGGCTGCGTCGCCCCAGGCCGTCGCGCCGATGACCGCAAAAAAACCCTTGTCAGGGCTTGTCAGATCAGGATCTTGCCATTACCATTTGCGCCCTGTCGGGGGTCGTTAGCTCAGTTGGTAGAGCAGTTGGCTTTTAACCAATTGGTCGTAGGTTCGAATCCTACACGACCCACCATTCCTTCCTCGGTACTTCACCCCATGAACGACCGCCGGCAGGATGCCATCGACAATCCCGCAACGGGTCGTTAGCTCAGTTGGTAGAGCAGTTGGCTTTTAACCAATTGGTCGTAGGTTCGAATCCTACACGACCCACCAGCTTCCAGCGCCCTCGCATCCCACGGATGCGGGGGCGTTTTGCCATGCGTCAGGCGATGCATTCGGGAGCGTTTTCACGTTAGACTGGTCAGTATGTTGTGAAAGAGGCGCGTCGAGGGATCGAAGAGATCGATCAGGCTTCGGCGCTTCCGTAATGCGGGGGGAGCCCCCGCCAGTCACAGTGGTAGACACGATGACGACCATGACAACGACTTCCCGCGTCGCGGTGCGCGAGCATCTGGCGCGCGCTTACTGCCCCACCCGACTTCCCGCCGAGGACAAAGCCCGAGCCGCCGAGATCAAGCGGCTGCTTGTTGCGCGGAACGCGGTGCTGGTGGCGCATTACTACACCGACGACGCCATTCAGCAGCTGGCGGAGGAAACCGGCGGCTGCGTGGCGGATTCCCTGGAAATGGCGCGCTTCGGCGCCCGCCACGAGGCCTCGACCCTGGTGGTGGCCGGGGTGCGCTTCATGGGGGAGACCGCCAAGATCCTGTCCCCGGAAAAACGCGTGCTGATGCCCACCCTGGAGGCCACCTGCTCCCTGGATCTCGGCTGTCCGGCGGCGGAGTTCAACGCTTTCTGCGATGCTCACCCGGATCGCACCGTGGTGGTCTATGCCAATACCTCCGCGGCGGTGAAGGCCCGGGCGGACTGGGTAGTGACGTCCTCCATCGCGGTGGATGTCATCGAGCATCTCCAGGCCCGGGGCGAAAAGGTCCTGTGGGCGCCGGACAAGCACCTGGGCGGCTATATCCAGCAGCAGACCGGGGCGGACATGCTCTTGTGGGACGGCGCCTGCATCGTCCACGAGGAGTTCAAGGCCAAGGGCATCGAGGATCTGAAAGCGCTGCATCCGGACGCGGCGGTGCTGGTGCATCCGGAATCTCCTGCCGCCGTAGTGCAACTGGCGGACGTGGTGGGCTCCACCTCCCAGTTGATCAGCGCGGCCAAGCAGTTGCCCAATGAGCGAATGATCGTCGCCACTGATCGCGGCATCTTCTTCAAGATGCAGCAGGCGGTGCCTGGCAAGCTGCTCTTCGAGGCGCCTACCGCGGGCAACGGGGCCACCTGCAAGAGCTGCGCCCACTGCCCCTGGATGGCCATGAACGCCTTGGACAACATGGCCACCGCGCTGCGGGAAGGCAGCGGTGAAATCCGCGTCGATGCCGCCTTGCGCGAGAAGGCGCTCAAGCCTCTGGAGCGTATGCTCAACTTCAAGCGTTAGCGCTAGCGGCCGGCTAACGCTAGCGAAAATCCTCCAGGGATTCCCGATAATCCAGGAAGGCGTCTCGGCGGATCTTGATGCGGCTCAGGGCAGTGGTATCGCCCTGTTGTTCGGCGACGTCCTTCGCCACCTCCAGCTGGCGGATGGCCTGATCGATACGGCCGGTGAGCTGCAAGGTTTCCGCTCTGGCCAGATGCCCCCAGGCCGGCTGGCCGCTTCTGCCCGCCGCCACCGCCAGCAGATCGAAGATCTGCGGGTCTTCCGGGCGCCGCTCGCTCAGCCGACGCAGAATGGTGAAGGCCTGGCCGGGGTCGCTGCCCAGCAGCGCTTGCGCCTGAAGATATTCCGCCGGATAGTAGTTCGGCATCAGCCGCAGCAATCGCCGGATGCGCTCCAGAGCCTGTTCCGGACGCCCTGTCTCATAGGCGACCTGGGCCGCGCTGGTCGGAATCATCGGCAGATCCGGTAGTTCTCGGGCCAGCTGGTCCAGTTCGTTCAGCGCTGCTTGGGTATTGCCTCTTTCCGCTTGGATCAAGGCTTCCAGGTAGCGCCGGGCGGCTTCCGAAGTACTGTCCTGGGCGAGCTGGCTAGCGGCCTGGGTCGGATCGTCCCGATGGATTTCCAGCAGCGCCCGGGCGCGAACCAGCGCATGGCGAGGGTCGCTGACGCCTGCGCTGCCCGGGCTGCCGATTTGCGCCACGCGAGATTGAACGTCGCTGATACGCGACTGGGTAACCGGGTGAGTCAGCAGGAATTCCGGCGGGTTGCCGCCCTGCAGCGCCATCAACCGCTGCATGCTGCGAAACATGTCGACGCTGGCGCCGGGGTCGAAGCCCGCCTGGGCCATGGCCTGCAGGCCGACCCGATCCGCCTCTTCCTCGTAACGGCGAGAATAGGTCAGCTGATCCTGAATGAACGCCGCCTGGGAACCCATGGCGGCGGCGATGCCCGCGTCCCCGCCACCGCCCACCGCCAGCAGCATGCCTGCCAGCATCGCCGCCATGGTAGGCAGCTGGGTCTCTTCCGCCCGAGCCTGGCGACGAGCGAAATGATGCTGTGACAGGTGGCCCAGCTCGTGGGCCAGCACCGAGGCCAGTTCGGATTCGTTCTTGGCGAAGCTGAACAGCCCGGTATTCACCCCGATCACGCCCCCGGGTACCGCGAAGGCATTGAGCTGGCGACTGTCGACCAGCGTCACCACCGGATCGATGCCGGGCAGATTGCTGTAAGGCAGCAGCTGGCCGATCAGCGACTCCACGTAGTGCTGGGTGATGGGGTCTTGCCACAGCGGTGCCCGGGCGCGGAACTGGCGCAGCCAGGTTCTGCCCAGCTCGTAGGTTTCGTGAGCATTGATGCCGCCACTGGAGGAACCCATCCGGGGCAGATCGAAATCGTCGATGGTCAAGGCTTGCGCCGGCATCGGCACCAGCATTGCCAGCGTCAGGCCCAGGGCAAGCAGACGGGAGTTGAACAGTCGCGACATAAGGCTCTCATCGAGTGTCAGCGGGAACGCAGCGTCTAGCGTAGCGCATTATCCTGCGACATTGCTTCATGGGTGAAAGTGCCTTTAAATGCCAGGCATCCGCATGTTTACCGCTTCGCCATGTTTTTGGAGACGTCATGTCCTTGCAGCCCGATGAGGTGCTCGATGCCCGCCAACTGCCCTGTCCACTGCCGCTGCTGAAGGCCAAGCAGGCCTTGTCGCGACTCGAAACGGGGCAGCTACTTGAAGTGCGTGCCACGGATGCCGGTTCCTGGCGCGACTTCGAGGTGTTCGCCGCCCAAGGGGCGCATGTGCTGGAAGCCCGGGAAACTCGCGACGATACCTATTATTACTGGCTGCGTAAGGGCAACCCCGCTCAGCGCGAGGATCGCGCTGAATGAGCCTGAGGTCGGTTTTCAGGAGCTGGATGGATCGCTATTTCTCCGACGAGGAAGCGGTCATCCTTATGGTGCTGCTGGTATTGGGCGTGGTAGTGGTGATGTGGCTGGGCCGCATGCTGGCGCCGTTTCTGACTGCCCTGGTGATCTCCTTTCTGCTGCAGGGGGCGGTCAACTGGCTGGTACGCCGGGGTTTGCCGCATCTTCCCTCGGTGCTGCTGGTGTTTCTCGGTTTCGTCGGTATTCTGCTGGCCATGGCGCTGATCGTGATGCCTCTGATCTGGAATCAGCTGGTCAGCCTGGTGCAGGAAATACCCCGCATGTTCGCCAGCGGCCAGATTTTCCTGGAAAAGCTGCAGGCCAACTATCCCAATCTGATCACGCCGGATCAGATCCAGAACTGGATCGGCATGGCCGGGCGTGAGATGACCCAGATGGGCCAGCGTGCGCTGAGCCTGTCACTGGCCTCCCTGGGCAACCTGATGTCGGTGATCATCTATCTGGTGCTGGTACCGATCCTGGTATTCTTCATGCTCAAGGACAAGGATCGGCTGGTAGGCTTCACGCTGTGGCTGCTGCCGAAGAAGCGCGATCTGATGACGCGCATCTGGCGGGAAATGGACACTCAGATTGCCAACTTCGTGCGCGGCAAGTTCATCGAGATCATCATCGTCGGCAGCGTCTCGTTTCTGACCTTTGCCTTTTTTGGCCTGCCGTATTCCGCGCTGCTGGCGCTGACGGTAGGGCTCTCCGTGCTGGTGCCCTATATCGGCGCGGCGGTCACCACCCTGCCGGTGGCGGCGGTAGCGGGATTTCATTTCGGCCTGGGGGATCAGTTTCTCTATGTGGTGATCGCCTATGGGGTTATTCAGGCCCTGGACGGCAACGTGCTGGTACCGGTGCTGTTTTCCGAGGCGGTCAACCTGCATCCGGTCTCGATCATCCTCGCGGTGCTGTTCTTCGGCGGCATCTGGGGCTTCTGGGGCATCTTCTTCGCCATTCCCCTGGCCACGCTGATCAAGGCACTGCTGTATGCCTGGCCGCGGGGTATTCAAAAGCGCAGCGAACAGGCGGCCCAGCGTCGCCAGACCGAGGCCTGAGTGAAGTGCCGAAAGCGGCTCGCCGATAAACACCCGGCTCGGGTTCTGTACAGGCCTGAGCCGCCTGAGTACCATTCTCCCTATGGCCAGCCGAGCCGACCTTATCGACTCGTTCCGACCTGGCGTTCATGACCCATTCGAGAGGACTAAAGGAATGATCACAGGCAGTATCGTCGCTCTAGCGACGCCGATGAAGGTCAATGGCGATATCGACTGGGAGGCGCTGCGCCGACTGGTAAACTTCCATCTCGACAACGGCACCGATGGGATCGTCGCCGCCGGCACCACCGGCGAGCCCACCACCATGTCTTTCGCGGAACACTTCGACGTCATCCGCACCATTGTCGAGGAAGTCGATAGGCGCATTCCGGTCATCGCCGGCACCGGCTCCAATAACACCACGGAGGCGGTGGAGCTGACTCGCTACGCCAAGGAAGTGGGCGCCGACTATTGCCTGACCGTGGCGCCTTATTACAACAAGCCGACTCAGGAAGGCCTGTATCAGCACTTCAAGGCCATCGCCGAAACCAGCGACCTGCCGGTGATTCTCTACAACGTGCCCGGACGTACCTGCTCGGACATCTACAACGAAACCGTGCTGCGCCTGGCGGAAGTCGACAACATCATCGGCCTGAAGGATGCCACCGGCAATCTCGAGCGCGCCGAGGATCTGATTTCCCGCCTCGAGGGCAGCGGCTTCATGCTCTATTCCGGCGACGACGGCACCGCCTGCGACTTCATGCTGATGGGAGGGCATGGGGATATTTCGGTCACCGCCAACGTGGCGCCGAAGGCCATGCACGAACTCTGTACCGCCGCCGTGGCCGGCGACGCGGACAAGGCGCATCAGATCAACACTCGCCTGATGCCGCTGCATACCCAGCTGGGTATCGAATCCAACCCGATCCCCGTCAAGTGGGCGCTCAATCGCATGGGATACAGCGAAGCGGGCATTCGTCTGCCGCTGACCTGGCTTTCGGAGCGCTATCATTCCACGGTGAGCGAAGCCTTGCAGCTGGCGGGACTCATCGAGGACGCCGGCTGATCGATGCCGGCGTAATCCATCCATCACCAAGGTAACTGCATGAATCCCGCGTTGAAATGGCCACCTCTGGTCGTGCTGCTGATCCTGACGGGCTGTGCCCGAGACGGCTACTATGACGATCGCAGCCAGGACTACACGAATGCGCAAAGTGCCGCGCCGCTGACCTTGCCGCAAGGGCGTGACGTGAGTCGCTATCAGCCGGTGATGCCGGTGCCGGAAGCCAACGGCAGCTTCCAGGCCCAGCAAGACTTCGAGGTGCCCCGCCCGAATACGACGGGGGCCGGTGCCGGCGCACAGGCGCTGGTGGAACGGCGCGGCCTGGGTGGCGATCAATGGCTGGTCGTCAAGGATTCTCCACGGACCGTATGGCGTCAGCTCAACGATTTCAGTCGCCGCCAAGGGCTGGAGGTGACTCAGCAGGACGCCGAACGGGGTACGTTGTACACCACGCAAGGTACGCTCAGCGTGCAGTCGGGGTTAGGCCGCGATGTCAGCGAAGTGCGCTGCGAGCAGGGTGGCCAGGTAGCGGAAAGCTGTCTGGCGGCACTGGAAAGCTTTCTGGGCGCTCAGGGCCAGACCGCCACCGCCTCGACCTTTACCCAGCGTCCCGCCGCCGGCGCTGCCAATCCGGTACGCGTCGAGCGCCGCGGCGGCGATTGGCGCATGGTAGTGGACGCCTCGCCGCGCTCCACCTGGGCGGAACTCGACTATCAGCTGGAGGAAAGCTTCAATCAGCCGGGCCGACAGCAGCTAGTGGACAAGAACCCCGAGGCGGGGGAATTCCTGATCGAATATCTTCCTCAGGAAGGGCGAGAGCGCGGCTTCTTCGGCACCCTGTTCAGTCTGGGCAGCGATGAATCCCGCCGGCTGCGGGTAGCGCTAGAGGAAGCCGGCAATCAGACCCTGGTGAGCGTCGTCAGCGCCGACGACGAACCCCTGAGCGCCGATCAGACCGGAGAGATTCTCAAGCGCCTGGCGACCCTGCTGCGCTGATGGGAGAGATGGAGGCCAAGGTGCCGGATGCGGGGAGACGACTGTCATTTGCATCCCTGGGCAGCGGCAGCAAGGGCAACGCAACCCTGGTCAGCGACGGAGAAACTCGGGTGCTGGTGGACTGCGGCTTCCCCATGCGCGACGCGGAGCGGCGATTGAACCGGCTGGGCCTGCACCCGCGACAGCTCGACGCGATCCTGGTGACCCACGAGCATGGCGATCATATTCGCGGCGTGGGCGCCCTGGCGCGGCGTTACCGGCTGCCGGTCTATCTGACCGCGGGCTGCTGGCTCTCCCGGCGCCTAGGAGACGTGCCGGATCGGCACTGGATCCTGCCTCAGACACGCTTCGCAATCAGGGGGCTGGAAATCGATCCGATTACCGTACCCCACGATGCTCGGGAGCCGGTGCAGTTTCGTTTTCGCGCCCACGGTCGGCACCTGGGTGTGCTGACGGACCTGGGGTATCCCACTCAGCACGTGGTGGACGCCTTTCGAGGCTGCAATGCCCTGGTGCTCGAATGCAATCATGATCGACAGATGCTCGCGGACGGCCCCTATCCGTTTCGACTCAAGCGACGAGTGGGCGGCGATTGGGGACACTTGGCCAATTCTCAGGCCGCGGCCCTGCTGCCCCGCCTGGGGCTCGATCGCCTGGAGCGTATCGTATGCTCGCACCTGTCGGAACAGAACAATCATCCCGAGCGAGTCCGCGAGATCCTGGCGCCGCTGCTGGACGGTGACGAAACTCGTCTGATGCTAGCCGCTCAGGACAAGGGCTTGAGCTGGCAATCCATTGCCTGATTACATTTCGGAGACCCCCACCGTGAAAAAACGTCAAGAACTCTATGCGGGCAAGGCCAAATCGGTTTATTACACCGACGATCCGGATCGTCTGATCCTGCAGTTTCGCGACGACACCAGCGCCTTCGATGGCCGCAAGAAGGAGGCGCTGTCCCGCAAGGGCATGGTCAACAACAAGTTCAACGCCTTTATCATGGGCAAGCTGGAAGAGGCGGGTGTTGGCACCCACTTCGATGGCCTGGTGTCGGACACCGAGTGCGTGGTCAAGAAGCTCGAGATGATTCCGGTGGAGTGCGTGATTCGCAATATCGCCGCCGGGGGGTTGTGCAAGCGCCTGGGTATCGAGGAGGGTCGCGAACTCGATCCGCCGACCTTCGAGCTGTTTCTCAAGAATGACGAACTGCACGACCCGATGATCAACGAGTCCCTGGCGGAAACCCTGGGTTTCGCGACCCCGGAGCAGCTGGCACGCATGAAGGTCTTGACCTATCAGGTCAACGACGTGCTCAAGGCGCTGTTCGCCGCGGGCGGTATTCTGCTGGTGGATTACAAGCTGGAATTCGGCTTGTTCAAGGACGAAATCCTGCTGGGCGACGAATTCTCCCCGGACGGTTGCCGGCTGTGGGACGCCAAGACCCGTGAGAAGTTCGACAAGGATCGTTTCCGTCAGGGGCTCGGCGGGGTGATCGAGGCCTATGAGGAGGTGGGGCGGCGCATCGGCGTCAGCTTCGACTGAGCGACACCAGTTCGAAGACCCGCATCACCAGCCCATGCCGCGGGTCTTCGATGGCCTGAAAGCGCACGTCCAGATCCCTCAGGCGCACACCGTAGCGCCGCGATTCCTGGCCTTTTCGGTAGGCGGGACGAGGATCCTGGGCCAGCACCTGTTCGATCAGTTTACGCAGGGAGTCCCGATCCCGGCGTTCAGCGAGCTGGGCCTCGGCGTCGGCGGAAAACTCCACCGGATAGCATGCTGGCGCCGTCGGCGCGAAACCCGCCCGGGCGTCCGGCCGTGTATCCGCCCAGGGCAGATAGGGCTTGATGTCCACCACCGGCGTGTCGTCCACCAGGTCATGGCCGCGCAGCTCGAGATAAACCTCGGGACGGGTATGGACGGCGACCAGCTCCACCAGGGAAAGTCCCAGCCGGTTGGGGCGGTGGGTGCTGCGACTGGCGAAGACCCCGATCTTGGCATTGCCGCCCAGCCGAGGCGGGCGCACCAGCGGCGACCAGCGCTCGGAGGTTTGATGAAAGATGAAGGTCAGCCAGAGGTGGCTGAAGCCTTCCAGACCGCGCAGGGCCAGCGGGTCGTCGAAGGGCGGCAGCATCACCAGGCGGCCTCGGGCGGCGCTAGCCAGACCCGGCTGGCGCGGGATGCCGAACTTGTCCGGGTAGTCGCTTTCAAGCCGAGCAACGGGCGTCAGGGAGAAATTCGCGCTATTGTCGCTCATGCGCTTGTCTGTCTTGTCATGGGAGGTCAGACGGTTGATCGATCTGGAAAGGTTGGCTCAGGCCCAGCAGGCTATCGTCGACGCCGGTGAAACACTATATCGGGCCGGTCAGGTACCTGCCACCGGGGGAAATTTTTCCCTGCGCCTCGACGAATCGCACATGGCGGTGACCGCCTCCGGTTGTCACAAGGGTCGTCTGACCCCTGCGGACATCCTGGTCACGGATCTGGAGGCGATACCCCTGGAGCCGCATCGCAAACCCTCCGCGGAGGCGCTGCTGCACGGTCGCCTCTACGCGGACCGGCCTCGAACCGGCGCCGTTTTGCATACTCACTCCAAGGCGGCGACGCTGCTGTCGCTGATCGAACCGGGAAAGACCCTTTGGCTGAGCGGTTACGAGCTGCTGAAAGCCCTGGAGGGCGTCGCCAGTCATGACGAGCGGGTCGCGATTCCGATTTTCGACAATACTCAGGACATGCGGGCGTTGGCGGATCAGGTCGGCGAGCGCCTGGCGCATGAGGCAAGCGTCGCCTATCTGATTCGAGGCCACGGGCTCTATACCTGGGCCACGGACATGAAGGCCTGCCTGCGCCAGGTGGAAGCGCTGGATTTTCTTTTCGACTGTGAACTCTTTCTGCGCCGATAGCGCATCTTCTGAGCCTGTCTTGAACGGCTTTACAACGAGGACAACCAATAATGAGCTTCTTGCAGGTCTACGTGGACTACGATGCGGAGCAGCCGCTGGTGGCGACCCGGGACGGCGAGCGTATCGCCAAGGAACTCGGGGATCGCGGCATACGCTTCGAGCGTTGGGCGACCCGTGAATTGGCGCCGGATGCGGATCAGGAAGCGGTGCTCGCGGCCTATGAGGCAGAAGTGTCACGGCTGCAAGCGGAATCGGGAATGGTCGGCGCGGATGTGATCGGCCTGACCCCGGATCATCCGGATAAGCAGGTGCTGCGAGAGAAGTTTCTCCACGAGCATCGTCATAGCGAGGACGAGGTACGCTTCTTCGTGCGTGGCGAAGGCATCTTCTATCTGCACCTTGACGACCGGGTCTATGTGGTGGGTTGCGCCCAGGGCGACTTGATGTCGGTGCCCGCGGGGACGCCGCACTGGTTCGATATGGGGCCGGAGCCGGATTTCACCGCCATTCGCCTGTTCAGTGACACTACCGGCTGGGTGGCGGATTTCACCGGGGCGACCCTTGCCGAGCGCTTTCCGCGATTCGAGGCCTTGCCCACCGGTCAGGAGGCCGCATGATTCGCGCCGTCGTCACGGATATCGAGGGCACCACCGGATCGATTCGCTTCGTTCACGAGGTGCTGTTTCCCTACGCCAAACGCCATCTGGCGGATTTCTTGCGTCAGCGGCAAGAGGATGTCGAGGTGGTCCGGCAGATCGCGGCGACCCGGCAGCTTGCCCAGGAGCCAGAGGCGGATCTGGCGCGGGTGATCGAGATTCTCGAGGGCTGGATCGCCGAAGATCGCAAGGCGACGCCGCTGAAAGCCCTGCAGGGCATGGTCTGGGCGAAAGGCTATCGTAACGGTGACTTCACCGGTCATGTATACCCGGACGCCTTCGATGCGCTGGCTCGCTGGCATGCCCAAGGCATCGCGCTGTATGTGTTTTCCTCCGGTTCGGTGCAGGCTCAGCAGCTACTCTTTGGCCATTCGGACATGGGCAATCTGACCCCGCTGTTCGAGGGCTATTTCGACACCACCATCGGGCCCAAGAAAGAGACGGCGAGCTATCGTTGCATTGTCGAGGCGCTCAGGCGGGATGCCGCTGAGGTATTGTTTCTCTCGGATGTGGTGGAAGAATTGGACGCGGCGAAAGCCGCCGGACTGCATACCCTGCAACTGGTGCGGGAGCCGGGCATGACCACCGGAGTGCATCCGGTGGTCGCCAGTTTCGAGGAAATCGACCTGGAAAGGTTCTAGCGGGGCTCGCTCGCCACGACGCGCATCGACATGTCGATAGCTCGGATGTCCTTGGTCAGGGCGCCGCTGGAGATGCAGTCGATGCCGGTGGCGGCGATTTCCGCCAGGGTCAAATCGTTGACATTGCCGGATGCCTCCAGCGTGGCGCGGCCTTGGGTGCGGTTCACCGCCTCGCGTAGATCGTCCAGGGAGAAGTTGTCGAGCAAGATGATATCCGCCTGGGCAGCGAGGGCCTCTTCCAGCTCGTCCAGGGTTTCGACTTCCACTTCCACCGACAGCTCTTTGGCGATGGCCCGCGCTTCCTTGACCGCCGCCTGAATGCTGCCACAGGCGGCGATGTGGTTTTCCTTGATCAAAAAGGCATCGTAAAGACCAATGCGGTGGTTGTGCCCGCCGCCGCAGGTGACCGCGTATTTCTGCGCGAGACGCAGGCCCGGCAGCGTCTTGCGGGTATCCAGCAGGCGCACGCCGGTATCCTCGATCAGCTTGGCCCAGGCTCGGGTACGAGTGGCGGTAGCGGAGAGGGTCTGGAGCAGGTTGAGCGCTGCACGCTCTCCGGTCAGCAGGCTGCGCGCCGGGCCTTCCAGTTCGAGAAACGCCTGGCCTTCCTGCAGCAGATCGCCGTCCGCTGCATGCCAGGTCAAGGCGACTCGCGGATCGAGACGGCGAAAGATCTCGTCGACCCAGGCTACGCCGCACAGCACCGCTTCCTCGCGGGTAATGACCCGCGCCTTGGCCCATTGTCGATCCGGGATCAGTTCCGCGGTGATATCCCCGGGGCCGACATCCTCCGATAGCAGGCGCGCGGCGCTGGTGCGGATCTCTTCCGCGAGAGCTTCATGATAATGCATGGGAAAAGTAGGCTCCGTACCCTAGCGTGAGTGGTGCTCGAGTGCTTGTCGATAAGGCGTATTATAGAGAATTCGCAGGGCCGACGTCAGGAAAAGCAATGAAGATCGAGGCAGGCTGGCTCAATGAAGCCCGGCGCAAGGTATCACCTTATCAGGACGCGCGGCCGGACAACGAGGTGTCGGCGCTGGTGCTGCATTCCATCAGCCTGCCGCCGGGGCAGTTCGGGGGTCCCTTCATCGAACAGCTGTTCACTAGAGGCGTGGTGGAAACGGTGCATCCTTATTTCAAGACCCTGCAAGGTCTCAGGGTGTCGGCGCATCTATTGATCCGACGAGACGGGGAGTGCGTGCAGTTCGTGTCCTTCGATCGACGCGCCTGGCACGCCGGACGTTCTCGCTGGAAAGATGGCCGGCGTCTGCGTAACGCTCTGAACGACTTCGCCATCGGTATCGAGCTCGAGGGCGATGAAGTGACGCCATATCGACAGGCGCAGTACGCAAGCCTTGCCGGCGCTATAAAAGCGCTTGTCGACTATTATCCGGCGCTAACCTTGCAACGACTTACCAGTCACGCCCATATCGCGCCCTTGCGCAAGACCGATCCCGGGCCCGCTTTCGACTGGGCCTATCTGCGCGACAAGATACGCCATCTGAAATAAACACTATAAAGAATACTGCTTTTATTTCGCGCCGGGCGGCTCTGTACTACAACTGTCTATAATGGCTGTGCCGGATCGCTATTACTGGTAACTATCTGTAGTAAAACTACCTGTCACGGTAGCGGCGCAAGTTTTTACGCATTTACCGCAACTACTTGTGTTGCAACGCAATAGGGGCATGGAAATGATTTTCATGTTTCGCTCAATTGGCAGGTGCGAATGTTTGCGGTATCGTCTTGGCGAGAAGCCAGGCATGCCTAACGCCAATTTGTAACGTTACAACATCCTGTTTTCCTGGAGACGTGATCCCTGGAAGATCATGCCCGCACTGAAGAGCGCCACACCTCCCTCGGCCATAGGGTGAGGGAACACCTACAATATTCTTCATTCGGAGAGACATCGATGAGTCTTGAAGCAACAGAAGATCTTGATCCGATCGAGACCACGGAGTGGCTGGAATCCCTGGAATCGGTTCTGGACAGGGAGGGCGAGGAACGCGCCCAGCAATTGTTGAGCCGTCTGGCGGACCGGCTGCGTCGCGATGGCATGCCAGTGCCTTTTACGGTTACCTCCTCGCATCGCAACACTATTCCCGTGCATCGTGAAGCGCGCATGCCCGGGGATATGTTCATGGAACGACGCATTCGCTCTCTGATCCGCTGGAACATGGCGGCGATGGTGACTCGCGCTAACGAAAGGAACAAGGGCATCGGTGGCCATTTGGCCAGTTACATGTCCAGTGCCACGCTTTATGAGGTGGGCTTCAACCACTTCTTCCGTGCGCCCAAGGGCGACTTCAAGGGTGACTTGCTGTTCATTCAAGGCCATAGCTCGCCGGGTATCTATGCCCGCTCTTTTCTGGAAGGGCGCCTGACCGAAGAACAGATGGACAAGTTCCGGGAAGAGGTCGATGGCGATGGTCTGTCTTCCTATCCGCACCCCTGGTTGATGCCGGATTACTGGCAGATGCCCACGGTATCCATGGGTCTCGGGCCGTTGATGGCCATCTATCAGGCTTACGTCATGAAGTACCTGGACGCCCGTGGTCTACAGCCCATGCAGGATCGCAAGGTCTGGGCGTTCCTGGGTGACGGCGAGTGCGACGAGCCGGAAACCTTGGGCGCACTTGATAAAGCCAGTCGCGAAAATCTCGAAAACCTGATCTTCGTCATCAACTGCAACCTGCAACGGCTCGATGGTCCGGTGCGTGGTAACGCTCGCATCATGGACGAACTGGAGGGGGTCTTCCGCGGTGCGGGCTGGAACGTCATCAAGGTGGTCTGGGGTCGCCTGTGGGATCCGCTGTTCGAGCAGGACGACAAGGGCATGCTGCAGAAGCTCATGGATGAAACCGTCGATGGGGAATACCA
Organism: Pistricoccus aurantiacus; assembly: GCF_007954585.1. Classification (GTDB taxonomy): domain Bacteria; phylum Pseudomonadota; class Gammaproteobacteria; order Pseudomonadales; family Halomonadaceae; genus Pistricoccus; species Pistricoccus aurantiacus. The sequence continues at coordinate 1,672,282 of NZ_CP042382.1, forward strand.
GAACTGCAAGGCCCAAGGCGGTGCCTATACCCGCGAGCATTTCTTCGGCAAGTATCCGGAAACCGCGAAGATGGTGGAGGATTACACCGACGAGGATATCTTCAAGCTCAACCGAGGCGGTCACGATCCCTACAAGGTCTACGCGGCCTATCATCAGGCGGTGAATAACGCCAACGGTCGTCCCACCGTGGTTCTGGCGCATACTGTCAAGGGCTATGGTCTGGGGGCAGATGGCGGCGAGGCGGACAACGAGGCTCACCAGATCAAGTCCATCGACGACAAGGATGTGCTCAAGCGCTTCCGTGATCGTTTCGGCATCGAGGTCACCGACAAGCAGATCGAGAACGAGATACCGTATTTCAAGCCGGACGACGACAGTCCGGAAATAAAGTACATGCATCTGCAGCGTGAGCGTCTGAACGGCTACCTGCCGGCTCGCAAGAGCGATTTCGAAGCCATCGAGATGCCTGGGCTCGACGACAAGACATTCTCCAGACAAACCGAAGGAAGCGGTGATCGGGAAGTCTCCACCACCATGTCTTTCGTGCGTATCCTCAACGGCCTGGTCAAGAACAAGACTTTCGGCAAGCGGGTCGTGCCGATCATACCGGACGAGGCGCGGACCTTCGGTATGGAAGGCATGTTCCGTCAGTTGGGCATCTACACCGCCGAAGATCAGAAGTACGTGCCCATGGACAGGGCCCAGATCATGTACTACCGCGAGGACAAGGCGGGCCAGATCCTCCAGGAAGGCATCACCGAAGCCGGCGCCATGTCCACCTGGATCGCCGCAGCCACGTCCTATTCCAACAACGACTGCACGCTGATTCCCTTCTACGCCTACTACTCCATGTTCGGCTTCCAGCGGGTCGGCGACCTGGCCTGGGCCGCCGGAGACATGCAGGCTCGCGGCTTCCTGCTCGGCGGTACCGCCGGACGCACCACCTTGAACGGGGAGGGTCTGCAGCACCAGGATGGTCACAGCCACATCCTGTCCTCCACCATTCCCAACTGCCGCAGCTACGATCCCACCTACGGCCACGAGCTGGCGGTGATCATTCAGGACGGCATGAAGCGGATGTATCAGGACAAGGAGAACTGCTTCTATTACATCACCCTGATGAACGAAAATTATCAGCATCCGGAAATGCCGGAAGACTGTGTGGAAGACATCATCAAGGGAATGTATCTGCTCAGGGAAACCAAGGGCAAGAAGGGCCATGTCCAGCTGCTGGGCTCCGGTACCATCCTGCGGGAAGTGGAAGCGGCGGCGGAAATCCTCAAGGAAGAATGGGACGTCGGCGCCGATATCTGGAGCGCCACCAGCTTCAACGAGCTGCGTCGCGAGGCGTTGGAAGTCGATCGTCAGGCGTTCCTCAATCCGGAAAAGGAGCCGGGCAAACCTCACGTGACTCAGTGCCTGGAAGGGCGCAAGGGACCGGTAATTGCCGCCACCGACTACATGAAGCTGTATGCGGATCAGGTGCGTGCCTGGGTGCCGGCGGACTATCATGTACTGGGCACCGATGGTTTCGGACGCTCCGACACCCGGGAAAAGCTACGGCACTTCTTCGAGGTCGATCGTTATTTCGTCACCGTGGCGGCGCTCAAAGCGCTGGCGGATCAGGGCGAAATCGACCGTAAGGTCGTCGCTGACGCGATCAAGAAGTACGGCATCGATCCCAGCAAGCCCAATCCGCTGGTTGTGTAAGTGGATGTCTTGAGCCGTTGATCCGCTGCGCGGCCGCCTCGGCGGTCGCGTCGAGCAAGATTCAGAAGGAGCGCGACCTTGAGTAGCGAAATCATCAAAGTCCCCGACATCGGCGGAAGTGAAGATGTCGAAATCATCGAAATAGCGGTGTCCGAAGGCGATGTCATCGAGCCGGAAGACACCATGATCACCCTGGAGTCCGACAAGGCCAGCATGGACGTGCCGGCGCCCAAGGGCGGCAAGGTGCTGAAGATTCTGGTCAAGGAAGGCGATACCGTCTCCGAGGGCGATCAGATTCTCGAACTGGAAGCCGAGGGTGAAGGCGGTGACGAAGCCGAGGAAGACGAGGCTTCGTCCCAGGAAAAAAAAGCGTCCGCCAGTCCGTCTTCCTCCGAACAGGAAGAGAAGCCGGCGGCCAAGCAGGATAGCGGCAAGCAGGGCGGCGGTAGCGGCGGCAAGCGTACCGTCGAAATCAAGGTGCCGGATCTGGGCGGTTCCAGCGATGTGGAGATCATCGAGATCGCCGTCTCCGAAGGCGACGAGGTCAGCGCCGAAGACCCCTTGATCACCCTGGAGTCCGACAAGGCCAGCATGGACGTGCCCAGCCCGCATACCGGCAAGCTGATGTCCATTGCGGTCAAGGAAGGCGACACGGTCAGCGAAGGCGATGTGATCGGCACCATGGAAATTGCCGGTGAAGGCGGCGACGAGGGTGGCGACGAGGCGCCGGAGGAAGAAGAGCCCGCCGGCAGCGATGAGGTAGATGCGGATGAAGAGGCCGACGAGGAACAGGAGGATACCGGTAGCGACGAGCCGGAGCGCAAGGAAATCCGCGTGCCGGATCTTTCCGGTTCCAGCGACGTTCCGATCATCGAGATCGCCGTGACCGCAGGCGACGAGATCGATGTGGAAGACCCGCTGATCACGCTGGAATCCGACAAGGCCAGCATGGATGTTCCCAGCCCCTTCAAGGGTAAGCTGCTGGAATTGACGGTCAAGGAAGGCGATACGGTCAGTGAAGGCGATCTGATCGGCTATATGGAAGTGGCGGGCGCCAAGAAGTCCAAGCCGGCGCCGAAGAAAGACGAGTCCAAGTCGCAGCAGAAGTCCGCCGCCAAGTCGGAGCAGAAGTCGGATACCTCCGCCGCCTCTTCTGGAGGCCGTCCGAGCCCGGAAGCCCAGGTGGCTCAGCAGAAGGAAAAGCCCCGGGACGGCAAGCTGGTCCACGCCGGCCCCGCGGTGCGCATGCTGGCGCGAGAGCTGGGTGTCGATCTGGCTCAGGTCACCCCCAGCGGGCCCAAGGATCGGGTTCTCAAGGAGGACGTGCAGGCCTATGTCAAGAAGGTGATGAGCGGCAAGAGCGCGCCGAGCGATACCGCTGCGGCTCCCGCCGCCGGTGGCAGCGGCATTCCGCCGATTCCGGATCAGGACTTCAGCCAGTTCGGGGAAGTGGAAGAAAAGCCCATGGGTCGCCTGCTCAAGATGGGCGCGACCAACCTGCATCGTAGCTGGGTCAACCTGCCTCATGTCACCCAGTTCGACGAGGCGGATATCACCGAGCTCGAGGCCTTCCGCAAGTCGATGAAGGCGGAGGCGGAGGCTCAGGGCGCCAGGCTCACGCCGCTGCCGTTTTTGATCAAGGCCTGTGCCTTCGCGCTTAGACAGTATCCGCAGTTCAACGTCAGCCTGAAGTCCGACGGTCAGACGATGGTATGGAAGAAGTACGTGCATATCGGCATGGCGGTGGATACCCCGGACGGTCTGATGGTGCCGGTGATTCGTGACGCGGACAAGAAGTCGCTGATCGAGCTGGCCAAGGAAAGCGTCGAGCTTGCCAAGAAAGCCCAGACCAAGAAGCTCAAGCGCGATGAAATGATTGGCGGCTGCTTTACCATTTCGAGTCTCGGCTCGATCGGTGGTACGGCCTTCACGCCCATCGTCAACGCGCCGGAAGTGGCGATTCTGGGGATTTCCAAGGCGTCGATGAAACCGGTGTGGGATGGTGCCGCTTTTGCGCCGCGGCTGATGATGCCGCTTTGTCTATCCTACGATCACCGGGCGGTCAACGGGGCGGATGCCGCGCGCTTCACCGCGTTGCTTTCCCAGCTGCTGTCGGACGTCAGACGCATGTTGCTGTAGTTCTCGCGCGTTCCGGCTCAGCCGGAAGCGAGTCGCACAACGGCGCCTGATGGCGCCGTTGTGCGTTCTTGTACCCGAAACGTCGAGTTGTCTCGCTACCCGAGCACGGTTATCGTCTGTGGTAATCGTTTTTGCCTTCTTGTTTTTCTTTTACTGTTTCAGGAGCTACTTCATGCGTTTAATTCTATTGGGCGCCCCGGGCGCCGGAAAGGGAACCCAGGCCCAGGTGATCTGCGAGCGTTTCGGCATTCCGCAGATTTCCACCGGCGACATGCTGCGCGCGGCGGTCAAGGAAGGCAGCGAGCTGGGTCTCAAGGTTAAGGAGATCATGACTACCGGCGGCCTGGTGTCCGACGAGATCATCATCGCGCTGGTCAAGGAGCGCATCGCTCAGCCGGACTGCGAGAACGGCTTTCTGTTCGATGGCTTCCCACGCACCATTCCTCAGGCAGATGCCATGCGAGAGGGCAACGTCAAGCTCGATCACGTGCTGGAAATTGCCGTGGACGACGAGGAAATCGTCAAGCGCCTGGCGGGGCGCCGCGTCCACCCCGGTTCCGGACGGGTCTATCACGTGGAATATAATCCGCCGAAGGAAATGGGCAAGGATGACGTGACCGGCGAACCCTTGATTCAGCGGGACGACGATCGGGAAACGACGGTACGCAACCGCCTGGCGGTTTATCACGATCAGACCGCGCCGCTGGTGGATTACTATCAGCGCTGGGCGGAGCAGGAGCCCGAAGAGGCGCCGGTCTACCACCGGGTAGAGGGCGTGGGCGGCGTCAAGGAAATCTCCCGCCAGGTGCTTGACGCACTGGAAGGCTAGACGATGACCTGCTTGCTGGCGTTGGACGCCTCCACCAGCGCCTGTTCCGCGGCGCTGGTGCGTCGCCAGACAGGACAGGAAGATGAACTGCTGTCCCGTTATGCTCTCGCGCCGCGGGAACATACCCAGCGCTTGATGCCGATGGTCGATGAACTGCTGGCGGAGGCAGGGATCGACCTGAGTGATATCGACGCCTTGGCTTACGGTCGTGGTCCCGGCTCGTTCACCGGTTTGCGCATCGCCGCCGGCGTGGCTCAGGGGCTCGCCTTCGGACTCGAGCGTCCACTGGTGGGTGTCTCGACCCTGGCGGCCTTGGCACTGGGAACCCATCGCCGTCACGGCTATCGCTATCTGATACCGGCCCTGGACGCGCGCATGGGGGAAATCTACGTGGCGGCCTACGATTGCGGGAGCGGTGAGCCCATCGCGCTGCTCGAAGAAGCGGTGCTGCCACCCTCGGCGCTTTCCTTGCCCCCGGGGATGGATGATATCGAGTGGATCGGCGTGGGGTCCGGCTGGACGCTGTGGGAAGAGATGCCGCCGGCGGTGCTTGCAGGTATCGCTCGGCATCTGGTCGAACCCCAGCCCCAGGCGGAGGATATGGCGTTGCTGGGATTGCGGCAGTTCGAGAACGGCGAAGGCCGGCCCGCTCATCAGGTACAGCCGATTTACCTGCGTGATCGGGTCGCCTGGCAGAAGAATCGATGATGTCCGAATCGATAGCCGCTGAAGAGGGCGTCGCGCTGGTATTGAGGCGCGACGAGCAGGGGGCGATGGTATTGGCGGGAAATGCCGACCGCTACGGCAAGCCGCTGAAGGTGGATTTCGTCGGCGGTCGAGCGGCCCATCGACGCCGCTTCGGCGGCGGCCGAGGTCAACTGGTGGCCAAGGCCTGCGGGCTCGGCAGGGCCGAATCCCCTCAGGTGGTCGATGCCACTGCCGGCCTGGGACGTGATGCCTTCGTGCTAGCGAGTCTCGGCGCTCGGGTGCTGATGATCGAGCGGGTGCCGATGATCTTCGCCCTGCTCGAAGACGGTCTGGCCCGCGCCCGGCTGGCGCCGGAAACCGCCGCCATCGCGAAACGCCTGCAGTTGATTCGAGGTGACGCCTCGCGAGAAATGAGTGAGCTGATCCGCAGCGTCGGGATCGAGCCTCAGGTCATTCATCTCGACCCCATGTTTCCCCATCGGGAAAAATCCGCGCTGGTGAAAAAGGAAATGCGCGTTTTTCAGGAGTTGGCAGGAAGTGACGCGGACGCGCCGCGACTGCTGGAAGCGGCGCTGGATCTGGCTACCCATCGGGTGGCGGTCAAGCGTCCGCGCCGAGCGCCGGCCTTGCATGGTCCCAAGCCGCAGCATGTGATCGAAGGCAAGACTAGCCGCTACGACCTGTACGTGCACCGCGCGCTCTAGAGAAAGAGTACGAGACTAGCGATGCAAGGATGCTGGCGAGAGGGCAATCGCTTTGTGCTGCTGCCGGAAGGCAGCTGCTTCCTGCCGACCATGTTCGAGGCGCTATCGCAAGCGCGGCGATGGATTTTGGTCGAACTGTACCTGATGGAATCCGGGGTATTGGCGACCCGGTTGATCGATGCCTTGATCGAGGCCGCGAATCGGGGCGTCACGGTACTGCTGATGCTCGATGGCTTCGGGTCCTGGAAGCTTTCCTCCGGCGACCGGCGTCGTCTGAGCGAAAGTGGTATCGCCCTGCGTTTCTTCAACCCGTTGGCGCTCAAGTCGCTGACTCGCAATCTGACCCGGGATCATCGCAAGCTGGTGATCGTCGACGGGCGCGTGGCCTTTACCGGTGGCTTCGGCGCGGTGGATGCCTTCATGGACGCCTGGTTCGAAGTGGCGGTACGCATCGAAGGGCCGGTGATAAACGACTGGTTCAAGCTGTTCGCCGACCTGTGGGATTCGCAGCTGACCCAAGGGTCGGGAAAGGCAACCCTGGTGCACGAACTTGCCAGCGAACCCGTCGAGGCGTGCTATGGCAATGCCATGCGGGGTCGGGTCATGTGGGGAAAAGGCTACCGCTATCAGGCCATTCGCCGCTCCCTGCAGCGACGTGTCGTCAAGGCGCGCCAGCGTATCTGGCTGTGCACGCCCTATTTCGTGCCGACCTTGAGTCTGCGCCTTCGCCTGGCAAAAGCGGCGAGTCGCGGTGTCGATGTGCGCCTGCTGCTGCCGGGTTCGATCAACGACAACCCAGGGGTACGTTACGCGGGCCACCGATTCTATCAGCGTCTGCTCAAGTCGGGCGTGCGTATCCACGAATTTCAGCCGACCTTCATTCATGCGAAGTTTTCCCTGGTGGACGACTGGTGTTCGATCGGCTCCTGCAACTTCGATCACTGGAGCCTGCAGTGGAATCTCGAAGCCAATCAGGAAATACAGGATTCGGGGTTCGCCAATCGCGTGCGGGAGCTCTTCGAGCGCAACTTCGCCGCAAGCCGGGAAATCGAGCTGACTGACTGGTTGCGACGGTCCTGGCATCAACGGTTGAGGGAATGGTTGTTCGGTACCCTCAACGCCTGGCTGACCCGACTCAAGTGATTGCCGCTCGCTTTATCGCTTGCGGGTCGAGCGCTTCTTGCGCGCGGTGGGCTTGGGCTTTTCCGGCGGCACGCGGTAGTGAAGGTAAAGATCCAGCACGAGGTCCGGCAGTTGGCTCACCAGGGCTTCCAGGCGTTGGGTGTCCGCGATGAAATCTTGCATGTCCGGCTCCTCGTCGAACAGCCCGGATAGCGCCATGAACGGCAGCAGCAGGGCGGCGACGTTTTCCTCGTCCTCCGCGAACCAGGCGGCCTCGTCCAGAAAGACCCCTTCCATGAAGCCGGCGCACCAGTCGCCGATTGGTGTTTCCTCCGGCGCCAGTCCATCCAGGGTGAGTTCGAAAGGCAGTTCCGGAAGCTGCCCGAGCTCCAGCGCCTGGGCGGCCTTGACCTTGAGAGTTTCCAGCAGTGCAAGAATTTCATCGCGCTCTTGCTCGTCGGCAAACGCCGGCTCGCCCTGGAAGAGTTCGCCTATCCAATGAGCGGCGCTGAGCGCCGTGGGCGCAACGGCCAGGGCGACGAGAAAACCATGGGCGCCAATCACATCCAGTGCATCCGTGGGGGCGCGGTCGGACTCGAGAAAATCGTCCAGGCGCTCGAAGTCGGCGTCCATGAGTAGCGGTTGATAAACGTTGGTATCGGCCATGGCAACTGTTGTCCGTGAAAGAGAGCGATGCTTTACGCGACGTTTCCGGCTGGGCATTCTATCACTCTATGCCTACTCCGATCCCTCTTCCCCTTGGGTTGACCGACGCAACCTCGATCGACGAATCGACGCTTGCAGACCTGCTCGAGCGCCAGATCGACGTCGCCTGGCGGCGTTGTCTCGAGGTCTTTCCGGGACTGCCACGCCCCGGGGTATGGATGGATCTAAAGGGCAAAAGCGCCGGCCAGGCACATTTTGGCCGCGGCGGGCTGCGCTTCAACGCTTTGCTCTATCGAGAAAATCCCCGCCGCTTTCTTCTGGAAGTGGTGCCTCACGAAATGGCTCATTGGCTGGTTCGGCATCTCGAGAACGGCGAGCGTTTTCGGCCCCACGGTCCGGAATGGCAGACCGTGATGCGCCAGCTGTTCGGTCTGGAACCCAAGGTGACTCATGATTTCGATACCTGCCGGGCGAGCCCCGCGCCCTATCGTTATCGATGCGTCTGTCGGGAGCATGTTTTTAGCGTTCGTCGCCATCGTCTGGTTCTCAAGGGTCGACGCTACCGTTGCCGACACTGCGGCGAGCATCTGGTTCAAGCGCCTCTGTAAAGCCATTGAAATTGTCTTTAACCTATTGTTGTAAAAAGAAAAATGGTTGCTACCAATGTCTAAGGGGAAAGCCTTCATGCGGAGGTATATGCTAAAGGTAACCCGATGCGGTGATAGTCACGGTGGATCCGTGAATATTGACGTCAGGCACGCGTTATCTATCTTGTATTAACTCCCTTGCATAAATCCGTTTCCCATACAGAGGCGTTTTCATGACTGAACAACATAAAGATATCTATCCGGTACGCGACGAATTCGCTCAGCAAGCCTGGATCGACCGAGATGCCTATCAGAAGCTCTATCGGCAATCCATTGACGATCCAGACAGCTTCTGGGCGGAGCAAGCCAAGCGCATCGACTGGATCAAGACGCCGACCAAGATCAAGAACACCAAGTTTTCCGCCAGCGACGTCGATATCCGCTGGTTCGAGGATGGCACGCTGAATGCCTGTTACAACTGTCTCGATCGTCACCTGGAAAAGCGCGGCAACCAGACAGCGATCATCTGGGAGGGTGACGATCCCAAGGATGACAAGACCCTGACCTATCGCGAGCTTTACGAGCGGACTTGCCAGATGGCCAACGCGCTCAAGGAGTTAGGCATCAAGAAGGGTGACACGGTAACCCTGTACATGCCGATGATTCCGGAAGCGGCCATGGCCATGCTGGCCTGTGCGCGTATCGGGGCGGTGCATTCCGTGGTGTTCGGCGGATTCTCGCCGGATGCCTTGGCACAGAGAATCAACGGCGCCCAGAGCAAGGTCGTGATCACCGCGGACGAATCCGCCCGGGGGGGCAAGTTCGTGCCGCTCAAGGACAACGTCGACGCCGCCCTGACCCGGGATGGCACCGACGTGGTGGAAAGCGTGCTGGTGGTCAAGCGTACCGGCGGGGAAATCGACTGGAACGAGCGGGATATCTGGTTCCACGAACTGGTGGACAAGCAGGACAAGGACTGCCCGGTGGAAGAAATGGCCGCGGAAGATCCGTTATTTATCCTTTACACTTCGGGTTCCACCGGCGCTCCAAAGGGAATGATGCATACCACCGGCGGCTATCTGACCTTCGCCGCGATAACGCATCAATACGTCTTCGATTACCACGAAGGTGATGTCTACTGGTGTACTGCAGACGTGGGCTGGGTAACCGGTCACAGCTACATCGTCTATGGCCCCCTGGCCAACGGCGCCATTACTCTGATGTTCGAAGGGGTACCCAGCTACCCGACCCCAGGACGCATGGGTGAGATCGTCGATAAGCACCAGGTCAATATTCTTTACACTGCTCCCACGGCAATTCGCGCGCTGCGAGCCCACGGCGATGACGTGATGGCTTCCAGCAAGCGCGAGAGCCTGAAACTGCTGGGCAGCGTCGGCGAACCCATCAACCCGGAAGCCTGGGAATGGTATTACCGAATCATCGGTAACTCGAAGTGCCCGATCGTCGATACCTGGTGGCAGACGGAGAACGGCGGCATCCTGATTTCCCCGTTGCCCGGGGCCACGGATCTCAAGCCCGGGTGCGCCACCAACCCCTTCTTCGGGGTCAAGCCTGGCGTGGTGGACAACGACGGCAATCTGCTCGAAGGCGCCACGGAAGGCAATCTGGTGATCCTGGACGCCTGGCCAGGGATTGCTCGCTCGATCTGGAACGATCATGAGCGCTTCATCCAGACATACTTCTCCACCTATGACGGCATGTATTTCACCGGTGACGGCTGCCGCCGCGACGAGGACGGCGACTATTGGATCACCGGTCGGGTCGACGATGTGCTGAATATTTCCGGACACCGTATGGGTACCGCGGAAATCGAATCCTCCCTGGTCGCCCACGAAGCGGTAGCGGAAGCGGCGGTAGTCGGCTTCCCCCACGATATCAAGGGGCAGGGCATCTACATCTATGTGACTCTCAATGACGATTTCGATCCTTCCGACGAACTCAAGAAGGAACTGGTTCAGTGGGTGCGCAAGGATATCGGTCCCATCGCTTCGCCGGATGTCATTCAGTGGACGCCGGATCTGCCCAAGACCCGCTCCGGCAAGATCATGCGGCGCATTCTGCGCAAGATCGCCGCCAACGAGACCGAGGGCCTGGGCGACACCAGCACTTTGTCGAATCCGGCGGTGGTGGAAGAGCTGATCGCCAACCGTGTCAATCGCTGATCCCGAGGTTTTTTTCGACACCTCTCACAGCCGGCCTTCGGGCCGGTTTTTCGTTGTGTTTGATTCGGCGATCCAATAGAGCGGCGTTCAGCGTATTAGCGTTGGCGAGTATGGTTGGGAATCCTCGGTCCATAGGGTAACATCCTATAACCGAACGGCGAATTGACACGGGTGTAGCTGAGGCACCCTTCGCTACCAAAGGAACCGGAGGAGACTCGATGGCCCTTGCCCAGAAATTCATCGTTGCCGATGACCACCCGCTGTTTCGCGCCGCCCTGACCCAGGCGCTGCGGCAGCTGGCGCCGCGAGCGGAAATTCTCGAGGCGGACAGCATGGCAGCAACCAATGACGTGGTAATTCGCCATCCCGACGCGGACTTGATCCTGCTGGACCTTCATATGCCCGGCGCTCATGGCTTTTCGGGGCTTATTCAACTGCGCGGACAGGCTCCGGACGTGCCGGTCGCCGTGGTATCTGGCAGCGACGAACCCTATGTGGTGCGTCGCGCCATCGATTACGGCGCCTCCGGTTTCATTCCCAAATCGTCCACCCTTGAGTTGATCGCCAAGGCGGTGGGAGAAATTCTAGAAGGCGAGGTCTGGCTACCGCCGGACATGGCTCAGTCTCTAGGAGAGGTCAACGAGGAAGAAACCAAGTTTGCCGCCGCTATCGCTTCCTTGACGCCCCAGCAGTTCCGAGTGCTCAACATGCTTACGGAAGGCTTGCTCAACAAGCAGATCGCCTACGAATTATCCGTCTCTGAAGCGACCATCAAGGCGCACGTGACGGCGATTCTCAGAAAGCTCGGCGTGCATTCCCGCACCCAGGCGGTGATTGCCGCACAAAAACTCGAGATCGAGCCTCCCAAGGTCGAATCCTGACCGAAGCTCAGACTTTCAAGAAGGTTGGCGCTGGCTGCGGCTGGCCTGCAACGCACGGGTCAGCAGCGCTCGTAATGCCGCGGGGCGCACCGGCTTGAGCAACATGTGATAGCCGCTGCGCTTGATTTCCTCGGCGACTTCCAAGGTGCGGTCCGCAGTGATCAGGATGCCCGGCACTTCACCGCTCAGCCGCTCGCTCAAGGCTTCCAGGGCCATCAGACCGGTGACCTCGTTATCCAGATGGTAATCCGCGAGAATCGCGTCCGGATCCTGATCCAGATGGCGCAGAATGGATTTTGCGCCGCCGATCGAAGTGGCGGTGAATACCTCGCAATCCCAGCCGGAAAGCATCGCCTTCATGCCTTCCAGGATCAGACTTTCGTTGTCGATGCACAGGATGCGTGCTCCCGCCAGATGATTCCCCTTGCGCCGAAGGGCTTCGTGCTCCTTGATCGGGGACGCCAACTGAGCGGCTACCCGAGGAACGCTGACCGAGAAAGCCGTTCCCTGACCCTCCCAGGAGCGCACCCGGATGGAATGGTTCAGTACCCGGCTCATGCGATCGGCGATGGACAGGCCGAGACCGAGTCCTTTTTCGCTTTCCTGATGGCGGGTCGCTTGATCCAGGCGTCGAAATTCCTGAAAGATTTCCACCTGCTTAGACTCGGGAATCCCTGGCCCGCTGTCCCATACCTCGATGGAAAAGCGCTCGCCGTGATGCCGGCAACCCAGCAGCACTCGACCGTGTCGAGTATAGCGAATGGCGTTGGAGAGAAAGTTCTGCACGATACGACGCAGCATCTGCGGGTCGCTATCGACCCAGCCGGAGGTGGCGACCACTTCCAGGTCGAGCCCGCGATCTTCCGCCATGACCGCGAATTCCGCCTGCAGCGGAGCGAAGATATCCGCCAGGGCAAAATGGCTACGCCGCGGGGTCAGGGCGCCGGCATCCAGCTTGGAAATATCCAGCAGCGTACTGAGCAGCTCTTCCGCCGCCTGTAGCGAATTGTCGATATGTCCAGTGGTGCGTTTGAGTTCATCGGTGGCTACCTGCTGGGAAAGCGCCGAGGTAAACAGTCGCGCTGCGTTCAAAGGCTGGAGCAGATCGTGACTGGCTGCCGCCAGAAAGCGGGTCTTGGAGGCGTTGGCATCCTCGGCGATCTGTTTTGCCTGGCGCAGGGCCATTTCCGCCTCGGCGCGCACGCGGTTTTCCTGACGCAGGGCGGCATTGGCTTCGGATAGCGCCTGGGTGCGCTCACGCACCCGCTCTTCCAGATTCTCGTTGGTTTCCTTGAGGGCGATCTCCGCCTGACGCCGTTCGGTGATGTCCTGATAGAGCGCGAAGAAGCCCAGGATATTGTCGCCTTCGCCAAAATGCGGCGTATAGGTCACCAGCATGTAGCGCAGACCGTTCTGCTTGTCCTGCAGGGAAATCTCGAAGCTCACCCGCTCGCCAGCCAGGGCCCGCGCCATCCAGGGGGCTCGCTCATCCGCGATCCGAGGAGAGATCACGCTTTCCACCCGCTTGCCGATCACCGCCTGGCGATCCACGTCAAACGCTCTTTCATAAGCACGATTGGTGAAAAGGTAGCGACATTCCTTGTCGAAGTAAGCGATCAGGGCCGGCACGTTGTCCGTGTAGATACGAATGTTGTTTTCCGAGCGAATCAGCGCTTCTTCCGTGCGCTTTTGCCGGGTGATGTCCTGATAGGTATAGACGAAACCGCCACCGGGCATCGGGTTGCCCTGCACCTCCAGCACGCTACCGTCCTGGCGATAGCGTACGTAGTTGTGTGGCTGCCCCTGGCGAATGTTATCCAGCAGCAGTGCCACCTGTTCTTCCGAATCCCCCGGGCCGTATTCGCCGTTGTAGGCGTTGTAGCGAAAGATCTTGTCGATGGGCGCGCCGACCCGAATCAAGTGGTCGGGAAAATGGAAGAGTTCCAGATAGCGTTGATTCCACACCACCAGGCGCAGACGCTGATCCACCACGCTGATGCCCTGATTGATATTCTCGATGGTAGCCTGGAGCAGGGCGCGATTGAATTCCAATACCTGGGAGGCCTCGTCGACGATGGAGATCACGTCCGAGATGCCGATGCCCCGGCCCTGCAGCGCGGAGTTGATGACGATCCGCGCGGAAGAAGCGCCCAGCACCGACGCCAGAAAGCGCTCGGTGAACTGGATGACGTCGATGGAGGCGCGCTGGGTGTCCTCCAGGGGCTTGCCACTGCGCCGAGCGTCGCTACGCCGGGCATAGTCCGCGAAGCCGCGCTCGACCTGCTCCGCTCCCAAGAAGCGCTGACACAATACCTTGAGATCCCCCACGGTGGTGGTGCCGGCCCAGGGGCGGTTGACCAGGGTCTGGCGGGTTTCGACGCTGTCCACGAACAATGATGCCTGAATGCGCTCCACCACCCGCTGCGAGGTCATCTGGGAAACGAAGATATAGCAGAATAGGTTGAGTCCGAGAGACAGCATGACACCGTGGGTGAAGGGATCGCCGATATTGATGCCGAACAGGGAGATCGGCGATAGCCAGAACAGGCCCAGAGGGCCGTCCGCCAGCCAGCCGCCGGGCAGGACGCCTGCATTGACAAGCGCTGGCACCATCAGGGTGTAGGCCCAGATCGCGAAGCCCACGTTCATGCCGACGATCACCCCCAGCCGGTTGCCGCGTTTCCAGTAGAGCCCGCCCAGCACCGGCGGTGCGAACTGCGCCGCGGCGGCGAAGGACAGCATGCCGCTGGTGGCCAGGGTGCTGTACTCGCCGATCAGCTGATAGAAGCCGTAGGCCAGCGCAAGGATGACGGCGATGGTGACGCGGCGGGTGCGCAATACCAGGCGCCCGTAGTCCTGGGCCTTGGTATCGAACCAGCGCAGCCGGAACAGGGCCGGAATGACGATTTCGTTGGAAATCATGATAGAGATGGCCACTGCGGCGACGATCACCATGCCCGTGGCGGCGGAGAACCCGCCGATGAAGGTCAGGAGCGTCAGCCAGTGCTGGTCGGCGGCCATGGGCAGCGCCAGCACGAAGGCATCCGGTTCGATGCCGCTGCCGGAAAACAGGGTCAGACCCGCCGCCGCCAGGGGCAGCACGAAGAAGCCGATGGTCACCAGATATAGCGGGAACAGCCAGCGAGCGCATCGGGCGTCATCCTGATGAGTGTTCTCCACCACCATGACGTGAAACTGGCGCGGCAGACAGAAGATCGCCAGCATCGCAAGCAAGGTCTGCGCCCAGAAGCTGTGGCCGAAATCCTGGCTGGCCAGCTGGCGCTGAAGTTCGAGCTGATCGTCCGCCCGGGCGAGGATATCCCCCAGGCCGTCGAACATGCCCCAGGTCACGTAGATGCCCAGGATCAGGAAGGCACCGAGCTTGACCAGGGATTCGAAGGCGATGGCCTGAACGAGACCCTCGTGATGCTCCGTGGCATCCGTGTGACGAGTGCCGAAAAGAATTGCGAACAACGCCATCAGTACGGCGACGTAAAACGCGGTGTCTTCGAAAAGCGGTGCGCGAGCCAGGTCCGTGTCGGCGGTAAGTACCGTGAAGCTCGAGGAAACCGCCTTGAGCTGCAGCGCTAGATAGGGCAGGGCGCCAATCAGGGCCACCAGGCTGGCGAAAACCGCCAGGGGCTGGGTCTTGCCGTAACGGGACGCGATGAAATCCGCGATCGAGGTTATGTTCTGGTGCTTGGCCACGCGAACCAGCTTGGCCAGCACCGGCCAGAACAGCAGGAAAGTCAGCAGCGGGCCAACGAAGATGCTGGCGAAGGACCAGCCGGAGGTGGCGGCCTCGCCCACGGCGCCATAGTAGGTCCAGGAGGTGCAGTAGATCGCCAAGGCCAGACTATAGATGATCGGGCGCCGCTGGCTCGGTCCATGCTTGAGCGCGCGACGATCTCCATGCCAGGCAATGAGGAACAGTATGGCGATATACGCAAGCGATATGCCGATCAATAGCCAGCCCTGAAACATGTCGACTCCCCGAGAACCCGG
This sequence comes from Pistricoccus aurantiacus, assembly GCF_007954585.1. Lineage (GTDB taxonomy): Bacteria > Pseudomonadota > Gammaproteobacteria > Pseudomonadales > Halomonadaceae > Pistricoccus > Pistricoccus aurantiacus. The sequence goes on from NZ_CP042382.1 coordinate 1,687,817, forward strand.
TCACGATACTTGGCGCTTTACAATAGCGATCCGTCTGTATCGGCTAATTTTTATCAGCCCGATTGTAGCGTCATTGACGCGAAGGGTATCGAAATCGACGCAAGGTTTTTGTCGCGTGCCGAGAGGTTTTCCGTTGCACCTTGGTCGTGATATACGAAGGGTTAATATCTTCGCTGTTTGATACAAGCATTTGTTTTTTTTGGGATTTTTTTGGATGTTTTGAAGGCGCCTCCATGCTGCGACTAAAGTCCTTCTGCCGTCCAGGAAGCGGCTTGGCTAGGATTTGAGTGGTTTTTGCCTTTTTCCATCACCGAAAGTTACCGCGACAACAACAAACAGGAGCTTTGCCCCATGCAAGACAAAAGCCCTCAAGCCTATTGGAAACGCAATATTCGCCTGATCCTCGGCTGTCTGGCCGTCTGGTTCATCGTGTCCTACGGCTTTGCCATTCTGCTGGTCGAGCCGCTCAACAACATACGCTTCTTCGGTTTCAAGCTGGGGTTCTGGTTCGCTCAGCAAGGCGCCATCTACGTCTTCCTCGGACTGATCATCTTCTATGCCTACAAGATGAACAAGATCGATGAAGAATTCGATGTGCATGAATAACAAGACACTATAACGCGATCGGGGGATTCCCTTTTATGGATGTGCAACTGCTTACCTACCTTTTCGTGGGCGGCTCTTTCGTCCTCTATATCGGTATCGCGATCTGGTCGCGGGCCGGTTCCACCAAGGATTTCTATGTCGCCGGGGGCGGCGTGCCGCCAATGGCCAACGGCATGGCCACGGCGGCGGACTGGATGTCCGCGGCCTCGTTCATTTCCATGGCAGGCATGATCGCCTACCTGGGCTATGACGCCTCGGTCTATCTGATGGGCTGGACCGGTGGCTACGTGATGCTGGCCATGCTGCTTGCGCCCTACTTGCGCAAGTTCGGCAAGTTTACCGTGCCGGATTTCATCGGCGAGCGTTACTACTCCAATATCGCGCGCTCCGTGGCAGTGATCTGTGTCATCTTCGTCTCCTTCACCTACGTAGCGGGACAGATGCGCGGTACCGGTATCGTCTTCGCGCGCTTCCTCGAGGTGGAAGTCGAGGTCGGCGTGGTCATCGGCATGGCGATCGTTTTCTTCTACGCGGTACTTGGCGGCATGAAGGGCATCACCTATACCCAGGTGGCCCAGTACTGCGTCTTGATCACCGCCTTCCTGGTGCCGGCGGTGTTCCTGTCGATCATGATGACCGGGCATATCCTGCCTCAGACCGGCCTGGGCGCCACCTATGTGGATGCGGCAGGCAACGACACCGGGGTGTATATTCTCGATCGTCTGGACGGTTTGCTGACGGAGCTGGGCTTTACTGCCTACACGGATGGCAGCATGCCCAAGATCAACGTCTTCTTCATCACCGCGGCCCTGATGTGCGGCACCGCCGGGCTGCCTCACGTTATCGTGCGCTTCTTCACCGTGCCCCGGGTACGGGATGCGCGCACCAGCGCCGGCTGGGCACTGTTCTTCATCGCGCTCTTGTATACCACGGCGCCGGCGGTAGGGGTGTTCGCGCGGACCAACATCATCCAGTCCGTCAGCGATACCGCCTATCAGGAATTGCCGGAATGGTTCTACAACTGGGAAGGCGTGGGCCTGATCGGCTGGCTGGACAAGAACGACGATGGCCAGGTCCAGATGGGGCCGGGAGATCCCTTCGTCGGCAAGCCGGAGTTCAAGTCAGGGCTGCTGGATGAGGAGTCCTCCGGCGAGTACGGCCAGCGTATCGTGACCAACCCGCCCACGGACAATACCAGCGAGGTGTACATCGATCGGGACATCATCGTACTGGCCAACCCGGAAATCGGTGGTTTGCCCGCCTGGGTGGTGGCACTGATGGCCGCCGGTGGGGTGGCGGCGGCGCTTTCCACCGCGGCAGGGCTGCTCCTGGTAATTTCCTCGGCGATCTCCCACGACCTGCTCAAGAAGCAGATCAAACCGGATATCTCCGACAAGGGCGAACTGCTGGCGGCGCGAATCGCGGCGGCAGTGGCGGTGGTGGTGGCTGGCTACTTCGGCATCAATCCGCCGGGCTTCGTGGCCCAGGTGGTGGCCTTCGCCTTCGGGCTCGCGGCGGCCTCGTTCTTCCCGGCGATTCTGCTGGGGATCTTCGACAAGCGCATGAACCGAGAAGGGGCGATCAGTGGCATGGTGCTGGGCCTGGTGTTCACTTTCAGCTACATCGTGTACACCAAGTTCATCAATACCGATCCGTCCATCTGGTGGTTCGGCATTTCTCCGGAAGGGATCGGTACCCTGGGCATGCTGCTGCACTTCGTCGTGGCCTTCGCGGTTTCCCGAATGACTGCAGCGCCGCCAGTCCACGTGCAGGAACTGGTCGAAAGCGTGCGGGTGCCCCGGGGTGCGGGTCAGGCCCATGCTCATTAACTCATCCACCAGCCCATGAGCGAAAGCGGGCCATCAGGCCCGCTTGGAGATGTTAACCATGGTCGATGTCGATCTCTCGCAGTCCCCTTTCAACTTGCTCGACGAGCAAGGACGCGAACGGGTAAGAAACGGCATCGACCTGGCCTACTTCGATCAGGGGGAGACCCTGCTCGACGCCGGTCAGCCCGGCGAGTTCGTCTTTCTGGTTTACAAGGGCGAAGTCGCGGAGCTGGATTCCAGCAAGCAAGACAGCAATGCGCGTATCGGTCACTACACCGCCGGTGACCTGTTCGGCGCCATCGCTATTCTCAACGGCACGAGCCGTTACCGATTCAAGGCGGAGCAGGAAAGTCTGTGCTATCTGTTGCCCAAGGCGCTGTTTCAGCAGCTTCGTGATGACTATCCCGCCTTCGCGGAATTCTTCCAGCAGCGCCTGGCTCAGAAGGCCCGGCAGTTGACCGAGCAACGTACTCAAAGCGGTGTTCACATGGCGGGTTTCATGCTGGCGCGGGTCGAGGACTGCATGCGGGCTCCGCTGCTGGTCGCCGCGGACACCAGTATCGCGGGCGCGGCGCATACGCTCAACGACAGTCACGCGGATAGCCTGCTGGTGAACGCCGGTCAAGGCTTTGGCATGGTGACCAAGACGGATCTGCTCAACGCGCTGGTGATACAAGAGCTTCCTCAGCAACAGCCGGTCGTCGACATCGCGAATTTCACGCTGATCACCGCCCGGCGAGATCAATACCTGTTTGAAGCCTTGGTGGCAATGACCCGGCACAAGGTGGCTCGGGTAGTGGTGATCGAGAACGACGCAGCGGTGGGCGTGGTGGAGTTGACGGATGTGTTGAGCTATTTTTCCAGCCGCAGCCATGTGGTCAGCCTGCAGATCGAACAGGCCGCCAGCCTGGAGGAACTGATCGATGCCAGCGCCAGAACGCCGGAACTGATTCAGGCCCTGATGGCTCAGGGCGTCAAGCTGCGCTTTGTCATGAGTCTGCTGGCGGCGCTCAACGAGCGCATCATAGCCAAGGCCTGGCATTTCACCATCGATACGCGCCAGCAGGACAATAGCTGTCTGATCGTGATGGGGAGTGAAGGACGCGGTGAACAAATCCTCAAGACGGATCAGGATAACGGCCTGATCCTGCCGAACGATGCGCACTGGCCGGGTTGCGCTCAGGCCATGAACGAATTTACCGAGGTGCTGATACGTCTGGGGTACCCGCCTTGCCCCGGCAACATCATGGTATCCAATCCGGACTGGACCGGTGACACGTCACGCTGGCGAAAGCGAGTCGCGCGCTGGGCGGATACCCGGGACGGCGATAGTCTGATGAATCTGGCCATCCTGCTGGATGCCAAGGCGGTGGCGGGAGATCCGCGCTTGCTGGATGAAGTCAAGGAGGGGCTGTTCGAACGCTGTGCCAAGGACGATCTTTTGTTATCACATTTCGCGCGAGCGGCGCTGCACTTTTCCACGCCCTTGACCCTGTTCGGCTCCTTGAAGAAGCCTCAGCATGGCATCGATATCAAGAAGGGCGGTATTTTCCCCATCGTGCATGGGGTGCGTGCCCTGGCCCTGAAAGAGCGTATCACCGCGACTTCCACCCTCGAGCGCCTGGATCAACTGGCGGCGGGCGGTCATCTCGAGGAAGGCGCCGCCGAGGATCTGGGCGAGGCGCTGTCTCTGTTCACCGAGCTGCGGCTAAAGCAGCAACTGGAGCGGCTGGAACAACCCGTGGCCGAAAAAGACGATACCAATCGGGTGGTGGTGCAGCAGTTGTCTTCCCTGGAGCGTGATCTGCTGCGGGAAGCCTTGCACATCGTCAAGGAGTTCAAGCAGCGCCTGTCCCAGCGCTTTCACCTGGAATATTGACTTTGCGAGGGCAAGACGTGTTCAAGACATGGCGGCGAATCGTCGATCGACGGCGCCAGTCGGACGGCTATTATGGGTGGCTGTTCAACCCTTATACTGGCAATGAGCTGGTGGCCATCGATTGTGAAACCACCGGCCCTGACCCGCGCAGTGCGGAGTTGGTGGCGATCGGCGCGATCAAGCTGCGGGACGCACGGCTGCTGGTCAGCGATGCTCTGGAGCTGCGCTTGACGCCTCCGGCAAGTCTGGCGGGAAATTCAATCCGTTTTCACGGCTTGCGTCGCATCGATCTGGAAAATGGAATAGAACGACGCGATGCCTTGCAGCACTTTCTGGAGTTCGTCGGCAATCGCCCGCTGGTGAGTTGGGGCATCGATTTCGATCTGATGATACTCAACCGCTATCTGCGCGCGGAATTCGATTTCGAGCTGCCCAATGCTCGACTCGATGTGGCAAAGCGTTACGCTCAGCGCCAGCGTTGCGCCTATTCTCCGCCGGAACCTGCCCCGTGTTTCAAAGCCGCCTGCCGGTCCCTCGATATCCCGTTGATTCAACGTAGTCCGCTCGGCAACGCGATGGGCGCCGGATTGCTGCATCTGCGCCTGGCCCGTGAGGATAGATCGCCGAGTCTTGCAAGGCTTGCTGCTCCCACCCATAAAGTATCGAGCAAGGAGTTTTTGTCATGATGGTCTGGCTGGAGAATCTGCTGTTGCTCCTGGGCTTTGCGATCGTGTTGATCGCCTATGGCCGCTATGTTCGTCGCACCCAGGACGTACGCGGTGTGCTGATGTTCTGGGCGCGGCGCCTGTCGCTTTCCGCATCGGAGTTTCGCTTGCAACGTAGCGGCATCGTCTTGATGCTCTTGGGTGTGGTGCTGCGCTATCTGAATATGCTGGAGATTCTCTAGCGGCGATCTGCTGGGCGAGAGTAGGCGTGCGGTGATACCATTGCGCCTTACCGTTCTTTACCCTTATTTCGAGTCCGCCCCGCGTCCCCTCATGTCAGATACGATTTTGTCCTCTCAGCTCTCGACCATCGGCGATGATGTATCAAGCCAGCAGGCCGTCAAACAGGTCGCTGCCCGACAAAAACACGAATTCAACAAGCTGCACAAGCGTCTGCGTCGGCAGGTGGGCAATGCCATCATCGACTATGACATGATTCGAGAAGGTGACCGGGTCATGGTGTGTCTTTCCGGGGGCAAGGATTCCTACACGCTACTCGAGATTCTGCGCAATCTGCAGCGCAACGCACCGGTGGACTTTTCTCTGGTGGCGGTCAATCTCGATCAGAAGCAGCCTGGGTTTCCCGAGCACGTGCTGCCGGAATACCTGGACGGCGTCGGCGTGGAATATCATATCCTGGAGCGGGATACCTACTCCGTGGTCAAGGAAAAGACGCCGGAAGGCAAGACCACCTGTGCTCTCTGTTCCCGGCTGCGTCGAGGCTCATTGTATGGCTTCGCCGAGGAAATCGGTGCCACCAAGATCGCCCTGGGTCACCACCGGGAGGACATTCTCGAAACCCTGTTTCTCAACATGTTCTTTGGCGGCTCTCTGAAGGCAATGCCGCCAAAGCTGCTTTCTGACGATGGCAAGAATATCGTCATTCGGCCTCTGGCCTACTGTCGCGAGGCAGATATCGCCGAGTTCTCTCGCCGGATGGCCTTTCCGATCATTCCCTGCAACCTGTGCGGCTCCCAGCCCAACCTGCAGCGCCAGGTAGTCAAGGAAATGCTCAACGAATGGGACGCCAAACATCCCGGGCGGCTGGAAACCATGTTCAAGGCGGTGACCAATATCGCTCCCTCGCAGCTCGCCGATCGGGATCTGTTCGATTTCCATGGGCTGGAGGAAAAGCGCGAGACGCTGATGGCCAACCGTATCTCCGCCTTTGATCTGGGTCGAGAGGTTTGAGGTCGACGCGTCAATCTCGTTGACAAAACGAAAACGCCACTGTGAGAGTGGCGTTTCTCTTGAAGCTTGTTTTTACACAGGCGATTTTATTCAGCCATGGACTTCACCTTCCGACAGGGCCTCCAGGGCTTCGAGATCGAGAATATTGACCTCACGACCGGAAACCGCCACCAGTTGCTGTTCTTGGAAGCGCCCCAGAATACGACTGACGGTTTCCACCGCTAGCCCCAGATAGTTGCCGATATCCGCGCGGGACATGGAAAGCCGGAAACTGTAGGCGGAATAGCCGCGACGTCTGAAACGGGCGGAAAGACTGGAGAGAAAGCTCGCCAGCCGTTCATCCGCGGTCTTGCGTGACAGCAGACGCAACATCTGGCGATCGTCGCGTATTTCCTTGCTCATGCTGCGAAACAGCTGGGTACGAAGGCCCGGGATACGCTCGGACAGGGCATCGAGCCGGTCAAAAGGAATTTCACATACGGTCGTGGTTTCCAGAGCAATGATATTGCCCGGGTAACGCTCTTCGTCGATACCATCCAGCCCCACCAGTTCGCTCGGCAGGTAGAAGTTGGTGAGCTGATCGTCGCCGCCGCTTTCACTGGACACTTGCTTGAGACTGCCGGAGCGTACCGCGAAAACGTTTGAGAATGGAGCATGCTGGCGTACCAGGGCTTCACCTTTCTTGAGCGGCGCGCGTCGTCTGACGATGGCATCGAAGCGATCGATGTCGTCCAGTTCCAGGGCCAGGGGTAGGCAGAGGGAACTCAGACTGCAGGTCTGACAGCGAGTCTCAAGTAGACGAGAGCGGTGCGTGGCAAGAGCGGTGTCCGCCATGAATCTCTCCTAGTATTGATCCTGGTCATAGTATGACGGAGAGAATAATCTGGGCAAGCCCCGCGGCCACGTCGTCGCGACTATCATTCCGCCTTCACGGCGTCGTAATCCTCGGTAAAGGCCAGACGGCCCGTCTCCAGCGCGGCGACATAGACCGCGAGATGCTCCGTGGTTTTTATTCGCCGCCCCGCGATACGGCTGATGGCGCCTAGCCCCAGGCCAAGTATGTCCTGATCGATGCCGGGGGCGAGTTCGCGCAGGTGAAGCATGCCTGCTTCCGATGTTAATACATAGCGGTGGCTATCCAGGCGTACATAGCCGGCGGCGAGCAGCATCTCATTAGCCAACTGATACAAGGCGTGCGGCGTGTGTGTCTCTGACGTTTTACTGCTGGACGTACCCGAATCACTGTCGAACCGCTTGTCCGGCGTGTCGAGACACTTCTTCAAGAAAAGATGGCGGGGAGACAGATCGATGACCTGACCCAATGCTTCGGAAAGCCCTTGAAGGGTTTGGCCAGGGGTGGCGTATTGGAAGTCCAGGCTCAAGCGATGAAAGCTCAGGCGCCTCGCTTCTTCCATCAACGTTTCGACAAGAATTCTGGGGCTCGTCCGAAACTGCCCGGGAGACCATTGAAAGGCGTCGCCGCGTACCTTGAGGCGCAGGTGGTTGAAGCCCAGAGCCTGGAGGTGGCGAAGCGTAAGAACGCTGGTGTCCTGCGGAGCGATATCGATAGCGTAGTCCCGCCCCGCCAGCGAGCTCATCCCGAAGCGAGTGTGAAGAGAATCGAATAGCTCGCTCATCTGACCCAGGGAAAAGTAGCTTGCCGGCGCGCCTTTCCAGACCAGCCGATTGATGTTGCTCGATTTGCCCAGATGTGCGGCCAGCAGGGTCATCTCTCGCTCGAGCCAGGCAAGATAGGTTTCCGCGCGGCAATCTTCCCATGAGTTTCTGGTTCGCGAGCCTCTACGATAGAAAGGCGGGTGATGAAAGGGAATGTTGATCCGCAGCGCCAGATCCCGGTTCGAGACGCCATGGCGGGACAGCGCGGCAAGGAAGGCATCTTGATGCGTTTGATCAGCGGCAGGCTCGGAATGAAATAGAGCGGCGCCCCGGTCTGGCGTGACCCGGTCTGGCATGACCCGGTCTGGTGTTTTGCGATTGGGGCGCAATGCTTGCGCTATGCAGGACATGATGGCACACCATGCGATGGTAAAAGCTGTCGGACTTTTATCCTAGCCTTGTGCTTGATCATTTTTCTTGCCCCAGGTCAAGTCATTGCATGATGACCTTTTGTCGCTAGCATGCCGGTGACTTCCCAGAGCTGCCACAGGGCAAAGGCGATGATCAATAGTGCCGCCAGGCTGCAGGTAGCCGGATGGCGAATAAGCTGGCTCAGACGGCGAGCGGCGAGCCCGGTGGCCAGCAGGGCGGGCAGGGTACCCAGGCCGAAGGCGCCCATCAGCGCGGCGCCGCGCCACGGCTCGGCGATGGCCAGGCTCCAGGTCAGCATGGAATAGACCAGCCCGCAGGGCAGCCAGCCCCAGACCGCCCCCAGCGCCACGGCCTGGGGCACCTTGACCACCGGCATCAGGCTCCGTCCCAAGGGTTCCAGGTATTTCCACAGGCGACGGCCCAGGGCCTCGATCTTGAGCAGCCCCCTCCACCAGTTGGCGATATACAGCGCCATCAGGATCAGCATGATGGCGGCGAACACCTGCAGCGCCAGGCGTATTTCCAGAGTCAGGCCGCCAAGCAGGGTGCCGAGCCCGGCCACCAGGGCGCCGGCGATCATGTAGCTCGCGATGCGCCCCAGATTGTAGCCCAGCAGCAGACCGCCCAGCCTTGCCGGATGGCGCATGCTGGGAGGAACCGCGAAAGTCAGGGCGCTCATGATGCCACCGCACATGCCGATGCAGTGCGCGCCGCCGAGCAGGCCAAAAACAAAGGCTGCCAGCAGCGGTGGGAGATCGAGTCCGGTAGGATTCATGGCTCAATCGTCGCGCTTCACGTTGGAATCTTTCGTCTGGCGGCGCGCGTCGGCGCGGCGCAGGCGTTCCTCTTCGGTGAAGTCCTGCTCCTCATCATCGAAAAGAATCTGGTGGGCCGGGCCTTCCAAGTCTTCGAACTGGTCATGCTTGACCGCCCAGAAGAATGCCCAGACCGCCAGGCTCAGCAGGATCAAGGAAAGTGGAATCAATAGATAGAGAATGCTCATGCAGGCTCCACGCTTGTACTGACGCCTGGATGGACAGGCCGCGTCGTCCTTCCACGGCCCAAGCGCAGCGCGTTGCCCACCACGATAAGCGAGCTGGCGGACATGCCCAGGGCCGCTGCCCAGGGCGGTATCAGGCCGCAGGCGGCCAGAGGCAGGGCGATCAGATTGTAGCAAAGCGCCCAGACCAGATTCTGTCGTATGACGCGCCGGGTGGCGCGACTAAGCTCGATCGCCTCGGCAACTCGGCTGAGATGCGGGCTCAACAGTACTGCGTCCGCGCTGGTGCGGGCCAGGTCCGTGGCGCCGTTCATGGCGATGGCCACGTCCGCTCCGGCGAGCACCGGCACGTCGTTGATGCCGTCGCCGACCATGGCGACTTTTTCCCCCGCCGCCTGTAGCGTCTTGATGCGCGAGAGCTTGTCCTCCGGGCTGGCGCCGGCGCGCCATTGAGCGATGCCGAGCTCCCGGGCGAGCGCTGCGACCTTCGCTTCCCCGTCACCGGAAAGCAGCTCGACTTTCAGCCCCATTGCCTTGAGCGCGTCCACGGTTATATCGGCATCGTCACGCAAGGCGTCTCGCAGGCTGAACCAGGCCCGGGGTGTGCCTTCCTCTGCCAGCAGCAGCCAGGTGCCGTCGTCCGGTGGAGAAACGCTGCGCGCCGGCGCGGCGAAATCCGGCTTGCCGAGTCGCCAGCGCCGGCCGTCCAGATAGCCTTCCAGCCCCAGGCCGGGGCGGCTGACGACCTGGCTCGCCTTGTACTGTGGCTGGCGATAAGGATGAAAGGCCCGGGCGATAGGATGCTCCGAGTGGGCCTCGAGCGCCGCCGCCAGGCTGCGGGCCTGATCCACACTCAAGCCTGCCAGGGCGTGGGTCGCGTCCAGGGTCATGCGACCCTGGGTCAAGGTGCCGGTCTTGTCGAAGATCACGCGATCAAGCTGGGCCAGGGTTTCGATAGCATGCGCCCGAGTGATCAGCACGCCGCGGCGGCGCAGCTGGCCATGACCGGCGGTCAAGGCGGTGGGAGTGGCCAGGGCCAAGGCGCAGGGGCAGGTCACCACCAGCAGGGACAGCGTGACCCAGAGGACCCGAGACGGGTCGATCTGACTCCAGGCTATCGCCACCAAGGTACTTATCAGCAGCAGCGCGATGACGAAGTAATGGGCGGTTCGCGATGCCAGGTCGGCAATCCGCGGACGACTGCTGAAGGCGCGATCCGACAGATCGAGAATGCCCGCGGCCCGGGACTGCGCCCCCGCATGGGTCACGCGAACGATCAGCGGACTCTCTACATTGTGGCTTCCGCCGGTGACCCGCTCACCGGGCCCTCGCGGCACCGGGGTCGGCTCGCCGGTCAGCATGGCCTCGTCGAGACTCGACCGACCCTCCTCGATGATGCCATCCGCAGGAACGCTGTGACCCGGCTTGACCAGAATCCGATCCTCGGGAGCGAGTCGATTGGATGGAATTGCGCGTTCTCGACCGTCTTCTTCCAGCCGCAGGGCGGACATGGGTAAGGCCTTGATCAGAGCATTACCGCTCTGGCCGTTGCGGCGTCTGGCGCGCATTTCGATATAGCGTCCGAACAGCAGAAAGAAGGTGAACATCGCTACGGAGTCGAAGTAGGTCTCGCCATGGCCGCCAATCACCGCGTAGCCGCTGGCCAGGTAGGCGCCACCAATGGCCAGCGACACCGGCACATCCATGCCAAGCGTGCGCGTTTTCAGATCGCGCCAGGCGTTGCGAAAAAAGGGCAGGGCGGAAAACAGCACCACCGGGGTCGCCAGAGCGAAAGACAACCAGTGGAACAGGGCAATGAAGCCCGGCGATATCTCCCCGGGTTCGCTCATGTACATGGGGATGGAGAACATCATGACCTGCATCATCGCCACCGCAGCGACGATCAGGCGGCGGATGGCCATGCGCTCGTCGTGCTTGAGACGTGCCTGGACCTGATCTGGCTCATAGGGCTGGGCGGGATAGCCGATCGCCGCCAGTTCCGCGAGGATCCGTGACAGGGCGAGCTGCTGTGGATCCCAGGCCACTCGCAGGCGGTGATGAGTCAGATTGACCGCGCTGGAAGCGACACCGGCAAGAGCGTTGAGACGATGCTCGATCAGCCAGGCGCAGGCGGCGCAGGTGATGCCTTCCACTGCCAGGGTGACAATATTGCCGTCATCCTGCTGGTGAACGAACTCCTGTTGCAGGTCCGGGTCGTCGTATACCGTCCAGGTGTCGATTCGCGCCGCGTCCATATCCTCCGGGCGTTCCGGAAGCTGGGTGCGAAAACGATAATAACTGGCCAGTCCACCCTCGACGATGGCATGGGCGACCGCCTCACAGCCCGGACAGCAAAGCGGATGTTCGCCGTCCTCGAGGCGAATTTTCCAAGGCGCGTTCTCCGGCACCGGGTAACCACAGTGATAGCATTCCCGGCACTGGGAAACCGGCTCCCGCAACTCGTTCATGGCCTTCAGCCCTTGGCCTGATTGCCCGGCTTCAAGCTGATCGGTTCCTGGGATGGAAAGCGCGTTTCGCCGGTCAGGCGCCAGTTCGCGTCGGCAACATTCGGGGTCAGTTGCAGATACCAGCGGTACTTGAGCTGACGTGGCGCCTGGCCTACGTAGTGATTGTCGCGGACTCGCTCCAGAATCAGCGTGTGGTCGCGACCGTCCTGAGCGGGAAAGATCAGTGCTAGGGCCAGTTGCTGCGGCCGTATCTCTCGATGCTGCGCCTCGGTACCGGGAACGGTGCCTCGCAGTTCCAGGCTGATGTCGCCGGTCAAGTCATCGATGCGCAGGTCCGCGGAAAGACCGAGAGCAGCGGCACGATGATCCTTTTCAAGCACCTGGTTGATGGCCAGGCCTTCCTTGTAATAGTCGTCTTCGACCATGCCATCGAAGGTAACGATGGACATGACAAGATAGGTGATACCAAAGATTACCGAGGAGCCCAGCACGCCCAGCATCATCCAGGGCCAGGGCTCCTTGTACCAGGGGCGAACGATTTGAGGCATTGAGGTCATTCTCTGAGTTGTCCGATGAAGCGTGCTTCACGCTGCTCGCTGATCGAGTCGTCGCCAACAGCCTGCAGGGAAATCGCGATCTCATGGCTGGGACGTTCTATTGCTTCCAAGTCGACCACAGCTTGAATCGTGTGCAGAGTGCTGCCGCCGGCCTTTACGCTGACTTCGTCATTGCCTACTAGGGTAATACCCGGCAGACCGTCGAGGATGATGCGGTAAGTATGATCCTGATTGTCCAGGTTGCGCACGTTCAGGGTGTAGACATTGCTGATACGACCTTCCTGAGTCATTTGATAAAGCTGGTTGCGGTTGCGATCGATATCGAATTCTAGGGTGCTACGGTCTGTCACCGCCCAGGCGAACAGGCCGACCATGACCAGCAGGGCGACAAGATAACCGATCAGGCGCGGGCGCAGGATATGCGTCTTGCCGCCTTCCAAAGCCCGTTCCGTGGTATAGCGGATCAACCCGCGCGGGTAACCCATGCGGTCCATCACGTTATCACAGGCATCGATACAGGCGGCGCAGGTGATGCATTCATACTGCAATCCCTGACGGATATCGATGCCGGTGGGGCAGACCTGCACGCAGAGTTCGCAGTCGATGCAGTCACCTAGCCCTGCAGCACGATGGTCGAGACTTTTCTTGCGGGCACCCCGCGGCTCGCCCCGGGCAGCATCGTAGGAAACGATCAAGGTGTCGCGGTCGAACATCACCGATTGAAAACGCGCGTAGGGGCACATGTAGATGCATACCTGCTCTCGCAGCCAGCCGGCGTTGAGATAGGTGAACAGAGTGAAGAAACCCACCCAGAACAACGCCCAACCGCCTACGCTCAAGGTGACAAAGTCCAGCGCCAGACTGCGAACCGGCGTGAAGTAACCCACGAAGGCCAGGCCGGTAGCGAAGGCAATGAGGAGCCAGATAACATGCTTGGCGAGCTTGCGCCGAAACTTGTCGAAGCTCATGGGCTGCTTGTCGAGCTTGATACGCTTGTTACGCCGTCCCTCGGTGATCTGCTCGACCCAGATATACAGCCAGGTCCAGACGCTCTGCGGGCAGGTGTAGCCGCACCATACGCGCCCTGCGAAGACAGTGATGAGGAAAAGCCCGAAAGCACAGATGATCAGCAGCCAGGAAAGCAGCACGAATTCCTGGGGATAGAAGGTCGCGCCGAAAATATGGAATTCTCGTGCCGGAAGGTCGAATAGCACCAGCGGGCGACCGTCGACATAGATCCAGGGAATGATGAAATACAACGCCATCAATACCCAGTTGGCGCTGCGCCTCACCCGCTGAAAAAGGCCATGTATTTCGCGCACGTAGATATGCTTACGCTTAGCATACATTTCCTGCGTGACGGTAGCGGTATCCGGATCGTGCTGGCCGACCGCCGGGTCGGTGGAAATGTCGCGTACGGGAATCTTGTCGGACATGGCATCACCATGAAAATACGAGTCTAGTCGTGTTGACGACTCGACAAGCTGACGAAGGAGAAATGCGGAAATTATATCAACTACGGTAGAAGGGAAGAATGGGTGCGGCCCCAAGTCACACAGGGCGCCGCCCCCGTCGGTTTTATCGCTTACTGAGAAAGGCTGTAGACATAGGCTGCTACCAGATGAACCTTGTTGTCGCCGATATAGGCAGCCTGGGCGGGCATGTGGCCATTACGTCCATTGCGCAGGGTATGCAGTATCGAGTCTTCCACCGACTGACCGGGCTGGCGATACAGCCAGTAGTCATCCGTCAAGTTGGGCGCGCCGATCGCCTGGTTGCCCTTGCCCTCTGGACCATGACAAGCCACACAGGAAGCCTGAAAGATCGATTCCCCCTGACCCGCCGCCTGTTCGTCATGGTCCAGGCCGGAGAGCGACAGCACGTACTGGGTGACATTTTGAATATTGGCATCACCCAATTGTTGCCAGGAAGGCATCAGGCCATTGCGACCGTTGTTGAGAGTCGCCACGATATCCTCGGGGCTTCCGCCATACAGCCAGGAATCATCCGTCAGATTCGGGAAGCCGTAGCCGCCCTGGGCGTTGGAGCCATGGCAGAGGGCGCAGTTGTTGAGATAGATGCGCTCCGCCACCTGCATGGCTTCTGTGTCCTGGGCCAGCTCAGGAATCGGCACCGCGTTGTACTTGTCGAAGATCGGCGCATAGCGCTCCTGAGCGACCTGCACCTCGTCTTCCCACTGGGATTCCTGGGTCCAGCCTAGTACTCCAAGGTAGTTGCCGAGGCCCGGGTAGAGTAGCAGATACGCAACTGCAAAAACGCAGGTGCCCACATAGAGCATGAACCACCAGCGAGGGAGCGGGTTGTCGTACTCCTCGATTTCATCGGCGGCATGGCCGGTGGTATCGACATTGCCTTCCGCGTCCGGCACCTTGTCGGTCTTGCGGTTGGCAAACAGTAGCCACCAGCAAAAACTGATGGTGCCCAGGGTAATGACGATGATCCAGGCGCTCCAGAAGCCGGAGAGGGAATCGCCCCATAGGTTATTCATGTGTTCCTGTCTCCCCTGTCATGTCGGGATTTGATGTCGTTATTCGAGTGGCGATCGTCACGGGGATGAAGTTCTTCTTCGTCGGCGAAGGGCAGATTGGCGGCTTCGTCGAAATCCTTCTTGCGGCGCTTGGAGTAGGCCCAGATCACGACGCCGATGAAGGCGATCATGATCAAGAGCGTGGTAATGCCGCGAAAGGTTCCCAGATCCATGATCAGCGCGTGTCCTTGAGTACGGTGCCAAGCTGCTGCAGATAGGCGATCAGAGCGGTGATTTCCTGCTGGCCGCGCACTTGCTGCTTAGCGCCAGCTATCTCCTCATCGGTGTAGGGCACGCCTAGGTGGCGCATGGCGCTCATCTTCTGGGCAGTACCTTCACCGTCAAGGGTGTTCGCGAAAAGCCAGGGATATTCCGGCATCTTGGACTCGGGAACCACGTCTCGAGGATTGTACAAGTGGGCGCGGTGCCAGGCATCGCTGTAGCGTCCGCCGACCCGAGCCAGGTCCGGGCCGGTCCGCTTGGAGCCCCACAGGAAGGGGTGATCGTAGACGAACTCTCCGGCTACGCTGTAGTGACCGTAACGCTCGGTTTCGGCACGGAACGGACGAATCATCTGGGAATGACAGCCCACGCAGCCTTCGCGGATATAAATGTCCCGACCTTCCAGTTCCAGTGCCGTCAGCGGTTTTAGTCCTTCGATCGGCGTGGTGGTCTCCTTCTGGAAGAACAGCGGCACGATTTCAGCCAGTCCCCCGAAACTGATCACGACCAGGATAAGAATGGCGAGCAGGCCAACGTTTTTTTCGACTATCTCGTGTCTCATTGGTGTCAGGTTCCCCGGTTGATCAAGCTGTCTGAGCGATGGGCTCGCGAATGGCTTCACTGCGCTTGACAGTCATGTAGACGTTGTATGCCATGATCAGCATGCCGACTACCCAGAACAGACCGCCGATCCAGCGTACGATGTAGCCCGGGTGGCTGGCCTCCAAAGCCTCGACGAAGGTGTACATCAGAGTGCCGTCCGCGTTCACCGCGCGCCACATCAGGCCCTGCATGATGCCGTTGACCCACATGGAGGCGATGTACAGCACGGTGCCGATGGTGGCTAGCCAGAAGTGCACGCCGATCAGGTTGACGGAGTACATCTCGGTGCGACCGAACAGCCTCGGAATCAAGTGATACATGGAACCGATGGTGATCATCGCTACCCAGCCCAGGGCGCCAGCGTGAACGTGACCGATGGTCCAGTCGGTGTAGTGAGACAGGGCGTTGACGGTCTTGACCGCCATCATCGGCCCTTCAAAGGTGGACATGCCATAGAAGGACAGCGCCACCACCAGGAAGCGCAAGGTGGGATCGGTACGCAGCTTATGCCAGGCGCCGGACAGGGTCATCATGCCGTTGATCATGCCGCCCCAGGAAGGCGCCAGCAGGATGATCGACATGATCATGCCCAAAGACTGCGCCCAGTTGGGCAGGGCGGTGTAATGAAGGTGATGCGCGCCAGCCCACATGTAGGTAGTGATCAGTGCCCAGAAGTGCACGATGGACAGACGATAGGAATAGATCGGACGTTCCGCCTGCTTCGGCACGAAGTAATACATCATGCCCAGGAAGCCCGCGGTAAGGAAGAACCCCACCGCGTTGTGACCCCACCACCACTGGACCATGGCGTCGATGGCGCCGGGATAGATGGAGTAGGATTTGAAGGCACCCACAGGAATCGCCAGATTGTTGACGATATGCAGTACGGCAATGGTCAGGATAAAGGCGGCGTAGAACCAGTTGGCGACATAAATATGGGAAGTTCTGCGCTGCTTGATGGTGCCAAGAAACACGATGGCGTAGCTGACCCATACTACGGCGATGAGGATGTTGATGGGCCATTCGAGTTCCGCGTACTCCTTGGAGGTCGTGAATCCCATGGGCAGGGTAATAATCGCGGAAACGATAACCGCTTGCCAGCCCCAGAAGGTGAAAGCCGCCAGCTTGTCGGATATCAGGCGAGTCTGGCAGGTTCGCTGCACCACGTAG
Organism: Pistricoccus aurantiacus; assembly: GCF_007954585.1. Classification (GTDB taxonomy): domain Bacteria; phylum Pseudomonadota; class Gammaproteobacteria; order Pseudomonadales; family Halomonadaceae; genus Pistricoccus; species Pistricoccus aurantiacus. The sequence goes on from NZ_CP042382.1 coordinate 1,704,664, forward strand.
TAGGAGGTAGCAATCAGCGCGGAGCCGCCAAAGGCAAAGATGACCGCATTGGTATGCAAGGGTCGCAGACGACCGAAACTGGTCCAGGGTAAGCCAAGGTTGAGTTCAGGCCAGACCAGTTGCGCGGCGATGATGACACCCAGGCTCATGCCTATGATGCCCCATACCACAGTCATGATCGCGAACTGCCGAACCACCTTGTAATTGTAGGTCGGATGTTCAAATGCAGTGTTCATATCAATTTCCCATCGAACGCGGTGTTGGGGAGGCGCGGGAGACTGTCATCTTGTGTAGATGTCGACTCCCCATGGATGATCCAGATCAATATTCGTGACTGATTGTAGCGTAGCGAATGCACAATCTGAATACGCGCGCTATACAAGGTGGCATGGTATTTCTGGATAAATAGAAATCATTTGCAAGACACACTCCTGGAAACATTGTCCGGGAACTCGAATACTATCTGCAAGATGACGGATCAAGCCACTTCTCGATAGCGATGATAGGTTCACTTCAGGTGATGGATCAGCCGGGTAAGTCGCTTTAATGCGACATTGTGCCACGTCACAGCTTAATTCGAGGATAAATCATCAATGGCAAACCGTCCGTTTGTCGCTAGCGGCCAATAAGATGTTGACACCTTGCGATGGCGCTGTAGAATGCAGCGCCACGTGACCATGGGTGGTTAGCTCAGTTGGAAGAGCACCAGCCTTACAAGCTGGGGGTCACTGGTTCGAGCCCAGTACCACCCACCATCTTTTTTTCGGTGGCAGGTATCACGTAGAAGCGCCATATATACTAAGTGCGCGCACGCGAAACGAGTGGACCGGTAGTTCAGTCGGTTAGAATGCCGGCCTGTCACGCCGGAGGTCGCGGGTTCGAGTCCCGTCCGGTCCGCCATCTTGCGCAGCTTCGTATTCTGCACTAGGTCTTGCATTGTCGATATTGCCTGATTCCACCGCACTCAAGGGTAGTGGATATAACAGGTAGATTAAGGACCGGTAGTTCAGTCGGTTAGAATGCCGGCCTGTCACGCCGGAGGTCGCGGGTTCGAGTCCCGTCCGGTCCGCCATCGATCGATAGTGCTTGATTTTCTCTGGGGTGATTAGCTCAGTCGGTTAGAGCACCAGCTTCACATGCTGGGGGTCACTGGTTCGAGTCCAGTATCACCCACCAAGCGGACCGGTAGTTCAGTCGGTTAGAATGCCGGCCTGTCACGCCGGAGGTCGCGGGTTCGAGTCCCGTCCGGTCCGCCATTTTTCTCCTCGCTATTTCTTCTCTTTCCCGTCATTTCTCTTTTTTCTTTCCTGTCGCCAGGATCGTTCTTGGCGGGGTATCTTCATGTCGTGTCTCGCGCGTTGCTTGCGGGGTACAGGCAAGTGTCATACGGTTGTTTGAATTCGCTTGTCGGACCGTCGACCGAGGTGCATCGTGGCTCAATACCCCTATCTGTTTCGATCCCTGTCCTTAGGCGCCATCACGCTACCCAATCGCATTCTTATGGGCTCCATGCATACCAATCTCGAAGAAGCGCCCAATGGCTTCGCCCGGTTGGCGGCTTTCTACCGTGAGCGGGTGCGTGCCGGCGTCGGCCTGATTGTGACCGGAGGTATCGCGCCCAATCCTGAAGGCGCCGTCTTTCAGGGAGCCGCCAAGCTGACCACGTCGGAGGAAGCGGACCGGCACCGCCCGGTGGCGGAGGCGGTGCATAAGGAAGGAGGCCGTATCTGTCTGCAGATCCTGCATGCTGGACGCTATGCCTATTCCCCGGATCTGGTGGCACCCTCGGCAATCCAGGCGCCGATCAATCGCTTCATGCCGCGGGAGCTAACCTCTTCCGAAGTCGAGCAGCAGATCGAGGACTATGTGCGCTGTGCGCAACTTGCAGAAGAAGCAGGCTACGACGGCGTCGAGGTCATGGGTTCGGAAGGCTATCTGATCAACCAGTTTCTCTGTCGACGCACCAATCACCGCCAGGACGAGTGGGGCGGTGCCTTCGACAATCGCATGCGCCTCGCCGTGAAGATCGTCCGGCGTATTCGCCATGCCTTGGGCGAGAATTTTCTGATCATCTTTCGCCTGTCGATGATCGATCTGGTGGAAGACGGCAGCAGTCGCGAGGAAATCCTTATCCTAGGCCGCGCCATCGAGGCAGCGGGCGCGGATCTGATCAATACCGGGATCGGCTGGCACGAGGCCCGGGTGCCGACCATCGTCACCAGCGTGCCCCGGGCGACGTTCGTTGAAGTGACTCGACGAATGAAGGCGGAACTGTCGATTCCCCTGATCACCACCAACCGCATCAACATGCCGGAGGTCGCCGAGCGAGTGCTGGCGGAAGGCCATGCGGACATGGTGTCCATGGCGCGGCCTTTCCTGGCGGATCCCGAATGGGTGCTCAAGGCCCGGGAGAATCGCGCCGACGAGATCAACACCTGTATTGCCTGCAATCAGGCCTGCCTGGACCACACCTTTCAGGGCAAGCTGACTTCCTGCCTGGTCAATCCGCAGGCTTGTCACGAGACTGAACTGGTGCTGGAGCCGGCGAAAGCGCCGCTCCTTGTCGCCGTGGTAGGCGGCGGACCGGCGGGGCTGGCCAGCGCGCTGACCGCGGCAAGCCGCGGCCACCAGGTGGTGCTCTTCGAGCGCGGTGCGGAGCTCGGTGGGCAGTTCAACTACGCTAGGCGCATCCCCGGCAAGGAAGAGTTCAATGAGACCCTGCGCTACTATCGAGTGATGCTCGACAAGCATGGCGTGAATATCCGTCTCAATAGTGAAGCGACGCCAGAACATCTTGTGGATTTTGACGTGGTGATCCTGGCGACCGGCGTGCGACCGCGTCAAATCGAGCTGCCAGGTATCGATCATCCCAAGGTGATCGACTATTCCCAGGCAATTTTGCATCCGCAGCGGGTCGGAAAGCGTGTGGCGATTATTGGCGCCGGTGGCATCGGTTTCGACGTGGCGGAGCTTTTGACTCATGCGGGACATCCGAGCCTGGAGACCGACGCCTGGTGCGACGAATGGGGGGTGGATCTTGCCATGACTCGCCCGGGGGGGTTGAAGGCGCCGCAGCGTCCGGAAGTACCACGAGAGGTGTATCTCCTGCAGCGCAAGACCAGCAAGCCCGGCAAGGGCTTGGGTACGTCAACCGGCTGGGTGCACCGACTATCACTCAGGCATCGTGGCGTCGAAGCCCTGAGCGGCTGTGAGTATCATCGCATCGACGACGAGGGGCTGCATCTATCCATCAACGGGGAAGCTCGCTGTCTCAAGGTGGACAGCATTGTGATCTGCGCCGGTCAGGAATCCGTGCGGGAGCTGCTCATGCCGCTGCAGGAGGCGCAGGTACGTGTGCACGTTATCGGCGGCGCGGACAAGGCGCTCGAGCTTGATGCCAAGCGCGCCATCGACCAGGGAACCCGGCTGGCGGCAGCGCTTTAGACGAAAGACCATAGTAAAAACATCGCCTTTCCAGCGAACCTTGGCGAGCATTTCAGGTTCTCATAAGTAGCTTTAGATCGTTGCGCGGCTTCGCCAGCGTTGAATTGTCGGACCGGCCGCCGTTTACTAGATCTGTCTACCCTGATGGATACGCAGCCCGGTTCTCAAGAACATCATGTATCGCCGCGGCACTGCGCTTAAGGAGGCTTTAATGAGTATTTTCGATCATGTGCAAAATCGTTACGAGCGGGTACAGCAGGAAGAAATGAGCCTGCAGGAATACCTGGAACTGTGTCGTAACGAGCCGACGGCCTACGCCTCTGCTGCGGAGCGTATGCTCTCGGCGATCGGCGAGCCTGAGGTGATCGATACCGCCAGGGATCCTCGGCTGTCACGTATTTTCTCCAATAAGGTCATCCGCCGTTATCCCGCCTTTTCCGAGTTCTACGGCATGGAAGAGGCCATCGAACAGATCGTCTCCTATTTCCGTCATGCGGCTCAGGGACTCGAGGAACGCAAGCAGATTCTCTATCTGCTGGGCCCGGTGGGGGGCGGCAAGTCGTCTCTGGCGGAACGCCTCAAACTGCTGATGGAGCGAGTGCCGTTCTACGCGGTCAAGGGTTCGCCGGTATTCGAGTCACCCCTCGGGCTATTCTCGCCGGAAGAGGACGGCGAACTGCTCGAGAAGGAATACAAGATTCCCCGGCGCTACCTGAAAAGCGTGATGTCCCCCTGGGCGGCCAAGCGACTCAAGGAGTACGGCGGCGACATTTCCCAGTTCCGGGTGGTGCGCCTGTTTCCCTCCCGACTCAACCAGATCGCCATTTCCAAGACCGAGCCCGGGGACGAGAACAATCAGGATATCTCGTCTCTGGTAGGCAAGGTGGATATTCGCCAGCTCGAACTCTACTCCCAGGACGATCCGGATGCCTACAGCTTCTCCGGCGGCCTTTGCAAGGCCAACCAGGGGCTGATGGAATTCGTCGAGATGTTCAAGGCACCGATCAAAGTGCTGCATCCGCTGCTGACCGCCACCCAGGAAGGCAACTACAACCCCACGGAAGGCATGGGGGCGATCCCTTTCGACGGCGTTGTCTTGGCCCACTCCAACGAGAGCGAGTGGCAGACCTTCCGCAACAATCGCAACAACGAGGCGTTTCTCGACCGGGTCTACATCGTCAAGGTGCCTTACTGCCTGCGGGTCACCGAAGAGGTCAAGATCTATCAGAAGCTGCTCGAGCATTCGTCCCTGGATCAGGCGCCCTGCGCACCGGATACCCTGCGCATGCTGGCCCAGTTCTCGATCCTCTCGCGGCTCAAGGAACCGGAAAATTCCAGCATCTATTCCAAGATGCGAGTCTATGACGGCAAGAACCTGAAGGACACGGATCCCAAGGCCAAGTCGATTCAGGAATATCGCGACGCCGCCGGCGTGGACGAGGGCATGTCCGGGCTATCCACCCGTTTCGCCTTCAAGATTCTCTCCAAGGTATTCAACTTCGACACTCATGAAATCGCCGCCAACCCGGTGCACCTGCTTTACGTGCTGGAGCAGCGGCTTGAGCAGGAGCAGCTGCCCAAGGAAACCTTCGAGCGCTACCTGCGTTTCATCAAGGAATTCCTGGCGCCGCGCTACGTGGACTTCATCGGCAAGGAGATCCAGACCGCCTACCTGGAATCCTACAGCGAGTACGGCCAGAACATCTTCGATCGCTACGTGGTCTACGCGGACTTCTGGATTCAGGATCAGGAGTATCGCGATCCGGAAACCGGCGAGCTGTTCAATCGCCAGGCCCTCAACGAGGAGCTGGAGAAGATCGAGAAGCCCGCGGGTATCTCCAATCCCAAGGATTTCCGCCACGAGGTGGTCAACTTCGTGCTGCGGGCCCGAGCCCAGAACAACGGCATGAATCCAAGCTGGCAGTCCTACGAGAAACTCCGGGGCGTGATCGAGAAGAAGATGTTCGCCAATACGGAAGAGCTGCTGCCGGTGATCTCCTTCAACGCCAAGGCGTCCGCCGCGGACCAGCGCAAGCACGAGGACTTCGTGGCGCGCATGGTCGAGCGCGGCTATACGGAAAAGCAGGTGCGGCTGCTCTCGGAGTGGTACCTGCGGGTGCGCAAGTCCCAGTGACGCCCGCGTGATTCCCTAACCCCATCGAACGCGATGGCGGGAGGTGAGCATGAGTTATTTTATCGATCGACGCGCCAATGCCAAGCACAAGAGTGCGGTCAATCGGCAGCGGTTTCTCGACCGCTATCGCACGCACATCAAGCGTTCCGTGGAGGAGGCAGTCAATCGTCGTTCGATCACCGACATGGAACGCGGTGAAAAGGTGTCGATTCCCGCTCGGGACATCTCCGAGCCGGTATTTCAGCATGGACCGGGAGGCCGGCGCACCATCATCAGCCCGGGCAATCGGGAGTTCGTCGAGGGGGACCGGCTGCGTCGCCCGGAAGGCGGTGGTGGGGGAGGCGGCGGCAGCGGCGAAGGCGCCTCCAATCAGGGTGAGGGCATGGATGAATTCGCCTTCAGCCTGACCCGAGAAGAGTTTCTCGATTTCGTCTTCGATGGCCTGGAGCTGCCTCATCTGGAGCGCAAGCAGCTGTTGGATCTCGAGGAGGTACGCCCGGTGCGCGCCGGGATCAGCCGAGACGGAGTGCCGTCGCGCATCAATATCGTGCGTTCCATGCGCGAAGCCCATGCGCGACGCATCGCCATGCGGGCGCCGATTCGCCGTGCCCTGCGGGAGGCCATGGAAGCCTTGGAGGCAGAGGAGCGCAAGGATCCGGTATTGCGCAACCCGGCGCGCATCAGCGAGCTCAAGGAAGAAATTGCCCGGCTGGAGAGGCGCTTGGAAGCGGTGCCGTTCATCGACACCTACGACCTGCGCTATAACAACATGACCAATCAGCCGATGCCGTCCAACAAGGCGGTGATGTTCTGCGTGATGGACGTGTCCGGCTCGATGACCCAGTCCCACAAGGACATTGCCAAGCGCTTCTTCCTGTTGCTGTATCTGTTCCTGGAGCGCAACTACGAGAAGGTCGAACTGGTGTTCGTGCGCCACCACACCGCCGCCAAGGAAGTGGACGAGGAGGAGTTCTTCTACTCTCGGGAAACCGGCGGCACCATCGTCTCCAGCGCCCTGACCCTGGTCGACGAGATCATCAACGACCGCTACCCGCCGGCCCAGTGGAATCTCTATGTGGCCCAGGCCTCGGATGGGGACAACTGGGACGACGATTCCACCACCTGCCGCGAGCTGCTGCTCAAGTCGCTGATGCCCAGGCTGCAGTATTACACCTACGTGGAAATTACCCCTCACGCGCATCAGGCGTTGTGGGAAGAATATGAAACCGTCGCGGATCGCTTTTCCTCGCGTTTCGCCATGCGCCAGATCGTCGAGGGGAGCGATATCTATCCGGTGTTCCGCGAGCTGTTCAAGCGCCGTGTCCAGCAGTAGTGGGGAGTAACCCAGCATGAAGCGACATCAACCCATCGCCACCGGGTCCGACTGGAACTTCGAGGTTCTGGCGGACTACGAGCGGGAGATCGCTCGTCTGGCGGACGAGTATCGTCTGGATACCTATCCCAACCAGATCGAGCTGATCACCTCGGAACAGATGATGGATGCCTACGCCAGCGTCGGCATGCCGGTGGGCTACCATCACTGGTCCTTCGGCAAGCAGTTCCTGTCCGTGGAGCAGGCCTATCGGCGCGGCCAGATGGGCCTGGCCTACGAACTGGTGATCAATTCCGACCCCTGCATCGCCTATCTGATGGAAGAGAATACCCTGATGATGCAGGTGCTGGTCATGGCCCACGCCTGCTATGGCCACAACTCGTTTTTCAAGGGCAACTATCTGTTTCGCACCTGGACCGACGCCGGCTCCATCGTCGATTATCTGGTGTTCGCGCGTAAATACGTGTCCGAATGCGAGGAGCGCTATGGGGTCAGCGCGGTGGAACAGCTGCTGGATGCCTGTCACGCCCTGCAGAATTACGGTGTCGACCGCTACAAGCGGCCCTCACCGCTTTCCGCCGCCGATGAAGCGCTGCGCCAGGAAGAGCGCGAGGCCTATCTGCAGAGTCAGGTCAATACCCTGTGGCGTACCATCCCCCGACCCCCTGGGGCTCGGCCGGATACGCCACATTTCGATGAAGAAGATCCCCTGGGGCTGCGTCAGAACGAGCGTTATCCCTCGGAGCCCCAGGAAAACCTCTTGTATTTCATCGAAAAGAACGCGCCGCTACTGGCACCCTGGCAGCGGGAGATCGTGCGCATCGTGCGCAAGCTGGCCCAGTATTTCTATCCCCAGCGCCAGACTCAGGTGATGAACGAGGGCTGGGCGAGTTTCTGGCACTACACCTTGATGAATCGGCTCTTCGACGAAGGGCTGGTGGACGAAGGCCTGATACTGGAGTTTCTGCAGTCGCATACTTCCGTGGTCCATCAGCCGCCTTTCGATAGCCCTTACTACAACGGCATCAACCCTTACGCGCTGGGATTCGCGATGTTCAGCGATATCAAGCGTATCTGTCAGGCGCCCACCCGCGAGGATTACGAGTGGTTCAAGGATATCGCCGGCAGCGACTGGCTGGAGACCCTGCACTTCGCCATGCGCAATTTCAAGGATGAGTCCTTCATCCAGCAGTTTCTCTCACCCAAGGTGATTCGCGACCTGAAGCTGTTCAGCATCGTCGACAACGATCAGGACGAGACGCTGCTGGTGGACGCTATTCACGACGAAGGCGGCTATCAGAGAATTCGCGAGGCGCTCTCGACCCAGTACGCGCTATCCGTGCGGGAACCGAATATCCAGATTCATCGCGCGGATATTCGTGGCGATCGCTCCTTGACGCTGCACCACGTGCAGGATCGCCGGCGTCCCTTGGCCAAGAGCGTCTATCCGGTAATGCGCCATCTTCATCAGCTATGGGGATTTCCGATCAAGCTGGAATCCTGGGAGGGGGGCGAGATAGTGCGCCATTATCAATGGCCTTTACCGAGTGACGGCCACAAACCCTGATCGTCGCTTGCAAGCGTCGCTTCAAGATAAAATTGTCTTGCCCCACCGGCCCGCCAGACGGCGGGTCGACACTCGTTCAGCCTGCCTGCTTGGTCCAGGATTGGCACCAGCCGTCGGGCACCACGCTGTACTGAGGAAACACCTGGCAGCCGTTGTTGGCCTGCTTGAAGAACATGCAGTTGGCGCAGTGCTCTCCGGCTTGATAGGTCGGGTTGTCCTTGGCCTTGGCGATATTGGTCACGTAACCAAGGGATTTGGCCTGAGGGCTGTCCGGATCGAGTCGCGGCAGCTCCTCGGCTTGCGCTGAATTCGCCAGCAGTCCTGTACTCAAGGGAAGGGCGGCTAGCCCCAGCAAGCCGTGGCGAATGAAATCTCGACGATGTTGATCGGCCATGCTGTCTTTTTTCCTTTGGCTCATTAAATTTCAGTCTGCGCCTTCGCGAATCGTCTTGGATTCGCTGAACCCATAGGGTTTCATATTCGAGAAGCGGGGGACGTTATACAAGGAAACACAAAGCATTACACTTCTTTTTCCGCCTCCTTGGAAGAATTGATGACAGCGACTTAGAAGACAGATTCCAGAGAGCTGGTTTTCTTGAATAATCAATCTCTAGAATGACGAGTGAATGGCATTAAATCGACGATCGGCAGAGGTCACCCGCGCAACACATCAGACTGATATACTCTGCCGCGGGTTGCTGTCAGATACCGTTCGCAAAGGAGAGTTCCATGCAAAATGCCGTGATTCTGATCAATACCGATCAAGGACAGGTCAGGCAAGTCGCCGAGCGCCTGGCGGAAGTCGAGGGGATCAGCGAAGTATACTCGACCTGCGGCCGCTATGATCTGGTCGCCATCGCCCGTACCCGGGATTTCGAAAGCCTGGCCCAGCTGGTCACCGAGCGGCTCAATCTCGTGGAAGGCATTCGCGAGACGGAAACCCTCAACGCCATGCAGGTACATTCGCGACACGACTTGGAGACCATGTTCTCCGTGGGCTGGTGATACACAAGGATGAAGCAGGTCTCTCGTTTATGGCGGCGCGGTCTGCGCCGAGTCGGTGTGGTGCTGGTCTTCACCTTGGTCAGCGGTGGTTTATGGTATAGCCAGGAGATCGAATATCGCGAACGTTTGAGCTGGATGGGTGTGCCTACCTGGGAATCGTTTACGCTTACCAGCGCTCATCGCATCCTGCGTAACGACGGCTTTGTTCTCGGCTGGTCGGACATTCGCGGCAGCGCGCTTTGGGTGAGTTATCGATTGCACGCGGTGAAGGATGTGCATATCGATTCGCGACCGAATTTTCGGGAGGACTGGCGCACGCTTTGGCCCATCGATGCCCAGAGCTACGCCAACAGCGGCTTCGACCGCGGACATCTGGCGCCCAACTATGCGATCGCCGCGGTTCACGGATCGGACGCGCAGCGCCAGACCTTCTTGATGAGCAATATTACTCCCCAGCGCCCGGAGCTCAATCGGCGGCTCTGGCAGCGGTTGGAAGAAGTGATCATGGACCGCTTCGCGCCACGTTTCGGCAATCTGCAGGTCATTACCGGGCCGATTTTTCCGCGAGATTTTCTAGGCAACGTGTTTCAGCGGGTCGGTTTCGTCGAGATCCCCGAAGCCTTCTACAAGATCGTGCTGGTGCCGGGCGATAGCCCGCGGGTGCTCGCTTTCATCATGCCCCAGGAGGTCAAGGGCAACGAGCCCCTGGATCGTTTCCTGGTGAGTGTCGATGAAGTGGAGCTGCGTACCGGGCTCGATTTCTTTCCCGCGCTGAGCGAAGCGGAGGCTCTAGCCTTGGAAAGCAGCATTCGGCGCGACGGTTGGGGGTTGGCCGAGGTGGCGAGACTGCCCGGCCGTTTCGAGTGAGCCAGAGAGCCGAAAGGCAACACGCAAGGAAGATGTGACAAGAAAGAGGTGACGACAAGACTGCTTGCTCGTATTCGCGCTGGGTCATGACAGAGTCGTGGATGACATTGTCATGGTGCCCAGGAGAGGACTTGAACCTCCACGTCCATACGGACACTAGCACCTGAAGCTAGCGCGTCTACCAATTCCGCCACCTGGGCGAATACGAGTTGCTGCGAACAACGCTCGAGAGTGAATGCCGAGGATCGAGCCATCGATCGATGGTGCCCAGGAGAGGACTTGAACCTCCACGTCCATACGGACACTAGCACCTGAAGCTAGCGCGTCTACCAATTCCGCCACCTGGGCAAGCGGGTGCATGATACCGCTTTCAAGGCATATTGCAATATGGCAAACCACCGCGAAGCGATTTTTTCTTCCAGCTCATGATAAGGCGCTTTTCTGCGCTGTGTTCACGGATGAGTTGAGCTGGGAAGTTGGGATGGCTGAGAGAGTCAGAATGAGAAAGTTGGGAGTTGCGTTCGGCGACGCTATACTGCCCGCATGAACTTACATACTCATTTATGTCAGGGCTTTTTCTCGCCTCTTCATTCAAGGACCACCCGCGCATGACTCATTGGACGTTAAGCGACGACCCGCATGCAGAACGAGAAGCCCACAAGTACGAAAACCCCGTTCCCAGCCGCGAATATCTGATCGCGCGCCTGGAAGAGTACGGCAAGCCCATCACCCATGAGAACATGAGCCGCATGCTCGGCCTCGAGGACGAGGAGAAGGCGGAGGCCGTGCGCCGCCGGCTGGCGGCCATGGAGCGTGACGGTCAGGTACTGCGTAACCGACGCGGCGCCTACGCGCTGATCGACAAGCTGGATCTGATCAAGGGCAAGGTCATTGGCCATCGGGACGGTTTCGGCTTCCTGAAGCGCGACGATGGCAAGAAGCCGGACCTGGTGTTGCCGCCGCGCCAGATGCGCCGGGTTTTTCATGGCGACCTGGTGCTGGCGCGTGTCAGCGGCCGGGATCGACGAGGTCGAGATGAAGCGACCATCGCCGAGATACTGTCTCGCAACACCCAGACCCTGGTAGGCGTCTACCGTCAGGATACCGCGGAATTCGGCGTGCTGATCCCGGAGAACTCGCGTATTACCCAGGAAGTGCTGGTGCCCAACAGCGCCAGCGGCGGCGCCAAGGATGGGCAGGTGGCGTCGGTACGCATCGTCAAGCAGCCGGAAGTCCGCGTGCAGCCGGTAGGCGAGGTGATCGAAGTACTCGGCGAGCGCATGGATCCCGGCATGGAAATCGAGATCGCCATTCGCAGCCACGACATTCCGGCGGAATTCCCCCCGGAAGTCGAGGAGCAAACCAAGCATATCGCCCCGGAAGTGGCGGATGACGAGAAAACCCAGCGTATCGATCTGCGCCATCTGCCTCTGGTCACCATCGACGACGAGACCGCCAAGGATTTCGACGATGCGGTCTGTGCCTGGAAGACTCGCTCCGGCAGCTGGAAGCTGGTGGTAGCGATCGCCGATGTGTCCCATTACGTGCGTCCGAACAGCCCCCTGGATGAGGAGGCCCGCACCCGCGGAAACTCCGTGTATTTTCCCGGCCAGGTGGTGCCGATGCTGCCGGAGGTGCTGTCCAACGGCCTGTGCTCCCTGAATCCCGAGGTGGATCGCCTGGCTCTGGTCTGTGAGATGAATATTTCCAAGTCCGGTGCCGTTAGTCGCTATCACTTCTGTGAAGCGGTATTTCGCTCCCACGCGCGGCTGACCTATAACAAGGTGGCGGCGATCCTCGACGATGGCTCGGAGCAGGGCGATATCTTTCGCGAGCAGTATCAGGCGCTGGTACCGAGTCTCAAGAATCTGCATGAGCTTTACCTGGTGTTGCGTCAGGCGCGCAGCGCTCGAGGCGCCATCGACTTCGAGACCACCGAGACCCAGATCGTCTTCAACGAGAACCGCAAGATCGAGACCATCGTGCCGCGCCATCGTAATGAGGCTCACAAGATCATCGAGGAATGCATGCTGGCGGCCAATGTGGCCACGGCACGCTTCCTCGACAAGCACGATCTGCCGGCGCTTTACCGTGTCCACCAGCCGCCCACCACGGAGAAACTTGAGAACCTGCGCCTGTTCCTGAACGAGCTGGGGCTGTCCCTGGGCGGTGGGGATTCGCCGACGCCCCGGGACTACCAGGCCTTGCGCGAGACGATCAGGGACCGCCCCGATGCGGACATCATTCAGACGGTGATGCTGCGTTCGATGAATCAGGCGGCCTACTCGCCGCAGAACGACGGCCATTTCGGCCTGGCCTACGCGGCCTACGCGCATTTTACCTCGCCGATACGTCGCTATCCGGATCTGCTGGTGCATCGCGCCATTCGCTCGGTGATTCGCGGCCCGCGCAAGACCGCCACGGTATTGCGTGCGGAGGATGCCAAGGTCGATCCGCCCAGCAAGTGGTGCCCGTACACCTTCGAGCAGATGGTCGAGCTGGGGGAGCACTGTTCCATGACCGAGCGGCGGGCGGATGACGCCACCCGGGACGTGGAGGACTGGCTGAAATGCGAGTTCATGTCCGACAAGCTGGGGGAAATCTACGAGGGGAGTATCGCCTCGGTGACTCAGTTCGGCATCTTCGTGCGTCTCGACGAGGTCTATGTCGAGGGTCTGGTACACGTTACCTCGCTACCCTCCGACTATTACCACTATGAAGCGGAGAAACATCGTCTCAAGGGCGAGCGCTCCGGCGTCAGCTTCCGGCTCGGCGACGGTGTCACGGTGCAGGTAGCGCGAGTGGATCTGAACGATCGCAAGATCGATTTCGACCTGGTCGGCAACCAGCCCAAGTCGCGACGAGCACCACGGCGGCGCAAGGCGGGTGGCGCCGAGAATGAGGCAAGCAAACCCAAGGCTCGCAAGTCACGAACGCGGCGGAGCAGGGCCGAAGCGAGTCGCAAGCCGAAGAACAAGGATTCCGCGACAGCGAAAGGCAAAAAATCCTGATGAAATCGGCTTCTTCAAATCGCCCCGACAAACGATGGACAAGAAAACCAAGGCCCAATAAGCATCAGGCTTCTAAGGCGGCAACGCCTTTTCCCGAGTGGGATACCGTATTCGGTATGCACGCGGTTCAGGCATTGCTGGATCGCAAGCAGTCGATGCGCGAACTCTGGGTACTGGAGAGTGCCGCGACAACACGGCTTCTATCCTTGGTAGAGCAGGCGCGGGCGCAAGGAGTGCGGGTAACACCGAAGCCCAGAGAAATTCTCGACGATCTGGCTCAAGCGGCCGCGCATCAAGGCGTGATCGCCTTCTGTCCGCCTATTCAGGTGGAAGGGGAAGAGTCCCTGTGGTTGAAGCTTGGCGCCTGGCAGCGTCCTGAGCCCCCCTTGCTGCTGATACTCGACGGGGTAACGGACGTGCACAATTTCGGCGCTTGCCTGAGAAGCGCCGATGCCGCCGGCGCACACGGGGTGATCGTACCCAAGGACAAGGCGGCACCGCTCAACGCCACTGTGCGCAAGGTGGCCTGCGGCGCAGCGGAAAGTGTGCCGGTCTACCAGGTAACCAATCTGGCCCGGGCCATGGCCCGTCTCAAGGAATTCGGTGTGTGGATCACCGGTACCGCCGGCGAGGCTTCCCAGAGCCTGTACGAAGGAGACTTCACCGACGCCTGTGCGCTGGTGATGGGGGCGGAGGGCAAGGGCATGCGCCGGCTGACCCGGGAGGCCTGCGATGCTCTGGTCAATCTGCCGATGGTCGGTCAGGTGTCGAGTCTGAACGTTTCCGTGGCCACCGGCGTCTGCCTCTTCGAGGTGGTACGCCAGCGCCGGCTTGCAAGCTAGCGGGGCTCTCACTACAATACGCCGGCTTGGCCGCTCTTGCGGTCGAGCATCCAACCCGAAAATATCACTCCTTGCTTCCCCGGGCGCCGACTGTCGATTTTCCGATCTCTCTCCCCTTGGAAGCTGCTAAACCGCAAGGAGATTTCATGCGTCATTACGAAATCGTGTTCATGGTCCATCCGGATCAAAGCGAACAGGTTCAGGCAATGGTCGAGCGCTACACCAGCCTCGTTACCGAAAGTGGTGGTTCCATCCACCGCCTGGAAGATTGGGGTCGCCGCCACCTGGCCTACCCGATCAACAAGATTCACAAGGCTCACTACGTGCTGATGAACATCGAATGCAGCGGCGAGACTCTCGACGAGATCGAGAACATCTTCCGTTTCAACGACGCCATCATTCGTAGCCTGGTGGTGCGTTGCAAGGAGGCCGTGACCGAAGCTTCACCGATGATGAAGCAGTCGGAAGAGAAGCGTCCGCGTCGTGAGGAAAAGCCGCGCAGTACCGAGACAGAAACCGCTGACGCCGCCAACTGATTCGCACCCTGATTCGCACTACCAGGAAGGAGTTTTTCCATGGCACGTTTTTTCCGTCGCCGTAAGTTTTGTCGCTTTACCGCCGAAGGCATCAAGCATATCGATTACAAGGATATCGACATGCTCAAGGCCTATATTACCGAGACCGGCAAGATCGTCCCGAGCCGCATCACCGGCACCCGATCTCGCTACCAGCGTCAGCTGTCCACTGCGGTCAAGCGGGCTCGTTATCTGGCGCTGCTGCCCTATACCGATAGCCACCAATAAGTTTCGGGCGTGATGCTGCCGATCGCTCGCTATGTGATGCGTGGTACTCCTCAAGCCGCGGGAGCCGCGGCGCTGGCGGGTATCGTTCCTTGGCTGTTCTGGTTCAGTGCTGCAATAGCGGCGCTTGTTACCCTGCGCCAAGGGCTGTCCTCCGGGCTGATCGTGATCGTGGCTGCCGCCGTGCCCGCGGGCTGGTGGTGGGTTCAGGGCGATGTGATCCCCCTGTCAAGCGTTCTGTTGGTTACGCTGATGGCGGTGGTGCTGCGCGCCCGGCTTAGCTGGGGCGAAACTCTGGTAGTCGGCGCCTTGGCGGGCGCAGTGTTGATTCAGCTTGGTGTTTTCATCCCCCCGGGGGGCGTCGGGCCGCTGCTGGATCAGCTGCGTCAAAGCTCGCCGGAAATCGACCGGATGCTCGATGAGTTTGTGCGTCAGGGCGGTTCCGTTGAACAGCTGGCGTCACTTATGGTCAGCGGTGTCACCGGTTTGATCGTGCTGCTGGTGAGCGTGGCCTGTCTGGCCTTGGCGCGTAGCTGGCAGGCGGGGCTTTACAACCCCGGCGGCTTTCGCCAGGAGTTTCACGCGCTACGGCTCAAGCCCCGGGAGCTCGGTCTGCTGATCGTTCTGGGGGTAATAGGATCCTTGGTATCCTTGCCTGCGCTGGCCATGCTCAGTTGGGTGCCGTTACTGGTCGCGGGCATTGCGCTGATTCACGGATTTATTGGACTCAAAGGCATGAATGGGCTCTGGTTGGTTGCCTTCTACGCGCTACTGATCACTACCTGGCCCATGATTTTGATTGTGCTGCTGTTGGCCGTGATTGATACGTTCGTCAATATTCGCGAGCGCATGGTCGACAGCCACTGACAAGAGGTTAACGAGATGGAAGTCATTCTGCTCGACAAGATTGGCAAGCTGGGCGGTCTGGGTGACAAGGTCACCGTCAAGTCCGGTTATGGTCGTAACTATCTGGTGCCCTACGGCCTGGCCGTGCCGGCTACCCAGGAAAATATCGAAGCCTTCGAAGCTCAGCGCTCCGAACTCGAGGCCCAGGCGCAGGAACGCAAGGCGGAAGCCGAAGCGCGCGCCGAGCAGCTCGCCGAGATCGAGCTGTCGCTGGTGGCCAAGGCCGGCGATGAAGGCAAGCTGTTCGGCTCCATCGGTCCTCGCGATCTGGCGGAAGCCATCGCTCAGTCAGGGATCGATATCGCCAAGAGCGAAGTACGCATGCCGCAAGGTCCGATTCGCCAGACCGGCGAATACGACATCACTTTGCAGCTGCATCCGGAAGTGGCCTCCAGCGTTCGCGTGGTAGTCGTTTCCGAATAAGGTTGAGCTGGCGCAGGTTGGCGAGACCGCGCCGCGTGCAGTAACGAAGGCGCACAGAGTTTGCTCTGTGCGCCTTTTGCATCGCTGGCTGAAAATCCGCGCATAGGGTATGGCCCCGGGTTGAGGTAGAATGTTTCCCGCTTTTCGTCTCCTTCAAGGCTCTTGCTTCTCATGAACGAATCCTTCGAGCACGCCGACCGAGAAACCGCGGCCCTCAAGATTCCTCCCCATTCCCTGGAAGCGGAACAGTCGGTGCTGGGCGGCTTGATGCTCGACAATCAGGCTTGGGACACCGTGTCCGAACGCCTGGTTGCCGGGGATTTCTATCGCTACGAGCATCGGCTGACGTTCAATGCCATGCAGGCGCTGGCGGAAGGCGGCCACCCGCTAGACGTGGTCACGCTATCCGAGGCACTGGAAAATCGCGATCAGCTGGACAGCGTGGGCGGGCTCGCCTATCTGGCGGAACTCGCTCGCAATACGCCTTCCGCCAGCAACATTCGCGCCTATGCCGACATCGTTCGTGAACGCGCTACCCTGCGCAAGCTGATTCAGGCCGCCAATCAGATCGCCGAGGGCGCCTTCGCCCCTCAGGGCCGGCTGTCGGACGAACTGGTCAACGAGGCCGAGCGGCTGGTGTTCCAGATCAGCGAGGAGCGTCCCAAGACCGGCGGTCCCATCGGCATGAGTGATCTACTCGCCAGGGCGGTGGATCGCATCGATGAACTGTTCAACATGCAGGGCGAGATGACCGGTCTTTCCACCGGTTTTCGCGACCTGGACGACATGACCTCTGGCCTGCAACCCTCGGATCTGGTGATCATCGCCGGCAGGCCTTCGATGGGCAAAACCTCCTTCGCCATGAATATGGTGGAACACGCGGTCATTATCAGCGACAAGCCGGTGATGGTCTTTTCCATGGAGATGCCCGCAGAATCTCTGATGCTTCGCATGCTGTCGTCTCTGGGACGTATCGATCAGACTCGAGTGCGTACCGGTCAGCTCGAGGACGAGGATTGGCCGCGGTTGACCTCCGCGGTCAATCTGCTCAAGGACAAGCAGCTTTTCATCGACGATACCGCCGCGCTGTCTCCCAACGAGATGCGCTCCCGCATTCGCCGGGTGGTGCGGGAACATGGCAACATGGGGCTGGTCATGATCGACTATCTGCAGCTGATGCAGATACCCGGATTTTCCGAGAACCGTACCGGGGAGATCTCCGAGATATCCCGCTCTCTGAAAGGGCTGGCCAAGGAGTTCGGCTGCCCGGTGGTGGCGCTCTCCCAGCTCAACCGCTCTCTCGAGCAGCGTCCCAACAAGCGCCCGGTGATGTCGGACCTTCGTGAGTGTGTAGTAGGCGATACGCTGGTTACCTTGGCCGATGGTTCGCGACTGCCGATTCGCGAGCTGGTGGGACAAACGCCAGAGGTACTTTCACTTGATTCCGAAGGGCGAATCGAAACTTCCGCTACGGACATGATCTGGTCCGTCGGCGTCAAACCGGTCATTGATATCAAACTGGCCAGTGGCCGCTCGATCCGCTGTACCAGGGAACACCGACTACGTGGACTGTGGGACTGGGTGAAAGTAAAGGATTTACAACCCGGTGCTCGGTTGGCGGTGGCTCGTCAGTTGCCCGAGCCTACAAAAACTATTGACTGGCCGGAACACGAAATCGTTCTGTTGGCTCATCTGGTCGGTGATGGCAGTTACGTCACGCGCCAACCGCTACGCTACACAACGGCCTGTGAAGCAAATAGTTTGGCGGTGACCGAAGCGGCACAAGCTTTGGGTTCGACCGTGACTCGACACGAAGGGCGTGGCAATTGGCATCAGCTTGTCATCAGTGGCAATGGGAATCGCTGGCGCCCAGCGGGTGTCGGCAAATGGCTAAAGGATTTGGGCATCCACGGCCAACGGTCTCGCGAAAAGCAATTACCTGACGCGGTTTTCGGCCTTTCCAACGAACATTTGGCATTA
Source organism: Pistricoccus aurantiacus (assembly GCF_007954585.1). Classification (GTDB taxonomy): domain Bacteria; phylum Pseudomonadota; class Gammaproteobacteria; order Pseudomonadales; family Halomonadaceae; genus Pistricoccus; species Pistricoccus aurantiacus. The sequence goes on from NZ_CP042382.1 coordinate 1,722,976, forward strand.
TTTCTGCGCCACCTGTGGGCAACGGATGGCAGTATCACCATTGCGGGGAATGGTCGGGCGCGCTTTTACTTTTCCACTTGCAGTGAATCATTGATTCGTGACGTGGCTGCACTGCTTCTGCGTTTCGGTATCGTTGCGCGTACCAAGCATGTGACCAGACCTGGCAGCCAAGGGTGGTTTAATGCCGATATTTCTGGAAATGCTCAGCAGCTGGCATTCTTGGAAAAAATTGGCGCTTTCGGTCACCAGAAAGAAACCGCCCTTGGGTTGTTGAACACGTTAAGTCGTTCAGCGATCAATACCAATGTCGATACGTTGCCTCAGGAGGTCTTCGATTATATCCGCCACGAAATGAAGGGGCGCGGTATCACGCATCGCAGTATGGCTAAACAGCGCGGTACGGCTTACGGGGGCAGTGCTCATTTCAGCTTCGCGCCAAGTCGTGAAACCCTCTTGAGCTATGCGGAAATCTTGAACGATGACAGTCTGAAGACTTTAGCGCGAAGCGAGGTGTTCTGGGATAGGGTGGTGTCGATCGAGCCTGCGGGCGAAGAGGAAGTCTTCGATCTCACCGTGCCGGGCAATGCCAGTTGGCTGGCGGATGGCATCGTCAGCCATAATTCCGGCGCGATCGAGCAGGACGCAGACTTGATCGCCTTCGTCTATCGCGATGAGGTCTACAATTCGGAGAATCCGGACAACAAGGGTTTGGCAGAACTGATCATCGGCAAGCAGCGTAATGGCCCAATCGGTACGGTGCACATGGCGTTCATCGGCAAATACACTCGCTTCGAGGATCTGGCGCCGGACAGCTACGGCCAGCACTTTGGCGAGTAAACGTTCGGTCGAGTAAAGAAAGCGATCGCCGAATCGAGGCGGTAAACCAGAACAAGAGACACACGAGGAAACGGCATGGCCAGTGGATTTCGACGTGGCAATCGCAAGCGGCTTCCGAAACTGGAAGCCCGGGGCGAGCTTCAGGAACTCGAGCGCGAAGGTCCTTTCAAGGAATGGCTGGGCATGCCGGATCTGTACCGCTATCGCCTGGTGGTTGATGGAGAGACCTACAGCTATCAGACGGAAGACTCAGAACTGCCGGTAGCGATCGGCGATCGGGTGGTATTTCGCTACAAGGAAACCAAGGCGGGCAAGTGGGTCGATCGCAACTCCCTGGGCAAGGCCATCGATCCTTCCAACTATCAGTAGGATCGTCTGTCTCGATCCTGGCAATAATCGCCGGAGAGTGCCGTGGAACTCAAGGAAATTGCTGGATTCATCAAGCGGCAGGATCCTTTCGAGATTCGCGTGATCGGCCATGCGGGAAGCCGCTGCTATCAGATTGAACTGGAGGATTCGGATGGCGCCTGTCATGAGGTGACGCACAGGGGCAAGCCGCTGCTTTTTCGGGCGCTGGACGAGGTCAAGGCGACGCTCAAGCGCCAGGGAATACGCCGTGCCTATCTGGTGCATCGCGTTCCGCAGGATGAGGTGGTGGGCCGGGAGGCAAACTACCGAAATCCGCTCAGCTCGAGAATTCCCTTGGTGTTCTAAGCCTGTCGGCGATAGCCGTCCAGGTGCTCTCCTTGGCCGTAGGCCGGTTCCGTTTCCAGCGAATCCAGAAAGCCTTCCGCCTGCTCGCGGATCGCCGCGCGCTTTTCATCGCTCATGCGCCTGAGCGAGCCGTAGATCAACTTCATGCGCGGGTTGCTTTCCAGCCGCTCTGCGTTACGCTCGAGGAAATGCCAGTAAAGGCTGTTGAAAGGGCAGGCGGTGTCGCCAATCGTCTTCTTCGGATTGAAGCGGCAATCACCGCAGTGATTGGACATGCGCTGAATATACTTGCCCGAGGCACAGTAGGGCTTGGAGCCCATCAGGCCACCGTCTGCGTGCAACACCATGCCCAGGGTGTTGGGTAGCTCCACCCATTCGAAGGCGTCCACATAGACCGCCAGATACCAGTCACAGAGCGCTTCCGGCTTGACCCCGCACAGCAGGGCGAAATTGCCCGTTACCATCAGCCGCTGGATGTGATGAGCATAGGCGTTATCCCGGGTCATCTCGATGGCGCGGCGCAGGCAGCGCAGGTCCGTATCGCCGCTCCAGTAGAAGTCTGGCAGGTTGCGCCGGGCATTCAATCGGTTTTCGCGCTTGTAGGCCGGCATGTGATGCCAGTAGATGCCGCGCACGTATTCTCGCCAGCCGAGAATCTGGCGAATGAAGCCTTCCACCGCATTGATGGGCGCTTCGCCGCGATAGTAGGCGGCCTCCGCGGCCTCGCATACCTCCCGAGGCGACAGCAGGCCGATATTCATGGCGCTAGACAGCCGGGAATGAAAGAGGTAGGGATCGCGGTCGTCGATGGCGTCCTGATAGGTACCGAAATCCGCCAGGGCGTTGTCGATGAAGTGGCGCAGATCCACCAGCGCCTGGCGGCGGGTTACCGGCCAGTTGAAGCCGTCGAGGGTGCCGAAATGATCGCCGAAGTGTTCGTTCACCAGTTCCAGGACTCGATTGGTGATGTCATCACGACCGTGAGCGGGCGGCGTCAGGGTTCCCAGGTTGTCCCGCACCGGTTGGCGGTTGTCGTGATCGAAATTCCATTGGCTTCCCGCCGGGGCGTCGTCTTCCATCAGCAGGCCGGTCTTGCGGCGCATCCGGCGATAGAAGTGCTCCAAGCGCGGCGTCTTTCGTTTCTCGATCCAGTCGGCGAATTCTCGAGCGGTGCAGAAGAAGCGGTCATCCTCGAGCAGCTGCCACTGGGGGGCGCTAGCGGTCTTCTGACGCTGGTGGATACGTGCCAGCAGGCGCCACTCCCCGGGCTGGACAAGGCGGATTTCACCGCAGTCGTACTGCCTGGCGAGCCGCTCCGCTTCCGCGATTAGATCCTGACAGTTGTCCGCGTCGTCCAAGGCGCTGTAATGCACTCGATATCCCTTGTCCCGCAACTCTTTGGCAAAATGACGCATTGCCGCGAGAATCAGGGCGATCTTCTGCGGGTGATGGGGTACGTAGCGCCCTTCGCCGCTGACTTCACACAGTGCAATGACCGCATTCTCGGGGTAGTCCTGAAGTGACGAAATCGAATGACTGAGCTGATCGCCCAGTAGAAGAATCAATGTCCCGGACATGGATTGACCTGAATTTGTACAAAATTTTCCGAACAGTATAGCTTCTTTGGTTCCGACTGACCCTCGGCTGGTACAATCCGCGTTACGATGTCTCGTCTTTCTTCAACGTTCGATGCAAGGAGCCCGCCATGCCCACTCCGCCTTTCGGCGTCATGCTGGTCAATCTCGGTACCCCGGATGCGCCCACTCCCCAGGCGGTGCGTCGTTATCTGGCGCAATTTCTCTGGGACAAGCGCGTGGTCGATGCGCCGAGGCCCTTGTGGTGGCTGATCTTGCACGGAATAATTTTGCGAATTCGCCCGGGGCGGGTGGCAAAGGCCTATCAATCCGTATGGACGGAAGAGGGATCGCCGCTGATGGCGATCGGTCGGCGCCAGCAGCAGGCATTGATCCAGACCTTGGCGGAGCGTCACGGGCAAGCCATTCCGGTGGAGCTAGCCATGACCTACGGCAATCCGAGCCTGAAAGAAGCGGGATTGAAGCTTCGCGATGCCGGGGTCGAGCGTATTCTGGTGCTGCCCTTGTATCCACAGTTCTCCCGCTCCACTACCGCGGCCATTTTCGATGGACTGGCCCGAGCGCTGAAGCCTTGTCCGCATCTGCCGGAACTGCGCTTCATTCGCGATTATCACGACCATCCGGGATACATCGAGGCCTTGGCGGCAAGGGTTCGGGAACACTGGAGCGCGCATCCTGGTGAGCGCGGCAAGCTGATCATGTCCTATCACGGCATTCCCAAGCGCTACGCGGACCGGGGCGACCCCTATTTCCGCCATTGTGAGGAAACCAGCCGCAAGTTGGCACAGGCACTAGGGCTTGATGAAGGTGCCTGGATGATGACCTTTCAGTCGCGCTTCGGCCGGGAGGAATGGCTCAAGCCCTATACGGACGAAACGCTGAAAACCCTGGCGAAAGAAGGGGTGGAGCATGTCGATATCATCAGTCCCGCCTTCGCTGCGGATTGCCTGGAAACCTTGGAAGAGCTGCAGGTCGAGAACCGCGACTATTTCCTGGAAGCCGGCGGCAAGACCTATCGCTATATTTCAGCGCTGAACGACCGCCCGGACCATATTGCACTGCTGGCAGATCTGGTGGAGCAGCATACGAAAGGATGGTGAGAATCAGACGTGGCCGACATCCGGGTGCACCACGGGTTTCTCGCCGCCTTCCTCCTGGTAGAGCTCCTTGTAGAGTTCCTTGGGTCTGCCTTGGGTCTTGCCATCATGCTTGAGCTTCTGGTGAAGCGCGGATTTCGCCAGCAGGTGCGCGCTCACCGGCGCGGTGATAAAGAGAAACAAGGTAATCAGCAATTCTTGAATGTGAACGACGCTCTGGGTAACGGAAAAGTACAGCATGGAAGCGACCAGAATACAGCCTACCCCCAAGGTGGTCGCCTTGGTGGGGCCGTGCAGACGCATGTAAAAATCCCGCATATTGGCCATGCCTAGAGAGCCGATGAAGGCGAAGATACCGCCGGCGAGCAGGAAAAAGGAAACCAGGCCTTCGAGAATTATATAGAATGTCATGTCAGACCTTCCTCGGATAAAGCTCTATTCGATGATGTCGCCACGCAACAAATATTTGCATACCGCCACCGTGCTGAGAAAGCCTAGCATGGCAATCAGCAGGGCCGCCTCGAAGTAGTGCTGGCTGTTCAGCCACAGGCCCATCAGCACGATGAGCGCCAGGGAATTGACGTACATGGTATCCAGCGCCATAAGCCGGTCCGGCATGCTCGGGCCGACGATGAAGCGGTAGGCGTTGCAGGCCAGCGCCATCACGATCAATGCCAGGCTGGCCCATAGCGCGATATCTAGCATTCGTAGATCTCCTTGAGAGGACGCTCGTAGCGCTCGCGGATTTCCTCGATCAGCTGTTGTTCATCGGGCACGTCGAGGGCGTGAATCAACAGCGACTTGCCGTCCAGGCGCAGGTGAGCGGTCACGGTACCCGGGGTCAGAGTAATGGTGTTGGCCAGCAGGGTGATCGGCAGGCGCTCCTGCAGCATCAGCGGGTACTCGACGAAGGCCGGGCGAGCGATGCGCCAGGGATTGATGATCAACCAGGCAACTTGGAGATTGGCGACGATGATGTCGCCGAAGACGCGCAGCACAAAGAGCAGAAGCTTCCAGGGTTTCTTGATGCGCGGCTGTTCGTCCCAGAAACGCCTTGTCAGCAGCGGGATGACCAGCGCCAGCAGGCTGCCCAGCAGAATATGCCCCAACGCCGTGCTTTTCACCAGCAACAGCCAAACCGCCAGCAAAAGCAGCGACATGAAGGGCTGAGGCAGCCAGGACGGGCGCGCGCTCATGGTTTCTCTCCACTATCGATCAGTATGGCCTCGATGAGTATCCTTGGCTGCGCCAGCTGTTCCGCGGTGGCAGTGGTATAGGCATGGATGGGGCCAGACAGCGCCACGATCACAGGTGATGCTCCCAATAGCATGGATACGCCAATCAGCTGACGGCGTGACAGGACAATATCCTGGGTCTCTCCTTCGTTACTGCGCCAGAACAGGGTCGAGCCAGCTCGGGACAGGGCAATCAGCGCACAGAGCCCTGAGCTTAGCAGAATCGGCCAGAACCAGAACCGCAATGCCTCTGGCGTCGAACTCAACAGCAGCACCTTGCCGAGTGCCCCCGACAAGGGAGGAATGCCCGCCACGGTTATCGCACCCAGGAAAAACAAGAGCCCTAGCAGATTGGCATGGCGCAAGGGTTTACCTTTTACCAGCCGAGTCCCCGCCTTGCCGCGTTCCTGGCCGATCATCTCCGCCAACAGGAAAAGCCCGCCGGTCACCAGCGTCGTATGGATCAAGTAATACAATAGCGCACTGACGGACTCCGGCGAACGGATGCCGATACCCGCCAGCAGGGTGCCGACGGAAACCAGAATCAGATAAGACACCATCAGACGCAGGTCGCGCGCCGCCAGCACTCCAATGGCCGCCGCCGCCAGCGTCGCCAGAGAAAGCCACCACACCCAGGGCTGTTCCAGCGCCGCCAGAGGACCGGCCTGTTCGCCGAAGATCAGATGATAGACCCGCAGGATGGCGTAAACCCCTACCTTGGTCATGATGGCGAACAGTGCCGCCACCGGTGCCGGGGCAGCGGCGTAGGCGCGAGGCAGCCAGAAATAAAGCGGCAGAATGGCCGCCTTGACCCCGAACACCACCAGCAGCAGGAGCGCCGCGGCGCTGACCAGCCCGGTGCGCTCCGGCTCGATGGCTCCGATACGCATCGCCATGTCTGCCATGTTGAGGGTGCCGGTGGCGCCGTAAAGCACGCCCACGGCTATCAGAAACAACGAGGAGTTGGCCAGGTTGAGCACTACGTAATGCACGCTGGCCTGAATGCGCGGCTTGCCCCCGCCGTGCACCAGCAGCGCGTAGGAGGCCAGTAGCAGTACCTCGAAGAACACGAACAGGTTGAACAGGTCGCCGGTCAGAAAAGCGCCGTTGATACCCATCAGCTGAAGCTGGAACAGACCATGAAAGTTGCTGCCCTGATCGTCTTCCCCAGCGCTGGCGAAGATCACGCAGGCCAAAGCCAGCAGCGATGTCAACAGCACCATGAGCGCGGATAGCCGGTCCAGTACCAGAATGATCCCGAAAGGAGGCTGCCAGTCTCCCAGGGCATAATAGTCCACCTCCCCGCTGGCGGCCTTGACGACAAGAGCGATGGCGATGACCACCAGCAAGGCGGTGGCCAGCAATCCGACATTACGCCGGATTCGCGTATTGCGCTGGCGATTGAGCAGCAGCATGGCGCCGGTGGCCAGCGGCAGGACCACTGGCAGAATGATGAGATGCTGCATCACCGGCGCTCCTCCCGGGTTTCGTCGGACTGCCGGCCATCCACATGGTCGTTACCCAGATCGCCTCGCGCCCGCATGGCGAGAATCACCACAAAGGCGGTCATCGCGAAGCCGATGACGATGGCGGTCAGCACTAGCGCCTGGGGAAGCGGGTCCGCGTAGTCGCTGGCACCTTCGAGAATCACTGCTCCGTTGGTGGTCAGCCCGCCCATGGAAAACAGGAACAGGTTGACCGCATAGGAAAACAGGGTCAGACCCACCACTACTGGAAAAGTGCGTCCGCGCAGGATCAGGAACAGGCCGCAGGCGCTTAGTATTCCAGTGGTAATGGCGTAGAGGCTCTCCATCAGGACTTCTCCTTGCTCGGGCGGTGAGGGGTGGTGACCTTGCCCAGATTGGCGAGAATCATCAGGGTGGCGCCCACCACCGCCAGATAGACCCCGAGATCGAACAGCAAGGCGGTAGCCAGTTCGATATCGCCGATGAGAGGAATATGGAAATGACCGTAGGAGGAAGTCAGGAAGGGGTAGCCGAACACCCAGCTGCCCAGACCGGTCAAGGTGGCGGTGGCGACCCCGGCAATGGCGATGGTTTGATAGGTGAAGTCCAGGCGGGTCTGAACCCATTCCACGCCCCGTGCGATATAGATCAGGATCAAGGCTGCGGCGGTGATCAAACCGGCGATGAAACCGCCGCCGGGCTGGTTGTGGCCGCGCAGAAAGATATACACCGCCACCAGCAGGGCCAAAGGCAGTATCATCTGGGAGATGCTGGTAAGAATCATCGGGTAGCGATCCGGCGACCAAAGCCGGCCTTGCCAGTCGCTGTGGGGCATGAACAGCCGCAGCCGATTGAGCAGTTTCAAGATCGCCAGCCCTGCCAGGGCGAGCACAGTAATTTCCCCCAGGGTATCGAAACCCCGGAAATCCACCAGAATCACGTTGACCACGTTATGGCCGCCGCCGCCGGGGACGCTGTTGGCGAGAAAGAAGCCGGAAATGCTGTTGCTTTCCCGAGTGAGCACCGCGTAGTTGAAGCTGGTAACTACTGCACCAAGCCCGATCGCCAGTCCGATATCCCGGATGACACGCTTGACCGAGGCCTCCTTGGGCGTCTTCTGAGGCAGGAAATAAAGCGCCAGCATCAGCAGGATCATGGTAGCCACTTCCACGGAAAGCTGAGTCAGCGCCAGATCCGGCGCGGAAAACCGCGCGAAGGTCAGAGAAACCATCAGGCCGACCACAGACAGCATCAGCAGGGAAAACAGGCGAAATCGGTGAGTCACCGCGGTACCCAAGGCGCCAAGAATCAGCAGTGCCGCCCCGGCCATCAGCACCCCATCCAGCGGCTGGTGCGTCTTGTCACCCCCCAGGCTGGGCAGCTCCACCAGCTTTAGAGCAGTCAACAGCAGGGCGCTACCCAGCAGCAGGCTCATGTAGCGCTGCAGGGAGCCATTTTCCAGGCGCTGGGTAAAGGACTGGCAAAACACCACCAGTCGCTGCACCCTGCCCTCGAAGACCAGATTGGCGTTGAGCGGCGGGAACTGACCCACCAAGCGATTTATGTAGCGGTAGGCGATATACAGACTGATACCCAGGCCGATGGCGATGGCGCTCATCAGCAGTGGCAGATTGAAGCCGTGCCATAGCTTCAGATGAAATTCCAGCGGCGCGGCGAGTACCGCATCCGTGGCCAGTCCGAGCAGACCGCCTGCGAGCAGCGCAGGAAAAAGCCCCACGGCGATGCACAAGGTCGCCAGCAGCGATACCGGCAGACGCATCAGATGCGGCGGCTCATGAGGCGTGCTTGGCAGGGGCTGCTTGGCCGGCCTGTAGAAAACCGCGTGAATCAGACGCAGGGAGTAGGCGACGGAAAGGATGCCGCCCAGCGTGGCCAGCACCGGCAGTATCCAGAACAGCCCGCCCAGCAGGTGAGCCTCCAGGCTTTCGGTGAAGAACATTTCCTTCGATAGGAAGCCGTTGAAGAGCGGTACGCCCGCCATGGCGGCACCGGTAATCGTGGTAAGAAGCGCGGTTATGGGCATGGCTCGGCGCAGCCCGCCCAGCTTCTTCAGATCCCGGGTACCGGTTTCGTGATCGATGATGCCGGCGCACATGAAGAGCGCCGCCTTGAAAGTGGCGTGATTGAGAATATGAAACAGCGCCGCCAGCATGGCCATGGGGCTGCCGATGCCCAGCAGAGCGGTGATCAGCCCCAGATGGCTGACCGTGGAAAACGCCAGGATCCCCTTGAGATCCGTCTTGACCAGGGCGAACCAGGCACCATAGAGAAAGGTGATCATTCCGATCAGGGTGACGACGATTCCCCAGAGTTCACTGCCGGCGATGGCCGGGTGCAGCCGCGCCATCAGAAAGATGCCCGCCTTGACCATGGTCGCCGAATGCAGATAGGCGGATACCGGAGTGGGCGCCGCCATGGCATGGGGCAGCCAGAACTGAAACGGAAACTGGGCTGACTTGCTGAAAGCGCCGAGCAATACCAGCACCAGCATGGTCGGGTAGCGCGGATCCGCCAGGATGGCATCGCCGCTTGCCAGTACCGTGCTCATGTCGAAGCTGCCGGCCATGTCCCCCAACAGCAGCAGTCCCGCCAGCAGGGCAAGTCCCCCGGCGCCGGTGACCGTCAGCGACATGCGCGCGCCCTTGCGGGCATCGCTGCGATAGGACCAGAAGCCGATCAGCAGAAAGGAAGACAGGCTGGTCATCTCCCAGGCCAGCCACAGCAGAATCAGGTTGTCCGCCATCACGATGCCGACCATCGAACTCATGAACAGCATCAGGTAGGCATAGAAACGACCGTGGGAATCCTCCTGGGAAAGATAGTAATGCGCGTAGTTGATGATCAGCAGGCCGATGCCGATGATCAGAATCGTGAACATGAGCGACAGGCCGTCCATGCGCAAGGCCAGGTCCAGCCCCAGTTCGGGCATCCATGTCAAGTTGATACGCGGCAGTTCACCCGCCAGCAGGGCAGGAATCTGCGCAGCAGTAAGCCCCAGGGCGATGGCGGGTAAAAGCAGGGTCGCCAGCGTGCAGGGGCCGCGTCCATAGCGGGCAGTCAGCACCGGCACCAATACCCCTAGCAGGGTCAACGTGGGGATCAAGAGCAATATCATCGAGAGACATCCTGCGCCGGGCTGGAAAGTACGCCTGTGTGATACCTATTGTCGCGCGTCGAATCAAGTGTAGCCGCAAAGATTGCACGCCAGTTTTCTGGCCGCCTTCGGGTCCTGACGCTGAGTATCTGAGTACTCTAACGTAAAGTCAGCGTTGACGTTAAAGACTTGGGAGTTTTGTTCGCAACTCCCCCCTTTGGTCATCGGTGTTATACCGGCGTCGAGAAGGAATCGGCGATATTCGAGTACTCGTGTACGATAGTTGTACAAATTGTTTTTGGCTGTCTATTTTTGGATGGAGGTCTCATGCACCGCAAGCAGGATCTTCCGCAAAAGCAGTGCGCGCAATGCTTGCGTCTCTTTCGCTGGCGACGCAAGTGGGCACGCTGCTGGCAAGAGGTGCGCTACTGTAGCGAACGCTGCCGTCGGGACGCCCGACGCTCGCGCGGACAGGAGAAAACCTCATGAGGCCCGATATTCTCTGGTTTCGCGACGATCTTCGTCTGACGGACAACCCGGTCTTGGATGCCGCCGCCGCGGCCTCTTCACTGCTATGCGTTTATGTGCTGGAAGAGCGCCTGCTGGCGCCTCTCGCGCCGGGCATGAGCGAGCGACGCATCGGCCCGGCGCGGCTGCATTTTCTATGGCAAAGCCTATGCGAGCTGCGCGGGGAGCTGCTCAAGCGGGGCAGCGATCTGCTGGTCAGGGTCGGCGACCCGGCGGCGGTTCTGACGGACTTGGCGAGTGAGAGCGAGGCGCGACGGCTTTGGGTGCAGTGCCCCGTCGCCAGCGATGAAGCGTCGGATATCGCTCGGCTCGAGCAGCGGCTCCAGGCGGATACCTACATCAGAACAGGCGAGAATGTCACCCTGTTCAAGGCGTCGGCGCTGCCGTTTCCCCTGAGCGAGCTACCTGAAACGTATTCCGCCTTTCGCCGCCAGGTGGAAAAACATTGTGCTTTCGAGGATCTCGTTTCCTCGCCCATTACCTTGCCTCCCTGGCCGGAAAAGATGGTACGCGGCATGCCGCCGCTGGAGAAAGTCTGCCCGCGGGCTACCGTCTGGCGGCCAGATCCGCGCGGCCAGTTTTGCTTCGAAGGCGGAGAAGCGGCGGGGATGGCGCGGTTGAACGCCTATCTATGGGACAAGGAAGGCGGCAGCCATTACAAGCAGACCCGCAACGGCCTGCTGGGGGCGGATTTTTCTACTCGGCTCTCCGCCTGGCTGGCCCGGGGCTGCCTGTCGCCGCGTCAGGTCCAGGCACAGGTACGTCGCTGGGAGGCGGAGTACGGCGTCAGCGAATCCAGCTATTGGATCGTTTTTGAGCTGCTTTGGCGAGAGTACTTTCACTGGGCGGCGCGCCAGGAAGGCGCGGGCCTGTTCGCCGAACGAAACTTGCCGACGCCCGGCGGCGCCTTTCATGCCTGGCGGCGAGGAGAAACCGGATTGCCCTTCGTGGACGCTGCCATGATCGAGCTTGCCACCACCGGCTGGATCTCCAACCGCGCCCGTCAGAACGTGGCAAGCTTTCTGGTCAAGGACCTGGGGGAAGACTGGCGGCTCGGTGCCGCCTGGTTCGAGCACTGTCTGATCGATTACGACGTCGCCAGCAACTGGGGAAACTGGCGCTATGTCGCCGGCGTCGGTCGGGATCCACGCAATCGCTATTTCAATGTGCTCAAGCAGGCCAGGCAGTACGACGAGGAAGGGCGTTATGTCGCGCACTGGCTGCCGGCGTTGGCGTCTTTGCCGCCGGGGGCCGTCAGGCATCATCCCTGGCACGGCGAGCCGGCGCGATTCTCGCCGCCGCTCGTAATGCCTGATGCCTGGCAGCCTTATTTGATTGATGCTGACTAGCTGAGATGGCTGATCTAAGCGATGATGCTTTTCCAATCATCTGTAAGAATAAGGACTCACACAATGCGCAGGATGCTGAGCGTCGCGCTGATTCTCACTGTGCTGGCGGGCTGCCAGACCGCCTCGAGCCGGCAGGTCGAGGCGGCGCAGGAGACGCCAGAGACAGCACCGAAGGAGGCCAGCCGCACCCTAGGTAGCTCCACCGAAGCTCGTGATTTTGTTGACTGGGTAGCGACGTTTCGTCGTGAAGCCCGGGACCAGGGTATCGGCGAGTCGGTGCTGGTCAGCGCTTTCGAGGGGGTGCGCTTTCAGCCGCGCGTCATCGAGCTCGACGGTGCCCAGCCGGAATTCGTCAGGCCCATCTGGTCCTATCTGGATACCGCGGTCTCCGCCACGCGGATCGAGCAGGGACGCAAACAGCTGGCGGCGCATGAGGGCGCGGCCAGTGCCGCGGCGCAGCGCTACGGCGTGCCGAAGGAGATACTCGTCGCCATCTGGGGCATCGAGAGCAACTACGGCGCCAATTTCGGCGGTTTTTCCACCATCGATGCCCTGGCCACCCTGGCCTTTGAAGGAAGGCGCAGTGAATTCGCCAAACAGGAGCTGATGGCGGCGCTGCGTATCCTCCAGGCCGGCGATATCGACGCCTCGCGCATGCGCGGCTCCTGGGCAGGCGCCATGGGCCATACCCAGTTCATGCCGTCGAGCTTTGAAGCCTACGCGGTGGATGGAGACGCTGACGGCCATCGAGATATCTGGGGCAGTATTCCCGACGTGATGGCTTCCACTGCCCACTATCTCGATCGGGCGGGCTGGCGTGCCGGCGAGCCCTGGGGCGTCGAAGTCACACTTCCTCAAGGTTTCGATTACACCCAGGCAAGTGCCGCGATTCGCCGCTCGAGCGAGCAGTGGGCCAGTGAGGGCGTAGCCGCCTTGAACGGTCGAGCGCTGCCCAACTTCGACGAAGCCGCCATTCTGGTTCCCGCCGGCGCCAGCGGCCCGGCCTTCCTGGTGGGGCCTAATTTCCGCGCGATCCTGCGCTACAACAATGCCACCAGCTATGCCTTGGCGGTGGGCACCCTGGCGAATCGTATCGCCGGGCGACCGGGGATCGACCAGCAGTGGCCGAGGGATCAAAAGCCCCTGAGCCGCTCCCAGGTGCGCGAGTTGCAGCAGCTCTTGAACCGTCAGGGCTATGCCACCGGTACTCCGGATGGCATCTTGGGTCCGAATACCCGCCGCGGATTGCGCGACTATCAGCGCAGTGTTGGCCTGGTGCCGGATGGCTTTGCCACCCAGGCGTTGCTCGATCGGCTGCGCGGCTAGATTCAAAGCGGGCTCAGGCGGGCGAGCAGGGCGACTACCGCGGTCTCCACCCTCAGGATGCGCTCTCCCAGTTGGATGCCTCGGCAGCCCGCGGCGAGCAGCTGTTCCACCTCGTAGGGAACAAAGCCGCCTTCCGGGCCCACGATCAACAGCGCCGGAGACGCCAGTCCTCGTGGGCAGGCGGCGTCCATGCCGGGATGTGCCAGCAAGCCTTCGCGGTTCGCTAGCCTGGCGGGCAGGCGGTCTTCCAGGAAGGGCTTGAAGCGCGGCTCGAGAATGACCCGAGGCGTTCGCGTATCCCGGGCCTGTTCCAGCCCCAGCAGGAGATGTCGGCGAATCTTCTCCGGGTCGAGTTCCGGCGACTGCCAGTAGCTTTTTTCCACCCGGCGACTGTGCAGCAGCGTGATGTGCTTCACGCCAAGAGCGGTGACGTGTTCCAGGCTGCGCGCCAGCATGCGTGGCCGAGGGAGCGCCAGCACCAGTTCGATGTCCAAGGCAGGTGGAGGCGCCTGACTCAAGGCGTCCAGTGCGAAGCAGGCCTGGTGGCGATCGAGCGCGGTCAGGCGGCCGCGACCGATGTTGCCGTCAGCGAGCCCCAGGGTCAGTTCATCACCAGGCTGCGCTTGATGCACTTCATGCAGATGCTTGAGACGGCGAGGATCGGTGATTCGAGCGCTGTGCTCATCCAGCAGATCTCCTGGCTGCAGCAGAATCAGATTCATCGATCGTCTCGTATCGCTTGACTGGCCTGAAGGCTTGGCGCAGTGCACAATGTTTGCAATGAAACCCGTCCGTGACAAAACCTGGTCATGATGAATTCCGTGCCTCACCAGATAAAAGGATGCACAACGAAAATGAGAGGAGTTCCCCTGTGCGCGTGATCCGTAAATACGCCAATCGCCGGCTCTATGATACCGAACAGAGCCGCTATGTGACCTTGGCAGATCTGCGTGAACTGATTCTCCAGGACGTTTCCTTTCGGGTCGAGGATGCCAAGAGCGGCGAGGATCTGACGCGCACCATCCTGCTGTCGATCATCATCGAGCAGGAGCAGGCGGACGGCGACGCGGAGGTCTTTTCCAATGATCTGCTGGCTCAGCTGATCCGGGTGTATGCCATGTCTCAGCCGCTGCCCCTGGCGCGCTATCTTGAGCAGGGCACTCAGCTGATGCTCGAGCAGCAAAAACGCATGCAGACCCATTGGAAGCAGGCTCTGCGCAATTCGCCCATGGAGTTGATGCGTGAGATGGCCGAGGACAACATGCGCTTCTGGCAGCAGACGCTCAACAAGAACGTGGACAGTAAAAGTACGGACAAGAACGATAACGAGGGCTAGTCCTGGCCCGAACGGCCACCTGGTGTGATACCGGGTTCCGTTGTTGGATCATCAAGGTTTTACCAAGAAACGAGCAAGGTTTGCCCATGAAGGTTCTGATTATCGGCGGCGGTGGCCGCGAACACGCCCTGGCCTGGAAGGTCGCTCAATCTCCTCGGGTCGAGCAGGTGTTTCTGGCGCCGGGTAACGCGGGTACTCGGGCGGAAACCAAGCTTTCCAATCTGGAACTGACGGTGGATGATCTGGACGGTCTCGAAGCCTTCGTCCGGGAAAACGCCATCGACCTGACCATTGTCGGCCCTGAAGCGCCGCTGGTGGCAGGAGTGGTAGACCGCTTTCAGGCAGCGGGGCTGGCGATTTTCGGTCCCACTCGAGCCGCGGCCCAGCTCGAAGGGTCGAAGTCCTTTGCCAAGGACTTTCTGACCCGCCACGGCATTCCCAGCGCGGCCTATCGCACCTTCAATGCGGTGGAGCCGGCGCTTGAGTATCTGCGGGAAAAAGGCGCGCCCATCGTCGTCAAGGCGGATGGCCTGGCGGCGGGCAAGGGGGTGATCGTCGCTACCAGCGAAGCCCAGGCGCAAGCCGCGGTGCGCGATATGCTTGAAGACAACGCCTTCGGCGACGCGGGCGCTCGGGTGGTGATCGAGGATTTTCTCGAAGGCGAGGAAGCCAGCTTCATTGTCATGGTGGACGGTGAAAACATCTTGCCCATGGCCACCAGCCAGGATCACAAGCGCGCCTTCGACGGGGACGAGGGACCGAATACCGGCGGCATGGGCGCCTATTCTCCGGCGCCGGTGGTGACCGAAGCGGTGTTCAAGCGCATCATGCGCGAGGTGATAGAGCCTACGGTCAAAGGCATGGCGGAAGAAGGTCGTCCTTATCGCGGCTTTCTTTACGCCGGGCTGATGATCGACTCCCGTGGTGCGCCTCGGGTCATCGAATACAATTGTCGCTTCGGCGATCCGGAAACCCAGCCGATCATGCTACGGCTGCGCTCGGATCTCGCGGCGCTTTGTCTGGCCGGCGTCGAGGGGCGTCTGGCGGAAGAACACTGCGAATGGGATCCTCGCGCCGCGGTAGGTGTGGTGATGGCATCCGGGGGCTATCCGGAGGCCTATCGCAAGGGCGATGTGATAGAAGGCCTCGATGCCGCTGCCTCTCTCGAAAAAGAAGAAGGTTATAAAGTGTTCCATGCGGGCACCGGCGAAGACGATCGAGGCAGGGTCGTCACCAGCGGCGGTCGCGTGCTGTGCGTCACCGCCCTTGGAGACAGCGTGTCCCAGGCTCGGGAACTCGCCTATGCCGGCGTCGAACGGATCCACTGGCCGGACGCTTTCTATCGTCGGGATATCGGCCATCGCGCGTTGGCGCGGGAAACGCAGGGACAATAGCCATCAAAGGAGCGGCCATGCAACGTATCAGACTGGAGTTCCCCTCAGAGGCTGTGGTGCATCGCCATTCGTTGTCGGTGCGTATCACCGACATGAATTACGGTCGTCATCTCGGTCATGACGCGCTGATTTCCCTGTTGCACGAGGCCAGGGCCGCGGCACTGGATTCCCTTGGCGTAAAGGAGTGGGATCTTGGCGGCTATCCGAGCGTGGTGGCGGACCTGGCGGTGCAGTATCAGGGCGAAGCGCGCTGGCCGGATACGCTGATCATCGAAACCGCCCTGGCAGGCGCGCAGCGCAAGGCGCTGACGGTCTTTCATCGCGTGGTGCGCGAAAGCGACCAGCGACTGATCGCCACCGCCCGGCTCAACCTGCTGCTGGTGGACATCGAGACCGGCAGGCCCGTCTCGATTCCCGCTTCGGTGCTGGCGTTGTTACCGAGGGCAAACGGTGTTTCCCGAGGTGATGACTGATGTCCCGAGAATATCCGATCGTCGCCATTACCGGTTCTTCCGGGGCGGGTACCACCACGGTGCGTCGCACCTTCGAGCGCATGTTCGCTCGGGAGAATCTGCACGCGGCCTTCGTCGATGGGGATGCGTTTCACCGCTATACACGAGAAGAGCTGGCGCGGATCTCCCGGGAAGAGCCGGAGCGCATGGACGAGCTTTCCCATTTTGCCGTCGAGGCCAACCTGCTCGACGAACTCGACGCACTTTTTCAAGAATACGGCGAGCAAGGCAAGGGCACCTATCGGCATTATATTCACGCGGAAGACAAGCACATGATCGAGGCGGGCCAGCAGGTGGGTACCTTTACCGAGTGGCAGCCCTTGCCCAGCGGCACGGATCTCTTGTTCTACGAAGGGCTGCATGGCGGGCTGGTCAGCGCCGAGCATGATATCGCTCGCCACGTGGATCTGCTGATCGGCGTGGCGCCGACCATCAATCTGGAGTGGATTCAGAAGATCGACCGGGATATCAAGATGCGTGGTCATTCCCAGGAAGCGGTGATCGATACCATTCTGGGGCGCATGAACGATTACATGCACTATATCCAGCCGCAGTTTTCCCGTACCCATATCAACTTCCAGCGGGTGCCGACGGTGGATACGTCCAATCCTTTCGAGGTGCAGGATATTCCCACGGACGCGGAGTCCTTCGTGGTGATCCGCTTTCGCGATTACACCAAGGTGGATTTTCCCTACCTGCTGGCAATGATACCGGACGCTTTCATGAGTCGGCCGCACACGCTGGTGGTGCCCGGGGCGCGCATGTCCTTGGCCATGGATCTGATCCTCGGTCCTCTGATGCGCCATCTGCTCGACCAGCGACGTTTTCGCTGACTGTTACACTTGATTGTTACTTTTACGCTCAAGGAGCTGTCATGGACTGCCTGTTCTGCAAGATGATCAACCGCGAGATCGAGCCGGATATCGTCTATGAAGACGATCATGTATTGGCCTTCAACGATATTAATCCTCAGGCGCCGACCCATGTGCTGGTCATTCCCAAGAAGCATATCGCCACGCTGAACGATATCCAGGAAGAAGATCTGGCCCTGGTGGGGCGTTTGCATCGTACCGCCGTCAAGCTTGCCGGCCAATACGGCTTCGCTGAAGAGGGCTATCGGGTAGTCATGAACTGCAATGAAAATGGAGGGCAGACGGTTTTTCATATCCATCTGCATTTGATGGGCGGGCGGCAGTTTACCTGGCCCGCCGGTTGATGCTCGAGCCACGATCTGATTCTTCGGAGGTTTTCATGCAACGCAAGTTATCTCATGCCGATAACCTGATTCATCAATTCGATACCGTATTGCGCACCTTGGTACCCAAGGCGGCTCAGGCGTCGCGTCCTTCCCCGGCGCAGTCCATCAGGGATGGCGATATGAGCGACAGCGAGCGGGAACACGCGGTGGGCTTGATGCGCATCAATCATACCGGCGAGGTCTGCGCCCAGGCGCTCTATCAGGGTCAGGGGCTGACCGCGCGGCTGGCGGACGTGCGCGGCCAGATGGAGCAGGCGGCCCAGGAGGAAATCGACCATCTGGCCTGGTGCGATCAGCGCCTGACGGAACTCGAGGGGCGTACCAGTCTGCTCAATCCGCTGTTCTACGCCAGCTCCTTCAGCCTGGGCGCCCTGGCCGGTGCGGTGGGGGATCGGGTCAGCCTGGGATTCGTGGCTGCCACGGAGGAGCAGGTGGGCAGGCATCTGGATGAGCACCTGCGGGAGTTGCCTTCCGGAGACCGGCGCTCTCGAGCGGTGCTGGAGCAGATGCGTGAAGATGAAGCCCATCACGAGCGCTGGGCACTGGAAGCCGGCGGCTCGCGCTTTCCTGCTACGGTCAAGTTCGGCATGCGATTGGTATCGAAAGTGATGACCAAGAGCGTCTATCGCGTCTGACTCGCCGTTCTCACTGCAACCAACGACGAGACCCGCGATTTTTCGCGGGTCTGTCATGTCACGAGCGCTTTTTGATATCCGCTACCAGGCGATGGCTCAGTCGAGATTGCGGGAATAGAAGATTTCGAGCATTTCCTTGCGCAGACGGCTTTCGATATCGTGAGCTTCCTCGAAGGTCAGGTCGCGGTGGTTGCTGTCGAACAGATAGTGATCCAGGTTGAAGTCCTTGAGCAGCATCTTGGTATGGAAGATGTGCTCCTGGTAGACGTTGACGTCGACCATCTGATAGGCCTTCTTGGTATCTTCCGCCAGATAATCCTGGATCGAGGTGATGTCGTGATCGATGAACAGCTTGCGCCCGTCGACATCCCGGGTGAAGCCGCGCACCCGATAATCCATGGTGACGATATCCGAGTCGAAGCTGTGAATCAGGTAGTTCAGCGCCTTGAGCGGGCTGATCATGCCGCAGGTGGACACGTCGATATCCAGGCGAAAGGTGCTGATGCCGTTGTCCGGGTGGGATTCCGGGTAGCTGTGCACCGTGACATGGCTCTTGTCCAGGTGAGCCACCACGGTTTCCGGCAGCGGCCCCGGGCCGGGCTCCGTATCTTCCGGGTCCGGATCGTCCAGTTCGTGCTCGGCGATCAGGATGGTCACGCTGGCACCGTGGGGCTCGTAATCCTGGCGGGAAACGTTGAGCACATGAGCGCCGATGATGTTGGTCACATCCTTGAGGATCTGGGTCAATCGCTCGGCATTGTAGAGCTCATCGATGTAGTCGATATAGGCACGACGCTGCTCTTCTGTCTTGGCATAACAGATATCATAGATGTTAAAGCTCAACGAACTCGTCAGGTTGTTGAAGCCATGGAGTCGGAGATGGTCGCTCACGTCCGAGCCTCCCTTTATGTCTTGAGTACTAGATGAGTGCTACCCGAGGGACGATCCCTCGATGGATCGACCCGGCGAATTGGCCTGGCATTCTCACGCTGGTGCAGAGAACCCTGCCCAGGCATCGATGACAGGAAAGGCGCGTATTATGCACTCCCGAGAGCTATAGCACACCTGTTGAAACGACTTTTTTCATACCGGCGGTTTCGCAGGCGATGCTCTCAAGCCTCGACAATGGCAAAGGAATGGCTGACGTCGACGCCGCCCTTGGCCAGCATGATGGAAGCACTGCAGTATTTCTCCGCGGAAAGCGCCACCGCGCGTTTGACCTGGGCTTCCTTGAGATTGCGTCCGGTGACGGTGAAGTGCACATGGATGCGGGTAAAGACGCTGGGCACGGTATCCGCGCGCTCCGCTTCGATCTTCGCGACGCAGTCGGTGACCGGCGCTCGGGATTTCTCGAGAATTTCCAGCACATCGAAGGACGTGCAGGCGCCCAGGCCCATCAGCAGCATTTCCATGGGGCGCGGGCCGGTATCGCGGCCGCCGTGGTCCGGGGGGCCGTCGATGACCACGCTGTGGCCGCTACCGCTCTCGGCCACGAACTGACGGCCATCGGTCCATTTGACGCTAGCTTTCATCTAACTTCCTCGCTGGTTCATGAACGACTCGCTGAGTCGGGTGTCCAGGGCGGCGAGCCGCTGGGGCGTGCCGACGTCGATCCACTGGCCCGTATAATGGGTACCGCCAATGCGCTCATCAAGTATGGCCTGGCGCAGCAGCGGCGCCAGGGGAAAGGCGCCGGGAGCGTGGCAAGCCACCAGGGCCGTATCGATCACGCCGATACCGCTGTAGGTCAGGCGCGGCTCGCCTTGGTCGCTGACACGACCCTGGGCATCGAGATGAAAATCGCCTCGGGGATGATGAGCCGGATTGTCCACCAGCCACAAATGCGCCAGATCTCCGTCCAGGGCAGGAAATCGGGTCAGATCGAGATCGCACCAGACATCGCCGTTGATCAGCAGGAAGGGCGCTTCGCCCAGTAACGGCAGCGCCTGACGGATGCCGCCGCCGGTTTCCAGCGGCGAGGCTTCCTGGCTCCAGAAGATTTGCAGGCCATAAGCCTGGCCATTACCCAGCGCGTCGCGAATCTGCTCCCCTCGATAGCTGACGTTGATCACCACCTCCTGGAAGCCGGCTCCCGCCAGCCGCTCCAGGTGATGCACGATCAGCGGCTTGCCGCCGACCGGCAAGAGCGGCTTGGGACAATGATCCGTCAAGGGGCGCATGCGCTTGCCAAGCCCCGCCGCGAGAATCATCGCCTTCATGCGGTCGCTCCCGGGATGATTCCATCCTTTTGCAACTGGTCATGCAGTCGCGGTGAGAAGGTGTTTTCCAGCCAGTCGAGAAACGCCTCGAACGCCGGCCAGGGCGCGAGACTGTCGCCAAGATGTGCCAGGAAATGCGGCAGACGAGCCAGGTAGCCGGTCTTGCCATCCCGCAGGGTCAGGCGACAGAAGATACCGAGTATCTTGAGGGTGCGCTGAGCGGCCATTTCATCCGCCTGGCGCAGAAAACGCCTGGCCTCGATGTCTGGGTCGAGGCGACCGTCCTCGACGGCCTGGCGACGAAAGGCCTCGACCCAGGCGGCGAAATCAGCCGGTTCGAGCCGGCAGTAGCGACCGCGCAGCAGGGAAACCAGATCGTAGTTCAAAGGGCCTGCCACCGCGTCCTGAAAGTCGATCAGATAGAGTGTGTCGCCGTGAAGCATCAGGTTCATCGCGTCGTAATCCCGGTGCACCACTACCCGCGGCTGGGCCAGGGCGCTGGCGATCAGCCGTTCCTTGATCGCCGGCCAGCCCGGCGGCGGGGCAAGCTGCAGATAGGCGTCGAGACACCAGTCGGGAAACAGTTCCAGTTCCCGCTCTAGCAGGGCGGTATCGTAGAGAGGCAAGGCGTCCAGCGGCGCGCGATTCTGGAGGCGATGGACTAGAGGAATGGCCCGCTCGATATAGTGCTCAACCGTGGTAGCGTCGGTGAAAAAGCGTTCCAGGGTGATATCGCCCAGATCGTCAAGCTCGATGAAGCCAGCGTCGAGGTCGATTCCGTGCAGGGTCGGCACCGGAAGCCCCGCGCTTTCCCACTGGCTGGCGATGGTAACGAAGGGCTGGCTGTCTTCCCGATCCGGCGGAGCATCCATGATGATTCGCGACGATCCATCCGGCAGGGCGAGGCGAAAATAGCGCCGAAAACTGGCGTCTCCCGCTGCCAGCTTCAGATCGACCTCTTCCACCGCCAGCCCCTGGCGCCGAGCGACCCACTGCGCAAGGCGATCGCGGCGGGTTTGCTCCGCCTTGCCATAGAAAGGAGTATCCAAAGCCATTGAGGCACCTTGAGTTGACGGACTTTCCTTGGCGACGCATGCTAAGCCGCTCTGCTAGCGCATACGTCGAGCAACGCCGAGTGTCATGCCGGGCCGATGCGGGCCAGCCCGCGGACGACACCGGCTTCGAGGCTTGTATAATACTGATTTCATCGGTCAAGGACAGCGAAGAACATGGGCAAGCCACACTACAAGACTGCCCTGGCGGGGTTGGTTACCGGTTCGAGTCTGTTGAGCACTTTCGTTCAAGCCGCTCCGCCGCCGTCGCTGCCTCCCGGCCAGCTCGACTGGCAGCCTTGGGGCGCCGAGGCGCCTTCCGGCGCGCTATGCAAAGGGCGCTACGTGATGCCCGAGTATCTGCTGCCCCCTGGCGACACCCCACGCCAGGTACGTTCCAGCGCGGACAGCGCGCGCTATGGCGAGGCGGGAGAAACCATTCTCTCCGGCGAGGTGATCCTGCGGCGAGACGATAGCCAGCTGGAAGCGCCGCAACTGACCGTCAACGCCGCCCGCGACAGGGTTTCCGCCCAGGGACCGCTTGCGCTGCGCAGCTCGGGGATGCTGGTGCGCGGCAACGCCGCCGAGCTGTCTCTCGATAGCGACGCGGCGAGTATCGACAGCGCCCATTACGTGGCCCATCAACAGCGTCTGCGCGGCGATGCCCAGCAGCTGCAGCGCCTGGAAGACGGTCGCTACCGGCTGACGGAAGCCAGTTTCACCACCTGCGAGCCCGGCGATGATACCTGGCGGTTGATCAGCAACGATATCCTCCTCGATCGAGAACAGGGATTCGGCACCGCCAAACACGCCCGGCTCGAAGTCGGCAAGGTGCCGGTGTTCTATTGGCCCTGGGTGCGATTTCCCATCGATGACCGCCGTCAGAGCGGTTTTCTTTGGCCGACCCTGGGCTTTTCCGGGGATTCCTTCGATTACGCCCAGCCCTATTATTTCAACCTGGCGCCGAACTACGATGCGACCCTGACGCCGCGCTGGCTGACGGAGCATGGCCTGTTGCTGGGCGGCGAGTTTCGCTATCTGTTCGGCAGCGATGCGGGCATCATCGAAGGCGCCTATCTGGCGGACGACAAGGGCGGCGAGCGCAAAAATCCCAACGATCCTCCGGATGCCTTCGATGGTGAGGAACGCTGGTATCTGGATTATCGCCACCAGGGGCGTTTCTCGCCGCGTCTGGGATACCAGTTGCGCTATGGCGCCGCCAGCGACGGGCGCTATTTCGAGGACTTCGGCACCACCTTCGGGCAGCAGGATACGGAGTTCATGTCGCGCCTGGCGCTGCTGGACTATCGCGGCGATACCTGGCAGCTGGAAGCCCGTGCCCAAGGCTATCAGCGGCTCGAATATCCCCTCAAGGAAAACGACAAGCCCTTCTACCGTCTGCCGAGTCTTAGCGCCAACGCCGCCTGGTCTCAGGACGGCGGCTTCTATCAGCAGTGGTATTCCAACGCCACTTATTTCTGGCGAGACGTCAACGAGAATCTGGTGCCACTCGACGAAGCCGCCACCGGCACGCGGCTGCATCTGGCGCCGGCGCTTGGCTGGCGCAAGGCGCCCAGCTGGGGCTTTCTCGAACCGCGTCTGGAAATGCTTTATACCGCCTACTCCCTGGACTACGGCGCGCGGGACACGGATCGCGACGAGGACTTGACCCGCACGGTGCCGGTGTCCTCCATCGACGCCGGGCTCTATTTCGAGCGCGATATGCAGGCCTTCGGCGCCGATTATCGCCAGACTCTTGAGCCCCGCTTGTATTACGCCTACGTGCCGGAAAAGGAGCAGAGCGAGTTCCCGGATTTCGACACGGAGCCGCTGGCCTTCTCCTGGAATCAACTGTGGTCGCCTTACCGCTTCACCGGCGTAGATCGGGTGGGAGACGTCAACAAGCTGTCCTACGGCGTGAGCACGCGCTTCCTGGAAGACGAGACCGGCCGCGAACGTCTTGCGCTTTCACTGGGCCAAAGCGCCTATTTCGATGATCGCACCATCGACATGACCGGGGATCCGGATACGCTGCCGAATCGTGACACCAATTTCGAGGAATGGTACCGCGCCACCCGAAATCGCTCGCCCCTGGTGACCCGCCTCGACTGGCGGATCACCGATCGCTGGAGCACCCGCTATGAATGGCTCTACGACGACAAGCGCGAGCGCACGGAGCAGAATCGGGTCGCGCTGAACTATCGCCACCCGGACGGCCATGTGCTGAACCTGGGCTACCGCTGGGAGCTTCAAGGCTTCGATCCAGGGGGTGATGCGGAAGATCGGCTGGGCTACAACCGGGAGGAGTTCGACACCTCCTTCGCCTGGAAAGCCAACAACAGGTTCGACCTGATCGGCCGTTTCCTTTACGACAACACCAATGACCGAGCCCTGGAACAGCTTGCCGGGGTGCAGTGGAATGATTGCTGCTATGGTCTACAGCTCGTGTGGCGCGAATGGATCGACGACAACGACACCGCCAATACCATTGCGGACGACTATACGGATCGCGGTATCTTCCTCAATTTCGTATTCAAGGGGCTGGGCGGCGTCGGCCAGAGCGCCGATCAGTATTTCGAGCGGGCCATACCCGGTTACCGAACCACTGCTCTCAACTGAGACCGGCGATGGGTGCTGCCGAATCAATGAATATCATTCGATACATCAAATGACATGATGAAAGTGAACGAGGTAATTATGCGAGGTACTTATGCGTAGTCGACTGCTCGCTTCCCTGGGGTTCGCCCTGGTGCTCGGCATCGCGCCCTTGGCGGCAATGGCGCAGGCTCTGCAGCCGCTGGACCGTATCGTGGCGGTGGTCAATGAAGACGCGATCATGCAAAGCGAGCTTGATCAGCGTATCGATCAGGCGCGGCGGCAACTGCAGCAGCGCGGCATCGAGGCGCCTTCCGAACGCTCTCTGAGAGACCAGGTGCTGGAGCGCATGATCGTCGAGGAAATTCAGCTGCAGATGGCCAAGGAGGCCAACCTCGGCGTCGATGACACCGAGCTCAACCGTACCGTGCGCGGTATCGCCGAACAGAACGGCATGAGCCTGGATCAGTTTGCCGATACGCTGGAAGCGGACGGCATGTCCCTGGCCGCGGTGCGCGAGGACGTACGTCGGGAAATGCTGATTCGTCAGATTCAGCAGCGTCGGGTCGCCAGCCGTATCAACATCAGCGAGCGGGAAGTCGATCGTTATCTTCAGCAGGGCGGTACGGATGCGAGCTATCATCTGGCGCAGATTCTGGTGGCGCTGCCCCAGTCGCCGTCCACCGCCCAGGTCGAAGCGGCGCGGGACAAGATCGAGCGCCTGAGGCGAGAGGTCGAGCAGGGGGCGGATTTCGCCGCCGTGGCCGCGGCGGAGTCCGACGGCAGCCAGGCCCTGAACGGGGGCGATCTGGGTGTACGAAGCGCCGGGGAAATTCCGACGATCTTTGCCGATACGGTACCCAACCTGAGCGTCGGCGAGGTAAGCCAGCCGATTCGAAGCCCCAGCGGTTTCCATCTGGTCAAGCTGCTCGATCGCCAGGGTGGGCAGTCCATCTCCGGCGAAGCCCAGCGGGATCAGGTACGCAATACGCTGTTTCAGCGCAAGGCAAACGACGAGCTGGAAGCCTGGATTCAAGAGATTCGCGCGGGCGCCTATATCGACAATCGCCTGACGGGCAATGGTTGAGGCCGGCAATGGTTGACTCCCGCCAACAGCCCTGTCTGGCGCTGACCACCGGCGAGCCGGCGGGCATCGGGCCGGAACTGGTGCTAAAGCTGACGCAAGACATCGACGCGCTGCCGGGCCGCATCGTTGCGGTAGGAGACCCGCAGCTGTTGACGCAGCGGGCGCGCGCCTTGGATATCCCCATCGAACTCGACGTGCTGGCCATGAACGAGTCGCCGCGTGCGGCCCGCCCGGGAGTCCTGTCGGTATGGCCGGTGCCGCTGCGAGTGTCATCACGGCCCGGCGTGCTCGATCCGGCAAACGCGGATTACGTGCTGAATACCCTGGACGTGGCCATCGCCGCCTGTGATCAGGGTAGCGCCCAGGCCATGGTCACTTCACCGCTGCACAAGGGCGCGATCATCGAAGGGGGGCATCCCGGGTTTACCGGCCACACGGAATACCTGCGGGACGCCTGTGGCGTAGACGAGGTGGTGATGATGCTGGCAACCCAGTCGGCGCTGCATGGCCGAGTCGCGGGGCAGCCATACTGTCCCCTGCGGGTCGCCCTGGCGACCACGCATCTGCCGCTTCGTCAGGTGGCTCAGGCGATCACCCAGCCAGGTCTGGAGCGGGTGCTGCGCATTCTCGCCCGGGATCTCAAGCGGCATTTCGGCATCGCCTGTCCGCGCATCGCGGTCTGCGGCCTCAATCCCCACGCCGGTGAGGGCGGCCATCTCGGTGACGAGGAAATCACCACCCTGATTCCCGTTCTGGAGCGCCTGCGCGGCGAGGGAATGCAGCTTATCGGTCCGCTGCCGGCGGATACCCTGTTCACGCCGCGTCATCTGGACCAGGTGGACGCGGTACTCGCCATGTATCACGACCAGGGTCTGGCGGTGCTCAAGTACGCGGGATTCGGCCTGGGGGCCAATATTACCCTCGGGCTGCCCCTGATTCGCACTTCCGTGGATCACGGCACGGCGCTGGACCTGGCCGGGAAGGGCGTCGCCGACCCGGGCAGCCTGCGAGTGGCGCTCCAAGTGGCGGCGGACATGGCCCGGGCCGCCAACCAAGGCTTGCCTTAAGCCAAAAGGAATCTTGCTCTTATGCCCGGCTCTGCTTTACCTCGCGCGCGCAAGCGCTTCGGTCAGAACTTCCTGCGCGACCCCGGGGTCATCGCGGCCATCGTCCGGGCCATTCGCCCCAGAGCCGACGAGCGGCTGGTAGAAATCGGTCCGGGGCAAGGCGCGCTGACGGAGCCGCTGCTGGAAGAGACCGGCAAGCTGGAAGTCATCGAACTCGACCGGGATCTGATTCCCGGTCTGCGGGTCCAGTTCTTCAACTATCCGGATCTGGTGATTCACGAAGGCGATGCGCTGAGCTTCGATTTCGCGGCGCTGAAGGGAGAAGGCAGGCCGCTGCGGGTGGTAGGCAATCTGCCCTACAACATTTCCACGCCGTTGATCGTGCATCTGTTGCAGACCCGCCACGTCATCAGTGATATGCACTTCATGCTGCAGAAAGAAGTGGTGGATCGGCTTGCCGCGACTCCCGGCGGAGCGGATTGGGGTCGCCTTTCCGTGATGGCTCAGTACCATTGCGAGGTCGAGTCCCTGTTCAGGGTGCCGCCGGAAGCCTTCGTGCCCCGACCAAAGGTGGATTCCGCCATCGTCAGGCTGACGCCTCACGCTACGCTGTCTCATCCCGCCAAGGATGAGACGCTGCTGTTCGAACTGGTGCGGGAGGCCTTCGGTCAGCGACGCAAGACCTTGAGAAACAATCTCAAGAAGCGTATCGATGCGGAGGCCTTGACGGCGCTCGGCATCGACCCTGGTCGACGCCCACAGACCCTAAGCGTAGCCGAGTTCGTACGTATCGCCGATCATCTGGCCGGAGCGACCCATGACGGATAATGAGCTTGGCGAACTGGCAAATGCCGTCAGCGTGCAGGTGGAGCCGGTCTATCACGCGCAGGAATCCTCCACGGCGCAGCAGCGCTACGTTTTCAGCTACACCGTTACCTTGCGCAATCATTCCAGCCGTAGCGTCCAGCTGTTGACCCGCTACTGGAAAATCACCCAGGGCAGCGGCAAGGTGCAGGAAGTGCGCGGCAAGGGGGTGGTAGGCAAGCAGCCGCTGATCGAGCCCGGCAAGCTGTTTCACTATACCAGTCGCGCGGTGCTCGATGGCCCGGTAGGGGTGATGCAAGGGTGCTATACCTTTATCGATACGCGAAATCAGCGCAGCTTCGAGGTGCCCATTGCGCCGTTTCGCCTGGCGATCCCCCATCAGGTGCATTGACCCGGCCAATTCTGGTCGGTTCGAGCGTTTTATCGTCTGTCGCTGCTCGTCATTTGCACAAGTGTTTACTCGATACCTGCAAGGAGCACGCATGTCGACCTATGTCATCGGTGATCTGCAAGGTTGCCATGGAGAGTTCGTCGCCCTGCTGGAGCGAATCGACTTCGATCCGGCTCGGGATCGTCTCTGGCTAGCGGGGGACCTGGTCAATCGCGGCCCGGGCTCTCTGGCCTGCCTGCGGGAAGTGATGGCCTTGAAGGACGCCGCGCGGGTAGTGCTGGGCAATCATGATCTGCATCTGCTGGCGGTGGCCCGAGGAGGTGCGAGCCTGAAGTGGAGCGATACCCTGGAAGACACTCTCGCCGCGCCGGATCGGGAAACGCTGCTCGACTGGCTGCAGGCCCGACCGCTGGTGATACGCGACGGCGATCTGCTGATGAGTCACGCAGGTATTCTGCCGCAGTGGAGTCTGGAACAGGCTAGCGCCTTGGGCGAGGAAGTGCAGGCTCGGCTGAGCGCGGAGAATAGCGGTGCCTTTCTTGAACAGATGTATGGCAACGATCCGGCCTGCTGGCGAGACGATCTCGACGGCGTGGCGAGGCTCAGGATGATCGTCAACGTGCTGACTCGCATGCGCTTCATCGACGCCCAGGGCTGCCTGGATTTCCAGGCCAAGGAAGGGCTCGATCTGGCGCCGCAAGGATTCGCGCCCTGGTTCAGCTTCCCCCGTCAGGATAATGCCCGGCTGCTATTCGGCCACTGGGCGGCGTTGGAAGGCCAGACCCCGGGAAGCCGCGTCAATGTCGAGGCGCTGGATACCGGCTGCGTATGGGGCGGCAGCCTGACCGCGCTGAACCTGGAGAGCGGTGAGCGTATCAGCGTCCCCAGCCGCCAGCCTCGTGAACGCTGATCCTCTGCTCGATGGACTCGAGGTCTACTGCGTCGGCGGTGCGGTGCGCGATCGGCTGCTGGGCTGGCCGGTGGTGGATCGAGACTGGGTGGTGGTCGGCGCCACGCCGCAGGAAATGCTGCGACGCGGCTTCAAGCCCGTGGGACGGGATTTTCCGGTGTTCCTGCACCCCCACAGCCACGAGGAATACGCCCTGGCCCGCACCGAGCGCAAAGCGGGGCGCGGCTATACCGGCTTTCGCGTGCATGCCAGTCCTGAGGTCACCCTGGAAGAAGACCTGGCGCGGCGGGATCTGACCATCAACGCCATGGCGCAAGCGCCAGACGGAAGGCTGATCGATCCCTACGACGGGCAAGCGGATCTCGAGGCGCGGCGGCTGCGGCACGTCTCGCCGGCCTTCGTCGAGGATCCCTTGCGGGTGCTGCGTACCGCGCGCTTTCTGGCCCGCTACACTGAGCTCGGCTTCCATATCGACGCTGGCACCCGGCGTCTGATGGGCAAACTTGTCGAAAGCGGCGAAATGCACCATCTGGTGGCGGAAAGGGTCTGGACGGAAACCGAAAAGGCGCTGGGGGAGCTCCACCCCGAGGCCTATTTCCGCGCGCTGGACGACTGCGGCGCGCTGGACGTGCTGATGCCGGAGCTGAGCGCGGACGATCTCGGTCTGGAAGCGGCTCTCGAACGCCTGCACCGACTACCGGAGGATAACGGCGATCGGTCGCGCTGGCGCTGGGCGCGGCTGGTGGAGCACCTCGAGGACCAGGAGCGGGAGCGGTTGACCCAGCGCCTGCGTCTGCCCAACGCCTATGCGGAACTGGCCCGGCAGGTGGCAAAAACTCGTCATCTGCGCTTGAGCGTCGCCACTTTGGGACTCAACGCTCGGGAGACGATGGACTGGCTCGACGGCATCGACGCCTGGCGCAGAAGTGAGCGGGTGGCACCACTGTTCGACCTGGTCAGCCTCGAGGATACCCAGCTTGCCACGGACCTGGCCCTAAGCTGGCGCCTGGCGGCGCAGATCCACCCGGCGTCGCTGCTCGAGGAAGGCTTCAAGGGCAAGGCGCTGGGAGAGGAACTGGCCAGGCGCCGCTTCGAGACCATCGAGAGCGCCCTGCAGAAATCGGACTAATCCAATCGTTCTTCCACCAGGCGCGTATCGAAGGCCAGGTGATCCTTGATCGCGGCCATGGCCTCGAAGGGTTGCTCGTAGCTCCAGGCGATATCCGACACAACCTCACCATCCTGTTCGAGTGAAAAGTAGGTCGCATCGCCCTTGAACGGGCAATGAGTGAGCGTCGCTGACCTGACGAGCCGCGGCATATCCACATCTTCTCGCGGGATATATTGTCGGTGCGGGTAATCCGTCTCCCGCAGTTTGATGGCATAGCGACTATCCGCGATCGCCTGCCCGCCAAGGCGGACGCGAACGGTCCGGTCATGAGGATGCAGGCTGATGCGGCCGGCGGGATCGTGAGTCATTGGGAAGCTCCAAAGCAGCGTTACGTCCATTTCACTATAGCAGTCGCGGCGACGATGCAACGACAACCCAAGGCATGCGGCCATGTCATCCCCGCATCTCGGATGATTCATCATCCGACCCCTTTTCAGCCGCTGCTATACGTCGCTGTCGCAGAATGCGCCCAATCAACACCAGGTTCATGGCGATAAAGAACAGGTTCCAGTAAACCACCTCCAGCAACGGCTCCGGCCGGCTGGCATCCGGGTCAGGCAGAGTATTCTGACGAATGCGCATCAAGTGCGAATGCAGTTTCTTTGATTTGCCTCGAACCACAGCCAGGCCTGAACGGCGGCGATCATCAATCCCCATATGATCGAGGCAATAGGCCGACTGGTGATGACACATGCCGCAAGCACCATTTCCAAGATGGCGACAACATTCACCACAAAGGTGAACAACGTGATCCATTCTGTCAGCATTCGGCAGGGGGTGGGACGGCAATTCCTTCCCCAGGCAATCGAGGTGCCGGCACCTGCGATCAGCGGAATTACACCAACCAGCATCCAGGAGCAACCGGGACACAGGCCCGCATAGATCATCACCAGCCCCAGAAGGAACAGTGCCTGCCACAAGAACGCCAACCAGTCGCAGGCGGACGGCTGACAGATCAGGAACCACAGCAGCAGACCGAGGCCCAGCAGGAGTGCTCCACCTATTGATAAGCCAATTCCAATCGCCAACGCCACTTCTGGTGGAAAAGGCGCCGCAACCAATGGACAAAGCAGCAGTACCGCACCCAGGAAGACCAACCCCAGCCCCAGCAAAGCTAACACCTTGAAAAGCAGGCAAGGAATAAATACATCGTCATCCCTGTCATCCGCGGGTCGGCAGGTTCTCAGGACCACGGAGGCAATATCGCGACAGGCGCCGCGAGCTGCCTCGAGCGTCACGATCCTTTGATCATTGTCTCCTAGAGCGATTGCCAAGGTGGTGTCGGTAGCGGTGTCGTCCACCTCATTATCAATCGACCATGTGAAGACGTTGCCAACCCCGGCGGGGGAAGTGGCCTGCACGGTATAGTCGCCCTGCGGGAGACATTCTTCGTCAGTGACATCCCGACGGTTGCGATCGAGTATGCGCAGCCGGGCGTCAAAGCCATTGCAATCCTCGCAGCCCGCGACTGTAACACCATTGCTGGCGGTACAGCCGCCCTGCGTCACTACGGCGGAAACGGTTTTCTCATCTCCAGCGGCGATGGAAACGTTGAAGGCCGCGCCGGTCTGGCTGTTGTCGGCTACGCCATTCACGGACCATGAATAGGTTGTATTGCTTCCGACAGAACTGACCACCTGAACCATATAGTTATCCGGAGGAAGGCATTCTCCCGCCGGAAATTCCTGGCCTGCTTGATCGGCGACTTGCAGCACCACATTCAAATCGCAACGGCAGGGGCCAAGCGTAAACTCACTCTCGGCAACGCACGTCGAAGCGGGGCCGCTCGACGTGACAAAGCGTACCCTGATGGTTTGCGGCTGATCGCTCGAGGGCTCATAGACATGGTCCGTCGCGACCACGCGGACGCCGTTCGAGTCCGGCGGCGGAAGCCATGGGTTTCCGCTTCCATCCCCCGCTTGGCTGTCTTCCCCCGGCTGATTGTCTTCGTCGGTGCCAAAGAACCAGGTGTAGGTCGCATCGCTGGCGGCGACCACATTGGCTTCAAGACCCACTGTCCTGCGCCCGTTGACACAGTCGCCCGGGGTAATGGTGATGCCGACGTTCGGGCAGTTCCCACAGTTGATCAATTCACCGCTCAAACTCGCGAAACAAGTACTATCGTCGGCGCACTCGGCGTGGATGTCGTATTTATTACCGCTGCCACAGAAAAACGTTCCAGGCTGGAAATCCGCCGCCGCTAGCGTGAAATCGACGCTCCACTGGCCGTTCGTGACCGTTGCCGTTCTTTGCGGTGTGGATACATCGACTGGCTGGGTCTGATGGACCCGAACCCGCACCGACGAGCACTCGGTCGCGGTGCCGGAAACACTCAGCGTGGTGAGCCCCTGACCCGCTGTCGTTTCCTGACCGGCGGGGGGAGAGATGACGATCTGACAGGCCATGGAGGCTTCCCTTTCTTGGTTATTGTTGGTGGCTGCCTGGCGCCGGAAGTCAGCGGCGTTCGAGGCGATGACTGGTAGTGATTGCTTGTGACGAGCAAGTCTCCGCTCCGACCTCATGAGCAATGTAGCGTTGCACTTTCTCCTATCAGGAATTTTCAGAATAGTTCGTACTCGATAGTGTCGGAACGAAAATACTCGCGAGTGTCATTGGCGGCACTCTCGGTATCGAACTCCTTCGTCATCTTCTTCCAACGAGACCGACAAACGTCCTTGTTGTCAGCTTCGGTACTTGGACATTTCGATCTTGACTCCATCACAACCGGTCAAGAGACAACAAGGTATTGTCGCCCAGCCATACCCGACGGAACTCGCGCTCGGTCTGCCTGGCGGAGGCGTCGCCGACTTGTTGCTGCGCCTGCAGCAACCCCCACAGCGCCCAGCCGTTTTTCGGCTGTTTCTTCAGCGCCTGGCGGAAGGTGGCGATCGCTTCCTGGGCGCGGCCGTCCTGAAGCTGCACCGCGCCGAGGGTCTGGCGGACGGGGTAGTACCAGTAGGGCGGTTCCATATAAGCAATGGTGTCTTCCAGAGCGATCGCTTCCTGCAGATGATGCTCGGCGGCCGGATAGTCCTGCCTGGCCTGTTCGACCCGCGCTTCGACGATATGCTTGGCGATCTCGAGCAGGGTGCGCGCGGGCACGTATTGAGCCTCCAGCCCGTCCAGGTCGGCGTTAGTATAGAGTTCGTCCAAGGCTGCCGCTTCCGCCAGCGCCTCGTCGACCCGGCCCAGCCGGGCGAAGGCCACGCCACGGGCATAGTGCCAGTAGCCCTTGACGAAGGGGAACTGGTCGCCGGGGTCGTTCAGGGCCAGGATGGCTTCCGGTTCCGCGAACTGGGCGTGGGCGGAATAGGGCGCGGTCTTGATCGCCTGTGCCCAGCCGAGCTCGGCGGAAACCTCATCCGAGGTGATGGCGTCGAGCTTCTCGGCGGATGCCAGCACATCGTCCTTGGCCCCGGTCATTTGCGCGGCCATCAGCAAGAAGTGCACGTTGTGCGGATAGTAGCCGAAGCGATAGAGCGGGCTGGCGGCATCGCCCATCGCCTCCAGCATCCGCTCATCCGCGGCGATGGCGTCCCGGTTGACCGCCAGCGAATCCTGGTAGCGACCGACCCGGCTATAGATATGCGCCGGCATGTGCGTCAGATGACCGGCTCCCGGCATCGCGCCGCGCAGGGCATTCGCATGAGGCTCCGCGCGTTCCGGGGTCGCGGAGGCCTCCACGGCGTGGATATAGAGATGCGCCGCCGCCGGATGGCCCGGCGCGACGGCGAGCGCACGCTCCAGGGTGGCGACGATATCCGCCGCATATCCCTTGGGGGTGGTGCCATCCGCTTCCCAATAATCCCAAGGCTGCAGGTTCATCAGCGCGTCGGCGTAGAGCACCTGGATATCCGCATCCCGCGGATAGCGCTGGGCGACCGTCCGGATGGCGTCCGCCCAGGCCCGGTCGAGGGCCGCGCGATCCGCGCTCGAATCCGCGGCGTAGCGCTTGGCCAGCGCCTCGATCAGCGCCTGCTCCTTGGGAGTCGCTTCGTCCTTTAGCGCCATCGCTTGGGTGATCGCCTCGAAGGCCGGCGCGATGGCCTCATCGTGCATGGCGTCGTTGATATTGGAGCCGAGCACGAAGGCCTCGCCCCAGAAGCACATGGCGCAACTCGGATCGAGCCGCTGGGCCTCGCGGAAGGCACGGCGCGCCTCGGCGTGATTGAAGCCCCAGGCGAGCTTCAGGCCCTGATCGAAATACGCCTGGGCCCGTGGGCTTCGGGTGGTGATCTCGTAGCTGCGGCTGCCGAGCCCTTCGTATAGCGGCACCCGAGCGGCGAGATCCGCCGTCGGCTCGGCCCGCTCGCCGGCGTAGCCGACCCCGGGCTTGAACAGCTCCGTCTTGCGCGCGTCCTCGTGAGCTAAGGAGGCGCTACCGATCGCGGCGGCGAGCACCGCCGCGGCAGTCAGGGTGAATGTCTTTATTTTCATGATAAGTCTCCTGTCGTCGGGTAGTCGTTGTCGGCCAGATCCAGGTTGTTGACTGGTTAGCTCGCCATAGCGTCGTCCGAGGTGAAGGCCTTGGCGATCGCACTGACATGGCGCAGGTCCGTGCCGCAGCAGCCGCCGAGCACGTTGACCCAGGGCATCCTGGCGGCCAGCTCCCGGTAGAGGGCAGCCAGCTCCCGTGGATTGCCCGCATCGAGCTCTTCCGCGGCGTCCAGTTCCGCGTGGCTGCAGCGCGAGGCGTTGCAGCGCAGCCCCTTGATCCGCCGCGACCAGCCGGCGTCGGTGATGGCGTCGCGGAAATGCTCCGGATGGGCGCAGTTGACCATGAAGTAGGCCGCCGCCCGGCGAGTCGCCGCGTCCACCTCACGAATGGCCTCGCCCAGGGGCTGGCCGGTAGGCAGTCGGCCGTCCGTCTCCACGGTGAAGGAGACGACGATGGGCAGATCGGCCTTGTCCGCCGCCTTGACGATGCCGGTGGCTTCTTCCGCCTGGGTGAAGGTGAGCGCCGAGACCATCTCCACCTCGCTGTCGACCAGCCAGCGGATCTGCTGGGTGTGATACTCCTCCGCCTCGGCGGCGTTCAAGAGTGATTCCGGCGCGTAGGCGTCCCCCTTGGGGCCGATGACCGCATTGAGCACGATAGGCCCCTGGTTGCCGGCGAACTCGTCCCGCAACGTGGCGATAAAGTTCACCGCCTCGAGGTTCGCCGCGCGCAGCTCGGCTTCCGTGGCGCCCAGGTCCTTTGCCCAGTGGCTGTGGGCCTTCCAGGTCGGAGCGTCGAGAATGAAGCCGGTCCCGCATTCCCGGGCGAGGGATAGGAAACCGCGAAAATACTCCGACAGGGCATGGCGGCCTGCCGCGCTGGGGAGCAGGGTATGGGCGGCGAATTCGCGAATCTCGACGCCGCGGTTGAAGATCAGATCCGTTTCCAGGCCGCCATCGGTCAGGAATAGTTCGCCGGAGGCTTGGGGTAGCACTTTCATTCGACGATTCATGGTGGTGTACCTCGTTCGTTGGGCCCGGCCCCGTGCCGAGCCTTGCAACACGAAAGTTATGTGGCTGCCGTGGTAGCCAGCGTTGTAACCAGCGTGGAATTTTCGCTAAAAGCCGTCGACACTGTAGGAAACAAGACCAGCCCGTGAGCGCACCGCGATGGCCAAGCTCGGGATTCAGACCCTGGGTGAACTGGCGATAAGCCGGGATGGCGAGTGCGTGCCCTTGCCGGCGTCGAAGAAGACCCGCGCCTTGCTGGCCTATCTCGTCCTGACCGGACGTCCCCAGCGTCGCGACCGGCTATGCGAGATGTTCTGGGAGATACCCGACGACCCGCGGGCCGCTCTGCGCTGGTCCTTGAGCAAGCTGCGCCCGGTGGTCAACGACGCCGTAACCGAACGGCTGGCGGCGGATCGCGAGCGGGTGACCTTCGTATCACATCAGGTCGAGATCGATATCCGCCGTCTGGCGGAACGACTCGAACGGGAAGACCTGACGGTGGCGGCGCTGCGCGAGATGGCGGAGCGCTTGAGTGAGCCGCTGCTCGACGGTCTCGACCTGCCCAATCAGGAGCTCTTTCAGCGCTGGCTGACCGCGGAACGTCAGGAGATGCAGCGTCTTCGGGCGGGCGTGCTGCACCGGTTGGCCACCCACGGCGATATAACGCCGGATCAGGCGCTGCCTTGGAGTAGGGCTTGGCTGGAGGCGGACCCATTCAACCGCGAGGCGGCCGCGCGTCTCCTGGTTTGTCTTCGTCAACTGGATCGTTTGCGCGAGGTCGAAACCCTGTCCCGAGAGCTGGCACGACGCTTTCACGGTGCCGGGCTCGAATGGCCGCCGAAATCGGCCTCTGAACAAGGCGCTGCCAGGCCGGATAACGAGTACCCGCGGCAGTGGCTGGCGCGCCAGGAAATCCATTTCTGTACCGCTAAAGATGGGGTGCGCATCGCCTACGCCTGTGTCGGCGAGGGGCCGCCCTTGGTCAAGGCCGCCAACTGGCTGACCCACCTGGAACTCGACTGGGATGCGCCGATCTGGAGCCCGCTGTTTCGCGAACTCGCCAGCGAGCATTTGCTGGTGCGCTACGATGAGCGAGGTAACGGGCTTTCGGACTGGGACGTCGGTGAGCTTTCCTTCGATGTCTTCGTTACGGATCTGGAGACGGTGATCGATGCACTCGGCCTCGAGCGCTTCGCGCTGCTGGGCATCTCTCAAGGCGCCGCGGTGTCGATCGAGTACGCGGTGCGCCACCCGGAGCGGGTGTCGCAGCTGATCCTGTTCGGTGCCTACGCCGCCGGCTGGCGCATCGATGCCTCGCCGCAAATGCTCAAGGAGCGCGAGGCCATGCTGACCTTGACGGAAACCGGCTGGGGCCAGGATAACCCGGCCTATCGGCAGGTCTTTTCCTCGACCTTTATGCCCAGTGCCACCTTCGACGAGCTCCAGTGGTTCAACGAATTCCAGCGGCGCACCACCTCGCCGGAGAACGCGGCGCGCTTCCTGTCGGCGTTCGGGGATATCGACGTGCGCCATCGACTCGGCCTGGTATACGTACCCACCCTGGTCATTCACTCGCAACGAGACGGGCGCATTCCGATCGACTCGGCTCGAAAGATCGCCGCCGCCATTCCCGAGGCGGAGTTCATGAGCCTAGATAGCGATGGGCACCTGCTGCTGGGCCGTGAGCCCGCGGCTCAGGAATTCGTCGAGGCGGTAAGGCGCTTTATCAGCACCTGATCGGTATGGCGGTGGGGCTGTCCGTGTCCAGAAATTCATGGCGGCCATCATCACGTTGAACGCCGGCTCCCCTGCCAGCGGCTAGTGGTTGGCGCTCTCAAGTGGTATGAACGCCGCGCCGGGTATGGATGAGGCCAACAATCTTCGGGGTGGTTGGGATGGGTCCTCAGCGAAAAGGGAGTCTATAATTCCTAATACTCCTTGAGTTCATCTAAAGGAGGTTGCCATGTTTCGAATCTTCGGCAACATCAGGGTCAAAGAGACAGGGGAAGCCATCCCTGGTCTCGTCGTCGTTGTGTTTGACGTGGATCCGACGCAGTTCGACCCTAATCACCTAGTAGTGAGAGACCTTCCCGAGGGGGTACGGGCAGACCGGCTCGGATCGGTGCTCACGGACGCCGGTGGTCATTTTGAATTGACTTTCGAACAAGCGGATTTCCAACTGAGTGATCAGGAGGAGCGGCCGGATCTTATGCTGGTAGTCTTCGCCCCCGAGGACAGCCGCTCCGCCAATGAGCCTTCACCCGTGACGCCCCAGGAACGTGTTCTCCACGTCTCACGCGTTCCGCGGCAGGACGCTGGCCGCACGGAGGCTTACGCGATCCGACTGCTCAAGGCTCAGCTCGATCGCTTCGAGATCCCGGCCGGGGGCGACCGAGCAACGCTGGATCCCGCGCAATACGTGGCCGCCGTGCAGGGGGCGTGGGACTTTCAAGACGCCGTCAAGAAGGGGCTTCAGCCCTGATGGATCCCCAGGAAAGAAGCAGTAAAATCAGAAGGATATAATTGAAAAGGCCTGCATGGATTGGCATGTTGTTAATCGCCAAACCAACAATATGCCGAAGGAGATCCATGCAGGCCCCTCGATTCTTGCATACTCTGCTGACGTCATCACTCCCCTCGATCCATGCCAAACGCTTGCAGACACTGCTCGACACGGTGGGGGCCCTGTTGAGCGAGCGCCGCCTGGGCTTGACCGCCCTGGGGCGTGCCTTACCGGGACCGGTGGATACCAAGCATACCATCAAGCGGGTCGATCGGTTGTTGGGCAATCCTTATCTTCACCAAGAGCGGCCGTTATTCTATTGGCTCGTGGCCACCCTGCTGGTCGGCCACACGACACGCCCGCTGATTCTGGTGGACTGGTCGCCGATCGATGACCGTGGCCAGCGGTTCCTGCTGCGTGCCGCCGTGCCATTTGCCGGGCGCTCCTTGCCGATTTTCGAAAAAGTCCACCACAAGGATGGCTGCCAACACTGTGAAGCGTACTTGCTCGCGGCCTTGGCCGAGATCCTGCCGGCCAAGGCAACGCCGATCCTGGTCACCGATGCGGGCTTTCGCAACCCGTGGTTCAAGGCGGTCGAGGCACGTGGTTGGTACTACGTTGGTCGGGTATGCAGCCCCACGCGCTGCCAGGTGTCTGGCGGCGCGTGGCGACCTGTGACCGCCTTGTTTC
Source organism: Pistricoccus aurantiacus (assembly GCF_007954585.1). Taxonomy (GTDB): domain Bacteria; phylum Pseudomonadota; class Gammaproteobacteria; order Pseudomonadales; family Halomonadaceae; genus Pistricoccus; species Pistricoccus aurantiacus. The sequence goes on from NZ_CP042382.1 coordinate 1,761,331, forward strand.
AACACGCGAGTTCGGTACCGCAATCGCTGGGGGCTGTCGAAATCGCCGAGAGCAACCCGCTGACCACCCACCTGGTGCTCTATCATCGGCCGCCGAAAGGGCGAAAGCATCGCAATAAGCGAGGTCAGATCTCCCACGACGGCCGCAGTCAGGCGATGGCCCAGCGCCAGAAGGAACCTTGGGTGCTGGTCAGCAACCTGCCGGAGCGCTCCACGCTGGCGGACAAACTGGTCGCTATCTATCGGCAGCGCATGCAGATTGAAGAGGGCTTCCGTGACATCAAGAGCCCCTTGTTTGGTCTGGGCTTCGGCATGCACCAGTCTCGCCAGAGCAAGCGCATCGAAATCCTGCTGCTGATCGCGATGCTGGCCAATGTCGTCGTGATGGTGGCCGGCCTGCAGGTCCGTGACAGCGGTCAACAGCAGCGCTTCCAGAGCAACAGTATCCGGCACCGGAACGTGCTCTCCGTATGGCGCTTGGGGCTCGAGCGGCTGCGGCGTCGTCGTGTCGATGCTGCCCCTTGGCCTTCTTGGAAAGCGCTTCAAGCAAGCCTTCAGGAGGAGGCCAGGGGGCAGGCCTTATGCGACGGATAGCCGAAGTTCGTGGGGATCCCTCAGGCTTCAGCCCCGCCTCAAACAGGAGGCGGAAAAGGCCCAGACACTCGCCAAAGAGGCCAAAGAAAAGTTCAAAGACCTCTCTGCCGTCCCCAAGGCAGTGCGAGAGCAAGACCCGCTCTTCGTGGCAAAATCCGGGGAACTGTCCGCCGCTCAGAATACGGCGATCGAAAAGGGTCTGGAACGCCTGTCGGAGTATCGGGGCCTGCTCCGGATCAGCCTTAGCGACGCCAACATCGAGCGGCTCAACCCCGCCAACGGCGAAGGCGGGGAGCACACCCTTGAAATCATTGACGGTCGGGTCGAGGGAGAAGCCGATGCGTCGGCCCTGCTCGCTATCGTGTCGGAACGCGGCGGGGGCACGGATCGCGTCCGCAGTCACAGTCTGATCGACGCCTGCGTGCCGTCGGAGCACACCGTTCCCGCGACCGACGATGCCACAGCCTCTCCGGCGGCGCTCATTCCGCTGTCCCGAATAAGCCGTGCTGCAGCGCCGGGCGACCGCGTCTCTGTGGCCGTGCGCGTCGCGAACGCCCGCGGGCTTGCTCACGCCGGGATCGATGTCGCGTTCAGCGTGACGGAAGGGGACGGCTTCATCAGCCCCTCCATCGCCAGAAGCAACGCCGAAGGCAGGGCCGAAGCCATGTGGATTCTCGGAACCGGTGAAGGCTTGCAGACACTCACGGCGACCGCGGCCGGGCTACCTGCCGTGACGTTTACCGTCACTGCATCGGAGGCATCTGCAGAACTCACGACGGAGGAAGCGGAACGCCGGCTACTGGAGCGCATTGTCGGGCAGGTGCAAGAGCTTGAAGCGGCGGAAGCCACCGATGCCCTGCCCAGTCGCCCCGACCAGCAGAAGGTGCGAGAGGCCGTTCAGTCTCTGAAGCTGGAAGGCGGTCCCGCCGACGCCACCGCCTACCATGACTTCCACGTACTCCAGGTTGCGTTTAAGCATGTGTGGACGGAGGCGTTCGATGAGGTGTTGAAGGAGCGAGCGAAGGCCCTTTACGAGGAAATCGTTCGCGTCAGGAACGAGGTCGGTCTCGACACTCCCGCGATTGAGTCGATTGCAGAAGTGAACCAGTTGCGAGAACTTATAGCGGAAGTCCGAGGGGACGAGGCAGTCCGGGCCTTGGAGCTTGTGCCACTCGATGTTGCATACTTTTTCCCGGATGTTTCCCAGCGAGAATGGAACACTCTTAGCCGGCCTCAACAAGCTGCTGTGCATAGGCAAGCAGCGAAGGCTCTCGGCGGGGACAGGGAGAGAGAGGTTGCCCGAGAAGAGGTACGAGTTATAGTCTCCAGTCCAGAGGGACATGTGAGTAGAGTAGAAGGGCTTCTGCTTGACCTAGGCGATCGCCTATCCAAACCCTTCGCCTTCGATCTCTTCGCTCCCAACTCTTACAACTTCGGCATCATGCTGACGTACCGCCAGAAATGGGAGCCGCTGAGTTACCAGGCGGGTGATTTGGTGGCTACTATTCCGCTCGCTCCGGGCGAGACACGGAAGTTCACCAAGAAGGAGGTAATCAAGAAGAGCCGAGCCGAGAAAGAGATCGCCAAGGCGATGTCATCACGATCCGAGGAGCTGTCGGAGATCCGTCGAGCCGAGGCGGAAATTATGCGTAAGACCTCGATCGCCACTAACTTCAAGCAGACTGCTCAGGGCTCGTTCCAGATCGGGATCGCCGATATCGCCGGTTCAACCGAGTTTGCTCTCAATCAGGCCGAAGAGTCGGCTAGCAACAAGAAGGAGTTTCGTGAGTCGACGCTAAAGGCCGCCGAAGAGTACAAACAAGAGCGCGAGCTTCAGATCGAATCCACCTCGACGGAAGAGATCGAAACCACTACCTCGGGCGAAATCAGCAATCCGAACAACGAACTCACCGTCACCTACCTGTTCTATGAACTTCAGCGGCGCTACCGCATCAGTGAGCATATCCACCGGGTCAGGCCGGTGATTTTAATGGCGCAGGATGTCCCGGCACCCCATGAGATCGATGAGGACTGGCTGCTGGCGCACGAGTGGATCCTCCGTCGGGTGATCCTTGATGACCTCTTTCTCCCAACTCTAGATTACCTGCAAACTCTAGCGAGTGACGAGATCGCACTCGAGGTTCTTCGTGGAGAAATGGAGCGCCAAGCCACAGTTGTCGACGAGACAAAAGCCCAAGTCGCCACTTCGAGTAGAGCCGTCGAAAGAGCCTTCGAAAAACTGCAGCAAGCCTTAACGGAGGAAATTTCCGGGGCTGCAGGAAGGGAAAGCGAAGGCATCATTGAAGACGTGGGCGAGTTCTTCTTTGGCGAGGCGGACGTGCCTGAAGAAGTGAGCCGTCTCAAAGTCGCGCGAGAGAGAGCAGCACTTGAGCGACTTGAACGTGAAGCTGAGGATCTGCGCTCGGAATTGGAGAAACATACCTCCGCTCTACATGAAGCTACACAGCAATACACCGATGCGCTTAGGCGACAACTCGATCGCAGGACACAGGTTTCTGCACTGCGCATCCACGTCAAGCAGAACATCCTCTATTACCTGCAGGCTATCTGGGATCACGAACCGCCGGATCAGCGGTTCTTCCGGCTCTACAACAAGAAAGTCAAGTGCCCCGATCTGGCGGAGGATTGCAAGGTCGAAGCCATCGATCCCCTTGCTGCACCAGGTCGTATGGATCCAATACTGGACCTTGGAAGAGACCTACCTGGCTCATCCGGCGGTTCGTCGCGTCGCACACCCGCGTGGATGGACTTTCGCTGCACGCCGACGATTTCCGGCGAAGAAGTCGATCTGGTACAGATCGCCGACCTCGATCATCCGCTCGGCTACAAAGGCAACTACATCATCTTTCCGCTCAAGGAATCCTGTTACCTGACAGACTTCATGATGCAGGAATACGTGGATGACTATTTTGGGGTCCGCGATCCGGACGAGTTCGGTAACTACACCATCGAAGAGCTGGCCGAGTTCATCCGCTGCGTCTGGCACCGCGACGACGTGACGGATAAGGACCGGGAAGTGCTGCGGGATATTTTCATCTACCGCCTCAGCGAGCCGCGCCGCTCTTCCGATGAGATCATCGTCCCCACAGGTCAGCTCTTCATCGAAGCCCTGACTGGCCGCCATCCGCTGCTGGAGGACTTCAAGCTCCGCCATCGCATGGAGGACGTCCGCAAGGTTCAGTCCGAGGTCCGCCACGCCGAACTGGAGAACCTGCGCCTGGCCGCACGGCTGGTGGCAGGAGAGCGAGAGGATCCAGAGATCGAGAAACGGATCCTGGTGGATCGAGACAGCGGCACCGTGGTGGATACGGAGTGATATTAACAAGAGGCAAAAATGGTGGAGTACGGACGCAATGTAGATGTGAACGACCAATTGGGGTGCCTCCAGCGGGTCAAGCCGAGTTGCAGGCGGAAAGAAATGGTTGTCCCAGCAACCTATGCACAGCTGGAGAGATGGGTCAGAGATAACTGGATAGCCAGATGTGTTTGGAATGACGAAAGAGGTCTTCCGCTTGAGCGCCAGCGTGAGTTGGTGACGGGCAACCCGAGCCTTTGGAGAGTATGGTTGATCATACGTCGGCAGAGGGGACAGCGCGTTACGGTACTAGCAGATTTTGTGTGGGATGGTTGCCGCGTTGGCCGCATCGATTTTTATGTGGATCAATTGGTGCAGGTCACTCCGGGAGAGCCCTTTGTTCAGCACCTGCCCTCGGAAGAACCGATCCCAGAAGAGGATCTGCCGAGTCGTCCGTCCGTGGAGGATCCAACACCGAGCCTGCGTGAGTTCAGGCCAGGTCCCCCGAGTCCTACTGTTTTCCTCCGTGGTCTGCGAATCATTCTCAAGGGGTACCGAGCCGGGTTGGAGTTGGGACGTGAGGTGCCGCTCTATGGTGGACGTGCTTATGGTTTTGCTGACACGCTGGCCCGGATGGCATCCACTCTACCCAACGATGCGGAGTCGATCCATGGCTTTAGGCCTCTAGAACCACGCCCTGACACGGACGCGGCTGTAATTCGTCGTGCTGGCGGAAATCAAACTTGGCTTCGTGGGTACCGCGAAGGATTCGCTCGCGCCTTGCGCCATCTGCGCGAAAATTTCGAGGTCTTACCCATACGTGGCCAGGCATTCCCATCAGTCTTCTACCTACGCGCTCTACAAATGAGATACGGCGCGAGCCGGCGAGCAGTCCGCCAGGGGTTGATTCGAGAATACATGAACATCGACGTTGACTGGCGTCAATACGTGGATGATTGATGGTTGCTCCCAGAGACGGCTCGTCTCGCCTATATATCTTCGAGGTGCTACAGCAGTTTTGTATGTGGAGCTCGACTACACGGGGAGGGGAGAAGCCGAGATCACTGACATCGTATTTCGTCTCGGTGAGGAATTGTACGAGAATCGCCGCCGGCTGCACGAATGACGCGACCGCTGTGGTCCCGGCGTAAGTTGCCCGCGATGAAACGGTTCAGTGACGAGAGCTGGCTATTGGTGAGTCACAGCCGCGCTACGGCGGTGGCAATCGCGCCGGGGCTGACTGCCTGGGATACGGGCGAGATGTAGACAACGGAATCTGTGACTATGAGCACCGTTCTCAGGGCTAGGCCGGGAGCCCATGCGTCCAAGCTTGGTAGGAGCCGGCATCGCACCATCCGAACTTAAGTACGCGGCATCGCCGAGGCCTGCGTCCACGCCCGGCAGCAACTTTACGGCACAGTAGAACTAGTGTGCATACCCACTCTGGTCACTCACTCGCAACGAGACGGGCGCATTCCGATCGGCTTGGCCCAGGAAATCGCCGCCACCATTCCCAATGCGCAGTTCATGAGCTTGGCGAGCGATGGTCATCTGCTGCTGGGCCGCGAGCCGGCGGCCCAGGAATTCGTCGAGGCGGTGAGGCGGTTTATCGCGGGGTAGGCGATAGGGAGGTCACGCTTCGTTGATACGCTCGATGACGATGGTTTTGTCAAAGCGCTCGAAATCCTTGATGTTGTGGGTCAATAGGCAAGGGATATCGTAGGCGAGAAGGGTCGCCACGATATTGGCATCATGAACCTGTTTGCCGCCGATAGGAAAATCGTTCACCAACCTAGTCAACTGGTTGGTTACGGTGGCGGTATCGTCGGCGATATGGAAGTGCTCGACAAACTGATCGACCTGCTCGAGCACCGTGGCTTTGGATAGATTCTCGAAAGTTTGCGGGCGGGTCATGGTCACCAGATATTCGCGAATGATCTGTCGACTAATCCAGAGGGTCCGACCCCCCCCAGCGCGCCGTATTGATTGCTGCCAGTGCCTGTTCATGGAACGGTGTTTCCATGACATTAGCGTAAATCAAAATGTTGGTATCGATGAATAGCGCGTTACCGTCCGTCATCGCTGTACATATCCTCCCGGCGCAGACTCAAATCCTTAGGCCACTTGCCTACGCTGATAACAGGAAAATCCAGCGTTTCCTTCTTATCAGCGACTTCCTCTTCGCGCGCCGTGCGCTCCTTCAGAAAATCCACGAAATCTTCGACCTGCGCGAACCGATCTTCCGGGAGCGATTGAATCTTCTCCAGTAACATCTGGGTCTTGTGCATCGCGACGGACATGGTGCACCTCCAGCCACTGCCATCATTGATCGCTTGTGTTCTCTTTATCCCATTTTTGGCTCGGCTTGACCACAAGGCAATCGCCTTTGGCCGCGCGCCGGCGGCGCAGGAATTCGTCGAAGCGGTGAGGCTCTTCGTGACGGGGTAGGGCAGAATAATGACTGGCGACTCTTCAATATGGAAATACTTCGTGATGTTCGATTACACCCTTCTGCACTGGGCCACCTTCGGCTCCGCGGCAATCCTGCTCAACCTTTCACCGGGTCCCGACATGGCGTTCATTCTGGGACAGACGGCCACCGGCGGCCAACGCGCCGGTTTCGCCGCGATGTTTGGTGTCTGGACCGGTGCCTTCCTGCATGTATTGATGGCGGCGGCCGGACTTTCGGCGGTCGCGTTCTCGGTCGTCAAGTGGATTGGCGCCGCCTATCTGATCTGGCTGGGTATCAAGATGCTCACATCAGCGGGTGGGGCGCTTGCCGCGGATACGCCGCCAAGCCCGCAAGCGTCCTGGAAAACCTTCCGGCAAGGTATGCTGGTGTCGGCGCTCAATCCCAAGGTCGCGATATTCTTTCTCGCTTTCCTGCCGCAATTCGTGGTGGCGGGCGCCGGGCCGATGTCGGCGCAACTGTTTCTTCACGGCGCGCTGATCATCGCCATCGCCGCACTCATCGAACCGCCGCTGGTCATCGCCGGGGCGCGGCTGGCAACTGCGCTGCGCTACAATCGTCGCTTGGCAGCCTGGCTCGATAGAGGCCTGGGCGGCCTCTTCGTCGGGTTGGGTGTTCGTCTTGCCTTGAGCGAACGCTAGGCCTGTTCAATAAACCGATGGCGCTATGCCTATTCTGTTCATAACTGGCGCTTTATATCATGTAGCGCCTGCTCGCCAAGTACCGTCGGCGCGACTACAGGCGTGCCGCTCTCCGAGAAAAAAGGCGTTTTCCGGTAGTCGCCGTTCAGCCGTGCGGTCAGGAACATGCGACCCGCGCGCCAGACACCGCCGGGCAGGCCGGTGGTTTTCGGCTTGGGCTCGCCCTTGGCGTGGCGGGTAAAGACGCGCATGCGCACCGGGCCGAAGGCCTCGTCCAGCGAATCCTGCTCGCTCGTCAGGCAATCGGCGACCAGACCGACGAAGGAAAGCTTGAAATTGGCCGGAGTGTTGCCGATGGCGGTATTGCAGCAGGCCGCGTACCAGCGCAGCAGCCCCTTCGGGGTCAGACGCATGCAGGCCAGATGCTCGAGCCCCTGGGTAAAGGTGACATGCCTGGGCAGGAGTTGAACGACATCGCTGCCGCCGGCGGCATCGAGGATCTCCTTCTCGCGCTTCAGGCAATGCGCGAAGGCCTGGCAGTCCGTGCAGTAGCAGACGCAGCGGTTAACCTGGCTCGGCGGCGTCAGGCGGCCTTGCAGCTTGCCGCAGCGGCAGCGTATCCAATGACTCATGAAGAATTCTCCCTCGGGAAGCGCGACGCTGAAAAATACGGTATGTTTCGCGCGGTGACATGGAGGTTATATGAAAGACATGATGCTTGATTACAAGATATTTGTACCCGCCTTGCTGATCGTCGTTGCGATCAGCGTCCCTTTCGTTCTTTATGAACAGCGCTCACTGGATCTGCTCAATGGCATATTCGATGCCATCGTTCATGGGTTCAGTTGGGGCTATCTCTGGTACGGCGTTGCCTTGGTGATCATAGGACTTTACCTGGCCTTTTCCCGCTACGGTCGTGTCGTCCTGGGAGATCCCAAGAAGGCGCCTCGCTTCACCCTGTTCGAGTATGCCTCCATCCTGATCGCCATGGGACTCGGTTCCACCATCATGCGCACCGGCATGCTGCAGTGGACTGCGGTGGCCAACGATCCGCCGGCGGGGGTAGAGGCCGGCTCGCCGGAGTCCCTGTTGTGGGGTGGCGCTTATGGCATGTTTCTGTGGGGTTTTCAGGTGTTCGCGATTTTCGTGATCATCGCCCCGGCCATGGGATATATCCTGCACGTACGTCAGCGTCCCTTGATGCGCATTTCGGAAGCCTCGCGCAGCGTGCTCGGCGACAGAGTGGTCGATGGCCTGGGCGGAGCGTTCCTGGATATCCTGTTCCTGGTCAGCATTCTCAGCGGCGCGGCGGTGACCCTGGGGCTGGGCGCGCCCATCGTGACCTACAACCTGGCGGAACTGATCGATATCGAGGTGACGTTCAGCCTGACCCTGACGGTGACCCTTGTCTGGGTCGTGATGTTCTCGATCAGCGCCTATCTGGGCATCGAAAAGGGCATCAAGCGCCTGAGCACCTTCAATATCTATCTGGCCGGCGCCTTTGCACTGTTCATTCTTTTCGCCGGGCCGGGGGTGTTCATCCTGAACTTCTTCTCGGACAGCATCGCCTTTCTGTTCTCGCGTTATCTGGAAATGTCACTAGGCACCGGATCCGTACGCGAGGGCGGCGCCTCCCACGTGCAGAGCAATACCGTGTTCTGGTTTGCCTACAGCGCCACCTGGGCACTGCTGCACAGCGTCTTCGCGGCAAAGATTTCCTACGGGCGCACGATCAAGGAGATGATCCTGACCTACCTGCTGGCGCCAGCGGCGATCGCCTGGGTGGCCAGCGGGGTGCTGGGGGGGCTGGGCGTCTATCATTATCTGGAAGGCAATCTCGACGTCCTGGTGCTGGTGGAAGAACAGGCGCGCATGGTGGCGATCCCGAGCATCCTCGAAACCCTGCCGCTGGGCAATCTGGCGGTGGCGGTATTTATCCTGGTGGCGATGATTTTCCTGACCACTACCTTGGATTCAACGACCTACACCGTGGCCGCCTACACCAGCACCCGGGACATGAGCCACAACGAGCCGGCTCGGATACTGCGCATCGTCATTGCCCTGGTGATCACGGCGATGGCGCTGGTCCTCATGCAGGTGGGAGGATTGGCGCCGCTGGAGGTGGTCTCCGGGCTGATGGGGCTTCCGGTGATCGTCATTCAGTTCCTGCTGATTGTTGCGGCGAAGAAGATGATGGATGAGGATCAGGCCTGGAAATATAACGTGCGCGAGTCTTGAGCGGCCTGCTGGCCGCTCTGACAGTTGCTTTGCGCTCGTTGCGCTATAGATCCTCGACCCTGGGCGGCTCGCCTACGCTGGTCTTGTGAATATGTTCCTGGGATAAGCCTTTGAACAGGCCGATCATCATGATAAAGGCCAGGATGAAGATCGGCAGGCCGATTACCGTAATGACCTGCTGCAAGGCAAGCAGTCCGGTTTCGCCGGCCAGCACGATCAGCATGGCCGCCAGCACCCCTTCGGAAATACCCCAGAACAGGCGCTGACGCACCGGGCCGGGCTCCGGGGTGCCGGTGCACAGCATGTCTACCACCAGAGAGGCGGAATCCGAGGAGGTGGCGAAGAAGATTGCCACGATCAGCACCGCCAGGCCTTTGACGATGGTGGCAAAGGGAAAGTGCTCGAAGAAAGCGAACATTGCCAGCGGCACGCTCTCTGCCACCGCGGCGGAAAGCTCCCCGGCCTGAGCGCCGAGAGCAGCTCGCGCCTCCGCACCGATGCCGTCGATCTGCATGGCGGACCAGCCGAAGATGGCGAACCAGATCAGGGTAAAGATCGAGGGAGCGAAGAGTACCCCGAGGACGAACTCGCGGATGGTGCGTCCCCGAGAAATACGCGCCACGAAGATGCCGATGAATGGCGACCAGGTCACGGTCCAGGCCCAGTAGAAGACGGTCCAGTTACCCTGCCAACCCCAGCCGCCTTCTTCGTGGGTGTACTGGGCCAGGGTATCGTTCCAGAAGGCCATCGGCACAATGTTGTAGATATAAAGCCCGAGCGTCTCGATGGTGGCGCGCAGCAGGAATACCGTGGATCCGGTGAACAGCACGAACAGCATCAAGCCCACTGCCATGCCGATATTGATGTTGGACAGAAGCTTCACGCCCGAGTCCAGGCCGGCAACGATGGAACCCACGGCGACGGTGGTCAGGATGGCGATGATGATGACCTTCGGCATGACCGCATTCGAAATACCGAACAGCTCGCTGAGGCCGGCATTGATCTGCTGGGTGCCCAGGCCGATGGACACCGCGACGCCGAACAGGGTGCCGAGCACCGCGAAGACATCCAGGGTCTTGCCGATGGGCCCGTAGATGCGATCACCGATCAGCGGATAGAACACGGAGCTGTAACGCATCGGCAGGTTGTAGCGATAGATGAAATAGGCGAAGGCCAGCCCCGGCAGGGTGAAGATTGCCCAGGTGTGCAGCCCCAAGTGATAGATCGCGAAACCGATGGCGTCGTCCGCGGCTTCCACGGTGAAGGGTTCGACTTCCGGATGTGGCGGATTGGAGAAGTGGGAGATTGGCTCCGCCACGCCCCAGAACATCAGCACGGTGCCGATGCCGCCGGCGAACAGCATGGTGAACCAGGAGATATTGCCATAATCCGGCTTGGCGTCATTGCCCCCCAGGCGAATCGCACCGTAGCGGCTTATCGCCACCCACAGCAGAAAGATGACCCAGCTGGTGACGCCAAAGATGAAAAACCAGCCAAGGTTGGTGACGATCCAGGTGCGTCCCGCGCCAAAGGCCTGCTCGATTTCCTCCGGGATCACCAGCAGGGTGATGAGAAAGACCACCATGATGCCTGCTGAAACGAAGAAAATGGTCGGATCGGTTTGAAGCCCGAGTTTTCGCGCGAGTTTTTCCATCGACGAGTTTCCTTATAATTTTATGCTTCTAGCAATAACAGTAGAAGTAGATAAGCAAAGCGTCGAATAAGAGAATCAAGATTTTAGTCGCAGTACGCGGGGCTAGTCCGGCCAGGAGATACGCCGTTCTCGCCAACGGAAATCTATCGGCCACAAGGGTTGCTCGGTTGCATCGAAGGCAGCCCATAGGGCGGCGTAGGTCAAGCCGTTTTGCGGATGGCAGGCCTCCGGCAGCAGCTCCGCCAGAGGCTTCAAAACAAAGGCATAGCGCTCAATATCCCCCCGAGGCAGAACCACGCCGTCGATATTGCCGGTCAGCTCGCCCACGCACAGCAGATCGATATCCAGGGTGTGCGAGCCAGACGTGGAGCTGTTTGCAAGGCGGCCTTGGGCAAGCTCCAGCGCCTTGCACCAGGCACGCAAGTCGCCTACTGGCGCGGCGCTTTCGAAGGCAACGACGAGATTGTGGAAATGATCCGGACTTTCCAAGCCTACTGCCGGGCTTTCGAAGACTCGGGAAATCTCAAGCGGGCCAAAGCGTTCCTGCAGGGCGTCCAGACAGGCAACGATATGCCTGTGAGGATCGAGATTGCTGCCGATGCCGAGCAGCACATGGCGGGTCATTGCGTCTTGCCACGTTCGATACGCACGCCTACCGCGGCGGCGTTGGCGATCGCTCCGGGCTTGCGCACCGTCAGCCGCAGCCAGGAAATCGCGAACTCCTTACGCAGCTTGTCCGCAAGTCGTTCGGCGAAGGTTTCCACCAGGGCGAAGCGGGTCTCGGCGGCAAAATCCATGATGCGCTGGCTGATGGCCGCGTAGTCCAGAGTCTGGCCGACATCGTCATCGGCGGCGGCGGGGCGCACATCAGCAGCCAGTTCCAGATCGAGCACCAGACGCTGTGAAATCTCCCGTTCCCAGTCGTAAACGCCGATGACAGTCTCGATGTTTAGTCCTTCGATCAGTATTCGGTCCATCGGCTTTCTCCCTGGCGCGATTCAAAGCTCTCGATTGTACGAGAGCAAGCGGGCAGAATCATATTTTACCGCTTGCTCGAGAGCCGTTTTGCATGCCGCCATCTTCTCTTGTCACACTGGTAGGCGCGCTGATGCTGCTGGCCTATCTTTGCGGCTCCTGGCTAGGCGCCCTGAGCGTGTGCCGTCTGGCTGGCCTGGGGGATCCGCGACAGGAAGGTTCCTGCAATCCGGGTTTCTCCAACATGCTGCGTCTGCACGGTCCGCGCCTGGCGCTGACGACCCTGATGCTGGATGCGGTGAAAGGGGTTCCCGTGCTGCTGATAGCCAAAGCCTTGGCGCTGCCGAATGGAGCGCAAGGGCTGATTGGTCTTTGTGTGCTGTTGGGCCATAGCTATCCGCTATGGTACGGATTCAAGGGCGGCAAGGCAGTGGCCAGCGCCTTTGGCGTGCTGCTGGTATTGACGCCTTCCCTGGCGCTGATCTGCGCTGCCTGCTGGATGGTGCTTGCCTGGCGGGTGCGTACCGCCGCCGTCGCCTCGCTGGTCAGCGCCATGCTCGCCCCGGTGCTTGCCTGGTGGCTGGCGCCTGACTACCTGTGGATGGTGGCGGCGATTACCCTGCTGGTGCTGCTGCGGCATGGGCTAAATATTCGCCGGCTACGCCAAAAAGCCGAGCCCCGCCTGGATCAGGCGTCTGGATCTTCGCAGAACGATCGGTTCAATCGTTAGGCGTTCTAGGCGGCTGTAACCCTTCAAGAGACCAGCGTGGTAACGCCTTCATGACGCTGTCGTCCCGCTCTCCCGCCAGCAAGCGTTGTGCCCCCACATAGGCGATCATCGCGCCGTTGTCGGTACAGAAGCGCCCACGCGGGTAGAAGACCCGAGCGCCGCGCTTTTCCGCCTCGCCGCTCAGGCGTTCTCGCAGTCGGGTATTGGCGCTGACGCCGCCGGCTATCACCAGGCGCTTGAGGCCGGTCTGATCCAGCGCCCGACGGCACTTGATGGTCAGGGTATCGACCACCGCGTCCTCGAAGGCCCGGGCGATATCCGCCTTGCCCTGTTCGTCGAGTTGGCCTGCGCTTTGCAGCTTTCGCAACGTGGTCAGAGTATGGGTCTTTAGCCCCGAGAAGCTGAAATCGAGCCCTGGTCGGTCGGTCATCGGCCGCGGGAAACGAAAGCGCGTCGAATCGCCTCGTTCCGCGAGTCGCGCCACGTTGGGGCCGCCGGGATAATCCAGGCCAAGCATCTTGGCGGCCTTGTCGAAGGCTTCTCCGGCGGCGTCGTCCACGGATTCCCCCAGCAGCCGGTATTTGCCCAGCCCGCGCACTTCCACCAGCTGGGTATGGCCGCCGGACACCAGCAGCGCGACGAAGGGAAAGGCCGGCGGCTCGCTTTCGAGCATCGGCGCCAGCAGGTGGCCTTCCATGTGATGAACGCCGAGTACCGGGATGCCAAGCGCCCGGGCCAATCCATGCGCGGTGGTCGCGCCGACCATCAGCGCGCCTACCAGGCCAGGGCCGGCGGTATAGGCGATGCCATCCAGATCCCGCCGCTCGAGATTCGCCTGATCGAGCACTTCCTGAATCAGCGGCAGCAGTTTGCGGGTGTGATCCCGAGAGGCAAGCTCCGGCACCACGCCGCCGTAGTCCGCGTGCATGGCGATCTGGCTATACAAGGCGTCGGCAACAAGGCCGCGCTCGGTGTCGAAAATGGCGACGCCGGTTTCGTCGCAGGAAGTCTCGATGCCCAGTACCCGCATGAAGTCGTCTCGTTGAAAGCGTTTCCACCATTGTACTCGCCACGATTTCCGTCGGCAGCGCTTTGTTGAGCGAGGGTGAATTTGCAAAATAGCGGGTTGGTGACTAAAATACCGTCCGCTGCAAAACTGGGTCGTGCGCCCAAGGCTCTGTTGGCTCCCTTTTTCCTAGTCTTGTGCTTTGTTGTGTGCTTCGAAAAGCTCGCGCAGGGCCGGAAGGGCAGTTTCAATGGAAGGGCTCGGAGGTGTGCGTACAAACCGAACTCAAGATTTCAAGGTAGGTGAGTGCTTAATGCCTTCTGTCAAAGTACGTGATAATGAGCCGTTCGACGTCGCTCTGCGCCGTTTCAAGCGTTCCTGTGAAAAAGCCGGTGTTCTCTCCGAAGTGCGTCGTCGCGAGCATTACGAGAAGCCCACGGCGGAGCGCAAGCGCAAGGCTGCTGCCGCGGTCAAGCGTCACGCCAAGAAGCTGCAGCGTGAGCGCAAGCGCTTCGAACGGATGTATTGATCCGTACAGGAGACGGTAAGCCGTCTCGGAAGGACGCCAAGCGGCTGCCCTAGGGTAGCCGTTTGTTTTTCACGCCACGCTCGTTTGCCCAATTGGATAGGCCACACACCCATGGGTCAGATTCCTCAACGCTTTCTCGATGACTTGCTGGCTCGTGCGGATGTGGTCGAGGTGGTGGGGGAGCGGGTACAGCTCAAGAAAAGCGGTCAGAACTATTCGGGGCTGTGTCCATTTCATCAGGAAAAGACGCCGTCCTTTACCGTCAGCCAGGACAAGCAGTTCTATCACTGCTTCGGCTGCGGTGCTCACGGCAACGCGCTACGTTTCCTGATGGAATATGACAACCTGCATTTCCCGGAGGCGGTGGAGCAACTGGCCGCTCGCCAAGGCTTGGAGGTACCTCGGGAGGGCGCCAACGACCCTCAGGCCAAGGCTCGGGAGCGCAAGCGTCAGGAGGGGGTCAATCTGCTGGAGCTGGCCAATCGCTTCTTTCGCAGCCGCTTGAAGATGCCGGAGGCGGCTCAGGCGCGGGGCTATCTCGAAAAGCGCGGCCTGGCGCCGGAGATTCAAAAGGATTTCGCTATCGGCTATGCCCCCAGGGAATGGGAAGCGCTCAAGCGTCATCTGGGGGAGCAGGGGGTCAGCGACGCGGTGCAGATCGAATATGGTCTGCTGGTCCATCACGAGGACAGCGGGCGCTGCTATGACCGCTTTCGCGATCGAGTGATCTTCCCGATCCGCGATTTCAAGGGCCGTACCCTGGGATTCGGCGGGCGTGTGCTGGGGGATGCCAAACCGAAATACCTGAACTCTCCGGAGACCCCGGTATTCCACAAGCGTCGTGAGCTTTACGGCCTGTACGAAGCGCGCCAGGCGGATCGTCACCTCGAGCGGCTGCTGGTAGTGGAAGGCTACATGGACGTGGTGGCGCTGGCTCAGTTCGGCATTCGCAACGCCTGCGCCACCTTGGGCACCGCCACCAGCGAGGAGCATCTGCAGAGGCTTTTCCGCCTGGTAAGCGAGGTGGTGTTCTGCTTCGATGGCGATCGCGCAGGACGTCAGGCGGCGAGTCGCGCCCTGGAAACCGTGCTGCCGTCGATGATCGATGGACGCCAGGTACGTTTTCTGTTTCTTCCCGAGGGAGAAGATCCGGATAGCCTGGTACGCCGGGAAGGCGCGGATGCCTTTCGCGATCGAGTCACCTGCGCCAGTCCCTTGTCGGAATTTCTCTTCGAGGAAGCCGGCCAGGGGCGGGATCTGGCGCGTATCGAGGATCGCGAGCGCTATGCCAGTCAGGTGTTGAAGGCCCTGCAGCGTCTGCCGGAAGGGGTGCTCAAGGCGATGCTGCTGGGGGAACTCTCCCGGCGCACCGGCGTCGAACAGAGCCGCCTTCAAGCATTATTGTCCGAGGCGAACTCACGTCAGGCAAGCCGCGAGACCTCTTCGGCTCGAGGCGCTCAGTACGGCGATTTGCTACAAGGAAATGCCTCGGCGGATTATGCAAGGCCAGGTTCATCAGGTACAGAGACGGCGTTATCCCGAGTAAACTCACGCCGAGCGATCTCTCGCCAATCGAGCTCTCTGGGGCTGATGGCCCGGGCGCTGCAACTGCTGGTGCACGAGCCGGCCCTGGTCGCGCGCTTGCCCGAGGATAATGACTGGTGTTCTCCGGATGAACCGGATGGGGCGCTGTGTGGGGAAGTTATCGAGCTGTTGCGCGCCGGGCGCTACCGCAGTCCACAGGTGCTGCTCGCGCATTTCCACGGCAGCGAACAGGGGCAGCGTCTGGCGGAGCTGGCACGCCGCGAGGTGTTGATAGCCCGTCAAGATCGCGGAAATGAGCTCAAAGCCCTGGTCGATCACTTCCGGCAACGCCGCTCTCGACAGCCCCCCGAAATCGAATACGCGCAGTTACTGGCCAAGGAAAAAGCCGGGCAGAGATTGGATTTTGCAGAAAAACAGCGGCTTGGAGAGTTGTTGCTGACGTTGAATCGCTGAATGTTTCACGCTGATCGACGTTGGGAGACACGGCAAAATTGCCAAGGATTGGCGCAAGGGTTGAATTGTTGCCTAACATCACCATCTAAATAGGCAACGTGGGCAAGCGTCCCATTACCGACATAACCAAACAAACTAACACACCCAGGCGTCGAAGCAAACGCAATGCTGGCTGGATGGCAGGATTCGCCACTATACTGCAGGCCTTTACGACTTCTCGTCGCCTAACGCGTTTGGGTGCTCCATTCTTCTTCGTCGAGATAGGGTTTCTATGGCTGGAAATGCGCAGCAACAGTCACGTCTGAAGGAGTTGATCGCACGGGGTAAGGAGCAGGGTTACCTGACTTACTCCGAGGTCAACGATCATCTTCCGGAGGATATCGCCGATCCGGATCAGGTGGAAGACATCATTGGCATGATCAACGACATGGGCATCAGCGTCGTCGAGGTGGCTCCCGACGAGGACACGCTGATGATGTCGGATCAGTCCACGGACGAACAGGCCGCGGAGGAAGCCGTGGCCGCTCTGGCCGCGGTGGAAAGCGATGTCGGTCGTACCACCGATCCGGTGCGCATGTACATGCGCGAGATGGGTACCGTCGAGCTGTTGACCCGGGAAGGCGAGATCGAAATCGCCAAGCGTATCGAGGAAGGCACCCGGGAAGTCATGACGGCGCTTGCCTATCTGCCCGGCGCGGTGGATTCGATTCTCGACGCCTATGACGTCACTCAGGACGAAGAGGCGCCGGGGCGTCTGTCGGATCTGTTTTCCGGTTTCATCGATCCGGACGAGGGTATCCCCGGGATCGCGGAGGCGGAAGTGCCGGAGCCGGAAGCCGAGCTGGACGCGGACGGTGAGGCCGACGGCGAGGACGACGATGACGATACCGCCGAAGAGGAGAGTGTCGGCGGTCCGGATCCGGAAGAGTCCCGGGCGCGTTTCGAGCAGATTCGTGAACAGAATGTACTGGCCAAGGCGGCCTTGGCGGCTCATGGTCGCACCAGCAAGGAATTTATCGCCGAACAGACGAGACTGGCGGAGCTGTTCTCGCCGATCAAGCTGGTGCCCAAGCATTTCGAGCGTCTGGTCGGTCAGATCAGGATCAGCATCGAGCAGGTGCGTGCTCAGGAAAAGCTGATCATGCAGCTGTTCGTCAAGCAGGCGAAAGTGCCGCGCAAGACCTTCATCAAGGCGTTCCCGGGCAATGAATCCCGGGTCGAATGGCTCGATGAGTTCCAGGCCAATAACGCCAAATATGCCGCACGCCTCGAACCGCTTCGCGAAGACGTTCAGCGCGCCCAGCGCAAGATCGGTTTCGAGGAAGACATGATTCAGCTGAGCGTGGCGACCCTCAAGGAGATCAACCGGCGGATGTCCATCGGCGAGGCCAAGGCGCGGCGAGCCAAGAAGGAAATGGTCGAGGCCAATCTGCGCCTGGTGATCTCCATCGCCAAGAAATATACCAACCGTGGCCTTCAGTTCCTGGATCTGATTCAGGAGGGCAATATCGGCCTGATGAAAGCGGTGGACAAGTTCGAATATCGCCGGGGTTACAAGTTCTCCACCTATGCTACCTGGTGGATACGTCAGGCGATCACCCGCTCCATCGCGGACCAAGCGCGCACCATCCGAATTCCGGTGCACATGATCGAGACCATCAACAAGCTCAACCGCGTGTCCCGGCAGATGCTGCAGGAAATGGGCCGCGAGCCGACCCCGGAGGAGCTCGGCGAGCGTCTCGAGATGCCGGAAGACAAGGTGCGCAAGGTGCTCAAGATCGCCAAGGAGCCGATCTCCATGGAGACGCCCATCGGCGACGACGACGATTCCCATCTGGGGGATTTCATCGAGGACAGCACCCTGGTGCTGCCCGTCGACTCCGCCACGGACGAAGGCTTGGTGGAAACCACCCGCAACGTGCTGGGGGGGCTGACCGCCCGGGAGGCCAAGGTGCTGCGCATGCGCTTCGGTATCGACATGAATACCGATCACACCCTGGAGGAAGTCGGCAAGCAGTTCGACGTGACCCGGGAGCGCATTCGTCAGATCGAGGCCAAGGCCCTGCGCAAGCTGCGCCATCCTTCCCGCTCCGAATCCTTGCGGTCGTTCTTGGATGAGTAAGTCGGATGAATAGGCTGGACGAGTAAGTCGGATGAATAGGCTGGACGAGTAACCCCGCCAGCTTCAGACGCATCGAAAACGCCCTGCGGTTATCCCGCGGGGCGTTCGTTTATACAGGGGGTAAAGGGATCAGCTCCGCTTCAAGCGACGCCTGATCAGCAGGAAAAGCTCGATCATCGCCACCAGCATCAAGGTGTAGCCGAGCAGTTCCGTGACTTCCTCCGCTGCATCCTTGAAGACCCGTCGATAGGCATCGCCGAGCACTGCTTCCCACATTTCGCCCCGCCCGTAGAGACGCGAGAAGACATAGGTGGTCAGAAAGCCTGCGGCAAACAGTCCAAAGGAAAAGCTGTTGGCGTAGCCTTCGAATTCGGTGATGAAGACATGGCGCCGACGGATCACGTAAAACAGGCAAGGCAGTATCAAAAGGGCCACTAGCACTTTCCAGGTGTTTTCCGCTACATATTGGTCCAGCCAGGCATCCTGCTCGCGAATCAGCGAGGCGCCCAGGAAGGCGAAGAAAAGGCAGCAGACGGCCGGCATTTCCGGCCGTTGGCGCCACAAATAAAGCGCCAGCATGGCACTCGCCAGCAAGACCCCGGACTGGGCGAGTTCGGTAAAACCGGTTTCGGAAAAGCGTCTCTCCGGCAGGTACAACGCTTCCAGATAGACGCCCTGCATCAGCGCGCCGATCAGCAGGATATAGAGCAGGGCGCGAAGGCAGATATGGCGAAAGCGAAGGATGTCGGTGGATGGAGTCATGAAATCAAGGCATTCCTGAAAAACTGTTTTCCGTTAAATGGACAACAAGCTGTCTATATTAGCGTAGAGTCTTTGCTGGTTGGTACCGCCAGGTGCTGCCTTCCTCGGAAGCGGGGGCTCCGGTGGCGGTCAGGGCTCGCTGGTGACGGCGCGGCGGGCTTCCTCCACGATCCAGTCATGCACCGCCCGCACCCGACGATCGTCCAGGGCGCCCGGGGAGTGAACGATACCATAGCGCTTGCCGGTAGTGACCCGCTGGGTAAAGGGCGCGATCAAGACACCGGTCTTGAGCTCGTTGGTGATCAGTGTCTGCCGGGCGATGGCCACCCCCATGCCGTTGATCGCTGCCTCCATGGTCAACTGGTTGCGGTTGAAGGTATAGCCGCGGCGCACATTGTGGTTCGGCGCGTCGATGGCTTGGAGGTAGTGTTCCCATTCCGCGTGATCGTGGCTGCCTCGCCAGGCGGTGACATCGTGCAGCAGCGGGTACCAGGCTAGGTCCGCCGGGCGCCGCAGTGGCGGCTTGCCGCGCATCAGGGACGGCGCGCAGACCGGGAATATCACTTCATCCATCAGCGGCGTGATATGAAAGCGCGGGTAATGGCCGTCGTTGAGATCCAGGGCCAGCTCGAAATCTCCGTCCCGCAGGGGAAGGTTGCTGTCCTCGGCGATGACTCGCAGCTCGATATCCGGAAAGCGCGCCTGTAGCCGTGGCAGCCGTGGCATGACCCACTTGAGTAGGAAGGAAGGTACCGAGCGCAGCCGCAGCACGCCGCTCATTACCCCGCTACGTAGACGGCGAACCTCCTGACCTACCGTCTGATAAGCATCGTCTACCACTCGCGCCAGACGTCGTCCCTCGTCCGTCAGCTCCAACTGCCGGGGACGCCGGAGAAACAGCTTGAATCCCAAGCGCTCCTCGAGCTGCTTGATCTGCTGACTGACGGCGCCAGTGGTCACGTGCAGTTCTTCCGCCGCCAAGGTGAAGGAAAGATGACGTGCGCTGACCGCGAAGACCTTGAGCCAGGCATGGGTCTGGCCATTGAGCGTCTGGTTCATTGCCGGCTCCGGAAAAGAGATCCTGAGGATTATGGTTTAGTAAAACTAAACTACTGGCCAGTTATTCTCCCTTGCCAAGGCGGATTTCTCGAGACACGCTATAGTCAAAGTATCAGTCAAACAAAATATCCGGCGAAACCCATCTAACAATAGCGATGCAAGCGAGATCTTTCTCGCTTCATCAGGAGGATGTCATGGCAATCAGCGTGTTCGACCTGTTCAAGATCGGTGTGGGGCCATCCAGCTCGCATACCGTGGGCCCGATGCGGGCCGCTTATGATTTCGTGGCGGAGCTGCGTGAGCAGGATCTGCTCGAGCGGGTCGCGGGTGTCGAGGTCGCGCTTTATGGCTCGCTTTCCGCTACCGGCATTGGTCACGGCACCGATCTCGCGGTGATCATGGGCTTGATGGGTGAGCGCCCTGACAAGATCGATCCGAGCATCATCAATCCTTGTATCGAGGAACTTCAGGAAGCCCAGACCCTGATGCTGGACAATCGCTACGCGATTCCCTTCGTCTGGCAGCGGGACATGCGGCTGCTTGACGAAAGTCTGCCCCATCATCCCAACGCCATGCGTCTGATCGCTCACGGCCATAAAGAAGAGCTGTATCGCAACACCTATTATTCCGTGGGTGGCGGTTTCGTGATCGATGAGGCTCAGGCCCAGGCAGGCGAATTGGACACGGATAGCACCACGCTGCCCTTTGATTTCAACTCCGCGGAACAGCTGCTGGCGCTGTGCAAGAAACACGATTTCACCATCAGCCAACTGATGCTGGAGAACGAGAAGGCCTGGCGAAGCGAAGCGGAAATTCGCAGCGAGCTATGGCGCATCTGGGAGGCCATGAAAGACTGCGTCGACGCGGGGCTGCACCAAGGGGGTATATTGCCCGGCGGACTCAACGTCAAGCGCCGCGCGAAAGCGCTGCACGAGCGGCTGCTGGCCATGGAGGATAGCCAGAGCCTGATCGCCTCGACGTTTTCCGCCATGGACTGGGTCAACGTCTTCGCCCTGGCGGTCAACGAGGAAAACGCCGCCGGTGGACGCATGGTCACCGCCCCCACCAATGGCGCGGCGGGCATCATCCCGGCGGTGCTGCACTACTACATGAAGTTCCAGCCCGGGGCGGACGAGAAGGACGTGGTGGATTTCCTGCTGGCCGCCGGCGCGGTGGGCATCCTGTGCAAGAAGAACGCCTCGATTTCCGGCGCCGAGGTGGGCTGCCAGGGCGAGGTGGGCTCCGCCTGCGCCATGGCGGCGGCTGGGCTGGCGGAGTTGATGTTCGGCACCCCGGCCCAGGTGGAAAACGCCGCGGAAATCGGCCTCGAGCACAACCTGGGGCTGACCTGCGATCCGGTGGGCGGCCTGGTGCAGGTGCCCTGCATCGAGCGTAACGCCATCGCCTCGGTGAAGGCGATCAACGCGGCGCTGATGGCCATGCGCGGTGACGGTGAGCACTTCATCTCCCTGGACAAGGTGATCCGCACCATGCGCGACACCGGCGCCGACATGCAGGAGAAATACAAGGAAACATCGAAGGGCGGGCTGGCGGTCAATGCCATCGAGTGCTGAGAAGGTTTCGAAAAATTTTTAGCGATCAACCCTTTGGCGCCGCTTGGCGCCTTTTTTTGGCTTGCCCTAATGGACACTCTTTCTATACTGGCCAGACAACACGTTCATTACCTACGCTGAGGCAGTCATGGCTTCAGCCTCGTTACCCAAGGAGACTCAAGAATGAAATCACGTGCCGCGATTGCACTGGAAGCCGGCAAGCCCTTGGAGCTTGCGGAAATCGATGTGGAAGGCCCCAAGGCTGGTGAAGTGCTGGTACGCATTGCCGCCACCAGCGTCTGCCACACGGATGCCTATACGCTTTCCGGCAAGGATCCAGAAGGACTGTTTCCTTCCGTGCTGGGTCATGAAGGCGCCGGGGTGGTGGAGGAGGTCGGCGAGGGTGTCACCGATCTTCAGGTCGGTGATCACGTGATTCCGCTCTATACCGCGGAGTGCGGTCAGTGCAAGTTCTGTCTCTCCGGCAAGACCAACCTGTGCAGCGCGGTGCGCGCGACCCAGGGACAGGGGCTGATGCCGGACGGCACCACGCGCTTCTCCTTCGAAGGCAAGCCGCTGCACCATTACATGGGCTGCTCGACCTTTTCCGAATATACCGTGCTGCCTCAGGTGTCCTTGGCCAAGGTATCCAAGGAAGCGCCCATGGACAAGATCTGTCTGCTGGGCTGCGGGGTGACCACCGGTATCGGCGCGGTGCGCAACACCGCCAAGGTGGAGCCGGGTTCCACGGTGGCGGTGTTCGGCCTCGGTGCCATCGGCCTGGCGGTGATCCAGGGCGCCCAGATCGCCAAGGCGGGTCGCATCATCGCCATCGACGTCAATCCGGACAAGTTCGAACTGGCGCGCCAGTTCGGTGCCACGGAGTTCGTCAATCCCAAGGATTACTCCGACCCCATCCAGCAGGTGATCGTCGATCTCACTGACGGCGGCGTCGACTACTCCTTCGAGTGCATCGGCAACGTCAACGTCATGCGCTCGGCGCTGGAATGCTGCCATAAGGGCTGGGGTGAGTCGATCATCATCGGCGTGGCCGGCGCCGGAGAGGAAATCTCCACCCGCCCGTTTCAGCTGGTCACCGGTCGGGTCTGGAAAGGCTCCGCCTTCGGCGGCGTCAAGGGGCGCAGCGAGCTGCCTGGCTATGTCGAGGACTACATGAACGGCAAGGTCAAGATCGACGAGTTCATCACCCACGACATGTCCTTCGAAAAGATCAACGAAGCCTTCGATTTGCTGCACAAGGGTGAAAGTATTCGCACCGTGCTCCACTATTGACAGGCGCCCGACCCCGCGCCGCTGACAGGCGCCGATCCCACGCCGCTGACGGGCGCTTGAAATCGCGCCATTGACAGGCCCCTCCGCTGACGGTTTCGCGGCCGGAGGGCTTTCTCGATCAAGGAGAGACGACCATGACCATGACGGAATCCCTGGAGCTGGTTTCCGAGACCAAGTGTTTCGACGGCTGGCTCAAGCGCTACAAGCATCATTCCCGAGCGCTGGACTGCGAGATGATCTTCGCCATCTATCTGCCCCCTCAGGCGGAAAGCGAGCGGGTGCCGCTCTTGTGGTGGCTTTCGGGGCTGACCTGCAACGACGAGAACTTCATGCAGAAGGCCGGTGCCCAGAAGCTGGCTTCCCAGTTGGGCATCGCCATTCTATGCCCGGATACCAGTCCTCGCGGTCTCGATCTACCCGGAGAGCACGACAGCTATGACTTCGGCTCCGGCGCGGGCTTCTACGTCAACGCCACCCAGGAGCCCTGGTCGCGTCACTACCGCATGTACGACTACGTCACGGAAGAGCTGCCTTCCGTGGCGCGCCAGCACTTTCCGCTCAACGGCCGCGAGTCCATCAGCGGCCATTCCATGGGCGGCCACGGCGCGCTGATACTGGCGCTGCGTCATCCCGGACGCTACAGTTCGGTATCGGCGTTCTCCCCGGTGGTCAATCCCATCGACAGTCCTTGGGGCAAGAAGGCCTTCAGCAACTACCTGGGCGAGGATAAGGGCGCCTGGACCCAGTACGACGCCTGCGAGCTGGTCGCCAAGGGCGCCTCCAGCCAGCCGCTGTTTGTCGATCAAGGCGAAGCGGACAACTTCCTCGAGGAACAGCTCAAGCCGGAGCGGCTCGAGGCGGTCTGCGAGGAGCACGATCATCCTCTGACCCTGCGGCGCCATCCGGGCTACGACCATAGCTACTTCTTTATCGCGACCTTCATCGACGATCATCTGCGCTATCACGCGGAGCATCTGCACAAGAAGCGCTAGACGTAAAGACGTCAGTGATGGTATCGCCGGCCTTGGGCCGGCGTTCTCGTTTCTCGTCCTTGTTATACTGCGGCTTCACTTCACGACGCGAGGTCTATCATGTCCCGATCCTGGCAGCGCAAGACGCTGCGGTGGCTGCTCGTCGGCGTGCTAGGCTTCGTGGCGGTGTCCTTGATCCTGGTGCTGTTGTTTCGCGTGGTGCCGGTGTTCGGTTCCATGGTGATGGTGGAGCGCAAGGTACAGTCCTGGATCGCCGGAGAGCCGCTGGATATTCAGCACAGCTGGCGTTCCTGGGACGAGCTTTCGGTCCATGCCAAGCTGGCGGTGATCGCTGCGGAAGATCAGCGCTTCCCGGATCATTACGGCTTCGATTTCAAGCAGATTCGGCGTGCGCTGGAAGCGAAGTTCAACGGTGGCAAGCTGCGTGGGGCCAGTACCATCAGCCAGCAGACCGCCAAGAATCTGTTTCTCTGGACCGGGCGCGACTGGGTGAGAAAGGCCCTCGAAGCCTGGTTTACCCTGTTGATCGAAATCCTGTGGCCCAAGGAAAGGATTCTCGAAGTGTATCTCAATATCGTCGAATGGGACGATGGCGTGTTCGGTCTGGAAGCCGCATCGCGGCATTATTTCGGTGTCTCCGCCGATCAGTTGAGTCCGCTGCAGGCGAGTCGTCTGGCGGCTATCTTGCCCAATCCTCGTCAATGGGATGCGGCGTCGCCCAGCCCGCGTATTGAAGGGCGCAGCCGCTGGATTCGTCAGCAGATGCATAATCTGGGCGGAAAGCGCTATCTGGAGCGGCTTTGAAAGCGGGATCGCGAGCGAGTGTTGTTGAGAAAATCTGATCTCGTGGAGAGTGGCTTGCCTCACACTATCGATTGGTTTGTCGGTCTGTGGCGACGCGATACGGCAATTTATTACGCAATATTGCGATTTATTACGAGAAAGCATTGAACCCAAGGACACAAGTATCGTCCCATGGTGGCACACATATGACAGATCCTAGGAGGTATGACCATGCAACGGATGACTGCACTGTTTTCCGCTGTTCTTCTTTCCGCAGGTGTGATGGCTGCTCCAGCAATGGCGCAAGACACCGATGCACAAACCCAGCAGCCACAAGCTCAGTCCGCCGCGCCGGCGACTGACTTCTCCGATGAGCAGCTCCAGCAGTTTGCCGATGCCTCTCAGGAAATTGCCGCGATTTCTCAGGAATACAGCGACAAACTGCAATCCGCGGACGATGAATCCGCCAAGCAGGAAGTCCGCATGGAAGCCAACGACAAGATGGTTGCCGTGGTGGAGGATAGCGGTCTGGATGTGGAAACCTTCAACGCCATCGGTCAGGCGATCCAGCAGGATCCTCAACTGATGCAGCGCGTGCAGGGAATGGTCGCCGATCAGTGAGCGCTCGCTAGTTGCTGTACATTCGATCGATCGTTGTGAAAGCCTCCTTCGGGAGGCTTTCGCGTTTTGAGTGCCTGTTTCACTGTTCTATCTAGCGTCGATACGCTATGGTCGAGTTCACGACACGGGGTGTCGGTTGGCAGCGCCATCCGGCTGAGAGAACACCCGTCGAACCTGATTCAGTTCACACTGGCGAAGGGATGTCGACTCAGCAAGACGACATGCCTTCGTACGACAATACAGAAAAGTACGCCAAGGACATGTCATGCCACTTTCTTCCTGCTCCCCTGTCTCCTTTCCTCTCGACCAGCAGATCGTGCTGATCACCGGCGGCGCTCGCGGGGTCGGCGAACGCCTGACCCGTGCGTTTCTCGGACAGGGTGCCCGGGTGGTAGTCAATTATCTCGAAAGCCGCGAGGCAGCGAACGCTCTGGCCACGGCATCACAAGGCAAGGCCTTGGCGATGCAGGCAGATGTGACGGATTCTCGGGCGGTGGCCGCGCTGGTCGCCGAGGCGCAAGCATATTTCGGCGCGCCCATCACCACGGTGATCAATAACGCCTTGCCAAGGTTCTCCTTCGACGGCGATGCTCGGCCCCAGGCGGACAGCCTGGGCTGGGAGAGCCTTCAACAGCAGTTCGAGGGGGTGGTGCGCGGTGCCTTGAATACTACTCAGGCCGTACTTCCCGGCATGCGGGAGCAGGGCTTCGGACGCATCGTCAATATCGGCACCAACCTGTTCCAGAATCCGGTGGTGCCCTATCACGACTACACCGCCGCCAAGGCGGCGCTGCTGTCGCTGACCCGCACGCTTTCCCAGGATCTGGGGCCGGATAACATCACCGTCAACATGATTTCCGGTGGACTGCTGCGCACCACGGATGCTTCCAGTGCAACGCCGGAGGAAGTCTTCGAGCTGATCGCTGCCAATACGCCGCTGCGCCGGGTCACCACCCCGGAGGAGTTCGCCGATGCGGCGCTGTTCTTCGCCTCGCATTGGGCTCGGGCGGTGACCGGTCAGAACCTGGTGGTGGACGGCGGCCTGGTGAAGAACTGATGGCCCGCGATCAGCTTCACCTCAACCTGTTCATCCTCGGCTGCGGTCATCACAAGGCGGCCTGGCGTCATCCGGCATCCGCCGCGGAGCGGCTCGGGGATATTCGCTACTATGAGGAGCTGGCGCGCATCGCCGAGCGGGGCAAGCTCGATGCGGTATTCTTCGCCGACAGCATGGCCACCGGTAGCGTGGAAGACGGCTTCTACTGGCATCTGGAACCGCTCACCGCGCTTTCCGCCATAAGCCGTGCCACCGAGCGCATCGGCCTGATCGGCACCGTGTCCAGCACCTTCTACACGCCGTTCCATGCCGCGCGGCTAGTGGCGTCCCTGGATCATATCTCCGCGGGGCGGATGGGGTGGAACCTGGTGACCTCCATGTTCGACAGCGAAGCGCGCAACCACAACTACAAAGCCATGCCGGATCACGCGGCCCGCTATGCCCGGGCGGAGGAGTTCGTCGAGGCGGTGTTGGCGCTCTGGGACTCCTGGCAGGACGACGCCATCGA
Organism: Pistricoccus aurantiacus; assembly: GCF_007954585.1. GTDB lineage: Bacteria > Pseudomonadota > Gammaproteobacteria > Pseudomonadales > Halomonadaceae > Pistricoccus > Pistricoccus aurantiacus. The sequence goes on from NZ_CP042382.1 coordinate 1,788,231, forward strand.
GTGTGATCGCCAAGGGCGCTACGCGGATCCAGCCAAAGTGAAAAAGATTCATCACCACGGCGAACACTTCCTGGTGGACGGCCCGCTCAACCTGCCGCGCCCGCCCCAGGGGCATCCGGTGCTGGTGCAAGCGGGAGCCTCCGAGCAGGGGCGGGATCTGGCAGCACGTTACGCAGAGGCGATATACGCGGTGGCCTTCGATCTCGAGGCAGCCCAGCAGTACTACCGTGATATCAAGGCTCGGGTACAGGCGGCGGGGCGACACGATCCGGTGCCTATCCTGCCGGGGCTGGTCACTTACGTGGGTTCCACGGAGGCGGAGGCCAAGGCCAAGCAGCGGGAGCTGGATGAATGCCTGCCGGTGGCAGCGTCCCTGCGCCAGCTGGGGCTGTTCATCGAACAGGACTGCTCGGACTGGGAGCTGGACGCGCCGGTACCGGAACTGCCGCCCTTGGAGGACTTCAGCGGTCCCCAGGGGCGTTACGCCACTATTCTGCGTATCGTCGAAACCGAGCAGCCGACCCTGCGGGAACTGCTGGGAAGGCTCGCCGCCGGAGGCGGGCATTGCACCCTGGTGGGCACGCCGGAGAGCATCGCCGATGAAATGGAGCGCTGGTTTCGCAATGAGGGGGCGGACGGCTTCAATCTGATGCCGCCGTCGCTGCCCGGCGGCATCGAGGATTTCGTCGATCAGGTGGTGCCGGAACTGCAGCGTCGCGGCCTGTTTCGCCAGGAGTATCAGGCCACCACGCTGCGCGGGCATCTGGGACTCGAGCGTCCTTAGCACCTGATCAAGGATCGAAGCGCCGGTTGAGCAGGCCCATCGGGAAGATCATTAGCGTACTCAACGGACCGCTCGGCAGAAAGCCGGTGCGCAGCGCCCGATTGTCCCGGGCCGCATGGACCCGCTGCCAGTTGCCCTGATAGAAAAGCCCGGTTAGCAGCACTGCGATAAAGGAAACCAAGGCCAAGCAGCGGGAGTTGGACGCACCTGGACGTCGATGCACCCATGTGAACACTTGCCATCGCCGGGTTAGCGCCTGGCAGCGCACGGTGCTGTATGCGGTAGCACACAGCACCAAACGACTATTGCCGTGGTAATACGGCAACAGGCCCGATCTCACGGAATTCGCAGGTATCTACAGCCGTGATGCCGGTCTCTTCGGTAAAAATGGTGTTCAACTGATCGCTGAGGGCAACCGCACTTTCCATGGCTTCATCACGATCGGATCCGTCGACGACAATGAACACACCCTCCTTCAACTGCCCAAGGTAGTGCGCACGTTTGACAGTGCCTTCGTCCGCCAGTTTCTGCATGACAGTGATCCAGCGCGGGAAAGCTTGGTTGAACTGATCCATCGTCAGCTCCTGCCCTTCAGGCGGTTCACAAATGATCAGTACACTGCCCTGTTCAAAGACCACGTTGTACTGGTTGGTATCAGACAAGGCCGTTCCGGAGACGCCACCAAAGGCAAACACGGTCAGCGCGGCGAGGGCCAGCTTGGGAATATTCATTGTCGGTATCCTTGTTGTGATAGCTCATTTACCATTTTACTTTGCATAAAAACAATTAACAATGTTAATAATGTTAATAGGGCTGAGAGCTCTCCTGCCCGCCTACCCGCCGTTGCTATTCAGCTTCTACGGCGATCATGTTCGAGGCGGCGCTGATGGTTGTGTCGGCGCTGCTCTCCAGCTAGCTCTATTGGTGATCGAAGCGCCGCACGCCGGCGCTTAGCGTGGCAAAGTCGAAGCGCTCCCGGGTCGGCAGGACCATCATCAGCATCAGCGCCACGGCGACCGGAACGAAGGTCGCCAGCAGGAAGGATTCCATCAGGGTATCGAGCTGATCTCCCGGCGCCGGGAATATCCATAGTCCAGCGACGAGGCCGCTCAAGGTGGCAATCACGGCGCCACGGCCGTCGAAGCGCCGGTTGAACAGGCCGAAGAACACCGGGAAGGCGGCGGCGCAGCAGAACAGATCCGCCAGCAAAAACAGGTACAGCACGCTGTAGCCCTGGGAGGCGACGATCATCACCGGAATCGCCAGCAGGAAGATCAGCCAGCGGGAGGCAGCCATCAGCCGAGCGCCGCTGGCGTTAGGCACCAGCCGCCCGCCGTCCACGGCGATCATGCTCGAGGCGGCGCTGATGGTTGTATCGGCGCTGCTCATCACCAGCGCCAGCCCCAGCACGATCAGGGCGACGGCGAACCAGGCGGGAATATCTGTCAGGAGCACGCTGAACAGCGCCACGGAGCCGTCTCCGGGCATTCCGAGGCCGACGAAAGCCAGGCCAAACAGGCCCATCAGGAAGATCATCGGCGTGCTCAACAGCCCGCCCAGCAGAAAGCCGGTGCGCACTGCCCGGTTGTCCCGGGCCGCATAGACCCGCTGCCAGTTGCCCTGGTAGAAAAGTCCGGTCAGCAGCACCGCGATAAAGAACGTCAGTCCCGCTTTCAGGCCGCCGATATCCGCCAGATTGAGCAGCTGCGGCGCCTTGTCCGCCAGCCCCGCCAGAGTGGGCTCGATGCCGCCGGCGGCCTGCCAGCCGAATACCAGCAGCACGATCAGCAGCGGCATGATGACGATCATCTGTACCTTGTCCGTGAAGATCGAGGCGCGCAGCCCGCCATACAGGGTGTAAAGCAGGGTGGCGCCCATCACGATCAGGCTGGTGACCCAAAGCGGTACCGGCGCCAGCAGTTCGATCATCCTGGCTACCGCGGTAATACCCGCTGCCAGGGAAATAAACAGGTAGAACAGCATGATGACCAGGGTGATGGCGTACATGCCGCGCCCGTAGCGAGTCATCACGAACTCGGTCAGGGAATGGCCTTGGGGCGCCAGTTCCCGCAGGCGCCGGCCGAGAGGAATCATCACCAGGCGCGGCGCCAGGGAGCCCAGAGCATAACCGGTGATCGCCGCCAGGCCGCCCCAGGTCGCCGCCTGGGCCGGACCGAACAGTATCCAGGTGCCCAGGGTGGAGGCCATCAGGGTCAGCACCGTGGCGGTGGCGCTCTGGCTGTTGCGGGCAATGATGAAGTCTTCCAGGCTTTCCTGGTGACGTCGGGCATAGAGCATGCCCGCAAGGGCGAACAGGGATGCGAACAGCAGCAGCCACAGGATGGTCGAGAACGTATCGAGCATTGGCTCCTCCAAGGCATCGCCTAGCTGACGATGCAAGGCAAGGGGACCGGTATGCCAAGGTGAAGTGCGGTAGGAGGGGGAGCAGTGTAGAAAGGCGCTTCCTTCCCTTCGCCGGCATGATCCGGATCAGGTTCAAAGGGTTACCGAAGCGATAGAATCGACCACGGAATCTCAGTCCAGCCAAGGACTCCCCCAGGAATGGCGAAATCCTAGAGGGTTGTTGTTAGGCTTGTCAATCGCGACGCTCGTTCAGTTGATCGAAGTGAAAATGTCGATAACGCATCATAGTGAGGTGAGTTTTGCCACAGGACATGATCGAGAACCTGACCTTCGATGAGATTCAGGTCGGTGATCAGGCGCAATTGGAGCGAGCACTGACGCTGCAGGATATCAAGCTGTTCGCGATTATTTCCGGGGATGTCAATCCCGCTCACGTGGACGAGGACTACGCTCGCAGCAGCCGCTTTCATGAGGTGGTTGGCCACGGTATGTGGGGCGGCTCCTTGATCTCCACGGTGCTTGGTACTCAGCTCCCTGGGCCTGGGACCATCTATCTCGGCCAGACACTACGTTTTTTGAAGCCGGTCAAGCTGGGAGATCGGCTGACAGTGGTTGTAACGGTGAAAGCCAAGGATAGCGACGGGCAGCAGGTATTGCTGGACTGCGAGTGTCGTAATCAACTGGGTGAAGCGATCATCAGTGGCGAAGCTCGGGTACTGGCGCCCCGGGAAAAGATTCGCCGACCCCGCTGGCTGGCACCAGAGGTGCACCTGGCGGAACGCACTCATCTTCATCGGCTGATGGCCGCCGCTCTGGAAGAGTCCGCACTGGCCACCGCCGTGGTACATCCGGTGGATGCGCTTTCTCTGCGCGGTGCCCTGGACGCGGCAGAGGCAGGATTGATCGAGCCCGTTCTGGTCGGTCCCGCGCACAAGATTCAGGCCGTGGCAGAGCAGGAAGGCCTCAGTATCGACGCCTATTCCCTGATAGATACGCCCCATAGCCACGCGGCGGCGGAAAAGGCGGTGGCGCTGGTTCGGGAAGGCAGGGTCCAGGCCTTGATGAAGGGTAGCCAGCATACGGACGAGCTGCTGCGGGCGGTAGTGAAAAAGGATGTCGGGCTACGCACCGAACGCCGCTTGAGCCACGTTTTTGCCTTCGATGTGCCGACCTATTCCCGTCCCTTGTTCATCACCGACGCGGCGATCAATATCTATCCCTCGCTGGAGGACAAGCGGGATATCGTTCAAAACGCCATCGAACTGGCCCACGCCTTGGGGATCGAAGTTCCTCGAGTGGCGGTGCTTTCCGCGGTGGAAACCGTGACGCCGGCCTTACCTTCGACCCTGGAGGCGGCAGCGCTTTGCAAGATGGCGGATCGCGGCCAGATCAAAGGCGGTCTGATCGACGGCCCGCTGGCCTTCGACAACGCGGTGTCGCCGCAAGCCGCCGAAACCAAGGGCATCGTTTCCCCGGTTGCCGGCCAGGCGGACATTCTGGTGGCGCCGGACCTGGAAGCCGCCAATATGCTGGCCAAGCAGCTGGAATACCTGGGCGGCGCGGAAGGCGCGGGTATCGCGCTTGGCGCACGGGTGCCGATCATTTTGACCAGCCGGGCGGACGATGCCATCACCCGTATGGCATCCTGTGCCCTCGCGGTGCTCTTCGATCGTTTTCAGCGTGCCGGTGGTTTTCAACAGGGAAAGGTTAAATGAAAGACGCGATTCTGATACTCAACAGCGGCTCTTCCAGCATCAAGTTCGGACTCTATGATGGAGACCACGCCAGCCTCCCGTTGATTGGGCACGGTCAGATCGAGGGAATCGGTTCCACGCCTCGACTCTACGCAGAGGATCGCCACAACGCACCGATCATCGACAAGTCTCTCGAGGAAGGCTGTAGCCACGGTCAGGCCATGGCGGCGCTGGTGGAGTGGGGGCGGACTCGCGAGGCGGCTCGGGATATTACCGCCGTGGGTCACCGGGTCGTGCATGGCGGCAACCTGTTCAGCGGACCAGTCAGAGTCGATGAGCGGGTACTCGGCGAGCTCGACAAGCTCAACCCTTTGGCGCCTCTACATCAGCCCCACAACCTGGCAGGCATTCGCTCCCTGGCGGCTCTCGAGCCGGATCTGATCCAGGTGGCCTGCTTCGATACCGCCTTTCACTGTCAGCTGCCCAAGGTGGCGAAACAGTTCGCCCTGCCGCCGCGACTCTACGAGGACGGGGTGCGTCGCTACGGCTTCCACGGCCTTTCCTACGAGTACATGGCGGAAATCCTGCCGAGTATCATCGGTGAAAGGACCGCCGCCGGGCGAGTCGTGGTGGCTCATCTGGGTAATGGCGCCAGCATGTGCGCCCTCAAGGAAGGCCGCAGTATCGCCACCACCATGGGGTTTACCGCCCTGGACGGCCTGCCCATGGGGACTCGCTGCGGCAACCTCGACCCGGGAGTAGTGCTGTATCTGCAAAGCGAATGGGGAATGAGCAGCGCGGAGGTGGCGGAACTGCTCTATCACCAGTCGGGGCTTCTCGGCATGTCCGGCATCAGCAATGACATGCGCGAGCTGTTGGCAAGCGACGCCCAGAGCGCCAAGGAAGCCATCGCACTTTATGTCTACCGGATCAATCGTGAGCTGGGGGCGTTGACCGCGATCCTGGGCGGGCTGGATGCCTTCGTCTTTACTGCCGGTATCGGCGAGCATGCGGCGCCTATTCGCGCGCGTGTCTGCGAATTGGCGAGCTGGGCGGGAATACGCCTGGATGAGAAGGCTAACGAGGCGCATGGGCCGCGTATCACGACGGAAGATAGCGCGGTTCCGGTGTGGGTGGTGCCGACGGACGAGGAGTGGATGATCGCCCGCCATACTCAAGCCATCGTGCACCAAGCTCATTGATTGAAAGCTTATGCCCATCCTCAAAGGATGGGCGATATCTCGATAGCCGGAGTTATAGAGCCGGAATTATAGCTTCCTGGCCCACTCGTCCGCCTTGCGGTCCGCTTCTTCCTTGCTCATGCCGTACTTGCGCTGGAGCTGACCCACCAGTTGATCCTTGCGACCGCCGATCTGATCCAGCTCGTCGTCGGTCATGTCGCCCCAGCTTTCCTTGGCCTTGCCGCGCACTTCCTTCCAGCTGCCTTCGATCTGATCCCAGTTCATGGTAATTCTCCTTTCGTTCAGCCGTAAAAGATTGCTTACGTTTCTTCCGTTGAGTCAAGCGGTGGAGCCGTTGCTAGCTCCGTTTCACACATTAGCAAGAAAACGATCCCGTTGGCTACCGACCTGAGCGAGCCGCGAACTATTGCCATTCAGGGCGGTCACTATGCAGGCAGTATAGAAGTTTCGAAGATTCAAGGCTTGACGAAGGCCGGTGGTTTGTAAAAGGATGGTTCATGAACGCTAGCGTAATCTGATTGACTTGAAACTCATTCAGCGGTGTTCATGATCGATTCAAGTGCTTGTATAGGCGTAAAAAAAGCAACCGTCGTTGCAACGCTCAAGCCAAAGAAACCTTCCCAAGGAGGTATCAGCATGATGTCCAAGGACTTACTCAAGCAGATCGGGATTATTGGTGTATCGTTTGGTTTGGCGGCAAGCCCGCTGGCGTTTGGGCAAAGCACCAATTCCGACGATATTGCCGACCAGAACAGTGTTCAGACCAATCAGCCTCCCGCCGCGCAAGCGACCGAATCCGCGTCTGATCCTAGGGACAAGATGGATGAAAGTGGCGCCGGTCAGAATCAAGGCGGCGTGTCTTCTCATGAATACGAGTCAGACATGGATGAGCAGTCTCCTGCGGCGGAATCCACCGATTCCGCGTCCAATCCCATGCAGAAAGAGGATCAAGGCGGCTCGGGAATGAATGAAGGCGGTGTTTCTTCCCACGAATATGAGCCGGACATGGATGAGCAATCACCCGCAGCAGAAGCTACCGACTCCGCTTCCAATCCGGCGCAGTAATTCTCGAACAGTGAAATAATGTATTAGCGCCAACGCGAAAACCGCCCTTGATATTAAAGGGCGGTTTTTTGTTGACAAAAAGCCCGGTCAGTGATCGGGCGGTTGCGGCGAACGTGAGCAGGTAGCGTCAATTCGCCGGCCTGTTGGTATCCTGCCTGTCTTGTAATCCATTCACTAACGTTCATACTTGATCCAGGCGTTCATCGATGCACTAGAAATACGCAACGGTCGTGTAACGCTTTCAACAAGGAAAGCTTCCCAAGGAGATATCAGCATGGTGTCCAAGGATTTACTCAAGCAGATCGGGATTATCGGTATATCGTTTGGGTTGGTGGCAAGCCCGTTGACATTTGCCCAGAACGCCACTCAGAACAGCATGGAAAGTAACCAGCCGCCTGCGGCGCAATCCACGGATTCCGCCGCGGATCCTATGGACAAGATGGACGGCAGCAGCGGTAGCGTCGAAGACAACGCGGCTGCTGGTTATGGGCCCAATGCAGACAAGATGTCTCCGGAAGCGGAGGCTACCAATTCTCAAGCTAACCCCATGGAGAAAGCGAGCAGCGGTGGAGGTAGTGTTGAAGGCAACGCGGCTTCTGGCTATGGCCCCAACGCGGATGAAATGTCTCCGGAAGCGGAAGCTACCAATTCTCAAGCCGATCCCATGGCGAAATGAGATACCCATCAGGGTTCCGGTTTAAGCGATAGTGGAAAAACCTGCCCTTAGAAGGCTATGAGCCCGGTGTGGAAAGCATGAAAACGTCTCCTAGTGAGGCGTTTTTTGTTTTGATGTATCAATAAAAATACCCGGTCAAGGACCGGGTATGGAATAGAGAAACGCGCTTAATTTGCGGCTTCGTCCGTGGCCTGCTCCGTCTTGTCGCCGGCGCTTTCAATGGCTTGACCGGCGCTGGTCAGGGCGTCCGAGGTGGCGGCCTTGGTGCTTTCCCAGGCGCTCTGTGCGCCTTGCTTGGTATCCTCCCAGGCGCTGGCAGCGGACTTCTTGGTCTGTGCCCACCAATCGTTATCGTATTCCGGTTGCTGAGTGATTTCCTCTTCCGTCATATCCACATTGACTCGGTATTCCAGATCGTCCAGATCGTCGTCGTTACGGGTCTCGACGGTGAACTTGCCGGTATCGATGACGTATTGGCGAGCGCCCAGATCCAGCAGATTGCTGGTATCCACGACAATGGCGCGTACCTTCATGTCCTCGTCGAGAAGGATATCCTCGACTTCGCCGATGGCTTCGTCCCCGGATTGAGGGCTGAAGACTTCCGCATCCGTCAATTCGTCCGCGGAATAAAGCCCTTGAGGCGCCGCCATGGCACTACCGCTGACGGTCATTCCGGCCGCGACAAGGGCTGCCAGTAGTGTCTTGTTGAATGCTTTTTGCTGAATCATATCCTGCTCCCTTTGATTACAATTCGGCCAAATGCTCTTTTCGTGCCAACGTGACTGACCGCTTGCCACTCCTTAACTATGCGGGTTATCTGCGGGATTTCAAGCAGCAACGGCTAATTCACAAGCGTCTCAAGCTCCACAGGAAGTAGGCGCCACCCAGCAGCGAGGCCATGAGGCCGGCGGGCACTTCTTGGGGAAACAGCAGCTGACGTCCGACCCAATCCGCCGAAATCATCAGCAGCGCGCCCACCAGCATGGCACCCACCAGATGCTGCCGCGCGCGAGCGAATCCCAGCAGCCGGGCCAGATGCGGCGCGAGCAGCCCGATAAACGACAAGGGGCCTACCACCAGGGTGGCGCAGGCGGTCAGCAGGGCGACAAGTCCCAGCAGCGCGAGCCTGGCCAGGGTCAGGTGAATGCCCAGAGCGCGCGAGGTGGCGGCGCCCAGAGGCAGGATATCCAACCAGCGGGCGAAGGGCAGGCTGGTGGCCCCCAGCAGCAGCGCCAGCAGGATGATGACCGTGGCGGTGGGCAGGTCGACGTAATAGGTGGAGCCGGACAGCCAGGCCAGTACCTGAATGCCGCGCGGATCGCCGCCGGCGAGAAGAATAGCGCGCACCGCGTCGAACAGGGCGGTGATGGCCACCCCGGTGAGCAAGAGGCGCTCCGGCAGGAAGCCACTGCGCCGGTTGAGCAGGATCAGTGCCAGCAGTGTGATCGCCGCCCCCAGGGTGCCCATGCCCAGGAGCGTCCACTGGCTCGGCGAGCGGTTGAGGAAGATGGTGATCATCAGGGCGATGGCGGCGCCGCCGCTGATGCCCAGCACCTCGGGGCTGGCCATGGGGTTGGCGCTGAGCCGCTGGATCAGCGTGCCGGCGATGGCCAGCAGGATGCCGCTTCCCGCCGCCGCCAACAGCCGAGGCAGGCGCCACTGGATGATGTCCCACTGGCCTGGGGACAGCCACTGCCACCCCTGACCGCCATGGCCCAGCAGCAGGGCGAGAAGCGACGCCAGAACGATACTTCCCAGCAGCACGAGGCCCAGGCGTAAAGGTGCCGGATGGCGCTTGCCGAGACTGGCGCCACGGCTGGCGGGGCGGTCGCTGGTCAACTTCAGTCGCGGCAGCAGCCAGAGCAGCAATGGTGCCCCGAGCAGCGCCGCGGTGGCGCCGGTGGGAATCAGCATCGGAAAGCCTTGGGTGAACTGCTGCACGGCTTGGTCGGTGATCGCCAGCATCAGCGCCCCCAGCAGGCTGCCCCACAAAAGGCGCTGCGTCAGGCGTCTCGCCCCGGCCAGCCGCACGATGGCCGGCGCCGCCAGGCCGATGAAGCCGACGACGCCCACCGCGCTGACCACGCAGGCGGTCAGGAAAATCGCCACCCCCAGCCCGCCGACGCGCAGCCAGCCTAGCGAGGCCCCCAGGCTCGAGGCGCTGGCGTCGTCGAGTTCCAGCACCCTCAGAGCGCGGCTGAGCAGCAGGGCCAGGCCGGTGCCGACCAGCAGGCGCGGCAGCAGGAAGCCGGCGCCGCTCCAGTCGTTCTGGGAAAGCGATCCGGCCCCCCAGATCAATATGCCCTTGAGCTCCTCCTGATAAAAAAGCAGCAGCACGACGCCAAGAGCGGCGGCGTACAGATTGATCACCAGCCCTGCCAGCACCACCACCACCGGGGCGAAATCCCGCTTCCAGGTCAGCGCGAAGACCAGCCCCATGGCACCGATTCCACCTCCGAGTGCGACCCATTCACGGCCCCATATCATCAGCCCCGGCGCCGTCAGGGTCGCTGTCATAAGCGCCAGGCTGGCGCCCTGGGTTACCCCCAGGGTCGTGGGGGAGGCCAGGGGATTGCGCAGCACCTGCTGCATCAGTACCCCGGCCAGGGACAGGCCCGCCCCGGCCAGCAGCGCCATCACAAGTCGCGGCCACCAGCTGTAGTGCAGCACCGTCTGGTTCAGGGTATCGCCAGGAGAAAATAGCGCCGCCAGGGAAACCACTAGTCCTTCGGTGGCGAAGACCCACGCGATCAACGCTGCCAGAATCAGCGTTAGCAATAAGCAGATTCCTGCCGGGCCGAGACGAGTCAGCAGGCCGCGCCGCCGATAGTAGGGTAGGGTAGCATCAGGCATCGTCGGCGCCCTTTGTCAGCAGCCGGCCCAGCAGGCGGGTGAAGCGTTGCAGCGAGGGCAGGGCGCCGAAACTCCAGGTTTCCGGCAGGGTGCCGACGCCATGCGGGTTGCGGGCGATAAGCCGCCGCCACAGGCCGCTATGGGCAAGAGCGGGCTCGACTCCCATCGGCAAGGGCTCGACGATGACGATCCGCGCCTCGATTGTCGCGAGTTCCTGCAAATCGATCAACGCGAAGCCGTAGGCGTTGGTGTCGCCTTGCCAGGCGTTGGTCAGGCCCAAACTGTCGAGGGCCACCTGAAACAGGCCGTGATCGCCGAAGACCCGCAGATGGCGGTCGTCGCTGAACTGCACGATCAGAAGCGGCGTATCCCGGTAGGGCGCCAGACGTTTTCGCCAGGTAGCGAATAGCGCCCGGGTGTCGTCGATCAGCGTTTCGGCGGATTGGGGAGAATCGCTGATCTCCCCCAGCCTCCGGGTCAGTGCCAGCAAGGTCGGCCAGACGTCCTGCTCGGTATTGTAGAGGCCGAGCTGATGCACCGGCGCGATGCGGGAAAGCCGCGGCTCAAGCGAACTGAAGCGCGGCGACATGAGGATGACGTCCGGTTCGAGCGCCGCCAGCTGCTCCAGATTTGGCTGGTTGCGCAGGCCGATGTCCTGCACGCCCTGCGGTGCTCGCGGTTCCCCCACCCAGGCGTTGTAGATGTTCGGACTGGCCATGGCCAGAGGGGTGACGCCGATACCCAGCAGGGTTTCCGCCAGGGCCCAGTCCAGAGTGGCGATACGCGGCTTCGCCAAGGCCGGGCCGCTGCTAAGCAGCGTCAGAAATACCAGCCACGCCAGCCCCAGGCGCAGCGGGAAAAGGATACGAGCGCAGGCCATGCTCAGTTCACGACAGCGATCGGATGACGGCTTTGGGGCGAGGCGAGAATCTGCATGGCGATGCCGTAGATGGACTGCAGGGTGGCGGGGCGCATGATGCGCTCCGGCGCCCCCTGTTCCAGCAGTCGGCCGCTGTGCAGGGCGACCAGATGATCGCAGTAGCGAGCGGCCAGGTTGATATCGTGCATCACGATGATCACGCCCAGGTCGAGCTCTTGGGAGAGGGTCTTGACCAGGCTCAGCACCTCGATCTGGTGGGCGATGTCCAGCGCCGCCAAGGGTTCGTCCAGCAGCAGGAAACGGCTGCCCTGGGCCAGCAGCATGGCCAGCCATACTCGCTGGCGCTCGCCGCCGGAAAGCGTGTCCACCAGCCGATCGGCGAAGGCCTCGGTATGGGTCAGCGCCATGGCCCGCTCGATCTGACGGGTATCTTCCGCGCTCTTGCGCCCCAGCAGGCCGCGCCAGGGGTAGCGGCCGAAATCGATCAGCTCGCGTCCGGTGAGGTTCTCCGTGGCGGGTAGATGCTGCGGCAGGTAGGCCACCTGGCGGGCGAATTCCCGCTTGCCCCAGCGGGAAAGCGGCTTGCCGTCGAATTCGATATCGCCCTGGCTGATGGGCTGCTGGCGGGCCAGCAGCTTGAGCAGGGTCGACTTGCCGGAACCGTTGTGGCCGATCAGGCCGTACAGCCTGCCTTGGGAGAAGGCGAGATCCACAGGATGCAGAATCCGTTTGTCGTCGATCGCGAAGGACGCGGCGTTGACATTGAACATGGTGGACTCCGCAGCAGATTGAGTGAACGCGGGGATGTCGAAGAAAATCTCGCCGCAGAAAGATAATCTAAACAAGAATGTTTATCAATATCAATCATTGGTGGTAACGCGCAGCTGCGACTACTGGTGCTACTAGGGCGAATCCCGTAGCGTGATCGGCAGTCTGAGCTATCGCTGGTAATCCCTGATGTCATCCAATCAGAGTTTTCACGCCCTGGTACGCCTGCTGCGCTATGCCAGGGGCTATCGTCGTCGGATCGCCGCCGCCGCCACCTGCTCGATCGTCAACAAGCTGTTCGATATCGCTCCGGAGATTTTGATCGGGGTGGCCATCGACGTGGTGGTCAACCAGGAGGACAGCTTCGTCGCCGGGCTGGGTTTCACCACGGCGAGGGAGCAGATTCTGGTGCTCGGGGTGCTGACCTTCTTCATCTGGGCCGGGGAGTCGCTGTTCGAATACCTCTACCAGATTCTGTGGCGCAATCTGGCCCAGCGGCTGCAGGCGGACCTACGCCAGGATGCCTACGAGCACGTGCAGCGACTGGACATGGGCTTCTTCGAGTCGCGAAGCTCCGGGCAACTGGTGGCGACCATGAACGACGACGTCAACCAGCTCGAACGCTTCCTCGACGGCGGCGCCAACGCCATGATCCAGGTGGGCGTGACGGTGGTAGCGGTAGGGGCGGTATTCTTCGTGCTCTCGCCGCTGATCGCGCTGCTGGCCTTCACGCCGATTCCGCTGATCGTCTGGGGTGCCTTCTACTTCCAGCGCAAGGCCGGGCCGCTGTACGGCGAGGTTCGCGAACGGGTCGGCGAGCTGGCCAGCCGGCTTTCCAACAATATTGCCGGCATCGCCACCATCAAGAGTTTCACCGCGGAGCGTCGCGAGGCGGAGCGGCTGCGCGCCGCCAGCGAAGCCTACGTCGAGGCCAACGTCCGGGCGATTCGCCTCAGTTCCGCCTTTATTCCGATCATCCGCATGGCCATTCTCGCCGGCTTCCTGGCGACTTTCATGGTAGGCGGCATGATGGCGCTGCGGGGGGATCTCAACGTCGGCGCCTACGGCGTGCTGGTGTTCCTCACCCAGCGTCTGCTGTGGCCGCTGACCGGTCTGGCTCAGGTCATCGATCTGTTCGAGCGCGCCATGGCCAGCACCCGGCGCATTCTCGATCTGCTGGCGACGCCGATCCGGGTACGCGACAACGCCGAAACGTCATTGACCCAGCCGGTGCGCGGGACGGTGACCTTCGAAAACCTGAGCTTTCGCTACGCGACGGGCGGCGCCGGTATCGAGGGAATCGATCTCGAGGTGCCGGCGGGTCATACCCTGGCTCTGGTGGGAGCAACCGGCTCCGGCAAGTCGACCCTGATCAAGCTGCTGCTGCGCTTCCACGACCCGGACGCCGGGCTAATCCGCATCGACGATCAGCGGATCGATACGCTCAGCCTGAACTCGCTGCGCGGGGCCATCGGCCTGGTCAGCCAGGAGGTCTACCTGTTCGAAGGCAGCGTGCGGGACAATATCGTCTACGGAAGACCGGACGCCCCGCAGGCGGCCATCATCGAGGCGGCGAGGACGGCGGAGGCCTGGGACTTCATTCAGGCGTTGCCCAACGGCCTCGACACCCTGGTCGGCGAGCGCGGCGTGCGTCTTTCCGGCGGCCAGCGCCAGCGGCTGTCCCTGGCTCGGGCGCTGCTCAAGGACCCGCCGATCCTGGTGCTCGACGAGGCCACCAGCGCCGTGGACAACGAGACCGAGGCCGCCATCCAGCGCTCCCTGTCGCGCATCGCCCGTGGTCGCACGGTGATCGTGATCGCTCATCGGCTGTCGACCATCGTGCACGCGGACGAGATCGTGGTGATTCACGCGGGGCGAGTCGTGGAGCGCGGTAGCCATGAAACGCTGCTCGAAGAAAATGGACGCTACGCGGCCCAGTGGCGGGTGCAGACCGGCGTCCTGGAGTCGGCTATGCCGTTGGTCTGACGGAGCCGAACGCCCGGCAAGACCCAAGGATTTGATGATAGCCGGCTCGGGGGGCTAAGATGAGGATGATTTTTATTGTTGTGTGAACCCGCTGCCATGTCATGCATCGGCAACAACGCTCATGACATGGAATGTCAATTTACCCCTGATTCAAAAGGTGATGCATCATGCCACATTCACTACCCGATCTTCCCTACGCCTATGATGCCCTGGAACCCCACATCGATGCGATGACCATGGAGATCCACCATTCGCGGCATCATCAGACCTACGTCAACAACCTCAACGGCGCCCTGGAAGGCACCGGTCTCGAGGACAAGCCGGTGGACGAGCTGATCAGCGATCTCGACCAGGTGCCCGAGGACAAGCGCCAGGCGGTGATCAACAACGGCGGCGGCCACGCCAACCACTCGATGTTCTGGAAGATGATGTCCGCCCAGGGCGGCGGCCAGCCGCAAGGCCAGGTGGCGAAGGCCATCGACAGCGAACTGGGCGGCTTCGACGCCTTTAAGGAAAGCTTCACCAAGGCAGCCCTGGGTCGTTTCGGCAGCGGCTGGGCCTGGCTGAGCGTCACCCCGCAGAAGTCCCTGGTGGTGGAGAATACCTTGAACCAGGATAGCCCGCTGATGCACGGCAACACCCCGGTGCTGGGGCTGGACGTCTGGGAGCACGCCTACTATCTGAAGTACCAGAACAAGCGTCCGGACTATATCGAAGCCTTCTATAACGTCATCGACTGGGAAGAGGTCGAGCGCCGTTATCAGGCTGCCGTAAGCTGATCACGCAAGCTGACAGGTCGATAAGAAGAACCGGGGTTCGCCCCGGTTCTCTTGTTTCCGGCGACGGTCGGAAAACCCTCAAGTTGTTTCCTTGGTAGACATGGTGCATGCCTTCCAGCGGCAGAGTGGCTGCCTCGACGGGTATCAACGATTATCCGAGAATGAGGCAAGCAGAGTGCTTTACCAGCCTAGCCAGCCGCGCAGGCGCTGACCGGCGGAACGCTGTGAGGCGGCCGGGCCCGCCTTGTTCGATAGTCGGGACGAAGCTTCCTTGAGCGGCATCATGATCGCTTCGAGATGATGGCGGCACAGCTGGCGGTTGACCGCGGCGGGGCACTGGGCCATCAACAGGCTGCAGTGATAGATTGCGGTATCCAGTGCCTGACATACTTCAGGCAAGGGTGCCGCGTCGCTACGACAGCGCTGCAGTTCGTCGGAAAGCATGCCTAGCAACTGCGCATCGAGCCAGCAGGGGGTGTCTTCGCTCTTTGACGAGTTCTCCACCGTGCCTAGTACGGCCTGGAAGGAGACATGCAGGAAAATGCAGCTGTAATAGAGCCGAGAATGTTCCGAAGTCATGACGGCAGCGTCTTTGATGAGATTAATTATCATTATCGTGAGATAGCCGCTTCTTGTCAAATGTTTCTTGTTGAAGGCTTTAGCAGCGGGCAGTTGCCGCAGTAGTCGAGTTCCGGTATCAGGTAACGAATACAGCACAGCCGGCGTACCCGCTTGCGCGAGCCGTCCAGCTGTTCGATATAGCGCACTGGCCGATAGAGGGGGTTGCAGCGACCACCGGGCAGAATGCGCCGCTCCAGCAGCTGTCGGGCGGGAGCGCCGGCATCCTGCTCCGCGGCGGGATGCCGATGCAGTTGGCTGGTGAGAGTCTCGAAGGTGTTGCCGGCGTTGCTCCAGAAGACCCGTGGCGAGGCGCCGGAAATGGACGCCAGTGCCTTGATCATTGGTGTCAAGGCGTCGTTCATAAGATGCGCGAAGCGTTCGAAAGGCTCATGGCTGGTCAGGGGAGCGCCTTCATTGCGCAGGATCAGCCGCTCTGGGCGAGACTGCGCGTTCAACGTCACGTAAAGCCGCTCCGGTATCAGACAAAGCTCCCGCTCCAGCAGCAGATTGGCCAGCAATGCCGGTACCAGCAGGGTGTTGAAATACCATTTCGACCACTGGCTGGCGGCGCCGCGTCTGTCCTGCTTGATGTATTGCCGACCGAAATTCTCCACCGCCCGCTGCAGCCGGTCCGGGGCAAGCAGCGCCGCTACGGAGATCGCCTCACTCGGCGGCGTGGCGGCGATCAGAGGCGGCGCCAAGGCATCCAGCGGCTCCACGTAAAGCGTTTTCAAGATGCCGGTTGGGGAGGGGGCGTGCATGCAAGACGGCTCGATCAGTAATCCATGCTCCAACTCAGGGTGTAGGTACGCCCACGGCCCTGATAGTCGAACAGATACTCCGGCCCGAAGTTCGGCGAATAGAATTGCACCGCGCGCTGCCCCCAGACAGTGGAATAGTCCTTGTCCAATAGGTTCTCCACACCGAAGTTCAGCTCGCCGATGCCCATCCGGTAGCCCATGGTCAGGTCCAGGGTGGTATAGCCGTCGATTTCCTGGTCCGCGTCGTCCTCGAGATCGAAGTTGTGGTTGGCCTGCAGGCGCACGGAACGCTCGTAGTCCGTCCAGCCCAAGAAGGCGGTAGCGGAAGATACGGAGGCATAGCGCACGTCCCGCTTGTCCCAGTCGCCGTCGTTCTTCTGCTCGGAGCGCACCAGGTGCAGGGTGCCGCCGGTTTCGAAGCCGTTGTCGAAGTAGCGAGTCACGGCGCCCTCGAAGCCGTAATCGCGCTTCTTCTCGTTGATCACGGAAACGCTCAAGTCGTCGTTGTTCTCCACCGCCTTGTCGGACCAGGCATAGTAGATGGCCGCCTGGCCCATCCAGCTGTCGCCGCGGTAGCGCCAGCCGAGCTCCACCTGATCGGTTTCCACCGCGTCCAGCGGGTTTTCGCCGACGCTGATATTCGGTGCCTTGCCATAGTACTTGGCCGGGTCCGGCAGCTCGAAACCCTGGCTGTAGCGCAGCCAGGTCTGATGGTCGCCGAAATCGTAAAGAACGCTGGCGTTGAACAGGGTGGCATCATAGTCGTTGTCGCCGCCGGGAATTTCCACCCCGACCCGCTCACCCAGCTGGTTGTAGTTGCGCAGGGTGAAGTCGTCTACGTCGACTTCCATATGCTGCTGACGCACCCCGGCAGAGAGCTTGAGTGCCTCGGTGGCCTGCCAGTCGCCCTGGAGGAAACCGGAGAAACCGTCGACCTCGTAGCTCGGATAACGCTCTTCGGTGCGGGACTCCTGCTGTACCAGACCGCCGCTGGCGTCCGTGGCGGGAATATCGAAGAACATCTGATTGGCGTCGAACTCTTCGTGTTCGTAGTCGACGCCGTAGGTGAGACTGACGGTCTCGGTCAGGTCCGCGTCGAACAGCGCCTTGATGCCGCTGAGCTTGGTGTTCTGCTCGGAGGTGGCGAATTCGGTACCGAAACGACCCTCCAACGGCAGCGGGCGCGGGTAGGGGAAGGCGTTGAAATCCGCTTCCTCTTCGCGATAGAACGCCTGCAGGTAGAAATCCTGACCCAGCAGATTGCCGTGATGGTACTGGGCGTTGACCATCTTGCGTTCCGTGGAGGGGCTGCGGTCCGAGTCGAAGCCGTCGCGAATCTCCGCGCCATCGAGACTCGGAATAGGCGCCTGGGCAATGTTCGGAAAATAGATGCCCCGGTCGCCTTCATAACGAGAGCGATAGATCTGGCCGGTCAGCTGCAGGTCCTGTTCCGGCGTCAGCTGGGCATTGACGTTGCCCAGTACGTCGATACTGCGATTGTCCTGCAGGTCGGTCTGAGTGATATCCGGAAAGATTTCGTCGCCGTCGCCGTCGTAGAAGCGGCCGTGATCCTCGTAGCCCACGCCGAGATAACCCTGCAGCCGCTCGCTGCCGCCGCTGACGGACTGCTTGAGGCCCTTGTCGAAATCGTCGCTATCGTTGAAGCCGCTTGAGACGCTGGCGCGGGTTCGCCAGTTCGGACCCCCGCTTTCTCCCTTGCGGGTAATGATATTGACGATACCACCGGTGGCGCCGCCGCCGTACAGGCTGCTGGCGCCGGAAAGCACCTCGATTCGCTCGATATTGAAGGGGTCGATGGAATCGAATTGACGGGAAAGGCCACGAGAGCTGTTCAAGGAAACCCCGTCGATCAACACCTGCACGCTGCGCCCGCGCAGGTTCTGGCCAAAGTTGGTGCGCCCCTGGGGCGCCAGATCCATGCCCGGCACCAGGCGGCCCAGGGTAGTCTTGAGGTCCGCGCCGGTATTGAGCTGCTGCTGAATCTCGTCGCGCTCGATGACCCAGACGGCGCCGGGAATCTGGCTGATCTGTGTCGGCGTGCGCGATCCAACCACTACCATGGTGTCCTGCGCTTCCTGAGCCTGCAGCCCAATGGACGCGCTGCCGGCAAGCACGGCCACCCCGACGGAAAGACGTTTTTTCATTCCCTGTTCCCTTGATTGATAACGCTTATCACTAGCAGCTACTCGCCGGCGATGATAATCATGTCAATCAAGAAAAACAATAATAGTCATTCTCATTTATAATTTGAAATTGACTCATCTACTCAGGATCAGACATCCCGTCGCTATTTCTGAGTACGGCTTCCAACGTGATCGGTATTTCATCCCCAAGCTGCTCGTAACCGAGTAGTTGCAATATGGTGCGCGCATTCGAGTTGGCCATTATCTGCTGCCCGTCCAGCACGATGCGCTGAGCGTTGGTGACACGTATCAGATCCGGAGATTCTCGAGTAAAGCGTAGTTCCACGGGCGCCTGCCGCTCTTTTTCCACCTGGGACTCCGCCTTGAACTGCAGGGTTTCGGTCAGGGATTCGCCAACCGCAAGCTCGTCGAGACGTTGGGGTGGGATATGCGTGATCACCGTCGCTGCGGGTCTATCCGCTACACGGCTGAACCAGGACGGCAAGGGTTCCAGGGTTTCCATGGCTTCCAGCTGATTCAAGCGGAGCGGCATGCTCAGGTTGCCTTCGCTGTCGATGCTGCCTTCCAGCTGGTGTATTCGATGCTGATGCGGGACCGGGCCCTCCGGCGTGATCTCCACCACCGTGGCATCCACGTGGGACGCATCCGGTTCCAGCTTCCAGGCCGCCTGGACAGGCAGTATCCAGGTAAAGGCAAACAGACTCAGCACTCCAATCGAACAACGGGTAACTCGCGCCATGGGCTATCTCCTCTATCACACAGACCCCGATGATAGCTCGGACCGCGCAACAGCGTGAGATGAGATATTCAAGCTGGTCTCGTATGTAAGCTTCCGTTATTATGTGCCACCTCACTCCGGGCCTATAGCTCAGTTGGTTAGAGCAGGGGACTCATAATCCCTTGGTCGCAGGTTCGAGTCCTGCTGGGCCCACCAATGAAATCAGCATCTTACGAATTCTCGCTGGTGAGTCCCATAGTCCAAGGGTACAGTTTCGGTACAGTGCCGATCCTTCAGTCCCCTGGAGACTTTCATGGCCACCATCGTCAAGACCCCTGCCGGCAGCTGGAAAGCCGTCATCCGTAAGACCGGCTGGCCCACCACCGCCAAGACCTTCCGCACCAAGCGCGACGCCCAGGACTGGGCACGCCGCACCGAAGACGAGATGGTACGTGGTGTCTATATCCAGCGCAGCGCCTCGGAGCGCATGACGCTCGAAGCCGCCCTCAAGCGCTACCTGGCCGACGTCACCCCCACCAAGAAGCCCAGCACCCAGAAGAGCGAGCGTCACAAGGCCAATACGCTGATCGAGCACCTGGGCAAATATTCCCTCGCGGCCCTAACGCCGGAGCTTATCGCCAACTTCCGTGACACCCGCCTGAACAGCATCGGCCATCGTGGTCAGCCGATCAGCGCCAATACCGTGCGCCTGGAACTCGCCCTGCTTGGCCACCTCTACACCGTGGCCATCCAGGAATGGGGCCTCGGCCTGACCTACAATCCCGTTCAGAACATCCGCAAGCCCAGCCCGGGGGAAGGGCGCGACCGCCGCCTGAGCGCCGACGAGGAGAAGCGGCTTTTTGCCGTGCTCAGGCAGCACAGCAACCCCATGCTGGCCTGGATCGCCAGAATCGCGCTGGAGACGGGTATGCGCTCCTCGGAGATCCTGACCCTCACTCGCTCACAGGTCGACGTGAAACGCCGCGTGGTGCGCCTCACGGACACCAAGAATAACGAAGCCCGCCTGGTGCCACTGACCCAGGCCGCCACCGAGGTGTTCAAGCAGGCGCTGAACAATCCGGTGCGCCCGCTCGACTGCGACCTGGTGTTCTTCGGCGAGCCTGGAAAGGATGGCAAGCGCGGCCCCTATGCCTATACCAAGCTCTGGAACCAGGCGAAGAAGAAGGCTGGGCTTGATGACTTTCGCTTTCACGATCTACGCCATGAGGCCGTCAGCCGGCTAGTCGAGGCAGGACTATCCGATCAGGAGGTCGCCGCGATCAGTGGTCACAAGTCGATGCAGATGCTGAGGCGGTATACACACTTGCGGGCCGAGGACTTGGTTGAGAAGCTGGATAAAACGATCAGTTTTAGTTCGGTGTGAAAATTGGTGTTACTACCTTTCACTTCGGCTAAAGATAAAATCTTTAAGTTCGTATTAGGGCAGTTTGGTGTTTGCTATTATTGATTGTTAGTTTTATGTGTGGGTAAATAATTGTTGCGGAGATTTTTGTGTGTTCTTATATTTAATGTGAAATATCTTGGTGCGGATAATTATCAAAAAATATTCCATGATAACTAAGTTAATCGCGGGTGCCAAATGAATAGCAGGAAGCCATCTAGTAATGAACGTATTAATTTTCGGACAGGAGTGCCTGACATCCTATATAGGCAAGCCGGAGGCCGATGTTCAGTCCCGCGCTGCAAAAATCCTACAATGGGTCCGTATTATGAAAAGGATGGCGTCGTAAATATGGGTGTCGCTTGCCATATATATAGCGCTTCGAAGAATGGCCCTAGAGGTCAAGGTGGGAAGAGCGAAGAGTTTATAAGCAGTGAGAAAAATGGGATATGGTGTTGTCAATATCATGGTGCATTAATTGATAAAAATAAGGGTGGTGACTACCCGGCTGAGGTTCTTTTCGCCTGGAAGGAACTTGCAGAGGCCCGTGTTAGAAAGCAAATGAATGATTCGCCATCTCCACTTGGCTGGGTAGAGTCGATAGAGTTAACCTCATTTTCAATACTGAGCCCCTTGCCGAAAATAAATTTGTATAGAAATACTTTGATGTGGGGGAAGCACGGTAGTGGAAAGACTTCATTGCTCGAGATCGCTGCTTCTGTCACGAATTCATGTTTTGCAGAACGGTTTGTTAATACGAAAAGGCTAAGTGAGTGTGGAGAAAGTTATCCAGCTACTATCTCCGGAAAGGTTGTCTATTCTACGGTTGATAATTTTGACAAAGAAATTTTTGTAGAGGTTAAGGGTCCTGTTATATCGAGATGCGACGGGTCCAGGACTTATCTTCTTCCACCCGGCGATTTAGAGATAATATACTGCTCCTTCTCAAATGCAAGAAAACAGGAAGGGGAAGATGATGTCGATTTTTTCATGAGAGCTCTTGGTGTAGATAAGAGTGCTCTTTATTCCCTATGTGATATTGGTACAAAGACAATTATTCCAGGTGACATAAGGTTATCTGTTTCATACGCATATGATGATGAAAATGACAAAGAATATATAGAGCGGAAGAGCGATGGAGAACCTTGTTATAATCTTGAGATTAAAGTTGAAGGCCGGGAGTTTTATGTTACATATAATGGCTTGTCAGGTAGTGAGAAAGGTCGTTTGATTATAGATTTGATGATAACAAAGGCGCGTGAGATTTGTAAGGAGCGCCTGACCTTGTTGTTAATTGAAGAGGTTTCTTATAACTTCGACGAAAGTAACTTTGAACGTCTTCTTGTTTCGCTTTCTAAAGAAGATTTTCAATCTGTTGTTTTAGTGCCTCCCGCAAGAGAAAATGAGATTTTGGATAATTCTGCTGAGCTGCCGTCTCTTAGAGATAAAGAATACCTTAGAAAGTGGAGCTTAGCGGTAGTAGGAAAAAATGATTGTTGAATAGATTTCACTGTCTATATGAGAGTGATGGTACCCACCTGACACATGATCTCGTGGGTTACCTATAGTTAAGCAGTTTTTTTCGCTTTCTTGGCTCCTCTTTCGGTGTTTTGGGGAGCCTTTTCTTGATGATGGCACAGGGCTTCATTCCCCATACGTTGAGGCCTGTTGCGTTCGTTTTGAGTTGTAGCTGTACTAACGAGGCGGTTGTGGCATTCATTGGCCACAAGACCATGAAGATGTTGCTGTGGTATACGTATTTTAGTGTAGCCGAACTTGTCTCAAAACTAGATCGAATTCAAATTATTTAGCTCAACTTCTTCGTGTGGCTGGATGAGGTGATAATGGTGCGCTTACTGTCTCTTCTCCCGCCTGGAGGGAATGACGAGGGTTTGCTCGGCTGTTGTCTAGGTTTTTATCTAGTCTAATGACAATAGCTTGTTCCCTATGGTTAAGGTGGTGTCGAGCAGGCTATAAGAGAAGCCGCCCATATATTCGGAATAATAAGAATAATAATCTTATTATTCTTATTGTTATTTCCCCGTTCCGGTTGGCTCGATCTCATTGATGCGATAATTGTTAAATTTTGTTAACTGTTTAAGGCGCTGAAATTAATGAATTTTTATGCGCATCATTTCTTCAAAAGAATACACCTTGATAATCAATATATAGTGCATTGATTGCTGCGCAAAAGGCGTGCGCTTGAGCTTTGACTTTGCTTGGTTAGCATTGATTACGTCGATGTATGATTGATGGAGGGCTAGTCATGAAAGTCGAAGATTATCTTGTTGAGCGGTTCGGCCTACTGATGAGCATATCAGACCTGGCGGATCTTCTTGGTCGGTCGCCCGATGGCGTGAGGGTTTCTCTTTATTCAGACACTGAGGTCTCTCGAAAGCTGAAGCCGACGATGGTGAAGGTGGGGCGCCGTGTCTATTTCCGGACGCTCCAAGTAAAAGACGCCCTGGATTTGGAGCCTTCTGACTATGGCGCGTGTTAGTCCATCGGTAGTGCAGAAGATTCTGGGTAGGGTAGTTGCCTATCATGCCGCGTTCACGCTCCTTCCCGGCGTTTCAGTTCCTGGTGCAGTCTTCCTTAGCCAAGCATTTTACTGGACACGTAACACCAAGGCGGAGGAAAGAGGTGGGTGGTTTTACAAAAACCAGCGTGGCAGAGATAGTTGGGAGTCAGAAACTGGACTTTCTCCTAAGCAGCAGGCTAACGCTAGGAAATCGCTAGTGGAAATTGGCGTATTGGAGGAGGAGAGGCGAGATGTGCCTGCAAAAATGTGGTATCGGGTGAACTGCGAGCGCTTGCTTGAGCTTCTGGCAGAGCAATTCGACAAAGAGCCTTCTGGAAGTGGTTGTAATTCCCAGTTTTTCCCTTTGGTAGATTCTACTATCCCTTCTGGCCAATCTGGTGGTCAGGATGGTCAAACCTTGATTCGACCAAAGGGCAAATCTATTACAGAGAATACGACACAGAGTACATCAAGAAATAAAAGCGGGGCGGCCAAGGTCGAGAGTCATTCTGGGCCCGACTCAAAATTAACGCTGGCCGAGATGGCTGAGTTACTGGGCCAGCAAAGAGCAGACCTCATAGCCAGAAACTACGGCAGCGACAAAGTTGGAGCTCTTGCAGTAGAAGAAATGCGCAGAACCCTCCGCACATAGAATTCAAGCGGCGCGGAATGGGGGTGATGGCCCCGACCGCGCCTGACCACGACTGCCTGCATAGGAGGCATCCATGGCTAACAAACAGGGTATCACACCCGCCTACACCGACAGTGGCCTGTCGCGGCTGTACCGGTCACACGCGGTCGAACAGCATGCCATCCAGAGCGAGATTCGAGCTCTGGTGATCATCGCCGGCTACGCAAGCGATTTTCTGACCGAGGAGTTGGAAATCCTTCCCGAGGATTTCTTCACCTGCATCGAGGAGATGAAAGAGGTGATGGAGTCCATCGACCTGAAAAGCCTGGATTTTGAAAAACGGTCGCTCACGCTCCAGAGGACGAGACGGCGTCTGGAGGCCAAGGCGACCCGCCAGAATCGTCAAAAGGAGGTCTGATCATGAGCAACAAAATTTCGTGCGCACGAAAAATCGCTGGTTTCACCCTCGTGGCCGCCATCGGTCTATCCCAGCCCGCCATGGCAGGTGGTATTCCCGTCATCGACACGTCGAACCTGGCCCAGCAGATCCTGCAAGTAGAGCACATGCTGAGCCAGCTCGAACGACTGCAAGACCAGCTCGAAACGGCCAATAGGCAACTGGATAGCATGAACGGATCTCGGGGCCTGGCTAACGTCATCGACTCGGCCTATGACACCGCCGTGAACGTCGATCCTAATCAGGTGCTGAATGACGCCGGCATCAGGAGCGCCAACGAACACGGTCTGTCCGGCGACGTGGCGGACTTGTACGACAGCGGCAACCAGAACACGGCGACCTGGCTGGGCCAGTCCCAAAAGTCCTTGGAGCAGGCTCAGGAGCGTTTCAGCGAGCTGACCGGCCTGGTGGCCCAGGTCAACAACAGCCCTGACCAGAAGGACGTCCTGGACCTACAGGCCCGTATCGGCTCCGAGGAAGTCATGCTGCAAAACGAAATGGCCAAGCTGACCATGCTTCGTTCGCAAGCCGAGGCCAACCGGGCAATGCATAACCAGCGCGTTCAGCAAATGGCCATCGAGTCATCCGGCGAGACCCGTAATATCTGGTAAGGAGGCCCCATGAGTATCAGGAAATTTTCGTGTGCACGAAATTTTGTGATCGTCGCTCTGGCCAGCGTCGTGCTGACCGGTTGTCTTAACGACACCCCGGAAACCGGGCCAGTGCAGACTGTGGACTGGTATCAGGCCCACGACGACGAACGCCAGGCGATCCTGGGTATGTGCGCCAACAACCCCGGCGAGTTGAAAGACGACTCGAATTGCATCAATGCCAGGGAAGCCGAACGACTGCTGTCCAGTGGCGAATCTCGCGATATCTGGTAAGGAGGGCTTATGGATCTCTTTCAAGGGGCCTTCGAGCTCGTCGAAAATGCCCTGGATACCTATATATCCAGCACTGTTGGAGATGTGGTCGCATACATCGCACCGATCTTTACCAGCATGATGATCCTTTGGATTGCCATCTGGGGTTACATGATGATGTTTGGAAAGGTCAGTGAGCCCTTGCAGGAAGGTATTTTTCGCATCATCCGCATTGGCTTCATCATGACCCTGGGCCTGACAGTCGGCACCTATATGGATGTTGTCGTTGATGTGTTGGCTCATGGCCCGGAGGAAATCGCGGCTGTTGTAACTGGCACACCTGCCGACAGCATGGCCAGCATCATGGACGAACTCTTTTCTCGGGTATTCGAGATAGCAGACCGGGCCTGGGACAAGGCTGGCGTGATGAACGGTAATTTTGGATTGTACCTGATTGCCCTAGCCATCCTTGCCGCGGGTGGCGCCGTGGCCTTTATCGTGGCGTTCCTTATCTTGCTGAGCAAGATTATGACTACGCTGCTGCTGGGCATCGGCCCACTGTTCATCATTGGCCTTCTATTCAACACCACGCAGCGGTGGTTCGAGAGCTGGCTTGGTCAGGTGATGAATTTCGGGATGATACTGGTGCTTGCCGCCGCTGGCGGACGGCTGGCTCTCGAATTCTGTGAGTTGTTCCTGGACAGAATGACGGCAGGAGGCGGCGACCTGACCACTATGTGGGACGCTGCTGTCTTTGTGATGTTCTTCGGACTTTGCTTCTTGTTCCTCAAGCAAGTGCCTGCCATAGCGTCGGCCCTGGGCGGCGGTATCGCGTTGGCAACGCAAGGTGCCCTCGGTTCAGCCATGAACGCAATACGGCCTTCAACGATCCGGCGTCAATATCGCGGTGTCCAGCGTGACGCTCGCTTTGCGGGTGCGGCAGCAGCTGCTCCAGCGAAAGGTGTTTACAGGGTCGGTAGAGCTGCTCAGCGGGCCTATCAGAAGCGCTTCGGCGCCAACACGATCACGGGGGGATGAACGATGGGAGCTAAGTGGATCAACACCTGGCGCGCCCGCTGGGCGCGAGTAAAGCGAGGCGGTGAGCTGGGACTCTCAGGGATGCTACTGGTGGTGGGTGTTCTGCTGTCAGTGGCGTTGCTCCCTGAACTGCCTGGTTTGGTCGGCGGCATCCTTGCTGGCGATGGCGAGGCTACTCGTACCCTGTTTGTCTGTGCGGCCGGTATTGCCGTTTGCATGCTCCAGTGGCAGTGGCGCACGGCGATATATCCGCAACTCCGGCGTGATACATCTCAGAAGGAGACACCATGAGCTACCGGCGCCTGACACCCGAGGAGATCGAGGATCTACGAGCCGAGATGCGCGCCTCTGGACAGTGGATGAAAGCTGAGCTGGCCGAGCGTCGCCGGCAGCGCGCTGAATCTGAAGCGGGAGCTGGATCAACCGAGAGTGTTCAAAGTCCCCCCATGTCTAATGGCAAAGCCTCTGAATCAGCCCCGGGCGACGAGTAGGTGTGAGACAGGTCCGTCCGTATTACTAACGGACCAGCTCAGCGGGTTTTGAGCCCTTTCGTGTGTACGAAAAAGATGAATGGGTTTAGAGCTAGGGCAGGATTCGCGAACTGCCAGCACATGGTACCACCGCCCTGTTCGAAGCGCCGAAAAAGGGCACTGCCGGAGTCAAAATTTCGTGCGTACGAAATCCATGATCTTGTTTTGAGCTAGGGCAGGATTCGCGAAGTGTCAGCCGTTGCCGGCAGTGTGCTGGCATTTGGTACCAGATTCGATGAGCAGCACGTGATGAAGGATGACGAAATGACAGAAACAGCAGTGGTCAAGACCAGGCTGACACCGGGCGAGAAGGAAGCCTGGCAGCGCCTTTGTGAAGCATCTGGCCGTTCGGAGTCTGACGTACTACGGGAGATGATTCAGCGCGTCTGTGGGGAGAGCATTGCTGAAGAAGGGCGAGACATGATGCGGGGCCCCAAGTCCTGCAAGTTATCGATTCGACTGACTCGCCAGGAGCAGGAGCTTATCGCAGAGCGAGCCGCCTACGAGGGGTTCCCAAATCGCACTCGCTGGGCTTCGGCACTGATTCGGGCCACGCTGCTACGCCAGCCAGTCATGAACGAGGAAGAGCGCTCGGCCCTGATCCAGGCCTCTCTTTCACTGACTGACGTGATTGAAAACTCGGGCGGCAGCCGTTTGGGCTTACCTCGTATGCGGATCAAGGGTCAGAGTGAGGGAGAAATCAGCATCAAGGAGCTACAGGACAGAGTCTGGGAGGTTAACGAGCGCGTGATGGCACTGGTCTCCGGTGGACGAAAGCGTTGGAATCTGGTTTGAGCATAGGAGAATTGCAATGCCGCGATATAGTTTCAAGATCGATCCGTGCCCTCAAGAAGAAGGCTATGGCTGGGTCCTGAGGTACTTTGAGGATGATTGGGAGATCCCAGGATATGAGATTTTTGCTGTACCTCGCGATGTTGAATGGATGAAGAGAGTTGAATACGAAAACGCCAAGTTTGCCGGAGAGCTATGGATCGAAGAGATGGTAGAGGGAGGAGTGGATGTAGTAGAAGCTCAGGCTGAGAGCGAGCCAGACCCTAGTCAACTGAGCTTCAAACTCGAAAAATAATCGAAAGTGTGTCCAAGCTCCCACATTGCTGACAATTGGGATTGGCATATCAGTCTATGTCCCATGCCTGCTTCAGGCGCGTCACTGTATGCTCCCATTTTGGTGTCGTGGGTTTGCAGACAGTGTTCTGATTGCCGAACAGGCCGACTTCGCTGAATGCCTGCGAGGCAGGGAGTGAAGCGATCCAGCGGACCGGCACGAGATATTCCGCTGCCTCCTCGTCGTCTTCATCGATCACACCATGGATCTGCGGGTACTCGGTGGCCGTAGTGAGATCCTGGAGTCGCTGACTTCCCTGATCGGTTTGCACCGTGAAATGGTCGCCTCGGCAACGCTCCCCGGTCACCTCGGCCACGCCGACATAGCCGGTCTTGGGGATGTTGACCCAGACCCGGTCTCCCTCCGAGAGCATGGCGAGGGTCTTCGAGTACCAGGCCGCACCGCCGCCGGCGATGAAGCCATAGCGACGTGCCAGCTCCCAGGGGCGGTTATCGCCGAAGGAAGCGTAGAACTCGCCGTTCCAAGGCTCTTTACGTGCCTTGCGGACGGCCGGCTGGGGAGGTTCGTCCGGGTCGATCATCCAGGCGCGGCTCAGGTAATGATTGCCCTGGTCCTCGAAGGCGGCGAAGAACATGGCGTTGATCGAGAGCTGGGCATGCTCGTTGAGGTAGCTGATGATCCGCTCGCTGCTGGCGTCGAGCTGGGTGGCCACGACAACCAGCTGGTGATTCTCGTTGAGGGTGACACTGTCCAGCGTGATGCCGAACTTGGCCTCGAAAGCGTCCTCGAGCGACGTATGAGGGCGCTGATAGCGTTCGGCGAAGGTCTGGTAGATCTCGATCACCTGGTAGTCGGCTAGGGTGACGACCCACGAAGCATAGTCGATGGCCTGAGCCACCACGTCGCGGGGCGTCTTGTCGCGCTTGAGTTCGATGACGATGACCGTGCCGTTGGCATCGATCGCCATCAGGTCGATCAGCTTGTCGAAGCCGGTGCGTACCTGCCGGCCGATCAGCAGCCAGTCTTGATTGAGGATCGAGACATCCTGCATGATCTGATCTTCCAGCTGCCCCTCGTCGGCGAGCCCTGTGGGCCGTAGCTTCTGCGGCAGCTCACCCGTAGTACCTGCCAGCTTCCAGATTCCTTGCTCGATGGCCATCCAGGTGCCTCCTTGCGTTTGGTAGAGAAAAGCGTTGCCTCGCCCAGGGTGGTGCTCTACCATAGTTGTCAACACGGCCCCCGCCTCTTGGCTCTCACGAGCTTACGCGGGGGTTCTTATTTGTGTTCTCGCCGCCTCACTCGTTTGTGTTCTCGCCGCCTCACTCGGTCCACCAGCGCTCCCAGCCCGGTGGAGCCCCCATGTCCTCCAGCGATAGCCTCCGCCTAGAATGCGGCACCGGGAAGCGTTCCAGATGTGCCTGTAGGCGTCGATGCCACCCGGTATTGGGGCAGACCACCAGGGTCATGTGCCGCACGATGCCCAGCAGCAGGAAGGGACGGGCAAGCCGCTGTTCGTCGCGGAACGCATCGCACCATGCTATCTCGCCAGGCTTGGGCAGCCTGGGCTGGTCGATGACGTTGCGGTTCCAGAGCCGGCTGTGGTGGGCGCAGACGTTGCGCAGGTAGTTCAGCGAGCGAAGCCAGCTCTGGAAGACTTTCCAGTCCTG
This sequence comes from Pistricoccus aurantiacus, assembly GCF_007954585.1. Lineage (GTDB taxonomy): Bacteria > Pseudomonadota > Gammaproteobacteria > Pseudomonadales > Halomonadaceae > Pistricoccus > Pistricoccus aurantiacus. The sequence continues at coordinate 1,817,743 of NZ_CP042382.1, forward strand.
CACGCCGTATTTACGCGCTATGTGGCTCTGGTCCGGCACCTTCATCATGGCAAACAGATGTGAGAGGGTGCCGAAGTCCCAGGTCTCGACGGCGACCCAGACCGGCAGTCGCGGCCCGTGCTTCTGCCGATAGTGCTTGACGAAGTCTTCTTTAGAGCGATCTTCTAGCCGTTTGGCATGCCCCTGCCAGCTTACAAAAGCTTCTATGCGCTTCTCTCCGACAGGCTTTCGCGCAAAAGAGTTGTGGAAAGTGACTCGGTGAAGATGCGAGAAGGCATCCTGCTCACCCAGCCGATAGGCGATATCCACCCGCAGCGCGATCTCGATGCGCTCAAGTGCATCGGTCAGGCGCAGCCGAAGCTCCTTGTCGAAGAGGTATAGCCGCACCGCATCGACGAACTGGGTGTCGAGAACGAATTGATCCATTGCCTGGGTGATTGGCCGGTCATGTTGGTCATGACCGACTGTCTCGAAGACCCGGAAGGGATACCAGTAGGCACTCAGCCGGTAGTAACCGACGCGCTCCAGGTATTCCAAAGCGGCGCTTTCATCGCCGACCTGCAGCCCGCGTTCCGTGAGCAGGGCCAGCTGCTCTTGAAAGGACTTCCAGGGGCGATCGTAGGCCATCAGCTCACCGCCTGTTCCACTATCGTTTCAGCCAGTTGGGTTCGTGTCTCGGCGGCCTCGCCCAAGCGTACTTTGAGGCGGTCGCAGAGGGCCATTAGATCATCGACTTTCTCTATAATTCGCTTCTGCTCATTTTGAGGCGGTAATGGAAATTCAATGGGAGATAAACGGCCAGCACTGAGATGAGCTATGTTGGTGGTTTGAGTAGCAGCATTTTGGAACCTCCCATTGTGGAGGTATGCCAAAAACACCTTATTTGCATACTCGGGGATAACTCCGTCGTAAGCTCTAAATCTAAGAAGTGTGTTCTGAAAGCATGCGCCAGGAACTTCTCCCCGATAGACTGCAGGTCTTCCAACGAGCTCTTTGCTCTGCCCCTCGTTGAGCAGAACGTCCCCTGGATAGAGGCTAAAAACCCTCCTTTCAGCTTCCGTAAAATTCATCTCTTTGATGTCAGATGTGTCTATCTTATCCTCAAGAACATTTGCAACCCTGAGATAAGGCGTCATATTGGTTCCACTATGATCTTTAGGTGATCGCTGTCGACCAAGCTTGACCTCTCCGACATCGGAAACTCGGCAATAAGACCATGAATGCGGAAGGCTATGCGGCAGTTTATCCTCGGTAAGTGGGGGCTGAGATTTTGCTGGTTTTATTTTACCTTCCTTGACCAGCCGCGCCTTCTCCTCAGCGATGCATCCCAGAAGTACGCTGGCGGGCTCATCGCTGGGATCCTGCTCCACCAGTCGCCCCATCACCGCCAATTGGAGGATTGTCTTCTTAAGCTTTTCGATGCTGGCTTCGGTGGTGAAGAGGGTATCGAAATGCTCGGCCACGCGGGCCCAGTGCTCGGCCAGCTCGGCCGCATCTGTGGAGTGCGTGAGGGCATCGAGAAGGGTGTCGACCAGTACCTTATGAGCTTCCAGCTGGTCGCCGACCTGCTGCTCCAGGCGGTCGCAGAGGGCCATTAGCTCGTCGACTTTTTCGACGATGCGCTGCTGCTCATCCAATGGGGGCAGAGGCACAACCAATTCTTCCATCTTGGACTTCGTCATGTGAATCATGGCGATGCCACTTCCAGAAGACTTTATTTCTTCTGTTACAGCTTTAAGGTAGCTGTAGAGAAAGTGCTTGTTAGTAGAAGAGTGGTCGAATAACTCAAGCTTCCAGATGTGGTAATGGTAGATGGCTCGTCCACCCTCCCAGATAAAAGGGCCAAAGGAGGCTGACCAGGCATATATCAGGTCGCCGTTGTCAATGTACTTGTCATCCTCAAGCTGTAAGTCTGAGTAGTACCACTCGTTGGAAGTGAAGAGGTTCCCAACCCGCAGAAGTGGGGTGCCTTCTTGGAGCATTTCATGCTTCTTGTAGGCACGGCCATTGATGACGCGAAGAGCATCTGAAAGCCTTGCCCATTGCCATCCCTTCGGAAGCTCAAAAGGTTTATCTTCTTCTGCAATTGCCGGCAGCTTCTTCGGCTTCTTGATCTTTCCTTCCTTGACCAGCCGGGCCTTTTCCTCGGCGATGCGGTCTAGCAGTACACTCGCGGGTTCATCACTAGGGTCCTGCTCCACCAACTTGCCGCGCACGGCGAGCTCCAGGATCAGCTCGCGCAGCTTCTTGATGCCAGTGAGCTCGATTTTCCCGTTCTTACCCGATGCACTACGCCCCGAGCCGCTCTTGTGCGTCACGGCGCCGGTCCATAGGTCGAGATGGTCGGTGATCAACTGCTGAGCGCTCATGCCGGCTCCTCAGTTTGTTGCGGTTCGGCCTGGTCTTGAGGCGTTCGGCTGAGCGCATCGCCGAGCACGGTCTTCAACTGGTCGCGAAGCTCCTGGATCTCGGCCTGTTGACGAGCATATTGCGCGAGCAGCTCGTCTGGATCATGGCTGACCTGCTCTTCCTGCCAGGGGTTCTTGATGTCCAGGTTGTAGTTGCGCGCCTTGATCTCGTCGATGCCGACCCTCCAGGCCTGCTCGGTTTCCTGGCGGCTGGCGAAGCCGTCAGCCTCGTCGCCCCACCAGTCGATCTCGGTGGCGAATTCGGCGAAGCGCATTGGCTTGGTCTTGCTGTAGTTCTTGTAGCCTTCGGGGTAGGGGTGCTGGTAGTACCACACCTGTTCGGTGGGCTGACCCTTGGTGAAGAACAGGAGGTTGGTCTTGATGCCGGTGTAGGGATTGAAAACGCCGTTGGGCAGGCGAACGATGGTGTGCAGGTTGCACTCGCTGAGCAGCTTTTCCTTGAGACGTGTCTTCATGCCCTCGCCAAACAGGAAGCCGTCCGGCAGTACCACGGCGGCGCGGCCACCCGGTTTCAGCAGCCGAATGAACAGGGCCATGAAAAGATCGGCTGTCTCGCGGGTGCGGAACTCCGCCGGGAAGTTGTTCTCGATGCCGTCTTCCTCGGTGCCGCCGAACGGCGGGTTGGCGACGATCACATCGACCCGCTCACTCGGTCCCCAGTCACGGTAAGGGCGGTTCAGGGTGTTGTCATGACGAATCTGGCTGGGCACTTCGATGCCGTGCAGGATCATGTTGGTGGTGGCCAACAGGTGCGGCAGCGGTTTCTTTTCCCAGCCGTGGATGCTGTATTGCAGCGCCTGTTCGTCGGTAGGGGTCTGCACGTAGTGCTCGCGCTTGTGCTCGATGGCGCAGGTGAGGAAGCCGCCGGTACCACAGGCCGGGTCCATCACGCTCTCGGCAAGCTTGGGATCAACGCGGTTGACCATGAACTCGGTCACGGCGCGCGGCGTGTAGAACTCACCGGCGTTACCGGCGCTTTGCAGGTCCTTGAGGATCTGCTCGTACATGTCGCCGAAGGCGTGACGCTGCTGAGATGCGTTGAAGTCGATGCCTTCCTGGATGCGGTTGACCACCTGTCGCAGTAGATGGCCGGACTTCATATAGTTGTAGGCATCCTCGAACACGCTGCGGATGACCGCGGCGCGGGCGTCGCTGCCGGCATCCAGCTGTTGCAGCCCAGGAAAGAGGGTGTTGTCGATGAAGCTTTTCAGGCCCTCACCGGTCAGCCCCTCCGAGTTGGCGGCCCAGCTTCTCCAGCGCAGGTCATTCGGGATGGGGCTCACGTAGTCGTCGTAGACCAGCTCCCATTCCCGCTCACGGTCATCGTAGATCTTCAGAAACAGCATCCAGACCAGCTGGCCGATACGCTGGGCGTCGCCGTCGACGCCGACGTCCTTGCGCATGATGTCCTGAATGCTCTTGATGGTGGTGCTGATGCTCATGGGAATCCCGTCTCGATAACCGAAAGCGCGCCGGCAGGCCACCGGCGCGCAGAATGCGGCGTATTGTACCTAGACCGTTCAGCCGGCTGTAGCGGCGTCGGCATAGAGCGTTGCCTCGAGGGCTCTCACGGCCTCCCGATAGCCAGCCTTGCCGCCGAAGGCGCCGGCCAGTTCCACGACGGTGCCGAGCCGGTCTAGCGGCGCCATCTGCAGCACCTTGGTGTCCTCGATGGTGGCCACGCCGCTGTCGGCGTACTTGTCGAGCAGGGCGTCCAACACGGCGCGGGCCTGGCCCTCGTAGCGAGTGAAATAGTCCGACTGCCGGGCTTTGGCAGCACGCTGGCGGCGGGTAAGCGCGGGCTGGCCATAGACGATGTGCACGATGGCGTCGAAGGGGTCCGGCGTATCTCCGAGGCTCTTCTCGACTTCACTGGTGAGGTCTTCCCAGAACACGCCTTGCTGGGCCAGTTCATCCAGCACGGCCTGCTTGCGGTCGCTGGCTTCCCAGTGGCGTAGGAAGTCGTTCAGTGTGGCGTAGTGGGCGCGTACCGTCTTGCGGGTGTAGTCGGTCAACTCCTCGGTGATCAGCTTGCCGTCCGGCCCCAGGTACTGCACGCGCCGCCCGATGACGGCCACGGTGACGTCATCGACCACGTATTTCTTGGGCGGCTCGCCGATGCCGCCGTCCTCGTCATCCTCCCAGTGCCCTTCGGGAGGCAAGGTGGGGTCGGTCGGTGATCCATCACCTTCACTCGTGAGATCGTTCTCGTCGCCGCTGTCGTCGGCATCGTCGCCTTCTTCCGGCAGCAACGGGTCGCCGTCGCCGGGTACGTAGACCTGCTCGGGATCGCCATCGAAGGCGGGGTCGGCGAATAGCTCCGTGGCCTTGCGGAAATCGAGGATCGTGAACCAGAACTTGTCGTGCTCGGCGTCGATCCGCGTGCCGCGCCCGATTATCTGCTTGAACTCGGTCATCGACTGGATGCGCTGGTCGAGCACGATCAGCTTGCAGGTCTTGGCGTCGACGCCGGTGGTCATCAACTTGCTGGTGACGGCGATGACAGGGTAGGGCTCTTCGGGATCGATGAAGTGGTCGAGCTCGGCCTTGCCTTCTTGTTCGTCCCCGGTGATGCGCATCACGTACTTGCGGTTCTTGGCCACGTGTCGAGGGTTGAGATTGACCAGCGCCTGGCGCATTCGCTCCGCATGATCGATGTTCTCGCAGAAGACGATGGTCTTCTGCATCGGGTCGGTCTGGGTCAGATAGTCGGTGATGGTTCGAGCCACCAACTCGGTGCGCTGCGTCAGGATCAGGTTGCGGTCGAAATCGCGTTGGTTGTAGATGCGATCCTCGATCAACTCCCCGTGGATATCGGTCTGGCCGTCGCTGGGGCGCCATCCTTGCAGGTCGCGATCAAGATCGATTCGCGTCACCTTGTAAGGTGCCAGGTAGCCGTCGTCGATGCCCTGCTTAAGTGAGTAGGTATAGATGGGCTCGCCGAAGTAGTGGATGTTGGAAACCTCGGTGGTCTCCTTGGGCGTCGCGGTCAGCCCGATATGGGTGGCCCCGCTGAAGTAGTCCAGGATGGCGCGCCAGGCGGAGTCTTCGGCGGCGCTGCCGCGGTGGCATTCGTCGATGACGACCAGGTCGAAGAAATCCGGGCTGAACTGCTTGTAAATGTTCTTTTCTTCCTCGCTGCCGGTGACCGCCTGATACAGCGAGAGGTAAATCTCGTGCGACTTCTCGACCTGGCGCTTGGTGATCTTGGTCATGGCCGCGCCAAAGGGCTTGAAGTCGCCGCTCTTGGTCTGGTCGACGAGTACGTTACGGTCGGTCAGAAACAGGATGCGTTGCTTGCGGCCGGCCTTCCACAGTCTCCAGATCAGCTGGAAAGCGGTGTAGGTCTTGCCGGTGCCGGTGGCCATCACCAGCAGCAGGCGATCCTGCCCTTTGGCGATGGCTTCGACCGTGCGATTGACCGCGACCATCTGGTAGTAGCGGGGCGTGCGTCCGCTGCCGTCATCGTAGAAGGGCTGCTCGACGACTGGGCGTGTCTCTTCACTCAGGCCTTTCCAGCGGCGGTAGCCGTGCCAGAGCGCATCGGGCCCGGGGAGCTGATCGAGCGCCAGGATGGTTTCGGCCTGATCGAAGACCAGGCGGTGGGGGTCGCTGAACAGGAAGCCGCTGCCGTTGGAGCTAATGGCGAAGGGGACATCGAGCTTCTCTGCGTAGGCCTGGGCCTGCTGCATGCCATGGCCCAGGCTGTGGCTGGCGTCCTTGGCCTCGATGACAGCGATGGGCTGGTTCTTCTGGAAAGACAGCACGTAATCCGCCCGACGCGGGTGAGCCCGGTGGTGCATGCGGCCCCGCACCATGATCCGACCGTCACTGACTGGGTACTCTTCACGCACCTGAGTGTGAATGTTCCAGCCGGCCTGCTCGATGGCGGGGGTGATGAACTTGGTACAGATGTCCCGTTCACTGAAAGCCTGCCTGGTCATCGGTGCTTCCCTGCTGCGTTCATAGATTACTTATCATCTTTTTACGCTAGCTTACGTGAAGCTGAGCAGATACGCATGGGGGAGGAGAGGAGGGCCCGGCAAGTCTCACGATTCTGCGAAGCAGCGCCCCTGGCTGGGATCATCAACCGGCTCAACGAACTCCATGGCAACGAGGTCAGCGGCGATAACAAGCTGCTGTTCGGGAAGATTATCAAGCTTTAGGTTTAAAATTTATAAAAAAAACGGCCGTTTATGGCGATTCTGTGTTTGAAGATAAACCAGCCTGGTTTATTCTCCACTCTGAAGACGGAATTTAAGGCCGCTTTTTTACGTGAAAATAAACCAGCTGCTGCATAAGATCCCGTATGGCGCCGTCGTTACGACCTCGTGGCTTGCATCACACGGCGTCACCTCGGATCAGGCGCGTAAGCTGGCCGGCAGTGGCTGGCTGCAACGCGTGGGGCACGGCGCCTACTGCCAAGCGGAGGAGCCTCTTACCTGGGAGAGCGCTGTTTTCGCCTTGCAGGCGAGTGACGACACGGGCTTACCATCGCTTTGGCCGGGTGGCCAGACGGCCCTGGCCCTGCATGGCTTTGCCCACTATCTGCCCATGGGGGAGAGCACAACGCACCTGTATGGCAAGGAAGCCGTTCGGCTGCCCCGGTGGTTGAGTGACGCCGAGTGGGCAGGGCGGATAGTGCTCCACTCTGAAAAGGGCCTGCCAGTGCAGCTTCCTGGCAGCTTTACGGACTACGCGCCGGATGGCAGGGCCTTCAGCTTGCTGGTATCGACCCCAGAGCGAGCCGTCCTGGAGTGGATCGCCGTTACGTCGAATGAGTTGCTGTTCAGCAGTGAGCTGGTCGACACCTTAGGCGGGCTCAATACGCTGCGTCCGCGTCGGTTGCAGACATTGCTGGAGGGATGCCGTTCGGTGAGAACCAAGCGGGCCTTCCTGGTGCTGGCTCGCCACGCCGGGCATGCCTGGTACGGTCGCCTGGAACCACGCCGACTGGACCTCGGCAAAGGCAAGCGGCAGCTCTGCCCAGGCGGCAAGCTGGATAGGGAATATCACGTTACGGTGCCGGAGGCGTTTCTGCATGCCGATTGAAGCTCGCTACCACGAACAGGTCCGGCTGCTGGTCTCGCTGCTGCCTTTTCTCAATGACGAGCCGTGCTTCGCCCTCAAGGGCGGCACGGCCATCAACCTCTTCGTGCAGCCATTACCCCGTCTATCGGTCGATATCGACTTGGCCTACCTGCCGCTGGAGCCCCGTGACGAGGCCCTGCGACGTTGCCGCGAGGCACTGCAGCGGCTGGCAGATCTCTTCAGTGCCAGACTGCCAGGAGTGCGCGCCGAGCTTCAGGATAATCGCCGAGACGAGCTGAGGATCCTGGTGCGCCGAGGGCGTAGCCAGGTGAAGGTAGAGGTGTCGCCGGTGCTGCGTGGCACTCTGCACCCGCCCCAGGAGCGCGATGTCGTGGAAGCCGTGGAAGACGACTACGGCTTCGCTGCGGTGCGGGCAGTGTCACTGCCGGACCTGTATGGCGGCAAGATCTGCGCCGCGCTGGATCGCCAGCATCCCCGGGATCTCTTCGATGTGAAGCTGCTGCTGAACCAAGGCGGCCTGGATCGCAGCGTATTCGAAGGCTTTCTGGTCTATCTGTTGGGGCACCCCAGGCCCTTGAACGAAGTGATCAACCCACGGCTGAAACCGTTGGACGACGTCTACCGACAGGAGTTTGCCGGGATGGCCAGGGCCGATATCCCATTGCAGCAGTTAGAGGACGTCCGGCACGAACTTCTGACGCGACTGGGACAGCTGATGACGGATGAAGACGTTCGCTTCCTTCTAACCTTCAAGCAGGGGGCGCCTGACTGGACGCTGCTTCCGCTGACGGGCGTCGATCGGCTTCCTGCCGTGCGCTGGAAGCTCGCCAACATCCAGAAGATGAAGTCCGACAAGCACCGTCAGTCTCTGGAGCTGTTGGAACAGGTTTTGGGCAGGCTGCAGATAGGCGCCTAGCGACGAGCACCAGCGGCTGCCTCGATAGCCTCAATTTTTTAGAAGACAAATTCAAGGTAGAACTGCTTTCGGTGAAACGCCTTATGAAGTCCAGAACCGGCCCAAATGGGGTGCATCTTTTCGATCGCCTTTCAGGTCTGAATGTCCTGCTAGATGAGTTGCGCCCGGAAAAGGCGGCGTGGTCGACGTCCCCCCGCCAGGTATCCATTGCACTCACCAATGTTTGCGACCTCCACTGTGCGTACTGCTACGCGCCGAAGCACAAAGCCTCGCTGCATACTGACCAAGTACTCGGATGGTTGAAGGAACTAGATAATGAGGGATGCTTCGGCATCGGATTTGGCGGCGGCGAACCCACGCTGCATCCTGATTTCGTCGACATATGCAAACGGGCTGCGAGAGAGACTCAACTCGCGGTCACCTTCACGACTCATGGTCATCGCCTGACGCCACAGCTGGTCGAGCACCTCAAGGGATCGATCCACTTCGCTCGCATTAGCGTTGACGGGGTAGGTCGCACCTACGAAAAGCAGCGTGGGAAGAAGTTTGCCAGCCTTCTCCGTGGTATGGAGTCAATTGCGAACTTGTCGCCCTTTGGGATTAATGTCGTGGTCAACGAGCACACGGTTGCAGAACTTGATGTAATAAGCGAGCTTGCGCAAAAGGTAGGAGCTAGCGAATTGCTGTTGCTTCCTCAGCAAGCAACCACCGCGGTTGCAAGCATGGATAAAATGGTCGGCCGAGCCCTTCAGGACTGGGTCTCCAACTACAGAGGCAAGGTTCGCCTTGCGGTCAGTGAGGTGGGTGCGTCAGGACTACCTACGTGCGATCCGCTCCCCGATGAGCGAGGCCTTCAGTCCTATGCGCACATAGACGCGTCCGGCGTGCTTCGCGCGAGTTCATACTCGCCCGCCGGCGTGAAGATTGGAGACGCAAGCGTTCTATGGGCGCTTAAGCAACTCAGAAATACCGTTGAGATCAAACGAGAGAACCAATCATGAAGATTTGGAACGGATACGGCTCTGAGCATTCGATGAACCTGGTCCTCATCGGGAGCTTCAAGGGAGCGCAAGATGCAGAGAAAGTGGAGAATAACATTGAAAAACTTAGCGCTCAGTCTTTGAAAGATGACAGCTGCTCCATCACTTTTGCTGATCCAGAAAATCAGAGATTTTCAGATGACATGCTCTCGTTGCTGTGGAGCCTGAACCTCCACACCTTAGGGCCAAGTGAGCTTGGACAGCTAGTATCAGACCATCACTTCGCACGTGAGGGGAGTCGAATTACTGTAACGACTGACGAGGCTGACGTATCCGCGTTCGTGAAGCTCTTCATCGAGGCAGGGGCGAAGGTCGAAGTTTTCTCGGCGCACGACTACCCGACCGATTCAGACGATGCCAACTGACAGGGAAAACGCCGATGCCTGAAGCAAATTGGGATGTGTTCAGCAAGTTGCCCGGAGCAGCGGACGAAAACTTTGAGAAGCTTTGCCGTGCTCTAGTGCGCCAACACTACGGACGCTTTGGTCGCTTCAAGCAACTCGCAAACCAGCCTGGTGTGGAGTTCCACCTTGAACTGACAGAGTCTTGTGATCTCGGAGCACCGCCACGCTGGATTGGTTGGCAATGCAAATGGTATGAGCTGGCGAACGGACAAAACTTGGGTGCTACACGCCGCAGAAAGATCATCGAGGGCATGGAGAAGACGCGCAAGCATGTCCCAGGTGTGACCGATTGGAAGCTTTGGACACGCCACACGCTAACAAAGGAAGACCAAGAGTGGTTCTTTGCGCTTGAGAAAGAACGCTTCCCTGAGTTGAAGCTGGAGCTGCTGACAGCAACGGACATCGAAGACCTCTTGGTTGGGCCTGGAGCACTACTTCGGGAAACCTACTTCGGTGAGCTCGTTCTGACGCCTGCACTGCTTGCTGAGCAACACAGGCTCGCTGCGGCTCCATTCAACCGCCGATACCAGCCGGAAGTTCATGTGGTTGTTGGGGCAGAGGAGAAGATACTCAGGCATCTGGGTGGCCAGAGTGCGTGGGACTCACTGGAGAAGCTCTCAAGTGCCCTCAAGACAAATTGCGCGGCCATTGCTTCGATCACGGGGCAACTCAAAACCGAACTCAAGGCCGAAGTCGACTCGCTTCTGGCTCGAGCTACCGGGTTGGCTGACCTGCTCGATAGCCTGCATGCTGCGCTCGGCACGGGCGACTTCGACGCTATACAGCAAATACTAGCAGCGAATCTGTCGCAGCCGGTGCGCTACGACAGGCTGCTCTCGAAGCTGCGTGGGGCGCGTTCAGGTGGAGCACCGTTAACCGCGAATCTGGTCGCGGACATCCACGCAGTTGCGTCGGCACTGCGCAGGCTGGAGCGGTCGATCGGCGTTCGAACCGTGGCTGTGCTTGCAGCTGCAGGCGAAGGAAAATCTGAGCTTGCCGTCAAGGTGACACAGCCGGACGGAGACCTTCCCGGTGGTGTTTTGCTGCTGGGAAAAAACCTTCATGCAGGCCAAGGGCTTGACGATCTTGTGTCTGCCTTCAAGATTTCTGGTAGGCCGGCGGAGAGCTTCAATCGGCTGGTTGAGGCCGTAGATGCGGCGGGGCAGCGCGCGGGCAAGCGCCTCCCTATTGTCATTGACGGCCTGAATGAGGCAGAAGATCCGAGAAACTGGAAGGATGAGCTCGCGCGAGCGGAAGAGCTACTGAAGGACTTTCCGTACGTCTTGCTGGTTGTCACTCTACGCAATGAGTTCGCGCAAATGTGCCTGCCGGCGGAATTTCCTCAACTTGAGCACAACGGGTTCCAGGAAGACCCACAGGCGGCTATCGACAAATACTTTGAGTACTACAAGATCGACGCCACCGACGCAGATCTGCCAATCGAGTTCTTGCAAAACCCATTGACGCTAAGAATCTTCTGCGAGGTGGCGAACCCTCGTCGCCAGAACCTTGTCGGGGTGGAGGCACTGCCCAGCTCTCTTGCAAGCCTGTTCGAAGAGCACTTTAACAGAGTTGCCGCACGAGTCGCTGAGCTTTCATTGACGGCGCATCGCATTTATCAGGATGAAGTGCAAGATGCTCTGCTGACGATCGCGAGACTCCTCTGGGAGAGCAACGCGAGAAGCGTGGAGTTCAATGCTGCACGGACGGCAGTCCGAGACATGGGCTGGGATGCCAGTGTCATTCGTGCGCTGGAATCTGAAGGTGTTCTCGTTCGAACAACTTCTGAAGAAGGCGGTCAAGGAATCGCGTTTTCATATGACCTTATGGCCGGCCATATGATGGCGAGACAACTGCTTGATAGGCCGGCCTTGGCGCAGTGGCTGCAAAGCGATGAAGGACGCGCACAGTTCCAATTCCGTGAGCCTGGATCGCATACCTTCGCCTTTGACGTGTTCCGGGCTCTGGTTGGCCTGTATCCGCAACGCCTTGGCAGGCATCAGCTTTGGCAAGACTTGTCGGACGAGAATCTCGTCATGAACGCTCTATTGTTGACAGCGCAATCAGATCCAAGGCACATCGGGAGGGATACGGTAGAACGGTTCGCGCACGCAATGCAACAGTCGAAACGGTTCGCACAGATTGCCTTCACGAGACTTCGAGCCACTAGGGCAGCGCGGGCGCATCCGTTTGATATGGACTTCTTGCACGGTGTGCTCTTGTCCATGCCCAATACGCAACGCGATCTATTCTGGACTGAGTGGGTGCGCGAGAGGTCTGAGGAAGTCGAAGACGATTTCAAATTCTTGGCATCTAGATGGAAATCGGGTGATCTAGACGAGCGAGAGATTCGGCGGGCACGCTGGGTGATGTGGACGCTGACGTCAACGTCCAGAAGTCTGCGCGACGTGGCTACCAAGACTCTGTACGAATTCGCCTGCAAGCGACCCTCGGAGTTTTTCCGGCTGGCAGTAGAGGCTATTGCCGTTTCAGACCCATACGTCCCCGAACGGATGTTCGCGGCGGCTTACGGTGCGGCGCTGACCATCTGGTCAGATATTAATGCTGTGGAGATGCGTGAGGCACTGCCTAGAGTTGCTCGTGAGATTTATCAAGCGATGTTCGCGCCAGGCGCGACGTTTCCTACTTGGCATGCCCTGTATCAGCAGTATTGTCTGGGAATAATTGCCATCGCGAGGATGGTTGATCCGGCTTGCTTGTCTGAGGACGACGCAGCTTACCTCCTTCCACCGCTTAGCCATCTGCCCAGTCCGTTTGAGAACATGCCGCAGTATGACCCGACGGTAATCGAGCGTGCAAAGCGTGCGGCGATTCGGATGGACTTCGGCAACTACACGATAGGAAGGCTGATTCCAGGCCGACGGAATTACGACGACAGCAACCCAGAGTACCAGCGGGTGCTGCCGACAATAGTTTCGCGAATGCTGGTGCTTGGCTATGACCCCGAGAAGTTCGAGGCTGTTGATCGGCAAATGAACTCCGGGCCTCGTATTGGAGGTGATAAGCACAAGGTCGACCGATACGGGAAGAAGTACGGCTGGATCGCCTACTTTGAGATGTGGGGTGTCCAGTACGCTCAGGGCCTCCTTGCCGAGGAACGCAGCGCTCGCCCCTCAGATGCGGACATCGACCCGTGAACCGCCCCGGGTTTTGAGGAGGCTCCAGCATCTGAGAGAATGGAGCCATGAACAAGTCAAACAAGTTTTCCCCTGAGGTTAAAGAGCGCGCTGTCCGGCTAGTGCAGGAGCATCGTGACGAGTACCCGTCGCTGTGGGCGGCTGTGGAGTCTATAGCCCCCAAGATTGGCTGTGTACCACAAACGTTGCTGGAATGGGTCAAGCGTGCCCAGATCGATATCGGTGAGCGCCCTGGAACAACCACCGCCGAGACACAACGCATGAAGGACCTGGAGCGTGAGAATAAGGAATTGCGGCGCGCCAATGACATCCTTCGCACGGCCAGCGCTTTTTTCGCCCAGGCGGAGCTCGACCGCAAGCTGAAGTCGTAAACACCTACATTGATCAGCATCGGGATACCTACGGGGTCGAGCCGATCTGCAAAGTATTGCAGATTGCCCCGTCGGCCTACCGGCGTCATGCGGCCCGGCAGCGCAATCCGGCACGACGCAGTGACCGGGTCAAGCGCGACGAGGTTTTGATACCGCATATCAAGCGTGTCTGGAATGACAACCTCAAGGTCTATGGTGCCGATAAAGTCTGGAAGCAGATGAACCGGGAAGCCATCCCTGTGGCCCGCTGTACCGTGGAACGGCTCATGAGATTTCTGGGCCTTCAGGGTGCCCGTCGCGGCAAGACGATGCGTACCACCGTCCCGGATCAGTCAGTGCCGTGCCCGCTGGATCGGGTCAACCGGCAGTTTGTCGCCGACCGTCCGGACCAGCTCTGGGTATCGGACTTTACCTACGTTTCCACTTGGCAAGGCTGGTTGTATGTGGCTTTCGTTGTGGATGTCTTCGCCCGCCATATTGTGGGTTGGCGCGTCAGTCGCACGATGAACACGGATTTCGTACTCGATGCTCTGGAGCAGGCACTCTACGCCCGTCAGCCCGACAAGTCAGAGGACTTGATTCATCACTCCGACAGGGGATCACAGTATGTGTCGATCCGTTACACGGAACGCCTGGCCGAAGCAGGCATCGATCCATCGGTAGGCAGCAAAGGCGACAGTTACGATAACGCCCTCGCTGAAACCATCAACGGCTTGTACAAAGCAGAATTGATCCACCGGCGCGGCCCCTGGAAATCCATGGAATCCGTTGAGCTGGCGACGCTGGAATGGGTATCTTGGTTCAACCACCAACGGCTGATGGAGCCACTGGGGTATATCCCGCCGGCAGAAGCTGAGGCAAACTACTATCGGCAACTTAACAGTCAGGCCGCTATGGCAGCGTGACTTAAACTAACGGGCCTCCGCGATACGCGGGGCGGTTCACCCGACCTTCCCACGTGGGGCCGAGAGCATCGACCTGCCGCTCCCAGACTTATTCAACAGTCAGCCTACGGGTGGTGACTGGGTGGTGAAAGGTCCGCAACCAGATTACCGCGGAATTCTCGAGATCGCAGAGATTGATGGCCTGACGGGGCCGTGGGTCTTACTTGACGGGTTCCTCGAACAGAACGCTCCCATTGACGACCGACAGGTCTTTACCTTCCTCCGAGGTGTACTCGTGGACAGCGGAGACGTCGAACGTCTGTGCACGTTGTTCACTGGTCTCGAATACCCCGGCAATCACGCCATTCCAGAGGTACCAGGCTACTACTACACCTATGCAGGGGAGATGCCTTTCTCCTCGATTCCGGGAGTGCCTGTCGCTGATGAGGAAGAGGATGACCTTGCCGAATACATGGTGTCCGCTGATTGGTCGTCAAATAATGGCGTCGCGGTCGACATCCCAGTGCAGAAGTACAACTGGGAGAGCTACCACAGTGTGATGAATCAGGACAGCGGTGCGTGCCTGCCCTCTAAGCGGCTCTGTGAGGCTTTGAGTCTCAGGTACTGCGCCAATAAATGGGACTTGCATGATGCTTCAGGCGTGGCGTCCCTGTACCGCGAAATCGGTGAGTATGATTCGCAGATCAGTGGTTCTTTCAGCTATCTACGTCGTGACATTCTTGACATTTACTTGACGCAGTCCGGCAAGGCGCTGGTGTGGCTCATGTGGGGAGAGCGTGGTTTTCATCACCGTTCAGCCGAAGCGCACAACCTGAACGAGTACTATGAGAACCACCAGCATATTCACAAGCGTACTCACGTCTATCAGCCCGCTTCGAGCATTCAATCGTAGGCTAAATCAGGGAGGGCGCGTCGCCCTTCTTGGACGCAGTAGACGTTTATGCAGTGCGTGGAACCGGCAGCGGATTCAATATTCGGTATGGATGCGCGGTTCGGCGGCCTGACCAGGTCGAGGTACGTTAAAATTATCGTCTAGAATGTCAGCTATCCGGCGAACCATTTTCTAGTACGACCTGAGAATAAAGTAAGTTAATATCGCCGGTGCCAGCTCTCTAACCGCATCGGACTTGAGTATGTCGTACAAGCGGTCAGCATGCCTTTGAGAGAAGCAATCTTACGCCCCTTCAGAGGCATGCTATTCGAGAGAGGGGAGGGAACCCCCAAACGGTACACTACCGGTACACACATCAGCTTCGTGTGCTATCCTCAGCTTTCGCTAAGCTACTGATTCCAAAGAACTGTACCTTACGCTATATTTCGGTCAGTTTTTCTTTTTTGTCAGTAGCTTATTGTTTTAGTAGCGAACTCATAATCCCTTGGTCGCAGGTTCGAGTCCTGCTGGGCCCACCACCGCCAAGACCTTCCGCACCAAGCACGTCGCCCAGGACTGGGCGCGCCGCACCGAAGACGAAATAGTGCGCGGCGTCTATATCCAGCGCAGCGCCTCGGAGCACATGACGCTTGAAGCCGCGCTCAAGCGTTACCTAGGTAAGCGTCCGCTGATCACCGCTTGCCAGCGATCAGTTGCTGTGTTGCCAGTTGTGGGGCAGGAGTTCATGGACCTGGCTGGCCTTCTGCGTCGGCAGCCGTTCCAGCACGTCTTTCAGGTAGGCATGCGGCTCATGGCCGTTCAGCTTGGCGCACTGAATCAGGCTCATGATGGTGGCGGCGCGCTGGCCACTGCGCAGTGACCCGGCGAACAGCCAGTTGCTGCGGCCCAGCGCCCAGGGGCGAATGAGGTTCTCCACTCGATTGTTGTCGATCGGCAACCCCCCGTCATCCAGGTAGCGTGTCAGCGCCGCCCAGCGTTTCAGGCTATAGTCCAGTGCCTTGGCGGTGGCCAAGCCATTCGGGACTTTTTCACGGTGAGCCAGCATCCAGCGGTGTAGCGCATCGGCGATGGGCCTCGCCCTGGTGTCGCGTAGCCGCTGGCGTGCTTCCGCCGTCAGTGACTGGGCTTCGCGTTCTACCTGATAGAGCTCGCCGATGGTGTCGACGGCCTGCTCGGCGATCTGGCTCTTGCCAGTCACGTGCAGGTCGACGAACTTGCGTCGGGCGTGGGCCATGCAGCCGATCTCGGTGACGCCGTTGGCGAAGTGCTGCTTATAGCCGCTGTAGTCGTCGCAGATCAGCTTACCCTGCCAGTCGCCGAGGAAGTCGCGAGCATGCTGACCGCCACGGCCGTCGGTGAAGTCGTAGATCACCGCCTTCAGTCCGGCGTAGGGCGTGGTGGCATAGGCCCAGAGATAGGCTCGGTGGGTCTTCTTCTTGCCGGGTACCAGCATCGGCACCGGCGTTTCATCGGCATGCAGCACCGGCTCGGCGAGCAGCAGGTCACGCAGCGCATCGACCAGCGGCTGAAGTCGGACGCCACAAATACCGACCCACTCGGCCAGCGTCGAACGCGGGATCGCCACGCCGGCACGGGCGAAGATCTGTGCCTGCCGATACAGCGGCAGATGATCGGCGTATTTGGCGATCAACACCTGGGCCAGCAGGCCGGCGGTGGGGATGCCTTTGTCGATCACCTGCGCCGGCATCGGCGCCTGGGTCAGCGTCTCGCACCCGTCGCAGACCCACTTGCCGCGGATATGGCGCTCGACGGTGAACACGCCCGGCGTGTAGTCCAGCTTTTCGCTGATCTCGTCGCCGATCCGGCGCAGCTGGCAACCGCACGCGCAGTGCTCGCTCTGGGGGTCATGGCGGATCTCGGTGCGTGGCAACTCGGGAGGCAACGGGGTGCGTTTAGGCGTTTGCTTGGCTGACGGTGTTGTAGCGGGGGGAGCCAGCTCTTTCAGCTCGGCCTCGATGGCGGCGATATCGGCCTCCACCCCCTCGTCCAGCAGGCTGATCTGCAAGGCGTTGAGCTGCTCGCTGCGCCGGCCGAACGTGTGGCGCTTGAGCAGCGCCAGTTCGTAGGTGAGCTTCTGGTTGACCTGCTCGGTGTAACGCAGCGTCTTCTGGCTCTGCGCCAGTGCCTGCCCTCGCTCCTGCAGCGCCATATCCTGCTGTTTGACCTGCACCATCAGCGTCGCCGCCAGGTGGCGGAGCTGATCGGGGGTGAGCTGGGACAGATCGGGCGGCGTGGTCATTGGGCGAGTATGCCAGCCCACTGAGGACAGCGGAATTAGCGCATCATCGAATGGCCGGGTGCCGCATTCTGTGCCACCCGGTGCGTCGCGCGTCACAGCACCGAAATGGCCCCCGCCGGACCGATACGCTGCCAGGGCAGTCCCTGTACCAGCGTCGTCACCTGCTCGGGGGACAGCGCGACCCGATCGCCGTACCAGTTACCGGCCCAGTGAAACTTGCCCTGGTTCAGGCGCCGGGCGCACAGCCAGATGCCCAGACCATCGTGAACCAGCACCTTCATGCGGTTGCCGCGCCGGTTGGCGAACAGGTAGGCACAGTGCGGTCGGGCAGCGCCGAACACCTTGACCACCCGGGCCAGCGCCGTGTCGGGACCGGCGCGCATATCCAGCGGTTCGGTAGCCAGCCAGAATTCATCGATGCGGATCACGACAGCAGTTCCCGAAGTAGCGCCCGACAGCCCTGCGCATCCGACACGGGCCACTCGATCGTCACTGTCCCCTGGGGACTCGGTAGCGAGAGGCGAATGCGCTCGGCCTCCTGACGCTGAGTCGCCACCGGGGCTGCGGTGCTGGCTATCGGCACCGGGACAAAGGCCGGCCTGTCGTTCACCGCTTCCCTGCGACGCGCCTCACGGATCCATTTGTGCACCAGGTTGGCGTTCAGGGCATGCGCCAACGCGATGCCGGCCACCGAGGCGCCGGACTGGTGGCACGCTTCGACAATCCTGGCCTTGAATGCGGCGGTAAAGCGGCGCCGCTTGCGAGGCGCCTCCAACACGCTTGACTCACTCATGATAGGTGTCCACTTAAAATAGGTGGGCACCTACTCTCTGAGAAGTCGAGGCTCAGCGGAAGGTGTGTTCAGCGGACGCATACTTACCTAGCTGATGTTACTCCTACCAAAAAGCCCTGAGCACCCGGGAAAGTGAAGGCCACTACGCTGACCGGGTACCTAGGTAAATACTCCCTCGTGGCCCTGACGCCGGTGCTGATTGCCAACTTCCGTGATACCCGCCTGAGCAGTATCGGACATCGTGGACAGTTTATTAGTGCCAATGCCGTGCAGGACGACAGCCAGCGCTGTGGAAGTCGGGGTTGTGTGCATATCAGGCGCCTATTTGCTGGAGAAACAGAGGAAGGGCGCGGGGGTCGAGCAGGATGGTAATCAACACGCCTCCAACGGCGCCGCCAAGATGGGCCTCGTGGGCGAGGCCGCCGACTTGATTTGGCCCACGATTTTGCATGGCGTAGAGCGAGAGTGCCACGAAGCCGATGGCAAACAGGATGGCGGGAATGGGGATGGCAAAGAAGAGATAGAGCATCCGAAAGGGTTCGTATAAACAGAAGGCAAAGAGCACGCCGGTGATGGCGCCCGAGGCGCCGACCGCCGAATAGCGAGCGTTACCGCGCTGGATGATCAGCGATAGGCAGTGGGCCGTGAGTTCGGAACCGAAATAGAGAACCAGGTAGCTGACTGGGCCTAGAACGATCTCGAGCCAGGGGCCGAAAAAATACAGAGTGAGCATGTTGACCAGCAGATGCGCACCATTGGCATGCACGAAGCCCGCGGTCACGAGCCGGTAAATCTCGCCATGGCGCAGAATGCGTTCGGGTTTGAAGGCCAGCCGATCAATGAGTCGAGGATGGCTCTTCAGTGCGTAAATACTGACGATGATGTTGATGACGAGCAGCGCCAGGGTGATTGGCATCTGGGTCAGATCCAGCATGAACAGGTCTCCGCGAGATGGGAATTCAATGCCATCATGGTGTCAGATTGTTAGGATGCGGTCTTGCAAGTACGTTGAAGTATGCCCTTTGAGTATTCGGTCGCGTTGAATTCACCTATGCATCTGCGCCGCAAAGGATGAATTATCGGTATGCTGCTGACCACTCTGGTGGCCTGCGCCGACGACAAGCCCGCCGAAATACCATTATCGATATTGGCATCGCAACGAGCGGCTTACGAAGACAAACGCGTTGCTACCCAGAGGATGATCTTTGAAACGCCGCGTCACTACTGGATCGAGGATGAAGGCCTGAAGCGGGTGAAGGTGTTTCCTCAGGAGCGCATCGCGCCTTATCTGGGTGAGCAGATCCGTATCGTCGGCCGATTCCAGTATGGGCAAAACGAAGGGTGCAAGCTGGAAATGACTGATCGCTGCTGAAGTTGACGTCATCTTGAACGCAAAACAAACGCCTGCCCATGTGGCCAGGCGTTTTGCATTTACTACCTAGTACAAAGGTTAGAAGTCACTCCACTCCTCGACTTCTTCCCGCGCAGGCTGTCTAGCCGACACCTGTTTCAGGATAGAGGAGGGCGCTGGGTTCTTGGTTTTGATGTCTTGCGTGACGGTAGTGGTCTCTTCACCCAGTACGAAGGAGTTGATCAAGTTGCTGAGCTGCAGGGCGTGACGGCGCATGTCTGCAGCGGCAGTGGAGGATTGCTGGACCATGGCTGCGTTCTGCTGAGTCATGCTGTCCATTTCCATCACGGCCATATTGACCTGACTGATGCCGCTGCTCTGCTCCCTGGTGGCGGCGCTGATCTCGCCGATCACGTCCGTGACCCGGGCCACGCTGGCGACGATCTCTCGCATGGTCTGGCCTGCATTGCGCACTAGCTCCGCGCCGGACCTGGTATGAGAAGTCGAGGTATCGATCAGAGTGCGAATCTCCCCGGAGGCATTGCTTGAACGACTGGCCAGCGTACGCACTTCCTGGGCGACTACCGCAAAGCCACGGCCATGTTCGCCGGCCCGAGCGGCTTCCACGGAGGCATTGAGTGCCAGGATATTGGTCTGAAAGGCGATGGCATCGATCATGGTGATGATTTCACCGATCCTGGTGGCGGAGGCGTTGATATCCTCCATGGTGCGCTCGACCTGACTCATGGCCGCTTCACCCTGGCGCGCTACATCCGCGGTGGACTGCACCAGCTGGTTGGCCTGCTGCGCGGAATCCGCGCTGTGATTCACCGTGGAGGTGATCTCTTCCATGGAAGCCGAGGTTTCCTGCAGATTGGCCGCGGCCTGCTCGGTGCGCGTGGCCAATTCTTCACTACCCTGCGCGATATCGCCGGCGGCTCGATTGACGCTGCGAGTACTGCTGCGCACTTCCTTCAGCGTGTTTTGCATGCGTCCGACGAAGGCGTTGAATTGGCGTGCCAGCTCGCTCAGTTCATCGCGCCCTTTGTCGTTTAGTCGACGGGTCAAGTCTCCTTCACCCGCGGCGATATCGCTCATTGCCTGGGTGGTACGCTGAATCGGACCAACGATAGTACGTGATAACCACAGCGCTAGCGCCAGGCCAACCCCCATTGCCAACGCGGCAATCAGCAGCGCCGAATTGCGCGCCAGCATCGACGTGGCAATATAGGTTGAACGGTCCATGGCGATCTCGACTACACCGATAGGCTCTCCAGCGTAGTCCTTGACGAGCGAGCCCATCACCGCCACCGGCTTATCCGCGACGGTGGTGTAATAAATTGGACGCTCACCGTTCAGAGCGGCTTGCTGAATGGCTGCGGGTAGTAGCGATTGCTTACCCACCGTTGAAGCGAAAGGCACCAGGCCTTCTTCCCTCAGGATTTGCAGGCCGGCTTCGACACCATATTGCTCGCCAAAATTTTCGAAGAAGGACTGTCCGAAACTCATGCCGAATTCAAGAGAGCCAACATGCCCCCCCTGATGAAATACAGGTACAAGACCGCGGATTCCCAGGCCGGCCACTCCCAGGTCCAGACCGGAAACAGGTTGCTTAGAGCGGTTGGTCTCTACGATAGTCGGACGAAGATCACTGAGGTCATCACCGAATTTTTCGGGTTTATGTACCCGCAGGAATGAGGTGGCTGGGGGCAAATGAAACTGGAACTGTTTGACACCATAGCCTTCACTTAGCGCCTTGAATCCAGATTGAAAAAGAGCCGCCAGTCGATCGCGCTGCCCGTTGGCTAATGCCTCACCCACCTCAGGAATCCCGGTCACCAAGGTACTCATCGTGGTGGCCAAGCGGGCTTCGGCATCAAGCGATGCGGTGAGACTGCCATTCAGAGCAGTGAGTTCTCTGTGCTCGGCTTCCTGAATGACCTTGTCTATACGGTTCAGAAGGAAGGTCACGATGATGGCAATGGCCAATGAAAGAACGATTGCGAAGCCGGTAGTCACGCGCAGCCCGATAGAATAGCTGTTCAGTCGCATTTCGGTGGTCTCTTATAAAGTGTTGACAGCACTCAGCGGTAAATATGTCATGTGTCGTTTCGGGGTGGTTTACCTCTTATCGGCTTCTCGCACTTTGTCTTTAAGGAATTACTGACAATTCAGCCCCCCGCGAGCGGTGAGGACGATCTCAATGAGCAAGCGCGACACCTGACCCACCAGGCAAGGTATTGCCATGACTCACTACTATCACCACCTCTACGCTAAAGATCGCGCTGCCATAAGGATCGACGTCAACAGATTCCCGACCTGGTCAGTATTCATATGCACCCGCCCGAGGTCGAAGATCGTCCGATGCCGAGCCACCACGGCAACCGCGACAGCGATCGGGTTCAGTGACAAGCTCAATGAGGTGCCGCGTTCACTGCACCTGTCCATGGCCTACGATCAGGGCAGAGGAATGACGAAGCATGCCGAGATTACCCAGAAGACGGGAACGGCGATCTACTTTGCGGGTCCTCATGGCCCCTGGCAACGGGGCTCAAAGCGGATGGCCGCCCCCGAAAAAACCAATGGGCTGTTACGGCAGTACTCGCCGAAGGGCACGGACTCGTCGGCCTACAGTCAGGAAGAACTCGATGCGATCGCCCGGTCAAGGATCCCGTTACCCGCAAGCCGTAGCCGTTTTGTCCTTCAAGCATAGCGCCCTGATTCACTTCGCGGTGAGCCAGGCCACGATGGCGATACTCAGAATAAAAGTATTCGCTGGCCAGGCAGAGGGTTATCCTGCCATCCAATGGAGGCAAGATTCATGAGCTAGGTCCAATATGCTTCAGATTGATGGCCAGGGTTTCGCCACTTTATGCACAGTTTGCTAACTCCTTTGGTGATGAGCAATCTCAGAAAACCAATATCTATTGACTTGAAAAGGATTCCATCGTGAATAAAACTGTTTTGATCACTGGCGCGACGTCCGGTATGGGCAAGGAAACCGCGCTGCTGCTGGCCGAACACGGATATACCGTCTATGCCGGCGCAAGAAATGCCAGTCAAGAATTAATGGAAGAGGCCGAAAAACGCGGTGTCAAAATTAATACCGTGCCCCTCGATGTACAGGATACAGCGTCCATTCAGAAAGCCGTCCAGCATGTCATGGCCAAGGAAGGTAAGATCGATGTTTTGGTAAACAACGCAGGTTTCGGGCTTCTTGCGACGCTGGAGGAAGGGACGGATGAGGAAATATTCCAGCAATTCGATGTGAATGTCTTTGGTCTCATCAAGATGACCAGGGAAGTCCTCCCACATATGCGGGAAGCGCAAGGTGGTGTGGTGATCAATATTTCTTCCTTCTTGGGAAGGATGGGGCTCCCCTTGCTGTCGCATTACAATGCCAGCAAATATGCCGTCGAGGGTATTACCGATTCCTTGAGGTTTGAGGTGGCTCCCTTTGGTATAAGAGTGCACTCTGTACTGGCGGGCTTGTTTGGAACCAACTTCGTGAAAAAAGGCCTTGTCGCCAACAGCCGGACGACCAGCGAAGACTCTCCCTACAAAGAGCTGGTGTCTCATTTCGTTCCAATTGTGGCTAAGGCAATCAACGACGGTCCTGATCCTCTGCCTATCGCGCAGGCCGTGAAGAATATTATCGAGAATGATGCTAGCGATATAGCCGTTGAGGTTGGCAAGGAGTCAGAGCAGTTCGTGCCAATGCGCAAAAGCATGGATGACAAAGCATTCGAAGAGAAGGTAAAGGAAATTTTTGGCTTATAAGCAGGGTCGGGGAAAACGACCTGCTTTGCACAGGTCGCCGGGTTACCTCGATGGTATGGCAGTCTATTTCACGATATAGACTGCCATGATCACGAGGCTCTCTTCTTGCTTTCATAATCACTCCGGCCATAAGGCGTCCATACTGAAGGAAAGAGACGCAGGGTGAGAGCGTGAACAAAAATTAACCGGTTCAACACGTGCACTTTCCTCCGGATGGCCCGATGTGGTTTGGTGAAGGCTTTTGCGAACCCGACCATGAGCCTCACTGTTCTTGCCCAGCACCTGTCCAGCATCACCGATATGCGTCAGGCGGCCAAAATCACTTATCCGCTGTTCGATAGCCTGTTTCTGACCGTCACCGCTGTCATTGCAGGCTGTGAAGGCTGGGAAGAAATCGAAGATTTTGGGCATGCTCGGCGCGATTGGCTAAAACGCTATGGCGACTACGAGAACGGTATTCCGATTCATGACACCATCGCCCGGGTGATGAGCCGGATTGATCCCGAGGCGCTGCAAGGCGCCTTCATCCAGTGGATGAAGGAGACCGAAGCACACGCGCAACGTCAGGTCATTGCCGTGGATGGCAAAACCCTGCGCAGTTCCTGTCGCCCCGGGAATCGGCAATCGGCCATTCCTATGGTCAGCGCTTTCGCGACGACCAATGGTGTGGTGATGGGCCAATGGAAGACCGATGAAAAATCCAATGAAATCACTGCCATCCCTGAGCTGTTGTCCTTACTGGACCTCCAGGACAGCCTGGTGACGCTGGACGCAATGGGCTGTCAGCAGACGATCGCGCAGACCATACTCGACCAAAAGGGCGACTACCTGCTGGCCGTCAAGTGAACTGGACCCCGAAATTTGGACAGGTGCCTAAGCTCTGATTCATCATCTCCCTCAGGAGGAGAATCATGAGCAAGAAACGCCAACAGTACAGCGCTTCATTCAAGTCCAAGGTTGCCCTGGCCGCTCTCAAGGGTGACCAGACCACTTCCGAGATCGCCGCCCGTTTCCAGATCCATCCGACCATGGTCAGCACCTGGAAACGCGAGCTGCTGGAAAATGCCCCTGACCTCTTCGAAGGCAAGAAGAAGGCTGGCAAGCCGTCCAACGAGCCCAACACCGATGAACTCTATCGCGAGATCGGCCGGTTGACGGTGGAACGCGATTTTTTATCGCGCAAGCTCGATCAGTAAGTCGTCGACGCCGGTTGGCGATGATCGAGCGCGACCACCCTGATATCAGCATGACGCGCCAATGTGAATTGCTCAAATTGAGCCGCTCATCGGTGTACTACCGTCCTCGGCAACAGCGTCAGAAGGATTTGAATCTCATGTATCTACTTGATCAGCAACATCTGGAAACGCCGTATTACGGGTCTCGCAAAATGCGGGCGTTCCTGCAGCGCCAGGGCTATCAGGTAAACCGCAAGCGAGTCCAGCGACTGATGCGCACCATGGGCCTGCAGGCGGTATACCCGCGTCCGAGAACCAGCATTCCCGGCGAGGGGCACAAGGTTTATCCCTACCTGCTCAAAGGGCGCCGGATCGACCGGCCCAACCAGGTGTGGGCCGCCGATATCACGTATGCGCCGCTGGCCCGGGGCTTCATGTACCTGGTGGCCATCATGGACTGGCACACTCGCAAGGTGCTGTCCTGGCGCGTCTCGAACACCCTGGACGCTGACTTCTGCGTTGATGCTCTGGAGGAGGCCCTGCAACGTCATGGAACGCCGGAAATCTTCAACACGGATCAGGGTGTCCAGTTCACCAGTGAAGCCTTCACCGATGTTCTCAAGCATCATGGCATCCGGATCAGCATGGACGGCAAGGGCTGCTACCATGACAATATCTTCGTGGAACGCCTCTGGCGCAGTGTCAAACATGAGTGCATCTACCTCACCGCCTTCGAGGATGGGCGACACTTGAGACAGGCGCTTAACCGGTACTTCCGGCACTACAATCAGGAGCGGTTCCATCAGAGCCATGATTATCAAACACCCGACGAGGTGTATTACCAGCCATCCGTGACCCTGGCAGCTTGAGCCGGGTAAACAAAGAGGTCAGAGCTTAGTAACACCTTCAAGCTGTCCAGCTGATGGGGTCCACCTCAAAGGGCAACCAGAAGGCGTTACAGCAGGTTGTTCGCATCGCTTTCGACCCGAGCGGCGAACCTGGTCATCGTCAGATTGAAAACGGTCACGGCCGCCAGGAATACCGTGAGTATCGTGACCTCGCCGCCAGCGAGGTTCCCGAACTCCCGGACTGGCCCGGCCTGAAAACGATGGGTATGGCCTTGCGTTACCGTCGTAACCAGGCGGGTCAGGAAGCGCTGCAATACCGCTACTCTGAAGTACAGGTTCATTCGCCGCATCATTTGCGATGGTCTTAATTACGGTGGATCGATTAGTATCGGCGCAAGGGTACAGGTCGCCATGTTGGTCGCCAGGGGTTGGACTTCATCGGTAAGCGTCCGCTTTTAACGACGCCTTTCCTCAAGAACTTCCTGTTCCCGCAAGAACTCGATCACTAGATTGAGATAACCCTCCCAATCCGGCGGACAATCGTTATGCTCGCAGTCCCAGGCCAGGAATTCGGCATCGGCCGTCTCCGCCAATCGCCGGCCATGCCGGAACGGAATCATCCGGTCCTGCCGACCGTGTGCCAGCAACACCGGCCCCTCATAGACTCGCAGCGCCGTTTCGTTGTCGAAGTGATCGCGCACCAGCCATCCCGGCACCGCGTAGGAACGTGCCATGGCCGGCACACTGATGAACGTGGATTGGAGCACGATCGCAGCCAGTTGACGACGATGCGACAATGCCGCGATCGCTCCGCCGCCTAACGACCGCCCCATGCCGACAATGCGCCCAGCACTCACATCCGAGCGCGCCGCCAACCAGTCATAGGCGTCGATAAATACCGCCGTCAAATTCGCCTGCGTGGGCGTCCCGGTGGACCGCCCGTAACCGGGATACTCAACCAGCAGCACATGCAATCCGGCTTCGCGCAACGAACCGAACTGCTCAGCCAGCTCGTCAATGAACTCGCCATTGCCATGAGCAAAGATAATCGCCGGCGCGGCGCCTGTTTCCGGCGGCGGTGTCGCGGGCAGCAGCCAAGCCTCCGCACGCACGTCAACCACATCGAACCAGACCGTCTCGGAACCACTTGGCGGCTCGGGCCTACCAGTCGGATACATACCAGTGCCGGGAAACAGCATTGCCCGCTGCTGGGAATAAAGCAGCGCCAGCCACGCCCCATACGCAAGCAGCGCGATCGCGAGTATCCACACTAGCATCCGAATCAAATCAACTCCTCGTCCAAGTGTCAGGATCCATTAGATGTAAGGCCCCGGATGATCGATTAGAGGTATTTCGTATCCGAGGCTGCCCGGCGCCTGATACAGGAAGCAGGCGTAGAGGAACGGCAGCGGCACCGATAGCGCCAATACTTAAACACAAAAAAAACCAGGACCCGCCTAAGCGAGTCCTGGTGTGCGAAACCTTTCTAATCTAGAGCGATCAGAGCGGCTTGATGTTCGCGGCTTGGAGGCCTTTCTTGCCCTGGGTGACGTCAAAGGAAACTTCTTGACCGTCTTGCAGGGACTTGAAACCCTCTGCCTGAATTTCGGAGAAGTGGGCGAACAGATCATCACCGCCGTCGGCGGGAGAAATGAAGCCAAAACCTTTGGTGTCGTTGAACCACTTGACTGTGCCAGTTGCCATTTTCGAGATCCTTACGCATTGAGCGCTTATTTACGATTGCCGGGCGTTACCCGAGATGCAGTGAGTAAAACAAGGGAGATATTCACCAGGCTACCGAATGATTCGATTACAACTGACGATATGCTACTTCTTGCTAACTAACTGTGCGCACCTTGCCATGTTGATGAGGTAGGGTCAACGCCTTTGTGAGAAAGAACCAGAAAAATCCGCCCCGACGTGGCGGAGCGGATGAGAGGAGCAAAAAAGCCGAAGTCGCGCTCAGCGCTTGATCATGCGGTAGATCACTAGCAGCACGATGGCGCCCAGCACCGCGATCACGAAACTGCCGAAGTTGAAACCGGTGACTTCGCCGAAGCCCAGCGCGGTGCCGATCCAGCCGCCGACGAAGGCGCCGACGATACCGATGATGATGGTGACGATAAAGCCGCCCGGGTCTTTGCCGGGCATGATGAGTTTGGCGATGATGCCGGCGATCAGGCCGAATACTATCCAGGCGAGAATTCCCATGGTGTCTCCTTACGGTTGGGTTGCGTGACTCAGCATGGCTCGATTGAGTTCGTTTTCGCAAGTATCCAGAGGATGGCGAATATTTCCGCACCGGCCACCGAACCGTTACACTGATGGAATAACCCTTGAGTACGCCGGGACGCCGACGATGCATTGCCCCTTTTGCGGTACTTACGAAACCAAGGTAACGGATTCGCGCCTGGTGGCGGACGGTGATCAGGTACGTCGCCGCCGCCAGTGCCTGTCCTGCGGCGAGCGCTTCACGACTTACGAGACCGCGGAGCTGATCATGCCGCGGGTCATCAAGGGCGATGGTTCTCGAGAGCCCTTCGACGAGGCCAAGCTGCGCGCCGGCATGCTGCGCGCCTTGGAAAAGCGTCCAGTCAGCGTCGAATCCATCGAGGCGGCGGTGGAGCGCATCCGTCAGCGGCTGCGGGCGCGAGGGGAGCGGGAGGTCGAGGCGATTGCCATCGGTGAGGAGGTCATGCAGGCGCTCAAGCGTCTGGATCAGGTGGCTTATATCCGTTTCGCCTCCGTGTATCGGCGTTTTCAGGATCTCGACGAGTTTCGTGCGGAGATCGATCGGCTTGCCCAGGAACCCAGTTTTGCGCCTGGCGACGACCATGAGAACGATCCATGAATTCTCCTGCTATGTGGATGGCCCGCGCCCTGCGTCTGGCCTACCGAGGCCTCTACACCACCGATCCCAATCCCCGGGTGGGCTGTGTTCTTGTCAAGCAGGACCGGCTCGTGGGAGAGGGCTATCACAAGCGTGCCGGCGAGCCTCATGCGGAGATCAACGCGCTGCGTCAGGCGGGCGATAACGCCCGGGGCGCTACCGCCTACGTCACCCTTGAACCCTGCGCGCATCACGGTCGTACCGGGCCTTGTGCCCAGGCGTTGATCGATGCGGGTGTCACGGAAGTCGTTGCCGCCATGCAGGATCCCAACTCGCAGGTGGCGGGCAAGGGGTTCGCCCAGCTTGAGACAGCTGGAATCATGGTAGGTTGGGGGTTGCTGGAAGAAGAAGCTCGAGCGCTCAATCCGGGCTTCATTTCCCGTATGAGTCGGGGGCGGCCCTACGTTCGCCTGAAGATGGCCATGAGTCTGGATGGCCGTACCGCCATGAGTTCCGGAGAATCCCAGTGGATCACCGGTCCGGCGGCGCGTACCCAGGTGCAGCGACTGCGAGCGCGCTCCAGCGCGGTGGTCAGCGGTATCGATTCGATCATCTTCGACGATTCCCGATTGACGGTGCGGGCAGAGCAGCTGCAGCTCAACGACGCGGAATCCATCGCATCCCGTCAGCCGCTGCGGGTGATACTCGACTCTCACTTGCGTATGCCCCTGGCCGCTGCCTGCCTGCGAGAGCCGGGACGTACCTTGGTGATGACCTGTCAGCAAGATGATGATCGTCGCCAGTCCTTGATCGAAGCCGGTGCCGACGTCGTTGTGCTGCCCGCTGGTAAAGATGGCCGTGTCGGCTTGGTCGCTCTGATGGAATACCTGGCCAGCGAGGAGCAGATCAACGAGGTGCTGCTGGAAACCGGCGCGACCCTGGCCGGGGCGATGCTGGATGAGGAGTTGGTGGATGAGATGCAGCTGTTTCTGGCGCCGACGTTATTGGGTGGTGAGGCCCGACCGCTATTCGCTCTGCCGGGGCTGGAAACCATGGCCCAGAGGCGCGGGCTGGAGATCATCGATATTCGCGCGGTGGGGAATGACTGGCGAATCACTGCGCGACCGAAGCCCGCTGGCGCTTCCCGCCGCGCCTAGGCTATCTATGGCGCCCGACGCCGCGCCTAGGTAAGCTAAGCGCCACTTATGGCTATACCTATTCAGTTATTCGGAGAACCCATGGCGCTTTCTTCCAATGATTCCGCGAGCCGGGAGCCGACGTCCGGAGAAGAGTCGCCTTCATCCGGTCAACTGGCGCGCATCGAGGCGCTGGTAGAGGACATTCGCCAAGGCAAGATGGTGATCCTGATGGATGACGAGGATCGCGAGAACGAAGGCGATATCATCATGGCCGCGGAAAAGGTCGAGGCCGCGCATATCAATTTCATGGCTCGCCATGCTCGTGGGCTAATCTGTCTGCCGATGACCCGGGAACGCTGCGAGCGGCTGCGGCTGCCCCTGATGGTGCGGGATAACGGCTCCGGTTTTGGTACCAAGTTCACCCTGTCCATCGAGGCGGCGGAAGGCGTCACCACGGGGATTTCCGCCGCGGATCGCGCCCGTACCGTGCGGGCTGCGGTAGCTCGGGGCGCCAAGCCGGAAGACATCGTTCAGCCCGGGCATATCTTCCCCTTGATGGCGGAGCCCGGCGGCGTGTTGCGCCGGGCCGGGCACACCGAGGCCGCCTGCGATCTGGCGGCCATGGCCGGTCTCGATCCCAGCGGCGTGATCTGTGAGATCATGAACGAGGACGGCAGCATGGCACGCCGTCCGGAATTGGAACGCTTCGCCGCGGAGCACGGTCTGAAGATGGGCACCATCGCCGATCTGATCCATTACCGCATCCACAATGAACAAACCGTTACTCTTCTGGAAGAGATTCCGGTTACCACTGCTCAGGGCGAACTGACACTGAACGTGTTCCGCGACAGCATCCAAGGCATGCACCATCTGGCGTTGGTCAAGGGCGAACCGAGTCCGGACGTTGTAACCACGGTGCGGGTGCATCTGGTGGATACCCTGCGCGATGTTCTGGGATTGGTAAAAGAAGGTGGGCAGAGCTGGCGCGCTCAGGAGGCATTGGCGGAGATAGCCAAGGTGGAGTGTGGCGTATTCGTGCTGCTTGATGCAGCGCAGCCGGCGCAAGATCTGAAAGATCAACTGGAACTGTTTCTCGAGCGTAAGCGCGCGCCGCGCTCCAGCGCCTCGGATGGTGCCGGCAACTATCTGACCATTGGTACCGGTTCGCAGATACTGCGACAGCTTGGCGTTGGAAAAATGCGCCTTTTGAGCTCGCCCTGGAAGTTCTCGGCCCTATCCGGTTTCGATCTGGAAGTGGTGGAACAGCTAGCCCCTTGAGAGAATTACACGATTTTAATAAGTCATACGACTCGTTTGTTAAGCTTTGCGAGTCGTTACGAATCAGCAGGATAGTAGAACATGCAACCGATTTCCCAGCTCGAAGGCAGTTTCGTCGATGTGGACGGCCACTACGTCATCGTGGTCGCCCGCTTCAATCATCATGTGGTGGATAGCCTGGTAGAAGGTGCTGTGGATAGCCTGGTGCGCCACGGCGTGGATGCGGCGAACATCGATATCGTTCACGTACCCGGCGCTTGGGAGCTGCCGCTGGCGGTCAAGCGTGCCTTGAAGGTAGTCCGGCCGGACGCGGTGATCGCCCTGGGGGCAGTGATTCGTGGCGGAACGCCGCATTTCGAATACGTTGCCGGCGGCTGTAACGCGGCCTTGGGCAATCTCCAACTGGAGTTCGATACGCCCATCGCCAACGGCGTACTGACGGTCAACTCTATTGAGCAGGCTATCGAACGTGCCGGCACCAAGGCCGGCAACAAAGGAACGGATGCGGCCATGGCCGCCATGGAAATGGTCTCGTTGTTGAAAGGCTTCGAGGAAAAAGAACCGCGCGACCAGGCGAATCAGAGCGAGCGTGGGGCATGAGCCGGGATCAAGAACCCGTCTCGGCGAAGCCACGGCGCAAGCCCTCGCGGAATCAGCTGGCTCGTCACGCGGCTCGGGAGCTGGCGGTGCAGGCGCTTTATCAATGGCAGATGACCGGCAAGTCCGCCAGCGCCATCGAGGCGGAGTTTCGTACCCAGGTAGCGGACGAGGATCTCGAGGATCACGAGAACTGGCGCAAGGTCATGGAGATCGCCGATATGGCGCTATTTCACGCCTTGCTGAACGGTGTAGTCAGGGAGCGCGAAGCGCTGGATGGCGCCATCGCGCCGCTGCTCGATCGGCGTCTCGTTGATCTGGACCGCATCGAGCTGGCCATTCTGCGCCTGGGCGCCTTCGAACTCATGAAAAGCCTCGAGGTGCCTTATCGCACCGTCATCAACGAAGGCGTCGAGCTTGCCAAATCCTTCGGCGCCACGGACGGTCACAAGTACGTCAACGGCATTCTCGACAAGCTGGCGCGCCGCCTGCGTTCTACCGAGATCAGCGCGCGCCGCTGAGCGCCGTACTGTCTATTCTTATGTCCAGTTCCGCTTCCAAAAGGCCCAATCCTCGACGCCCCGGCGAATTCGAGCTGATCGCCCGCCACTTCACTCGCAAGCCCCGCCACCCAGGCGTGGTGGTGGGTGTAGGAGACGATTGCACGCTGTTGTCCCCCACCCCGGGCTATCAGCTGGCGGTCAGCGTCGATACCTCCGTGGCGGGGGTGCACTTTCCCCTAGACGCTCCCGCCCAGGCCATCGGCCATCGGGTGCTGGCGGTCAGCTTGAGCGATCTGGCCGCGGTGGGCGCCCGGCCTCGCTGGTGTCTGATGTCCCTGACCCTGAGCGATGCGAACGACGACTGGCTTGCCGCCTTCGCTAGAGGATTCGACGCGCTTTGCCGGCGAAGCCAGGTGGATCTGGTAGGCGGCGATGTCACCAAGGGCCAGCTTGCGGTCGGGGTGACCGTGCATGGAGAAGTGCCTCCCGGCGAAGCGCTGTTGCGCAGCGGCGCCCGGGCCGGCGACGCGCTGTTCGTCACCGGCTGCCTGGGCGGCGGTCAGGGCGGGCTCAAGGCCTGGCAGGCCGGAGAGCGGGACCTTGCGCACCCCTTGCTGGCGGCCTATCTGCTTCCGGAACCCAGGCTTGCCGCAGGGCAGGCGCTGCGCGGCCTGGCCAGCGCCGCCATCGATATCTCCGATGGGCTGCTCGCGGATCTGGGGCATATCTGCCATGCCTCGCAACTCGGCGCGGAGCTGGATGAAGCCGCGCTGCCGCTGTGCGAGGGGCTGGTGGAATGCCTAGGCGAAAAGGACGCCATGAGAGCGGCGTTGACCGGTGGCGATGAGTACGAACTGCTGGTCAGCCTGCCCAAAGCTGCCCAAAAGGAAGCACGGGAGCGCTTATCCGTGCTGGGCCTGTCGCTGACTCATATCGGCGTTTTGTCGTCCCGGCCCGGGATACGCGGCGTCAGCGCTTCCCATGCGCCGGGCTGGCAGCATTTCGGCACGGATCAGTCCGGGGAGGCTTCATGAATCGCGCGCCTCCCACGACCTGGCGTCGGCCGACTCACTTCCTGGCCTTTGGCCTGGGCAGCGGTGCGGCACCCTGGGCGCCGGGTACCTTCGGCACCCTGGCGGCGATTCCCTTCTACTGGCTGATGACCGATCTGCCTCTGGGCTGGTATCTGGGTATCGTGGTGCTGGCATTTTTCCTGGGTGTCTGGCTGTGCGAGCGCACCTCCCAGGATCTGGGTGTCCACGATCATTCCGGCATCGTCTGGGATGAGTTTGTCGGCTACTGGATCACCATGGCTGCGGTACCGTTTTCCTGGCCGGCAGCGCTCTGGGGGTTCGTGATATTTCGTATCTTCGATGTCTTCAAACCCTGGCCGGTACGCTGGGCGGATCGGCGCGTGACCGGTGGATTCGGCATCATGATCGATGATGTGCTCGCGGGCATCTATGCCTGGAGCACGATTCACCTGTGGCTCTGGCTGCATTGATATACGTCCATACGAAAAAAACGACATCGTCATGGTCAATACGACGATGAAAATAAAGGAGACGACATGGGCAAGAAAGGTTGGATCTTGGGGGCGGTAATTCTAGTGGGAGGCAGTTATCTGGTTGGGCAGGCGGTGTCGAGCCATATATTCGAACGAGAATTCGATCAGGCGATCGACAGCTTGAATACCCGCAGCGATCTGCGTATCGAGCGCCGGGATGTCGAGCCCGGCTGGTTTTCCTCCAGTGGAATGCTGCGAATCACGCCCCTTGCACGGAACGACTGGCGTGCCACTTTTCCCTATCGCGCCAACCATAGCGTATTTTTCACCTCGATCGAGGGCGAGTTCGAGCTGGATTTCAAAGAGCCCCAGGATCAAGAGGAGGGCGGCCAGACGATTCGGCTGACGGAACTGCTCGGCGCGGATCCGATCGCTTGGCAAGCGGATTATCATACGTTAACCGGGAAAACGAAGGGCAAACTACTGCTCGAAGAATTCTCCAATCAGACCAGCGCGGGCTTTATCGAGGGCAAGGGCGCGACGATCACCTTGAATGGAAATCAAGACGACATGATGCTGGAGGGCGCCATTGCCCCCTGGAGTTTCAGCGACAAGGCGACGATTCTCGAACTGGCGGAAATCACCTTTGCCTCCAATTACCGTCAGGAGAACGAGGGGAAAGAAACGTTCACCCAAGGGCATCTGGCGCTGGAAGGCGCTCAACTGCAGCAGCCTGGCGGGCCGGAGGTCGAGATCGACGAGCTGCGCTATGAGGGAACCGCCGAGCTTGGCGCCGAGAATCTGGAGCTGTCTTCTCGTCTTTATCTCAGCGAGATGCGGGTAGACGGTCAGCTCGCGCTCGCGGGAGATATCGATTTCAGTCTGACCCATATCGATGCCGCCGCCTATCGGGACTTCGAATCCGCGTTGCGTCAGGAACTCGATCTCTATGGTCGCCGTCATTCCCAGGCCTCGACGGATGAAGCCTTTTTGAGTGACCGGGACATGAAGGCGATCCTCGAGC
Organism: Pistricoccus aurantiacus; assembly: GCF_007954585.1. GTDB lineage: Bacteria > Pseudomonadota > Gammaproteobacteria > Pseudomonadales > Halomonadaceae > Pistricoccus > Pistricoccus aurantiacus. Next base: position 1,851,995 of record NZ_CP042382.1, read on the forward strand.
GTCTCGAGCCTCAACTCCTGGCAATGCTGGCAAACTCGCCGCGCTTGACCCTGGAAAAGCTCAACGTCACCAGTCCGCTGCTGGATATTCGCAGTCAACTGTCCGGCGAGCTGCGTTTCACGGCGGAAAACAGCCAGGCGCTTTCTCCCGCCGAGCTGCCGTCTCTCGAGGAACTGCGGCGCTGGCAGCGTCATTTGAACGGCCAGTTCCTGTGGCAAGGCGTCCCCGCACTGATGGCGCTTCAGCTGGGGTTATCCCTGGATAACGAAACGATAGAAATTACCATCGACGATGGCCGCGTCTCCCTGGACGGTCAACCGCTGCCGCCGCTGCTTTGATATTTCCCTGAGCGAGTGGCGGGTCACCCGTCTCGCCGTTGGCTTGAAGTTCGGCTTCCTCGCCCGCATTCCCTGTTGCAGACGGTCAAAAGGCCTGGATGGTCACAAGGCCCTTAACGAACAGGAAGGAAGATGAACGAACGCGACGATCCTCAGGACGACCATTTCGACTATAGCGACAGCCTCAAGGGTGAAAGCTCCCACAACGAAATCTATCAGCACGGCGAAGACGACAAGCCCGAACAGGGGCGTTCCATGGTGCCCACTCGGGAATACCTGCCGGAGCGTATCTATCTGCTGCCGATCCACAACCGACCTTTCTTTCCCGCCCAGGTGCAGCCACTGGTGATTCATCGCCCGCGCTGGGAGGATACCATCGAGCGGGTCGGCAATACGCCGCATCATACCGTGGGTCTGGCCTTCGTCGGTGATGCGGAAATCGACGAGCTGGAATCCAGCCACTTCCCCGAGATCGGTACCGCGGTGCGCATGCACAAGGTGCAAGGGGAAGACGACAAGATCCAGTTCATCGCCCAAGGGCTGCAGCGCTTCAGGATCCAGCGCTGGCTTTCCAGGAAGCCTCCCTATCTGGTGGAGGTCAGCTATCCCAAGGAGCCGGTCAAGGCGGATGAGGATGAAACCCGCGCCTACGCCATGGCGCTGATCAACGGCATCAAGAATCTGCTGCCGATCAATCCGCTTTACGGGGAGGAGCTCAAGCATTATCTCAATCGCTTCAGCCCCCACGAGCCCGGCCCGCTTTCCGACTTCGCCGCGGCGATCACCTCCGCCAAGGGACCGGAGCTGCAGGACGTGCTCGAGACCCTGCCGATCATGGCGCGCATGCAGAAGGTACTGCCGCTGCTGCACAAGGAGATCGAGGTCGCTCAGCTGCAGAACGAGATCAGCGAGCAGGTCAATGCCCAGATGCAGGACCGCCAGCGGGAATTCTTCCTGCGCGAACAGCTCAAGGTGATCCAGCGGGAGCTGGGCATCTCCAAGGACGATCGGGAAAACGACGTGGATACCTTTCGGGCGCGGCTGGAAGGGCTGACCGTGCCGGAGCGGGTGATGTCGCGCATCGACGAGGAACTGGACAAGCTCTCGGTGCTGGAAACCGGTTCCCCGGAATACGGCACCACCCGCAACTACCTGGACTGGTTGACCGCGCTGCCCTGGGGCGTCACCAGCGACGATCAGCTCGATCTGCCTCGAGCGCGCAAGGTGCTGGATCGGGATCACGACGGCCTGGAGGAGGTCAAGGACCGCATCATCGAGTTCCTCGCGGAAGGTGCTTTCAAGGGCGACGTGGGCGGCTCGATCCTGCTGCTGGTAGGCCCGCCCGGGGTCGGCAAGACCTCCGTGGGCCGCTCCATCGCCGAGGCTCTGGGTCGCAAGTTCTACCGCTTCTCCGTGGGCGGCATGCGCGACGAGGCGGAAATAAAGGGGCACAGGCGCACCTATATCGGCGCCATGCCCGGCAAGATGGTCCAGGCCATCAAGGAGGTCGAGGTCGAGAATCCGGTGATCATGCTCGACGAGATCGACAAGATGGGTCAGTCCTTTCAGGGCGATCCTGCCTCGGCGCTGCTCGAGGTACTCGACCCGGAACAGAACGTGGACTTCCTCGATCACTATCTGGATGTGCGTCTGGATCTGTCCAAGGTGCTGTTCGTTTGTACCGCCAACACCCTGGACAGCATTCCCCGTGCGCTGCTGGATCGCATGGAACAGATCCGACTTTCCGGCTATATCGCCGAGGAAAAATATGCCATTGCCAAGCATCATCTGTGGCCGAAGCTGCTGAAGCGAGCCAATATTCCCAAGAAGCGCATCAATCTGACCAGCGGAGCGCTCAAGCAGGTGATCGAGGGTTATGCCCGGGAAGCCGGGGTGCGTCAGCTGGAGAAACAGCTGCATCGCATCGTGCGCAAGGCGGCGGTCAAGCTTTTGGAAAGCGATCAGGAAAGCGTCAAGATCACCGTCGGCAATCTGGAAGAATTCCTCGGCGCCCCGCTGTTTCGCAAGGAGGAAGTGCTGCAGGGCGTCGGCGTGGTCACTGGGCTGGCCTGGACCTCCATGGGCGGCGCCACGCTTCCTATCGAAGCCAACAAGGTGCACGCCCTGGATCGCGGCTTCAAGCTCACCGGCAAGCTCGGCGACGTGATGCAGGAATCCGCCAATATCGCCTACAGCTATACCTTAGGGCATTTGGGGGAGTACGGTGCGGACGCGGATTTCTTCAACGAGGCCTTCGTGCACCTGCATGTGCCGGAAGGTGCCACCCCCAAGGACGGCCCCTCCGCCGGTATCAGCATGACCACGGCGCTGATTTCCCTGGCCAGGAATCAAGCCATCGACCGGCCCCTGGCGATGACCGGCGAGCTGACCCTGACCGGCCAGGTCCTGCCCATCGGCGGCGTGCGGGAGAAGATCATCGCCGCGCGCAGAAGCGGTATCTTCGAGGTGATCCTGCCAGAGGCCAACAAGCGCGACTACGAGGAACTGCCGGACTTTCTCAAGAAAGGCATGACGGTGCACTTCGCCAAACGTTATCAAGATGTGGCCAAGGTGGTTTTTGGCTAGCCTCGAGGTGAGAAGTGTCTTGAGCGGTACCATGTCTTGTATGCGGTCTTGCATGCGCTATATGTTTCACATGCATTGGCGCAGGACATGATGAGGTGGACCCCATCAGCTGGACAGCTTGAAGGTGTTACTAAGCTCTGACCTCTTTGTTTACCCGGCTCAAGCTGCCAGGGTCACGGATGGCTGGTAATACACCTCGTCGGGTGTTTGATAATCGTGGCTCTGATGGAACCGCTCCTGATTGTAGTGCCGGAAGTACCGGTTAAGCGCCTGTCTCAAGTGTCGCCCATCCTCGAAGGCGGTGAGGTAGATGCACTCATGTTTGACACTGCGCCAGAGGCGTTCCACGAAGATATTGTCATGGTAGCAGCCCTTGCCGTCCATGCTGATCCGGATGCCATGATGCTTGAGAACATCGGTGAAGGCTTCACTGGTGAACTGGACACCCTGATCCGTGTTGAAGATTTCCGGCGTTCCATGACGTTGCAGGGCCTCCTCCAGAGCATCAACGCAGAAGTCAGCGTCCAGGGTGTTCGAGACGCGCCAGGACAGCACCTTGCGAGTGTGCCAGTCCATGATGGCCACCAGGTACATGAAGCCCCGGGCCAGCGGCGCATACGTGATATCGGCGGCCCACACCTGGTTGGGCCGGTCGATCCGGCGCCCTTTGAGCAGGTAGGGATAAACCTTGTGCCCCTCGCCGGGAATGCTGGTTCTCGGACGCGGGTATACCGCCTGCAGGCCCATGGTGCGCATCAGTCGCTGGACTCGCTTGCGGTTTACCTGATAGCCCTGGCGCTGCAGGAACGCCCGCATTTTGCGAGACCCGTAATACGGCGTTTCCAGATGTTGCTGATCAAGTAGATACATGAGATTCAAATCCTTCTGACGCTGTTGCCGAGGACGGTAGTACACCGATGAGCGGCTCAATTTGAGCAATTCACATTGGCGCGTCATGCTGATATCAGGGTGGTCGCGCTCGATCATCGCCAACCGGCGTCGACGACTTACTGATCGAGCTTGCGCGATAAAAAATCGCGTTCCACCGTCAACCGGCCGATCTCGCGATAGAGTTCATCGGTGTTGGGCTCGTTGGACGGCTTGCCAGCCTTCTTCTTGCCTTCGAAGAGGTCAGGGGCATTTTCCAGCAGCTCGCGTTTCCAGGTGCTGACCATGGTCGGATGGATCTGGAAACGGGCGGCGATCTCGGAAGTGGTCTGGTCACCCTTGAGAGCGGCCAGGGCAACCTTGGACTTGAATGAAGCGCTGTACTGTTGGCGTTTCTTGCTCATGATTCTCCTCCTGAGGGAGATGATGAATCAGAGCTTAGGCACCTGTCCAAATTTCGGGGTCCAGTTCATGAGTATCGCTCTTGCGATGAAATCGTTACTAAAAAAAACTCATGGCAACATGGAAATGGAGTAGTCTGAGCAGATATTTTTCGTATAAGAAATGACTTATACTTGACTCGATAGTAAGCATGGAAAAAAATGAACTTCAAGTCTTATGCTGAACTCAGTAGCGATATTCTCAACAGTATCAATAAAGTGCAGCATAAGGGCTATGACCTGATTGTTGCCATTCCTCGAAGTGGCGTAATTCCTGCTTATATGCTTAGCCTTTCGCTTAATATCGACTGTGCCATGTTAAATGAGTTTATTGCAAACTCGAGACTGGTAAAAGGCAGTATAAGAAGGACTAGAAAACAAATACACAATGCCTGGGACGCCAAAAAGGTATTGATCGTCAATGACAGTGTCGATACCGGTAACTCCATTGCCAAGGTGCTTGAGCAGATACCCGAAGACTGTCCCTGTGAAATAACTACCTTGGCGGTATACGGTAATGCCACTGGTCTATCCAAGACGGACATCTGTCTACAATACCTGGCTTCGCCTCGAGTATTTCAGTGGAACATGTGGCACTGTGGCGCCTTGCGAAGAGCCTGTATCGTCCTGGACGATGTGATTTTTAATTGGCACAACGAGAGCTGCGACAAGGAGAAGGAAGGCTTGGTATCTGTCGATAAGTTCAAGCCCCTTGTTCTGCCTTCCTACAAGATCCACTCCTTGATCACCAGACAGCCCGAGCGCTATCGAGAAGCGATTGAGAACTGGCTTTCTCTCCACGGAATAAGCTACGACAACTTGATCATGGCGAATGCCGATGGAGATACGGCTCGAGATTATCAAGACTATCGCAATTTAAAAGCTGAATACTATAAACAGAATCCAGAACTCAATTTTTTTGTGGAAAACGATTTCGATCATGCGGTGTATATCGCGAAGGCGACGGGAAAAAGTGTTTTTTGCACGCAGATCAATGACACGATAAAGCCTCCTGTAGAGGCTGTCATCAAATATGGTAAAGCGAATTTTTTCAGGACAAATTTCGTCAGGATGAAGAAGCTGATAAAAAATCACTCACTTCGCAGTGAGTCCAATTGATTTTAGAAAGCTACTGATCTTCCTCAATATCTTGATGAATAGGCGAGTTCCGCAAGCGCGGCCAAAATGGCTGGGTAGGACGCGCGGATTTGGGTAAGCTTGAGCAAATGCAACCCAAAGATCGAGTATCGCCATGCCTTGCATCAACCGCTTTAGTCAAGCATTAGCCCTAGGTATTGGCCTGGGGCTTTTCGCGTCCGGCGCCACTTGGGCCGAGGACCGCACCCTCACCATCTATACCTACGACTCCTTCGTCGCGGACTGGGGGCCGGGGCCCAAGGTCAAGGAGGCCTTCGAGAAACAGTGCGGCGATTGCACCGTCAATTTCCTGGCCTTGCAAGGCGGCGTGGATATCCTCCAGCGCCTGCGCCTGGAGGGAGAGAGCACCGAGGCGGATATCGTCCTGGGCCTGGACATGAATCTGATGGCGGAGGCGCGGGCGCTCGACCTGCTGGTACCCCACGAAGCCGATCTCACGCCCCTGAATCTTCCCATCGACTGGGACGACGAGACCTTCCTGCCCTACGACTGGGGGCATTTCGCCTTCGTCTACGACAGCGAGGCGCTGCCCAACCCGCCCTCGAGCTTCGCGGAACTGCTAGAGGCGCCGGAAGACCTCAAGGTGATCATTTCCGACCCGCGCACCAGCGTGCCGGGGCTGGGGCTGCTGCTATGGATCAAGCATCTTTACGGCGACGAGGCGGGAGAGGCCTGGCAGCAGCTCAACAGGCATGTATTGACCGTAGCCAGCGGCTGGAGCCAGGCCTACTTTTCCCTGTTCATGAACGGTGAAGCGCCCATGGTGCTCTCCTACAGCACCTCGCCGGCCTATCACATGGCCATGGAAGACACGGATCGCTATCAGGCGGCGGAGTTCGAGGAAGGCCATTACCTGCAGGTGGAAACCGCCGCTATTACCAAAGCTGCAGAGGATCCACAGCTGGCGCGGGAATTCATGGACTTTATTCTCACCGAGGATTTCCAGCGCCATATTCCCCTGGGCAATGTCATGTATCCTGCCATCGATCTGGGAGACGAGCTGCCGGAGGTCTTCGATCGGCTGATCGAACCGGAAGGCTTTACCTTCAGCCCGGAGGAAGTGCAGGAAAATCGCCGCGCCTGGATTCGTGAATGGCTCAACGCCAGCAGCCGTTGAACCGGTATGCGTTAAGCCGGCTGCCGCTATGGGCGGGGCTGGCCGCCTTCGTCGCGGTGATCGGCCTGGGCCTCGGCAGCTTTATCGCCCTGCTGTGGCAGGCGCCTGCCCTGCAGGTGGCGATGCTCTGGCAAGAACCCTACCTGGCCGGTGTGCTGCGTTTCACTTTCTGGCAGGCGGGCCTTTCCACACTGCTGGCCCTGGGACTGGGCATTCCGGTAGCGCTGGCCCTGGCGCGACGGCCACGCTTTCCCGGCCGAGGGCTCTTGCTGCGGGCCATGGAGCTTTCCCTGGTGATCCCCAGCCTGATCGCCCTGTTCGGCCTGGTGGCGGTGCACGGACGCCGGGGCTGGGCGGCGCCGCTGTGGGAATGGCTGACCGGCTCCCCCTCCGGCTATCTCTACGGGCTTTCCGGCATCGTGCTGGCTCATGTGTTCTACAACCTGCCCCTGGCGGCGCGGCTGATGCTGCAGGAACTGGAGCGTTCCCCCGCCGTGCACTGGCGGCTGGTGGCCCAGTTGGGGCTTTCCCGCTTCGCCATCTGGCGCACTTTGGAATGGCCGGCGATTCGGCGCTTGCTGCCGCGGCTGGCGGCGCTGATCTTCACCCTGTGCTTTACCAGCTTTGCCATCGTCATGACCCTGGGTGGCGGACCAAACAGCAGTACCTTGGAAGTGGCGCTCTATCAGGCGCTCAAGTTCGACAACGACCTGGCCCTGGCGGCATTGCTGGCGCTGACTCAGCTGGTGATCTGCCTGGGGCTGTGGAGCCTGGCCATCGCTCAGGGCGGCGCGCCGTCGCTGATCGCCGGAGACAGCCAGGCAGCGCTTTTCACCAAATGGCGTCGCCGGGATGCGCAGGGCATATCCTGGCTGACGGATGGCCTGAGTATCGGCGGGTTGGCCCTGCTGCTGTTGCCCCCCTTGGCCGCGGTGGTGCTGGCGGGACTGAGCGGATTGCCGGATATTCTCACCCAGCCGCGCTTGTGGCCGGCGACTCTGAGAAGTCTGGTGATGGCGCTCGGCGCCGGCATTGGCGCGGTACTTTTGGCGCTGGCGCTGCTCGGCGGCAGCGGCTGGCTGCGTGCCCGGGGAAGGCGTTTCCTCGGCGGGGTGATCGAGGGCAGTGGCCAGCTGATTCTGGTGCTGCCGGCCTTGGTAATGGGCACCGGGCTTTTTCTTTTATTGCGTCCACGCCTCGGCGGCGGTTTCGAAGGCTACGCCCTGGTGGTGCTGGTCAACGCCTTCATGGCGCTTCCTTTCGCCATGCAGGTACTGCGCGGGGCGCTGCTGGAACTGCCCCTGGCTCAGCGCCGAGTGGCGGAACAGCTCGATATCCACGGCTGGCCGCGTTTTCGCTGGCTGCTGTGGCCGCGGCTGCGACGCCCGCTGGGCCTGGCCCTGGCCTACGCGATGACTCTATCGCTAGGGGATTTCAGCGTCATCGCCCTGTTCGGCAGCCCCGCCGCGCCGACCTTGCCCATGCTCCTGTATCAGGAACTCGGCGGCTATCGCTGGCAGAGTGCCGCCGCCACCGCCCTGGTGCTGCTGATCTGCGTGGTAGCGGTATTTGGTCTTGTCTCGGCGCTGACTCGCCGTTCGCCGCGCTACCTCTGGAAACGCCGACCGGAACCCGCCCATGCTTCAATGTGATGACTTGACTTTTCACTACGACCGCCAGGATCCGGGCGAGACGCCGGATTTCAGCTTCACCTTCGAGCTGGCGCCAGGCCAGTGCTTGTCCATCCAAGGGCCTTCCGGCTCCGGCAAGAGTACCCTGCTCAATATGCTGGCGGGCTTTCTCGAACCCAGCGGCGGCACGCTCGCCTGGAGCGAGGAAAGCCTGCTGACCAAGCCGCCCTGGGAGCGGGGCATGACCACGGTGTTCCAGGAACACAACCTCTTCGAGCATCTGCCGGTCTGGGCCAATATCGGCCTTGGGCTGGCCGCCAATCTGCGCTTGAGTGAGGCCCAACGCGAACGGATTCGTCAGGGGCTTGAGGAAGTCGGCCTGGGCGGACTGCAGGACCGGCTGCCCGGAGAACTTTCCGGCGGGCAGCGCCGGCGGGTGGCGCTGCTCCGCGCGCTGCTGCGCAAGCCAAGAGTGCTGCTGCTGGACGAACCTTTCAGCGGTTTGGACTACGCCAACCGGGAAGTATTGTGGGGTCTGGTCAAGCGCCAGCAGCAGGAAGGCGTGGCGGTACTGCTGGTCAGCCACGATCCGGAGGATATTCAGGCCCTCGCGGACCGCTGTTATCAGCTCGAGGAAGGGCGGTTGGTAGCCAGCGGCTGAGGCGCCACTCTGCGAAGAAACTATTCAGCAGCTTGATCATTGAAGAAAAAGAGGCTTAGCGTGCCAGCCAGGACGCCAGCAGCCGTGTGATGCTAGGCATGAACACATAGGTCAGCAGTGATATTTGCACGACGACTCGGGCCAGCAGCAATAGCCAATCGGGAACGAAGGGCAATGCCGTATTCAGCAGTGAAAAAAGCGGACCCAGAACAAGCGACAACAAAAAAACGACGATGGTCAGCACAAATACCATCTTGTGGGCTTTCGGATGGAGCTGATCCCGAAACAGGAACTCGATTCCGGTCAGGCGGTCCACACGCGGCTCGCCCTCGACGATACCCTCCAGTTTCCCGAGCCAATGTTTGCGCTCCTTCGATTCCTCCCAGTCTTGTAAATGTTCAACCGTATCGAAGCGAAAAATGACATGACACTCGTTGCCTTCCCCTGGAACCTTGTAGGTGACCCCCTGGTGCCCGGGGAACTGTTTGACGACTTGTCCCACATCGTGCACCCAGGTTCGATAGTCTTGTTCGCGGCCCGGAACAACACAACGCGTAATCACCGCGGTTACGGAGTTGCTTTCGTTCATAGGCTGGGGTGGTCTCCGGATTTCGCACCAGGCGTTCAAGCGCTGATCATCCCGACAGGAGAATCTATATAAGTGGGAAACGCAAGCAAGACAACGCCTCCGGCGTCTTCGAGGGCAAGGCGCAGAAGCTTGAGCAGGAGGTGGCGCCATCTTTATGCTTCGTGAGAATATCCGCTTATTGTATACCACCTTGCCCAATCCCTTTCTCGACGAGGACACCATGCCCGAGTATCGCTCCCGTACCACCACCAGCGGTCGCAACATGGCCGGGGCCCGCGCCCTGTGGCGCGCCACCGGCATGACCGATGAGGATTTCCACAAACCGATCATTGCCGTGGCCAATTCCTTCACCCAGTTCGTGCCGGGTCACGTGCACCTGAAGGACATGGGCCAACTGGTGGCCCGGGAGATCGAGAAGGCCGGGGGCGTAGCCAAGGAGTTCAACACCATCGCCGTGGACGACGGCATCGCCATGGGTCACGACGGCATGCTGTATTCCCTGCCGAGCCGCGATCTGATCGCCGACAGCGTGGAGTACATGGTCAACGCCCACTGCGCGGATGCCCTGGTGTGCATCTCCAACTGCGACAAGATCACCCCGGGAATGCTGATGGCGGCGATGCGTCTCAATATTCCGGCGATCTTCGTCTCCGGTGGGCCGATGGAGGCGGGCAAGACCAAGCTCCTCGATCACGGCCTGGATCTGGTGGACGCCATGGTGATGGCCGCGGACGACAGCGTCGACGACGAGACCCTCAACGAGGTGGAGCGCAGCGCCTGCCCCACCTGCGGAAGCTGCTCCGGCATGTTCACCGCCAATTCCATGAACTGCCTGATGGAAGCGCTGGGCCTGGCACTGCCGGGCAACGGCACCGTAGTGGCGACTCATGCGGATCGCCGGCGGCTGTTCGAGACCGCGGGCTCGCGAATCGTCGAGCTGGCCAAGCGCTACTACGAAGGGGACGAGGCACACCTGCTGCCCCGGGCCATCGGTGCCAAGGCGGCCTTCAAGAATGCCATGACCCTGGATATCGCCATGGGCGGCTCCACCAATACCATCCTGCATCTGCTGGCCGCCGCCCAGGAAGCCGGTGTCGATTTCGATATGAGCGATATCGACCGGCTCTCCCTGGAAGTGCCGCAGCTGTGCAAGGTGGCGCCCAACACCCAGCAATACCATATCGAGGATGTGCACCGAGCCGGCGGCATCATGGGGATTCTCGGCGAGCTGGATCGCGCTCGGGTGCTGGATACTTCGGTGCCCACGGTCTACGGCGACAGTCTGAAGGATGCCTTGGAAGAGTGGGATATCATGCGCTCGCCGAGCCCGGAAGTCGTGGAATTCTACCGGGCCGGCCCCGGCGGCGTGCCCACCCAGGTGGCGTTTTCCCAGAGCGCCCGCTGGCCGAGCCTGGACGGCGACCGCGCCACCGGCTGTATTCGCGATCTGGAACATGCGTTTTCCACCCAGGGCGGCCTGGCGGTGCTCTACGGCAATATCGCCGAAAACGGCTGCGTGGTGAAGACCGCCGGGGTCGACGATTCCATTCTGGTGTTCGAAGGTCCCGCTCACGTGGTGGAGTCCCAGGATCAGGCGGTAGAACATATTCTCGGCGGCAAAGTGAAAGAGGGCGATGTGGTCATCATCCGCTATGAGGGGCCCAAGGGCGGGCCGGGCATGCAGGAAATGCTCTACCCCACCTCCTATCTCAAGTCCAAGGGGCTGGGCAAAGCCTGCGCGCTACTGACCGATGGGCGCTTCTCCGGCGGCACCTCCGGGCTCTCCATCGGCCACGTCTCTCCGGAGGCGGCTGCCGGCGGCGCCATCGGATTAGTGGAAAGTGGCGATCTTATCCAGATCGACATTCCCAACCGGCGCATCGACGTCAAGTTGTCCGACGATGAGCTCGCGGCCCGCCGCGAGGCCATGGAAGCGAAAGGCAGCGATGCCTGGAAGCCCGGCATCCAGCGCGATCGCAGGGTCAGCGCGGCGCTCAAGGCCTATGCGCTCCTCGCCACCTCCGCGGACAAGGGCGCGGTGCGGGATCTCACCAAACTGGACTAGGATTTTGTCCAAGACGCCCAGAATCGAGGGGGTAAGATGATTTTTCCCGTGATACTTTCCGGTGGAAGCGGCACGCGCCTGTGGCCGGTGTCACGGGAGCACTATCCCAAGCAGTTTCTGCGGCTCAATCATCCGGATCATAGCCTGCTCCAGGAAACGGTGCTGCGACTTGGCTCCTTGGAAGCGCATCACCCGCCCCTGGTGGTATGCAACGAAGCGCACCGTTTTCTGGTGGCGGCCCAGCTCGACGAGCTGGGAATGAGGCCCGAGCGCATCCTGCTGGAACCGGAAGGCCGCAATACGGCGCCGGCCCTGGCAGTGGCGGCGCTGGCGGCTCGGCAGCTGGCGGAAGACCCGGTGCTGCTGGTGATGCCCGCGGATCATGTCATCGACGACACCCGGGCGTTCATCGAGGCGGTCGAGCAGGGCCGAGCTCTGGTCGAACAGGGCTTTCTGGTCACCTTCGGTATCACGCCGCACTGTGCGCATACCGGCTATGGCTACATTCGGCGCGGGGAATCCGTGAGCGAGGGGTATCGCGTCGCGGCCTTCGTGGAAAAGCCGGATAGCGAGCGGGCCAGCGCCTACCTGGAAAGTGGCGACTACCTGTGGAACAGCGGCATTTTCCTGATGCGCGCCTCGCAATATCTGGCGGAACTGGCGGAGCACGCGGGGGATATCCTCGCTCACAGCGAAGCCGCCTTTGCCTGCTGCCAGGAGGATCGGGATTTCCTGCGCCTCGACAAGGGGTCGTTTCTTGCCTGTCCCGGCAATTCCATCGATTACGCGGTCATGGAACCCACCCGGGCCGCTGCGGTGGTGCCCATGGCGCCGGGCTGGAACGACCTGGGCGCCTGGGACGCGGTGGCGGAGATCCAGAGCCGCCAGGCGGACAGCGAAGGCAACGCCTGTCAGGGCGACGTCATGCTGCACGAGGTTCGCAACAGTTTTCTGCGCAGCGAGTCCCGGCTGGTTGCCGCGGTGGGGGTGGAAAACCTGGTGATCGTCGAAACCGAGGACGCGGTGCTGGTGGCAAGGCGGGATCGGGTGCAGCAGGCCAAGCATATCGTCGATCGGCTCAAGGCGGAGAAGCGTAGCGAATGCCTCAGCCACCGGCAAGTCTATCGTCCCTGGGGACATTATCGCTGCATGGTGGAAGGCGTCGGCTTTCAGGTGAAGGAAATCCTGGTGCGACCGGGTCAGTTGCTCTCGCTGCAGATGCATTATCACCGGGCGGAACACTGGGTGGTGGTTCAGGGCACCGCCCGGGTGACCCTGAGCACGGACTGCGACAGCACCCAGGAGCTCAAGAGCTTTCTGGTCAGCGAGGACGAGTCCACCTACATCTCCCTGGGTACCGTTCATCGCCTGGAAAACCCCGGCGTCATCGATCTGCGTCTGATCGAGGTGCAGACCGGCGCCTATCTAGGCGAAGACGATATCCTGCGCTTCGACGATGTCTACGGGCGCACCACCTCGGACGACGTCTGACGGTTCCGATATTGCAGCCTTGGCTTGCCTCAGCCGATCTGCACCGATCCCCGCGCGTAGGTAATGCCCCGCGCCTTGCTCGCGGCGATGAAGTAGCCCAGGGAAAGCGGGCCGACCCGCCCCAGCAGCATGGTGACGATCAGCGCAAGCTGGCTGGGGATCGACAGGTCGTCGGTAATGCCTCGGCTCAGCCCCACGGTGCCGAAGGCGGAAACCGTCTCGAAGGCCAGGTCGAGAAAACTGGCATCGGACTCGCTCCAGGTCAGTACGAACAAACACAGGAAGATTAGCAGCATACCCGCCAAGGCCACCGCCACCGCCTTGATGACGATAACCTGGGGAATCGAGCGGCCCAGAATCGCCGGTTGATTGTTGCCCTGCAAGAACGCCCGTGCCACCAGCAGCAGTACCACGAAGGTCGTGACCTTGATGCCGCTGGCGGTGGAGCCGGCGCCGGCGCCGATGAACATCAAAAGCATGGTCAGCTGTGTCATGGGCGTCGTCAGCTCGGCGATGTCCAGGGTGTTGAAACCGGCGGTGCGCGGAGTGACCGCCTGGAACCAGGCGACCTGCAGCCTGGCGCCGAAGCTGTCGAGTCCGCCCAGGGTGGCGGGATTGCGCCACTCGAGTATCAGCATGGCGGCCAGGCCCGCCAGGGCCAGCCAGAAGGTGGCCCAGAGCGTCACCCGGGTATGCAAGGACAGCAGTTTTCCCCGGCGCCACTGATACAGCTCGCCGACCACGGCGAATCCCAGTCCGCCCAGGATGAACAGCGCGCTGATGACGATATTGATCAGCGGGTCATGCGCGTGGTCGATCAGGCTGTTCGGCCAGACGGAGAACCCGGCGTTGTTGAAGGCGGAGATTGCATGGAACAGGCTGACCCAGAGCCCATGTTCCCATCCGTATTCCGGCACCCAGCTCAAGGCGAGCAGACCGGTGCCCAGGGCTTCGCTGAGCAAGGCGAAAAGAATTACCAGCCGCACCAGCTGCGAAAGCTCCGCAAGCGAGGTGTAGTTGAAGGTCTCCCTGATCAGCTTGCGCTGCTGTATCGGCATGCGCATGCCCAGCAGCAGCATGGTGAGGGCGGCGAAGGTCATGAAGCCCAGCCCGCCGACCTGGATCAGCCCCAGTATCACGCTCTGGCCGAAGGGTGTGAACAAGGACGTGTCCACCACCACCAGCCCGGTGACGGTAACCGCAGAGGTGGCGGTGAACAGCGCCTCATGCCAGGTGAGAGGCTCGTAGGACGCCTGGGGCAGACTCAGCAGCAGCGTTCCCACGGCGCAGAGCAGGACAAAGCCCAGCAGCAGCGCCTCCGGCGGCGACAGTACCAGCACGCCGCCGTGGGGCAGGCGTCGCCAGGGGTGCCGATAACGGGACAGATGTCGTGAGGAAACGCGCCGTCGCATCAGAGCTTCTTGCCCAGCTCGCGTAGATCGTCCAGATCCCCCATCAGGATCAGGTTGTCGCCCTTTTCCAGGGGAGTATCGTGATCGGGCTGTCGCAGTACCTCCTTGTCTCGGGTGATGGCGATAAGGGCAAGCTTTTCCGGATCGAGTGCCAGGTCCCCCACGCAATCGCAGGATTTCGCCAGCTCGTCCGTGGTCTGCAGCTCGACGATGAACTGATTGCCGCCCAGACGAATGAAATCCACCATGGCCTGATAGTGCAGGCTTTCCGCGACCCGCATGCCCGAGTCATATTCCGGATAGACGATATGATCCGCCCCCAAGTGCTCGAGCAGCCGGTAATGGGTATCCGAATGGGCCTTCACCCAGATTTCCCTGGCCTCTTGCTCCCTGGCCAGCAGGGTACAGATCATGCTGGACTCGATGTCGTCGTCCGCGTCGATGACCACCGCGTCGTACTGATCCAGGGAAAGCTCCTCGAGCACCTTGGCGTTGGTGATATCGCCGACCACCGCATGATTGAAGAGCTCCGACTGGGCGTTGACCCTGGCTTCGTCCGCATCGATCCCCATGACCTGATGATGCTGGCGACGCAGTTCCTGAGCGACGATGATGCCGAAATAGCCCATTCCCAGAATGGCGAACTGTCGAGACATGACGTCTTCCTAGAGCGGTGTCACCAAAACGACGGCGGTTGAGCCGCGGTTTCCCGCAGCTTGTCCCGGGCGATATACAGCGCGGCGATGGCCCGGGCCTCGTGAAAATCCTCCCGGGCCAGCAGCGCCGTCAGGTCGTCGATGGCGTGAGTTTCTACCACCAGCGGCTCCGGCTCGTCCCCGGGCAGGCGCTTCTCGTAGAGATCGCTCGCCAGCATCACCTGCATGCGGTGGCGCATGTAGTTCGGCGCCAGGGAAAGCTCTATCAGAGGCTCGATATTGTTGGCGCCGAAGCCGCATTCTTCCATCAACTCCCGGTTGGCGGCGCCGACCACGTCTTCCCCCGGATCCACCAGCCCCTTGGGCAGGGTCAGCACATAATCGTCGAATCCGGCAGCGTATTCGCGGATCAGCAGCACGTGATCCGGGTCCGGCATGGCGACGATCATCACCGCGCCGATCCCCTGGCCGCCGCCGGTCAGGCGCTCGAAGGTACGCTCGGCGCCGTTGGAAAAGCGCAGCTCCAGGGATTCCACCCGGAACAATCGGCTTCTGGCGACTTCCCGACGGGACAGGACGCTAGGCTTGACGAGAGAGGAACTATCCTGTGGAGAGTGATCCGACATGAAGAGGCTCCGTGGGAAGACAGCGTGTGAAGACAAGGTCTGGAAGGTACAATATCACGCCGAGCAAATGGAGTGGCGAGGAGAAGAATGGACACCGTAAGACTCGACAAGTGGTTATGGGCCGCGCGCTTCTTCAAGACACGGCAGCTGGCGAAAAAGGCCATCGAGGGCGGCAAGGTGGAGTACGAAGGCGCTCGCGCCAAGACCAGCAAGCAGGTGGAAGTCGGGGCCCTGATTCGCGTTCCCCAGGGTTGGGATGTCTGGGAGGTGGAGGTATTGGCGCTTTCCGATCAGCGACGCGGCGCTCCTCAGGCCCGGGAGCTTTATCAGGAAACGCCGCAAAGTCAGGCGCGTCGTGCCAGGGAAACAGAGCAGCGGCGGTTGGCCAACCAGGCAATGCAGATACCCAGGCACAAGCCGGACAAGAAGCAGCGTCGAGAGCTGCAGCGGTTGCAGCGCCAGCCCGGCGAAGAACGCTAGGCTTTGTCTGAAAAGTACCTGCGCTCGTCTATACGGCGTTAAAAATTGGCTCAAAATGCTCATTTACAACACGTAAACTCCGCTTTTTCGCCAATTTTTGCCTTGTCTAGACTTCGCTCGCTGACTTTTCAGACCAAACCCAGCCATCATCTAGAGACCATCATGACCGATCAGATTCAACGTTTTCTATTCGACAATACCAACGTGCGAGGCGAGATCGTCTCTCTGGAGGCCGCCTACGCGCAGGTGCTCGACAAGCAGGCTTATCCGGCGCCGGTGGCGCGGCTGCTGGGTGAACTGCTGGCGGCGGCGGCGCTCTTGACGGAAACCGTCAAGCTCGACGGCACCCTGAGCCTCGAGGTGCGCGGTCAGGGAGCGCTGGCGCTCTTGATGGCGGAGTCCAATCCCGGCGGCGAACTACGAGGCATCGCGCGGCTTTCCGAGAATCAGCCCCTGCCCGCGGAGGACGCGGGCTTCCGCGAACTGCTGGGGGAAGGCCACATCGTGATCACGCTGGACCCGCGGGAGGGAAATCGTTACCAAGGTATCGTGGAGCTGGCGGCAGACAGCCTGGCCGGGTGTCTCGAGGATTATTTTACCCGTTCCGAGCAGTTGCCTACCCGGCTGTGGCTTACCGCGGACAGCGTGCGTTCCAGCGGGTTTCTGTTACAGCAATTACCTAAAAGTATCGATCAGGACCCGGATGCCTGGCGGCGCATCGTTCACCTGGCCAGCACCCTGCGCGACGATGAGCTGCTGACGCTTGGGCAGCGTGATCTGCTCTACCGGCTGTATCACGAAGAAACCGTGCGGGTCTTCGAACCCAAGGCGCTGCGTTTCGGCTGTACCTGTTCTCGAGCGCGTATCGCCCAGGCGCTTCATGATCTCGGAGAGCAGGAACTGCGCGATATCCTTCAGGAACAGCAAAGCATCGATACCCAGTGCCATTTCTGCCACACCCATTATCATTTCGGTGCTGCGGAAATCGAGGCGTTGATCGAGTCGCCGGATGCGCCGGCGCCCACGCTGCATTGAGAGAACTCTTGGACTTTAGTTTGGTTCAGAAAGCTCATATTTTCCGGACGAGGCTTTTTTGCCATACTGCCTCAGGCTTACCCTCGCCACGCATGCTGGCGCTTCTTTCCACGCCAATTCGAACATTATGTCATCGACAGTGCCAACGATAATGTCGAAAACGATGTCGACGTAAAGACAGCTCCAAAAAAACTGTCTTGAGCGACAGCGTCAAAAGACGGTATCGGCCCAAGGACATGGACTCGCATATGACCCAAACTGCCTTCTCTTCCAAGCCTTCTTCCCGCCAACGCCATATCAATTCGAGTCCTGCCGAGCTGATCGAGCAGGCCGTGGTGCGGGGGGAGGGATGCCTTGCCGCCAACGGTGCGCTGGTGGTCAAGACCGGCAAGCGTACCGGACGCTCCCCCGCGGATCGCTATATCGTCGACGAGCCCGGTACCAGCAAGGAAATCGACTGGGGCAAGGTCAACCGTCCTTTCGATGCCAAGCGCTTCGACGCCCTGTGGGCACGGGTGGAGAATTACCTGAACGAGCGGGAGCATTTCGTTTCCGAAGTGCACGTCGGCGCCGATCCCCGCTATTACCTGCCGGTGCGCATGATGACCCAGACCGCCTGGCAGGGATTGTTCGGCGGCAATCTCTTTATTCGTCCGGAAACCTTCAATCCCGCGGACAAGCCGGAGTGGACGATTCTCAACGCCGCGGGTTTCGTCTGCGAGCCGGAGCGGGACGGCACCAACTCCGACGGCTGCGTGATCATCAACTTCGCCGAATGCAAGGTGCTGCTGGCGGGCATGCGCTACGCGGGTGAGATGAAGAAAGCTATGTTCTCGGTGCAGAATTTCCTGCTGCCCGCCCACGATGTCCTGCCCATGCACTGCAGCGCCAACGTGGGAGAGGAGGGCGATACCACGCTGTTCTTCGGCCTTTCCGGCACTGGCAAGACCACGCTCTCCGCGGATCCGGCGCGCTACCTGATCGGCGACGACGAGCACGGCTGGGGCGAGGGCACCGTCTTCAACATGGAAGGGGGTTGCTATGCCAAGTGCATCGACCTCTCCGCCAAGAACGAGCCGGTGATCTGGAACGCCATCCGCTTCGCCACCGTGCTGGAGAACGTGACCCTAGACGATCAGCGCCGGCCGGACTATGCCAACGATAGCCTGACCCAGAATTCCCGGGCGGCTTATCCCCTGGAGCATATCGACAAGCGGGTCGCGGAAAATCGTGCCGGCGAACCCAACGCCATCATCTTCCTGACCTGCGACATGAGCGGCGTGCTGCCGCCGGTTTCCGTGCTGTCCAAGGAAGCCGCTGCCTATCATTTCCTTTCCGGCTACACCGCCAAGGTAGGTTCCACGGAAATGGGTTCCTCCAGCGGCATGGAAACCACCTTCTCCACCTGCTTCGGCGCGCCGTTCTTCCCGCGTCCGGCTCGGGTCTATGCGGATCTTCTGATCAAGCGGGTCGAAGCTTTCGGCTCCCGGGTCTATCTGGTCAACACCGGCTGGACCGGCGGCGCCTTCGGCGAGGGCGGCGAGCGCTTCTCGATTCCCACCACCCGAGCCATCATCAGCGCGATTCAATCCGGCGCCTTGAAAGACGTGGAAACCCGCATTATCGAAGGGCTCAACCTTCAGGTTCCCACGGCGGTGCCCGGGGTCGATTCGATCTTGCTCGATCCGCGCCAGACCTGGCAGGATCAGGACGCCTACCGGCGCCACGCGCGAGAACTGATTGGCGAGTTTGTCGAGAACTTCAAGAAGTTCGACGGCATCGACCCGGCTATCGTGCAGGCGGGCCCGCAGGCAGACGTCCTCTGAACCCAGCGGTTCTCGTGTGGTCTCAAAAGAGTGAATTTTCGGATTCACTCTTTTTTTACGACAGGGAAAAAGTGATGAAACGCAGACAATTTCTTGGCTTGTTGGGTGCGGGTGGTCTGGCGGGATTGGCGCCGGGTATCGCCTTTGGCCGGCCCAAGCCGGACCTGAAACGGGCGGATGACATCGAGGTGCTGGAGCTTTCCGAAGAACAGTGGCGGGAGCGCTTGAGCGAAGAGCGTTTTCATATCCTGCGCGAAGCCGGTACCGAACCCGCAGGTTCGAGCCCCCTGGACAAGGAAACCCGCAAGGGGGAGTTCCGCTGCGCCGGTTGCGATCTGCCGCTTTTCACCAGCGAGATGAAATACGACTCCGGCACCGGCTGGCCGAGCTTCTATACCCATATCGAAGGGCATCTGTTGTCCGAACTCGATCTGGTGATGTTCATTCCGCGCACCGAATATCATTGCGCCCGCTGCGGTGGCCACCAGGGCCATGTGTTCGAGGATGGCCCCGAGCCCACCGGCCTGCGCTGGTGCAACAATGGGTTGGCGCTGACGTTCGTGCCGGCTTGAGACCTAATGATGACGCAACGTTTATGATACCTTGTCGCGATTCGACATAGCCGAGCGTCAAGGATTGCATGGAAACCCAAGCCCCTGCCCAAGTCACTATTCAAGCCACTATTACTGCCCGTCTGGCGGAAGAACTCAGCGTTCGCCCTCAGCAGGTGGCTGCCACCGTGGAGCTGCTGGACGGTGGCGCCAGCGTGCCCTTCATCTCTCGCTATCGCAAGGAAGTCACCGGCGGGCTGGACGATAGCCAGCTGCGCCTGCTTGAAGAGCGTCTGCGCTACCTGCGCGAACTGGAGGAACGCCGCGAGGCGGTGCTGGCGGCCATCGACGAGCAGGGCAAGCTCGACGATGCCCTAGCCAAGGCGATTCGCGAGGCAGGCACCAAGCAGCGCCTGGAAGACCTCTACTTGCCTTATCGCAAGAAGCGTCGCACCAAGGCGATGATCGCCCGGGAGGCCGGGCTCGAGCCCTTGGCGGATGCCCTGCTGGCCAATCCCGATCTCGATCCCCAGGCCGAAGCCCAGTCGTATCTGCGACCGGCGGAAGGCGACAGTCCGGCCATCGAGGATGCCAAGGCGGCGCTGGACGGCGCCAAGCAGATTCTTATGGAGCGCTTCGCGGAAGACCCGGGATTGGTGGGTGAACTGCGGGAGCGGCTGTGGCAGGAGGCGCTGCTCAGCGCTCGGGTCAACGCGGGAAAGCAGCAGGAGGGGGCCAAGTTCGCCGATTACTTCGAGCACGATGAACTCTTATCCAAGGTACCGTCTCACCGGGCACTGGCGATGTTTCGCGGTCGTAACGAAGGCGTGCTGGCGCTGACTCTCAAGCTGCCCGGCGAGGACGAAGCGCCGCGGCATCCGGCGGAACTCGCCATTGCCAGGCGCTTCGGTATCGAGGATCAAGGCAGGAAAGGGGACGCCTGGCTCAAGGAGGTGGTGCGCTGGACCTGGCGGGTCAAGCTGTACACCCATCTCGAGACGGAACTGCTGGGGCGCCTGCGGGAGCGGGCGGAACTTGAAGCCATCGAGGTGTTTGCCGCCAATCTCAAGGATCTGCTCCTGGGGGCGCCGGCGGGACCGCGAGTCACCCTGGCGCTGGACCCGGGGCTGCGCACCGGTTGCAAGGTGGCGGTAGTTGACGCCACCGGCCAGTTTCTGGAGCACGCGACAATCTATCCTCACCCGCCGCGCAATCAATGGCGGGAATCCCTGGCACTGCTGGAGCAGCTGGTGAAAAAGCACGGCGTCGAGCTGATCGCCGTGGGCAACGGCACCGCCAGCCGGGAGACGGACAAGTTGGCCCTTGATCTGATCAAGCGCCTGGCGCCACGTGCGCTCAGCAAGGTGATGGTCAGCGAAGCTGGCGCCTCGGTGTATTCCGCCTCGGAATACGCCGCCCGGGAATTCCCGGATCTCGACGTGACCATTCGCGGCGCGGTATCCATCGCCCGGCGCCTGCAGGACCCGCTGGCGGAACTGGTCAAGATCGAGCCCAAGTCCATCGGCGTCGGTCAATATCAGCACGATGTATCCCAGCTGCAGCTTTCCCGAAGTCTGGAGACGGTGATCGAGGACTGCGTCAACGCGGTGGGGGTGGATCTCAATACCGCCTCCACCGCGCTGCTGTCCCGGGTTTCCGGGCTCAACGCGAGCCTGGCGGAGAACATCGTCGCGGTGCGCAATCAGCAAGGGGCCTTTCGCAGCCGTCAGGCGCTGCGGGATGTCAAGCGCCTCGGCGCCAAGACCTTCGAGCAGTGCGCGGGGTTTCTGCGCATCAGAAACGGCGATAATCCGCTGGACGAAAGCGCCGTGCACCCGGAAGCCTATCCGCTGGTGGAGCGCATCGCCGGCCAGGCCAAGCGCCCGGTCGCCAGCCTGATTGGCGACAGCGCCTACCTCAAGACACTTTCCCCCGCCACCCTGGCGGACGAGCGCTTCGGCGTGCCGACGGTCACGGATATCCTCAAGGAGCTGGACAAGCCGGGGCGGGATCCGCGCCCGGCGTTTCATGCCGCCCAGTTCCGCGAGGGCGTCGAGACCCTGAAGGATCTCGAGCCGGGCATGCTGTTGGAAGGTAACGTGACCAATGTCACCCACTTCGGCGCTTTCGTGGACATCGGCGTGCATCAGGATGGCCTGGTGCATATCTCGGCGCTTTCCGAGCGCTTCGTCGAGGACCCGCGCAGCGTGGTCAAGGCGGGGGATATCGTCAAGGTCAAGGTGATGAGCGTGGATATTCCGCGCGGGCGTATCGGGCTCTCCATGCGGCTGGGCGATCCGCTCGAGGCCGAAAAGGGCGCTGCATCGTCAACGCCGGCGCGACGTCAGGAAAAGCGCTCCGCCAAGAAGTCGACTTCCGCGCCAGGGGAAGCCTCCGTCGGTGCCTTGGGCGAGGCGCTTCTCAAGGCCAGGAAGGGACGCTAGCCGGCACCTGCCTTGCCAACACTCGTGTTGCCAAATGCTTGTCTTGTCATGGGTGACGGCGCGAAAATAGGTTCAAGGATGCGGCATGACGTGAATCGCCATGCCGCCTTTTTCATTAGCGCGAAGAAAGTCATGGTTTAAAAAAATGAAAGTTTTTGAAACCAAGGGCTTCTTCCATGATCTGGGGTGTTCACCTTGTCAGAACAACTCGCCAGCGTAATCGCCCGGCTCAAGAGGCCGGCCCGTCAAGGAAGGATCGGACGCCTCAATCGCGGCGTTGAAAAGGAAGGGCTGCGTGTCGAGCGCAACGGTGATATCGCCCAGACGCCGCATCCCGAGGCGCTGGGCTCCAAACTTTCACATCCGCATATCACCACGGATTACTCCGAGGCCCTGCTCGAGTTCGTCACTCCGGTGTACAGCCGGCCTCGCGATGCAATGGCTTTTCTCGAAGACGTGCATCGCTTCAGCTATCGCCACCTGGGCGGTGAGTTGATCTGGCCCGCCAGCATGCCTTGCCGGCTCGAGGGCAACGACAGCGTTCCCATCGCGGATTACGGCAGTTCCAATTCCGGACTGATGAAGCACGTCTATCGCAAGGGGCTGGACGTCCGCTACGGACGCATCATGCAGGCCATCGCCGGCATTCATTACAACGTTTCCGTGCCGGACAAGCTCTGGGCGCTGCTGGAGCAGCTCGACCGTGAAGATGGGAAGACCCTGCCCAAGGACTACCGCTCCGCCCGCTATTTCGGCTTGATCCGCCAGTTCCGGCGCAACAGCTGGCTGCTGCTGTATCTGTTTGGCGCCTCACCGGCGATCGATAAAAGCTTTCTCGAGGATCGCAAGGTGCCGGAGAAGCTCAAGCCTCACGGTCGCGAGACGCTGCTTTCCCGTTATGCCACCAGTCTGCGCATGTCGGACATGGGCTATCAGAACAAGGTACAGGCGCAGATCAAGATCTGCTTCAACTCCCTGTCGAACTACGTCAATACCCTGCGTAACGCCATCGCCACCCCCTGGCCGGATTATCAGGCGCTGGGGGTCAAGGAAGGGCAGGGCAACGCCAGGGAAGATTGGCAGCAGCTCAACGCCAACATCCTGCAGATCGAGAACGAGTACTACAGCGATATTCGACCCAAGCGGGTAGCGCGGCACAACGAGACGCCGAGCCAGGCGCTGGAAGCCAGAGGCGTGGAATATATCGAGGTACGCTGCCTGGATCTGAATCCGTTCCTGCCGGTGGGCATCGACGACACTCAGATGCGCTTTCTGGATACTTTCATGCTGTGGTGTCTGCTTTCCGAAAGCCCCTGGATTTCCGACGAAGAGTGCGATCATCTCGACGACAATCGCCGTCGGGTGGTAGAGCGGGGACGTGATCCGGGGCTGGAACTGGTCATCGACGGCGAGCGCCGATCGATGCACGAGCGGGCGCGAATTATCTTCGCCGAGCTTGCCCAGGTCGCCGCGCTATTGGATGAAGTGGAAGGAGAACCGCTGCACGCCCGGGCGCTGGAAAGCCTGGCGCCGAGGCTCGAGGATCCTTCCTTGACTCCCGCCGGGGCGCTGATGAAGCGCATGGAAAGCCAGGAGGAGGAGTTCGTCGACGCCATCCTCGCCTTGGCCCGGGAGCACCGGGATCGGCTGGGTGAAGCGATCACCGATCCGGCTCGGGAAGCGTTGTTCGACCAGTTGGTGGAAACCTCCCTCCAGGAACAGCGGGATATCGAGGAAGCGGACGTGCAGGGCTTCGCCGAGTTTATCGAACAGTATTTCGCCAAGGCCAAACGGTAGTCGGACTGGATAAGGGTTTCTTCATGTGGCAGACATTGCGTGACCAGAGCGCGCGGCGAATCGCCGGTGCAGGCCTGGCGTTTTGCATAGCGATGATGGGAGTGGCGCTCTTTCTCGAACACGGCGTGGGTCTCGAGCCGTGCCCATTGTGTATCCTGCAGCGGGTGGCGGTACTGGCGACGGCGCTGGTGCTGTTGATCGCCGCCTTGCACAATCCCGTCGGTTGGGGAGCTCGGCTCTACGGCGGCCTGGGGCTGGTAAGCGTCGCCGCCGGCATCGGTGTCGCCGGGCGCCATGTCTGGCTGCAGCAACTTCCCGCGGATCAGGTGCCGAGCTGTGGCCCCGGGCTCGATTACATGCTGGAAATTCTGCCCTTGCAGCAGGTGCTGAGCCAGATACTCAGCGGTTCCGGCGAGTGCGCGGAAATCGGCATCCAGTTTCTGGGACTTTCGCTGCCTGTCTGGACGCTCGTCGGCTTCTTGCTGCTGGCGCTATCGCCCCTGATGCTGTGCCTGCGTCGGTCTCGAGACTCATCCGAGGCGCGTTCACAGGCTGTTTGACCTCTGGGGTCGCTCGTTCTTTCGTCTAATGCCGGGCGGAGCGACAATCATTTTACCCCGCCGCCAGGCGCGTAGTGACGCCAGTTTCAAGCAATAGAGTCGACTAATCGCTGTTTTTTTGTATACAACCGCTATTGTTTATTGTCGCCGAAAAAGTATAGGCTCGATTTCCGACC
This sequence comes from Pistricoccus aurantiacus, assembly GCF_007954585.1. Classification (GTDB taxonomy): domain Bacteria; phylum Pseudomonadota; class Gammaproteobacteria; order Pseudomonadales; family Halomonadaceae; genus Pistricoccus; species Pistricoccus aurantiacus. Next base: position 1,876,522 of record NZ_CP042382.1, read on the forward strand.
CTAGTACCACACCCATAACGACGATAACGCGGTGTCCTCTATGAAAACGCCTCAAACGAGCAGATCCGTCTTCGACTTCTACGGCAAGCCGCCGTTCGCCAAGGCGCTACCGCTATCCTTGCAGCATATCCTGGCGATGATCATGGGTGCGGTGACCGTGCCCATCATCGTATCCGGCGCCGCCAACGTATCGCCGGAGGAAAAGATGCTGCTGATCCAGATGTCGTTGATCTTTTCCGGCGTTTCGACGCTGATTCAGCTGTATACCATCGGCAAGCTGGGCGCCAAGCTACCGGTGATCTTCGGGGTAGGCTTCGCCTATGTACCTACCCTGGTCACCGTAGGCGCACAGTATGGCGTCAGCGGGATTCTTGGCGCACAGATCTTCGGCGGCATCGCCATGATGATCGTAGGACTTTTCACCAAGAAGATCCGTAACTTCTTCCCGCCGGTGGTCGCCGGCACCGTGGTACTTGTCATCGGGCTCTCGCTCTATCAGATCGCCATCAACTACCTGGCCGGCGGTATCGGTGCCTCCGACTACGGCGCCACCACCAACTGGCTTATCGGCGGTATCACCCTGATCGTGGTACTGCTAGTTTCTCAGTTCGGCAAGGGTTTCCTGAAGCTGGCCTCGATCATCTGCGGCATTCTGGCGGGCTATCTGCTCTCCATGTCCTTCGGCAAGGTGGATTTTGCTCAGGTGGGAGAAGCGCCCTGGTTCACCGCGCCGATGCCGCTGTCCTTCGGTCTCGAGTTTCATATCGCTGCGATCATTTCCATGACGGTGATCTGCGTCATCAACTCGGTGCAGACCATCGGCGATCTTTCTGCCACCACCGTGGGCGGCATGAATCGGGAACTGGAAACCAAGGAACTGTCCGGTGGCCTGCTGGGCAACGGCTTCTCCACCGCCCTCGGCTCCTTCTTCGGCGGGCTGCCCACGTCATCCTTCAGTCAGAACGTGGGTATCGTCGCCATGACCAAGGTCATCAGCCGCTATGTGCTGGCGATCGCCGCGATCTTCATGCTGATTGCCGGCTTCATTCCCAAGTTCGGCGCGATCATGACCACCATTCCCTTTCCGGTGCTGGGCGGGGCCACCATCATCGTCTTCGGCATGATCACCCTGACCGGCATCCAGTTGCTCACCAAGGATGAGATGTCCTCCCGCAACGTGACCATCGCCAGTCTTTCCCTGGCGCTGAGCATGGGTGTCTACGCGGTGCCCGGCGCGATCGATCAGTTCCCGGCGCTGCTCAAGCAGGTGCTGGGCGGCTCGCCCATCGTCATTGCCGCCATCGTTTCCTTCACCCTGAACCTGATCCTGCCGAGAAAGACCCTGGCGGACGAGGAACAGGAAAGGAAGGAGATCGAGATGAAGATGAATCGCTGAGGATTGACAAGGACCCGACGAGCGGTGAGTCTTGTAGCGTCACGTCAGCAGTGGTTGAAAGGGAGAGGCACCGATGCTGGAACACTGCAAGACTGCCCAGGAACGTTGGGGCGGAGTCAATCAGCTGATCGATCGCTGGCTGGAGCAGCGCCGCCAGCTGCTGGTCTCTTTCGTCGCTCTGGAAGCTGCCTGCGATGCGGATTTCGAGGAAGTGGAAAAACCGCTGATCGACGAATTCAGCCAGCTGCTGATGGACTACATCAGCGCCGGTCATTTCGAGATCTATCCCCAGCTGCGCGAAGAGGCCAGGTCTTTCAACGATCATCAGGCCCTGGCATTGGCGGATCAACTGCTGGAACGCCTGGAGATGTCCACGGAGCTGGTGCTGGGTTTCGACGCGGATTACGATACCCAGGCGCTGACGGAGCAGAATCTGCCGCGCCTGCCCGCCTGGCTGGAGAGGCTGACCAAGGGCTTGGCCGCCCGGTTCAATCTCGAGGATCAACTCATCGGCCGTATTCACGCGGATCGCGCGCCGATGAACGCCTGAGATGAACGCACGATAAGTCAGCCGAGTTCAGCGATAGCATAAAAAGCGCACGACCGGTCGTGCGCTTCGATGGTAGATGCAGGAAAAACGCTTTAGACTGGAAACAAGAATACCGGTCTTGTCGCCTTGCGCGTCACCTTCCTGGCTACCGAGCCAATTACAATATCACTCACACCTGAATAGCGGCGCGAACCCAGGATGATGCAGTCAGCTTCGATACGATCAGCCTCGGCGAGAATGGTTCGTCCCGGCCGCCCCGTTAATATCTTGATGTCAGCTACACTTGCACATGTTGACGCTTCCGACTCCAGCGTGGATTGACTGAACTGCTTCAGACGTTCTTTTATTTTGTCCATGGCTTCTTCAAGAGTGGCGTTTCTATAGCCTCCTAGAACGGATCCCGAGATGTAGCGCTCGGCGACGTTATTTCGAAGAATGGCTGGCTCCTCGACGACATGCAGTATATGAATGGAAGCCCCGTACCGCTCAGCGATGCTGACGACGCAGCGAAAGACCTTGGGGCCATGGGGGCCGAGATCAGTCGCATAAAGAATACGTTGAATGTTGAACTGCATGAAACATACCCCTGTTGTCTGGAGAGCACTGCCTCTAATAAGTTGAGCCTCGTGTCGTTAGACGAACTTCCTCGTCAGGCTTGGCTGGCTAACGTGCTTTGCTCCGTCATGAGTTCATCGAGCATGTCGGCAATTTTTAGTCGCTGCACCTTACCGGATGGTCCTCTGGGTAACCACTTGACGATATGGATACCTTTCGGGGTCTTGTACTTACCTAACTCTTGCTCGCAGAGTGCCTGGAGTTCGATTTCGCTTGTCTGCTTGTCATTCTTCAGCACCACGCAGGCCATTACCTCTTGTCCATAATGCTTGTCTACTTCAGCATAGGCAGCGGCCTCAAGCACGGCGGCATGTTTTAACAGCACGTCATCGATCTCGCGGGGAGCGATATTCTCGCCGCCCTTGATGATGAGTTCCTTGAGCCGTCCAGTAATAAAGAAGAAACCTTCTTCGTCCTGATAGCCGAGATCACCCGTATGCAGCCAGCCATCTTGTGTCAAGGTGTCCTCTGTCGCTTTGGGATTCTTGTAATATTCCTTCATTACATTATCACCACGTACCATAAGTTCGCCGGTCTCGTTTCGTGGCGCTTCCTGCCCATTGCTGGTTATTACCCTGACCTCATTACGGTAAGCAATTCCTGGTGAGCCATATCGAGATTGAAAGGGCGGCAGTGGATTGGACAGTATCTGGGCTGCCGTCTCGGTAAGTCCCATTGTCTCAATCAGCGGTATCCCGAACTCCTGCTCGAAAGCTTGATGACTGGTAGCCGGTAGTGCCGAGGAAGCCGAGCGTCCGAAACGGACCTTTGCATAGTCAGAACCATGGCGTATGTTGAATTCCTGCGTATCGCCGCGCTCCAGTAGATAGGCGACGATGGTAGGCACTACACTGAACCAGGTACATTGATAGTCACGGAGTAACTCCCAAAAGGAGCGAGTACTGAAGCGGTGTGGCATCACTACGCTGCCGCCACTGATCAATGGTGCGATTACCGTAACGATCTCCGCGTTGATGTGATAAAGCGGTAAGACGCATAGAGCGCGATCTTCCGCCGAGAGTGCGTGAGCCTCCACCGTATTCATTCCCCCCGCCACCACGTTGCGGTGGCTGAGCAATACGCCCTTGGGTTTTCCGGTAGTGCCAGAAGTATACATCAGCAGCGCATTCGTATCGGGTTCGATGGAAGAAAGCGTAGCGTCAGTAGTATCCGCGGTCGAACGCCATTGCGGACCTTGATCAGGGCAGGCAGGAATGACCGTGATGGATCGCTCGACTTTCTCGCTCAGCCTGCGGGCTCGCTCCAAATGCTGCGGCGAGGAGAGCAGAACATTGGCGTCACAATGCTCCAGCACATACTCGAGTTGGCCATCGCCGGCAAGCGCGTTGAGCGGAACGACAACACGACCGCTGGCCATGATGGCCAGAAGCAGGATTACCGTCCATTGGCCATTATCCATGAACAGAGCAACGTGATCCCCCGCATGGCAGTCCATGGCATCGAGATGGGCCGACACTTGGATCGCCCGTTCCTGTAGTTGCGAGAAGGTGAGTTGCTCGCCGTTTTCCGGAGCAAGCAAAAAGGTTCTGTCCCCGCGATCGGCAGCCCACTTTTTGATGAGTGCTTGAACTGTCATGAGGTATCGCTCCCATTTCTTGTGCTTGTCGGATTCTCAGGAATTTTTTAGACCGTACTGTTGCAAGTAATCACCGAACAGTTCCTCTTCGGTTGGTTCGCGCGGCGTGATCGTACGAGCGATCCGGGTGGTATTGAGATAATGTCGATAGTTCAAATTGTCAGAAATACTGTTTTCCCCCCAGGTTCCACAACCCATGGAAAGTGAAAACGGTAAGCCATTGTCGAAATTGCCCCCGTTGGCGAAGGCGTGGGCTTGATTGACGATGACTCGACACACCGGCATTTCCAGCCCTAGCCGCTGAACATGGGCGTCATCCTGGGTATGGATTCCGCAGGAATGTCCTTTACCCTGATAATCCAGCAGACGCCGAGTCTGCTCGAAAGCCGCGTCGAAATCCTTGACACGATAGACTGCCAGCACCGGCGAGAGCTTCTCGCCGGAGAAGGGATACTCTTCGCCGACATGCTGCTCTTCCACCATGAAAAACGCCGCCGACTGCAACTCGGAACGCTCAAGCCCCGCGATCCTGGCGATTTCAGGAGCGGACCTGGCGATGACGTGCCGACTCAGGTTGCCGTTTTCCCACATGGCCGCTTCCAACTGCTGCTTTTCGCTATCACTTAGCAACATGCCTCCGCTACGTTCCAATGCTTCAATGGCTTGCGTATAGATCGCATCGAGGATGACCAGGCTATTCTCCGAGGAGCAGCTGGTGGCGTTATCAAACGTCTTGGAGGCTTTGATCTTTTGCGCGGCGTCATCAAGTTCGGCTGACTCGTCGATGATGACCGGCACATTGCCCGCGCCGACGCCGATCGCCGGCGTACCGCTGGAATAAGCGGATCTGACGTTGTTTTGCGAGCCGGTGACCACCACCAGATCCGCCTGATGCATCAGCTCGTAGGTCGTCGCCTTGCTGATGGGTGCCGGCAGCTGTTGTATCAGATCTCTTGGCGCGCCGACCCTGTCGAGTTCGGCATGCATGTATTCCAGTAGCAACGTACAGGTCTGCTGGCCTTTGGGAGAAGGTGCCAGGATGATGGCATTACGCCCCTTGAGAGCGTTGATGGTTTTATTGGTCGGGGTCGCTGCGGGATTGGTCGAGGGGACTACAGCGCCTACCACACCGACCGGGCGGGCAATCTCAACCAGCCCCAGTTCGGGCAGTTCTCTAATGATGCCTACGGTCTTGGCTTGCTGTAGATCCCGCAGCAACCCCATGGTCTTGCGGCGGTTCTTGAGGATCTTGTCGTCGACGTTGCCTAGTCCGGTGGTTTCGACCGCCAATGCCGAGAGTTCGCGGTTGCGCTCGGGATGAACCAGGGCCCAAGCGACAGCGGTCACGACTTCGTCCACCTGTGTCTGGTTGTACTGCTGATAGCGCGCCTGGGCGATACGAGCTCGTTCTACCAGCGAGGCGACGATGGCTTTGGCATCAGTCGCATCCTGTACTTGACTTGCTTGCGTGTTGCTCATCATTACTCCCGATCTATTTATTAATATAACTTATATATATGAGTTGACCCCTGCCGCCAGTATTTCTATTGTGCGATTAGCTGAACAGTGAGGCTATCGAGATTGTCCGGCGGCTCACTATCCATGAGCCGCCGGGTGTTCGCGTTAGTCAGTTTGCGGCGTCACATATGGCTACAACAACTACGGCAATAGCGATCTGCCTGTCACGAAGCCGGACATTACTGAATACTTACTTCGCTTGTTCAAGTTCCGCACCATCGAGATTTTCGAATAGCTCCTTGAGAAAAGCCTGGCGCTGCTGCCACATCTCCTTCAATTCAGCGCGTCCCATCACACGCATGGGTGACCCGCCTTTTTCCATCTTGGTCTTGATGTCCTCATCATTGAACATCTCAACCATTTTTTCGGAGAGCATTTCGAGTCGATCTTCGGGTACACCCGAGCGTGTCATGATGCCTCGAAAATTGACACTGGAATCATCGACTTCGTAACCGGCTTCCTGGAAAGTTGGTACCTCGGGAAGAAACGCCTCATTACGCTCCAGGTCGGCCACTCCCAGTATCTTCAGGCGATCACGACTACGATAGGCATCGGATAGATTGTTGAAACCGGCCATTACCTGACCCCCTTGGACAAAGCGCAGCGCGTCCACGCCTCCGGAGGTGGGAATGTATTTGAGTGAAATATCCGCCGCCTCTTCCAATTGCAGCATGGCGATATGGTGGCCAACGAACAGGCCGGCTCCGGAAACGGTAATCTTGCCTGGATTTTCCTTGGCGTAGGCAACCAGGTCATCGATTGTATCGAACTGACTATTCTTGCCGACGATCAGCACGGCAGGGTCGGCGCCCCAGTTGGCAATTGGCTCCAGGTTATCGATATCGTAATAGGTGTCGTACATCAGTGACTGAGCGATGAAGTGCGGGACATTATAGGCTGCCAAATCATAACCTTCTTGCCCTCCATTCTGAACCAGGTAATTCCAACCAACCTGGCCGCCAGCACCAGGACGGTTAATGACGGTTACCGGTTCTCCAAGATATTGTTCTGCCTTGGAGGTGACAATTCTAGCCTGAAAGTCCGTCGCGCCACCGGCTGAATAGGAAACGATCATGCTTAATGGATTACTGGGAAATTCTTCGGCAGACATTGACGAAGAGCTTGTCATAAAAGCAGTAATTGCTGCAAAACTTACCGCGGCTATTTTGCTTTTTAGGAGCAGACTATTGTTATTCATGTACATCTCCTTTCCCTTTCGGGTGTGGTTTTACTACTTGCTTTCTTACTTTCAGATCAGGATTCCACCTGGAATCTGGACGTTAAGCAACGTTACGAAAATGAGATATAGAACTCCCATGAAAACGGCTGTAATGACGCCACTTCTAATAGCTTGATGCCAACATAAGCGCTCCGGGGAATAAATCATGACGACCGAATAAAAAGCAATGAAAGAGGTTGCGAAGAATCCCAGCCATCCTGCAACCAATAAAAAGCCAATGAGAATCAGTAGGGCGGGCCAGATACTTCCCCAAGGTATGGATTCTTCGTCATCCGCAGTGATCGATTTCTTCGGTAGGAGTGTAAGTACAACCATAGTAATGGCGATAACAACCATGAATATTGCAACTATTTTTGGGAATTCGTAGCCCGTTCCGGCCGGTGAAAATGAGGCGGTCAACAAGCCAATAGTTACTATAAGCGTCACGATTGCGGTTAGGCCATGTTTGCTATAACTCATGGTTTTACCTCCATTCCACGATTGGCCAGCTCACGACGATGACGCGCCCGTGCCTTGAGTTCGGCAAAAATACTGTAGCCAACCGACAATACGCATATGCCAATAAGTAGTAAATTGATGCCTCCGGTAAAGAAATACTGGAAGGTACCGCCCATGGCCTGAGCGATCATCTGGCCTTGTAGAAAATTGGTTTCAGCGATCGGCCCGAGAATGATGCCGAGTACGACGGGGCCAGGACCGAACCCAAAGCGCATGGCAAAATACATCACGCTTCCCAATGTCACCATGATGATGACGTCGGATATACTGTTCTGCACGCTATAGGTTCCAAATACCGCAAGGATCGTTACCGCCGCCGCCATATAGTGTTTCGGCACTCGGATGACATATTTGCTGAAGCGGCTGATATACAGGCCAAAGATCACCAGCAAGATCTGGCTTACCAGTAGGGCACCCATGAAGGTCCAGGCTACCGGGGCATGCTGCGTGAATAAATCTGGTCCTGGAAACAGCCCCTGAATCAACAACCCTCCCAGCAGTACCGCCGCAGTGGGACTGCCAGGGATACCCAAGGAAAGCATGGGGACCAAGGACGCACCCACCATTGCATTATTGGCGCTTTCGGATGCGATGACGCCTTCTGGTTCTCCCTTGCCGAAGTTATCCGGGTTTCGACTGAACTTTTTAGTTTGGTCATAAGCGATCAGCCCAGCTATCTGCCCGCCGGCCCCCGGAATGATCCCCACCAATGTACCGACGATGCTGCCTATACTTAACGCGCGAACTTTCGATAGGTTGTAGACCAGCGATGTCATGATAGATCGATGTTCCATTCCGAAGGTTTCTCCGCCTAACCCACGTTTGGCGGTTTCGACCATTTGAAACACTTGGGGAATGGCAAACAGACCAATAAGCGCAGGGATAATGGTGACACCGCCTTGGAGGTGCTCCGAGAACACGAAACGTTCGGTGCCGGCGACCGGATTGAAGCCTATCAGCGAGATCCAGATACCTACGGCACCGGCAAGCAGCCCTTTTAATACCGAAGAGCTACCCAAGGAGCCAATGACCGTGATACCGAGTATGGCGATCCAGAACAATTCCGACGGACCGAAACGTAAAGCGAAGCCGACCAATATCGGGGTGAAGAAAATCAGTACCAGCACACCAATTACGCCACCTATGCCTGAGCTAATGAAACAATAATGTAATGCTTCACTGGCATGCCCTTTCTTGGCCATCGGGTGGCCGTCCAGCATCGTCGCTATATTGGCTGGCGCACCGGGTATGTTGACCAGGATGGCACTGACTGCACCGCCAGCAACTGTCGAGGTGTAGAGCACTCCCAGCAGGATAAGGCCGGAAGTAGCGTCCATCTGGAAAGTAAAGGGAATCAGCAAGGCCACGGCCATGGTAGGGCTCAAGCCAGGGGTCGCGCCCAGCAAGAGACCTACCACGGTACCAACGATCAAGATGACTAGATTCCAACCACTCAAGACCTGGGGTAGGTACTCTAATAGCTCCACGGACTACTCCTCTCTCCAATATCTGCACTCGAACTACTGCAGAGGCGTGTGATTGTTGTTGCCTAGGGAAGTGGATGGTCTGTGTATATCTCACTTCAGGTCATGTACATAACATACTTGACTTAACCAATAGCCGAGGTTGGCCAAGGTGTCAAACGTCTCCCCTTAAGGAAGATGAAAAAATTTTGTCTCTTTTTTAGCTGGAAAGTCAGTTTTATTTGTATACAGGTATATCATGTATACAACCATAAGCAAGGATCCATTTTCATTGTTTAATTATATAAATTTAAGCATGCTCATAAGCACGCTAATTTAGGTGCTTTAACTTGGTCGCAATAAATAAAAGTAATATCTAATATAGTTTGGAGAAACTATGAAAGCGGATGCGGATACCGATCGCCTAGAGCTATTTTATACAGCTTCTCTACAGGTGGCAGGAGACAAGCCTCTTTATCGCATGGTCGAGGATCACATAAGAACCCTCATTACCACGGGTCATCTAATTCCCGGCGACTTGATTCCTTCCGAGGCGCAGCTGGCAAAAGCGCTGAACGTGAGCCCAGGTACCGCTAAAAAGGCCATCACCAATCTAGTCTGGGAGAAGCTGCTTTTTCGACATCAGGGCAAGGGTACCTATGTATCCAGAGTCGATTTCGAGAAAAATCTGTTCCGCTTTTTTTCCTATGGTGACGCTGAGGGCCGTTCCATACGCATCAACAAGAAAACAACCGCACGCAGCTTGCAGCAAGGGCCTAGCAATATCTGTAAACGGCTGGGTGTAGCGGAGGGCTCTGACCTGGTATATATCGAGCGATTAGGGGTTATCGGCGAGCGTCCCATCCTTGTGGAGTATTCCTGGTGGCCGGCCGCAGTCGTGCCAGGACTCGAAGACGAAAGCATTCATATCCCCGACTACTTATATGCATTGGTGCTCAACCGGTATGGCGTGCCCGTGGTTCGAGCCGGGGAAACCTTGACCGCCGAGGCGGCGGATTCGAAAACCGCAAAGGTACTGGATATCGCTAAAGGAACCCCCGTTGTTGTTCTCAAGCGCATTGCCTACACATTGAACGATCGAATCGTGGAAGTAAGAACAACCAAAGGCAGGGCTGACCGCTTTAGTTACAAGGCAGAAATCCGCAGGTAGCACGATGGTCGCCCAAGATGTTTCCTTTTATCCTCGACTGGATGTCAGCGCCTGCCGCCAGGCAGCTTGGCGCCCAGCACCAGCATGCAGGGCGTGAGCAGTAACGTCAGGGCGGTGGCGAAGGTCAGCCCGCCGGCGATGGCGCTGGAAAGCTGGGTCCACCACTGGGTGGAGGGGGCGTTGAACCCCAGCGCCGGTTCCAGCAGGTTGACGTTGATCCCCAGTACCATGGGCATCAGCCCCAGCACCGTGGTGATGGCGGTGAGCAGCACCGGGCGCAGGCGCAGGCCGCCGGCTTCCAGCGCCGCCGCCGCGGGTTCCAGCCCTTCTCGTCGCAGCACGTTGTAGGTATCGATCAGCACGATATTGTTGTTCACCACGATGCCCGCCAGGGCGATGATGCCCATTCCCACCATCACGATGCCGAAGGGCTGGCCGTTGACCAGCAGGCCGATCAGCACCCCAGCGGTGGAGAAGACGATGGCAGACAGCACCAGTCCCGCCTGATACAGGCTGTTGAACTGGGTGACCAGAATGATCGCCATCAGGAACAGCGCGATCAGGAAAGCCGAGCCCAGGAAACGCGAAGTTTCCTGCTGGTCCTCCTGCTCACCGGCGATATCCACCCGGACGCCTTCCGGCAGCGGCTGGATTTCCTCCTGCAGGGCTTTCAGGCGTTCCGTGGACTGATAGCCTTCCGCCACGTCCGCCTCCAGGGTAATGGCGCGGCGTCCATCCACTCGTCGCAGGTTGCCGACCTTAGGCGCCGGAGTCAGGGTCACGAACTGGCTGATCGGCACCTGGCCGCGGCTGGTGTTGATGGTCAGCCGGCCCAGCTGGTCCAGGCTTCGCCAGTCTTTGGGCAGACGCACGCGAATGTCCACCTCATCCGTGGCTTCCACCGGGCGATAGGTGGCTACCTGCAAACCGGTGGTGATCAGCTGTACCGCGCTGCCGATACTCGCCACGTCGGTACCGAAGCGCGCCGCAGCCTCCCGGTCCACCTGGATGCGCCATTCCACGCCGGGCACGCTGCGGTTGTCCTCGATATCCTCGAAGCCCCCCAGGCGACGCATGGTGGCGCGCAGCGTATCCACCATTCGATTCACCTTGTCCGGATCCTGGGCGCTGATTTCCAGCTCGATCGGCTTGCCCTCGCTTGGGCCTTGCTCCTGCTGCCGAAATTCCAGCTGGATGCCGGGAATGTCTTGCGTACGTTCGCGCATGTCCGCGAGGATCCTGGCGACCGGGCGGCGTTTGGACCAGTCGATCAGCTGAAAGCTCAGTTGGCCGATGACGTCGACGCCAAGCTGTTCGTTAGGGGTGGCGAAGGAGCGGGCGTAAAGCGCCTGGACTTCCGGCATGTTGCGCAGCCGCGACTCGACCCGCTGGACCACCGCGTCCTTCTCGGAAACGGAAAGGTCGCCGCGCAGATGCACCATGGCCTGGGCCCGGTCCGGCTCCACGCTGGGAAAGAACTCGACGCCATGATTGAAGCGCGCGTAAGCGGTATAGACCAGCGCCATGCCCAGCATCGCCGCCAGCAGCGTCTTGCCGGGATGCCGGATCAGCTTGCCCAGCAGCTGGCGATAGCCGCGTCCGCCGCGGGTGATGTGGTCCGAGCCACGCGCCTTGCCGGGACTGAAAGCGCCTCCCAGGGTCGGCAGGAAGATCAGCGCCATGGCCAGTGACGCCAGCAGACACACCACTACCGTGGCGGGCAGGTACTTCATGAACTGTCCCACCACCCCGGGCCAAAAAAGTAGCGGCATGAACACCACCACCGTGGTGGCGGTGGAGGCGATCACCGGCCAGGCCATGCGAGTGGCGGCGTTCGCCCAGGCTTCCTTGCGCGGCTGGCCCTGAGCGAGATGGCGATCCGCCAGTTCACTGACCACGATGGCCCCGTCCACCAGCATGCCTGCCACCAGGATCAGTGCGAACAGCACGACGATGTTCAGGGTGAAGCCGATGGCCCAGATCATCAGAATGCCGCTCAGGAAGGCGCCGGGAATGGTCAGTCCCACCATCATCGCGGCGCTGGCCCCCATGCTGGCGAGAATCACTATCAAGACCATGACCACCGCCGCCATCACGTTGTTGAGCAGCTCCGAGAGCAGATCTTCCACGGTCTGGGACTGGTCCATGATGATGTCCGTCTCGAGTCCCTCGGGAAACAGCGGCTCCGCCTCCTTCAAAAGCTCTCGCACCGCGCTGGCGGTGGCAATGATGTTGGCCCCGGCGCGCTTGGAGATTTCCAGCACCAGCGCCGGCTGGCCGTCGATGCGGGCAAAGCCCTCCGGATCCTTGAAGGTGGGGCGAATCTGCGCCACGTCGCCGAAGGTCACTACCTGATCGCCGTCCACCTTGACCGGTATCTCAAGCACGTCCTCGATGTCTTCGATGACCCCGGGCACCTTCAAGGACAGGCGTCCAGCGCCGGTATCCAGGCTTCCCGCCGCCACCAGCCGGTTGTTGCGGGAGACCCGGTTGAACAGGGTATCGAAATCCACGCCGTAGCTTTCCAGCACCAGCGGATCGACGACGATCTCCATCAACTCCTCCCGCTCGCCGCCGATGTCCACTTCCAGCACCTGAGGAATACCTTCGATAGCTTCCTTGAGGCGCCTTGCCGCGGTAAGCAGCTGGCGCTGATCCAGCGGCCCCGAAAGGCCGATGGACATCACCGGGAACAGCCCCACGTTGATCTCCATGACTCGAGGTTCCTCCGCTTCGGTAGGCAGGGAACTCTTGGCGATATCCACCTGCTCCCGCACGTCCATCAGCGCCTGGCGGGCGTCGAAGCCGGCGTCGAACTCGAGGATCACCGAGGCGAAGCCCTCCCCGGTCTGGAAGGTCATCTTGTCGAGCCCTTCGATGCTGCGCAGCTCCTGCTCCAGCGGCCGAGCCAGCAGGCGCTCGCCGTCCTCCGGACTGACCCCTTCCAGCACCACGGAGACGTAGATCATCGGAATGGCCACGTCCGGGTTGGCTTCCTTGGGAATCGCTCGGTAGGCCATGACTCCGGCCACCAGCAGAAAGATCAGCAGCATCAGCGTCGTGCGGGTGCGATCGATGGCCGCCTGAATCAGCGCGCGCATGCTCAGGACTCTCGGGGCAAAGCGGCGTCCACCACCTCGACCCGTTCGCCCGGCTCGACGAAACCGCCGCCTAGCGTGATCAGGCGCAATTTTTCCGGGATGCCGCTGACCCAAGCGCGCTCGCTGGTGGCGGAAAGCAGGGTCACCGGATGAAAGACCACCTGCTGCTGGTCGTCTACCGCCTTGACCCCGAGCCGGCCCTTGTCGTCGAGTACCAGCAGCGCCGGCGACAGCGCATGGGCCTGACGGCTGGGTCTGGCGATACGCAGCGTCGCGCTGGCGCCGGCCAGGCGCAGGCTGTCCGGATTGTCGATCAGCGCCTCCACGGCAAAACTTCGAGTCTGAGGATTCGCCTGGTTTGCTACATGGGTCAGCTCACCCTCCAGGGTGCGACCGTCCAGCAGGGTCACCTCCACCTCGAGCCCGGGCTCGAGCCCCTGGGCGTCCCGCTGCGGGATCTGGGCCTCCGCCTTCAGCTGGCTGGGGTCGATCAGCAGGCCGTAGCTCTCGCCCACTTGCAGGCTATCGCCAGGATCCACGTCCAGACGATCCAGAATGCCGGCGAAAGGCGCCTGGGGGCGGGTCTTGGCCAAGGCTTCCCGCAGACTGGCGGCTTCCGCCTGGGCCTGGGCCAGTTCCGTGGTGAATTTCAATAGTTCCGTGCGGGAAATCAGATCGCGCTTTTCCAGACTCCTGGCGCCTTCGTATTCCGCCCGGGCGGACTCGAGTTCTGCCTGAGCCCGGGCCAGCTGCTGCGGCAGATCCTCCTGATCGAGTTCGAGCAGTACGGTACCTTCTTTCACACGGGCACCTTGCTTGACCGGCAGCCGCTGGACGCGACCCTCGATGCGCGCCCGCAGGTCGATGGCCTGTCGCGCGGTGAGACTGCCTTGGGCGAGCAGCGTCGGCTGGTAGTCCTGCGCCTCGTCCAGGCGGACTTCGACCCGCGCCAGCCCCGCCGAGTCGTCTTCCTGTGCTGCGCTTTCCGGCGCCTCGTCGCGAAACGCCTGAAGATTGCCGAACGCCAGCCATAGCAGCAGCAATAGTGTCAGAACGACGGCGAGCAGGTAGGAGACGGTGGAGCGACGCGGCATTCAGACATCCTTAGCGATAAAAAGAAGGTGCGATGATAAAGCAAGAAGCGCCACAGAATAGCCCAGCCCCGGGCCTGGATACGACACCAGCACAAGGTCCGTTTGTCGCGGCAAGGTCAAACGCGGCTTGTTGGACCACTCGATGGGCTCAGTGTTTCCACCACCTTTGGCGGCATTGAGTTTTGTGCACTGCAGGCATACTATCGAAACGCATTGCACTACCTACTAGATAGACCGCTTTACCCACTAGACCGCTTTGTTTGCGCCTGTGGCGGTTCGTACTTGCCTCCCGGGCCAACGCTTCGCGATCGACATCCCGCGCTATTTCAAGGAGCCAATGATGAAGGAACCCGTACGTATTGCCATTACCGGCGCCGCCGGGCAGATCAGCTATTCGCTTATCTTCCGAATTGCCGCCGGCGACCTGCTGGGTCCCAAGCAACCGGTCATCCTGCATTTGCTCGAGATTCCCCAGGCCATGGACGCCCTCGAGGGCGTGGTGATGGAAGTCAACGACTGCGCCTTCCCGCTGGTTCGTGACATCGTCGCCACGGATGATCCCAACGTGGCTTTCAAGGACATCGACTACGGCCTGCTGGTCGGTTCCCGGCCCCGCGGCCCGGGCATGGAGCGCAAGGACCTGCTGGAAGCCAACGCGGAAATCTTCTCCGTGCAGGGCAAGGCGCTCAACGACAACGCCAAGCGCGACGTCAAGGTGCTGGTGGTCGGCAACCCGGCAAATACCAACGCGCTGATCGCCGCGGAAAACGCACCGGACATTCCCTCCGGTCAGATCACCGCCATGGTGCGTCTGGATCACAACCGCGCCAAGAGCCAGCTGGCCCAGAAGCTCGGCAAGCATGCCAACGATGTGAAGACCGTGATCGTCTGGGGCAACCATAGTTCCACCCAGTTCCCGGATCTCTCTCACTGCAAGGTGGACGACAAGCCCGCCCTGGATCAGGTGGATCAGGACTGGTACGAGAACGACTTCATCCCCACGGTGCAGCAGCGTGGCGCCGCCATCATCAAGGCCCGGGGCGCCTCCAGCGCCGCCTCCGCCGCTTCCGCCGCTATCGACCATATGCGCGACTGGGCGCTGGGTACCGAAGGCTACGTGGTGAGCATGGCGGTACCTTCCGACGGCAGCTACGGCATCGAGCCCGGCATCATGTACGGCTACCCGGTGACCTGCGACGGCGGCAAGTACAAGATCGTCGAGGGTCTGGAAATCGACGACTTCAGCCGCTCTCGCATGAAGGCCACGGAAGACGAGCTGCGTGAAGAGCGAGAAGCCGTGAAGCACCTGTTCGGCAAATAATCTCGCCGTAAAAGCATGAAAAAAGCCTCGCCGGTATCCGCCGGCGAGGCTTTTTATTAACCCTGCAAGCATTTATGTCGGGTTAATTGCGGCACAGGGAAGTGCCGCCGCCGGCCGGTAGGTCGGCGCGAGCCCGCGTCACACCAGCAGATTCACTGATCTGCGCCAGTGTGGCGGGGGCGACAATCAAAGAGGTCAGGATGACCTATTTGATTGCCAGGTTAATAGTGTTCAGTCCCGCAGCGTGATGATCCGCCAGCCGCGATTTTCGGCTTCCCGACGCAATATTTCGTCCGGGTCCACCGCCACCGGGTTGTCCACCCGTTCCAGCAGCGGCAGGTCGTTGTGGGAATCGCTGTAGAACCAGGCGCCGTCGAGGGTGATGTCCTGATGTTCCAGCCACTGCTCCAGCCGCTCGATCTTGCCTTCTCGATAGCTGGGTGTGCCGCTGATTCGGGTGGTATAGCGCCCGTCGATCACTTCCGGTTCCACGGCGATCAAGTCGTCCACCCCGAGACGTTCGGCGATCGGCCCGGCGATGAAGCGGTTGGTGGCGGTGATGATCAAAAGATGATCGCCCTTGGCGCGATGGCGTGCCAGCAGTTCCTCGCCCTTGATCAGAATATGCGGCTCGATCTTGCCCGCCATGAACTGCTGATGCCAGGCGGCCAGCTGCTCCGGGGTGTTGTTCGCCAGCGGCTGCAAGGCGAAGGCCAGGTAGGCGTGGATATCCAGGGAGCCCTGCTGATATTGGCGATAGAAGCGTTCATTGGTTTCTCGATAGTTCACCGGGTCCACGGCGCCTTGTTCCAGCAGGAATTCTCCCCAGGCGTGATCGCTGTCGGTACCCAGCAAGGTATTATCGAGATCGAAGATGGCCAGGCTCAAGGCAGGCTCCTTGGTGACGAATGATCGATAGCCGCCGCGCTGCGGAGCTATTCATGCCAATATAAAAAGTAACGGGAAAGCGTCGAGAATTATTGCAGACCGTAGCGCATTTTTATATACGCTGCACCGCACCCTGCGGCAATACCGCCCACGGCGTCGTCGGTAAACGCATCAAGGCTCATGGGCAATGCCACGCTTAAGTTGTTGATGCGCTTTCGAGCTTTATGGAAGAATGGTTCCAATACTAGACTTATCAAGGTGAAGTCCGTGATCGACGCTGACGGCTTTCGCCCTAACGTTGGCATTATCATAGCCAACCGGCAAGGGCAGCTGCTTTGGGCGCGTCGGGTAGGGCAGAACGCATGGCAATTCCCCCAGGGAGGCATCAAGGCAAACGAGACGCCCCATCAAGCTCTGTATCGAGAGCTGGAAGAGGAAATCGGCTTGACCGCCGCTGATGTGGAAATGCTTGCCTGTACTCGCGGTTGGCTACGTTACCGCCTGCCCCGACGCATGATTAGAACGCATTCAAGGCCGGTATGTATCGGCCAGAAGCAAAAATGGTTCCTGCTGAAGATTCGTTGTCAGGATAGCCGGGTATGTGTGGATACCACGGCCAAGCCGGAGTTCGATGGCTGGCGCTGGGTGAGCTACTGGTATCCGCTGGGGCAGGTGGTGTCCTTCAAGCGGGAAGTCTATCGCCGCGCGCTGCGCGAGTTGGCCCCGCGGGCGCAGCGCCTGGCCCTGGGGGACGGTGACTGAATGGCCATGCTCGACGTGCTACGCCGTATCGTCCAGGAAGTCAACGGGGCTCGCACCCTGGAAGCGGCCCTGTCGACCATGGTGCGGCGTACCCGCAAGGCCATGCAGACCGACGTCTGTTCCTTCTATTTATACGATACGGAGCTGGAGCGCCTGGTGCTGATGGAAACCATCGGCCTCAAGCCTCAGGCGGTGGGACGGGTGTCCCTGCGATTGGGCGACGGACTGGTGGGATGGGTCGCCGAGCGCGAGGAACCCTTGAACCTGGAGGACGCCACCGCCCATCCCAGTTTTCGCTATTTCCCGGAAACCGGCGAGGAACGCTATTCGAGCTTTCTCGGCGTGCCCATCATTCATCAGCGCCACATGCTCGGCGTGCTGGTGGTGCAGCAGCAGGACAACCGTCGCTACGACGAAGGCGACGAAGCGTTCCTGGTGACCATGGCCGCGCAGCTCGGTGGGGTGCTGGCGCATGCCCTGGCCACCGGCGCCTTGAATTGCCCTACGGATCCTTCCGGCCAGGCGGTGTTTCGCGGCGTGGCGGCGTCGCCGGGCCGGGTGATCGGCACAGCGGTGGTTATCTCGCCGCCGGCGGACCTGGACGGCGTACCGGATCTGGTGCCGACGGATATCGCCGACGAAGTCCGGCGTCTGAGAAACGCCATTCGCCAGGTCAGCGATGAGCTCCAGGCCACCGCTGCACGGCTGATCGGGCGTATCAGTTCCCAGGAGCTGGCGCTGTTCGACGTCTATCAGCAGATACTCAGCGACGCCTCGCTGGGCCAGGAAGTGGAAAAACGCATTGAGGAAGGCCAGTGGGCCCCCGGCGCGCTGGCGGACGTGGTACGCCGTCACGTGCAGTATCTGGAGCGGGTCGACGACGACTACCTGCGGGAGCGGGCGGCGGATATCCGCGATCTGGGGAGGCGGGTACTGGCACATCTTCAGGAAGACAATCCGCAGACGCCGGAATCCTTCCCGGAGCAGTCGATTCTGGTGGGAGACGAGATCAGTGCGGCGATCCTGGGGGAAGTGCCGCGACACAAGCTGGCGGGTCTGGTGGCCTTGCGTGGCTCGAGCAATTCCCACGTGGCGATTCTGGCCCGGGCCATGGGGATCCCCACGGTGCTGGGCATGGTGGATCTGCCGCTGCCCCGGCTCAACGAAGCCCCGGTGATTCTGGACGGCCATCGCGGCCGGCTGATCGTCAGGCCCAGCGCCGACATGCAGCGCCACTATCAAAGTCTGATCGCCGAGGAGCAGGCAGTGAATCGGCTGCTGGAAAACGAGCAGGATCTGCCTTGCGTGACCCCGGACGGCCATGCGTTGCCGCTGCTGGTCAATACCGGCCTGGCCACGGAGCTGATGGCTGCGCTCAAGACGCGCATCGCCGGGGTCGGTCTCTATCGCACCGAAGTGCCTTTCATGACCACCGAGCGCTTTCCCGGCGAGCAGGAGCAGACCACCCTGTATCGTGAGCAGCTGGCGGGATTCGCGCCGCTGCCGGTGGTCATGCGTACCCTGGATATCGGCGGCGACAAGGACCTGCCGTATTTCCCCATCGACGAGACCAACCCTTTCCTGGGCTGGCGGGGCATTCGCGTCACTCTCGATCATCCGGAGGTGCTGATGGTGCAGCTGCGGGCCATGCTGCGCGCCTCCCAGGGGCTGGGTAACCTGCGCATTCTGCTGCCGATGATCACCAGCATCGACGAGGTGGATACGACCCTGCGTTTGATCGAGCGCGCTCAGCGGGAGCTGAACGAAGACGGTATTACCGTCGAGAGGCCCAGAATTGGCGTCATGCTCGAGGTGCCGGCGACGCTCTATCAGCTGCCGGCGCTGGCGGAACGGGTGGATTTCTTCTCCGTGGGCAGCAACGACCTGACCCAGTATCTGCTGGCGGTGGATCGCAACAACCCTCGGGTCGCCGGGCTTTACGACGCCTGTCATCCGGCGGTGCTGACGGCCTTGGCCCGAGCCTCCAGGGAGGCGGCGGCGCTCGAGATGCCCATCGCGGTTTGCGGCGAGCTGGCCGGCGATCCCGCCGGCGCCTTGCTGTTGATGGGAATGGGCTTCGATGCGCTTTCCATGAACACGCCGAATCTGCCTCGAGTGCGTGCCGCCATTCGGCGAGTCTCTCTGGCCAATGCTCGGGCGCTGGTGGATGAAGTGCTGCAACTGACGACCTGCTCGGAGGTCTGGCAACATCTGGAAGCGCGCCTTGCCGAGTGGCAGCTGGCGCATCTGCTTCCCCCCAAGGACTAGCCGACTTGCTTCAGCGGGTTTGCATGCATTGTCGGGTTTCGCCCAGGAAAACGCCTTCCGGAGCGAAACGCCGCTCGCCGATCTCGATCTCGCCGTTCGCGTGCCAGGAAACCCAGGTAGTGGCTCGGGTACCGTAGACGTCACCGAGAATGAACGGGGGTGAGAGCCGGCGCTCCAGGGCAAGGCCGACGCCGGTATCCGGCAGCCGCGTGGCGTCTTCGATGATGCGATCGTCCCGCATCGTTTCCAGCGCAGCATCTGGCCAGGCGTTTCCGACAAGGCTGGTTTCCAGCCCCTGACAGGCCTTGAGCAGCTTGGGCCAGGCGGTATCCAGGCTCGCGTTGGAAATCCCGTGCAGCCCCGGGGTGATCCGGCCCAACGCGATTTCTCGATATCCTCGGTGCAGATGCCAGAGGGCGAGGCCGTTCGCGTCCAGCCGTCCTGCCAACAGATTGAAACCCGCGTAGCGCCGCGCCTCGCTCGCCGCCAGTTCTTCCAGCCATGTCTCGAGGTCCGCGCATTCAAGCGCGTCGTGTACCAGCTCGCCTCGGCTGGGCGCGTCTGGCGCCACCTCGATACGCGGATCGCGTACGTTGGTCACCGCCGCCAGGCGACCGCTTCGATGCACCGCCAGCCAGCTGCCGCCGGCCTGCAGATCGCGGCCCCCGAGAATGTCCGGGACGTCCCCCCAGAAATCCAGCGCCGCCGCGGGCCGAGCATGCTGCTCGTCTCGATTGGCGATCAGGCGCAAAGGCGTGGCGGCACGAGGCCGATAATCGAAAGCGATAAGACACATGCGCTTACCATACCCAACGGAGCGCGATGTGCAAGAAAGGATGACGCTTCAGATTGACCCTTGGCGCGTTACAGATTACAGTCGGAGCAAGTGACATTATCGAACATCGCGAAAAACCTCGTACTTCTAGTGCGAGGATGGATAGCGAGGAGCGCGAGAGCGCTCCCTAGTCCGGCCTCGATTGCTGCTCAATGTATTGTTTGACCATGCTCAAGGGTGCGCCTCCGACACTTCCCCCAAAGTAGCTTGGGCTCCACAGCGAGTTCTTCCGGTAGGCGAGCTGCACCAGTTCAGGGTGTAGCAACTTCATCCGTCGGCTGGATACTCCCTTCAAGCTATTCACCAGCTTGGATACCGCCACCTTGGGCGGAAAGTTGACGAGCAGGTGGACGTGGTCGGTTTCACCGTTGAACTCCTTTAGCTCTGCCTCGAAGTCTCGACACACTCGGTCGAAAAGCAATTCGAGGGATTTGAGATGCGCGCCGGTGAACACCTTGCCCCGATACTTGGTGACAAAGACCAAGTGGGCATGGAGTTTAAAAACGCAGTGTCTGCCTGTTCTGATAGATTGTTTCGTGTTCATGGACCAAGTATATTCGAAGGCATGAAACAGACCAAGACCCTCAAGGTTCGAGTGAAGGACAAGCACGCCGCCGAGCTTAACCGCATGGCTCGCGGCGTGAATTTTGTCTGGAACTACCTCAACGAACTGTCTTCCCGAGCCATGCGGGAGAAAGGGCTGTTTCTGTCTGCCTACGACATGCACCCCTATACCCAGGGGGCCGGCAAGGCCCTCGGCCTGCACAGCCAGACCTTGCAGTGTGTTGCCGCCGAATACGTCACCCGTCGCAAGCAGTTCAAGAAGACTCGCCTACAGTGGCGCAAGTCCCGGGGCGTGCGTCGCTCTCTCGGCTGGGTGCCGGTCAATACCGGCGCGGCCAAGTGGAAGAACGGGCAGGTATTCCACAACGGCAGCCATTTCACGGTTTGGGATAGCTACGGCCTGTCGAAATACAAGTTCCGTGCTGGCAGTTTCAGCGAAGACAGCCGAGGCCGCTGGTACTTCAACGTGGCTGTCGAGGTCGATGTACAGCCATCCGCGGGACAGGGCGCCGTTGGCATCGACCTGGGCCTGAAGGACGTGGCCACTTGCAGCGACGGCGGAAAGCTGGAAAACAGCCGCTTCTACCGTCGCATGGAAGACAAGTTGGCGACAGCCCAACGTGCTGGCAACAAGCGCCGGGTCAAGGCGATCCACGCCAAGATCAAGAACCGGCGCAAGGACGCGCAGCACAAGTTTTCCCGGAAGCTCGTCAGCCAGTACGGCGAAATCGTCGTGGGCGATGTTTCCTCAACCAAACTTGCGAAGACCAAGATGGCCAAAAGCGTCTACGACGCCGGCTGGTCGCAATTGAAAACGATGCTGGCATATAAATGCGCTCACGCAGGCATCGTCTTCAAGGTCGTTCGCGAAACCAACACCACCCGCGCTTGTTCGTCGTGCGGCTCGCTTAGTGGGCCGCAGGGCGTCAACGGGTTGCGAGTAAGAGACTGGGAGTGCGGGGAGTGTGGTGTACTCCACGACCGGGACGTGAATGCGGCCCGGAATATCCTCAGTCTCGGGGCAGGACGTTGCCCTCAAGAAGTTGGAATCCCCGTCCTTTAGGGCGGGGAGGACGTCAAAGGAATTGGAACCATGTAATGATCAAAAAAATAAAGCATAAAGGCTTGAAGCGTCTTTATGAGAAGGGACAGCGTCAAGGTGTGCAACCCAACCACGTTGAAGATTTGGAAGACATTCTGGCAGCGCTGGATGCGGCATCAAATCCTCGGCAAATGAACCTGCCGGGTAACGACTTTCACGAGTTGACAGGCAATCGCAAGGGCTACTATTCGGTGCATGTCAATGGCAACTGGGTTGTGACTTTCACGTTCGATGGAGAAGACGCAGATCAAGTCGATTACGAAGATTATCATTGATTGAAAGATGTTGCTTGGGGAGATATCGCAATACGTATATCAAAGCTAACTTCTTTGTTTTAAAAAGAATTTAAACAAGAATTATCAGTTTAAAAATTTAGGAGACTTTAGCCATGGCGATGAGAAACCCGCCGCATCCGGGTCGTATACTGCGCCGCCGTATCGTGCCGGCGCTGGGGCTTTCCGTTACGGAATTTTCCAAGAAGCTTGGTATGTCGCGTAATGCGGTTTCTCGCATTCTGCATGAACATGCCGGCATATCCTCGGACTTCGCCGTTCGGCTCGAGCATGGCGGTATCGGCGAAGCGCGACACTGGCTGGTCATGCAGGCCAACTACGATCTTTGTCGAGCGCAAAGCCGAGAGCAAAACCATATTCCCAAATTCGCCGCTGCCGATCACGCTTGAAAGACATGGGACAAGTCCCGCGCGATGACTTTCCCCGCCTCGCCGCGTAAACTCGTCCCCCGATACGATTTCCGGGAGAGGGCGGGTGTGATAACCCTGTTGACCACCTTGGCGGGTTACCTGCTGTTGGGAGCGATCGCCGGCACCATGGCGGGGATTTTCGGCGTGGGGGGCGGTTTGATCATCGTGCCGGCTCTGGTGTTCGCCTTCGGGATACAGGGGGTCGCGCCGGAAGTGACGATGCATCTGGCCATCGGCACCTCCCTGGCGACCATCGTGATCACCAGCGCCTCTTCCGCCTGGGGCCATTTTCAGCGCGGCAGCGTGCGCCGGGACTGGTTCCTGGCCATGCTGCCGGGGCTGATGCTTGGGGCCATTCTCGGGGTGTTCATCGCCGGCAGCCTGTCCGGCGGCGTGCTGGGGACGCTTTTCGGCGTTTTCGTCATCGCGGTGGCTCTCAAGATGGCCACGGGAATGGCGCCCAAACCCGGCAGCGTGGAGCCTTCGCGTCCTGTGATGGGCGTGGCCGGGGGCGTGATCGGCGCGGTATCCGCGCTGTTCGGCATCGGCGGCGGCACCTTGAGCGTGCCCTGGTTTTCCCGCTGCGGCGCGCCGATGCCCCAGGCGGTGGGCACCTCGTCATCCTGCGGGCTGCCCATCGCGCTGTTCGGCGCTCTGACCTTCATCATCACCGGCTGGGGTGAGCCGCTGTTGCCGCCCTGGTCCACGGGTTTCGTTTTATGGCCGGCCTTTCTGGGTATCGTGCTGGCCAGCGTGCCTTTCGCCAGGCTTGGCGTGCATCTGGCCCACGTGCTGTCGGCCCGGGTGCTGCGCCTGGCATTCGCCGCGCTGCTGCTGATCGTCGGGCTGCGGTTCCTTTTGTGAATCGCTCTTGCAGGCCGCCCGTTTCGCCAATCAAGAGTATTAGTCAAGAATCAAGGCTTTCGCATGTTGACCTACCCGAATATCGATCCCGTCGCTATCGCTCTTGGACCCATCAAGGTCCACTGGTACGGGCTGATGTACGTGATCAGCTTTATCGTTGCCTGGTGGCTGGGGCGTCGGCGCGCCTGGCGCGTCGGGCTGAGCAATGACGATATCGGCGACCTGATCTTCTATGTCGCCCTGGGGGTGGTGCTGGGGGGTCGCGCCGGCTACGCCCTGTTCTACGGCACCGAACAGCTGCTGGCCAATCCGCTCTGGCTCTTCATGATCTGGGATGGCGGCATGAGCTTTCACGGCGGCCTGATCGGCGTACTGATCGCCGTTTGGCTATTCGCCCGCCGCCGTCGTCTGGGCTTCTTCCAGCTGACGGATTTCATCGCCCCCATGGTGCCGGTCGGCCTGGGCGCCGGGCGCATCGGCAACTTCATCAATCACGAGCTGCCGGGCCGGGTGACCGAGCTGCCCTGGGGCATGGTGTTCCCGCAGCTTGGCGGACCGCCGCGCCATCCGTCATCGCTTTACGAGGCGCTACTGGAAGGCCTGGTGCTGTTCATCATCCTGTGGTGGGTCTCCAGCCGGCCGCGCCGTCGCGGTCTGGTTTCCGGCCTGTTTCTGCTGCTTTACGGCGTGTTTCGCTTCGGCGTGGAGTTCGTCCGCCTGCCGGACCCGCAGCTGGGTTTCATCGCCTTCGACTGGCTGACCATGGGTATGTTGCTGACATTGCCGATGATGATCGCCGGAATTGCGCTGATTGTCTGGTCTCGTCGCCAGTCGGTGGATTATCCTCCTGCCAGTGAGCCGCAGCCGGCCTGAAAGCCTGAAACCTTCGTCAAGGCACTCTTTCGTCAAGGTATCCTGTATGACTTCCGCCCCCGCTATTTCCGATCCCGCCGATGGCGAGAAGCGCAGGCCGGCCCTGGAGCAGCCCTATCTGGATCTGATGCGTCAGGTGCTGGATCACGGTGTGGTCAAGCACGATCGCACCGGGGTCGGCACCCGCAGCCTGTTCGGCCATCAGATGCGCTTCGATCTGTCCCGGGGCTTCCCGCTGGTGACCACCAAGAAGCTGCACCTGCGCTCGATCATCCACGAGCTTCTGTGGTTTCTGGGCGGCGACACCAATATCGCCTATCTTCAGGAAAACGGCGTCAGCATCTGGGACGAGTGGGCGGACGAGCAGGGAGAGCTGGGGCCCGTCTACGGCTATCAATGGCGCAGCTGGCCGGACCCCCGGGGCGGCCATGTCGATCAGATCGCTCGGGTGGTGGAGCAGATTCACGACAACCCGGACTCCCGCCGTCTGCTGGTTTCCGCCTGGAACCCGGCCCAGGTGGAAGAGATGGCGCTGCCGCCCTGTCACTGCCTGTTTCAGTTCTACGTCGCCGAAGGGCGGCTTTCCTGTCAGCTCTATCAGCGCAGCGCGGATATCTTTCTCGGCGTGCCCTTCAATATCGCAAGCTATGCGCTGCTGACCTGCATGGTGGCCCAGGTCTGCGATCTGGCGCCGGGGGAGTTCGTTCACACTCTGGGGGACGCCCATCTCTATCTCAATCATCTGGAACAGGCGCAGCGGCAGCTTTCCCGCTCGCCGCTCGGCGAGCCGCAGCTGAGATTGAATCCGGACGTTCGCGATCTGTTCGCCTTTCGCTTCGAGGATATCGCCATCGAAGGCTACGAATCGCATCCGGCGATCAAGGCGGAGGTGGCGGTATGAGCCAGCTACGCACGCCGGTGGCGATGATCGCCGCGCGCTCCCGCAACGGCGTGATCGGCGTCGACAATCAAATGCCCTGGCATCTGCCGGAAGACCTCAGGTTTTTCAAGCGCAAGACCCAGGGCAAGCCTCTGGTGATGGGGCGAAAGACCTTCGATTCCATCGGCAGGCCGCTTCCCGGTCGCCTGAATATCGTGGTGACCCGCAGCGAAACCTTTCATCCGTCCGGTGTCGAGGTATGTCACGATCTGGAAGACGCCCTGGCCCTGGCGGACCAAAGGGCGCTGGAGAGCGGAGCGGAAGAAATCATGGTGATAGGCGGCGCGCAAATCTACACTCAGGCGCTGAGCCTGGCGCAGCGGCTATATTTGACGGAAATCGCCCTGGAACTCGACGGCGACGCCTGCTTCCCCGCCGTGGATGCCGCCGCCTGGCAAGAAGTGGAGCGCGTGCCCGGCACCCCGGTCGACGGCCAGCCGGATTACGCCTTCGTGACCTACCGGCGCCGTACCTGACGAGAGATTGCTCCGTGATACTTGACCGACCTATCGACATGGAAAGAACTACCTGCAAGGAGGGCATGCCTTGGCCAACGAACGCATGAATGCACTCTTCACTTCCCTGGAGCGGCATGCGCGAGATCGTAGCCTCGAGCTGCTCGAGGCCCGCCGGCGAATCGCCAGGCTGGAGGCTCGCAACCAGGAACTGGAACGCCACAGCCGCGAGCTGCTGGCACAGATGACTCAACTGGCAGAGCAGGCCAGAACCACGCGGGCCTCCCTGGCCCCGGCCCGCAGCAAGGGCTTCGCCGCGCTGATGGAGCGCCGCCCGCGCCGCGATCTGCCTTCGGAAACCTCATCGGCCCCGGAAACGACGACGGAAGACAAGGCGACCTCTGTGGACGAAAGCCAGGCCGCTGCGCCGGTGGCGCCGCTGGCCGAACCGACGCCGCAGTCACAGCCGGAGGCCATGACCCCGGAAACCGCCACTCAAGACGCGCCGTCTCCCCAGGCGCTGCTGAGTCAGTGGTACCGGCGCTACACGCAAACCTTCTTCAAGGGCCACACCCGGCCATTGAAGATCGGTATTCATGAAGAGCTGCTGGCCCGGGAACCCTGGCCGGAAAAGCTCGTGCGTCGGGCGCTGGCCTGCTACGTGCATCTGCCGCGCTATCTCAAGGCGGTGCGGGAAGGGGCCGAGCGGGTCGGGCTGGACGGCGAGGCCGCCGGCCTGGTCGGCGCCGGGGAAGCGGAGCACGCCCGCAAGAAGCTCGAGGAACTGCGCGCCAAGCGCAATGACGCTCAAAAAGCGGCGAAACAGACGGACGCGGCGCCTGCAAGGGCGGCGAAAAGCGAGCCAGCCGCCCAGCAGCACGAGCCGGTTGGCGCGACGAAGAAATCCCGTCACAGGACCCGCCGGCAAACGAGCAAACCCGAAGCTAAACCCCCGGAGCCGCAAAGTTTCGAGCAGAAGCTCAGCGCCTTGATCGCCAAGCACCAGAAGTAGCAATTTTTTCGCGGGACGTCGCAAACCACGGTTAAATCAAGGTTTTTTCGTTCAAACCGGGCTTTGATGGCGTTTTGGTGAAAGGGTTCCAAAAAAAAATTCAAAATAATTTGGAAACAGTGTTTTTTTCTTGTTGCGTTCTTAAAAATCCCGGTATATGGTTTCCCTGCGAGCAACGAAAACAACAAGGCCGAGAACCATTACCAAGATACCGGCCGACCCGAAACTGCAGAAAAAACGCAGTAAAAACGATCGAAACAGCAAGCTAGTGAAAGGATTACAGCAATGAAAAAGACACTATTGGTGACTGCTATCGCCGGCGCCTTGGCCGCTTCCGCCGGAGCCGCCTCCGCCGCTACTGTCTACAACCAGGACGGCACCAAGCTCGACCTGTACGGCAACATCCAGTTGGCTTACAAGTCCATCGAAACCGCCCAGTTTGAAGACGTTCCAGGCGTAGGTAATGATATCTATCAGGGAACCGAAGCGGAAGACGAAATCTTCGATAACGGCTCCACCATCGGCGTGACCGGCGAGCACGTGATCATGAATGGCCTGACCGGCTACTTCAAGGCGGAGTGGGAATTCGACGCGGACCAAGCCAAGGGCGCCCCCGGCGGTATCAACACCGGCGACCAGGCCTACCTGGGCTTGAAGGGCAACTTCGGTGACGCGCGCCTGGGTTCTTGGGACCCGCTGATCGACGACTGGATTCAGGACCCGATCTCCAACAACGAATACTTCGACGTCTCCGACTCCAATGGTCGTATCTTGGGTGTCGAGAATCGCGAAGGCGACAAGCTGCAGTACATGTCACCGTCCTTGGGCGGTCTGCAATTCGCCGTGGGTACCCAGTACAAAGGGGACGCGGAATTCGATGGCGATGATACAGTCACTGGAACTAACTCACTTGGCGACGAGATTACGGTCACTGGTGAGGATAGCAGCAATGCTTCCTTCTTCGGCGGCTTGAAGTACGAAGTGGGCAACTTCTCCATCGCCGCAGTCTACGACAACCTGGATAATAACGACGGTAGCTACTCTGCCGTAGATAGCGATGGGAATGATATTGGCAGCGGTGATTTCGAAGCCGGTGAGCAGTACGGTATCACCGGTCAGTATACCTGGGATACCCTGCGCGTTGCGTTGAAGGCAGAGCGTTTCAAGTCCGATAACGATACCTTGGCGGATACTAACTATTACGCCTTGGGTGCCCGCTACGGCTACGGCAACGGCATGGGCGATCTCTACGGCTCCTACCAGTATGTCGACGTAGGTGGCGGAGACTTCCTCGATACCGCAGACGATGCGTTGACCAGCGGCGACTGGCCGAGCGAGCGCGAGGACGAGAGCTACAACGAGATCATCCTGGGTGCCACCTACAATATCTCCGACGCCATGTACACTTTCGTTGAAGGTGCGCTCTACGATCGTACGGACGACGAAGGTGACGGTGTCGCCGTGGGTGCCGTCTATCTGTTCTAATCCCGCTTGATGCAGGGGTATCATCCGACCCTGCCCCGAGTTGGACTGATATCGAAAGCCGATCCCTTGGGGTCGGCTTTTTTCATGAGGTGATCGATGAAACGCAAATTTCCCACCACGTTTGTTTCCACCAAGACGGCCACTGCGGTGCTGCTGGCGCTGAGCCTGAGCCACGCCGGCGCGGTACTGGCGGAAAGCGACAGCGCCGCGGCGGAGAAACGCCGCGCGTCCATGGAACCGCTGGATCTGACCGGCTTTCTGAAATCCGAAAACGACGCCCGCAGCCGGGATTTCCTCTACGGCCGCTGGAACCGGCATGACTTTCAGGTGAAAACCCCCGGCGTCTATACCTTCGAAAGTCACGTGCCGGCGGGAGAAAACCCGGACAACCGTATCGAGGCCAGGCTGCTGGACAGCCAGGGCCAGGTGATCGCGGAAGGCCAGGGGCTGGGGCGCCAGGGCGGGCTGGAAATGAGCCAGCGCCTGGAACCCGGCGACTACGTGCTGGAGGTGCAGGGCTACAAGTTCGGCGCCAAGAGCAACCGCGGCGACGGCTTCTTTGTCACTGTGTCCGGCCAGGATGCCCAGGGCCGGCAACTGGCGGAAGGTATCGACGACGGCGGCGGCATCGTCTTCGGCGGCCCGGGCAAGGATGGCCGCAGCACCGCTTTCGTGAGAAGCAGCGAATCCGTGGTGCCCCTGGCCGCCGGCGGTGCGGTGGCAGCGAGTGCCAAGGCGTCAAGCGATAATGCCCCTGTCGAGCGCGAGCCGATCGAGCAAGCCTCAACTGATCCCAGGCCCGGTGATGTCGCGATCAGCGAGCAAGCTTCGTCTTCCGCCGAATCCCCGGCTGAACCATCCGGCTTGTCACAAGGCATGCCTGCCGCCGCTTCCTCTCAAGCTTCGGAAACCGGCGAAGCGGCGACGCCGGAGCGTGGCTTCGACGAGATCGTCACGGACGTCAAGATTCGCGCCAAGGGCGAGGTGCTGACCTTCGAGGTGGCTCAGGCGGGCACCGTTGCCATCACCACTTCGACCTTCGCCGACGACGAGAGCAACTATCGCATCGAGGCGCGGGTGCTCAACGAGCAGGATGAAGTGGTCGCCAAGGACAAGGGCGAAGGCTTCAACGGCGATGTGGATATCAAGACCGTGCTCGAGCCCGGCCGGTATCGGGTCTGGGTACAAGGGCAGAAGTTCGGCTCGGCGATGAGCGGCGTCAATAACTACGAACTGAGAGTCAAGCAGCTCGATATTCAATAAATGTTCACTGCTTGAAAGTCGATTTACTTTACCTGGTAGCTGTAGCTGACCCCGCCGTTTCGGCGGAGTCGGCTTGGGCGTGACGTCTTTTCAGCCGGATGACTGAAATAGTTGATTCTTTGTCACTTGTCGCTGCGAATCTGGGCATGACTGATCAGGGCAAAGATGAAGGTGCCGCCCACCACGTTGCCCGACAGCACCGGCAGTACGAAGTCGAGCAGATAGACGCCGAAACTCACCTTGCCGTCGAACACCAGATAGAGCACCTCCGTGGAGCCGACGATGATGTGGGTGAAACCGCCGATCGCCACCAGATAGGTGATGATCAGGATCACCCCGATCTTGGCCTGCCCGGCGGCGGGGAGCAGCCACACCATGGTGGCGATCAGCCAGCCCGCGAACACGCCCTTGGCGAACATCATGCCGCCATCGTTTTCCAGCAGATGCTTGCCGATGCCGAGAAATACCTGGTGTGTCTCGCTGTCGAAGACCGGCATGGTGATGATCGCGTAGGCAGCGATGGCGGTACCCAGCAGGTTGCCGATCAGCACCGTGCCCCACAGCCGTAGAAGGCACAGCAGCTTGGAAAAACGCGGCTCGCTCATCAAGGGCAGGACCGCGGTCACCGTGTTTTCGGTAAAAAGCTGCTGCCTGGCGAGGATCACGATCAGAAAGCCGATGGTGTAGCCCAGGGACGCCACGAGATAGCCGATGCTGCTGTCCGGCAGATGAAAGGTCAGCAAGCCCTTGGCCAGCATCGAGAAGCTCATCGACATCCCGGCGGCCAGCGCCGACCAGAACAAGGCGGAAACGGTGCGCGACAGCTCCTTCTCGCCTTCGCTGCGAATGGTCTTGTGTACGCCCGCCGCTTGAGTGGGCATGCGACCGTCGTCAAAATCTTCGCTTTTTGAAGTGTTGGATTCGTTCGACAATGAGGCGTCCTCGAGGTTTGAGAGCCTTCAGCGGTTTTTTATGAAAGCCTTCAGCGGTTTTTAGGTCTTGAGTCGCTTATCGATTTATCTTGCGATTATTTTCTCCCTGATGATACGTCTTTCGGGTGCGTCAGGAAAAAGCGCAGCATCTCCTTGCTGGCATCCGGGCCCCTGGGGTCGGTATAGGAGCCGCGAGAGGTGCCGCCGGCCCAGGCATGGCCCGCGCCGTGAATCGACCACTGCTCCAGAATGGCCTGACCCTTCGCATCATGATGCGTCGTCCAGGTATAGGCATGACCATTGGGTACCTGACCGCGCTCGCTTTGCATGCCCATGTTGCTTTTCGCGTGTTTTCCTGTGCCGGCGGAAGGCAGATATTGCGCCGCGACCCGATCGCCGTTGCTGGGATGCACCGTGGCGTCCCGATCGCCGTGGAAGATGATCGCGGGAATGGTCCGAGCCGATGAGGATTTCGCGCGGATATCCGCCTGCTTGTCGAGGCTCGCCAGCGGCCCGTTGCCGCCTTGCATTGCCGCGAGAGCGGATGGCAGATCCTGGGCGGCGCCGTGAGGAAGCCCGGAGTGAACGCCCACCGCCGCGAACAGATCCGGGTAGGTCATGGCCAGCGTCGTTGCCATGGCGCCGCCGGCGGACAGTCCCGCCACATAGACGCGGGCTTCGTCCAGGTGATACTCCTCGATGATCCGGCGCGTCATGCCGGCAATGATCGCCGGTTCGCCGCGTTCGCGCTGCTGATCGCTTGCCTTGAACCAGTTCCAGCACCTGGAATGATTGGCGGAGGCAGGCTGGGCGGGGTAGAGCACCAGGCAGGGCTGCGTTTCCGCCAGGGTGTTCATGCCGGTGCCGGCGGCGAAATCATCCGGATTTTGGGTGCAGCCGTGCAGCATGACCACCAGCGGCAGGGACTGGCCATGATAGCCGCTGGGAACATACAGCTTGTAATCCCGGCTGCCCGCCTGATTGGCGAAGGTGCCGCCGGTAAAGGTTGCACCTTCCGGCAGCGCTTCCGTGGGGGTGGCGAACCCTGTGTTCAGCCCTTGCAACCCGCCTTGCCAACCCTCTTGCAAGCCTCCTTGCAATCCCGCCAGCTTGCCGCGCAGCAGATCGCCCAGACCGCCGGCGTTAAGGCCGCCGATATTCGGACTGACAGCGAAAGGTTGGCGTGGCGCAGGGGACTGCACTCGATCTTGCTGAGCGGTTCTTGAATGGGCGGCACTGTCGCGAGAGCGAGAGACAGTATCGGGTTTTGCCTCGTCCACCACCCGATAGCTTCCTTCGATGGTCTCGCCTCGAGCGTCCGCGGGCTCGCCGTTTTCGTTCGAACCCGACTCGCCGTTCAGCGCCCGCTGTATCATCGCGGTGGCTTCCTGCAGTTGGCCCGCCTGGGTCAAGCGAGTGGCTTCCTGCAGGTTGGCCATGATCGTTTCATTGATGGAAAGGTTCATTGAAATGCTCCTCGGCGTGGATTGCCCCGCCGTCAGTGGATTCTGTCCGCCAGGGCGGCCTTGACCGCCTTGCTGGCTTGCAGGGCGCCGAGTACGGCGATGGATTCGATGGTGGCCAGGGCAAGTTCCGGGGAGACATCCTCGGCGATACTCGCAAGCCCCAGTACCTGAATCTGCAGTGCCTCTCCCCGGGCCTGTACCGCCTCGAGATCGGCACGGCTGTAATGTTGCAGGCCCAGCACGTAGGTCTTGCGGGCGACGGTTTCCTTGACCACTTCCGCGTGAGTCGCCAGCTGGTTGCGAATCGCCGTACGGATCAGGTCGCTGCGGTTGGAATAGAAGCCTTCCTGTACCAGCAGATCGATCTGTCCCAGGTCGATCACCCCCAGATTGATAGTGAGCTTCTCGGTGGTGTCGCTCGGTTTGCGTCTTAGCTCATGCACGCTCATCGTGGCTTTCCTCGTTATTCAGCATCTATAGGGATTCCGCTTGGATTCTATATACCATCCAATTAGAATCCATATGGATGGTATATAGCGTATCCGAGTCTCTGTCAAGGAAAGACAGCCGTCAAGAAAACAAGCGCGTCAATCATGACAAGGGCGCAAGGCCGGGCGCCGGGTCATCAAGAGAAGAAAAACCGAGGAAGGAACTATCAAGTAAGTCAGTATCAAGGGAGGAACTGGCAGGATAAGAAGGGCGGGAGGTTATCCCGCAAAGCCGGTTTATCTTTCGGGATAAACGCACCGGCCGCCCACGAAGGTCCGCCGTGGCTGAAGCTGGCTGTCCAGCAGCGTGATGTCCGCGTCGAATCCGACGGCCAGGCGTCCCTTGCGGTGGTGCAGCCCGAGCACCCGGGCCACGTTCCCGGAAATCACGCCCAGGGCGTCCTCGAGGGGCAGCACCTTTTCATTCACCAGACGCTGCCAGTCCGCGACCAGGGCGGTGTTGCGCGCCACCCGCATGCCCAGGTAAGCGCCTTGAGCGTCGAATTCCGGCAGGCTGCCGTTGCAATCGGAACTCATGGTGATGCGCTCCACCGGAACGCCGCGATCGAGCAACAGGCAAACCGCGTCGAAGCCGGAAGGATCGTCCTCACCAAGCTCATCGAAGGCGGTCACATCCACGCAGGCGGCGAAGGTCAGCGCATAGTCCGCAGCCTCCTCGAGCAGGGCGCGATGGCGGTTGACGTGGGTGGGGATCACCTGGTCCGCGGGGATCTCCGTTTCGGCCAGCAGGCGACGCAGCGGTTCCAGTCCGCGCTTGCCGTCGCCGAGGTGGAAATGGCAGATACCGCGCTTGCCCGCCAGCATGGCGCCGACCCGCACCTCGCTGACCAGCCGTTCGATCTCGTCCTGGCGCGGCTGGCTCGAACGGTGGTCCGAAATGGCCAGCTCCCCCAGGCCGATCACCTCGGGAATCCAGGCCAGATCACGCTGCAGGTCACCGGTGAGGGTCGGCGGCGGCACCCGATAGGCGCCGGTATACATGTAGGCGTCAATGCCCTCCGCCTTGAGGTCGCGCACCTTGGCGAGCAGGTCCGCCGGGGAGCGGCTGATGCTGTCGGTGCCCAGTACGCCGACTACCGTGGCGATTCCCATGGCGGCGATTTCCCGAGCGGTGATCGCCGGGCAACGGCTGCCACCACCCCCTTCGCCGCCGCCACCGGTGACATGCACATGCTGATCGATGAAGGCCGGCACGGCGATCAGATCCGGTGCTTCCACCCGATGCACCGGCCAGCCTTGGGGAATATCAAGATCGCGCCCCAGGGCGGCGATTCGTCCATCGGCGATCAGGATATCGGTGGCTTCGAGCGGTTCCGGCGCATGGATACGACCCACCCGCAGCAGGGTCATCAAGGGAAGATCCGGATCATGTCGCTTCATGTCGGATCTCCGCTCGCATCCGGGGCGAAGCGGCGTCCCCGGAGACGTTCGATAGCGCTTTCCGTGTCGTCTATCAACAGCACCAGCAAATCGCCTTCGCTTGCCTGATCGAACGCCTTTGCGACCGCCTGGCGCTCTTCCATGAAAACCTCCACCTGGCAGTTGTCTTCTATTGAATCCGCACCGCTGCGTATCAGCGCACTGGTTTCACCGGGGGCGCGTCCGCGCGGGTCGCTATCGAAGATAAACAAGCTGTCGTGCATTCTGGCGAGCTGGGCACCCAGGGCCACGAGGTCCTCGTCACGGCGATTGCCCGGCGCGCCGGCGACACAGAGGCGTCGATGCGCCGGAATACAGCTGACCAGTTCACCGAGGGCCTCGAGGGCCGCCACGTTGTGCCCATAATCGATCAGCACCTTCATGCCCGCCGCTTCGATGAAATTGGTGCGCCCGGGGTTCTGGCCCGGCGTGGGATGAAACGTCTGCAGGCCCCGTTGGATATCCGCGATGGAAAGTCCCAGCGCATAGGCGGCGGCGCTGGCGGCCAGGGCATTGGCGACGTTGAAGCGTGCATGTCCCTCGAAGGTAAGCGGCACTTCAAAGACCGGAACCACCTCGGCCTCCACCTTGCCCTGGCGCATCACGATACGCTCGTTGTGCACGGTGAAGGCCACGCCGTGTTCGTTGACATGCTCGCGGATCGTCGGCGAGTCGGGGTCCAGGGTGAAGAAGACGATATTGCCCCGGGCCCATTGCCGACTGTCGAGCACCCGTGGGTCGTCCGCGTTGAGTACTGCCGTGCCGCCTTGGCGCACCGCATCGATCACCACGGATTTGCAGCGAGCCAGTTCCTCCAGGGTATGGATATCGTGTTCGCCCAGGTGGTCGCTGGCGATATTGAGCAATACGCCGACATCGCACTCGTCGAAACCGAGCCCGCGACGCATGATGCCGCCCCGGGCAACCTCGAGTACCGCGTACTCCACCGTGGGCTCCCGCAGCACGATGGCGGCGGCCTGAGGGCCGCTATAGTCGCCGCGCATGATCACATGGTTATTGATCTCGATGGTGCCGGTACAGGCCATGCCGACGCTGCGGCGCGCATGACGCAGCAGGTGTGCGAGCAGGCGTACCGTCGTGGTCTTGCCGTTGGTGCCGGTGACGGCCGCGATGGGAACGCGGCCGTTGTCGTCGCTGTCCGGAAACAGCATGTCCACTACCGGCCGACCCACGTTGCGGCCCAGCCCATGGGTGGGAGACAGGTGCATGCGAAAACCGGGGCCGGCGTTGACCTCCACCACCGCGGCGGACTGGTCCTCCAGGGGCCGAGTCAGGGTTTCCGACAGCAGATCGATACCGATGATATCGAGCCCGATCAATCGTGCGATACGTTCCGCAGCGTATTTGACTTCCGGGTGAACGTCGTCGGTCACGTCCGTGGCGGTGCCCCCGGTACTCAGGTTTGCCGTGGACTTCAAGTAGACGATTTCATCCTTGGCGATCACGCTTTGCAGGGTCAGGTTCTGCTGATCGAGCAAGCGCAGCGACTGCTCGTCTATTTGAATCTGCGTCAGCAGGTTTTCATGGCCGACACCGCGGCGCGGGTCGCCATTTTCCACGTCCACCAGCGCTTGAATGGAGGATTCACCGTCGCCGATCACATGAGCGGGACGTCGTCTGGCGGCGGCAACAAGCTGACCGTTGATTACCAGCAGGCGATGATCCTCGCCTTTGACGTATTTCTCGACGATGACCGAAGGGTAGCGGTTAGCCGCGATATCGAAGGCCTCTCGCAGTGCCTGGTCGTCATCGATATCCGTGCTGATACCACGACCGTGATTGCCGATCAGCGGTTTCGTTACGACGGGATAGCCGATGTCTCGAGCGATGTCGAGTGCTTCACTATAGGACTCGCAAACTCGTCCCTGGGGTACCGGGATGCCTGCGTCGTCAAGTATCTGCTTGGTCCAGTTCTTGTCGTCGGCGATGCCGGCGCCGATCAGATTCGTGCGCCAGGTCACCGTCGCCTGGATGCGCTGCTGGCGATGGCCCTGGCCTAGTTGTACATAGCTGCTGTCTTCACTCAGACGCGTGCTGGGAATACCACGGTTCCCGGCGGCCTCGACGATAGCGGCGGTGGATGGCCCCAGCATGTTGTCGTCGCGCACATTCTTGAGCCGCGTGATGATGGCGGGCATGTCGATGGCGTCGCCGCTGAACAGCCGTTCGACGAAATCCACGGCTTCCACCCCTGCGGCGAGACCACAGGCCTCGTCCCGATAGCGATAGATGACGTTGTAGATACCGCTGTCATAGGCGTCGATGGTCTTGCCGTAGCCGACGGAGAAGCCGATCAGATTCTGCAGTTCGATGGCCACGTGCTCGACAATATGGCCGGCCCAGGTACCGCGAGCCAGCCGCTCCAGAAACCCGCCGGGGCGGCCCACGGAGCAGCGGTGTTCCTGCAGCGTGGGAATGAGTTCGCTGATGCGCTGGACGATATCCGGGGCGGTATCGCTCGGTCGCTGTTCCAGCTCGCCGATGTCCAGGCGCAGAAAAATGGCCTGATAGCGGCTGTAATAGTTCGGGCCGCGCAGGGCGCGGTGTTCCAGGATGTTCATGGGATTTCCTTTTCCTTGAGAACAGCAGTGAGCTCGTCGGCGACGAGGTAACGGCGTGCATCGATGTCGAACCCATGTCCGCTGATCAAGGCATGTACGATCGTGTTCTCGATGGCCACGGGTTCTCCCATCGACAGGGCGGCGATGTTCGAGCTTGCCAGCTTCTGGCTGTCGATGATGATCACATGTCCAGAACCGATGACTTCAAGAACCCGATTTGGGTGAATGATCACCGCCGCGTCCTCGCCGATTCCCACGCCCAACTGTCCCGGATTGGACGCGCCGGCTTCCATCAAGCGGGTAAATCGCCCCCGGTTGAGAAAGTGGCTGTCGATCATCAGGCCGCTGACCAGCCCGAGACCTGACGCCATATGGACCGCGCCCTTGCGCAAGGCATCCTCGGCGGCGCCGCCGTAGATCATGGTGCTCGGCAGCGCCGCGGCGCCGGCGCTGGTGCCGGCCACCACCGCACCCGCCCCGGAGCGTTGACGGATGGCTTCCAGCACCGGGGAGCCGCCTATGGCGCTGGTCAGATGAAGCTGGTCACCACCGGTAAAGAAAATAACCCCGCTTCGCTCGATCAGGCGCACTGCCTCCGGGTCGGCGGCTTGACGGCGATCCTGCATCGCCAGCGTATGGACTCGACTCGCACCCAGGCGTTCGAAGGCTGCTCTATAGACGGGAAGTATCTGACCCGGGATGGAGCTTGCGGCAGCGATGACCACGACTTCGCTGTTGCCTTCCGGGGCGAGGGCAAAGACCTGTTTCAGGATGGCAAGATCGGAGGTTCTGTCCTCCGCGCCGCCGATGGCCACGAGAAGGCCCGGTGAGCCGGGGCTTGATGAGACGGCGTTTGATGAAATAGCGCTTGATGAAATAGGGCGATGTATTGTCATTCTTTTCCTTCGCGACTAAACGATACGGCCAGGGAAATGCCTAAGCAATACCCTGAGTATACGGCGCTTTTACTCACATAACGGCGTTTTCGTTTTCGTTGTATGGTTAAAAAAACACAAGGTAAATCCCATGGCTTACCGCTTCTTGTACTTGTCGGCTGGCGCTACGTTGCTGGTTTTTTCCGCGATTTCTCCTGCCGATAGCGCGCAGCCTCCCTCCTGCTCGCCGAGCGAAACCCACCAGGCCTGGCTCGAGCGGGTCAACCAGGCCAGAAGTCAGCCCCGCCAGTGCGGTGACGAATCCTTTCAGGCCGTCGAGTCGCTGACCTGGAGCTGCGCCCTGGAGGCAGCCGCCAAGGACTACGCAAAGAACATGGCGGAAAACGATTTCTTCAGTCATACCAGCCCTTCCGGTAAAGATGTTGGAGAGCGGGTGCGGGATCAAGGCTACGACTGGTGGGCGGTGGGGGAGAACATCGCCGCGGGACAGGATTCCATCGAGGCGGTGATCGAAGGCTGGCTTTCGAGCCCGGGCCACTGCGCCAATCTCATGAGCGAGAAATTTAGCGAGATGGGCATGGCCAGGGCACAAGCGCCGGGTTCCGTGTACTCGCCTTACTGGACGCAGATCTTCGCCAGGCCGAAGTAGAGAGGCAGCAGAACTCGATTTTCGTGCTTCTTTTCAACGCCTGTGACGGCTGCCTGGCTGAGCGATGACTCGCTCCAGGGCCAAAGCCCCTCGCTCAAAGGCCTGTTTTTGCTTTTCCAAAATACTGCTACGCTGATAGCGAGTGAATGGAAAATAGAAATAGTAAAAGGCATTCCAGTTCAATCGCTGACCCATGGTGTCAGTAGAATCAAGTAGACAATCGCGTAGGACACTACTCAGGAGAGAGACGATGAAGGATTCCAAGACGGACAAGTCCGAAGGCATGATCGACAAGGCGGCAGGCAAGATCAAGGAGGCGCTGGGCAAGGCCAGTGATGACAAGAGTACCGAAGCCGAAGGCAAGGCGCAGGCCTCCAAGGGAGACGCCAAGCGAGCCAAGGGCAACGTGAAGGATGCTCTCGATCCAGGAAGCGATTCTCAAAAGACCAATAATCCGTAGCACTGATTCCCAGCTTGCATCGAACCATCGCCGGGCCGTGAAAGCGGTCCGGCGATGGCGTTTTTTTACTGGCGCCCCCATCAGGATTCGAACCTGAGACCTTCCCC
The DNA here is from genome assembly GCF_007954585.1 of Pistricoccus aurantiacus. Taxonomy (GTDB): domain Bacteria; phylum Pseudomonadota; class Gammaproteobacteria; order Pseudomonadales; family Halomonadaceae; genus Pistricoccus; species Pistricoccus aurantiacus. The sequence continues at coordinate 1,915,120 of NZ_CP042382.1, forward strand.
TTAGGAGGGGGACGCTCTATCCAGCTGAGCTATGGGGGCTAAAAAGGCGAGACATCCTGTATACCAGGAACTGTGTCGCGGGCGGGGCACAGTATAAAGCGCGTGCCGGGCAAGTTAAACCCGATTCGGTCCGGGCGGTGATCGATGCTAGAGTAGCCTCCTCATTGCCCGATGATGCCGCCTGCGATTTTCATGTCAGCTTCTTCTTCAAGTGATATCTCACCACTTTCTCCTTTGGGCGATCGTCATTTCGACGGCCTGGCGGACAAGTTCGCCACCAGCCTTTACGCCACTTCTCGAGGCGAGATTCGCTTGCGCCTGTTGAATGCGCTGCTGCCGCGCCAGCTTGATCTACGAGGACAAAGGGTACTGGACGTGGGTGGTGGGCTAGGGCAAATGGCGGCCTGGTTCGCGGAGCGCGGCCATAGGGTGACCCTGGCGGAGCCGGCGGCGGAAATGCTGGCCCGAGCGCGGGAGGCGCTTGAAGGTCAGCCTGTGGAATTGATTCAGACGACGCTACAGGCGTTGCCGGAAAAAGCGCCAGGGCCTTGGTCGCTGGTGGTTTGCCATGCGGTGCTGGAATGGCTGGCGGATCCGCGAGAGGCGCTGCGGATTCTCGCTTCGCTGGTAGCACCCGGTGGCCAGCTATCGCTGATGGTGTTCAACCGTGACGCGCTGCGGCTCTCCAATATCGTCAAGGGCAATCTGGACAAGGTGCTGGACGATCGTCTGGCGGGTACCGGCAAGCGTCAACGACTGACGCCGATCTCACCGCTGACCCATGCGGATATCGAGGCTTGGGCGACGGAAAATGATCTGGTGATGGAAGCGGTGGCGGGCGTTCGAGTCTTTTATGATTATCTTCGCGAGCGTGATCCCCAAGGAGATACCCTGACCAAGCTGATCGAGCTGGAACACCGCTACTGCGAAGCGGAGCCTTACTGGCGACTGGGGCGCTATCTGTTGTATACCCTGCGCAAGCCGACCATCCAGGAGAAAGATTCATGAGCGCGCAAACGCCGGTCTGCCAGCTACTGCAACGCCAGGACATGGATTACCGCGACTGGCTGTGGGTAGCGCCGCCTCGGGATACCTGGCTGGAAGCGGGGCAGGGCCGTTTGCTGAGCGCCGATCACTCGATTCTCGAGGCCTGGCGCGAGCAAGGCCGACCCGTGCATTCGGCGCTGGATAGCGATCTGGGCTCGCCCCCGGGAGCGGTACTATTCTGGCCCAAGACCCATGCCCTGGGGGAGTGGTGGCTGCTCAAGCTGTGCCAGGATCTGCCGGAGGGCACGCCGCTTCAGGTGGTGGGAGAAAACCAGGGCGGCATCAAGCGAGTGCTCAAGGTGCTTGCGGCCCTGGGGCTCGGCTGTCGCAAGCTCGATAGCGCTCGGCGCTGCAGTCTGTTCGATACCAAGCTGCGCCGAGTGGGTATCGACCCGGAACTGGCCTGGACCCGCTTCGAGGCCCAGGAACTGACCCTGATCAGCCATCCCGGGGTGTTCGGCCACGGCAAGCTGGACGAGGGCACCCAACTATTGCTGGAGGCACTGCCGGAGCTGCTGCCGAAAGGCGATTGTCGTGTGCTGGACATGGGCTGTGGCGATGGGGTGATCGCCGCCTGGCTGGCGCGACGTGGCGCCCGGGTGAGCGCGGTTGACAGCAATCTCTTTGCGGTGGAAGCCACCCGGCGCACCCTGGCGACCAATCGGCTCGAGGGTCGAGCGCTATCGAGCGATGTGTATTCGGCACTGAATGATGAGCGCTTCGATGTGATCGTCAGCAATCCGCCGTTTCATCAGGAGCGCAGCATCGATTATGGCCCGGCAGCGCGGCTGATCGAGCAGGCTCCAGCGCATCTCGAAAAAGGCGGACGTTTGGTCCTGGTCGCCAATACCTTCCTGCCTTATGCGGATCGACTCGAAGCTGCCTTCGGAAGTTTTCGTGTCATCGCCGATGATCGGCGTTTTCGGGTGTACGAAGTACAAAAAAATTAATCTAATGAATTGCTTGAAAGGGGATAAGGAATGGCAGTGGATCGAACCCTGCAGGGGCTGGTATTGGGTGGCCTGGTGGCGATCGGCCTGGTGTGGGGCGGCAGCTATATCAAGGATGCCGCCCAGGTGTGGCGGGATGCCAATCGCAGCGTCACCGTCAAGGGGCTTGCCGAGCGAGAAGTGGCGGCCAACGTGGCGCTTTGGCCGCTGCACTATAGCGTGGCCGGAAACGAACTGAGCGGCTTGCAGGCAGAGCTTGCTCAAGATGAAGCGACGATTCGGGAGTTCCTGGAGGCACAGGGCTTCGATGCGAGCAATATCAGCGTCACGCCGCCCCAGGTACAGGATCGCTATGCCAATAATTACGGCAATTCACAGCCGGAAGAGCGCTATTCCGGCGAGGCCACGGTGCTCTTGCGCACGCCCAAGGTCAGCGCGGTCAAGGCCGCCCTGCCGAAGACCTCGCAGCTGGTGCGCGAAGGGGTGCTGCTGTCGCCCAACTACGAATACCGTACCGAATTCCTGTTTACCGATCTGGAGCGGATCAAGCCGGAGATGATCGCCGAAGCCACCGCGGACGCCCGCCGCGCCGCCCAGCAGTTTGCCGAGGATTCCGGCAGCCGGGTAGGCGCGATCAAGCGCGCCAGCCAAGGGTATTTCTCCATCGAGGACCTGGACAGCTATACCCCGGACCTCAAGAAGGTCCGGGTGGTGACCACCATCGATTACGCCTTGGAAGACTGAGCGCTTTGGACCTAGGCCTGAGGGTCTCGATAGTGAATCTCGGTGATCAGGTAGGTAGTGCTGCCCCCCGGGGCGGCCACCGTGGCTTCGTCGTCGAGCGACTTGCCGAGCAGCGCCCGGGCTAGCGGCGCGTCGACGCTGATCCAGCGCTTCTGGGTATCCGTCTCGTCGTGACCGACGATGCGGATCTCGAGTTCTTCGCCGGCTTCGTCTTCCGGGGTGATAAGAGCCAGAGTGACGAAGGCACCGAAATATACCTTGCCCCTATCCGCCGGCAGACGATCCACCACCTGCACCTCCTCCAGGCGCTTGGTCAGGTAGCGAATCCGCGCGATGACCCGGTTGAGTTCCTTCTTGTTGTAGGTGTAATCCGCATTCTCGCTGCGATCGCCGAGCGCCGCCGCTTCTCCCACCTTGGCGGAAAGCGCCGGGCGCTTGACCCGGGAAAGGTGCTCGAGAATACCCTGCAGTCGCGCCTGGCCCTCTGCGGTGATCAAGGGGCTCTTGGGTTCCTGGCGCGGGTCCTTGGCCGGGTCCCGCCAGCGGGTCATGTTGCGGCCTTGCATGTTTTTTCCTTGAAATGTCGGGGCATTTGATCGGCGATTCTACAAGTCGAGGAGGTCGGAGGCTAAGATCGGTGGCGATAATAGAGCGCTGCATCGAAAGCAGCGTTCAAGCATGTCCGAGAATATGCGATAAAACCTTTGATCGAATACAAGAAAAGGATGCCGTCATGAAAGGGTTTGTCGCCGTATTATGGGGAATGCTGCTCGTCTTGATGCCATTCGCTGCCTGCCATGCTCAGGACAGCGAGCTTTTTGCCTTGAAAAACCGCTGGGAATATATCACCACCCAGACGCCTGAGAACAAGCGCGCCGATGCCTTGGGCGAACTGGCGGAGGATGCCAAGGCGCTGGCGAAAACCTATCCGAACAACGCTCGAGTGCTGGTCTGGCAGGGCATCGTGCTGGCGTCCCAGGCGCGGGCCAAGGGCGGCGTCGGGGCGCTGGGCTTGGCCAAGGAAGCCCGAGCATCGCTGGAACAGGCCATCCGTCTCGACCCGCAAGGTAACGCGGGTTCTGCCTATGTCACGCTGGGGGCGCTCTATGACCGGGTGCCGGGCTGGCCGCTGGGTTTCGGCGACGCCGATCAGGCGGAGCGCATGTTCGAGAAGGCATTGCGGATTCGTCCCGCAGGGATCGACGTCAACTATTATTATGCGGTGTTCCTGCAAGACGAGGGTCGTCTTGCGGAGGCGCGCCAGCATGCCCGTCGCGCCGTGGAAGGCGAGGCGAGAGCTGGGCGGGAGACCTCCGATGAAGCGCTACGCCAGGAGGCCAGACGACTGCTGCGCGAGCTCGAATGAATGACGTCCTGCGCCGGGCTGGAGTAACCTGGCGCTTATGAGCTTCGATCATGCTTCCTTGCCCGCGGTGCTGGCGGGCCCTATCCTGCGCCGGAGCGACCCGGAAAGAATCCTGCTGTGGCTGGTGGGCTCGCGGCCGCTGAGCCTCGAGCTTGTGCTATCACCGCAGGATGACTCGATGCCGCGCCATCATGTCTTGAGCGCGGACAACTGCCGGGTACTGCCGCTGGGTAAGCACGCTTATCTGCATCTGATCGATGTGCAGTTCGATAGACCTCTGCCGCAAGATGTGCGTATCGACTACGACCTGCGTCTGAAGGGGGAAACGGATCAGGGTATCGCCGACTGGGCGCCGCATCTGCTTTATGAAGGCGCAGCGCTTCCCGGTTTCGTGATTGCCTCCCGCCTGCACAGCCTGCTGCATGGCTCCTGTCGCAAGCCGCATCATCCGGGCAGGGACGGCCTGGTGCGGGCGGATAGCTGGCTGGCGGAACGTTGGGCGGAACCCGACAAGCGCCCCGCCTGGCTGCTGATGACCGGGGATCAGATCTACGCGGACGACGTGGCTGGGCCGATGCTGGTGGCGATTCACGCGCTGATTCGCCGTCTGGGGCTGTTCGACGAGATCCTCGAGGACGCCATGGTGGCGGATAGCCAGGCGCTGTTCGCCTCCTCGGACACCTATTACCACCGGGAGCGATTGCTGCCGGACATCGTCTCCAACGAGGCGCTGCGAGAGCGGCTGTTCGGCGGGGTCAGAAAGCCCATCTTCACTACCGCCAGCGCCCAGAATCACCTGATTACCTTCGCCGAAGTGCTGGCCATGTATCTGCTGGTCTGGTCGCCGGTGCCCTGGCGACTGATCGAGGTGAAGCCGCCGGATCTGGATGAAAAACACGCCAAGCGCTTCGATGAAGAAGCCGTCATTATCGAAGACTTCGTCAAAAATCTGCCGCAAGTAGCCCGCTTGCTGGCCAATCAGCCCAGCCTGATGATCTTCGATGATCACGATGTTACCGACGACTGGAATCTCAACGCTGCCTGGGAAGAAGTGGCCTACGAACATCCGTTCTCCCGGCGCATCCTGGGCAACGCCTTGCTGGCCTATCTGCTCTGCCAGGGCTGGGGCAACGACCCGGATCGCCTGGCAATGCCCATGAGCGAGATTACGTCGTTGCTGAGCGCGGCCCACGCCCAGGATGCGCTGCCCGATCTTGAGCAGGACGCCGCCATTCGAGAACTGCTGCGCTTTCAGGGGTGGGAATACGTGGTGCCCGGCCATCCCAAGCTGGTGGTGCTGGATACCCGCACCCGGCGCTGGCGCAGCGAGCGGAAACGTCACCGACCCTCGGGATTGATGGATTGGGAGGCGCTTTCCGATCTGCAGCAGGAGTTGCTCGACGAGCCGGCGGTAGTGGTGGTGTCGCCGACGCCCATGTTCGGGGTCAAGCTGATCGAGAGCGTGCAGAAGCTCTTCGCCCTGGCGGGCAAACCCCTGATGGTGGATGCGGAGAACTGGATGGCCCATCGTGGCGCGGCCAGCGTGATGCTGAATATCTTTCGCCATTCTCGCACGCCGGCCAATTACGTGATCCTTTCCGGGGACGTGCACTATTCTTTTGTCTATCGCATTCGTATTCGCGATCGCCGACATGGCCCCAACATCTGGCAGATCACCAGCAGCGGCGTGAAAAACGCCTTTCCGGATACGCTGCTGGACTGGTTCGATCGACTCAACCGCTGGCTTTACGCACCCTGGTCGCCGTTGAACTTTTTTACCAAGCGCCGGGAGATGTACGTCACGCCCAGTACGCCGGATCGCGGCAAGGCCGGAGAGCGGCTGTGGAACGGTTCCGGCATCGGCTACGTGACGCTTGATGGGGAAGGGCGCCCGCAAGCCATTACCGAACTGGACGCTCGGAACCTGGACGTTCATTTTCCCCTTGAAGAGCCCGGAGAAGAGCGCCTGGAAATTTCGTCTGACAAGAAGCGGGGTTGGCATCCCCGGGGCGGGCCGTGATAATAACCCCTTTGCGTTGAGGAGGGTTCATGGCCGACTGCTTCGGTGAAGGCCCGCGTTTCGATAGCAAGGACGTTGAGCGGCTCGAGGACGAATGCCTGTATCAAGGCTTTTTTCGCCTTGAGAAGCGCCATCTTCGCCATCGCCTGTTCGAGGGCGGCTGGAGCGAGAAGATTCAGCGCGAGGTGCATGTTCGTCACGACGCGGTGGGCGTGCTGCTCTACGACGTGGAACGTGACGCGGTGGTGATGGTCGAACAACTTCGTGCCGGCGCCCTGAGTGATCCCGTCAGTCCCTGGAAACTCGAGCCGGTGGCGGGCCTGGTCGAGAAAGGCGAAACCCCTGCGGATGTCGCCAGACGCGAAACTCTGGAAGAAGCCGGCTGCGAAATTGGCGAGCTGATCGAGCTGCACGCCTACTATCCAAGCCCCGGCGCCTGCGACGAGCGGGTCACGCTGTTCTGCGGACTGGTGGACAGCCGGGGGATCGGCGGCGTGCACGGAGTAGAAACCGAACACGAGGATATCAAGGTGCATGTGCTACCGTATGGTCGTGCCTGGGAACTTCTCGAAGCCGGCCGGCTCGATAACGCCATGTCCCTCATCACATTGTATTGGCTGGCGCGGGAGCGTGCTTCGCTACGCGCCAGACGCTAGAATTTGTCTGAAAAAGTGTTTGTCTTAAAAGAGTTGTCTGAAAGGAGTTTGCCTGTGCCCAGAGCCGCCTATGTCACCGATCTCAAGACCCTGCAGGGAGAGTGCAGCGCCAACTACTGGCGTCTGTCTCGACTGCTGGGTGAGCTCGAGATCGGCGAGGTGCGCGAGGTGAATCTGGGTGACCACGACAAGCGATTCGGCGCCCTGTGGCTGGAAGTATTGGAAGTCGCTCCTTACACCACCACCGTGAGTATCAGCCAGAGCGGCGCGCTGGATTCCTTTGTCGAGACGCCACGCATGCGGGTTCAGCTCTATCACGATGTGCGCATGGCAGAAGTGGTGGATTTCCAGCGTCAGCGTCACTTCGATGGCCGCTATCGCTATCCCAACCCCCGCATGCATCAACCGGACGAAAAGCTGCAGCTCAATCGTTTTCTCGGCGAATGGCTGGAACATGGCCTGGCTCACGGCCATTCCCTGGATCTGATTCGCTAGCTTCTCGCTCCTTCCCATGGCACGTCTGATCCAGATCACCGACTCCCACCTGCAAGCGGATCCGAAAGCCCGTTGTCGAACCGGCCATCCGCTGTCTCGGTTCGAACAAGTCCTGGAATACGCCCGCCGGCAGCAGCCGGACGCAGTCATCCTGACCGGGGATATCGGCGAGAACGGTTCGCCGGGTGCCTATCGTCTGGCCGTTGAACGATTGGACCAGTTGACGTGCCCCTGGTACTGGCTGGCGGGCAATCACGACGACCCTGAGGTCATGGCGCGGTACCGGAGCGTCGTCGACGAGATCGAGCTGGACCGGTGGCGGCTGCTGATGCTGAACACCCAAGTCTTTGGCGAGCCCTTCGGCAAGCTGGGAGAGGCGCAGCTGGAGCGCCTGGCGGTGCGGTTACGCCAGGACGAGCGGCCTACCTGGCTTGTCATGCACCACCCGCCGGTGACGATCGGCTCCGCCTGGATGGATGCGATCGGCCTTCAGGATCGCCAAGCCCTGTGGCAATGCCTGGAACGTTTTCCTCAGGTGCGAGGTATTCTCTGCGGGCATATTCATCAGGCTTTTACACAGACCGTTGTCTGCGGCGGAGGAAAAATCGCGGTCCATGGCTGCCCGGCCACCTCGGATCAGTTCCTGCCTCGGTCCGACGCCTTCGCCGTGGACGAGCAGGCGATGCCGGGCTATCGCGTGGTCGAGTTAGAGGACGCCGGCTTTACGACCTGGGTGGAGCGCGTCGAAACGCAGAAGAAGCAATAGGTTATAAAAAGATAGTGATTTATTCTTTTGGGTTATTTATTTGAGCCGGTAGGCTGAAGCCATGACGGATTCATGGTCTCGGCTTCCGGCTTTTTTAATACGTTTCATCTTAGCTTCGCGCTGGCGTTCCGCAGGCCATGACCTTTCGTTTTTTTCCGGTTCACCTTACGAGGTCTCAAGCGCCATGCTGTCTCCCGAGCGTCAAACCCACCTGAAACAGCTCGAAGCCGAATCCATTCATATTCTGCGGGAAGTCGCCGCGGAGTTTCGCCGCCCGGTCATGCTGTATTCCATCGGCAAGGATTCCTCGGTGATGCTGCATCTGGCGCGCAAGGCCTTCTATCCTGGCAGGCCGCCGTTTCCCCTGATGCATGTCAACACTACCTGGAAGTTTCGCGAAATGATCGCCTTTCGCGACACCATGGCGCGGGAAACCGGCATGGAGCTGATCGAGCACATCAACGAAGAGGGCCGGGCGGCCAACATCAATCCCTTCGATCACGGCAGCGCCAAGTACACGGACGTGATGAAGACCGCTTCCCTCAAGCAGGCCCTGGACAAGTACGGCTTCGACGCGGCCTTCGGCGGCGCTCGGCGGGACGAGGAGGCCAGCCGTGCCAAGGAACGGGTCTATTCGTTCCGGGACAGGCATCATCGCTGGGATCCCAAGAATCAGCGTCCGGAGCTGTGGAATCTGTACAACGCCCGCATCAATCCCGGCGAATCGATTCGCGTCTTTCCGCTCTCCAACTGGACGGAACTCGACATCTGGCAGTACATCTACCTGGAGTCGATTCCCATCGTGCCGCTTTATTACGCCGCACCCCGCCCGGTGGTGGAGCGAGACGGCATGCAGATCATGGTGGACGACGAACGCCTGCCCCTGGCCCCTGGCGAAGTGCCGGAAGAGAAATGGGTGCGTTTCCGGACCCTCGGCTGCTACCCGCTCACCGGCGCGGTGGAGTCCCGAGCGGCGACGCTGCCGGCGATCATCCAGGAAATGCTTCTGACCCGCAGCAGCGAACGCAGCGGCAGGGCTATCGACCACGACCAGGCCGGCTCGATGGAGAGGAAAAAACGCGAGGGGTACTTCTGATGGCTCACCAATCCAGCCTGATTGCCGATGACATCGACGCCTATCTCAAGGCCCACGAGAACAAGGATCTGCTGCGCTTCATCACCTGTGGGAGCGTGGACGACGGCAAGTCGACCCTGATCGGCAGGCTGCTGCACGATTCCAAGATGATCTTTGAAGACCAGCTGGCCGCCATTACCCTGGCCTCCAAGACCAGCGGCACCACCGGAGACACGGTGGATCTGGCGCTGCTGGTGGACGGGCTGCAGTCCGAGCGGGAGCAAGGCATCACCATCGATGTGGCCTATCGCTATTTCTCCACGGACAGACGAAAGTTCATCATCGCCGATACCCCGGGCCACGAGCAGTACACCCGCAACATGGCCACCGGCGCCTCCACCGCGAGCCTGGCGATCATCCTGGTGGATGCCCGCCACGGGGTGCAGACCCAGACCCGCCGGCACAGCTATATCTGCGATCTGCTGGGTATCCAGCACCTGGTGATCGCCATCAACAAGATGGATCTTGTGGCGTATTCCCAGGCGCGCTTCGAGGAGATCGTCGCACAGTACCGCCGCTTCGCCGAGAATCTCGGCGCTCGGGACATTCGCTTCGTGCCGATTTCCGCCCTGAAGGGCGACAACGTGGTCAACAAGAGCGATGCCATGCCCTGGTATGGACAAGGGGCGTTGCTGGAGCATCTCGAGACGGTGGAGATCAGCCGGGACAGTAACCTGTCGGACCTGCGCCTGCCGGTACAGTACGTGAATCGACCGCATCTGGATTTTCGTGGCTACAGCGGCACCCTGGAATCCGGCATCCTGCGCCCGGGGCAGGCGGTCAAGGTGCTGCCTTCCGGCAAGACCTCGCGAGTCGCGCGCATCGTCACCTTTGACGGCGATCTGGAAGTGGCCTATCCGGGCCAGGCCATCAGCGTGACCCTGGACGACGAAATCGATATTTCCCGGGGCGATTGGCTGGTGGGGGCCGGCGAGGAAGTCGCGCTGTCTTCCGGCATCGAGGCGGATATCGTCTGGATGCAGGAAATTCCGCTGGAGATCGGCAAGAGCTACGATATCAAGCTCGCCAGCCGGGAGTTGACCGGTCAAATCAGCCGTCTCGACTACCAGGTGGACGTCAACAGCCTGGCACGGGAGAAGACGAACCGGCTCGAGCTCAACGGCATCGGTCGCGCCCATTTTGAGCTGACCACGCCAATTCCGGTAGATGAGTATCGACGCAGCCCGGGCACCGGCAGCTTTATTATCATCGACCGCTTGACCAATGCCACCCTGGGGGCGGGGCTGATTCGCGGCGTCAGCGAGGTATCGAAGGAGCCGACAGGGGAAGTGGACTGGCAGGCCTTCGAAGTCGAACTCAATGCGCTGGTGCGCCGGCACTTCCCCCATTGGGAAGCCAGGGATATCGGCAAGCTGTTTTCCTAATCGACCGGGACTGGTTCATTGATCTGCAGCAGGCGAATCAGCTCCCGGCGCTCTTGGGGATTTTCGATGAGATCCGCCAGGGTGTATTGATCCAGCACACCGAAGAAGGCGTCCAGCGCCTTTGCGAGGAGAAGCTTGATGCGACAGGCCGGGGTGATCACGCATCGATTGGCCGGGCCGAAGCATTCCACCAGCACGAGATCCTGCTCCGTATCCCGCACCAGCTTGCCGAGGTTGATGTCTTCCGGGCGCTTCTTGAGTATCAGCCCGCCGTTCTTGCCGCGGGTGGCCTGCAGGTAGCCCTTGCGATTGAGTTCCTGAACCACCTTCATCAGATGATTGCGGGAAATATCGTAGCGTTCGGCGATTTCCGCGATGGTGGAGCGCTGTTCGCCTTTCAAGGCGGTGAACAGCAGCACACGAAGCGAATAATCCGTGTAGCGAGTGATATGCATGCTCAGGAGCCGTTGCGGGTCGCGCGAGGCACGACGTTATTGTTTGTTGTCGACGTGGTCGGGTTGGGTCTTGTCAGCAGAAAAGTCGCCACACAGCAGAAGAAAACGCCGGTGACGATCAGCACGAAAAGCGGCGAGCCCTTGTAGGCGAGCCAGGACCAGCTCAATAACAGTAAACAGCAGGCCAGCCACTTGGCACGCTTGGGAACCGCACGCTGCTCTCGCCAGGCGATCAATGGCGGCCCGAGATGCGGGTGCCGCCACAGCCAGGTGGCCAGCCGGGGCGAGCCCTTGGGGGCCGCCCAGGCCGCCACCAGCAGAAAAGGGGTGGTAGGCAACAGCGGCAAGACTGCGCCGACGGCGCCCAGGCCGATGCACAGGAACGCCAGACACCGGTAGACCAAACGAGATAGCTTGCCGGGGGTTGCCATTGAAGGCCTCCTTGGCGGCCTGGCCCATAAGATGTATTTTGGATATATATTATGCTTTGATCAAGGAATGCTCAAGCCATGCGTCAAGGCAAGAACACCATGATTTCCACTCGGCATTATCCCGCCTGGACCTGGTTCTTCCCGGCGGCGAGCCTTTACGCTGCTCTATGGATGCCGCTATCGCTCTGGGTCATGCTTTCAGGCGACGAGTTTCAGACCGTCAACATGCCGAATGTATCCTTGGCCTACCTGCATGCTCAGGAGCTACTGTTCGGTTTCGCCCTGGCGGTGATCGCCGGCTATCTGCTGGGGCCCTTGCCGTTCAAGAAACTGGCGCCGCTGTTCCTTCTCTGGTTGCTGGCAAGGCTTGGCATCCTGCTTGCGCCACAGACCCTGATGGCACCCTTGGCGGGCAGCGGTTTCGTTCTGCTGCTGGCTTGGCAGCTGGTGCCGCGCTTCAAGGCCGCCAAGAAATGGCGCAATCGCCTGCTTTCGCCGCTGCTGCTGGCGATCTGCCTGGCAGCGGTAGCCGCTCAGTGGTCGAGCCATATGCCGTTGTCGAAAGCGGTACCGATAAATTATTCGCCGTCGGGTCTGCTGTATATAGCGGTGCTGCTATTGGCCTTATTGATGCTTTTCATGGGCGGTCGGGTGATCGCGCCGGCGGTGGCGGGCTATCGTCAGCGTCTTGGCGGCATCCTCAAGGCTCGGGTACAGCCGAATCTGGAAGCGGGGCTGATTCTCGCCATGCTGCTGGCCATTGGGCTCGCATTCTGGCCGATGGTCTACCGCTGGGCCGGAGTCCCGCTGGTGCTGGCGGGGCTGATAGGATGGCTACGGCTGCTGCGCTGGCAGCCTTGGCACTGTCTGGGCAGGCCCGATCTGTTATGCCTGGGCATCGGCTATGCCTGGCTTGGGACGGGGCTGATCGTCAACGGCATTGCCTTGCTCGCCCAGCAATCGTCGGTTGCCTTGATCCATGTCATCACTGTCGGGGCGCTAGGCACGCTGACAAGCGGTATCATGTTGCGAACGGCGTTGCTGGCGGCGAGTCCAAGATCCAGCCTCGATCTGGGGCGTGAAAAATATTTTGCATGGATCACCGGCTTGATCGCCATTGCCACGCTGTCGAGGCTTTTCGCGTCCTTTACGCTGATCTATCACGTGCCCCTGCTCTGGATCGCCGCGACAGCCTGGAGCCTTGCCTGGTGCCTGCTGGGGCTGCGGCTCGCCAGCGTGGCAAACGAATACCTGATTCACCGAAATACAAGACAAGCCGCCCGTTGAGTGGTGAAACAGACAAGAGACGACATGAAATAAGGCAGCTCGAATATTCATCGCTGCCTCAAGGAGACGACATTGGCTATCGCCTGTTATGCGGACTTACTGCGCGAAGCGCGCCAGCAGAAAGAGGCTCAGCGCCTGCTTTTCGTGTTCACCCGAGCGGAACTGCCGGATAACCCGAACGACATCCAGCGCGAACGCTTCGAGCGGGGCGAGGGCGGGGTACTGGTGCCCGTGCTTTGCGTCGACAAGCTCCCGGAGGAGCTGACGGACATGGCGGCGCTACTCGAGGAATCGAAGCGCACCGGAATCGACTGGGACATCGTCTTCGTCGCGGCGCTGGCGGGCCATGAGTCCTTCCCTCCTACCAGCGATGACGCGGAAGCGACGCTGCAGCGGATGGTCGAGACCATCCAGCAAGGCAGCATCGAACATTTTCTGGCTTTCGATCGCCGCGGCGACGTCGCCAGCTTTCATTGAGTGTCGGAGCCCGCCATGAGCCAAGAATCCTTGACCTTCGAGCGTAGCCTGGTGGAGAAATACGATCGACCGGGGCCGCGCTATACCTCCTATCCCACCGCACCGCGTTTCCATACCGCCTTTGCCCTGGACGACTACCGCGACGCCATCGCTCACAGCAATGGCGATCCGCTGCCCAAGCCCCTGTCGGTCTATATCCATATCCCGTTCTGCAAGAGCCTTTGCTATTACTGCGCCTGCAACAAGATCATCACCCACAAGACCGAACGGGCGGTGGAATACCTGAACTACTTAAAGCGCGAGATCGCCCTGCAGGCGCATCTTTTCGATCCGGATCGCAAGCTGACCCAACTGCATCTGGGCGGCGGCACCCCGACCTATCTCACCAACGCCCAGCTGAGCGAGCTGATGGAGGCGCTGGATGAGGCGTTTACCCTGGAGCGGAGCGAATCCCGGGAATTCTCCCTGGAGGTGGATCCACGCACCGTCTCGCCTCAGCAGATTCACGAACTCCATGCGCTGGGCTTCAATCGCATCAGCCTTGGCGTGCAGGACTTCGATCCGGACGTGCAGAAGGCGGTCAATCGCGAGCAGGGCGAACAGCAGACCCTGGATCTCATGGAGGCGGCGCGGGAGGCCGGCTTTGACTCGATCAGCGTCGATCTGATCTACGGCCTGCCGCTGCAGACCGTTGCGAGCTTCTCCCGCACCCTGGACAAGATCATCGCCATGCGCCCGGACAGGATCGCCTCCTACAGCTACGCCCATCTGCCAGAGCGCTTTCGCGCCCAACGCCTGATCCGGCCCGAGGACATGCCGCCGCCGGAGCGCAAGATCGAACTGCTGGAGCTGACCATCAATCGCCTGCAGCAGGCGGGCTACGTGTATATCGGCATGGATCATTTCGCGCTGCCGGACGACGAGCTGACCCGCGCTCAGGAAAACGGCACCCTTCAGCGTAATTTCCAGGGCTACTCCACTCACGCGGACTGCGATCTGATCGGCCTGGGCATCACCGCCATCGGCAAGGTCGGGGACACCTACAGCCAGAACGTCAAGACCCTGTCCGAGTACTACAAGTGTCTCGACGAGCTGCACCTGCCGGTGCAGAAAGGCTATCAGCTCAACGACGACGACCGGCTGCGCCGGGATGTCATCCACCGGCTGATGTGCCATAACCAGGTGGAATTCGCCCCCATCGAAGCCGCTTACGATATCGACTTCAAGGCCTATTTCAGCGACGCCTTCGACGCGCTGGAAGAGCAGGTGCGCGACGGGCTGGTGAGCATCGATGAAGAAAAGCTGGTGCTCAAGCCCCGCGGGCGGCTGATGATGCGCAGCGTCGCCATGGCCTTCGATGCGTATCTGAGCGAGGATATCCGCGAGAGACGGTTTTCGAGGACGGTGTGATTTTACGATTGGCCGATCTTCAAGACTTCTGGATGCTCAGGCCCTCGGCGCTGTATTAAGGGCTAAAAGGATAACGCCTATAATTTAGCTAGGTTAGCTAAGTGGGGTGTCGAAATGCAGATCAATATGCACGAAGCCAAAAGCCAACTTTCCGCGCTGGCTGAACGGGTGAATCGAGGGGAAAAGGTAGTGATCGCCAAGGCCGGCGAGCCTTGGGTCGAATTGATTCCCTATAGACAGCCGTCGCGGCGCACGCCAGGTCGTTACAAAGGGCAGATTCTCATGGCCGCGGATTTCGACAAGACGCCTGAGGACGTAGTCGCCGCCTTCGAAGGAGAGTAACCATGCGGCGGATACTGCTCGATACCCATGCGTTTCTCTGGTGGCTGGCCGATGATCCTCAACTGGGAGCGCAGGCAAGGGAAATCATCGCGGAGCCGCGCAATACAATTTTTGTCAGCGCCGCCAGCGTCTGGGAGATCAGCATCAAAAAGTAGCTCGGCAAACTCGAAGCCCCTGGCGATCTGAATAACATTATCGAGGACGAAGGTTTTATCCCACTGTCCATAGCTCCTTTCCACGGTGAGCAGGCAGGAAATCTACCCATGCACCATCGCGATCCATTTGATCGCATGTTGATCGCCCAGTCCCAGGCAGAGGGGCTTACGTTGATGACCGCTGACACGGCTTTTATATACTACGCCGTCCGTACGATACCTGCTTGCTGACTCGTCGCCGAAGCGTTTCTTTCACGGGGTCTCGGCATTCAACTCCCCCCGCCCCAGCTTGCCCAACAGCGGCAGGTCAATTTCTTTAAAGCGAATCATCTCGCCGCCGTGCTCGTCGATAAAGGCTTGCGCTTCGGCTTGCTCGGCGAAGGGTGCCAAGGTGTGGCCCATGGCGCCACGCTGGCCGTGGCCGATGCCCCATAAAAAGGCGCCCAGCATGACGAAACTCGGCCCTAACCATATAGGGGTATTTCCCTGGAGCGCTTTCACGTTCAATGTTCTCGATTCGCGTCGGTCTTTTGGCGCTTTGTTTTGTCTTCCCCGCCGTTTTTTACCTTCCTTTCTTGTTCGGCAATCTGGATCATGCTTCTGCCGCTTAGCACGCTGCGGTCATCCTCGACGCTGATATCGCTTGCCATGCGATGGGTGTCGTCGCTGCGCTTGATCAGTAACCAGTGTTTGCCGCTTCGTTGCTTGTTGTCTTTCAGGCGAACCAGGTGAACCGTACCGGCTTTCTCGGAGACCCGTTGGTTTGAGTCAGGCCACCTTCTTGGCTTGACTCTGTTGCTCATAGTACAGCGCTTCTCGCTCGGCCGGCGGCATGTTGCCGATCGGCTCCAGGAGTCGTCGATGGTTGAACCAGTCGACCCATTCCAGAGTGGCGAACTCAACGGCTTCCAGGTGCCGCCATGGCCCGCTTCGGCGAATTACCTCCGTCTTGAACAACCCTATCACCGTCTCGGCCAGCGCGTTGTCATATGAGTCGCCGACACGCCCGACAGACGGGGCGATGCCGGCGTCCTCCAAGCGCTCTGTGTATCGAATCGAGACATATTGAACGCCCCTATCGCTATGGTGGATCAAGTCGTTGCCAGGTCGCTGAGGACGTTCATGAAGCGCCTGCTCCAGCGCATCCAGCACCATGTCGGTGCGGGGTGAGCGGGAGACTCGCCAGCCGATGATCCGGCGAGCAAAGGCGTCGATGACGAAGGCGACATAGACGAAGCCCTGCCAGGTCGCGACATACGTAAAATCCGACACCCACAGTGCATTTGGCTGAGCCGGCTGAAACTGCCGCCGCACCAGGTCCGCTGGAGAGGCCTTGTTGGGATCGGGCACGGTCGTACGGACCGGCCTGCCTCTCACCACGCCTCGCAGCCCCATCCGGCGCATCAGGCGCTCGACGGTGCAACGAGCGGTGGGGATCGCTTCTCGATGCAATTGGCGCCAGACCTTGCGGATGCCGTAGACACCGAAGTTCTCGTCCCAGACATGCTGGATCTCGGCACTCAGCCAGCGATCACGCTGGATGCGGGGTGGCGCGCGATCAGGCTGGGCGTCACGGGCCTTGTGCTCGTAGTAGGTCGACGGGGCAATCGGCAGGACACGGCAGATCGGCTCGACCCCGTACGACTCCCGGTGATCATCGATGAACTCGATCATCACTTGCCGCGGCGCAGGCGGCCTGCCCGTCGCACTCCGCCTGGGCAAAATACGCGGAGGCCTTGCGGAGAATCTCGTTGGCCTGCTTTAACTCGCGGTTCTCGCGCTCCAGGGCCTTGATCCGCTCGCGTTCAGTAGGGGTCGCGCCTTCCCGACGTCCGGCATCACGTTCGGCCTGACGGACCCAACTACGCAGCGTCTCCGGTGTGCAGCCGATCTTGGGGGCAATGGCGCCGATGGCCGCCCATTGGGAGGGGTAGTCAGCCTCGTGGTCGAAGACCATGCGGACGGCCCGCTGACGGACCTCAGGTGCATATCGCTTGGAAGTGTTCATGGCTCCATCCTCTCAAGGTTTGGAGCCTCCGGGAATCCCGGCACGGTTCAAGGGTCCAGGCGCCCTTGAGCTTCTCGCCCTCGAGCACCAGGTCGATGCGATCGCGTTTTTCCTTGCCGGCAGGTTTCCATTCGCCCCGATCCCATAACATGACCGTACCGCCGCCGTAGGCTTCTTGAGGAATCACGCCCTCGAAGTCACCGTATTCCAACGGGTGATCTTCGACTTGGACTGCCAGCCGCCTTTCCCCCGACACCAAGCTCGGTCCCTTGGGCAAGGCCCAGCTCATCAACACCCCGTCTCGTTCGAGGCGCAGATCGAAATGCTCATGACTCGCCGCATGCTTGTGCATGACGTAGCGCCTCCCAGCGCCTAGCTGATGCCGATTCTTGCCGGCAGGTTCGGGAGTCCGCTCGAAATTTCGCTTACGCTGATAGCTATCAAGCTCTGACATGGTTGCACCTTTAAAACTACTGCAAATAAACATAGGTAAAGACACTATAAAAACATAGAGCAATGCGCTAAAGAGTTAAGTTTAAAAACAATGTTCTTTTAACTAAGGTCAAATATTAATCGTTTTTCATCTAAAGGTGTGGATATATTATTACCCAAGTTAATGATTTTACACAACTTGACAATGTAGCCGTTGCGCAATTATAGAAGTGGTATTAGATTCATATATGCCATGACAGAACATGGCTTGTTTTTACAGTAAAGAGTAAACGCTTTTCTCGTGGATAAGAAAAGCTTACCTCGATATTTACTCAAGGTAGAGAAGGAGTTTTACCATGGCTGAGCATCGTGGTGGTTCCGGTAATTTTGCAGAAGATCCCGAGCGCGCCTCCGAAGCCGGCAAGAAAGGCGGGGAGCATAGTAGCGGTAGCTTTGATAATGATCCGGAAAAGGCTTCTGAAGCCGGTAAGAAGGGCGGGCAGCATAGCGGAGGCAACTTCGCTAACGACCCTGAGAAGGCCTCCGAAGCCGGCAAGAAAGGGGGACGTAACAGTTAATCTTTGTTGTTAACGTTCGTTTTTTTCAGGAGTAAGATTGGCCAAGGACGGCTTTAAACAACGTTTTTTTAAGTTATGTTTCAAGGATGAAAACGCTACAAGGATGTAGCTTTAACAAGTTGTAATAAAAAACAATAATATGAAAAAGTATTGCTTATAGGGGGTTGGTCGTTCGGCTAGTTTTATCCTTTATGAAGGAGATGAAGCAATGTTTTATCATGCCAAGGAACTGCAATTTAATGCTCGTGTATCAGCACCTGACCCAAAGTTTGCAAGTTTGTTGCTAGAGCAGTTTGGTGGAGTAAATGGCGAGCTAAAAGCCGCCATGCAATATTTTGTACAAGCATTCTCGGTACGTCAGCCCTACCCCGAGCAATACGATATGCTAATGGATATAGCTACCGAAGAATTTAGCCATTTGGAAATCGTTGGCGCGACTATCCAAATGTTGCTAAATGGCGTAAACGGAGAGCTAAAGGATACATCAGAACAGTCGCAAATCATGCAGCTGGTGGGTGGGGGTAAAGGCGAAAAAGAAAGCATGATTCACGAGGCCTTGGTAAATCCCCAGTTTCTTTGTTTAAGCGGTGGGAGCCCTACGGTAACCAATAGCCAAGGTGTACCGTGGTCGGGCAGTTATGTTAATGCCAATGGTGATCCTACAGTAGACCTGCGTTCAAATATTGCTGCGGAATCAAGAGCGAAAATAGTCTATGAATACCTTATGCAGTTCACTAACGATTCAGCAGTTAAAGAAACATTAAATTTCCTTATGACCCGGGAAATCGCTCATTATCAAATGTTCGAGGCAGCTTTGAGCACGCTAGAGCCAAACTTCCCCCCAGGCGTCAAGCAAGGCGACCCTCGCTACAGTAATCTTTATTTCAATATGTCAAAAGGCGAGAAAGCTAAAGGGCCTTGGAATGAGGGCGTAAGCTCACAGTTCAAAGAGCCTTGGCAATATATCAACGAGCCGGGTGATATGGTTAAAGCTACTCAAGGTTTTTGGGACTTACAGGAAGAAAATGCAGCCAGGACAATGGAAGAAGCCGAAGAGGTCAGTAAGCAGGTAAGTAAAGAAAGAAGCGAGCATATCAAGAATTCGGTCCCTGATGGAAGCAATCAGTGGAGCCGTTATAGTTAAGCTGGAACTTAACTTATACTTCCGTGGAGTAATAGCACATGGAAACAGTGGAAAAGCATTTATTAGAATGGTTGCGTGATGCGCATGCCATGGAGCAACAAGCAGAACAAATGCTAAAGTCTCAAGCTAGCCGCATCGAGAATTACCCACAAATTAGACAGCGTATCGAGCAGCACCTGGACCAAACACGATCACAAAGTAAAAGAGTCGAAAGTTGTATTGAGCGTTACGATAAAAGCACTTCCTTTACTAAGGATGCCACGGGGAAAATGGCTGCAATGGCGCAAGCTGTTGGGGGTGTTTTTAGCAGTGACGAAATTGTTAAGGGTTGTATTGCAAGCTATGCTTTTGAGCATATGGAGATTGCTTCGTACAAAGCGCTTATCGCTACGGCTGAAAAAGTAGGCGATAGCGAGACAAAGCGTATATGTGAAGAAATACTAGCGGAAGAAGAGGCAATGGCAGCCTGGCTCGAACAACATGCTCCTCAAACTATTGATGAGTATTTCGAGCGGGATATGCATCCCCAAGAAAGTTCTAAACGGTAAACAAAAATTATAAAAAACGCTACGAAAGGAGTTTTATTATGAAAATTAAGGACGTGATGACCCAGCGGCCTGAATATCTGGATGCGGACGCTACGATACGTGAGGTCGCCGAACGTATGCGCCAGAATAACTCGGGCTTCGAGCCGCTTGTGCAAGATGACAAGATTATCGGCACCTTGACCGATCGCGATATCACCATCCAGGCGGTTGCCCAGGGTAAGGATTTGGACGAGAAAGCCAGCTCCATTGCAACCACGGAAGTGCTTTATACGTTTGAAGATGCCGATGTGAAAGATGCTTTAAAGAATATGCAGGAGCAGAAGGTTCAGCGTTTTGTGGTGCTCGACAATGAAAGTGACAAGAACCTGGTGGGCGTAGTGACCCTTGGGGATATCGCCAATCAGTGCCAAGACGACGATCTCACTAGGGAAATCGCCAATTGTAGTAAGCATTACTAAGAACATCCCCGTGCTGGGCGCTAAAGTACCAGCGCCAGCTTTTGGCCGATCAGTTACGTTGACCGATCGGCTTTTTTATGCACTTTTACCTTAAAGTTCACCACGCCCCAGCTTGCCCAAGAGCGGCAGGTCAATTTCTTCAAGGCGAATCATCTCGCCGCCGTGCTCGTCGATAAAGGCTTGCGCTTCGGCTTGTTCGGCGAAGGGTGCCAAGGTGTGGCCCATGGCGCCACGCTGGCCGTGGCCGACCACGTACCAGGCATCCACGGCGCGAATAAAGGCGTCGTCCGAGGGGGAGGCCCAGGGCGTCTGTCCCATGTCGTGAACGTAGGCGTGACTTAGCTGCGTCTGGTTTTCCGGCTGCTGCAGGAAGGTGAAAAGCTCCAGGGTGGAGCAGAACTTGAGTGCCTGGGCGTTGCCCTTCAGGAAGGCTTCGCCCTTGGGGCCGGGGAACTGGACGATGGTCATGCCGCAGACATGGCAGGTGTCTTCCGCGACGATGGGTTCCGGCGCCGCCAGGGCGGTGGGCTCGGCGGTGTCGTCGCAGCCCAGGAGAAAAAAGCCGAGCAGGGCGATGCAGCACCAGGCAAGCAGAGAAAAGCGACGCATAAGGGTCTCCCGATAAAGGATCAAACGGAGCGGCGGCGAAATTTCAGCAACGCCAGGCCCAGGGGAACGACGATCCAGCCTACCAGCAGCAAGAGCAGCCAGCCGGGCTGAAAGGCGCTTTCCTTGGCCAGTGCCGTCAGGCCGGAATAGGCCTGGGCGGCTTCCAGCCCCGCCAGGTTGATCAGGCGAAAACAGTCCGTGGGGTTGAGCAGCAGCAGGTAGGGCAGCCAGTCGCCGCCCTGGGTCGCGCCGACCAGCAGCGCGAGCAGGGCCAGGTCGAACACCAGCACGAACAGGAACCAGACGATCAGTGCCAGGCCGCCGGCCCGAGCCTTTTCGCTGACCCAGACGCTGATCAGATAAGCAAAGGCAATGAAGACCCAGCCCAGCAGAATACTGCTCAGGATCAGCAGACCCAGACTGCTGACCAGCTCCATTGGATCGACCTCGGCGGCGCCGATAAAGATGGCGACACCTGCAATGCCAAATCCAAGAAGCGTCGCCACGCCGAGAATCAGCCCGTGGCCAAGAAACTTGCCCAGCAGCAGTGCCGAGCGACTGAGCGGATAGGTCATCAATAAAAGCAACGTGCCGGCTTCCTGCTCGCCGACGATAGCGTCATAGGCCAACAGGAGCGCGATCAAAGGAATCAGAAACACCGCCAGGGTGGAAAGGCTGACCACGGTGGTGGCCAGCGACGTGAAACCGATTCCGCCGCTGGCGGCGGCGCCGAAGTAGGCGATACCCACCGCCATGATCGCCAGCACCAGGGCAATGGCCAGCACCCAGCGGTTGCGCAGGCCGTCCCGAAATTCCTTGCCGGCAACGGTCAGGATAGCGCTCATGACTGGTCTCCTGCTGGCAGGGTCGTGCCGGAATGAGTATCGGAAAGCGTGGCGGAAAAATGCGTGTAGAGATGTTCCAATGTCGGCGGTAGCAATTCGATATCTTCCACTTCCGGCGTTTGGGAAAGCCGCCGCAGTACTGTCATCTTGTGCGCCGGCGAGATACGAAATTCTTGAGCATGACCATTCAAGCCGGATGGCGTACCTTCCGCTTCAGGTACGCTCGGCGCCCGGGCGGTCCAATCCCCCTTGACGCGAATGGTCAGCGGCAGCGCCGCCTGTTGGCGTAACTCGTCGATACTGCCCAGGGCCAGGCGTCGTCCGGCGCCGAGAATCAGGGCGCGGTCGATGTAAGGCTCGACCCCCGGCAGCACGTGGGAGGAGAGCAGCACCGTGCAGCCGCGCGCTCTCAAGGCTTCGATCGTGGTGTAGAAGTCTCGGGTGGCGGCCGGGTCGAGGCCGGTGGTGGGCTCGTCGAGCAGCAGAAGCTGCGGTTCACCCAGCAGCGCCTGAGCAAGACCGAGGCGCTGGCGCATGCCTTTGGAGTAGGTCTTGACCCGACGATTCGCCGCCGCGCCCAGGCCGACCTGCTCCAGCAGCCCGTCGATCTGGCGGCGATCCGTCCGCTTGAGCCGGGCGAAGTAATCCAGCACCTCGCGGCCGCTGAGCTGTTCGTAGAAGCCGACGTTTTCCGGCAGAAAGCCCAGCCGGTGACGAAGCTGGCTGGCCTCCGCGTTTTGGGGCGAGCTGCCGAAGACGCGAACTTCGCCTTCGCTGGGAACGATCAGGCCGAGAATCAGTTTCATCGCCGTGGTCTTGCCGGCGCCGTTGTGCCCGAGCAGCGCCAGCACTTCTCCCGGCGGTACCTGGAGATCGAGCGCATCCAGGCTCTTGCTGTCACCGTAGCGCTTGGTCACCCGATCGAACGCGATCACTGGCGTCATGCCGAATTCTCCTTGGCGGTGGGATCGATCATCAACGGGGCCTGGTCAGTGATGCCTTCCGAGCGGAAGACCGGGAATTGCCGCTGCACCCAGCGCAGCGCCAGTACCGCCGGACTGTGCATCAAGAGGCGCGCTGCCGGAAAGCGCCACAGCAGCCGGTCCATGGCGTCGTTGGGTTCATAGGGGGTATCGCCGATGGCGTCGTTGTCCAGATCCCAGCCGAGATAGTCGCTCCAGTAATTGCCGCGACCCTCCTGGGACCACTGCTGGGTGCGGGTGGCAACGTACTTGACCTGCTGACGGTTGTCGACGAAGGCGTTGCCCAGCACGACGTTATCCTCCGAGCCGGCGGTCAGGTGAATACCGATATCGCTCTCGGCGAAGCGGTTGTCGAGGAATTCGTTGAACTGGGAGTTGTAGACGAAAATGGCCTTGCCGTCGCCGCCGGTGATCTTGCCCTCGCCCCGGGCGTTCACCGGCTGGCGCACGCCTTCAATACGATTGCCTGCCAGCCTGGAGCCGGTGATGTTGTTCATCAAGATGCCGTAGTTTTCGTCGTTGACAGAGCGGTTGTCCAGCACCGTCAGGCGCTTGGACTGCATCAGCGCGTAGCCGGTACGGGTATCAAAGGTCAGGTTGCCTTCCAGATGATTGTCATAGGCATACATGTAGTGGATACCGTAGCGAAGCTCATGAAGTTCGTTACGGTTCAGAAAGCTCTGGCTGCTGTTGTCGATGTAGATACCGTCCCGGGTACGGGCGATATCGTTGCCTTCAACCCGCACGTTGCGCACGTTGAACAGATGAACGCCGTTGCCGCGATCCTGAGAGCGTACCGAGGTATCGCCGCGGATGACGTTGTCGATGACCCGGACATTCTTGACCGCGTCCAGCCAGATACCGAAGCCCGGGCCTTCGAGACGATTGTCGCGAATCACGCTGTCGCTGGCACTCTCGGTGACGAAGATGCCGGCATCCAGCTCGGTGAGATTCTTGCCCCAGTTGACGATTTCCAGGCCTTGAAGCGTCACCTTTGGCGCATCGACGGTAACTGCGTGGCCTTGGCCCTGGCCGTCGATTACTGCCTGGTCATCGCCGCGAATGTCCAGGGGATGAGTGATAGTGATGGATCCAATATAACGCCCGGGGGCAAGGATCAGACGATCCCCGGGATCGGTGCGCTCGATCTGAGCCTGCAATGGCTCATTGGAGCTGGCTCGATACTCCGCCGCCCAGCCTGGGATAAAAAAGGTAAGGAGTAGAAGGCTTAAAACACAGTAGCGCATGGCGTTCCTGAGCCAATGAAGTGAAAGGCCGGAGCATGCTCCGGCCTATTTCTCTTTATGCGGGCTCGACCAGCATCCGCCCCACCATCTCCATATGCATCGCGTGGCAGAACCAGTTGCAGTAGTACCAGTGCACCCCGGGCTTGTCTGCGGTGAAGGTCACGCTGGAAGTCTGCTGCGGCGAGATTTCCATGGCGACGCCATGGTTGACCATGCAGAAGCCGTGAGTCAAATCCTCGATCTGGTCCAGGTTGGTGACAGTCACGGTGACCTCGTCGCCCTGCTTGACCTTGAACTCGGTCAGGTTGTACTGCGGCGCCACCGAGGTCATGTAGACTCGCACCTGGTTGCCGTCGCGGATGACCTTGTTATCCATCATCAGGTCGATGCCGTCGGCCTTGGCCCGCTCGCGGGTCTCGGCGAAGAACGGATCCTCGCGATCCCACAGCTTGCGCGGGCTGAGCTGATCGGCACGCAGCAGGATGCAGTCGTGAGGCTCGGCGAAAGCGGGACCGTCGTGAACGAGCTTCATTTCCTCGCCGGAGATATCGATCAACTGATCGTTCTCCGGGCGCAATGGACCCACCGGCAGGAAGCGGTCCTTGGAGAACTTGGACAGCACCACCAGCCACTTGCCGTCTGCGTCTCTGGTCTCTGTCAGGCTGGCGTGGTTATGGCCCGGCTGATAGTGCACGTCGATCTTCTGGCGCAGATAGTTGACGTCCTCGCCGTTGTAGCTCTTGATGGCGTCCTCGATGTTCCACTTGGCCACCTGGCTGTCGATGAACAGCGTGGTATAGGCGTTGCCGCGACCGTCGAAGGTGGTGTGCAGCGGCCCCAGGCCCAGTTCCGGCTCGCCGACCACCGCGTCCCGGGGCTCGATCTTGTCGGCGAACACGTCCGGCAGCTTGTCGATGGCGATAACCGAACAGGTGGGAGAAAGCTTGCCGTTGGCGATGAAGTACTTGCCATCCGGCGAGGTGTTCAGGCCGTGGGGGTTCTTGGGCACGGGAACATAGCGGGTCAGCTTGGAGCCATGGCGACCGTCTACCACCGGCACCTTGGAATCCCCCAGGGTCTCGTAGTCGCCGGCTTCCACCGCCTTCTCGATGGCTTCCACGTCGAACACCGTTACCCAGTCCCGCTCCTCGCGCATGGTATCCGCCAGGGTGATGCCTTTTTCCGAGTTGTAGCAGGTGGAGGCGACGAAACGGCCGGTGTAGTCCGCGTCCGTGTTGTCCAGGTTGCCGTCGACGATCACCTGCCAGGCGACCTCCATGCTCTCCGCATCCAGGGCGTTGAACATGGTGTAGTGGTTCTTGGTGTCCTCCATGTTGCTGCCATCGTTGGGATGGGGAATGAAGTATTCCGCGTTGGCGAACACGTACTTGGTATGCGGCACCTTCTGCAGACGCAGACCGTGGATGGCCTGAACGTTCGGAATAACGGTGATCTTGTCCGTCTTCATGATGTCCAGACGAATACGCGCTACCCGGGTATTCGCCTTGTCGTTGATGAACAGATACTTGCCGTCGTAACGACCGTCGGTCATGGAGATATGGGGGTGGTGGGCGTCACCGTTAGGGTACTTGATCGACTCGCCGAGCACCGCCTTGGATTCATTGGTCAGCCCCCAGCCGGTGGCGCCGTCGATATTGAACACCGGAATGCGCATCAGCTCGCGCATGGAGGGCACGCCAAGAACGCGCACCTCGCCGGACTGGCCACCGCTCCAGAAACCGTAGTATTCGTCGAGTTCTCCCGGCGCGATGGTGACCTCACCGCTTTCGCTGGCCGCCCGGGCCTTCTGGCTTTGCAGAAGCGCCGCGGCGCTGCCGAAGCCGCCGGCCAGGCCCGCGCCGGCGACACCGGCCATGCTGGTATTACGCAGGAAGTGGCGACGACCGAGATCCTTGATTTCCTTGGGTTTATCGTTGCTCATGGGTTATTCCTCTTGGTGAGCGGGGATACGTTGCAGCGTGGCGCCCTGGGCGCCGGCTGTCGCGGGGTCAAAGGATTGAGGGCCTTTCCCGGAAACCCGAGCGGCCTTCTCGAAGCGCTTGCGCCGTTTGACCATGGGCGGGCAGCGCTGATCGTCCCAGTACAGGACCTGACAGTCCAGGCAGTAATGACACTCGTTGGCGTTGATGCGCCCGTCCGGATGAATGGCCTTGACCTCACATTCCTGGGCGCAGATCTGACACGGCGTGCCGCAGCTGCCGCGGTGGCGCTTGAGCCAGTCGAACAGCCTCAGCCGGGACGGAATCGCCAGGCCGGCCCCCAGCGGGCAGACATAGCGACAGTAGAACTTGTGATTGAACACCGAGATCACCACCAGGCCAAGGGCATAGAGCACAAAGGGCCAGTCTCGCTGGAAGCGCAGGGTGATGGCGGTCTTGAAGGGTTCCACCTCGGCAAGTTTCTCAGCGGAGCCCAAGGAATTCAAGGAGACGGCGAACAGCACCAGCAGGATGATGTACTTGATTGCCCAGAGCCGTTCGTGCACGCCGAAGGGAATCTCGATCTGCTTGACCTTGAGCTTGCGCGCCGCCTTGTTGACCAGATCCTGCAGGGCGCCGAAGGGACACAGCCAGCCGCAGTAGACGCCACGCCCCCAAAGCAGCAGGCTGACCGCGACGAATCCCCATAGGATAAACATCATCGGGTCGATCAGAAACGAGGTCCAACTGAAGTCGGTGATCAGCGAGTGGGTGAAGGTCAG
The DNA here is from genome assembly GCF_007954585.1 of Pistricoccus aurantiacus. Taxonomy (GTDB): domain Bacteria; phylum Pseudomonadota; class Gammaproteobacteria; order Pseudomonadales; family Halomonadaceae; genus Pistricoccus; species Pistricoccus aurantiacus. Next base: position 1,941,815 of record NZ_CP042382.1, read on the forward strand.
GATGTTGACCACCGAGAGCTGAGCCAAAGCGTACCAGCCGATAAAGAACAGGGTGTAGCACAGAAAGCCGATACGCAGCGGAGTGAGAATGCGTGGATGGCGCACCAGCACGTCCTGGAACATCATTACCCCGGTGAGTACCAGAAGCCCTGCCCCGAGAACGGCGATCTGGAAAGCCTTGTCGTACCACACCTGTACCCAGATAGGCCTTTCCACCACCGGTTCCGGGCGCTCGACGTAGGCGTCCGGAATGCTGTAGTCCGCGCTGAAGCGGGTGAATTCCGTATCCAGCGGACCGGAAGCGCGGCGCACCAGCAGATCCAGCTGCCAGGGGCGGCCCGGGTCGAAGTTCGCCGCTTCGCGGATGATGAAGATATCCTTCTCCGTCATGCGCGGCATGCCGTCGAGGCTGAAGCTGCCCACTCGCTGATGATCCAGATCGTGGAAGGTGATGGTGCGACCGCCCTGAGTGATCTCGATGCGATCGAAGATGCCGCCGCGCACATAGCCGGAGCCCTTGAAGGAGTAGTCGCCGTTAGCCATTAGGGCAACGGCGTGTTCGCCGGGCTCGAGGCTCTCCATCAAGGCGTTATAGCGGGATTCTCCTAGCAGATTGCGACCGATGGTCGGCGCGTTGAGGTAAGTGTAATAAAGATCGATGAAGGTCTTGTCTTCAGGTTGCGGCGTGCCGCGCATGTAGTTTTCCGCTGCGGTGCCGACAAAAGCCTCGTCCACTTCCCCATGGGTAAGATGCAGATGACGAATGCTGCCGTCGCCGGTCAGGGTTTCCCAGTCCGCCTCGTTGAAGACGTCCTGCTTGACCGTGGCCGCGGGCTGGGCGGAAGGGTCTTCTATGATGCCGAGGCTCGCGGCGACCTGTCGGGCGGAGCGCATGATGGTGTCGTTGACCACGATCACCGTCACCGTGGCGCCGGAAATCGCATCCAGGTTGTCGCCGATCTTGGGGTTGTCCCTGACGCTGAAGTTGGTGTGGGCGCTGGCGAAATCCTGCAGTTTTTCCTCGGGAATGCCCACCAGCATGATAGGCTCGGAATGCTTGAGCACCTTTGCCAGGGTCAGCTGGCCCGTGGGATCGATACCCACCAGCATGTCGACCGGCTTGCCGGAATAGGCGGGAATCGGCGCGATGTCGGCGGTTTCGAACACATAGCCCAGCAGTTCCTCGCCGGCCATGACTTTTTGTACCGGCAGCTCGCCCTCCGCCTCGGTCAGGCGGTCAGCCTGGGGAAATCCCTGCCTGACCTGGTTCAGCAGGTCCTCCTCGACATGGCTGAACTCGAAGGCTTGAGCGGGCAGGGTCAGGCAAATCAAGAAGAATAGCGCAAATATCCTGGCAGCTAGCGAAGAAGAAAGAGCGGAGCGAGTCGTGGGGATCATGGCGAATCTTTTAAACCGAAGGTAGAAAAGCGAACAGTAAGATACATTCAAAATATATCTTTATAATAATAGATGGCTAACAGATGGCATTGACCCGCGTCAATAATTGGCGAATTTGATAAAGCCTGCCGTGAGGCAGGCTTGCAGGAAGGCTCGATTGGCCGGCGCCGCTTTCAGACCAGGCGTCCTTGAAAAGGGCTGCCGGCGACCGCCTGATTGGGTTCAGGGCTCCTGAGAGGAATAATAGGCCGCGAGATCGGCGATATCCTCGTCGGAAAGGTTTTGCGCCTGCGGGGTCATCATCGCGGCCATGCCGCCGCCGCGTTCACCGGCCTTGTAGGCTTTCAAGGAGCTTTCCAGGTACTGAGCAGATTGCCCCGCCAGATTGGGGTAGATGGGCGCCGTAGCCTTGCCGTCCTTGCCGTGGCAAGCCACGCATACCGCGATTTTTTTGGCACCGGCCTCTGCGTCTCCCGCTGCCTGGGCGGTGACGGCGAAGCTGGCGCAGCCGAGCAAGGCGATAGCAGTCACGATTTTTTTCATAGTCTTCCTCACAAATACTTTTTTATTGCCACATTAGAGACTTTTGCCAAAAAAGCCTAGGCTATTCATCGGCCCGTCACAAGAGATCATAACCGAAGGAGAGGAGCAAGCGCCATGTTACTTGATGTAAGTCATGCTTATGCGATAAACCCCGCCATGGCGGCGATTTCCAAGCGAAAACCGAACATGACCAATTGACCGCCAATTCACTTGTGGATTAATCTTAACATGTATTTTTGATGCATATTTAGGCCTGGCTCGGTAAGAATAGGTCGGTCTAGTGCCAATCCCGTGAGCGCTTCATAGAGGAGAAAACCCATGGCCGAAGGACTCACTAAATCCGCGGCCCGCAATATATTTTTTGGCGGGTCGCTATTTTTCTTTCTGCTGTTCGCAGCCCTGACGGCGCACAGCCACTGGTACATGGTCACGGAGTCGACGGATAGCGAGGGTTTGACGGAATCCGTCAAGCACGGCAAGGAAGTGTGGGAAGAAAACAGCTGCATCAACTGCCATAGCCTGATAGGCGAGGGGGCCTATTTCGCACCGGAGCTGGGCAACGTCTGGCACCGCTACGGAGGACGAGAAAACCCCGAAGCAGCGCGGGCCGGCCTGAAAGGCTGGATCCAGGCGCAGCCTCTGGGCGTGCCGGGACGTCGTCAGATGCCCAATTTCGATCTCAGCGAAGAAGAGCTTGATGCTCTGGTCGATTTCTTCCGCTGGACCGATTCCATCAATACCCAGGATTGGCCGCCCACCCGGGCCGGTTGATCGAATGGCTTCCAAGAGTTCGAGACCATCAGGAGCATCCTATCAATGAAATATGAAACGCAACGGATAGCCTATCCCTTCTTTGCGGTGGCCATGCTGCTGTTCGCGCTGCAGATCGTCTTCGGTCTGCTGGCGGCGACGGTCTATGTGCTGCCGAATTTCCTGGAAGTGGCTATGCCCTTCAATATCATCCGCATGAGCCATACCAACCTGCTGATCGTCTGGTTGTTGATCGGCTTCATGGGTTGCACCTACTTCCTGATGCCGGAAGAGGCGGAGCGCGAGACTCATAGTCCGTTGATCGCCTATATCCAGCTAGGCATCTTCGTGATCGCCGGCGTGGGGGCGCTGGTCAGCTATCAGTTCGGCATTCATGAGGGCCGGGAATTTCTCGAGCAGCCTTTCTGGGTCAAGGTGCTGATCACGATTTCCTTTCTGATGTTCCTCTACAATACCAGCATGACATTGCTGAAAGGCCGCAAGACCGCGATCAACATGGTTCTGATGCTGGGTCTGTGGCTGGCTGCGGTATTCTGGCTGTTCGCTTTCTTCAATCCAAGCAACCTGGCCCTGGACAAGCTGTACTGGTGGTGGGTCGTGCATATCTGGGTCGAAGGCGTATGGGAACTGATCATGGCCTCCCTGTTGGCCTATTTGCTGATCAAGATGACCGGTGTCGATCGGGAAGTCATCGAGAAGTGGCTCTATGTGATCATCGGTCTGGCACTGTTCTCCGGGCTACTGGGCACCGGTCACCACTACTACTGGATCGGTGCGCCGGGCTACTGGCAGCCCATCGGCAGCATCTTCTCTACCCTCGAGGTATTGCCGTTCTTCGCCATGGTGATGTTCGCCTTCATGATGTTCTGGAAGGGACGCCGCAACCATCCCAACAAGTCCGCCATGCTGTGGACCCTGGGTAGCGCCGCCACCGCCTTCTTCGGTGCCGGGGTCTGGGGCTTCATGCATACCCTGTCTTTCGTCAACTACTACAGTCATGGCACTCAGGTCACCGCCGCTCACGGCCACCTGGCCTTCTATGGCGCCTACGTGATGATGGTGCTAGCGGTGATTACCTACGCCATGCCACAACTGCGCCGGGTTCAGCCTTACAATCAGGTCATGAACATGTGGAGCTTCTGGATGATGACCGGCGCCATGGCGTTCATGACCTTCACGCTGACCTTCGCGGGCGTGGTGCAGACTCACCTGCAGCGGGTGCTGGGCATGAACTACATGGAAGTGCAGGACCAGCTGGCACTGTTCTACTGGATGCGCCTGGGCGCGGGCGTCGCGGTGGCCATCGCCGCGGTACTGTTCCTCTACTCCATTTTCGGCAAGGTGAAGGAGCAGGTCCCCGCCGGTGGCCCGCAGCTGGCCGCCAATACCGGACCAACGGTCTAAACCGTCAACGACCCAGGGCCTTCGCAGGCCCTGGGTTTTCCTTTCTTGATGTGGTTTTTCCTATCTGGAGTATCCTATGTCGCCGACTGGCGCCAGCTCCGTTGAATCCATCGCCGAGAATCAGCGAGAGCTCCCTTTCTATCAACCCGTGGACAACGAGTGTGAACTCTTCGAGCACGCCTATCGGCAACGCCTGCCGCTACTGCTGAAAGGCCCCACCGGCTGCGGCAAGACCCGTTTCGTCAGCCATATGGCGGCGAAACTCGGCAAATCGCTGTTCACGGTTTCCTGTCACGACGACCTGACCGCCGCCGACCTGACCGGGCGCTATCTGCTGCAGGGCGGCGAGACTCGCTGGGTGGATGGTCCCTTGACCCGCGCCGTGCGCGAGGGGGGTATCTGCTATCTCGATGAGGTGGTGGAAGCGCGCAAGGACGTCACCGTAGTCTTGCATCCGCTGACTGACGACCGCCGCCTGCTGCCGCTGGAGCGTACCGGCGAACTGCTGGAGGCACCGGATGACTTCATGCTGGTGATCTCCTACAACCCGGGTTATCAGCATATCCTCAAGTCGCTCAAGCCCAGCACCCGTCAGCGTTTCGTCGCCAAGACCTTCGGCTTTCCGCCGCCGACGGTGGAGCGAGAGGTGGTCGCTCGGGAAAGTGGCCTGGCCCCGGAGCGCTGCAGCGCCCTGGTCAACCTTGCCGCTCGGCTGCGGGACATGAAAGGCCAGGACCTGGAAGAGGGCGTTTCCACTCGCCTTCTGGTCTACTGCGCCACCTTGATCGCTGCGGGCATGCCGATCCTGCAGGCCGCCCAGGCGACCCTGGTGGAACCGTTGAGCGACGATGAAGATGTACAGGAAGGATTGCTGGAAGCCATCAAGGCGACCTTCGGCGAATAGCGAGGGCAGACACTCATGAGCATGCTGGATTTCCTCGAGGTCGAGGAGTTCGTCGGTCGCCACTGGCACCGCTGGGCGTCCGGGGCGGTGAGCTATCCTCGCCATCCCGAGGCGGCGGTGCGTCTGGAAGAACTGCGCGGCGTGCTGGACGTGTTCTTTCGTGCCAGCGGTGGTGAGAGGGGTGTCGAGGTGGCGGCTATCGCTGCTCGCGGTTCTCGCCACCGGCTGAGCCTGCGCCAGCGCCTGGGCTTCGACGAGGAAATTCTCGACGTGGCCCGTCGCGACGAGGAAAACCTGCTGCTGCCGCCCAAGCTCGAGCTGTTTCCCGAGGTGTCCCTCAACCGCGATCTGTACTTCTGGCTGGTGGCCTTTCTGGCGCTTGCCAGCCAACCCGCTTCTCATCAGGATCCGCTGCGTCAGGATATCGCCACGCTGCGGGAAGCGCTGCGCGCTCGAGATGCGGTGCTGGCGCACTTTCCCGGGCTGAAGGAGCGTTATCGTCGGCTATGTCAGGCGCTGCTGAGCGTCCGGCCCAAGCGTCGACTGCCGGCTCAGGAGGCTGCTCTGGAAAAAGTCATTCTCCGTTTGCTGGGCAGCGAGGCATCACTTGAAGGCGAGGCTGCCAGACTTTTACAGGCGGCGGAAAGCTCGCGAGACGATCTCGAGGAATTTCGCGCGCCTCGTGACTATCGGCCTTTTCTGCCGGTGCCGCTCTGGGGGCAGGTGGTCAGGCTCGGCGTGCAGGGCGAGGCCCGCCCGGAAGGCGATGAAGAGCTCGTCAACTCCAAGGCGGAGGCGGTAAGCGAGGGCAAGCGCAAGGCGGAACGTCGACGTCAGGATCAGAGCGAGCGCCAGGATTCACTGATTTTCAACCGGTTCGAGAAAATGCTGTCCTTCGCCGAGATGGTCAATCTCAATCGCATGGTGGACGACGAGGAAGATGAGGACGCTCGCAAGGTCGCCGAGGAGATCGACGAGATCACGCTGAGCCCCCACCAGCAGCGGGCGGCGTCCCAGCTCAAGATAGACCTGGATCTGGCGCCGGAAGACGCGATCGGCGAGCGTCTGAAAGGCAGGCATACCTACCCGGAGTGGAACCATCGCAAGCAGATCTATCTGCCGGATCACTGTGTCGTGCATACCGATCTGCAAAGCGAGGAGGGCGAGGACTGGACGCCGGACGATGCTACCCGACGGCGTATTCGTCGAGTGCGCCGGGAGTTCGAGGCGCTGCGACCGCGCCGGGAACTGCTTCGCGGTCAGCTCGATGGCAGCGAGCTGGACATGGATGCGGTAATTCGCGCTCATTGCGATCTGGCCGCCACCGGAGAAAGCAACGACCGGTTGTATGTCGCCACCCGCAAGCAGGCTCGCGACCTGGCGGTATCGATCCTGGTGGATATTTCGCTCTCCACGGATGCCTGGCTCGAGGACCGCCGGGTGCTGGATGTAGAGAAGGAAGCCCTGCTGGTGCTGGGCCATGGCCTATCGCGCTGCGGTGACGACTATGCGATTCACTGCTTTACCTCCCACCGGCGCCAGAAGGTCTGGGTCAACACCCTGAAGGAGTTCGAGGAACCCATGAACGACCGCGTATCGCGGCGTATCGCTGCCCTGCGGCCAGGACACTACACCCGCATGGGACCGGCCATTCGTCATGTCAGCAGCGAGTTGGCTAAACGCCACAATCGCCATCGCCTGCTTTTGGTGCTGACAGACGGTAAGCCCAACGACACGGATTATTACGAAGGGCGCTACGGCATCGAGGATACGCGCCGTGCGATTCTCGACGCGCGTCGACAGGAGGTGCGGGTTTTCGGCGTCACCATCGATCAAGAAGCGCGTCAATACATACCCTATCTGTTCGGGCGGGGCGGTTTCGCCATCGTCAACAAGCCTGAACATCTATCCTTGGCGTTGCCGGGAATCTATCGGCAGATCGTCGCCAGTTGAGGAGGGATAAAGATGAACCCACGGGCGGTCATTGCGCTTCTGATTGGCGGTTTGATCTTTCTCGCAGTGGTGCTTCCGGTGGCCTGGATCATCAATACCCAGGATTGGGGTGTGGCGATGATCTTCCCCGCGCCTTTTATCGTCTACGGGCTGATGAAGGTGGCGAGGCGGTTGGAAGAGTGGGCGCGGGCCGGATGATTCAGCCCAGCAGTTGATAGCGCGCCGCGAGATAACCCGAGAGGATAAGCGCCAGCGTCAGCAGCGCCAGGCCGACGAAAGCGCCTTTCCAGCCGGGGGTGGAGGTGCGCAGGTTGAGGTAGACCATCAATACCTGATGCGCCTTGAAGCCGGTGCTGATCAATATCAGCAGCGCCCCCCAGAGCGGCAGCGCCTGCCAGCCGGTCTCGAACAGCTGGGCGGAAAGCATCGAAATCAGGGTCAAGCCCATGAGGATGCCCCAGGTGATGATCAGACGTCGGGCGCCAGGCAATGTTTTGTGCATGCTTACCTCAGCAAGGGACCGTCGGCGTAATAACAGGAGCCATCAGCGTAATTAAGGAGCCATCAGCGCAATAAGAAGCCATTAGCGCAATAAATAGATCAGCGGATAAAGCAGAATCCAGATCAAGTCCACCATGTGCCAGAAAGCGGTGGCAGTTTCCACGTTTTCCAGAGAGGTTCGCCAGCTGACCAGGGCCAGAACACCCAACCCGAATATCACATGGGCGAAATGAAAACCGGTCAGCAGATAATAGAAGGTAAAGAAGGTATTGGTGTCTGGGGTGATGCCGGCGCTGAACTTGTCGGCGTATTCCAGCACCTTGATCACGCAGAACACCACGCCGAGTGACATGGTGGCCAGCAGCCATTGACGACAGCGCTTGATATACCCGCGTGCCACCGCTTCGATGGCTAGAGCAGCGAACAGGCCACTGGTCAGCAGCACCAGGGTATTGACGCCACCGGCCACCGGGTCGAGTAGTTGCTGGGAGGCATCGTAGAGTGTCTGATCCCCAGCACGCATCCAGACGTAAACCCCGAAGAAGGCGGCGAACACCAGCATTTCGCTGAGGATCAGCACCCACATCAAGGGATTGCCCGGCAGCGAAGAAAGCGGCCCCCAACTGTCCGTCGCAACCTGCGGCCCCTTTGGGGAAGCCGGCATCTCATCCAGGGAGCCGACGCCTCCGGCGTTGCGCTGCTCAGTCATCGAGGGTGATCCTGGCGCCACCGAATCCCAGGCTTCGCGGGTTGGCGATAGGGCGGTTGGAGGTCAAACGCAAGATGCCCACGGCGCAGCGGCCGATCATCCAGATCATGTAGACGGTGAACAGCAGATAGCCAAAGGTCCAGGCCTGCCAGGAAGGCGCCTCGGCACTGCCCAGCACTTGCCACATCCCCAGCCCGACGAATCCGCCCATGACACCGAACCAGAAGGTGCGGATCTGAAAGCTTAGATGGGTGCGAACCCAGTCCGCGCTGCGCTTGAGCTTGAAGTGGGCAATTGCCACACCAATGGGCGCGGTGACTACCGCCATGATACTTCCTAGATACAGAGCATAGACCAGAATGGCGGCCTTGCGCCCCGGGGATTCGACCTTGGCGGCGGCGAATTGCGCGTCGTCGTATTGGCGAGCGTCCTCGTCCGCTCTGTGCTTGCCTGCCGGTGGCATGCTGGAAATCATCGTGTTCTCCTCCCCATCAGGGAAAGACTGTCGTGAATAAAAAAGACTATCGTGAGTAAAGATGTATTTTCTATATATCTTAACAGGGGGTGTTCCTGATTGTCAGCACAAGTTTGCAGTGGTCTGCTGCCATATTCCAATTGGCAAAACCCGCCGCTTGGGCGGGTTGTCAAGAGGGATGTGGTGGTCGAGGCCTGCAAGACTTGGCCAGGCGTGTCGCCTCAAGCCGAGCATAGTGGACAGAAACTGGCGCGTTCTTCATCGCTCAGCCATAGGCCGGTACGATTCGCGGCAATTCGCTCGCGCAGGGCTTCAAATTCCACGGCTTCTTCCGCATCCGCGATGGGCGTGTCCTGCAGGATTGACGCCATCATTTCCTGCCAATCCTTGTCTTCCAGCCACTTGACTAGATGGGGGAAGATGCGGGTTTCCTCGCAGCGCAGGTGGGCATGGTAAAGCTCGCTATAGGCTTGGACCAGGTTCATGGTATTCAGGTCAAGTTCCGGATCCACCTCGCCAGCGGCAATCGAACGAAACTTGGCGTATAGCTCGCCGCCATAGGTGGCGATTCGCCGATGCTGATCCTGTAGTGTATCCAGATAAGGGCGATCTTCCGGGAAGCGTTCACCGAGTCGCTCGAACAGGCGATCCTCGAAAGCATGATGCAGTCGGTCCGGATGATGGGCCAGGTAGTGAAAGATATCCCGCAACAGAGCGAAATCCGGCGTGTCGCCACAGCGGGCGCCGTGTAACTGTCGCTCGGCGATGCACAGCAGACCGTCGTAGCGCTGATGATCGCCTTGCAGGTAACGCAACAGTGAAGTGGACATGATCGTCTCCTGATCGTGGATCGCTTTTTCCGTCTTTCCAGGTCTAGAAGCCAGGATGGAAAATGCGGTCGATCAACGTTTCAGATGCGCGAGTTTGCCGGGCTTGCCATCCCATTCCTCGGCATCCTCCGGTGGGTCCTTTTTCTCGGTGATAACCGGCCATTTCTCCGCCAGTTCCGCATTCAGAGCGATAAACTGGCGCTGGGAGTCGGGAAGCTCGTCCTCGGCGAAAATCGCCTCTGCCGGGCATTCCGGTTCACACAGCGCACAGTCGATACACTCGTCCGGATGGATCACCAGGAAATTGGGCCCCTCGTAGAAGCAGTCCACGGGGCAGACTTCCACGCAATCCGTGTATTTGCATTTGATGCAGTTTTCGGTCACCACGAAGGCCATATCAGACGCCTCCTATTAAGATGCATTATAAATGCATCTTAATAGATGAGATTGATTCGCGCCAATAAAATTTGGCTTGTCTCTTGAATTTCGTAGCCAAATCACGATTGCTCTGTTCCTGGATATCGACGCATCGGAAAATAAAAATGCATAGATGTGGTGAATTATAGAGAGCGATTGTCTATATGTTGTATAGTCGCCGCAGTCAATAGGCACCTGACTGACTCAGGTCAAAACCTTTTATCGACACTTGCGCCACCATGAAGCGCTTTTTTCAGACAACGCCCTGTTTTTGGAGACTCCCCCATGAGCACGTCCACTTCGGTGACCAACACCTCCAACGAGGTACCGCTGCAGGCCCCTTCTCGAGACATCTGGGATGCCAAGTATCGGCTCAAGGATCGCCATCAGCACCCGGTGGACGCGGACGTCTCCGCCACCTTCGAGCGGGTCGCCAAGGCGTTGGCGGAAGTGGAGGGAAAGCAGGCGGAGCAGTGGCTGCCGAAATTTCGCTGGGCGCTGGAAAACGGGGCTATTCCCGCCGGGCGTATTCTTTCCAACGCCGGGGCGGAAGATTACAAGCCCGCGGTTAGCCTGATCAACTGCACCGTCTCTCGCACCATAGAGGATTCCATGCACGATATCCTCGATAGCGTGGTGGACGCGGGTATGACGCTGAAAGCCGGTTGCGGTATCGGCTATGACTTTTCTACCCTGCGCCACAAGGGCGCCTTTGTGTTCGGCGCCGGGGCGGGCACCAACGGCCCTCTGGCGTTCATGGATATCTACGACAAGATGTGCTTTACCGTCGCCTCCGCTGGCGGACGGCGCGGGGCACAAATGGCGACCTTCGACATCGGTCATCCGGACGTGGAGGCGTTCATCGAGGCCAAGCGGGAGGCCGGACGGCTGCGTCAGTTCAATCTTAGCCTGCTGATTACCGATGAGTTCATCGAAGCGGTCAAGCAGGACGCGGACTGGCCCCTGGCGTTTCCCCTGCATCAGGGTGAAAAGGATGACGTCAGCCAGGACGAAGTGATCTATCGCGACTGGCCGATCAAGAACGGCTACAGTCTCGACGATCAGGATCGGGTGGCCTGTCGCGTGGTACGTACCGTCAAGGCCCGGGAGCTCTGGGAGCGCATCATGCGCTCCACCTACGACTACGCGGAACCGGGCTTTATCCTGATCGACCAGGTCAATCGCATGAACAACAACTGGTTCTGCGAGGAAATCCGCGCCACCAACCCCTGCGGAGAACAGCCGTTGCCGCCGGAAGGCGCTTGCCTGCTGGGGTCGGTCAATCTGACGCGCTTCGTGATCGAGCCATTCGGCGACAAGCCACGCTTCGACTGGGAGCGTTTCCGTCAGGTGGTGGCGATCTTCACCCGCATGCTGGACAACGTGGTGGAAATCGCCGGCTTGCCTCTGGAAGGCCAGCGCCGGGAGCTGGAAGCCAAGCGTCGCCACGGCATGGGTTTTCTGGGGCTGGGTTCGACTCTGACCATGCTGAAAATTCCCTATGGCAGCGAGGATTCTCTCGAGTTTACCGAAGAGGTCAGCCGTACCCTTGCCATCGAAGGTTGGAGACAGGCGCTCGCGCTTTCTCGGGAAAAAGGCATGGCGCCGATTCTTGCTGAAGAGATCGAAATCACGCCGAAGATGATGCGCTCGCGCCCGCAGCTGGCCAAGGACGGTTACGAGATCGGTGACAAGGTGCCCGGACGCATTCTGCACGCCCGCTATAGCCACTATATGCAGAAGATCGCCAAGGTGGAGCCGGAACTGGTGGCCGCCCTGGCGGAACACGGCGCGCGCTTCACTCATCATTCGTCGATCGCGCCCACGGGCACCATCTCGCTGTCGCTGGGTAACAATGCGTCCAACGGCATCGAACCGTCGTTTTCCCACCGCTACTATCGCAATATCATTCAGGCGGGAAAGAAGACCAAGGAGCAGGTGGAGGTAGTGTCCTTCGAACTGGCCGCCTATCGTCATTTCATCGCCGCGGACGCGGTGGAAAGCGATCTGCCGGACTATTTCGTCACCGCGGATTCCGTCACGCCGAAACAGCACGTGGCGATCCAGGCGGCAGCACAAAACTGGGTCGATTCGGCGATTTCCAAGACCGTCAACGTGCCCACGGACTTCCCCTACGAGGATTTCCAGCATCTCTACCTGGATGCCTATGACAGCCGGCTCAAGGGTTGCACGACCTTCCGCTTCAATCCGGAGGCCTTTCAGGGGGTGTTGATTCGCGAGGACGATCTCAAGAACACTACCTATGTATTCGAACTGGAAAACGGCGAAAGCCTGGAGCTTGCCGGCGATGACACGGTGATCTACGACGGCGAGGAGCATACCGCCGCCAATCTGTATGACGCTCTGAAAGAGGGAACCTATGGGAAATGGTAACGACGCGAGTCAGTTGATTCATTATTCATGAGTTCATCATCTTAGGAGTCTTGTCATGTCGGTCGAAATCACCTCGAAAATTGTCGGTTATCGTGTCAAGCAGCCGGAACAGGAAATCCCTCTGGCGGAAGAGAATCCGCTGACGGTACGTATTCCTTCCCGACCGGAGGGCACCTTGGAAGCGGTATCGGAAAAGATCTCCTACGTGGGAGCGGAAGGGCGCCGCAAGGTCTATGTGCTGGTGGCCTTCATGCCGGTGGAGGGCGTACTTGGCGGCAAGCGCGTGGTGATCGAGCGCCCGGTGGAGTTCTTCTTTCCCTCCGGGCAGCTTTCCAGCGAACACCAGTGGATCACCGCCACCATGCGCAGCCTGTCCTTGGCCGCCCGGGGTGGCTACGTCACCCAGGCACTCAAGGATCTGCGTAAGGTCGCCTGGGACAAGGGCCTGGTGCGCTGTGGCATGAACCGTTTCGACAAACCCATGTTTCACGATTCTGAAGTCGCCGCCATCGCCTGGTCGCTTCAGCAGATTCTCTATCGCCGCGGTTTTGTCGATGGCGACGGCAATCAAGTGCCGGCAGAAGATCTGGTGGAGCGCTATGCCAGCCGTATGAGCCATGGCTACAGCTGGCAGCCCTCGGAGCCGGAAGCCCCCGCCAGCGGTCAGATATCGGGGTCGGAAAGCGATGGTCCGGCGGTGGTGGGTCATTGTCCGGAGTGTCGCGGCGAGTTGATCATGATGGACGGCTGTCCGACTTGTTATGCGGGCTGCGGCTGGTCGAAGTGCGGCTAAGGCAATCAGGCGTCACAAGTCGCTACCGCAGTTTTATCGTTAAAGCGACCTACTCAATAATATCCTTTACTAAAATTCGAGTATTTAATCATGTAGGATTACTGTTTTTCGTTAATTGGTCGATAATCAAAGGGAGCCATTTGATATTGGCAAACTTGGTTTGCGTCATTGCTCCTTTATTGTAGCCAAACGGCTGCTAAGCTGTAGAATTGAATGGATCGGCCAGTTTTCATAATTCAACAATTATTGGTATCACCATAATGAATGACGATGTAGTAGGCGTGCATCGCCTCCTGGGGTTACAGCTACGGGATCATCAGCGGGACCGTCAAGGGACCATTCTGGGAATCAATCATACGCGTCGTTCTCCGGCGCTGTTGATACGCTGGGCGGGCAACTCCGGCATCGAATGGGTGGATTTGAGCCTCGAGGAACTGGACGCCTTGATCGCCGCCAGTGAAAGATCGAAATCGGCGCCTTGTTCTTCGATGGATTCCTTCGAAAAGGCAGAAATGGCTCCCATCGTCGCCAGCGCCGGTCGTCATTGAGCCTCGAATCATTCGGTAAATTATCACCCCATTGAATGTTTCATTAATCGTCAGGCAAGTCTCCTCCATTGCCGAGCTCTCTCGAGACGCTTGGAATTCTCTCGTGGATGACGATTATCCTTTTCTGCGCCATGAGTTCCTGCATGCCCTGGAAGCCAGCGGTGCGGCAACGCCTGAGACCGGCTGGACAACTTGTCATCTAGGGCTATGGCAGGCGGAAACCCTGGTCGGCGTGATGCCCTGCTATCTCAAGACCCATTCCAGTGGTGAATATGTCTTCGACTGGGCTTGGGCAGATGCCTGGGAACGAGCCGGCGGTCGTTATTATCCCAAGGCACTGACCGCTATTCCCTTCACTCCAGCACCGGGTCCTCGCCTGTCACTGGCGCCCCATATCCCCATCGATAGCGCCATGAAAACCGTGGCGGCAAGCTGGGAGCGAGGCGGACTTTCGAGCTGGCACCTGCTTTTCGCGGAGGAGGCTGAAGTCGATGCCTGGCAGCGGGCCCGCCCCAATCTGATTTCTCGTGACGGAGTTCAATTTCAATGGCAGGACGCTGGATTCGGCGACTTCGACGGATTTCTTGCCACCATGACCTCGCGCCGACGCAAGGAAATCCGCCGGGAACGACGCCGCGTGGCGGAACAGGGCATTCGTCTCGAGCGGTTGACAGGTGACGAAATCGACCACCAGGCCCTGGAGCACTTCTATCGCTGCTACCAGATCACCTATCTGGAACGCGGCAGGCAAGGCTACCTGAACTTCGCGTTCTTTCAGCATCTTCTCGAGAACATGGCGGAAAACCTGGTGCTGGTGCGAGCCTATCTTGACCGGCGGCCGATCGCCGCGGCGCTGTGCCTGCAGGGCAATCGCACGCTCTACGGACGCTACTGGGGCAGCGAGGTCATGGCGGATTGCCTGCATTTCGAGGCCTGCTACTACCAGGGAATCGAGCACTGCCTGAACAACGGTTTGACCTGTTTCGATCCGGGTACCCAAGGAGAGCACAAGCTGACGCGGGGCTTCGCACCGCGTAAACTGCGATCCCTGCATTACATCGCCGATGCTCGACTCGAAGCGGGGGTGGCGCGTTTTTGCGAGGAAGAGCGACGGCATCTCGAAGCGTATCGCCAACAAGCGCGACAGGCATTGCCGTTTCGTGATGATCAGCGGTCTCGCGATAAACCATAAAGATACGCATCGATTTGACGCTAAAAATTTGCTAAAGAAAGTGCTAATTCATTGGCAGGATGTCTTCATGTTCAAGTGGCTGGCTGTTGTACTGGTCGTTCTGGTCGCGCTCCTGCAGTATCGCCTCTGGTTCGGCGAAGGAGGATTAAAGGAGTTAGGGCAGATTCATGCTCGCGTCGATGCGCTCGAAGCGGAAAATCAGCCCATGCGCGCGCGTAACCAGCGCCTGGCGGCGGAGGTGGTGGATCTCAAGACTGGCCTGGATGCGATCGAGGAGCGCGCCCGCAGTCATCTTGGCATGATTCGCGAGGACGAGCAGTTCTACTGGGTGCCGGACGTCGCGAAAGGGGCGTCCCGCCAAGCAGTTGCCTCGAGAAATACACCATGAGTCGACTCTGGTTGATCGTGCCGGCGGCGGGGCAGGGCAACCGCATGCAGGCGGATCGTCCTAAACAGTATCTCGAACTGGAGGGCCGACCGGTGCTTGCGCATACCTTGGCGCGCCTCTATCAGGCATTTCCCGAATCCTGCCTGTGCCTTTGTCTGACGGAGGGAGACCCCTGGTTCGACCCGGTCTGGGTGCCTTTTACCCAATGGCGCCGAGTGACCGGTGGCCTCGAGCGCGTCGACTCGGTGCGTAACGCCTTGCAGTCAATCGCTGGAGAAGCCGATGAGGATGATTGGGTGCTGGTGCACGATGTGGCGCGGCCCTGCGTGACCCGCGAGGATCTACTCGCGCTGCAGGCCGCGCTCGAGGACGAACCGGTAGGGGCGTTACTCGCCGTGCCGGCGGCGGATACCATGAAGCGGGCGAGCGACACGGGGCGAATTCGGCATACCGAAAGCCGCGAACGTCTCTGGCATGCGCTGACCCCCCAGGGGTTTCGCTACGGCCTGTTGAAAAAGGCGCTGGGGCATGCATCCTCCTCCGACAACGTGACCGACGAGGCATCCGCGGTGGAAGCGCTCGGGTTGTCGCCACGGCTGGTAACCGGCCGGCGGGACAACCTCAAGATCACCCGACCGGAAGATCTGCCGCTGGCGAGACACATTCTCGCCGCTCAGCGCGAAAACGAAAGAGGATAGACACGGATATGACGCTGCGAATCGGTCACGGCTTCGACGTACATCGCTTCGGCCCCGGGGATCATTTGATGATCGGCGGCTTGCGGATCGCCTTTGAACAGGGTTTTGTCGCTCACTCCGATGGCGATGTGCTGCTGCACGCGGTCTGCGATGCGCTGCTGGGCGCCTGTGCCCTGGGGGATATCGGCCGTCATTTTCCCGATACGGATCCGGCCTGGGCCGGTGCGGATAGCCAGGATCTACTCCGCCGGGTTTATACATTGGTAAAGGAAGCCGGCTTCGCGCTTGTCAACCTGGACGCTACCCTGATGGCGCAGCAACCCAGGATGGCGCCGCATATTCCTTCAATGATCGAGACCTTGACGGCGCTACTGCAGGTCGAAGAAGGCTGCGTCAACGTCAAGGCGACGACTACCGAAAAACTCGGTTTCGTCGGGCGCGGGGAAGGTGTCGCCGCGGAGGCGGTAGTGCTGCTGGCGCGTCATGACAGGGGCCAGGTATCGGAATGAGTTGGCCGCCCCTCTGGCCGCGGGCGCTGTCCACCGAGCCCTTGCCTGTCGGCGACTATCGCTTGAGCGCCGACGACTTTTACGTCGAGGAATGCCTGGGGTTCGAACCCGAAGGCCAGGGGGAGCATCTCTGGCTGTGGGTGGAAAAGCGCGATCTCACCACCCTGGCGCTTGCCAAGCGAGTCGCGGACATCTGTAGTGTCAGGCCTCGGGATATCGGCTTTTCCGGCATGAAGGATCGCCAGGCGGTGACCCGGCAGTGGCTGTCGGTGCACCTGCCCGGACAAGAGGCCCCGGCGGATATCAACGAGCGTCTGCAGGCGGCGTCGATCAACCTGTTGGCCCAGGGTCGTCATCCGCGTAAATTGAAGCGCGGCGTACATCGTGCCAACCGCTTCGAGCTGCGCCTTGGCGGACAAGCGACGGAGGATTCGGCGTTGGAAACCCGCTGGCAGCGCGTTCTGGAACGGGGCGTACCCAATTATTTCGGGCCGCAGCGCTTCGGTGCTCAGGGACGTAACCTGGCGCGGGCGACGACGCTTCTTCAGCGCGGCTGGCGCAAGCGGGACGACCCTCAGGGATTGCTGCTTTCCGCGGCGCGCAGCTACCTGTTCAACGAGTTGCTGGCAGACCGTATCCGTCAGGCTTGCTGGGACAGGCCCATCCCCGGCGACATGCTGATGCTAGAAGGCAGCGCGAGCCATTTTCTGGCGGAACGGATCGACGAGGAACTGCTGTCCCGCGCAAGGCACTTCGATGTGCATCCTAGTGGGGTACTATGGGGAACCGGCGGGCTTGCGACTCGTGATGCAGCGGTGGAAATCGAGCAGGCTTTGGCGACTCGTCACACAAAACTGACCGCAGGGCTGGAAAAGGCCGGCGTGCGCATGGCACGCCGCGCGCTTCGGATGCGCGTGAGTGGTGCGGCGCTGCAGCGCGAGGCGGGAGGACTGCGGTTGACCTTCCAACTGCCTAGAGGGGGGTTCGCCACGGCGGTGCTGAGGGAACTGATGGAGCATCCGACCCTATAAAGGTAGATTCCATGATAAGGATAGGTTCCATGGATTTTCCAGGTGAGAACCATGGGACGATAAGCGAATGTTTCGAGGAAAATAATGCGTAGATTATTGCTATCCAACGATGACGGCGTACATGCGCCTGGGCTTCGTGCACTCTATGAAGCCCTGCTGCCTTACGGCCGGCTTCGAGTGGTGGCGCCGGATCGGGACAGGAGCGGTGCCAGCAATTCCCTGACCCTTGATCGCCCCCTGGCCTTGACGGATAGAAGCAATGGGTTCTACAGCGTAGACGGCACCCCGGCGGACTGTGTTTATCTAGGGGTCAACGGTGTCTGGGAAGAGCGCCCGGATCTGGTGATTTCCGGTATCAATCATGGGGGCAACCTGGGAGACGACGTTCTGTACTCCGGCACGGTGGCGGCGGCCATGGAAGGGCGCAACCTGGGAATGTCGGCGATCGCCATGTCCCTGGTAGGCCGGCGCTACTTCGAGACCGCGGGGCGTGTCGCCGCCAGTCTGGTGGGCGCAGCGGAATCGCTGTCGCTACCTCCTCGCAGTCTGCTCAATGTCAACGTGCCGGATCGGCCTTGGTCCGAGATTCGCGGGTTCAAGGTCACTCGTCTTGGCTATCGTGGACCGGCGTCCAAGCCGTTACAAGTACAGGACCCGCGGGGCCAGGACCGTTACTGGATCGCCCCGGTGAGCCGCAACGCGGACGATGGACCGGATACGGATTTCGCGGCGATAGAAGCCGGGTTCGTCTCGATTACTCCGCTGCAGACAGATTTGACCCGTCATGCGGCACTGCACGACGTTCAGGGTTGGTTGGATGCACTCACGTGAGCTTCAAGGCGTCGGCATGACGTCACAACGGACGCGAGATCGTCTGGTGGATCGTCTGGCCAGTGCGGGCATCGAGCACGAGGGCGTGTTGACGACCTTGCGCCGGGAGCCGCGCCATCTGTTTCTTGACGAAGCGCTGTCTCACCGCGCCTACGAGGATGTCGCGCTACCCATCGGTAACGGCCAAACCCTGTCTCAGCCCTGGGTGGTGGCGCGCATGACCGAGCTGCTGCTTGTCGCAGAGCCACGGCGCGTGCTGGAGATTGGCACCGGCTCCGGCTATCAGACGCTTATTCTGTCGCGGCTGGTCGACCAGCTCTGGTCCATCGAGCGGATTCGCAGTTTGCATAAGCAGGCAGCGGAACGGCTCAAGCGACTCAAGGCGACCAATCTGCGTCTGCGCCAGGGAGATGGCAACGAAGGATGGCCCGAAGCCGCGCCTTTCGATGCGATCCTGGTGACCGCGGCTTGCCGAGAGATCCCTCCCGCCTTGCTCGACCAGCTCGACGAAGGAGGAACCCTCGTCGTGCCTCTGGAAGACAAGCAGGGCGAGCAATGGCTGACTCGCGTCCGGCGTCGAGGCGACGGTTTTCGCTATGAGCGCTTCGAAAGCGTGCGCTTCGTGCCGCTGCTGGAAGGAGTGGTCCGATGAAGCGCGCCTGGACGATCTTTCTCAAGGGCGCCGGCATGGGTGCCGCGGATGCGGTGCCCGGCGTGTCCGGCGGGACCATCGCCTTCATCACCGGTATCTACGCGGAGCTGATCGAGACCATCAAACGTTTCGGTCCCGGCGCCCTGAGCGCCTGGCAACAGGGCGGGGCGCGTCGGTTGACGACGCATCTTAACCTGAGGTTTCTATTGCCTCTGCTGGCGGGTATCGCGATAAGCCTCATCAGCGTGGCGCACCTGATCACTTACCTGATGGCGGCTCAGCCGGTGGTGCTCAGCGGATTCTTCTTTGGTCTGGTGGCCGCTTCGGCACTGGTGATACGGCGGGATCTGTCCCATTGGCGGCTCTGGCATATCCTGCCTCTCCTGCTGGGGCTGATATCCGTCAAGGGGCTGGCGCTACTCATGCCCTTGGTGGGGTTGCTGGGCAACGAGTCGCTGATGCTGGTGGTGGCAGGCGCCATCGCCATCAGTGCCATGCTGCTGCCCGGGGTGTCCGGCAGCTTTCTGCTGCTGGCCATGGGACTCTATGGCACCGTCATGCAAGCCATCAAGAGTCTGGATTTCACGGTGATCCTGGTCTTCGGCGGCGGCTGCGCCCTGGGGCTGTTCGGTTTCTCGCGATTGCTTTCCTGGCTGTTGCGGCGTTTCTATACCGCTACCCTGCAGTTTCTCATCGGCATGATTCTCGGGGCCCTGCCCATCCTTTGGCCCTGGCAGGAGCTGGTCAGCTATCGGGTCGGGCCTCAGGAGCAGTTGATTCCCACGGGGCATCGTTTCCTGCTACCACATGAATATGCTCAACTCACCGGTGACAGCGCTCAACCGTTTATCGTGCTGGCAGCGATGCTGGCGGGTTTGATTCTAGTCTTGATGGTCGGACGCAAGGCACCGCCAGAAGGTGCTCAAGAGCCGGCCCATGTCCGAAAAAAGGATAAATGCGATGCATAAGATTTTACTGGCTACCGCGGTGGCACTGATCATGGGAGGCTGTGCCACTCAGCCCGGCGGCTCCCAGTCCGTTCAAGTCCGCGATCTTTCCATGGGCCGCGATCAAGAAGGCGCCTCCAGCTATACCGTTCAGCCCGGCGATACCATTTACGGTATTGCCTGGCGCAACGAGATGGATTTTCGCCGTCTGGCCCAGCTCAACCGGCTAAAGCCGCCTTACCGTCTGGAGCCCGGACAGGAACTGCGGCTGACGTCGGAAGGTGCGGCTAGCGGTTCTCAAGTTGCCTCTGCCGCAAACCCCACCCAGGCCGACGATAACAAAGCTGGCGCAGCTCAGGGCGGGCAGGGGTCGCAAAACGCCGGACAGGGCAATCCTGACTGGCTGGCGCCGGACGAAGAGGCGATACGTCGCAATCAGGGGATCGTGGTGCGTCCCCTGGAATCGTCTCAAGGGGATAGCACATCAGCCGACGGTGCTTCCGGACAGCCGCAGGCCCGGCCCGACAGCGTATCTTCAGGAAACACTTCGCCCAATGCCCAAGGCCCCGGGCCGATCTACAACTATGGCAGCCCCGGCGCGGACGGCAAGCTGAGCCAGCGCGATCAGGCGGAACGAGAGACAATGGAGACGGCGCAGCAGTCCCAGGAAAAAACGCTTACGGCTGAACAGGAGCAGGTCGCCAAGGCGGGACAGGAAACAGCGCCTGCCCGGGATGGCGCGTCTCAGCCTCAAGCCAGCGAGCCGGCTGTGGCGACTCAGCCCCAGGCCAATCAGCAGCGCGCCCAGCGTACTTATACGCCGGCCAAGAACATCGACTGGCAGTGGCCGACACAGGGAAAAATGGTGAACGGTTTCGGTGAGGGGGAGAGTACTACCGCCGGCATTGATATCGCCGGACAAAAGGGGCAACCTGTCAAGGCAGCGGGGCCGGGTATCGTAGTTTACGCGGGAAGCGGCGTCCGTGGCTATGGCAACCTGGTATTGCTTAAACATAATGACCAATTCCTTAGTGCTTATGCGCACAATGATCAGCTCCAGGTCCAGGAAAACGATGTAGTCGAGACCGGTGAGACCATCGCGACCATGGGCGATACGGATGCGGATAGCGTCATGCTGCACTTCGAGGTACGCAAGGGAGGTCAGCCTCAGAATCCGCTGGAATTCTTGCCCAAGCGTTGAACGTCTCCTGAACGACAAGAAAAAACAATTAACAACAATAGGCATTGGTCAGCGGTTCGATACACTGCCGCCGCCGATGTTATCTCTGATCAGCTTTTAGTTGGAGTCGCGAGATGAGCATACTCGAACGGGATCTTCAGGATGTGGATCTCAACGCGGTCGATGAGGTACTCGAGAAAAACAATGCGAGAGCCAAGGATGAGAAAGCCTTCGAAAAAGCTCTGACTCGGGAGGAAAACCCTTACCATCACAGCCTTGATGCAACGCAGATCTATCTCAACGAGATCGGCTTTTCGCCGCTGCTGTCGCCGGAAGAAGAAGTCTACTTCGGGCGTCTGGCCCAGAAGGGTGATCCTGCCGGTCGCTCGCGCATGATCGAGTCCAACCTGCGGCTGGTGGTCAAGATAGCCAGACGCTATCTCAACCGCGGTCTGACGTTGCTGGACCTGATCGAGGAAGGCAACCTGGGACTGATTCGCGCCGTCGAAAAGTTCGATCCAGAGCGCGGCTTTCGCTTTTCCACCTATGCCACCTGGTGGATTCGTCAGACCATCGAGCGGGCCCTGATGAACCAGACTCGCACCATTCGTCTGCCCATTCACGTCGTCAAGGAACTCAACATCTACCTGCGCGCGGCGCGGGAACTGACCCAGAAGCTCGATCACGAGGCGACTCCCGAGGAAATCGCCGAGTATCTGGATAAACCCGTCGAGACCGTCAAGAAGATGATGGGGCTGAATGAACGGGTATCTTCGGTGGACTACCCGTTGGGCAGCGAAAACGACAAGCCCCTCATCGACACCCTGACGGACGATAACGACCTGGGGCCGGAATCGTCTTTACTGGATATCGACGTCAAGCTGCATGTTGATGCCTGGCTCGCGGAACTGACGGAAAAACAGCGGGAAGTCGTCGTCAGACGCTTCGGCTTGCGCGGCCATGAAGCAGCGACCCTGGAGGAAGTCGGTGAGGAAATCGGCTTGACGCGAGAGCGGGTACGCCAGATCCAGGTGGAAGCGCTCAAGAAGTTGCGTCGGGCGCTCGAAAAGAAAGGACTATCGCTGGACGCGATCTTCGAATAGCCAAGGCTTGTTGAAATAAGCGACGCTGCTGGACAAGAGCGTCTTTTTTCACGCTTACGCTGTTAGTTTGCGCCCTAACAACAGAGGTTTCTGGCATAATCCGTCCATCGCGACACAACAGGGAACGCTCATGTCCTGCAGACGACTTTCGCCACTCGTGGTATCGCTACGCCAAGCTTCGGCTTCAAGACCCCGATTGACTCGGCGAGTGATACCCTGGCTTGCCGGTTCCTTGCTCACCAGTCTTACCTTGGCCAACTCGACGCAGGCGGCGGATTTGCTGGCTATCACCCGAGATGCACTGGATACCAACGCCGAAATTGCCTCGATTCGCTCTCAGCTCGAGGCGGCAGAGGCCTTTACCGATGTGGAGCGGGGCGCCTTGCTGCCCCAGGTCGATCTCAGCGGCAGCGCCAGCCACAATCGAACCTATTCTTCCCAGGGCGGCGATTTCACCTCTCAGACCGTAACGTTACAAGATCCAGATGATGATTTCGAAGTTGCCAGCATCGATCTCAATGCCACCCAAGCGTTATTCAGCCCCACCAGCGCGGCGCGTCTGGAGCAGGCGCGAGAGCAGTACGACCAGCAGGCCCTGCAGCTTGAAGTGACGCGCCAGCAACTGCTGTTCAATGTCTCGCAGGCCTACTTCGAGATTCTGCGGGCTTATGAAGTGCTGGAAGCCCGGCGGGCCCAGGAAAAAGCCATCGCGCGGCAGTATGAGCAGTCCCGAGAGCGTTTCGATGTCGGTCTGATCGCGATTACCGACGTCTACGAAGCCCAGGCGACTTATGACCTGGCGCGAGCCCAGCGCATTGCCGCGGAAAGTAACCTGCAGGTGCGCTTCGAGGCCTTGGAACGGCTGACCGGCCGCCGCTATGAGAGTATCGAAACCCTCAAGGAGGACCTTCCCATCGAGCCGCCGTCGCCGTCTCGACGTAGCGAATGGATGGACATTGCCCTGGAAAATAGTCCGCAGCTGATGCTGGCCGGTGCCGGAGTAGAGGTGGCCCGCAGCGAGGTGGATATTTCTCGCTCTCGACGCTTGCCGACGGTGCAGGCCTTTGCCCGGTACAATTACGCCGACAGCAATCAGAACATTCAGGAAGGCCACGATTCCGCCAGTCAGCTGGGCGTTCAAGCCAGCCTGCCGCTGTATACCGGGGGGACTACCACCGCCCAGATCCATCAGAGCACCTACCTGCTGGAATCCAGTCAGTACGATTTCGAGGATCAGCGTCGGGATACGCTGCAAAATGTGCGCTCCCTGTATACCGAAGTCATCAACGATGTTCAGACCGTGGCCGCGCGCAAGCAGGCGATCGTGTCCAACCGCAGCGCCTTGGAAGCCACTCGCTCCGGCTATCAGGTGGGTACCCGCAATATCGTCGACGTGCTGAACGCGGAGCAGAACCTGTTCAGTGCCATCGCCGATTACGCGGAAGCCCGCTACGATTATGTCCTGGCGCGTCTCAATCTGCAGCGCCAGGCCGGAGTGCTGGAAGTCGATGATATCGCCGCGCTCAATCAGTGGCTGACCGAAGCGGAGCTGGTCTATCTCAGCGTATCGGACGTCGAGGACATGGAGCCGGTGGAATCCATCGGCGAGCCGCCTGCTCCTCCGGAGGAAGCCTTGCCGGCGGGCTCGACCGACTCCCTGCTCAATAATGGCACGCTTGGCAACGATGGCCCTCTCGGCAATCAGGGCCTGAACGATGCCGGAGACATCAACACCGAGCTACCGGATCTCTGATCATGACGCGACCCTTGCTGGCGGAGATCGACCTGGCGGCCTTGCGGCACAACTATCGCCTGGCTCAGGCCCGGGCGCCAGTCAGCCAGGCGATGGCGGTACTCAAGGCCAACGCCTACGGCCATGGCGCTGTCGCCTGCGCCCAGGCACTCGAGGATCTCGCGCCGGCTTTCGCGGTTGCCTGTCTCGAAGAGGCCATGGAACTGCGCGAGGCAGGCATCACCACGCCGATCCTGCTGCTGGAGGGTATATTCGACGCTTCCGAACTCGAGTATGTCGATACGCTGGGGTTATGGATGACGGTGCATAGTCAATGGCAAGTGGACGCACTGTTCGCTTATCGCCCGACAACGCCGATCCCGGTATGGCTCAAGGTGGATTCTGGAATGCATCGCCTGGGCTTTCCACCTCGAGAGGCCGAGGGTCTCTGGCACAAGCTGCAAGCGGATCGGGGGAGGGTGAGCGAGCTTTATCTGATGAGCCACTTCGCCACCGCGGACGCTTTGGACAGCCAGCAGTTTCGCCAGCAGCTTACCCTGCTCCAGGGTCTGGCCAAGCGGCTGGATGCCCCGACATGTCTGGCCAACTCGCCGGCGACTCTGGCCTGGCCGGAGACCCATGGTGACTGGAATCGTCCCGGTATCATGCTTTATGGCAGCGATCCGCTGGAAGGCGCCAATGATGCCAGCCGACGGCTCAGGCCGGTGATGACGCTGCGTTCGCGGATTATTGCCCTTCAAGACGTGGCGGCTGGAGAGCCGGTCGGCTATGGCGGTCGTTGGCGAGCATCGCGGCGGTCACGTATCGCCGTGGTGGCCTGCGGTTACGGCGACGGTTATGACCGCCATGCCCGGGACGGCACGCCGGTACTGGTGGACGGCCAGCGGGCAAGCCTGGCCGGCCGCGTGTCCATGGACATGCTGACGGTAGACGTCAGCGACGTTCCCGGCGCCGCTATCGGCAGCGAAGTGGTGCTCTGGGGCCGGGCGGCTGGCGGCGAGGTACTCAGCGTCGATGAAGTGGCACGCCACTGCGAGACCATCAGCTATACCTTGCTGACCGGTATGCTGCCGAGAGTGCCGCGCCGCTATCATGACGATGAGGTGGCCGGCGACTGAAGATTAAAATCCCCGTCGCCTGTGCCAGAATAGGCGATTTCGTCACGCTGCCGGCTCGATCTTTCATGTCTTTGAAGAAATCCTTTTCCTTCGCGCATCCGCGTTACTGGCCTACCTGGCTCGCCATCGGTTTCATGTATGCGGGCGCCTGGCTGCCCTGGCGTCTCAAGTTGGGCGTGGGTCGCCTCATCGGTCTGGCGGCCTGGCGCTTCGCCAAGCGGCGTCGGCATATTACCGAAACCAATCTGGAGCTCTGCTTTCCCGAAATGGACGAGCAGGCCCAGGCAGCGCTGGTCAAGCAGACCTTCATTGCCAACGGTATCGGCATTCTGGAAACCGCGACCGGTTGGTGTCGCGACCCGGAGCATCTGCGTCATCGCGTCACCTTCAAGGGTCGGGAACACATGGCCCGGGCGATGGCTCAGGGCAAGGGCGCGCTGATCATCGGCATTCATTTTTCCACCCTGGATCTCGGCGGCGCCTTGCATTCCCTGTTCTTTCCCGCGGATGTGGTCTATCGCCCCCACGACAATGCCCTGTTCGAACGTTTCATGACTCGGGCCCGCCGGCATATCTTCGGCGCCGCCATCGATCGCCATGATTTGCGCGGCGTGGTGCGCCGCATCAAGAGCGGTCACGCGGTCTGGTATTCCCCTGATCAGGATTTTGGCCGAGACGTCAGCGTGTTCGCGCCTTTCTTCGGTGTTCAAGCGGCCTCCATCAAGCTGACCGGCAAGATCGCTCGCATGACCGGCGCTCCGGTGATGCCACTGATCTTTCATCGCAACCCGGATAACCGCACCTATAGCCTGGAATATCTGCCGGCCCTCGAGAACTTTCCCACCGGCGATGAAGCGAGCGATGCCGCGCGGATCAATCAGGTCATCGAGGCGGCGATTCGCAGGCATCCAGAGCAGTATCTGTGGCTGCATCGCCGCTTCAAGACGCGGCCTCGCGGCGAAGCGGGATTTTATTGAGTACAGGGCATAGGTCCATAGCGAAGCCATGGGAGAAAACGCATGGAAGCGAATGTTTTCGTCGTGGCATTGGCGGTACTGGGGTTTGGACTGCTGGCGGGGCGTTTGCAAGGCACGCCCATCACCTTGCCCATGGTATTTACTACCGCCGGTATACTGCTGGGGCCGGGAATCCTGGGCATCGTCAATTTCGATGTGGAAAACGAGACCGTAAGCATTCTTGCGGAGGCGACCCTGGTGGTCGTGCTGTTTACCGATGCCTCGCGCATGGAGCTGCGGGCAGTATGGAAAGAACACGATCTGGCGCTGCGGCTGTTGGGGTTTGGGCTACCCTTGGCGCTATTGATCGGTACCGGCGCGGGCTGGCTTCTGCTGCCGGAGCTTTCCTTGGGGGCGGTAGCCTTGCTGGCCGCCACCTTGGCACCAACGGACGCCGCCCTGGGGCAAGCCTTCGTCAGCAATGACGCCGTACCCAAACGTATTCGTCAGACCCTGAACGTGGAAAGCGGCCTCAACGATGGCCTGGCGGTGCCGTTCATTACCGTGCTGCTCGACGTGGCTCGCCATGAAACCGGGTCTTTCGGCGGCTATGTGGCGTTGTTTATCGCGTTAGTGGGAATCGGCATGGCGGTGGGGGCGCTGACCGGCTGGCTTGGCGGCCGCGTGCTGGAATGGAGCGCCGGTCATGAATGGACCACGGATACCACGCAGCGCCTGACCACCATTTCCTTGGCGGCTATCGCCTATGCAGGAGCGGAACTCCTGGGCGGAAATGGTTTTGTAGCGGCTTTTACCGCCGGCTTGGCAGTGGGGACCTCGGCGCGTTCGCTCTTGCCGCGTACCACGGGTTTCGCCGAAGCGGAAGGGCAACTGCTGACGCTCATTACCTTTCTGCTGTTCGGCTCCTTTATGGCTATCGATATATTTGCCGATATTACCTGGCAAACCCTCTTCTATGCCTTGGTCAGTCTACTGTTGGTGCGCCCCATCGCGGTGGTTATTTCTCTCTGGGGCAGCGGTCTGGCGCCGGCCAGTATAGGTTTTATCGGCTGGGCCGGCCCCCGGGGGCTGGCTTCCATCGTCTACGCGGTCTTGATTGCGGAAGCGACCGATGTCCCGGGCGCCGAAGTGGTTTTCGCGGTTGCTGCCTGGACCATTTTACTGAGTATCTATCTACACGGCGTGAGCGCGGCGCCCTTGAGCGCTCGCTATGGACAGTATATTACGCGGACTCAGCACCATAGCGCGCCGGAACATCAAGCAACACTTTCGTTTCCAACGACGTTACCCGCTCAATCAAAGTTAAAAAAGTAGTACAAGAAAACGTTTTGCCTGGAGTCTCGAGTAAGTCATTTTTGATAGCTGTATCCTGCTTAAGAAAATTCGCATTTTACTATTGACGCAGTGGCCTACGTGAACAAGCATGAATAAGCATCGAAGATGATCAGCTGTCGAGAAAAAGGAGAATTTCATGTTAGGCAACGCGCTGATATTTCTGATTATTGCTATCGTCGCGGCGGTGCTGGGTTTCGGAGGGATTTCCGGAATTGCTGCCACTATCGCAAAAATCCTGTTCGTGCTCTTTCTTATCCTGTTTGTGGTATCGCTGATACGCGGGCGGCGCTGACGACTCGCACCACGAATGGACACTTAATCTTTCTCGGTGGGCAGCGTTATCGGCAATTTCAAACGATGCTCGCCGCTATTCAAGCGCTCCTGTATAAACTGCCTATCCAGGGAATCCTGGGTAAGTGACGCCAGGACCGCGATCACGCGATCCGCATGTCCCTGAATGGCGTCAAGATCATCATGCTTGGCGAAGTTCGATAATGTCTTCAACGCTTTCAGTAGCGCCAGGTTGATACTGATGTCTTCCTTGCCATAGTGCAGGATGGGCGTAAAAAGTCGATAGAGCAGGCTGTCGAAGCGTTGTGTTTTCCAGGTCACGCGAGTATGCCCTCGATCGTCAACCAAAATATTGCTGGGTTCCAGCTTCAGACGCCTTGCCAACAATTCCGTCAGTTGATGAATGCATAGCCGCGCGATGCCAGGTTCGTTGATACCGGGAGAAAGCCCCTTGATGGCAATTTCCATCAGCTGGGTCAGCCCGTTGATGTAAAGGTCCTCGACGGACTCTCCCTGCACATAGGTCAGTGTTGTCAGCACCGCGGTACGGAATTCCTCATCGATCTTGTCTGCGTCGGGCGTCGCCGCGTCGTCGTTATCTTCCATCTCCACCTTGAATAGGGGAAAGTCCACGACGGTGTAGTCGCCGAAGGTGAAGTTGAGATGGATCACCGCGCCGACCTCTTCCGCAAGCTTCGCCAGTTTTTCGAGATCCACCTGTTGGATATAGCCGCTCTGGTGCGCGTTGATAAGATAATGTCGATTCTGGATATGTGGATGGGCGCCCAGGTGTCGCCAGCGAGGGGAGTCCATCAACGATCGCACTTTTTCAAGGGAGTCCTTGGTGGATTGATGAAGCCCCTGGGTCACCGCGTTGATTTGCACGGACTGAGAAACGCTGTGGATGAAATAGACAAACAGTCCCAGGCAGTGAACCACCATGGCGACGCCTAGATACACTCCGAGAGAACGCCATAGGGTGGGAGTTTCTCCCTTGAAAGGCACCATCAGAAGAATCAGTACGAACAGGATGGTGCCGAGATAGTGTCCCAGTACACGCTGGTGCTCCCGTTTGCTGACCAAGCCAAACACCAGTTTTTGCGAAAAGCTGCTTCCCGCCTGGGAGAGCACTGTCATGACCATGGAAAAACTGAAGACCATCAGCGAAATCATGCCGGCGATCAGTGTCGATAGCAGTGACCGCGCGGTGCCTGGATCCTTGAAGTCCAGCCACTCGAGAAAGCCCGGCAGAGTATCGTTGTCTATATTGGGTACTACTGCCAATAACCCGAGAAGTAAATAGGCAACGGCCAGTAAACTGGGCAGGAAGGCGATGCTTTGCCGATAGCGTCTGAGCAATCGGATGGGATGGAAAAATTGTGAGAGCATCGCGATATCCTTGGAGGCAGGTTTTCTTATGACGTGTTGCGACGCGCCTTGCAAGACGAAAAAAGCCCTTGATCGTTGACGAGAAAGGGCTTTTTTCAGTACGTAGCTGGGCTCAAGCCATTGGCCTAGTCCTTGCTATCGGGATACCTATCAATTACTAGGCATCGATACGTTTATACTTCATGCGATGCGGGGTGTCGTTGCCGACCCGCTTCCTGTGATCTTCCTGATACTCCGTGTAGTTGCCTTCGAAGAAGACCACCTGGGATTCGCCCTCGAACGCCAAGATATGGGTGGCGATACGATCCAGAAACCAGCGATCGTGGGAGATCACCAGGGCGCAGCCGGGAAAGGCCAGCAAGGCTTCTTCCAAGGCACGTAGGGTTTCGATATCCAGGTCGTTGGAAGGCTCGTCGAGCAGCAGCACGTTAGCGCCTTGCTTTAAGGTCTGGGCCAGCTGCAGACGACCGCGCTCACCCCCGGAAAGGTCCGCCAGGCGCTTCTGCTGATCGTTGCCCTTGAAGTTGAAACGCCCCACGTAGGCGCGGGACGACACTTCATAGCCGTTGATATTGAGCATGTCCTGACCGTCGGAGACCGCTTCCCACACGGTCTGCTTGTTGTCCAGCGCATCCCGAAGCTGCTCGACATAGGCGATATGCACCGTGTCTCCGATCACCACCTCGCCTTCGTTCGGCTGCTCCTGCTTCGTGATCAGCTTGAAAAGCGTCGATTTACCCGCCCCGTTGGGGCCGACGATACCGACGAGGGCACCCTGAGGGATCGTGAAGCTCAGATTCTCGTAAAGGAGCTTGTCATCGAAACGCTTGGCGACGTCGTGAAACTCGATGACCTTGTCACCAAGCCGCGGGCCGGGCGGAATATAGATCTCGTTGGTTTCGTTGCGCTTCTGGAAGTCCCCGGACTGCATCTCCTCGAAACGACTGAGGCGTGCCTTGCTCTTGGCCTGGCGGCCCTTGGCGTTGGAGCGCACCCACTCGAGCTCGTGCTTGATGGCCTTCTGACGCGAGGCTTCCGCCTTTGCCTCTTGCTCCAGGCGCTTTTCCTTGGATTCGAGCCACTGAGAATAATTGCCCTCGAAGGGAATGCCGTGGCCGCGGTCGAGTTCGAGAATCCAGCCGGCCACGTTGTCGAGAAAGTAACGATCGTGGGTAATCGCCACCACGGTGCCCGGATAATCGTGCAGAAAGCGCTCCAGCCAGGCCACGGATTCCGCGTCCAGATGGTTAGTGGGCTCGTCCAGCAGCAGCATGTCCGGGCTTGCCAACAAAAGCCGGCAAAGCGCCACGCGCCGGCGCTCGCCGCCGGAAAGATTGCCCACCTGGGCATCCCAGGGTGGCAGGCGCAGCGCTTCCGCCGCGACTTCCAGCTTGCGCTCCAGATTATGCGCGTCCGCCGCCTCGATCAGATTCTCGAGCTTGGCCTGCTCCGTGGCCAGGGCGTCGAAATCCGCGTCCGGCTCCGCGTAGGCGGCGTAGACTGCGTCGAGCTTCTGCTGGGCTTCCTTGATTTCCGCCAATGCCTCTTCGACGGTCTCGCGCACGTTCTTGTCGTCGTCGAGCTGGGGTTCCTGGGGCAGATAGCCGATGTTGATACCCGGCATGGGTCGCGCTTCGCCGTTATATTCCGTGTCGACCCCGGCCATGATGCGCAGCAGGGTGGATTTGCCGGCGCCGTTGAGGCCCAGCACGCCGATCTTGGCGCCGGGAAAGAAGGACAGCGAGATATCCTTGAGGATCTCGCGTTTGGGGGGCACGATCTTGCCCACCCGATTCATGGTGTAGACGTATTGCGCCATGGAAATCCATCAGGTTAGGAGTTTGCGTGGCCATGATGA
Organism: Pistricoccus aurantiacus; assembly: GCF_007954585.1. Taxonomy (GTDB): domain Bacteria; phylum Pseudomonadota; class Gammaproteobacteria; order Pseudomonadales; family Halomonadaceae; genus Pistricoccus; species Pistricoccus aurantiacus. Next base: position 1,972,707 of record NZ_CP042382.1, read on the forward strand.
TAGTGGCCACGCGGAAGAAAGGCCAGTTTGGACAGCGGATATGAAGGGGCTTGCAGCGCTGTCGGGGCGTTATTCTTCTTCCTCGTCGTCCAGCAGCCAGCTGTCCTCGATATGGCGTTTCAGCCGTCGCTCCTCGAGCCAATGCTCGACCTGCCGCCTGGCGCGTAATGTGTCCGCCCGAGAACCGGTGCGGACTGGGGTAGTGTAGTCGTCGTCATTGACGGCAGCATCGTAGTCCTGCTCGTCGTTCGTTGAATCGTTCAGGGAATAGTCTCGGCCCATGCGATTGCCTCCCATGATCCATTAGTGATGTACCGCTTGACGGTTTAGAGACGGCGTCTTTGCGCCTTGGATGTCTCCTCGCTATATAACGGCATCTCTCCATCAAGACAATAGGGTGGGCAAGAAAATTATTGTCATTTGGCGCTCTTGAGGCGCTCGAGTTCCTTCAGCGCCTCGACACGCTCGGTCACGTCCTTCTGCACGCCCAGATAATAGGTCAGATTATCTTCTTCATTGTGCATGGGCGTCACCGAGAGTTCGTTGTAGAAAAGCGTGCCATCCTTACGATAATTACGCAGTACCTCTCGGCAGGCCTGACCCGCCTTGAGAGCGGCTCGCAGTCGATCCAGGCCGGGCTGGTCACGATCGCCGTTCTGCAGGAAACGGCAGTCTCGGTAGAGGATCTCATCGATGCTGTAGCCGGTGAGACGCTCGAAGCCCTGATTGACGTAGATAAGGATATGCTCGTCACCCTCCTGCTCGGCCACGACGATGCCGTCTTCCGAGGCATCGACAATGCGTTCCAACAGCTCGGCGTTGATCATGGCGGGTCGTTTCATGCGCGGTGTTCCTGTCGAGACCTGAAGGACGAAGCGTTGTGATACAGCATGGCTAGCCCCTCGATGTATTTCAATGCTAATGCTCCACTTCCGGCAAACGTTGTGCGCTGGCCGCCGCCGCCAGGGCAAACCCCGCCAGCACCAGCAGCAGCCAGGAAGTCCCCATCACCTGAGCCAGGCCGCCCAGTACCGCTCCCAGCAGCAGCATCAGGACTCCGGTCAGGGTATTGGAAAGTGCCACGTAGAGCGCGCGATTCTCGCTGTCCGCCATGTCAACTACATAGGTCTTGCGGCCCAGGCGAACCCCGGCGTGAGCGATCACAAGAAGCCCGTAGACGATGGCGAAGGGCCAGACCGTTTCACTCCAGGCGCCGGGCAGCCAGGGAAGGCTCGCTGCCAGGCCGCAGCAGATTGCCGCGCCGAGCCCGGCATCGCGCATGACCCGGCGACTGGATACGTCCGATCGCTTGCCCCATATTGGATTGGCAACCAACCCGGCAAGCCCGGAAATGACGATCAGTATGCCAAGGCCCCCCAGATCGTCGCCGCTTTGCCGCTCTCCCAGCAGAGCGATATAAGGCAGAGCCAGGGCGCTGGAAAGCAGCAGCGCCCGAGACAGATTGAAATGCAGGAAATCTCGGTCTCGACGTAACAGGAAAACGCCTTGCTTGATGGAATCCCAGGCGTTGGCGCCTCCTTGTGTCGCCCCGGGTTGCTCCTTGATGCTCGCGGCGAAAGCCGCGTTCAGCGCCCAGCCCAAGGCGGCAATGCCAAGCAGTATGGCCAGGGCCAACTGCCCGGGCTGATCGTCGAACAGCATCAGCACGCCGCCGGCGGCCAGAGTGACGCCACTGGCGATACTGCCGCTCCAGCCCATCAGGGTACCGCGACGCTGCTTGGCGATGGTCTTGCCCATCACGTCCTTGGTAGCGATGGAAGAAAGGCCCCGCGCCAGGGAAAGCAAGACCAGCGCCGCCAGCACCAGAGCGCCGCCGACGCTTCCTTTACCCAGCCAGGCGAGGATTGCCAGGCAGCCCGCAGCCAGCGCTTGAACCGTGCCGCCCAGCACCCAGACCCATTTGCGCACGGGTTGCTGACGCAAATAACCCGCCACGAACAGCTGAGGCAGCAGGGCGCCAGCCTCGCGAATCGGTACCAGCAGGCCCACCATCCAAAGCGGCGCGCCGATGCTGCCTAATAGCCAGGGCAGTACCAGTCGCGCGCTGGATAGCTCGTCCGCCAGTTTGGTTCCCAGGGAAGCGCAAAGGTGACGCAGAAAGTTTTCCGGCTGGACATCGCAGGCTTCCTCGGGAATGTCCTTGCACATTCGGCTGTCTTCGTCGCCGGTCAGTTTCTCGAACAGGCGGGTCTGAGTGATTTCACGGGTGGCCATGCGCCCTTCCTTGCTTGCTGTCGGAGGATCATCGGACAGGTTAGGGGGGAATGACGTGACTTGCTATGATGCGGCTCACATGTCCATCAGGGAATCGCTTCATGGCTCGCGTTCGTATTCATTACTGCACTCAGTGCCAGTGGCTGCTGCGCGCCGGCTGGTATGCTCAGGAATTGCTTTCCACTTTTGGTGAAGACCTGGAGGAAGTCGCGCTGGTGCCTAGCCACGGCGGGCACTTCGAAGTCTTATATGAAGATAAAGTGATATGGGAACGCAAGCGCGACGGCGGTTTTCCCGACGTCAAGACCCTCAAGCGACTGGTGCGCGACCGGCTCGATCCTGGCCGCGACCTGGGCCATATCGACCGCTAGCGTTCAAGGTGTGCAGATGACACAGGATCAAAGAGCTATCGGTTTCGGACTGGGAGCGGTGGCACTGTGGTCGACCGTGGCCACCGCATTCAAGATCGCGCTCGGCCAGATGACGCCGCTGGAACTGATCTGGCTGGCAGTGCTGGTGTCCTGGGCCTTGATGGGCGCCCTGGTGATACGTCAGGGGGAGTTCGCCCAGGCCCTCAGACGAGGCTGGCGCACCGCCCTGTGGGCAGGGTTGATGAATCCGGTCGGCTACTATCTGGTGCTGTTCGCCGCCTACGATCGGCTGCCGGGTCAGGAAGCCATGGCGCTGAACTATACCTGGGCGCTGGCCATGGCGTTTCTCGCCGTGCCGATTCTCGGCCAGCGCCTGACCCTGATCGACATCCTCGCCGGGCTGATCGCCTACGCCGGGGTCTGGACCATCGCCACCCGAGGCGCGGTGTTCGACGTCGCCTTCGCCGATCCGCTAGGGGTGGCCTTTGCGCTGGTTTCCACTCTGCTCTGGGCGTTGTACTGGCTGTTCAATACCCGAGACTCACGCCCCGCCCTGATCGCCCAGTGGCAGAATTTCAGCGTCGGCCTGCCGGTACTGACGCTGATGCTGCTGCTCGGTCCCGGGTTTCAGTGGCATGGCCCGCTGGCCCTGGGTGCGGGCATTTACGTGGGGCTGTTCGAGATGGGTATCGCTTTCATCCTCTGGCAGCTGGCGGTCAGAGGCGTTTCCCGCACCGCCAAGGTATCCAACCTGATCTTTCTCTCACCGCCGGTCTCCCTGCTGTTGCTGCATTTTGTGATCGGCGAGCCCATCCTGCCCTCGACCCTGATCGGCCTGATGTTGATTCTCGGCGGGTTGGGATTGCAGCAGCGTCAGAAAGCGCCAGCGTCGGCCAAGGCCTAAGAGTAAAAGGCGACGAAGATGGAAAGACGAGAGGCGACCCGTCAGCGGTCATGAGCCGCGGCCTGTTTCACGCCATTGTTTTTCAGTAGAGGTTCGAGTGTCGGCCAGACGTTGTCGAGAATCTTCGGCTGGGCATCGGCGGTGGGGTGGATGCCGTCGTTTTGCATCAAGGCGTCGTTCAGGGCGACGCCTTCCAGTAGAAAGGGCACCAGCGACAGATCGTATTGATCCGCCAGATCGCGGTAGATGCCGGTAAAGGCCTCGCGATAGGCGGCGCCGTAGTTGGGGGGGATATCGATACCCAGCAGCAGCACCTCGGCGCCGGAATTCTGGCTCGCCTCGATCATTTGCGCGAGGTTGTCGCGCATCTGGGTCGGGGGCAGCCCGCGCAGGCCATCGTTGCCGCCCAGTTCCAATAGCACGATATCCGGGTCATGCTGTCTCAGCAGCTTAGGCAGCCGAGTGGCGCCGCCGGAAGTGGTCTCGCCGCTGATGCTGGCATTGACGATCACGGCGCGCTCGCCCAGGCGGTCCGCGAGTCTTTGCACCCAACCCTGGTCTCGGTCGATGTTATAAGCCGCGCTCAGGCTATCGCCCATGACCATCAGGGTAGGCTGTTCGCCGGCAAGCGCCGCGGTCGCCAGTAATAGCCAGCTCAGCAGGGCCGCGCAGAAGCGCCAATTTCTCAGTTCAACAGCGGAAGTTCGTTCCATGTCCCACTCCTTGCAAAGCGATTCGTCTTTTATTCTACAAGCCAAGCGGCTTGGCAAGCAGGTACGCAGTGGCGATGACGCCTTGATCATTCTCGAGGATCTGACCCTAGAAGTCGTGCCGGGCGAAACCCTGGCGATACTCGGGGAAAGCGGCGCCGGTAAATCCACCCTGTTGGCGCTGCTGGCCGGGCTTGATACCCCCAGCGAAGGCGAGCTGAGCCTGTTCGGCCAGGCGCTTGGCAAGCTTGATGAGGATGGTCGGGCCGCCCTGCGCGCCGGTCGGGTCGGTTTCGTGTTCCAGAATTTTCAGCTGTTGCCGACCTTGACCGCACTTGAAAACGTGCTGCTGCCCTTGGAGCTTTCTCCCACGCCGGACGCGCCGGCCAGGGCCAGGGATTGGCTGACTCGGGTGGGGCTCGGCAAGCGCCTGAATCATCTGCCCAAGCAGCTTTCCGGCGGCGAGCAGCAGCGGGTGGCGCTGGCCCGGGCCTTCGTCACCGGCGCCGAGCTGATCTTCGCCGACGAGCCCACCGGCAACCTGGACCCGGAGACCGGCCAGAAGGTCATCGAGCTTTTGTTTGAACTCAACCGGGAAGCCGGCACCACCCTGGTGCTGGTGACCCATGATCATGCCTTGGCAAAACGCTGTCGACGGAGCCTGCGCCTGAGCGATGGACGACTCGAGGAAATACGCCAAGCGGAGGTCGAGGCATGAGCCGTGCCCTGGGAATGACGCCGGAAACCGAGGCGCGACAGCCTCGTTCCGCGCTCGCCATGCACTGGTTCAAGCTTTCCTTGAAGGGTCTGGTACGCGATCTACGGGCGGCGGACGTGCGTGCCCTGTTCGTTGCGCTTGCGCTGGCGGTGGCGGCTTCCACCATGATCGGATTCTTCCTCGATCGCCTGGAGCGCGGTCTGGAGCGCCAGGCGGGGCAGATGCTCGGTGGCGATCTGGTGCTGGAGCAGAGCGAGCCGTTTTCATCCGATTTGAAGCAGGAGCTGCGGGAGGCAGGGCTGACCCTCAGCGAGCAGGTGGATCTGGTGTCGATGATCAGCCGCGACGATCGCTTTCAGCCTGCCAGCCTCAAGGTGGTGGATGATGTCTATCCTCACTACGGCGCGACCCTAGTGGATCTGGGTAACGGCGTCGAACAGATTCCTCGCGGCCCAAGACCCGGCGAAGCCTGGATCGATCCAAGGCTGGCGGAGCGCTTGCAGGTGGGGATCGGCGATTCGCTCCAGGTCGGCCAGACCCGGCTGGAAATCACCGGTATCGTCGAGCGAGAGGCGGATCAGTCCGGTGGCTTCTCGAGCTTCAATCCTCGCCTGATGATGAATCTGGCGGATCTGGAAGCCACACAGCTGGCTCGCCCCGGTTCGCGCATCGACTATGAGCTGCTGGCCGCCGGTTCACCCCAGGCGGTAGAGAGTCTGGAGAGTCGGCTCATCGAGCTGCGTGAAAATGGCGTCGAAGTACAGGATGTTCGGGTCGATCGGCCGGGGTTGGGCAGCGCCCTGGAGCGGGCGGAAAAATACCTTAGCCTCGCCGGGCTGGCAGCGGTGCTGCTGGCCGGGGTGGCGGTGGCCATGGCCACCCGGCGCTACGTGGATCGCCACCTAGATACCGCGGCGCTGTTGCGCTGCTTCGGCGCTTCTCAGGCGCAGCTTTCCCGACTGTTCGCCCTGCAGCTGGCCTGGCTGGCCTTGGCTGCCTCGCTGATTGGCGCGCTGCTGGGCTTGGCGGGGCAGGCGGGGCTCCTTGCGCTGTTGACCCGCTTTCTGCCGCTGGAACTGCCGCCACCGGGATTATTGCCCCTGGGGCTCGGTATCCTGACCGCCCTGGCGGTGCTGGTGGGATTCGCCGGGCCGACGCTGCTGCGGCTCAAGCGGGTAAGCGCCTTGAAAGTATTGCGCCGGGAACTCGACCCGCTGCCGATGTCCGCCTGGCTGGTGGCGGCATTCGCCGGTGGCGTGTTTGGTGCGCTGCTATGGCTATATTCCGGCGATCTTGCTCTGTCCGTCGGCCTGCTGATCGGCGGTCTGATCATGCTGATCGTGCTCTGGGGGCTGGGCGGCCTGATGCTCGGCGGCGTGCTGCGTCTCGCCGCGAGACTGCCGGTGAATTCGAAGAGCCCATCCTCCGGCTGGCCCAGCGCGCTGCGCCTGGGGGCACGTCAGCTGGCGCGCCGTCGCCAGGCAAGCCTGGGGCAGCTGCTGGCCTTCGCGGTAACCTTTGCCGCCCTGGGCATGATCGCCCTGGTACGCGGCGACCTGCTGACCACCTGGCAGGACCAGCTCCCGGAGGACACGCCCAACTATTTCGCCATCAATATCCAGCCCCAGGAGCGGGAACCCTTTATCGATACGCTGGAAGGGGAAGTGAGTCTGCGCACCGCGCTGTATCCCATGGTGCGCGGTCGCATCACCGCCATCAACGGCCAGCCCCCCAAGCAGGCGGTGCCGGAGGGCGCCCAGGGCAACAATGCGCTGAATCGCGAGCTCAACCTGACCTGGCAGGAAGAGCTTCCCGAAGGCAATCGCCTGGTGGCGGGGCAGTGGTTCGACTCAATGCCTGAAACGGATGATACCAAAGGCTGGTACGGCGAAACCCGGAAGCAGGCGGAGGTGCCGATCTCTCTGGAAAACGATCTGGCGGGACAGCTCGGCATCGGCCTGGGGGATACCTTGACCTTTTCTATCGCCGAGAACGCCATCACCGGGCGGATCACCAGCCTGAGGGATTTGGACTGGGACAGTTTTCGTCCCAACTTCTACGTGATCTTTCCCCCGGGCGTGCTGGGGGACTTCGCCCATAGTTTCATCACCGCTTTCTACGTGGACGAAAGCCAGCGCGGCGTGACCCGGGAGCTGATGAAGCAATTCCCCGGGGTGTCGCTGCTCAACGTGGAGGCGATTCTCGGCCAGGTGAAGGAACTCCTGACTCAAGTGACCCGAGCGGTGGAACTGGTGCTGGGTTTCGTGCTGCTGGCCGGGGTCAGCGTGCTCTACGCCGCCCTGACTGCCAGCCTGCCCATGCGCGCCCATGAAAGCGGCCTGCTGCGCGTATTCGGCGCCGGCAATCGGCTGATTTCTCGAGTGCAGGGCAGCGAGTTCTTCGTGCTCGGTTTGACCAGCGGCCTGATGGGCGCGCTTCTCGCGGAGCTCGCCGCCGCCGGCATCTATCTCAGCTGGCTGGACCTGGCCCCGCGACTGCACTGGAAGCTATGGCTGGTGCTGCCGCTGGGTGGAGCCTTGATCATCGGATTTATTGGCCACTGGCTGTCCCGGAGTCTGCGTCGACAGGCGCCCATGGCAAGCCTTGGTTTACTAGGGGAAACCTAAGGCTGACGCATGAAGGTACGCAGCGTCAGTCGCGAGAATTCTCCGTCCAGACGACTAAGGCCGATCAGGGTCACCATCAGCAGCGAGGCGGCATAGCCGTAACCGTAGAAGGTGGGCCCAAGGGACTGGGAGATCAGCGTGAACACGACGTTGCTGACGCAGAAGAGCGCACAAAGCCACAGTGCCGGCGTCAGGTGATCCAGGTAAAAGAGCACGTTGAGCAGGGCCATGAACAGTACCTGGATCGCCACCGCCACCAGAAAGACATTGAACAGCGGCAGATACCAGGACGAGAAGCCGAGTAGATTCAGCAGGCTGGGACCGGCCAGCATCAGCAGCAGCACCGTGACGCCCTGGACCTTGACGATGTCGTAGATGCCGCGACGCACGCTTTTCACCATGGCGAGCCGCCACTGCTCGATTTCCGCCAGCGGACGGCCGCCGCGAATGGCACGATCGAATTCGCGGCAGTTCTCGGCGAAATTGGTCTCGATACGCATCAGGAAGATGGTCATGCCCGGCACGATGGAAAGATAGGCGACGAAGAGCGGCAGGTCGTGCAGCGGCGAGGCTCTCAAAGGGCCAATGATCGATACCGAAGTATCCGGGTTGAACCAGAACACCAGCTTGTCCGCCCAGATGCCCAGGTTGTAGAAAAAACCCACCAGCAGCAGCTTGGGCTGCCACTGGCCCGCGCGAAAGACATTGAAGGCCCAGCCCTGTCGGCTGGGAAAGGTCTTCGCCACCATGCCCATCAGGAAGAACAGCAGCAGACCTTGGCCCACGGCGAAGGCGCTCAGCAACCCTTCGATGCCATGGCCCTGCCACAGCAGACCCAGTATCAGCATGCTGCCGTAGCCGAGGGCGAAGGCCAGCAGAACGCGCCGGTAGGCCTTGAGCCCGGCGACAAACACCGTGATGCACCAGACGTTGCACAGCAGTACGAAACTGATCGCCATCAGCAGGCGGTAAGGCCATTGAGTCCCGTCGAAGACGCTGAAAATCGCCAGCAGCCCCAGACCGCCCGCGACCAGTGTAATCAGGGTCATCATGCCCAGCAGGTTGGGCATCACCTGATCCGCGCGATTCTCGTACAGGCGATCCGCCACGAAGCGGGTAAAAACCAGCTGTATACCGCCGGTGAGAATCAGCGACGAAGCCACCAGCCAGGTGACGGACACCAGAAAATTGGTGATGAATCGCGGCGCCTGAGGAAGCCCTGAGTTGACAACGCTCAGCATCCCCAGCGCCATGACCGCCAGGATGGACATGACCCAAGGGCCGGAGCCGATAAGCGCGGCGTAGCCGTAAGCTCGCAGCATGCTCAGATAGCTGTTCTGGTTGAGCAGGCGGCGCAGTTCGAAGCCTATTCCGGCCATAGGGCGGTCTCCTTGGAATGATGCTCGACGTCTTCGCCGGCGGCGCCCTGATAAAGGGTGCGATAGCGCTCCAGCATCAGCGCCTCGGCGTATTCTTGCTCGACGCGCTCGATGCCCACCTCTCTGGCAGCTTGCCAGGCATCTCGGGAATTCAACAGTTCCGCGGCGGCGCTCGCGGTTCGCTCCGGGCTGGCGATGGGCACGATACGCCCCGCGGCCTGGGCCGGCGAGCCGTCCCCCAGCAGCATTTCACGACAGGAGCCGACATCGCTGGTGATCACCGGCACGCCGGCCGCCAGCGCTTCCAGTACCACCAGCGGCTGCGCCTCGCTGATCGAGGTCAGCACCACCAGCTTCGCCTGGGCGAGAATTTTCTCCGTGGATTGAAAGCCCAGAAACTTGAGCCGCTCGCCGAGCATGAGCTGTTCGGTCAGATCTCGGCATTCCTGGGCATAGGCGGGGTCCTCGTCGTCCGGGCCGACGATCCAGCCCTCCGCCTCCGGTACCCGGGCCAACAGGTGGTGCATGGAGCGAATGAAGGTCTTGATGTCCTTGATGGGCGTGACCCGGCCGAGCAGTACCACGATCGGACGGTCGTTGGCCTGGGTCTGCTCCCGCAAGGGGCGAAAACGCTCGATCTTGATACCGTTGGGAATGACCTCCGTGCGAGCGGGGTCCGCGCCGTCGGCAATCTGACGCTGCTGATTGCCGCAGTAAAGGGTGGTGATGCGTGCCGCGGCGGAGTAGGTCATGCGGCCCAGGCTCTGGAAAAAGCGTATCCACAGATGACGCAGATAGCCGGTGTCGTAGCTCAAGCCATGACTCAGGCGATCCTGCGGCGTATGAATCCACTCCGCCTCGAGCAGATCGATATGCCGCTCCTTGGTATAGATGCCATGCTCGGTCACCAGCAGCGGGAGCCCGGTACGATGGTGGGCCAAGGCGCCGAGAAAACCGCCGTACCCGGTGGAAATGGCGTGCAGACAGCGACCCGGCGGCAGGTTGTTGGCGATTTCCGCCAGTACGAACAAGGGTGCGTGCATGTTGCGCACGGACCAGAAGTAGTGAAGGAAGGAGGGCTCCGTATAGTCCTCCTCGTAGTGCCTGACGATTTCGTGCCAGGCGGCTTCGCTATGCAGGAAGTCTTCGCGAGACAGGCCGCCACGCTTGCCGAGTAGCTGAGTCACTTCGCTCAGCGCCTGATCCGGGGTGGCAGAATCCTTCTTGAGATGTTCGTGAAACCGACGACTGGCGGCGAAGGCCGCGGGACAGCCTCGAGGCGGTCGCCGATTGGCCTTGCGCTGCACCGAACCGTCCACCAGATAGTGACATTCCAGATGGACCACGTTGTCCGCCAGCTCATAGCGCAGTCCTTGATAATCCTGGGGACGGCTGCCGAGAAAGATCACCGCGAAACTCAACTCCGGCAGTCCTCGTATCAACTGATCCAGCCAGCCGGCCACCCCGCCTCGCACCATCGGATAGGTACCTTCCAGCAGCAGTATCACGTCCGCGGGTGGGTCATTCGCACTCAGTTGGGGGAATTGCATTGCCAGTATTCCATGAGTTGACGCAGTGCCAGTGATTGACGGTTGGAGTAGGCCAGCAGCTTCAGTTGATGGCGCAGATCCGGCAGGCGGCGCTGATGAAGCGCAAGCTCGGCGCGCAGGTCCGCCAGGTCCTTTTCCGCCAGCCCGCGCTGAGCGGCCTTGTCGAGAGATTGGTGCGCGTCGTCATAGCGACGATGCAGAAGGTACAGCCTCGCCCGCAGCTTCCAGCGGGCAGCGGTATCATGACGCTGTTGCGCCTGATGAAGGTATTCCAGCCCTTCGTCGAGCAGCACCCCCAGAGCGCTGCCCTGAGCCAGTTCCAGATAGCCATATTCGCCGTAGAGCCGGGCGATGGCCTCGGCGATTCGGCCCTGGGCGTCTTCATCCGTCTCGAGACGTTTCTTGAGTCCGCGAATCTGCCTTTCCAGGTCATTTTCCAGGGCGTTCAGCATGGAGTAGCCGAGCAGGCGCACGTCGTCGGCGCCATCCGCGAGGCCTTGACGCATCAGGGTCACTACCTGGCGACGAGGAAGATGCTGGGCTTGAATCAATGCCCGCTGACGGTGGGCGGTATCGCCGGCATGGCTAAGCACGCTGGCAAGCCCGGAACGCAGCGCATGGCTCTGAGCGTCCGGCACCGATAGTGCCTGCTGTGGATATTCAGGGCGCGGCACCAGTCGCCAGTGACGCGGTCGGCGAGGGCGCGCGCGGTGTAGTGCCGGCAGCACGAAAAATGCTAGCCCCAAGGGGCCGATCAGCGGCATCAGGGCGCTGATGCAAAGCAGCAGCAGCCATAATCCAATGCCACCGCTGCGCCGCATGTGCTTGGGGAATCCCATTTTTAGCGCTACCGTCAGGGGAGCGAGCGCCAGCAGGTGCCAAAACGCACCCCGGAGGATATCGTTCTCCAGCCATCGAGCAATGGCGAACAGCTCGAGGCCGACGCCCAGGGCCAGAAGCGTCAAGGCGATACAGGTGCGTGCCAGCCGATTCCAGAAATCATGATGTGGCATAGCGCATCTCATCGCTGTGCAGCGTATCCAGCAGCAATTCCGCGGAACGATCGCCGTCGATGACAAGGCTTGAGAACGTTACCCCCCTGGGCAGTTCATCCTGCTCGAACAGCGACTCCAGCGGCGGCGTCAGGCGGGCTCGAAAGGGCGTCAGCGAATGGATGTCCGCCAGCGGCATCAGGACGATAAAGCGTCGGCGACCGCTATCGAGTCGAATATCCCAGCTTCTGTCGAGACCGCGGCGCTGCTTGTCGATAAGACGTGCTACCTGAGGGCCGTAACGCTCCCCAAGCGCCTCTGGCAGGGTAACGCTGACGATCGTCGAGGTGAGATGATCCCGATGGGCGTGCTTGATCCAGATTTCCAGGCTTTCTTCGAGATCGTCGTCATCGTCGCTGCGGGCGCTGAACAGATCGCCCAGATGCGCGCCAATCACCGAGAGCAGCTGTAGCTGGCCATCATGGAAATCCACGAAAGGAATGTCCATCACGGCGACGACGCCGTGCACATGCTCTCGAATGTCGACCAGAGGCACTGCGCATAGGGGAGTATTCGCCTCGGCCTCGAGAAAGTCGTTCAACCCCACTAGTTGACCGCGATGCAGACATTCTTGCAGTAGCGTATCGGACAGATCGAGTTCGCTCGGCGCACCCAGCCAGGCCACCGGAGCCGTCAGCTTGCCCTCGGCGTCGACGGGCAGCAACGCTGCCTGCTGCACTCGGCTGTGCTGGCCGATAAAGGACAGTATCTCGTCGCCAAGACGCTCCAAAGAGACGCGCTCATCCGTATCCCGTTGAACCCGCTCCGCCAGGTTGCGCGTCAGCCGCGTCAAGGTATCGCGAAGCGTGAAGGGCTTGGAAGCCATCTGTTCCGTCAGCTGGTCGTGAGAAACCCGGAGCAGATGGTAGTGGCGAAGAAAGGCTTCCTGACGTAGATCCTGAGTGGTGGCCAGCAGCGATAGCTGACGCAGCTTGCAGCGCAGCCGCGTCGTCAATTCCCCGCACCCCAGCCCTAGCATCAGCAGGGCGATGGCATGAATGGCGATGACGCCACGGAACACCGACAGACCAACGATATGCAGGCCGCTTTGCACCACGACCATCAAGGCGATGGCAAGCAAGGCAGCGATAACGCCATAGAGCGAGCCATGCAGCGACCCCATCAGCACGGGGCCGGCCATCAACAGCCAAGGCGCTCCCAGTTCGATCAGCAAGGGATCCTGAGGGCTGAAGAGGAACCCCAGCGCCGGGACACCAAGACCGATAAGCAGCGTTTCGAGAAGGCGTTTGCTGTGCGAAGGAGGCTCGACCTTGATGTCGCTCGCTCGGGTAATCATGGTGCCGTCCACCGAGAATGCTCGCCGCGCCTCCTCCTGCGTCGCGCTGTTGGTGTCCTTGTTCATGCTGACCTCAAGGTTTCAAGGGCATCTTGCCCACTAGCTTGTCGAGTTGCTTGCTGGCCACGCCGCTCAGGGTGTCGAATCCCCAGCCGCCCCGTGAGCCGTTGGCGCTCCAGAGAATCTCGCCGGAGTTGGCGTCGCGCACCTGCAGGGAGACACCTACCGCAGGCTCGCCGTCCAGTCCGGTCTTGTAGTGCCATTCCTGCACCGCGCCGGTTACCAGATACTTCATCGAGCGCTGCTGCGCCCAGGTAAGGGCGGACTGAAGATCGCCGCTTCCATCGACGGTAAGCGGGTTGGCCGTCTCGTCTCGCGGCGCCACCTGAACGGACTTGATTCCACGCTTGGTCAGTGCAGTGATCAGCATGCCCTCCGCTTTCTGTCCCGCCAGCGGTGTCTCCGAGTGATTGCTGACGGCGATACCCCATTCGGCGTTGGAGTTCAAAGGCTGCTCTTCATGCACCTGAGTCGTCGAACAGGCTGACAGCAGTATCGTCAGCAGCCCCAAAAGCATTAGCGCCATGTACCGGGCCTGCGGCAGTCGGGCCAGTAACAGTCGAGAGGGTGATAGCTGCATGGACATTTCTCCTTGATGAATGACTGAGTGCTGGTAAAGGACTTAGCGTCCTAGAAAGATCTGGTAGTTGAGCTGGGCGCCGAAGCGGGTGGTGTCATCCACGCCGGTGCCGTCGTCGATGTCGATGCCGAAGCTCAGCTCGTCGCCACCGAAGAGACGACTGCCGATATCGAAGGAAACGTTGCCGGCAAAATCATTGCTGGGCCAGCGCTGGCCACCGCCCAGGGTCAGCTGCAGGCGAGGCGAGGCGACGTTGGGAAAGGCGCCCCCCGGCAGACCGCGAGAAAAGCTGATGCCGCCGCCCAGGAAGGTCGAGTCGTCGCTGAGCAGCGTGCCCGGCGTGCTGTCCGATGACAGCCGCGCGGCGATGGTCTCGGGCAGCTTGTCGTCCGCGTCCTGACGGTCGTGGCTGGCAAAGATCTGCAGCTCCACGCTGCGCGTCGGGCCCTCGATCAGCAGGTGGCTGAGCAAGGCTTCGTAGCGTGCGCCATCCCCCAGACGCTGACGATCCTCGCGTTCCCGGTACCAGAGTTTACGGGCATTGAGAAACAGCTGGTCGCGAGCGGTGAGAGTCCAGTTGAGCGAGGCGCCTACCTGATCCTCCACCGCCAGCAGTCGCAACAGGTCGCCGGCCTCCGATGGTTCGCCCATATCCGCGAACAGGCTGCCCTTGAGACGGGAGGTGAAATCCAGACTCTGCTTGATGCCGGCGGTCAGATGCGTATCGCCATCGCTTTCGATGGCGCCTATCGCCAGTTCGGTCTGAGCACGCTGTCCCCGACGCAGGAGAGTGACTTCACCGAACCACTCATCCTCGAGCCCGGAAGCGTCCTGAACGGATTCGAGGCTGTCCGCATCGAACTGACGCTTGGCAAGCTCAAGACTGCCGGTCCAGTTCGATACGGAGCGCTCGAGGCTCAGGCTTTCTTCCGAGATATCCAGATCCCCCAGTTCCCGATAGCGCACTTCGGCGCCCATGCGGTTGGGCATTTGCTGACGAAGATTGACGATCTCCGCACGAAAGTCGCCGCCGCCGTCATGCAGATCGTTGGCCTGCTTCAGCGCGGTGTCGTAACGCTTCAGGTGCTGGTTGATGTAGAAACGGGTTTCCTTGCCCATGGGCACGTTCGGGTCGTTCAATAACTGCCGCAGACGCACGTTATCGTTGCGCTGCAGGGCTATGCTGACCTCGTGGTTGGGTGCCGTCTCGAGTTTTGCCTGCTGGCGATATGACCACAGATAGCGATAACGTTCCTGCTGGCCCATTACTTCAAGCGCCTGCAGCGCCAGTTCGCCCTGTCTGGCGCCGCTGTCGTCCATGGGATCCATCTGAGTGATCAGAGCATCGTGCCAGCTAGCCGCCTGATCGCCCCCGAGGTGGGTGCGGGTACTTGTCAGGGCGACGACTTGGTCCCGCAGATCCGCCTCTTCGAGCGGCTGATCCAGCTGCTTGGCCAGGATAGGTGTCCATCTGGTCATGGCAAGACGACGTGCGGCGTAGCTTTCACGATCCTTTCCGGTCTGGTGAAGCAGATAGGAAAAGTTGAGAAGACGCTGCGGGTTGGGCGGATACTGAGATTCGATGCGACGATGCCAGCCGAGAGATCGATCCAGTCGTCCTAGCGCCTGATAGCCGTCCGCCAGCGCCACCGCGAGGCTGAGGGATTCGTCGCCGCGAGATTGCCACTTCTCCAGCTTGGCTTTCAGGGCTTCTTCTTGACCGCCAGCGGCCAATGCGTAGATTTCGCCGGCGACCAGATCGAGCCGGTCGGGGGCGATCCTTCGACCGCGTCGATAGGCGTCCAAGGCTTTCTTGGGCGAGTTCTCGGTCAGGTTCTGCTCACCCATCGCCGCCCAGTAGTCCGCGGAGTTCTCGAATTTCTCGGGAGCTTCCTCCGCCAGGGCCAGGAGTTCCCGAGCGACATCCGGCCGACGCATGCCTTGGGCCAGCTGAAAGCCCTGGATGACGCCGCGGATATCCTTGGACTCTCGCCAGCGACGTTCCGCCAGGCGCGCGACAAGCCCGATATCCTTCTGCTCGTAGGCGGCCTGCATCAGGGTATCCCGCTGGTTGGCGTTCAGCGTGTAATGCTCGCCCAGCTCCTGCAGGGCGCGAATCGTGTCCGCGGAACTACCCAGCAGATAGGCCAGATCCGAGCGCTGCTGCCAGTAGGGACGATGCTGCCATTCCGGACGTGAAGCGGAAGGGTCGGTGGGCTCGCCTGCCTCGACAAGCACTTCCTGGGCATCTTTCAGGTTCCACAGGCGAACCAGCAGACGGCTTTGCTCCCGGGCGGCGCTGGGATCTTCGCCTTTTTGCTGCTTTGCCAGAGCCGCCCAGACCTCGGCGGCCTCATCCAGTTCACCAACCTGTTCGAGCAGGGTGGCGAGCCTCGCGGATAGATTCCAGTCATCGAAACCTGCCTGACGCCATTCGCGAAGTTGGGCGATAGCCTCATCCGGCTTGCCTAGCTGATCGAGGAGATCGACCAGCTGTCCGCGATCTTCCAAGTTCATGGCGTCCTGTTCCTGCAGGCGCTGCAGGGCCTCGAGCGCCGTCTGACGATCGTAGAGATCCCGTGACAGTTTCACGATTTCGCGCTCGCGGTCCGGGTTCTCGCCGCGCTTGGCCCAGTCGATCAGGACGTCCAACGCCTGCTCGGGTTTGCCGCTCCAGCGATAGGCATGATAGAGATTTTCCAGGTGTTCGAGGTTGTCCGGCTCCATGCGTCGCAGCGTCTTGAGGGTATCGATAGCGACGGCCGGTTTGTCAGCGGCGATGGCGATGGCCGCGTGGCGACTCAGCAATTGGCTATCCTCCGGCGTCATCTTGACGAGACGGCGAGAGACGTCCAGAGCCTGAGCGGGCTGATTTTCCGCCAGGTAGATTTTCACGGCGATATCGAGCAGTTCCGGATCATTCGGATAGGCTTCGAGATATTCCTTGACGTATTCCAGCGCCAGGGCGGCGTCGCCACTCTGCTGAGCCGCCAGCAGGGATTGGCGCGCGGCTTCTCGTCGAGAATCCCCTGTTTTCTGTCGATCGTTCGGCCTTTCTCGGTCTTGCTGCGCTTCTTGTGCTTGAGCCGAGGGAACCAGCCAGTCGAGCCAGCCAGCGGCAAGTGGTTTTTCAGAATGCTGAATCCGATAGCCGGCCTGAGCCGGGTCGCTGGGCTTGACTGCCTGCATGACGCTTTCGCTGGAATGCCAGGCCTGATGCCAGGCCTCCGCCGCTTGGCCAGGATCGCCGGCTTGCAGCCAATATCGGCCCGCCTCGCTGTACCATCTGAAGCGATTTTGTACATCGTAGCGGGCCAGGATTTCATAGCTGCTAGCGGCACGATCCGGCCGGTTCAGCGCCAGCCAGTGCAGGGCCAAGGTCTCGATGCGTTTGCTGTTTGGCGTTATCCTTGACTCGCTGGCCGTTTTCCGCACCGCCGCGATATAGCGATCCATGCGCGTAATCAATTCGTTCTTGATATCTTCCAGTTCGTTGGAGCCGAAGGCTTCGATGTAGCGCCTCCACTGGTACTCGAGCAGCCACCACTGAGCGTCGAGGGAGGGATCATTTGCCACCGGTTCCAAGGTTTCGCCCGCGGCGTCGATTTCTCCCACCTCGAGCTGCAGCTTTGCCAGCCGCAGACGGTAATCGAGCCGGTGAGGCGCCGAGCGCAGGCTCGCCTGGGCGTACAGCAGCGCCGCATTCTGATCGCCGGAACGTTCCGGGTCGTCCATGTTCAGCAGCCGCTGTGCCGGAAAAACCGCCAGCAGCGCCAATACCAGCCCGATGGCCAGGCTGTACAGGATCCAGGGGGAAAGCAGGCGTTCCGATAGGCTAGTCACAGAATACCTCTATGGTCGCGGGTCCCGGTTGGTCGTAATTCAGCAGTACGCCATCGTCGATGATCGTGAAGGAAGCCCCCGGCGCATTGACGCGGCAGCCTTGGGTGGCACCGAGTTCGACGACAAGGGCGACCTCCTCCGCACTCAGAGTCATGGTCTTGTGCGTCGCCGAGGGCACTTGCCAGTCCGTCAGGCGGCCGTTGGCCCGTTTCAGATAAGGGCTGCGCGGCGGTTCCTCGTCGAGCACCAGGCGGGCATGATCAGCGCCGGAAAGCGCCACGTAGCGACCCTGGGGGATATCGCGAACCCCGGCCACCTGGCTTGACCGCGCAAAATCCGGCCAGCCAAGCTCGGTAGGAATACGCAAGGTGCGGTTTTTAGTCGTGCCGCTGATGCGCCAGCTGCCATCGAGATGACGGGCAACGCCCACGTCGTACCAGCTGGTGGCAAGCTTGCTCCAGGTACTGACGTAGACCGGCAGCGTCTCCTGTTCCAGCACATAGTCATAGACTTGCTTGAGGGCGCGCAGCGCCGCTGGAGTGCCCGCGGAATAGAAGTGGTAGTAGATGCTGATGGGCTTCAGCCGGCGCGGCATGTCGGTGAGCTGAAAGGTTTCGATGACCCGGCGATAGCCCCACAGCGGCGATGTCATCTCGTTGGTATAGACGTTTTCGTTGATGATGGGGGCATTGACCTGCAGATAGTCGCCCACCGGACGCAGCATGGGCGAAACCTGGGTCAGCGACGGGTTGTCCCGAGTGATGCTGGTGTTGCCCCCGTTGAAATTGACCATACCGTTGCGCTCGATGATGGCCAGCGCTTTCTCCGGCGGCAGGGCGTTGCCGGACCACAGCACCACCTCGGTGCGTTTGCCGGGAGGCGCCAGGCGTCGATCGATATAGTTGGCGGAACCCACGATTTCTCTTTCCAGGGAATAGCGATAGCCTTCCAGCGGGAGATTGTAGTGGAAACCCGCTTTCGTCTTGCCTTGCCCCGCCAGGTCGCCTTCCTTCAGCTTGTGCCATTCGAAAGGGTGGCTGAAGGTGTGGGTGGCGAGTTCTATCCAGGGCAGGGCGAAGATCTCTCTTGCCAGCGGTTCCAGCTCGGGACCGTCCTGAGGTCTGACGCTCTTGGGGCCGAATTCGCCTTCGACGATGGAGACGGTGGTGGGTACGTCGTAGCGTTTGAGCACTTCCTCCAGCATGATCTCGCCGGTGAAAGGCGCGCCGGGGAATTCCGCATGACTGATGAAGGCGTCGCCGTCGATCTGTGTCGTCCAGAAGCGCGAGCCGTTTTCCGTGGTGGTGTCCGGTACCGGGAACGTCGGCAGGTCGAGGCTGTTTTTCAGGAAAGCGAACGGATCGAGAAGCCAGCGCTGCTGGGAGCCTATGTTCTGGACTTCCCAGGGGCTGACGGCGATGCCGCCCCAGTCGCCGGTGATGACCGGTGATAGCCTGACGCCCTTGGCATCCTCAAGGGTAAGATGAAGCTTGTTGCTTTCGCGACGGCTGCGGAAGCCGCCCTGGAAAAACTCGGGGGAATCGGGCATGCCTTCATAGCCCATCATTTCATCGAAATCGGTGATCTCAAGGGTTGCGCTGTCGAACCCGTCCACCCGTTGCAATCCGGTCATACGACTCAGCTCTCCGCTCAGCGGAAAGGCCAAGGCGCCGAAGATGGCTACCTTGCTGCCTTGCTGCATCTGCCGGGACAGCCAGTCGCCGAACTGTTGGCCCTCTTCGAGTGGGCCCTGGAACCAGGTCAGGATGCCGGCATAACGGCCATTGAGAACGCCTTCCGGCAGCGGCTTGTTGACATCGCGGTATTCGACGGCGAAGCCCAGGTATTCCAGAGGAACCCCAAGGGTCTGATAGGCGGCGGTGTTGGAAAGCATTCCATCATCCACATCCTTGGAGTTGTAGAACACCAGCGCGCGGCGCGGCACCGGCTCGATCAACCCCACTCCCACCTGATTCAGTTCAGGTACGCTGACCCAGGGAATGAGGCCTTTTTCATGGATGCGTCTGGCGGTTTCCCGAGCGACCTCGCGATCCGCCGCCGGCACATAGTCGATGGCAATGACAGGCAGATCGTACTCATCCTGAATTCTGGTCAGTTGATTCAGCAGCCAGTCGCTGTCTTCCTCGGGTACGTTGCCATAAACCCCCGTACTCGGATTCCACCGGCGGTAAAGGGATTCCGCCGCGACACCGACGATATCGTCCTGCACCCGATCGAGCACCTCGAAGCCACGGTTGAGCAGTAGCTTGATACCGGGGAAGCGCTCATGCAGGCGTTGGATGATATCCACCAGCGCCGTCTGCTGGACGGCAGCTTCTTCACTGTCCTTGGCAAAGAACTGGTAGCTATCCAACGTATCCAGGAAAAAGGCGCGATAGCCCTGTTCCCAGAGTTTGGTGACGCGCTCTTCGAAGAGATACTCCTGCCAGTCCGGATTCGTCAGGTCCGCCACGCGAGCCGGCCAGTCCGGGTTGTCCATCATCAGGCTCGATTCCGGGGGGGGAGCCGTGGTCTTGCGCCATTGTTCCAGTTCGCCGACGCTCAGATAGGCAAAGACCTGCGCGCCGTTACGCGCCAGGCGCTGCTGATCCCCAGGCGCCATGCTATCCGCCTCGATCACCACCCAGTCGAACTGATCAAGTTGTTCGAAGGGGATGTCGCTGCCGTAATAGAACGCCACGCTCGGCTGCTCCGACGCCATGGCCCGGGAGGCCCAGGTCAAGGTGAATGTCAGACAGATCAGTGCAGCCAATAGCCAGCGTTGCTCGAGCGTGGTGATTTTGTTCATCATCGAAAATGCACTCAAATGGCGTTTGAATCGTGAGTCGAAGGCCGGGCCTGCAGTAGTTCTCTCAAGCCATCGTCCAGCGACCAGCGCGGAATCAGGTTCAGCCACTCTCCAAGCCTTTGCGGACACCCCTGGGAATGCTGGATGTCGCCGGCCCGGGCGGCCAGAAACTCCGCCTGCAGGGAAGTGCCGAGCAGCTTCTGCAGGTTGTCTAGCAATTCCAGTAGGGAAACCCGCCCACCGGTAGCGACGTTGCAAACGCCGCGATGCGTGGAAAACAGGGCCGCGCTGTTGGCGCGAGCGATATCCTTGACGAAGACGAAATCTCGGGTCTGCTGGCCGTCGCCATAGATTTGCGGCGCCTGGCCGGCGGTAAGCCGATCCACGAAAAGGCTGATCACGCCGGCATAGGGGGATTTGGGATCCTGCCTGGGACCATAGATGTTGAAATAACGCAGACCCAGCATCGGCATGTCGTGCAACTGGGTCATCAGCATGGCGTATTGTTCGTTGACCGACTTTTCCAGACCATAGGGGGAAAGCGGCGCGACTGCACTGTCTTCCGTCAGCGGCAGCTGCTGTGGAACACCATAGATCGCTGCGGAGGAGGCAAAGACCAGGCGCTTGATTCCATGGATCCGGGCGGCGTGCATGACGTTCACGGTGCCGTTGATGTTCTGCACCGCGGACAGATCCGGGTGTTCCAGGGAAAACGCCACGGATACTTGAGCGGCCAGATGCAGACAGCGATCGATATCCTGCATGGCGGCTCGGACGTCGTCGCGTCTGCATATATCGCCTTCGTGAATCTCGAGGCGTGGATGATCGGGAAGGTTGCTGCGCTTGCCGCTGGAAAAGTTGTCCAGCACCCGCACCGCATGTCCTTCTTCCAATAACTGTTCCACGGTATGGCTGCCGATAAAGCCGGCGCCCCCGGTGATCAGGATGCTTTCCTTTCTCATAACGATTCCATTCGATCCAACCGTGTTGGCTTGACTGGGCAATCAACAGCGTAAGTGTTTCGTAAAGACATTTTATCTTGAGTAAATCACAACAAGAATCCACTTGTGATGAGGAATATGCTGGTACCGACTATCGATACTTTTTTAAAATTCTTGAGGGCTGGATCACGCAGAACACTGTTTCCTTATCTCTAATTTCACACTTGCCGCGGAGATGCGCAACATGATTGTCTAGTAACGCTGATACTAAACTAATCCTTTGATAGGTTTAAAGATCTAACTTTCTTGTTTTTAACAAATATCCGAATTTTTAATTTAAATACACTTGTTTATCTAAATATCATTTATCCGTTTTCTGATAATGAATAAAATTATTCGCTGAAAAGAATCGCTTTCTTTTTCTTGGGATCTTCTAGCATGGCTTAAGCGTGAAAAAGCCCATCACCAAGACGTAAAGCCAGGCTTAGCCCAGGAAAATGAATGGAACAAAGCCGTGCGCTGCCCGGTAAAAGTAACAAATGAGACTCATTTTCATTCAAAATTGTAACTTATATTATAATAAGGTAACCGAGCACTACACGAAAGAGTTTTTTGTTGTAGCCTCGGCATGAAAATCCTCCTGCTGCGCTTCTTCTTTCTAAGTCGCGATTCTTTCCCCCCTCAAGAGTGCTCGTCTGCATGGCCAAGAAAAAAGAGCAGTCAGATCTCCGGCACGCCTTGGGCGCCTGCAAGGGTTCCTTCATCTCGGTGGGTTTCTTCAGCATGTTCATCAATCTGCTGATGCTGGTACCACCGCTTTACATGCTGCAGGTCTACGACCGGGTTATCACCACCCGAAGCGAAGAGACCCTGCTGATGCTGACCCTGATAGTGGTCTTCCTGTTCGCGGTAATGGGCGGGCTCGAGCTGGTTCGCTCGCGCATTCTGATCCGAGTGGGCAACCGCCTCGATACCCTGATCAGCAAGCGACTCTATGGCGCCATGTTTCGACGCAGCGTGCTGGTCCAGGGCCAGCAGACCGCCCAGCCCCTGAGCGATCTCACCAACCTGCGCCAGTTTTTGACCGGCAACGGTCTGTTTGCCTTCTTCGATGCGCCCTGGGTGCCGGTCTATCTGGCGGTGCTGTTTCTCTTCCATCCGTGGCTGGGAATGTTCGCCACCGCCGCGGGGGTCATTCTGCTGTGCCTGGCCGTCGCCAACGAGAAATCCACCAAGGGCCTGTTGGCGGAGGCGAGCAGCGATCATATCGCCGCCCAGAATCTGGCCAACTCGAATCTGCGTAATTCCGAGGTGCTGCATGCCATGGGCATGCTGCCGGGTATCATGGGGCGCTGGAGTGCCAGGCACCACGAGTTTCTCGCCAAGCAATCCCGGGCCAGCGATCGGGCCGGCGCCCTGACCAATGCATCCAAGACGCTGCGCCTGCTCTTCCAGTCCTTGATCCTCGGGTTAGGGGCGCTGCTGGTGCTGGAGGGCAGTCTGACCCCGGGCATGATGATCGCCGGTTCCATTCTGATGGGACGGGCCCTGGCGCCCATCGATCAGATGATCGGCAGCTGGAAAGGGTTCGTCGGCGCCAGGAGCGCACATCAGCGTCTCGAGGAGCTTTTCGAGCAGGTGTCCCCAACCCGTCGGCGCATGTCCCTGCCCGCGCCGGAAGGCAACGTGGCCATCGAAGCCGTTGCCGCCGCCCCTCCCGGGGGACGCATGGCGACTATTCGCGGTATCAATTTCAACGTGGCCAAGGGCGAGCACGTGGGCATCATCGGCCCCAGCGCCGCGGGAAAATCCACCCTGGCGCGGGTGCTGCTGGGCATCTGGCCATCTCAGGTGGGCACGGTGCGTCTTGACGGGGCGGACATCACCCAATGGAACCGGGACGAGCTGGGGCCTTACATCGGCTATCTCCCCCAGGACATCGAGCTTTTCGACGGTACGATCAGCGAGAACATCGCCCGTTTCGGCGAGGTGGATGCGACCGAGGTGGTTGCGGCGGCCAGGAAAGCGGGGGTGCACGAGATGATCCTGCAGCTACCCAATGGTTACGACACCGTCATCAGCGCCACCAGCGGCGCGCTTTCCGGCGGCCAGCGTCAGCGGGTCGGGCTGGCCCGGGCGCTCTACGGTAATCCGGTGCTGGTGGTGCTGGACGAACCCAATTCCAATCTCGACGATGTCGGTGAGCGGGCACTGATTCGTGCTCTGGCGCAACTCAAGGCGGAGGGCACCACTCTGTTCGTGATCAGCCACCGGCGCAGCGTGCTCAAGCAGGTCGATCGACTGCTGGTGCTCAAGGACGGTCAGGTCACCATGTACGGCCCTCGCGATCAAGTGCTGGCACAACTGGCCAAGCCCGCGGGACAGGCTCAAGCGATAGCGAATAGCGGCGCTGCGGCCAAGTCCAAAACAAGCCGTTTGGCCGTGGCGCCTGATCCGGCGCATAGCGAAGGCAATGCGTACGCCCGGGAGCAAGGCCAATGAGCGATAAAATCAGACAGACGCCCAGCCGAGCTATCGTTTCCTCGGACTCCGAAGCGTCGAAGGCATACCAAGAAACCCTGACGGGTAGCGCCGAGAAAGCGACTCGGGCGGAACTGCCCATCTCGGACAGGCGCTATCGTCGCCTGGGATTCGCCATTCTATTGGTGGCCTTCGGTGGTTTCGGCGGTTGGGCGATGACCGCGGACCTGGCGGTGGCGGTGGTGGCGCCGGGAGCGGTGTCCGTCGAGTCCTTCAAGAAGACGCTTCAGCATCTGGAAGGCGGCATCGTCAAGGAAATCAAGGTGCGTGACGGCGATCACGTGGAGGCCGGGGAGACGCTGTTGGTACTCGACAAGACCCAGTCGCGGTCCCAGCTTGCCATCGCCCGCTCCCGGTATCTGATCAATCGAGCCGCGGAGGCGCGTCTGCTGGCGGAACAGTCAGACAGCGAGACGCTTGCCTTTCCGGAGGAGCTGCTCGCTAGCGACGCGCAGCGGGTCAAGGAAGTGCTGGCGGTGCAGCGCGCCCTGTTTCAGGCACGGCGTCAGGCGCTCAGCGGCACGCTCAGCGCTCTGGACGAGCAGATCGCCCAGATGCGCCAGCAGATCAAGGGGCTAAAAGAGCAGATCGAGATCAACGATGCCAATCGCGCCTCGCTTGGCGGCGAGGCCAGCGACTACCGCGCCCTGTTCAAGGAGGGGCTGGGGGACAATCAGCGCCTGCGGGAGCTGGAGCGTCAGATTCTGCAGTACAAGGGGGAAAGCGCCCGGTATCGCGCCGAGATCGCCAGCCTGAAATCCCGCATCAGCGAAAGCAAGGTCAAGAAACAGGTGCAGCTTCAGGAGACCCAAAAGGAGATCGGCGAGCAGCTGCGGGAAGCCCAGGGGAACATCGCCGACGCGGAGGAGCGGCTAGTGGCGCTAAAGGATCAGGTGGCCCGCACCACTCTGACCGCGCCGGTGGCGGGGACCGTGGTGGGGCTCAAGGTGCATACCCTCGGCGCGGTGATTCGCCCCGGCGACCCGATCATGGAAATCGTGCCTTCCGGGGATAATTTCGTGGTGGAGGCCCGGGTGCCCAATCAAGATGTCGACCATATCTATCCCGGTCAGTACGCGGAGATTCGCTTCAGCGCCTTCAATCAGCGTCTGACCAACGTGATCGAGGGCGAGGTCGCCCAGGTCAGCGCGGATACCTTCGAGGACGAAGCCACCGGCGCCTCCTACTACAAGGCGCGTATCAAGGTGACCGAGCAGGGGCGGCGAGACATGACGGAAAACATGCAGCTGCTCGCCGGGATGCCCGCGGAAGTCATGATCAAGACCGGGGAGCGCACCTTCGCCAGCTATGTGGCCAAGCCGATCACCGATATGCTGGCCCGGGCGATGAGGGAAGAATGATGAGGCGCTGGATTCCCGCTGCGGCCTTGGGCGCGCTGCTCGTCTCGCTACCGCTTCTGGCACAAGAGGCCAGGCCGGACGAGGAAGCCAGCCTGGCGAAAACGTCGCCGCTGCCGTCGCTGCCGGGGCTGTTTGCTCTGGCGCTGCGAAACGACAGCGATCTTTCCCGCCAGCGCTATGAGCTCGAGGCGACCCAGCAGGAGTTACCCAAGGCCTGGGCGAAACTCAAGCCTCGGGTCAGCGCCAGCGCGGCCTATCTCTATCAGCATTCCGACAATTACTACACGGATAATCCGGACTACGATCCGGGCAACGATTTCGCGGATCCGGACAATGAAACCCGCTACGAGGGTCGCACCAACGACGCCGTCTATGGGGTAAGTCTGTCTCAGCCGCTGTTCAGCCTGGAGCGTTGGCGGGGCGTGGACGTCGCCAAGGCGCAAACCGACGTGGCGGCGCTGGGTCTGTCCCTGGCGGAGCGGGATCTGGCGCTGGCCGTGGTGGATGCCTATCTCGAGGCCTATCTGGCGTCGAGCAAGATTCGGCTGCTGAATGCCAAGCGCGAGGCGCTGGAGCTGCAGAGCCGCCAGGCCCAGCGCGCCTTCGAGCTGGGGGTGGGGGATCGCATCAATCTGCTGGAGGCGCGTTCGCGTCTCGATCAGACCGATGCGGATCTGGTCAATGCGGAAAACGAGCTGGCGGATGCGTTGAGCAATCTGGAGCGGCTGACCGGCGAACTTCCGGTCTTCGGCGATTTTCAACTGGGCAGGCTTGATGAGGTCGAGGTTGAAACGGCGCTCGAGGCGCCGGAGGTCTGGCTGGAGGAGGCGGACAACAACCTCCAGGTTCGCCTGGCCCAGGAGCAGTGTCAGCTTGCCGAGGCGGATGTGGACGTACGACGCACCGGCCACTATCCGGAAGTCAATCTCAATCTGTCCTACAGCGATCGTGATTCCAACGATCCCTTCCGGGAAGCCCGAGATGCCCGGGCCAGCGTCGAGCTGGACGTGCCGATCTATCAGGGCGGCTATACCAGTGCCAACGTGCGCCAGGGAGAACTCGGCATGCTGGCGAGTCGGGAAGCGTTGGCCAACCAGCGGCGACTGGCACGCCAGGAGGTCAAGCGCCGGCTACGCAACATTCGCGGCGATTTCCGCCAGCTGGAATCCCTGAAACGTTCCATTGAATCCAGCCGGCTATACCTCGAAGCGGCGGAAAAGGGCCGACAGCTTGGCCTGCGTGATCTGGTCGACGTGCTCGACGGTCGTGCGGAGCTCTTCGATCAGCGCATCAGCTTTGTCGAGGTGGTCAGTCAATACCTGCGGGATCGGGCCGCCCTGAAGGCGGCGGTCGGTGAACTCGATACCCAGGTGTTGATGGATACCATGACACTGCTGGAGCGCATCACGCTGCGAAGCGGCTCCATCCGCGATACCTGACGATCACTCTGCAAGCGATCAAGCGGTTAAGCGATCAAGTCCTCCTGAGCCGTGGCGACGCCGACCAGTGCCGCTTCCTCCGCGGGTATCGTCGGCGAGGTCTCCGGGGTGGTGTAGGCGTCGTCGCCGTAGAGATCCGCGAACTGGATGCGCTCGGAGCGCTCGGGGATCCGCGCCGCCAGCTGCGGATCGTAGTCCTCGAAGGAGTCGTCGGCCACGGCGCCGATCACCCCTTTCATGCTGATCAGACCTTCCAGGGTCAAGGCGCTGGCCAGGGCGCTGTAATCCAGATCGAGTCCTTGGGCGAGTTCATCCATTTCCTGCAGGCCGCGCTGTTCGATCAGCAGGGTAGGCGTGCCCTCCAGGGCCAGACCATTGCGGGCGATGGCCGGATTGTCGCTACCGGGAAAGAGCGTCAGCTGGTCGTGATCGTAGTCCTCGAGCGCTTCCGCGATGGCCAGGGCCGCACGCTGGCCGTCTGCGCTGACTTGCGGGTCGACCGCCTCGTTGGTGGCCCACCTGATCGACATGGTGTCTAGGTCGCCTTCCGCGTCGCGATAGTTGTTCTGGTTGTGGTAATCCAGCAGCAGATCCGGCTGGTATTCCTCCAGCACGCGAAATACCGCTGCGGCTTCCGGCGCCTGCTCCGGGTCGAAGCCCGCTTCCGGGTCGTAGCTGCGGTTGAGGTCGACGTTCGCCTCGTTGCGTCTGGGGTCCAGCACGTCCTGTTCGCCGCCCACCTGGCGCTCCCAGCGGGCAAAACCGTCCGGATTGACTCGCGGCATCACCACCACCGTGACTTCCTCGCGAATCTCCCGAGCGGCCTCGCTGTCGCCGGCAAGAAAATCGAGCAGGTACAGCGACGCCTCGGTGCCCAGCGGCTCGTCACCGTGCTGCTGTGTGACGATCATCACCGTCTTGTCCCCGTGGCCAACCTCCGCCCGGTACAGGGGGTTGCCTTCCAGGGAGGCGCCCACCTGCTCGAGATCGAGGGTATCGTAGCGCTCATCGAGACGGTTGAGATCCGCGTAGAGCTCCGCGTTGCTGTGCAGCCAGGGGTAGGTCAGCGGCTGCTCCGGGTCGTAACGCTCCTGGGGAACCTGGCTCGTGTAGTAATCGGCGATGGACAACTTGGCGCGATAGGCTTCCTGATCCGACTCGGAGGCACCGTCGAGAATGGCCCCAGGCAGGTCGTCTCTGTCGAGGGCGCCGGTCTCGAGCTGGGCGGTCCAGAAATCCAGCCCCGCCTTGTCCGGGTTGCGATCGAACAGGTTGTAATACTGAAGGCGCACGAATTCCTCCGGCGTCTTGTCGCCGAAGTTATCCTGAAACTCCCGGGAGTTGACGAAACGCTCGCTCAGCACATCGAGAGAGGAGTTCGCCAGCTCGTCGACCCAGTAGTGCAGCCCCGCCGGGTCCGCCGCCCGGCCGAGAAGCGAGAGATAAAGGCCTTGCACGAGTTGCTGCGGGGTTGAAGTATACATGAGTGGTGGCGTTCCTGGCTTTCTTGCTGTTGTAAGGACCTATCGCTTCAAACTATCGAAGTGATACGGGGAAACGTCAAGG
Source organism: Pistricoccus aurantiacus (assembly GCF_007954585.1). Taxonomy (GTDB): domain Bacteria; phylum Pseudomonadota; class Gammaproteobacteria; order Pseudomonadales; family Halomonadaceae; genus Pistricoccus; species Pistricoccus aurantiacus. Next base: position 2,000,690 of record NZ_CP042382.1, read on the forward strand.
ATCAGTCGGAGGGGCCTGCTCCTTCAGCAATGACGTCAGCATGCGTTCCAGGGCAAAGACGTGCTCGTCCCGGTGGCCCAGCCGCCGCAGGGCGTCCGCCAGGTTCAGCAGATAGTCCGGGTTGGGGCCGCTGGGGCCGCGAGCCAAGGCAATCTGCCGAGCGATGTTCTCAAGGGGAGCGGGGCCGAGAAAAGCGGCGTTGTCCCGGGTGGCGATGTAGGTCAGTCCTTCCGCGCTGCCACCGTCATCGAAGTGCAGGGTGGTGACCTCCCGCAGATAGCCGTTTTTTTCCCGCACATCCAGCGGCGCCAAGGTTTCCGGCGTGATGCGGTAGGCCATGCCGTGGCAGATCGCTTGCGCTTCGGGAATCAGGGTGGCGACGCGTCCGGGCGATTCGGGCGTGCCGCGATGATCATGAGAGCCCTGCCAGAAGCGGCGTATCCAGCCACGGATATGGGCCGGACGACATTCCAGATAGGGAAATCCCGCCTTCCAGATCAGCGATCCGTAGCCGAATAGCCAGAAGCTCGAGTGATGATCGAAATGGGTCAGCGACTGATTGAGGTGGGTGGTATTCAGCGACATAAAAAATACTCTCGGGGTCATTCCTGTGTGTTCTCGATACGGGCCGTTTTTGTATACAGCATGATCTAGGCTATCCTAGACAGTATCCTGCTGGCTCGGGGCCGGCTTTTTGTCCATGACGTTTTTTATCATCAGGAGAATTTCATGAGCTTCAGCGTGTATCTTTCCGGGGAAATCCATACCGACTGGCGCGACGAGATCAAGCGAGGGGCCAAGGAGGCCGGCCTGGATATCGAGTTTACCTCCGCGGTGACCGACCATGATGCCAGCGACGCGGCGGGGGATCATCTCGGCGAGGAAAGCAGCCAGTTCTGGCGCGATCACAAGTCCGCCAAGGTCAATGCCATCCGTACCAAGACGCTGATCGAGATGGCGGACCTGGTGGTGGTGCGCTTCGGCGACAAGTACAAGCAGTGGAACGCCGCCTTCGACGCCGGCTACTGCGCGGCCCTGGACAAGCCCTACGTGACCCTGCACGGGGAGGAGATCGTGCACCCGCTCAAGGAAGTGGACGCGGCGGCGCAGGCCTGGGCCACCAGCACCGATCAGGTCGTCGAGATTCTCAAGTACATTACCAGGGCCTAACTCTTCATCGCCATGTTCGAGGTCCGCGCTCGGCGCGGGGTTGTCGGAGCCGGCCATGCGCCTGAAAATCGATCCGTTTACATTGATTCTGCTGGGGGCAATCCTGATTGCCTCGCTATGGCCCGCGAAGGGCGCTCTCGCGACGGTGCTGGGCCAGGCCTCGACCCTGGCGGTGGCCATCCTCTTCTTCCTGCACGGGGCGGCGCTGTCCCGTCAGGAGGTAGTGGCCGGGGCTGCCCATTGGCGGCTGCATCTGTTGATCGTTTCGCTGACCTTCCTGGTTTTTCCGCTATTGGTGGTGCCGGTTTCCGCCCTGGCGCCGCGCTGGATTCCGGAGGACCTGGCGCTGGGTTTCCTGTATCTGGGGGTGCTGCCTTCCGCGGTATCCTCGTCCATCGCCTTTACCGCCATGGCCCGGGGCAACGTGCCGGCGGCGGTATGCAGCGCCGCGGCGTCCAATGTGTTCGGCATGATGCTGACGCCCTTTCTACTGATGCTGCTGGTAAGTACCGCCGGCGAAGGGGGCTTCGCGGTGGCGGACGCCCTGCGGGACATCATCTTCCAGCTGCTGCTGCCGTTTGCCGTCGGGCAGCTGATCCGCCCTTGGGTGGCAGGCTTCATGGATCGCAACAAGACCTGGCTGGGGCGTTACGATCAGGGGGTGATTCTCTTGATCGTCTATTCCGCCTTCTCGACGTCCGTTGCCAGCGGGCTATGGCAGAAGCTGCCGATATTCGCCATCATCCTGGCCATCCTGCTGTGCACGCTGCTGCTGGCGCTGGTGATGGGCATTGCCAGCCTGGCGTCCTCACGGGCCGGCTTCAACCTGGAAGACGAGGCGGCGGCGGTGTTCTGCGGCTCGAAGAAGAGCCTGGCCTCGGGGCTTCCCATGGCGAAAGTGCTGTTCGCCGGGCACCCCGGCTTCGGCATGATCGTGCTGCCGATCATGTGCTACAACCAGATCCAGATCATCGTCGGCGCGATACTCGCCAAGCACTACCGGCAGCGCATCGAGCGCGCCGACCACGCAGCCGACGTTACCCAGTCACAGAAGTCCTAGCGCTGGTCGCTAAATTCGTTCAACGCTCCGTATTCGCCTGGGTGGTGTGAGGTATTCGCTTGAATGATGTGAGTGCGATACCCTTCGGACATTGACTTACAAGGAGTTTTCGCAATGAGTACATCCACGGAGTTGGTGATCGAGCCTCGCGGTGGCAAAGCTGCGGATGCCTGCGTCATCCTGCTGCACGGCCTGGGGGCCACCGGTCATGATTTCGAGCTGTTCGTGCCGACCTTGAACCTGCCCGGCGACAGCGCCGTGCGTTTCATCCTGCCCCATGCGACCCGTCAACCGGTAACCATCAATGGCGGCATGCGCATGCCCGCCTGGTACGACATTCTCGACATGGACCTGGGGCGCAAGATCGACGAACAACAGCTGCGTATTTCCGCTCAGCGCATCAAGGGCTATATAGATGCGCAGATCGACATCGGCATCGATAGCCGGCGGATCATCCTGGCGGGCTTTTCCCAGGGCGGGGCGGTGGCCTATCACACGGCGCTGACCTATCCGAAGCCGCTAGGCGGACTGCTGGCGCTGTCCACCTATTTCGCCACCGCGGACAGCATCGAACCCAGCCGAGCCAATCGCGATATCGTCATCGAAGTCCATCACGGCGATTTCGATCCGGTCGTTCCGGAGCGCCTGGGGCGGGCAGGGGTCGAGCGCGTTCGCGCCATGGGCTATACGGTGAATTATCGTCGCTATCCCATGCAGCACGCGCTATGTCCGGCCCAGGTCAACGATATTTCCCGCTGGCTGAGCGAACGACTGAAAAAAGGCTGATGCATGAATACGTCCGAACGACGCCTGACGAGCCCTGCCGCGGCCCGCAACCGCGAGCCGATTCTCGAGGTGCTGCGAGAGGTCTTGCCGCCGCGAGGCGTGGTGCTTGAAATCGCCAGCGGCAGCGGCGAGCACGCCTTGCACTTCGCCAAGGCCATGCCAACCCTGCACTGGCAGCCCAGCGATACCAGCGGTAGCGCCCTGAATTCCATCGCCGCCTGGCGGGAGACCCTGTTTCATGCGGATGCGCCGGTCAACCTGCGCGAGCCGATCGCCCTGGACGCTCGGCTGCGCCCTTGGCCGGTGGAAGATTTCGTCGCGCTGGTATGCATCAACCTGATTCATATCGCCCCTTGGGAGGTCGCCAAGGCGCTGTTTCAGGAAGCGGGCGCGCGCTTGCCCGAGGGTGGAGTGTTCTACCTTTACGGCCCCTTCAGACGAGACGGCCAGCATACCAGCGAAAGCAACGCCGCCTTCGATGCCAGCCTGCGTGAGCAAAACCCCCGGTGGGGCGTTCGTGATCTGGAGGAAGTGATCGAGCTTGCCGCCAAGCATGGTCTCGCGTTGGAGCGTCTGGTGGAAATGCCCGCCAATAATCTGAGTGTCGTATTCAAGCGCGAGCTGCCTGTCTGAGAGCACTTGCACTTGCCGCAGCGAGGATCGACACTAAAATCCGTGAATTTCATCTTTCATTGCAAAGGAAAATGCCATGGCTGATCTATCCGAGGACTTTCGTCTTCCCGAGCCCTGTCCGCAGTGTGGAAGCCATCGCGTGCGAGCTTCCCAGGTACATAATCCGGACGACAAGGTGTTCTGCGCGTCCTGTAATACCTATCGTTGCCTGTATTGGGAAGCGGAGGAAATGCTCGACAAGGATTCGCGCAGCGAAAAGGAAAAGCTGATCGAGGAAGTCGAAAATCGCAAGAGCGACGAGCCCAACGTGGATTGATGGCCTGATCCGGGTTTTGAATTTTTGACTGTCGCTGTTATACGACTTTTGGCGTAGAAGATTTCCGCGTATCGTGTTGCGTTGCAACATAACGAGCCCAGTATGTTCGACTGAGAATGCCGGGCCCGCAACCACGATCCGACGCGGAGATTGGCTATGTGGCAAAAACTCAAGATAGGGGAGCGGCGAGCGGCTCCTAGAATCAGCCTGGCGCTTCAGGGCGGCGGCGCCCACGGCGCCTATACCTGGGGCGTGCTGGATAGGCTGCTGGAAGACGGCTTGCAAATCGATGGCATCAGCGGTACCAGCGCCGGCGCCATGAACGCGGTGGCGCTTGCCCAGGGCTGGATGGATGGCGGTGCGGAAGGAGCGCGTGAATCCTTGTCGGCTTTCTGGCAAGCGGTGGCGAATCGCGTGCCTTTTCAAATGGACGTGCTGCACAGCCTTGACCCGAACGGTAATGGCGCCATGCCGGCGTCCATGAATATGATGCTGGCGCTTACACGTCTACTCTCACCGTATCAGCTCAATCCGCTGGAGTTGAATCCTCTGCGGGATATCATGCGCGAGCAGTTCGATTTCGGACGTCTGCAGTCCGCCTGCCCCTTCAAGCTGTTCATCGCCGCCACCAATGTACGTACCGGCAAGATACGCCTGTTTCACAACGCAGAACTCGGCGAAAACGCGCTGTTGGCGTCGGCCTGCCTGCCCACGCTGCAACAGGCGGTGGAAATCGACGGCGAGGCTTATTGGGATGGGGGTTATGTCGCCAACCCGGCGGTCTATCCACTGATATACGAATGCAAGACACCGGACATCCTGCTGATATTGCTGGACCCTCTGATACGAGAAAGCGTGCCCCGCAGCTCCCGGGAAATCGCTGCGCGCAGCATGGAATTGAATTTCTCCACCAGCTTCCTGCGCGAAATGCGCACGATTACCCAGGCGCGTAGCTATATAAAAGGGTCCGCCTCGCGATGGCTGCCTTACGGACGCCTGGAACGCAAACTCATGCGTCTGCGTTTTCATCTTATCGATGCGGACGAGCTTTCCAGTATCAATGGCATCAGCAAGCTCAACGCTACCGCTGGCTTTCTCACCCAGCTGCGCGACCTTGGCCGCGAGCGAACCGAGCAGTGGCTTTCGCACCATCGACGCGATATCGGTCGACGGGCGTCGATGAATGGAGAGAGGCTCTTTACCTGAGCAAGTTTTCCAGGATTCTTCTATAAAAGCTCCTCCGCGGCCAGCGCCAGGCGCGAGCGCTCGATGCCCTTTAGCGTGATGTGGCCCGCGTGGGGCCAGTCGCGAAAGCCCTGCACCGCGGCGGCCATGCCACAGGTATTGGCGGTAAGGTAGGGCGTGTCGATCTGGCCCACGTTGCCCAGGCAGACGATCTTGGTATTGCGCCCGGCTCGGGTCAACAGGGACTTGAGCTGTTTTGGAGTGAAATTCTGCGCCTCGTCGATGATCAGGAAGGTGTCGTTCAGGGTACGACCGCGCATGAAGGTCGGCGAGCGAATCTGCACCCGAGAGCCGATCAGCGAGCGGGTGGCTTCCTCGCTCCAGCTGGAGGTGCCGTCGTGCTCGTCCCGCAGCAGGTTATCCATGTTGTCGTGAAAGGCGCCCATCCAGGGCGACATCTTCTCTTCCTCGGTGCCGGGCAGGAAGCCGATATCCTCGCCCAAGGGGATCGGTGCCCGGGTGAAGACGATGCGCTCGAACTGCTTGGCATCCAGGGTCTGCTGAAAGGCGGCGGCCAGGGTCATGAAGGTCTTGCCGGTACCGGCGCTGCCGGCGAGGGTGACCAGATCGATCTGAGGATCCATCAATAGATTGAGGGCAAAGTTCTGGCGGCTGTCGTTAGCGTGTACGCTCCAGACCCCGGCGTGATGGCGGTAGTTGGTCAGTAATCTGAGCCGCGCGCCCTGGGGCGTCAGGGCCTCGACGATGGCTTCGAAATGGGCGCCGTTTTCGCTGTCGGAAATCAGCATGCCCAGATGCCAGTCCGTCGGCGGCGCACCCTCGAGATGATAGTAGGTATGATGATCCCCCCGGGTGACGGTGATATCGACATTCAAGGTTTCCCAAAGATCCTGGCCGCGTTCACCGGCGTCCGGATAGATCTTGACGCCTTCGAGCATGGTGTCGCTGTCGCTGAATACTCGATCGTTGAGATAATCCTCGACGGGGATTTCAAGGGCGGTCGCCTTGATGCGCAGGTTGATGTCCTTGGTGACCAAAATAACCGAGGCATCCGGTCGTTCCGCGCGCAGCCGACAGGTTTCCGCGAGCAGGCGGTTGTCCGGGCTATCCTCCAGGTTGTCCAGGGGGGTGAGATCCTGGTAGCACAAAAATCGCAGCCGGCCGCTGCTGTCGCCGACCCCGGGGAGAGGAATGCCCTGCTGGATGTCGGCAAAACTAATCTTGTTGGTCAGATCGGAAAGCGTGCGGCTGACCTGACGGGCGGTGCGAGCGATTTCGCGAATGCCGTTCTTGTGTTTGTCGAGCTCTTCGAGAACCGTCATGGGGATGACCACATCGTGCTCCTCGAATTGATAGAGCGCGCTTGGGTCGTGAATGAGAACGTTGGTATCCAGCACGTAAAGCCGGGTAGCTTTCTTGTCGAGTCGTACCATTGGCGCGGGCACTCCTTGAGATCTCGGCGATATAGACCCCGGCGGCAAAACGTTTCGCGATGAATAACGACATCATGTCATCAGCTTCGCTCGCTGCCGGCGTTCGCGTCATGGAATGGCGGCGATTCCTCTTTTGACCGGTTCACGAGGAAGATGACCCCGCCATGGCAACGCTGTCAATCAACGAAAGCTATCTGTCAAAAAAGCCGTCCATTACAAATAGACGTCATCGATATCCAGGGTGGAGCGATCTCCCACCGCCTCGAGATTTTCCTTGAGCCAGCGCTCCGCCGCCTCGCGTCCGCGCTCCTTAAGGCGCTGTAGAAACGCCCATTCCGCGTTCAGCTTGCTCGAAATGGACAGGTTATCCAGGATATGCTGACCGTCGATGCGATGCAGGTGGGTATCCCGGTAACAACGGATATTCAGATCCCGATCGTCGATCAGATTCTTGAGCATCGCCACACTGCGTATTTCCTTGATCAAGGGCGCATTGAAGGTGATCTCGTTCAGGCGATTGGAGATTTCCGCCGCGGTCCTGGGCACCTTGTCACGATAGACCGGGTTGATCTGCACCAGCACGATATCCCGTGAGTCGCATTCTTCCATCAAGGGGAAAATCGACGGATTGCCCATGTAGCCGCCATCCCAGTAGGCCTCCCCGTCGATTTCCACCGCCTTGTAGATGAACGGCAGACAGGCGGACGCCATTACCGCGTCGCAACTCATTTCTTCGCGCCGAAAGGTACGCTGCTTGCCGGAGCGCACGTTAGTGGCGGAGACGAACAGCTTGAGATAGGGGCACTGGCGAACCCGCTCGAAATCCACATGCGCCTCGAGCAGGTCGCGCAGCGGATTGATATCCAGCGGGTTGAGTTGATAAGGCGAAAAAAATCGCGACAGTAGATCGAAGCCCAGATAACCCGGCGAGTAGTCGAGGCTCCAGTTGCCCATCCACATGTCCAGAGGCGTACGCCTGATGGGGCTGAGCATCGCCGCCCGGCTTATCGAATGCCAGAAGCCGTTCAGCGCGTCTCGCGCCTTGTCCTCGCTGCCTTCGAGCAGGCCGTCCGCGGCAATGACCGCGTTCATGGCGCCGGCGCTGGTGCCACTGATACCCTCGATATAGACCAGCGGGCTTTCCAGCAGATAATCGAGCACGCCCCAGGTAAAAGCGCCGTGTGCGCCGCCGCCCTGAAGGGCGAGATTGAGTCCTTTCGCTTGGCTCATGAAGCATTTCCTTCCACGGTTGATTGTCCTGATGACCGGCGACACCCGCTGGTCAGACGAGTAAACTTCTTGGACTTTTTTACCTCGAGATGTTGTTTGGCGATGAAATTATCCGGTTCAAAGAACGCATGGGGGTTGATGTTCGGCATCAGCCTGGGGTTGCTTGGCGGCTGCCAATCGCTGCCCTCCCTGGAGGGGCGCAGCCAGACCGGCGCCTTGAGCGAAGCCGAGGCCAGTGAGACCACCCTGGGACAAGCCATCTCTCCACGGGCGAAGGAACATCCCGGTGAAAGCGGTATTCTGGCCCTGTCGAATCCACGAAAGGCCTTTGCCGCACGGACACTGCTGGCGCAAGCCGCGGAACGTACTCTGGATGTGCAGTATTACATCTGGCAGGACGATATCACGGGAACCTTGCTGTTTCAGGCATTGTTCGATGCGGCAAAACGTGGCGTCAGGGTACGCTTATTACTCGATGACATGAATACCGCCGGGCTCGACCCGCTGCTGCTGGCCTTGGATTCCCATGCCAATATCGAGGTGCGGCTGTTCAATCCCTTCGTGCATCGATCGTTCCGCCCGCTGGATTTCATTCTGCATTTTTCTCGCGCCAATCGGCGTATGCACAATAAATCCTTCACCGCCGACAACGCGGCCACCATCGTCGGCGGACGCAATATCGCCGATGAGTATTTCGGCGCCAGTGAAAATACCATGTTCGCGGATCTGGACGTGCTGGCAGTGGGACCCGTGGTGAATGAGGTCTCCCAGGATTTCGACCGTTACTGGGCGAGTCGTTCTTCCTATCCGCTGGGTGATATTCTGAAGGGTTCAGGATCGGCGGACGGTCGCGAACTCAGTGAAGCCGTCAACAAGATCAATAATGATGAAGATGCGAGGGCCTATATTGAAGCTCTCAGGAATTCCGAGACAATCAAGGGATTGATACAGGGCCGTTTGGCGCTGGAGTGGGCAGAGACGCGACTGATCAGCGACGACCCTGCCAAGGGGGTTGGCGAGGCGTCGAACGAGGCGTTGTTAACCTATCGACTGAATCCGGTCATCGGCGAGGCACAAACCGAACTGGAGCTGGTCTCCGCCTATTTCGTGCCCACCAAGGTCGGCGCCGAGGCGCTGGTGGAACTGGCACAAAAGGGGGTGGATATCAAGGTGCTTACCAACTCGCTTGAGGCCACGGACGTAATACCGGTGCATGCCGGCTATGCCAAGCGCCGTAAAACGCTACTCAAAGCGGGCATCACCCTATATGAAATACGCGGCGCCTCAGCTCAGGCGGACGCCACTCAGAATACCGGTCCTTTCGGCAGCTCCGCCGCCAGCCTGCACGCCAAGACCTTCGCTGTGGACGATGAGCGACTCTTCGTCGGCTCCTTCAACTTCGATCCTCGCTCGGCAAAGCTCAATACCGAACTGGGTTTTGTTATCGAAAGCCCGGAGCTGGCCAAGCGAGTCAGCCAGACATTCGAAACCAACGTGCCGAAAAATGCCTACCTGGTAAAGCTTTCGCAAGATGGCGACCTGTACTGGCTCGCCCAGCAAAATGGCAAGCTGGAGCGCTTTGATACCGAACCCAACACCAGCATCTGGAAGCGTATTGGAGTCTATATCACGGCGAAATTGCCGATCGAGTGGCTGTTGTAAGTCACGAGGATTTGCCGTTGCCGGCCTCGAAAACCTCTCGCCCCGTCATCTGACGGGTCGCGTTGGAAAAGTCATAGAAATCCGGTTTCTCGTCGGTGAATATTTCCAAGGCTAAATCCCAGGGCTGGCCGTTGTCGATCAAGCCCACGGGCAGGACATAAGCGTCCTCGTCGTTGAGACGATAAAAGAGGTGGGTCCCGCAATGGCGGCAAAAGCCGCGCTTCGCCCAGTCAGAAGAAGCATAGGTGGTGATATTTTCCTCGCCCTCGATCTGGACTTGCCTGCCGGCCTCGACGGCGAAAAAGGGCCCGCCCCCCCACCGGCGGCAGATGCTGCAATGGCAGACGCCCACCTGATGATCGGAAATGTTGACGGTCAAGCTCACCGCACCACAAAGACAGCTGCCTCGACATTCCTCGGCCTTCGACATATCGGCGTCCTCCTGATGAAAAATAGAGTGTAGTCGTCTTGCACGCTCGTCGTCGAAACTTGAACCCGATGTTTTGGCCACTCCGCAGATCGCCGCCGTTCGCCCTGCTACAACTTGCGCCCCGGGGCGAAGACACCGACGCGCGTATCGAGCGCCACTGGAATGCTCATACAAAAAGCGCTGGGAGAGCAGATCAGCTCCGAGGCCATATGGTGGAAGCGTTTCGTGGGTTACGGTGAAACGTCATGATTTATCGGATGCTTATTCCTTGGCCGGCGTTGGGCGCACCAGAATTTCGTTGACATCCACATGGACGGGCTGGCTTAAGGCGTAGATCACCGCGTTGGCGATGTCTTCATCCTTCAAGGCATGGGACGGGGATTCGTCGAAGAAAGGCGTATCCACCATGCCGGGCTCGATCAGGGTGACGCGAATTCCCGTGCCACGCAGCTCTTCTCGCAGGTTGTAGCCGATGCCGGTCACCGCCCACTTGCTAGCGCCGTACATGGAGCCGGGAATGGTGGCGCGACCCGCGGCGGAACCGGTGAGCAGCACATGCCCTTGGCTATCCTTGAGGGCGGGCAATGTCGCTTGCAGGGTCAGACCGACGCCGTAGACGTTGGTCAGTAGCATATCCTTCCACTGCTCGTGATCCGCTCCGCTGAACCCACCGGGGGAGCCGCCGCGTCCGGCGTTGGCAAAGACCGCGTCCAGACGACCGAAGCGTTCCAGCGCCTGCTCCACCATGGCCTGCTGGTCCTCCATCGAGGTCACGTCGCAGCTCACCGTAAATACTTTGTCAGTGCCGATTTCCTCGGCGAGCGCTTCGAGCTTATCGACGCTGCGCGCCGCCAGCACCAGCTGGTAGCCTTTTTCGGCGGCGGCCCGGGCGGTGGCGGCGCCGATGCCGCTGGACGCGCCGGTAATAAGTAGTACGCGATCTTCCATGGTTTGCTCCTTCAATTATCGAAAATCCAAAGGTCGTCGAATATCCATTCGATCCAACTCGACAATCTACCTCGAGAACAGCCTAACGCCGCAGTCATGGCTTGCTCAAGGAATCGATACTTTTCTTCGGATATCGCTAATAGTGGAGAGATCAAAACCTGTTGATCGGTACTTTCAGATAAATCTGGCCGTTATCCTCCGACGGCGGCATATGGCCGGCGCGCATGTTGACCTGTACCGAAGGCAGGATCAGCCGGGGCATGTCAAGGGTGGCATCGCGCTCGGTGCGCATCTTCACGAATTCCTCCTCGCTGATGCCCTCATGGACATGCACGTTATGGCGACGCTGCTCTTCCACAGTGGTTTCATGCTGGAACGTCTCGCGATCCGGCGCCTTGTAGTCGTGGCACAAAAACAGGCGTGTCTTGTCGGGCAGCGTCAGCACCTTCTGAATGGAGCGGTAAAGGGTGCTCGCATCACCGCCGGGAAAATCGCAGCGGGCGGTACCATAGTCGGGCATGAACAGAGTATCGCCGACAAAGGCCGCATCGCCGATCACATAGGTCAGGCAGGCGGGAGTATGGCCGGGCGTATGCAGCACCCGGCCTTCCAGGTTGCCGATGGCAAAAGTATCCCCTTCCTCGAAGAGACGATCGAACTGGCTGCCGTCACGAGCGAATTCAGTGCCGGCATTGAACGCCTTGCCGAACACTTCCTGGACGACGGTGATCCGGGCGCCAATTCCCGTCTTGCCTCCCAGTTTCTCATGCAGATAAGGCGCGGCGGAGAGGTGGTCCGCATGGACGTGGGTCTCGAGAATCCACTCGACCGCCAGTCCCTCCCGCTCCACGAAAGCGATGATTTCATCCGCGGAGTGGACGTCGGTGCGACCGGCGGCATAGTCGAAATCGAGTACCGAATCGAGAATGGCGCAGGCGTTGCTGTCAGGATCCCGCACCACGTAGCTGAACGTATTGGTCGGCTCGTCGAAGAAGTGAGTCACGATTGGATGAGACATGGTGAAAACCTCCATAATCGAGCGTCATTTATCTCCTCGCGTAAAAAAGTATTGAGCCATCACTCGTCCGCCTGCCAGGCCACGTCGGGATCGACCTGATAGCTCCATGGCAGGCCGGCGTTGCGCCAGCCGCTTACCGCTCGCACTCCTTTCGAGTCGCCTTCCTCGAGCTTGCCTCCCTCGAAGCCGTCGGTGACCGAATAGACGTCACTGTAACCCATCTCGGTGATCACATCCGCCGCCGGCGCGCTGCGGGTGGAGCCGGAGCGGCACATCACGATGACGGGATCGTCCTTGGCGACGTCCAAGGCCTCCAGTTTTGCCTTGATCTGTTTTTCGAACGCCTCGTTCTTGACCATCGGCCAGGACCGGGATTCCTCATCGAAGCTGCTGCGGTCCGCCAGTACCCAAGGCACGTGAATATCCGTGGGCTCGGCGAAGCCGGTAAACTTGATCTCGACGGGATCGCGCACGTCCACCAGCACGGCCCGTTCGTTGTCCTGCATCAGCTCGTAGGCTTCCTTGGCCGTTACATAAAGACCGAGCTGGGTTTCACGATAGGCGGCTGCCTCCTCCTGGGCCAAGATCGGTGAAACGGTTACGGAAAGAGCAATGGTGGAAGCCAGCAGCAGCGTGGATAGTGTCTTTTTCATAGCTATTCCTTATCAGTTTATAAATTTATAATCTATTTGTAGAATAGCTGTTTGAATATGCATGGTCATGCGACAAGTTGTCACAGTTTGACCGACGTCAAGATAGAGCGGTTGGGCGGCGGGAAGGGAATACGATAATTGACTGATAAACGCTAGAAAGCGTTAGAAAAAGGCCGGCTGATCAAGCCAGCCGACTTTTCATGCTGCAGCAAGTAGGTTCAGAGTTGCCCCAGTACCGTTTCGGCGCTGCTTTTCTCCACGCCCTTGGCATCGACGCCAAGATATTCCACCACACCGTCGTTGGCGATCAGCGCGAAGCGCTTGCTGCGAATGCCCATGCCACCGCCGGTGGCGTCCAGCTCCAGGCCCAGTGCCCTGGTGAATTCCGCGTTGCCATCCGCCAGCATGGTGATCCTCTGAGCGTTCTGATTCTTCTGCCAGGCGTCCAACACGAAGGCATCGTTGACCGCCAGGCAGGCGATGGTATCCACGCCCTTGGCGAGAATATCATCCGCGTTGATCACGAAGCCGGGCATATGGGTATTGGAGCAGCCGGGGGTAAAGGCGCCGGGCACCGCGAACAGCACCACGCGCTTGCCGGCGAACAGCTCACCGGTGGAGATGTCTTCAGGCCCCTTGGCGCCATTGGTCTTGATGCTGACGTCGGGAATCCTGTCGCCTACGGAAATAGTCATGATGCGTCCTTTGGTTCGTCGTGCTTTGCAGAAATCAATTGCCGCCGGGATAAATCCTTTGTCACTGTAGCATCGCGCCCTTGTGAAAACTTGATGGCATGATGGACATGGTACGGGAGAACTTACTTATACCCCGCCGCCTGCAGACGAAACAGCTGGGCATAGCGGCCATTCTCGGTCAGCAGGCTTTCGTGGGTGCCGCGCTCGATGATGCGGCCGTTGTCGATCACCAGGATCTGGTCCGCGGCGCGTACCGTGGAGAAGCGGTGGGAGATCAGGATCGTCATGCGTTTTTTGGCATGGCGACGAAACTGCTCGAACACCTGGGCTTCCGCGGCGGCGTCCATGGCGGCGGTGGGTTCGTCCAGCACCAGGATATCCGCCTGCTCGCGCATGTAGGCGCGACTCAAGGCAACCTTCTGCCACTGGCCGCCGGAAAGCTCCTGGCCGTTCTCGAACCAGCGCCCCAGCTGGGTGTGATAGCCATGCTCGAGGCGCTCGATGAAGGCATCCGCCGTGCCTCGGCGGGCGGCGGTTTCCCAACGCTCGGTATCCGTGAAGGCGTCCACGTCGCCGACGCCGAGGTTTTCTCCTACCGGCAGCTGGTAGCGCTCGAAATCCTGAAAGATCACGCCGATGCGTCGGCGCAGAATGGTGTCGTCCCATTCCCGAAGGTCGCTGCCATCCAGCAGGATGCGGCCCTCGCTCGGGTCGTAGAGTCGCGTCAGCAGTTTGATCAGGGTGGTCTTGCCGGAGCCGTTCTGGCCTACCAGCGCCAGGCTTTCGCCGGGGCGCAGGTGCAGGTCGATCTCTTGAAGCACCGGTTCCCGAGTGCCGGGATAGGTAAAGCTCACCCGCTCGAAGCGGATACCGTCGCCGGGGGACGCGCCTTGAGTCAGTGTGCCGGTGGAAGGGTCTACCGGCTGCTCCAGGTACTCGTAGAGATTGGACAGGTAGAGATTGTCCTCGTACATGCCGCCGATGGCGGTAAGGCTCGCCGAGAGCGCCGCCTGTCCTTGCTTGAACACCATCAGGTACATGGTCATCTCGCCCAGGGTCAGACGCCCGCCGATGGTCGCGATCACCACCCAGGCGTAGGCGCCGTAGAAGGCCAGGGTGCCCAGGAGGCCGAGCAGAAAGCCCCAGACGTCTCGACGGATCGTCAGGCGCCGGTCCTCCGCATAAAGCGTATCGAAGATATCGCGATAGCGCTGGAGGAACAGCGGCCCCAGGCCGAACAGCTTGACCTCCTTGATGCTGTCCTCCCGGGCCAGCACGGTTTCCAGATACATCTGCATGCGGGTCTGAGGGGAACGCCAGCGAAACAGGCGAAAGGCATCGCCGGAGAACTTGGCTTCGGAAACGAACACCGGCAGCGCGCCGATCAGCAGAATAAGCAGCGCCCAGGGCGAGAACTGCACCAGCAGCACCGCGAAGCTCGCCAGCGAGATGGCGTTCTGCAGCAGGCCGAAGGTCTTGTTGACCAGTGACAGGGGGCGGGTCGAGGCCTCCCGTCGGGCTCGGGTCAGCTTGTCGTAGAATTCCGAATCCTCGAACTGGGCAAGGGACAAAGTGCCGGCCTTCTCCAGAATCATCACGTTGACCTTCTGGCCGAGCAGCGCCCGCAGCAGCGACTGCTGGGCGGAAAGCCCGCGCTGGGCCAGGGCGATCAGCGCGATCACCAGAGCTTCGAAGGCCACGTAACGCAGTACCGGCCAGGTGCTGGCAAAAGACAGCGCCTGATCCGCTTCCGCATGCAGCGCCATGGCCGCCACCACCGCATCGACGATCAGTTTGCCGACCCAGGCCGCCACCGCGGGCAGTACGCCCGCCACCAAAGTACATAGCGCAAGGCCAATGGTCAGGCCGCGAGAGGTGTCCCAAACCAGCGCCAGGGCGCGGCGGCTGTAGCGAAAGAAGCTGAAGAAACCGCTTAATCCGCTGGTGCCGGCGGCGGCGTAAAGGTGGGCGTGGGGTGAAGACAAGGCGGGCGTTCCCTGTAGTAGCAAACGCCTAGCTTATCGCATCCCGGCTGTTCAAGCCGAGTCTTGCCCGGCTAGCGGAACATGGTGAGCAAGAGTCCCAGCAGTACCGCACCGAAGCCGAGGCCGGCAAGCTGTTGGCCACTGCGCTCCACGCTATTGAAGCCGTTTCGTCCAAGCCGCGCCAAGGCTAGTCGAGTTTGCCTTGGCAAGCTGACAAGGCGTTCGATGGGCGAGTCATGTGCTGCTTTCCATGCGCCGCCCCCTCGAGTGGCCCTGCTTGTCAGCCGCGCCAGAGGAATCAGGATATCGCCGCTGGGGATAGACCATCGCTCGAACCGGTTGCGCATCCGATAGGCAGCCAACATCAAGACGATCCCAAGCACAATCGGCCAGCTTTGCGACCAAACATTCCCCCAGGCCAGCGCCTTCTCGGTGGCGGCGTCGAACCCGGGCAGCCACCAGGGAACGACGAGTACCAAGGCGACGCTGAGGGACCAGCCCAGCCACATGGGGGCATTGGCCGCAGGACGAGTCTCCGTACCCGGCCAGACCAGTATAAGCAAGCGAACCATCAACAGGGTGCTGGCTGTTGCTCCCAAGATTAACAAAGGCAGCAGGTAGGCGATTTCACTACCGACAACCGGCGTCTTGAGCGCCGCCTTGGCCAGGGCGCCGCTGGTCAGCGGTGCGCCGACGATGGCCAGGGGGGGAATCAGAAGCCCCGTCAGGGCGATCCATTTGACCGGACCGGTATTGGCGACGGAAGGCGTCACGGCGGTGGCCAGGAACAGAGCGCCCTTGGCCAGGCCGTGATGCAGGGCGTAGAGCGCCAGGGCGGGAATCAGCAGAGGGGCCAGTTCCGGTCGCCACAGCATCATGCCAACGCCGCTGGTCATCAGCCCCATCTGGCTGATGGTGGAATAGGCGAGCACTACCTTGGCTTCCCGCTGCAGGACGCCGACCAGGGCGCCGTAGAAGACCGCCAGCAGTCCCGCGAAGGTCAGCAGGATACCCCAGGCTTCCCAGCCCGGCAGACCCAGGGGCAGAAAGCGCAGCCAGCCCAGCAGGCCCGCGGCCACCATGGCGCCGCTGAGTACCGCGCTGGCCGGCGCCGGCGCCACCGGATGGGCCAAGGGAAGCCAGACATGCAGCGGCAACAGGCCGGCCTTGATGCCGAAGCCGATCATCAGCAGGGTCATCGACCAGGGATTGTCGAGGCTGGCCGCCATTGTGGTGATGCTCAGGCTGACGGACTCGGTGGCAACCACCACCAGAGCGGCATACAGACACATCTCGCCGACGATCACCAGACGAATATAGACGCGCCCGGCCTGGCGGGACCGGGCATCGCCGCGATGCACCACGAGCCCGTAGCTTGCCAGGCTCATCAGCGTGAAGAAGACGATGAAACTCGATAGGTCCGCGGCGAGGATCAGTCCGAAGTTGCCGGCCATCGCCAGCAAAAAGAAGCTCGCGAAGCGGCCTCGATCAGGATCCTCCCGCAGATAGCCGCGGGCATAGATGCCACAGGTCAGCCATAGCAAGGCGGTAAACAGCAGGAACGGCCGGGCGAGCTCGTCAACCTGCAGCACGCTGCCCAGAAACAGCCAGGAAACGATATTGGCGGTATCGACAGGCAATAGTGCCAGGCCCAGCGCCGGCAGCGTCGCCCAGGGCAGCAGACGAAGCGTGCCGGTGTTCAGCCGCTTGATCAGCGCCGTCAAGGCGAGGGCAAGCGGCAGCAGTAGACTGGCGACGATCCACCACTGGAACTGGGTAAACGATAGCTCGGCGATGGCCACCAGATCGTATTCCCGGGCGGCGATCAGCTTGCCCCATTCCAGCGGGCTGAAAGAGGATTTCGCGAATATTCCTGCCGCCAGGGATAGCCCCGCGGTAAGAAGCGGCGGCAACAGCAGCATCCAGTGGGTTTCGAGGCGGCCGGCTCGCGGTGCGAAGGTTTGATCAGAATCCGGCGCCTTGAACCAGGCCGCATAAAGAATCGGCAGGAAGTAGGCAGCGTTCAACAGGCTGCTGCCCACCAGCACGGGAATGACCCAGTAGGCGCCGCTCTCCACGGCGCCAAAGCCGATATACCATTTGGAGACGAAGCCGGCCAGGGGCGGCACGCCGATCATACCTAGAGCGGCAACGGAAAACGCCGTCATGGTCCAGGGCATGCGTCGCCCGACGCCGTTCATCTGGCTGACCTTGGTAATGCCCAAGGTCTCGTCCAGGTTGCCGGCGCAGAAGAACAGCGTGATCTTCATCAGGCCCTGGTGCACCAGATGAATGATACCGCCGACGGTGGCGATGGGGCCGGCGATGGCGGTGCCCAAGGCGATATAGGACACCTGGCTGATGGTGGAAAAGGCCAGGCGGCGCTTGAGGCCGTCCTGAAAGAGCGCCACGGTAGAGCCATAGATGATCGTGGTTGCTGCCATGATGGCGAGCGGCGTAGTAACCCCCAAGACGGCGGCGAATTCCACCCCGTAGACATCGTAGACGATACGCGAGATGCCGAAGGCGCCGGCCTTGACCACCGCTACCGCATGCAGCAGCGCGCTGACCGGAGCGGGCGCCACCATGGATACCGGCAGCCAGCTATGCAAGGGCACCAGCGCCGCCTTGACCCCCAGCCCGGCGATCAATAGCAGAAAAACCCCCTGCAGCACCCCAGGCGCTAGATCGGTTCGCCCGGACAGCACCCCGGTGGCGCTGAATTCAATGGGCCCGGCGATGGCGGTGAGCCATACCACCCCGGCCAGAAAGAGCGTGCCGCCGAACAGGGTATAGGCCAGGTACTTCCTGCCGGCGCGAATCGATTCCGGATCGCCCTTGTGTACCACCAGCGGGTAGGTGGCCAGGGTCAGCAGCTCATAGAAGATCAGGAAGGTAATCAGGTTGCCGGACAGGGCGATGCCGGAAGTAGCGAACACGCACAGGCTGAAGAAGCCGAAGAATCGACTGCGCTGGTGGGAGTGGGCGAGATAGCCGATGGCGTAGAGGGTGGTGAGCAGCCAGAGAAGGCTCGAGAGGCTGATGAACATCAGCGACCAGGCATCCGCATGCAATACGAAGTCTATTCCCGGCAGCAGTGCCAGGCGTACCTCGAACAGTTCACCGCGCAGCACGGCGACCAGCAGAATGATCACCAGGCTGGATTTTACCAGTGCGGCGACCAGATTGAGGCTATTGCGCCACCCAGCTCGGGACTCGGGAATGAAGAAGTTGGCAATGGCGGGAATCAGCGAGCTCAGCAGGATCAGCACCAGCAGCGACAGCGTAGGCATCGGCTTTCCTCCTTTATCCCGTCAGCTCGCCGGCATCGAAAAGGCCCAGCACCGGCGTGGCGAGAAAGCCCAACGCCAATGCAGCCAGCGCAAGCGCCAGGGCGCTCCATTGGCGCCCTGACGCGATTGTTGCGTTCGGTGTACGAGTGCTGGTCGCACCAACGGCGGCGACTGGCGGCGATTCGAAGATGGTAAAACCTAGCGCCAGTACACGGAATATATAGGCTGCCGCCAGCAGGCTGCCGATCAGCACCACCCCGGCAAGCCACCAGGCGCCGATCTGCAGGGCGCTTTGCAATAGCAGCCACTTGGCAATGAAGCCGCCGGTGGGAGGCAGGCCGATCAGGCTGACGCCGGCGATGGCCAGGGCAAACAGCGTCGTGGCCGAGATCGCGCCGATGCCGCCTAGATCCGCGATACGATCATGACCGGCGGCGGTCATGACGTTGCCGGCGGCCAGGAACATGGCGCCCTTGGCGCAGGCATGGGCGAGGATGAAATACAGGGCGGAATCGAAGGCGGCGCTGGCCACTCGCGGATCGCTCAACAGGGGGAACAGCGCGAACAAATAGCCGATCTGCGCCACCGTGGAATAGGCCACCAGCAGCTTGAGCCGTGGCGCGCGAAGCGCCTGCAGCGAGCCCCAGAGAATGGCGGCGCAACCCAGCAGTCCGAGCAGAAGCGCCCCCAGCTGGGTGGCGGCCTGTGCCAGGGTGTCGAACCACAGACGCAGAATCAGATAGAAGGTGGCCTTGAGTACCAGAGCGGAAAGCAGGGCGCTGACCGGGGCCGGCGCCCCCGCATGGGCCTGGGGCAGCCAGAAATGCAGCGGAAACAGCGCCGTCTTGAGCAGCAGCCCGGCGATCATCAGCGCCAGTGCTGCCCGTTCCAGCATGCCATCGCCGCTCAGTTGCGCCAGCATGGCCAGATCCAGGGTGGCGTAGGCGTGATAAAGCAGCGCCACTCCGAGCAGATAACACAGCGAGCCCATCAGGCTGACGAGAAGATAGCGCAGCGCCGCTTGAATCGCCTCAAGCCTCGAGGCGAGTGTGACCAGCGCGACCGCGGAGAGGCTCAGTATTTCGAGTCCGACATACAGATTGAAGGCGTCGCCGGAGAGGAACAGCGTATTCAGCGCCGTCAGCAGCAGGCCCCAGAGCGGCCAGAACCCGCGTTCGGCGGTGGAGCCGGCAACGAAATAGTCCAGGCTATACCAACTGACGAAGACGCCCACCAGGGCGGTGATGCCGACCATCATCGCGCCAAGGGTATCCGCATGAAGAGCGATACCCAGCGGTGCCACCCAGCCGCCCAAGCTATAGCGCAGCGTGGCCTGCTGGGTGGCGGACAGCAGCAGGCCGGCCAACACCAGATTGAGAATCACCGCGATCAAAACGGGCCAGCGTTGGTGCAGCAGGACGCTCCCCAAGGCACCCAGCAAAGGCAGGCTGATCAACAAGGGAAGTAAAGCGGGTCCCGCCAATAGCTCACTCATGAGTTTCCTCGCCTTGTTGACGAGCCAGTTCGTGAGCGCGGCAGAGCAGTTTCAAGGCCAGGGCGGTGGCGCTGATCGCCACCACGATGCCGGTCAATACCAGGGCATGGGGGACCGGGTCGGGAGTATGCTCGTCATAAGAGGTAGCGATCAGCAGCATGAAGACGCCGTTACCCATGACGTTGATGGCGAGTATACGGCGCAGGGCGGCGCCGCTCGTCAGAGCGAAATAAAGCCCCAGCACGAACAGGACGACGCCACACAGGCCGTACAGCAGTACGGTATTCATGTGGGCACCGTCGAAACGGGCATTACCGCTCGGAAGGCGACATAGAGGGTCACCGCGATGGATAGGGTGGCCGCGGTCTCGATCCCCAGAATCCAGATGCCGGCCCAGGCCGGTGGGTAGATGAAATAGCCGCCGGTCAGCGCCTGCATGGCCAGGGCGGAGATCAGAAAAGCGCCGGTACCCAGTACCAGCAGCCCGCGAAACCAGGAGCTTTTCTGATCCGTCGGCCAGGGGCGCCCGGCCAGGTGGGCGAGTACCGGCGCCGAGGCCAGTACCGCTCCGGCCTGGAACGCACCGCCCGGCTCCTTGGCGCCGATCCATAATAAATAGCCGCCGATCAGAATGATCAGCGGCGTCAGATCCCGCACCAGGCTGTGCAGTAGTGGGGAGTCGCTGAGCGGTAGAGGGGCTGTTTGATAGGTGGCTGGTGCCGGAGAATGCTCGCGTAGCACGCCCATCGTCACTGCCACCAGCAGCAGCACCGCTAGTTCGAGCATGGTGTCGAAGGCACGAAAATTGAGCAGTACCGCGGTCACCGGATTGGCGACGCCGCTACGAGGCAGCTCCGCCATCACCGTATCGGTCAGCGAGGTCGGGGCGGAAACTTGCGCCCAGAAGCTCCAGGCCAGTATCAGACCGAGGGCGAGCATGGCGATGGCCAGCAGTCCGCGCAGCACGCCATGCAGCGGCTCATTCATAACCGGAGGCCGTTCAGGGGCGTTCATGATCGGCTCCCGAGGACGCGGACGGTGGTGACGACTTGGGAAAAGCAATCTGCAGACGTCGCCAGGCGGCCAATAGCAGAGCGCCGCTCAATCCCGCCCCGATCGCTGCCTCGGCGATGGCGATATCCGGGGCGCCGAGTCTCGCCCAGGCCAGCGCAATAAGCAGCCCATTACTGATGAACAGCACGATGGCGATGAAGAAATCCCGCGCCATCAACGTCAGGCTTGCCAGGGCCAGCATTCCGGCCACCAGCAGATAATCAAGTAGCGGCATCATGAATATCGCCCCCTCTGCTTGCCAAGCCCTCGCTATGTCGGGCGGCGCAACGTCGAGCGCGGCGGGCCACGAGATGACAGCTGACCGCGCCGGAAAGCATGACCAGCACCCAGATGAGCCCGAGCTTCAACCACTGGGCCGGCGACGGCAGCTGCAGCATGACCGCCAGCGTAATCAGCCCCAGACCAAGATTGTCCGCCTTGGTCAGCGCATGTAGCCGGCTGTAGACATCCGGAAAGCGCACCAGCCCCAGAGCGCCGGCGATGAAGAACAGCGTGCCGACACTGGCCAGCACCAGGCTCGCAAGCCCTGGTAAATCGATCATGGTTCGTCTCCGGCCAGATGAACGAAGGCGACGCTGGCGCCCGAGGCGAGAATGCCCATGACCAGTGCCACATCGATCAACGCCTCGAGATCGATGACGAGGGCGAGCAGCAACATCAACGCCACACCGGTGGTGCCAAACAACTGCGCCGTCAGCATACGATCCGCACGGCTAGGACCGTGCAATACCCGGATCAGGCCCATCAACAGCGTGAGCAGCAAGAGAACCGCCAGGCCGGTCAGGAATGGAATCATGGCACTGGCCCGTCCTTTGCTTGAGTCATGCAAGCGGTCATGCCGAACAGACGGGCGACACGTCGCTCGCACTCCTGCAGGTCGGTATCGTTCGCCGGCCCCGGGCGCAGACGATGAACGATCAGCTGACCGTCGCTGAGATCCGCGCTCAAAGTGCCCGGCAGCAGGCTGACGGTATTGATGAACGTTCGCCTCGCGGGCCCTTCGGGAAGATGAAGGGAGTAGGTGCTGAAACGTGGATCGATCCGCATGACGGGAGAAAGCGCAAGTCTCGCGACATCGATGCCGCCGCGCAGGGATTCCCGCAGGAAATAGGGGAGAAAACCGGCAAGACCTGTCAACGGGTATCCGAGCAGCCACAGGCTTGGCAGCGGGGAGGGACGTTGCTGCTGGAACATCCATCCAAGGGCTATCAGGATGACGGGTATCCCCATGCTCCAGGAAACAACGCTGCCATCGGTCAGGCTCCACCATACAATACCCAGGAGCAGCCCCTTGACCGAAAGTGACAGTAGCTGCAGAGTGCGCATTGCGGCATCCTATTCATGACATTTATATCGTATAAAATATGTCATGTTTTCAGCCGAGTCAATCACTCTCGCCGCCCATCCATCAGGCAGTATCGCGTGTAAAGACCAGCGGGGATTTAACTGCCTGGTTTTACATTGTTTAATAACCCTTAAAAATAAGAAAATTTTTTCTGGTAAAATTTATCTTATTTCAGGCTTTCAGGTAACGATATGGACCCATATCACATCAGCGGCTGGACCTTCTTCAGCAACCACACTCACGTATTGATCTGTTTGGTAGAGGGGCCCAATCGTACTCTGCGGGAAGTCGCGGCTCAGGTCGGTATTACCGAGCGTGCGGTACAGCGTATCGTGAGCGATCTTGAAGAGGCGGGTATCGTACGTCGGCAACGGGTAGGACGGCGGAATCTATACCAGCTGTTTCTGGATAAGCCCCTTCGTCATCCGCTCGAACGTCACAAAACCGTGAAAGACGTCGTCACGCTGATTACCGAGCGCTAGGCCGAAACCCAATCAAAAACACCTCGCCTGGGCGAGGTGTCTGAAGAACAAGCCAATGCGCTCAATGGTTCTGCATCAGCCGCCGTCATTGGCGCGAGCTTTCTGTGGAGAGCGGCTGGCCACCACGGCACCAGTCCTGCCGCTTTCTAGCTGAGCCAGCACCGGCTTGGATGCCTGCTTGAAGTTCGCCAGCGCCTGGCCGGAAAGGTTGCGGCTTTTGGGCAGTTCGACGCGCAGTGGATCGACCCGGTTGTCGTTGACGATCATCTCGTAATGCAGGTGAGGGCCAGTACTGCGACCGGTATTACCGGAAAGCGCGATCTGCTGGCCCATCTCGACCCGCTGACCCACGCGAACCTGACGCTTGGATAAATGGAGATAGCGGGTCTTGTAGCCGTTATCGTGCTGAATCACCAGATAGTTTCCCGCCAGCGGGTGGCGTACCGACTTGATCACCTTGCCCGCGGCAGGCGCCTTGACCGGCGTGCCCACGGGCAGAGCGAAATCGGAGCCGTAATGAGGGCTAATTCGACCGGTGACCGGATGCTTGCGGCGCAGATTGAATGACGAACTCAACCGATAGTGACCCTGGAAGGGATAACGATTGAAGGCCGGATCCAGACTATCGCCGTCCGGCGTATAAAAGTGATCGTCAGCCTCGTTACGTACCAGAGTCAGATCCTTCTTGCCACGATAGCGCACCGCCAGGATACGTGAGTCCAGGCTTTCTCCTTCGATCATGTCGGATTCCACCAGTACCTCGAACTGGTCGCCACGTCGTGTATCACGACGGAAATTGAGTTTCTTCGCCAGCAGCTGAGAAAGCTCCGCCACCTCTGCGGTAGAGAGTCCGGTTGCCTCCGCGGAGCGAGCGAAGCTGCCACTGACGGTGCCGGCGAACAGCCGTTGAGTGGCCTCGCCGGTTTTTTTCACCTTGGCGGTTTCGAAACCGCGGGAATCGCTACGCTCGATCAGATAGCCGTCCCGAGCATTACGCATGATGCGCAGTGCCAGGAACTTGCCTTTCTCGTCGACTTTGTAATCGAAGCGCTGGCCGACCCGCCAGTGAGTCAGTGCCCGCTTGTCCGGCAGGGTTTCGAGAAGCGTCATCGTTTCACTGTAACCAAGCCCCAAGGTCCGCTCTGCTAGCTCCGCGAAAGTATCGCCTGCATGTACTTCGTAAGTTTCCCAACGCGGCACATAGGCTTTATTGGCGACGATTTCTTCGCCCAGGAAGATCAGGTTGTCCCCGTCGATTCGCACCAACGCATTATCTAGCGGGTCTTCCGCCATATCGTCATCGTGGAAGTTCTCTTGGGTGACGCCGCTGTCGCGATAGGCCAGCTGCAAGGCCGCCTGGAGACTGAAGTCGGCAATCGATTGCTGCCGGGAATCCGTGGAGTCCGATGTGGGGAGAACGCCTTGGGTGGCATCGAAGGACGTGTCCGATGCTACGATCGACACCAGCGGTGTGCCTTTGAAGGTCGCTTCCCGCCGGTTACGTTCACTGGCATGAGCACTGGTGATGAAATCGAAATCGGCGATTTCCATGGCGGTGAACTGTGCAAGTGGTATGTGGCGCTTGGTGACTTCCAGCGCCCGAGAGGCGAACTCTACCCCTTGCGCAAGGGGAGAGCGTTGCAGAATAAGCGGCGATTCGTTACTCAAGCTTAATGCCCGGGAGTTCAGTACTTCGGGACTCAATACGTCGGCAGTGCGAACATTCGTATGTGATTGGAAATTAGTATTGTTCGCCGAGACGTTGGGAGCAGGGGTCTCTAGCGAATGAATGATCTGCTGTGCGCCCAGCACGGTAACCATGGTGGCAACGGGTAACAATAACAACTTATGGGTGCGGGGCAGCGAATGAAGGATTCCCATCATGAGTTTGAAAGCCCGTGACGTCTTTAAATGAATAATATATGGCGAATGCACTTTAACCCATGCGCCTTTTACTGCCTAGACTGTCCATTACTTCAGTAACGATGAAAAAAGGGCGCTTTTCATCGTTTGTACAAAAATCGCGAAATAAATCGAGTGTTTCGGCGATTTGAGGCGAATTTGTCTCGAGTTATCGGCAATTTCTGTACAAAAGCACGCCGCGTTATTTTTTGTAGTGTCTTGGCAACGAATTTTATTCGCCATGTTTGCTTCTGAACACTGGCGGCTGGTGTTGGCGCGTCACAGTGTTTCGCGATTGCCTTATTAGCCTTCCTGCCTTACCTCCGCGAGAAGCAAACAAGAAAAGGTTGTTAATACAAAAGTATTGGTGTTAATATGCGCCCTCCTCGCATGTGCTGACCCCGCCATCGTATTGGTTCGTTCATTGAAAAGGACGACGCTTTGCGGATGCCGGTCATGACCACCGACCGACGGTCGATGATACAAGTGATCACCGGTTATCCCGATAGCTAGATGGAGCGCCCAACCCCAGACGCCTGAGCGCGTTTGTCCGGCGCAAACGGTCGCCACAGAGGCTCGTGCCCTGCATCCCTTGATGCGAAGGTGTCGGTAAGCGCCACAACGGGGCTTATCGAAATCATGAGCCGAATGCCAGGTGCGACCGGCGTCCCCGCCCGCTTTATTCTCGTTCTTGCCCACGCTGGCAATGGCGATGATGACTGTGCTTTGGGCCAGACGCCTATTCATTTGTTGCCGGTTCATTCCGGCCAACCAAGGTGTGATTGATGACCTCGACTTCTGTCGCCTCGCCGAGCTTCGGCGATATGGCACTGCTGCCTGCCGTGCACTCCGCCCTCGAAACTCTGGGCTATGAGACCCCTTCGCCGATCCAGGCACAAACCATTCCGGCACTGCTGGAAGGCCGGGATATGCTGGGCCAGGCCCAGACCGGTACCGGCAAGACCGCCGCCTTTGCCGCTCCCTTGCTCTCGCGGCTCGAACTCGATCGCCGCGAACCTCAGGTGCTGGTGCTGGCGCCGACTCGGGAACTGGCGCAGCAGGTGGCGGTTTCCTTTACCAAGTACGGTCAGAACCTCAAGGGTCTGGAAGTCGCGACCCTGTGCGGCGGCCAGGAATATCGCGAGCAGTTGGGCGCGCTGAAGCGTGGTGCGCAGGTAGTGGTGGGAACCCCGGGACGCATCATCGATCACCTGGATCGTCGCAGTCTCAAACTTGACGGTCTCAGCGCCCTAGTGCTGGACGAAGCCGACGAAATGCTGCGCATGGGCTTTATCGATGACGTCAAGCGCGTCGTTGCGGATACTCCCAGTGATGCCCAGCGCGTGTTCTTCTCCGCGACTCTACCCAAGGAAATCGAGCGCATCGTCGATCGTTATCTGGTGGAGCCGGTCAAGGTCGCCATCGAAGCCAAGCAAGGCACAGCGGATAGCATCGACCAACGCCTGGTGCGAGTGGAAGGCGGCGCCAAGCTGGAGGCGCTTTCACGGATTCTCGAGGTGGAACCGGTGGACGGCGCCATCGTCTTCGTACGCACCCGGGCTGCCTGCACCACCCTGGTAGAGCAGTTGACCGCGCGTGGCGTCAACGTGGCCGGGCTTTCCGGCGATCTGGATCAGAGCCTGCGGGAGCGCACCATCACCCGGCTCAAGCGTGGCAAGGTGGACGTGCTGATCGCAACCGACGTGGCCGCTCGCGGCCTGGACGTATCGCGCATCACACACGTCATCAACTACGATCTTCCCCAGGACAGCGAAGCCTATACCCACCGCATCGGCCGTACCGGTCGCGCCGGGCGCAGCGGTATCGCGATCACCTTCGTCGGTAGCCGCGAAATCCGCAAGGTGCGTTGGATCGAGCAGGCCACCGGCCAGCATCTGAGCGATATGCCGTTGCCGGACGAAGCCGCCATTCGCGCTCATCGAGATGAATTGTTCCGCAAGCGCGTGGTTGGCGCCCTGACCGCCGGCACCGATGCCCAGCGTGCCATGGTCGAGAGTCTGATTGCGGAAGGTCAGGACCCGGTGGAACTGGCCTGTGCCTTCGCCGCCATGGCTCGCGCGGATGAAGCCCCCATCGGACGCCTGCAGGCGCCTCGTGAGCGCAGCGAGCGTAGCGATCGCCCCGGCCGTGACGGCAAGCCGCGTCGTCAGAACGATCGCGCTCCCCGTGAGGGCATGACCCGCTATCGCGTGGCGGTCGGTCATAAGGATGGCATCAAGCCGGGTCAGCTTGTCGGTGCCCTGGCCAACGAAGGCGGTATCGAAGGCGCGCGTATCGGCCGCATCGATATCCGCAACGAGTTTTCCGTGGTCGAACTGCCCAACGGGCTGCCCACCAGCATCCTGGCCAAGATGGCTCGGGCGCGTGTGGCCGGACGCCCGCTGGAGATCAGTGAGGATCGCGGCGCACCGGAGCGTGCGCCACGTCGGCGCCGTGACGGCGATGCCCCGATTCGCCGCCAGTCCCGAGCATAAGCTTTTGATTCGCCATCATTAAATGTGAAAAGGCATAGTAAGCAAGGCCGGGGTCAATCCCCGGCCTTTTCTTTTTAAAGCACCATCGAAAATAGAGGGGATAAGAAAATGTGGCAGCGTTTGTCCTGGCGACTGCGTGGCTACTTGATTACCGGCGCCGGCGTGCTGCTATTGTCGCCGGATGCCTTGTTCGTCAAGTCCATCGATGTGAATCTAGCGACCTTCATGTTCTGGCGGGGCCTGCTGCTCGGCCTGGTACTGTCGCTGATCGCCCTGCTGCGTTATGGACAGCGCCTGCCCGAAGCCATCGCGGCCTGCGGCTCCGCCCGACTGTGGTGTCCGCTGGCCTTCGCCGCCAGCGCCTGGTGCTTCGTCGGCGCCGCTCGTCTCACCGCAGCGGGCAATGCCCTGGTGATCATGAATCTCGCCCCGGTAGCGGCGGGGCTGATCGGGCTTTTCTTCTTCCACCAGCGGCTACGTACCCAAACCTGGGTGGTCATTGCGATCTGTGTGCTCGGCGCGAGCCTGATGGTGGCGGGAGAAGTGGGCAAGGGCAGCCCGCTGGGCCTGATCATCGCCCTGGGGATCCCGATCGCCATCGCCGTCAATACTACCGTGGCCAGCGTGCAGCCCGGGCGCAGCGGTTCCCGGCGCGGGGTGGATACCACCGTACTGCTTCCCATCGGGTGCGCGATCATCGTGCTTCCGGCGATATTGCTAGGCGGGATCGAGCTGCCACCGGCGGAAGAGCTGACGAAGCTGGCCCTGATGGGACTCTTCTTGCCCCTGGCTTACTACCTGATTCAGACCGGCCCGCGCTACTTGCCCGGTGCGGAGGTCAGTTTGATGATGATGCTGGAGACCCTGGTGGGCACGCTGATGGTCTGGCTGATCGTCGGTGAAGTGCCGCGACCCCTGGCGTTCGTCGGCGGCGCGCTGATTCTCAGTGCGATGATCGGCAGCGGCCTGCGCGATCTGCATCGTCAGCGGCGCAAGGTGGCCCGTGGTGCGCCGAACCCCCAGGTCATACTGGACAAGCGGCTCGAGGAGGAAAGCGAGTCGGAACAGCAATCATCGATGTCAGTCGATAACGACGCCGCCAATAGCGGTTTGTCGAAGGCGACGCAAGTTTAAGCGCCCAGGCGGCGTCCCAACGAGCGCATGAAGTCGACACCCGCTTCCAACTGAGTGATCTCGAGATACTCATCCGGCTGGTGAGCCTGGGCGATGCTGCCGGGACCGCAGATTATCGAAGGTAGACCGGCCCCCTGAAACTGCCCGGCTTCCGTGGCGTAAGCCACCGCGCCGGGTTTTTTTGCGTCCATCGGTGCATGACGCAGTAGTTCACGACACAGAAGCCCTCTACAAAGACATAGGGCCTCGGCGTTATCCCGATCCGCCAGTGCCGGCACGGTCCTGGAAAGCGCCTCGGTATTAATACCGGTTTCCGGCGCGCGCTTCTGCATCTCGGTCTCCAGTTCCCTGGCGTAGTCATCCACCCGCTGGCGCAATTCCTCCGCGCTGTCCTGAGGCAGATGGCGAATCTCCCAGTCGAACTCGCATTCCCGGGCGGTAATATTGATCGCCGTGCCGCCTTGGATCTTGCCCACGTGCAGGCTGGAATGGGCGACGTTGAAGGCGTTGTCGATACGCCCTTCGCGCTTCAGGTCCGCCATGATGTCCTCGATGCGGGTCACCAGCCGCGCGGCGACGTGAATCGCCGACACGCCCTGATCGATCTGACTCGAATGCGCGGCCCGCCCCGTCACTCGAGTACGGAAATTGGTGCTGCCTTTATGAGCCACGACCGGCTCCATCAGCGTGGGTTCGCCGACGATCACCGCGCCGGGACGTGGATGATTCGTCATCAAGCGCTCGATCAGCCTGGGCGCGCCCAAACAGCCCACTTCCTCATCGTAGGAAAACGCCAGATAGATAGGCGTTTGCAACTCCTCTTCGATCCAGGTTGGCACCTGAGCGAGGGCGCAGGCGATAAAGCCCTTCATATCACAGGTGCCACGACCATAGAGTCGACCGTCTCCTTTATCTATCAACGTAAAAGGATCCGTCGTCCAAGGCTGGCCATCCACCGGCACCACGTCCGTATGCCCCGAAAGCACAACACCGCCGGCCACTTCCGGGCCGATACGCGCCAGCAGATTGGCCTTGCTGCCATCGTCGCTTTCGATACGCTCGAAGGGCACGCCATGCTCCCCGAGATAGTCTTCGATGAATTCGATCAACGCCAGGTTGGAATCCCGAGAGACCGTGGGAAAACCCACCAAGGCTTCGAGAAGTTCACGTGCGTCCTGCATAACCTCGCCTCCGGTCAAGAACACTATCTGCAGGTTACCATGCCTGGATGGAATAAGGAGCGGTGGGGTTTGCTGAACCAGGTCAGTATCGGGCCAACTCTATATGGTTATAAAATGCCGTTTTTTGACACGTCGGCGAAATATGTCGATGGTGTCGACATATGCGGATCGCTGATTATTTTAATTTCGGCTAAAAATTAAAATAAGGCTCGGCGCTATTTTAAAGAAGCATCACCTTTAACGAGGCATCACCTTTCTTCGTGGACGCCGTAGCGGACACACTACCAGCACATTTATCCATGTTATGTTGCCGAGTATGCTTAAGCCGATGAGAAACGCGGAGGGAAGAATGATGAACAGGTCGGAGATCATGTTGCTGCTTCAGCAGCACCTCCCTATCGTAGTCCGTCAATTCGATGTCAAGGGATTGGCGATTTTTGGCTCTGTGGCACGTGATGAAGCCGAGAAGCGCAGCAAATTGGCAGTTTCCTTCTGAGATTCATGATTTTCCGACAAGATCGTTACTCCCTTTCATCCTTGGTAGAACGCAGCAGCACCCGATCCAGGGCGCGGGTGCTCAGAATGCGCCTTAGCGTCGCGAACAAATGGGTAGGAAATGTCACCGCGTAGCGGGCTCGTGGCCGGGGGCTTTCCAGGGCGTGGATCAGTTTGGTCACTACCGCGTCGGCGCCGAGGGTGAAAGGGGCTTCTTTCTCTTGATTGACCAGTCGAGCTTCCACATGGCGATAGGTATCGGCGTGGGCGCTGTGGGTGGTGTCGATATTCGCCTTGAAGGCGCGGTAGGAATTCTCACGGAAGCGGCTGGTGATCGGGCCGGGCTCGATCAGGCTGACGTGGATGCCGCTGCCGGCAAGCTCCAGGCGCAGGGTGTCGGTGAGCCCTTCGAGGGCGAACTTGGAGCACACATAGGCGCCGCGATAGGGCAGGGCGGCGATACCCAGCACCGAGCTGTTCTGCACGATGCGCCCATGGCCCTGGGCTCGCATCATCGGCAGTACCCGGGCGGTGAGGTCGTGGGTGCCCAGCAGGTTGGTTTCCAGCTGAGCCCGCAGCACCTCACGCGAAAGATCCTCCACCGCGCCGGGCTGGCCGTAGGCGCCGTTGTTGAACAGCGCCGTTAGCCGCCCGCCGGTGCGCTCCCGCACCGTCGCTACCGCGGCCTCGATCGAGTCGCTGCTATCCAGGTCCAGTGCCAAAGCCTCCAAGCCTTCCTCCTTGAGCCGGGACACGTCCGCCTCTGCGCGGGCGGTGGCGAACACCCGCCAACCCCGGGCGGCCAAGGCATGAGCCGCAGCGTAGCCGATCCCGCTCGAGCAGCCGGTGATCAGGATGCTGCGCGTCGTCGTGTCGGATGCTTCCACTTTACCTTGTCTCCTTTTATCTCTATCTCAGCCGCCGATCAATCTCGCTTGGCTGGTCCTGTTCCCCATTGGCTCGACCTGAATCTGCACCGGCATGTGTTCGTGCATCTCCTGGGCGTGGGACACTCCCTATCCAGATGCGGCATGGCTCGAGCCTATCATGGCGCCGGCCATGTCGTGATGCACATGGGGTGTGCCGCCTGACCAGGCGATTGGCGCCTTCGATTGCTCTGACGTAGATTATAAGCCCATGATTCTTAGGCGCCGAGATGGCGCTGGAGGAGATAACGGCATGAGCACCGAGGGCCAGGCGCCTATCGTCATCTATCAGGATGCAGGTCAGGCGGTGGAAGTGCGGCTGGACACCGAGCGGGATACGGTCTGGCTAAACCTACAGCAGCTATCGGAAGTGTTCGATCGCGACAAGTCCGTGATCTCTCGACATCTGCGCAACATTTACAAAGAGGGAGAATTAGAGCGGAAGGCAACCGTTGCAAAAAATGCAACAGTTCAATCTGAAGGTTCTCGGCAGGTACGCCGGCAAATCGAGATCTACAACCTCGATGCCATTATCTCGGTGGGCTATCGCGTCAACTCACGACGCGCGGTGCAGTTCCGCCAGTGGGCCACCCGAGTGCTACGCGAGCATCTCACCCAAGGCTGGACGCTGAATCGTCAGCGTTTCGAGGACAATGCCCGCGAGCTCGAAGCTGCCATAGCCTTGATACGCCAGACGGCCCAGAGCCCGGCGTTGGATACCACCAGCGGTCGCGGCCTCATCGATATCGTCACTCGCTACGCCCAGACTTTCCTGCTGCTGCAGCGCTATGACGAGGGCCTGCTGACCGAGCCCAGTGCCCGTCCGGGCGGTCGGCTACCCAGTCTGGATGAAGCTCGTGCGGCCCTTGCCACGCTCAAGGCCGAGCTGATCACGCGAGGAGAGGCCTCTGATTTATTCGCCCGGGAACGCGGCGACGGCCTGGGAGCGCTTCTGGGCAACCTGGACCAGACTATCTTCGGAGAGCCGGCCTACCCCTCGGTGGAAGCCAAGGCGGCGCATCTGCTCTACTTCGTGATCAAGAACCATCCCTTCGCCGACGGCAACAAGCGCAGCGCGGCCTACCTCTTCGTCGACTTCCTCTATCGTAACGATCGCCTGCTCAACGATCACGGCGAGGCGGTAGTGAACGACGTGGGGCTGGCGGCTCTAACGCTGCTGGTCGCCGAGTCTGATCCGGCCAACAAGGACACCATGATCCGGCTGATCATGAACATGCTGGCCAGCCCGAAGGATGATTCCTGAGTTTTCCTGTAGTCCTCAGGCGTGATGGAGGCAGTAGACGGCGCTCGAGTGAGGGCGCAGCCGATTGAAGCCCTGCGAAATACCTGTTTTTCGACATTCAGTCAGGCATATCTAAAAAAAGAGGGCTTTTTCGCCTCGTTATCGGGATATGCCGATGGCGTCACTTTCTCGATCATGAAGGAATGCGCTGGGCGCTAAAAACATTTCATGCACCCAATCCGGTTAGGTCGATGACCGAGGACGGTGACGAGACCGCTCTCTAGCGGGCTGACTGATACCTTTGAATATGGAACGGCTGATAAGCGACCACAAGCAGTGCGACTGGTTTCATCCAGAAAGCTAGCCCGGATATTGCACCGGGCCGGCCAGACGCTCCCAGATTCCAGGCTCGGTGGGGGTGATGGCGATCGGGGTTGAGATTGGCTATTTCTTGATCAATTTCCTGGCTTCAGGGCGCACTTCCCCCAACCCCCATGTCTTTTCTGTGCCGGGGACAGCACGCTGCGACGCTATCCCGGCACCAACTTGCTGGCCAGCGTCAGGAAAAGGTCTTGCTCGGGATACTGGCTGCTCAGCATCAACCGGATAGTGCGCGTGTTGCGGGTGATGACGGCGCCGATCTTCAGCAGCTTCAGGCGGATGGTGTTGACCTGGGCTTGGGCGAAGGCGGTGCGTTTGAGGTAAACCCGACGCATCCGTTCCAGCAGCAGGTAGGCCAGCCCCGAGAGCAGCAGCCGGTACTGGTTGGGCCACCACTCGTGACAACTGGTGCGGTCGGAGAACAGGAACTGCTGCTCCTTGATGCGGTTCTCCATCTCGCCGCGGGCGCAGTAGCGATTATCGTAGAGCCATTCGGCGCTGCAACCCCGCAGGTTGGTGACCACATAGCGGGTGTTGACCCCGCGCCGCGTGGTCTCGGACTTGACGATCACCTGTCGTCGGCGTTTGTTCCAACTGCCGGCGGCGTACTTGATGAAGCCGAAGACACGCTGCTTCTCCCAGGTCTTCTCGAAGCGGATGGCCGACGCGTAGTCGATGTCTAGAGCCAGCTTGGCCAGGCGCTGGTTGCCGGCGATGCCGATGATGTAATCGACGCCGTGGCGGTCGCACCAATTGAGGATCAGCGGGCGGCAGAAGCCGCTGTCGCCACGGAAGACGATCTTCACATCGGGCCATGCCTGGCGCAGCCGCCGGACCAGCAGAGCGAGGATGGCACCGGCGTGGTGAGCGGCATCCAGCGAGGCCGGGCGCAGGTAGCTGACCAGCAGCTGATCACCACAGAACACGAACAGCGGCAGGAAGATGTAATGGTCGTAGTAGCCGTTGAAGTGCCGCCCGAGCTGCTGGCCGTGCACCCGGTCATCGGTGGCATCGAAGTCGAGGTAGAGCGGCTTCTTGGGCGGCTGCCGGAACGAACGGATGAACTGCTCGATCATCTCCTCGTGGATGGCGACCGCCCAATCCCGGCCGGCCTGCTGTTCGAAGCGACACAGGGTCGACTGGCTGGCCAGCACGCCATCCGTATTGACGGCGGTCTGTAGGGCGATGTCATGACGCAGGGCATGGTGGTCGTTGAGATCTTCATAGCCCATCGCCAGGCCGAACACGCGTTGCCGGACCAGAGTTTCGGTGCGATGCAGGCAGCGCTGCGGGTCACGATCATCGCTGATCCGGCGGGCGACGGCGCGAGTCAGGCCCACCTCACGATCCATCTGCCGCAGCAGCAGGATGCCGCCGTCGGAGGTGACATCACCGCCATCGAAGCTGGCGAGGATCTGACGGCCTTTGCAGCGTGGAAAGGCGGCGGTCGGCGTGGTACATTTTGTCATGGCGGCTGAGTCGGTTGGTTCTTGTATAGGAGCTTGAATTATAACCGATTTTCAGCCGCTTTTTGCATGTCTGGTGCAATATCCGGGCTAGCCCGATCTATATTGCTGCCTGCCGAGAGAGCGGCCATCGATATCAAGATTTCAACCAAGGAGGGTATGCGATGAAGGGCCGCCGGGGAGCCTGCTATCGACCCAAAGCGGCCATGCCGGCAATGGCGGCGGGCACGTTTATCCGTGTTATACAGCCGGCACAATGATTGGTGTTATATGGCCAAATCATACTTGGTTTTAGAGGTTTCAGTGAGTTAGGGGCGGGCGACTTGCCGCATAATACTGTTAAATGGGCCGGCGCGTTCAAGTCGGTAAATGTGCTGGCCATCTAATACATTTTAAATTGCTATGGATGAACTCAGAGACACGTTGGAATCAGTAAACGATTGGCTTAAGTTCGCAGAAGCGAAAAATGCAGTCGTGGTCGCAGCTTCGGGGTTTGCCCTGTGGGCATCAGTAAGGCTCATCCTGTCGAACGAAACAGGATGCTATGCTAGTGCCTACTTTGCAATTTTATCTGT
Source organism: Pistricoccus aurantiacus (assembly GCF_007954585.1). GTDB lineage: Bacteria > Pseudomonadota > Gammaproteobacteria > Pseudomonadales > Halomonadaceae > Pistricoccus > Pistricoccus aurantiacus. The sequence continues at coordinate 2,035,402 of NZ_CP042382.1, forward strand.
TTTCCTACTTGGTGGTTTTGTCACCGCCTTGCTTTCATTTTTACCCATTCTCAACTATAGGTGGATCGTGCCTGCGCCTAGTAGATTGGCTAACGGTAATTTGCTGTACTTCGGATATCTGGCAACACTTTCGAAGAAGCAAGTGCTAGAAGCGTATATAAAGGCAACGGAATCAAAAGAATCCGATGTGAAAGAAATTGACGGAATGTACGCTGAGCAAATAATTATAAATTCGCGAATTGCATTTGCAAAATACGGAATGTTTGAATTCGCAATTAAAGTTCTGTTATTCGGGATTTTGACGCCAGTAATCGCTGTCCCGGTGTTTTATTTTTCACGAAAAAAGAGAGTAAGCATAGATGGTTTCTGATGACCAAGTTCTTCAAAGCGTCAAGGCAATAATTGATGATGCAAGGGCATTGTATAAGAAAAGTGCATCGATAACTTTGCGGAACTCGATCCCTGACACAAATCAGATTCCAATCGAGAATCCGCAGAACTGGTTAAAGATTCCGGATGTGAATTGTGTGTTTGTGGATATGAGAGGATCCACGCAACTAAGCGCATCTAGTCATGAAAACAGTACCGCGCGTGCTTATCAACTATTTACTGGGACAGCAGTCAAATTGTTCAGCGACTTTGAATCGCCCTATATTGATGTTCGCGGAGATGGAGCGCTCGCTTTGTTTGACTCAGGGCAGGCATATAGAGCACTTGCAGCAGCGGTCACGTTTCGCACTTTTGCAAAAGAAGAGTTTATTCCGTTAGTTAAAGATAAAACTGGGATTGATATTGGATGCCATGTTGGAATCGATTCGCGAACGGTTCTCGTAAGAAAAATTGGTTTTAAGCGCTATAGGGGGCGTTCAGATCGTCAAAACGAAGTTTGGGCTGGAAAGCCCGTAAATATGGCAGCGAAGCTCGCTTCAGAATCTGGCGACGACGAGCTACTTGCCTCAGATCGATTCCATCGGAAGCTTAGCAGTCGGTATGCGTTGAAATCATGTGGTTGCCCAAATGATGAAGTCGTCAACCTGTGGGAGCAGAAAGACGTCACGGATGATGATCGCTTCGATTTCGATACGGCTTATACACTCGGTAGCATTTGGTGTAAAACTCATGGACGTGATTTTTGCAAAAATCTACTCGCTGCTGACGATTAGCAATTTAACAAAGGGCTCCAGCCGACGCTTGACCGCTCCCGTCTTTCGCTGCCGCTCCAGTTGGTCGCCGTTAAGCGCGGCTAAGCTTTATCGTTATGCACAGGGGGAGTAAATGACCATAGTCGCTGCAATGAAATTTTCTGATCGGATCTGCGTTTTGTCAGATACGATGATCACTGATCATGGAAATACACGGCACAACATAATCCCTGGCAGATTGAAATCTATAGTCATTAATGAATGGCTCACGATATCGTATGCAGGTCTTTCTACCCAGGCAATGGATGCCGTAAGAGAGCTTTATAGAGACGATAATCTAACTACTGCAATAGCAATAGATCACCTGATTAATGTTTCAGGTGCCTATGGCGGTGAACTCGACTTTATACTTTGTTCTCATGAGAACGAGACCAGGTTGGTTAAAGTTTCTAATGGGAAAATCTTTGAAGGTGGTAGTGCCTACTGGATAGGAAACGGCCAGGCGGCAGCGGAACTATCAAATATTCCAATGCCTGATTCGAAATATGAAGACTTGCCTGATTATATAGCCCCTAAGGAAATGATATTTAAAAATACCTTTCATCGGTTTATGAGGACTAATCGATGTGAAGGGGTGGGCGGAGCTATCATCGATTGCCTATGCTCCCCTTACGGGCACTGCTACATCACTCATGCAAGCGCATTTTCTTGGGATACTATTATTCTAGGGAAAGATGATCCTACTAAAAGAGAAGCCCTAAATAAGACAGGGATGTACCATTATGAGTACAACGTCTGCTCTACCTCTGCTAGAGGGCAAGCGATAGTTGGATTCTACTTGGGGCAGGCGGGTATAGGGTTTATTTATGATCCAGTTCATGATGACGAAGCAATGAGAGTTGAAAATATTAATACATCGGAGTTTTCATATCTTGTTGAAGATGCGGGTAAGGTTTTAGCGAATAGCAGGAAAAACAATAAAATACAGCCGACGCCTATCGGCGCTGGCTGATTTCGGCGTTATATATAAGCTCTCAAAGACAGCTTCTGGCCGTTAACGGCTATGTGTCGGATTCCAGATGATCAAGTGAGGTACAAGAGTTACCTTCTGCTGACAGCACAGAAGCCAGGTAAGCACCATCTTCATTTCGCCGGCCGGGAGGCCCGGATGGAGGTCGTGAGGGGGCACACATGAATAGCGCCATAATCTTGCTTGGCTGCTGAAACATATGGGATAGGTTTAGGGTCTTGGAAGCGCCCACCCTAGCCTGGTGTTTGGTAATGGGGAGCTTCTTAAGCTGATGGATGGTCCTGAGGAGAGCGAGGTAGTGTATGGATGCTACAAAGGTAATGGGGATAATCGGTGCGATCGCCGTTTGGGTGCTCCTCTGGAAAGCACTGCCTGTGCTATTTGAGCGGGTTGGCATGGTAGTGGTGCGCTTTCTCCCTCGTCGTGGAAAGCAGAACGATCAGGAAACTGTTCGTAGGGGACTGAGTGTGAGCCGTGAGGGAATTCTGCGGTCAGCGGCTCTGATCGTTGTGGGAATGGTTATCTATATGCCTACGCACGTCAGGTTAGGAGGAAACTCTATGACTGATTTCGCGTATCGGTTTGTATGGGAGCTGGGGGAAAGCCGCGACGGTTGGCATGCTATTGAACCTGCTATGAGCATATTGATTGGCCAGGTGGTCGTAGTGGTTGTTATAGCCGGTTTTCTGGCAGCTACGGTCCCTTCGAAGAATGGAGTGAAGGGAACAAAAAGCCTAGATATCGGTGAAATTGGTGGGGATCATATTGGGTGTTACCTTTTTGGCATAGAAGGTGATGAAAACAATCCGCCCTCTTATCATTCATTGGCAACAAGCCGGGAAGAGCTTGTCTCGGATATTAGAGAGCTTTTAAGTGACATGGCTCAGCATAAGCGCGATTTAGTTGAGTCGTCACCGGTGGCCGCGCGACATGAGAAGGATTTAAAAATTATTATGGATGCCTATAAAAATGTCGAGGATCTTATAAAAAATCATGTTTTAACTAATGATGAATCTCCTTTCCTTAGGGTTTCTGGGGTTAATTTATTCTTGAGGAAAGGCGTTAGAATGCGTCAAAAATCAAATGGGAAGTATGTAGAATAATAAAAGTAGTCTTGATTTGGAGGATGGTGTTCACTGTGTGCTCGTGAGCACATGAGAGCGATGTGAACCGGCTACCGGCATGTGAAATTCGGCCATTTTCCTTACACGCGACGGCCGCTTCTGGCCGAAAGTTGCCACTCCGATCCGGCATGACAATACCAAGCTGTTACCAAATCTATCTCCATGTTGAAACTAGCCCACTAGGCCAATTTCAACGTGGCGATTTATCCCATCGCGCGATCAACCACTCACCAATCTCGCCCGACTGGCGCCATTACCCAGCGGTTCGATACGAATCTGCACCGGAATTCGCTCGTGCATTTCCTGTACATGGGAGATCACCCCGACGCGGCGACCTTGGGCCTGTAGCCCATCCAGGGCTTCCATGGCGAGTGCCAGGGATTGGGGGTCGAGGCTGCCGAAGCCTTCGTCGATAAACAGCGATTCGATGCGTAGCTGTCCCGAGGCCATGGAGGCGAGTCCCAGGGCCAGAGCCAACGAGACCAGGAAGGTCTCGCCGCCGGATAGCGAATGTGCCGAGCGGCGTTCGTCCCCCATGTCGCCGTCGATCACCAGGATGCCGAGTTCGCTGCCGCCCCGGGTCAGCCGGTAGCGCCGCGATAGCGAGGCCAGATGGGCATTGGCGTGATCAAGCAGCTGTTCCAGGTTATAGGCCTGGGCGATGCGCCGGAAGGCCTTGCCGTCCGCGGAGCCGATCAGTTCGCTGATGCTGCTCCAGCGATGCTGCTCCCGGCGTGCCTGCTCCAGCTCATCTAGTACTTCACGCTGGTATGCGCGGCGACGATCGTCGTCGAGCAGGGCGTGCCGGGCCGCGTCGCGACGCTGCTGGATGGCGGTTTGGCGCTCCGCCAGTTTGGTTTCCTCGATAGCGAGGCGTTCGCTCCATGCGGTGATTCGGGTCTCGATATCCTCTCCAAGCAGCGACTCGTCGCTGACGTCGGCAAAACGCTCGCGGCGATGATCCACCAGGGTCTGGCGGCGTTCCTTCAGGCTGACTTCGGCGGCATGACGCTCACGCTCCGCCTTCTGCAGACGCTCGCGCTGAACCTGACGGTCAGCATCGGTGATGGCGAGCAGGGTCGTCAGGGCGGCGTCATCGAGCTGCGGGTGCCGCTCGCGCCAGACGTTCAATTTCTGGTCGAGCTGCCCGTGCTCTTCCTTGAGCGCCGCCAGCCGTTGCTGCTGATGATCGAGAGCCTGGCCTTGGCGCTGCACCTCGCTGGCGGTCTGCTGCTCGCGCTCCCGTATCTGGTCCGCCTGCTGGCGGGCATTCTCCAGGGCGCTGTCGACACTTGCCTGCCAGTCCGCTGGGCTGGCGTGATCGCTCAGGGCTTCGCGCAGTTCCTGCTCCAATCGTTGGCATTGTTCTGCTAGCGGGGACAGTTCGCTATCGAGAGCGGCGAGGCTCTGTTCCTGCTGTTCGCAGCGGCTGACCAGCTTGCCGAGTTCGACTTCCTGGCGCTGCAGGGCATCGCGCAGCGGCGCGATGCCTTGCTGGGTCGTGTCAAAGGTCTCGAGAGCCTGACGAGAGTCGCGCCAATGCCCCTCGGCTTGCTCTCGATTGTCGCCCAGCCAGCCGGCGGCATCCGTCTGTTCGAGCAAAGAATGACCGTCGGGTTGATCGAGCAGGCTAGCGCGATGGGCGGCGGTCTCTTCCGCCAGCTTGGCGATTTGAGCGGCGTTCTGGGTCAGCTGCGCCTGCAGCGCCCGATATTGCCCCTGCAAGTCATGATGCCTTTCTCGAGCGGACTCGACGGCCTTCGCGGCTTCGTGGAGCTGGCGATTTTCCTCGCGCTCGGTGGCCTCGAGCTGTGCTTGGGCGGGTTCGCTCGGCGGCGCATCGCGGTAGGGATGGCTGAGGCTACCGCATACTGGGCAGGGCTGGTCGTCGCGCAGTTGCTGGCGCAGCAGGACCACGCTCTCGCTGCGGGCGGCGCGCAGTCCGTCGATGCTGGCCTGTAGCCGGTGCTGCCGGTTTTCCACTTCCTCGAGTCGGGCCTTGGCCGCCTGACCCTGTTCCAGCAGCCAAGACTGTTGCCGGGTGTCGCTGTCCTGTTGCCGGCGCAGCGCATCAAGGTGCTGCTGGCAGTCATGCCACTGGCGCCAGTGCCGCTCGAGGGTTTGCAGGGTCTGGCGCCGCCGGTCGGCCTGCTCCTGTTCGACGAGCAGGGCGCGCCGGGCGGTCAGTGCATCGGTATGTTCGCCCAACTGCCGGCGCAGGGTGGCCTGCAGGTTGTCGAGTTCCTGGTATTGCCAGCGATAGTCCGTCTGCAGTTTGTCCTGTCGCTGACGATCTTTTGCCAGCGTATCGATGATGCGCTGGCGGCTGGCCTGCTTGTCCCGTCGCTGATGCTCGCAGCGATCGCGTTCCGCGGCCAGTTCTCGCGCCGTCTCGATCAAGGGGAGCGCCGTTCGGCGGGCCTGGATGGCCTCCTCTAAAGAGCTGTCCGCCTGACGCTTTTCCTCGATGGCACGGGCATGTTGCCGCTCGGCTTCGCTCAGCGTCAGACGCGTGGAAGCGCACTGCCGTTCCTGATCGCGGCACTGGCCTTCCAGCGTCTCGCGGCGCTGGAAGCGGTGGCGCTGCGGAGCGAGCTGTTCGAGCCTGTGTTCCTGTTCGCGTTGTTCCGACAGGGCATCGTCGTCGCGGTGCGCTTGCTCCAGGCGTTGGCGAGCATCCAGCACGGCCTGGGCCAGGTGCTGGTCCTGCTGCAGCCAACGGCGTTCTCCTTGCAAGTGAGCGGCCTGGGCCCGAGCCGCATTCAGCTCAGCTTCGCTCTCGATGGCCTCGTGCTCGAGCTGGACGCGGGCCTCCGCTTCGGCGGGAGGCTCGCCGGCCAGGCGCTGCTCGAGTTCCGCTACCACCTGCTGGGCCTGCCGGGCGCGACGATAGGCGGCAATCGAGATCTTCGAGTATTCGCCGGTATCGGTGAGCTTCTCGAGCAGCTCGCTGCGGGCATTGTCGTCCGCCTTGAGAAAGGCGGAAAACTCGCTTTGGGCGAGTAGCACCGCCCGGGTGAACTGTTCGAAGGAGAGGCCCAGGCGCTTCGGGAGCAGGGCGTCGAACTCGCGCTTCTGGGCGGTCAGCAGTTGTCCGTTCTCCAGATCAATGAGCGACTGCTCTACCGCTTGCAGCTTGCCTTCAGGCTTGTTGCGGGCCCGGCGCACGAACCAGCGCGCCCGGTAGCGGCGACGGTCGCGACCGAGGAAATCGACCTCGGCGAAGCCGCTGGCGCAGCCACGGCGCAGCAGGGTGCGGGGGTCGAAGCTGGTAATGTCCGTGGCGCCGGGATCGGGAATGCGCGCCTGATCCTGACGGGCGCCGCGCAGGCGCGGGGTACTGCCGTAAAGTGCCAGGCACAGGGCGTCGAGCAGGGTACTCTTGCCGGCGCCGGTCGGGCCGGTAATGGCGAACAGGCCCTGCTCTGCCAGCGGGGCGCAGGTGAAGTCGAGTTTGTGTCGACCCGCCAGAGAGGCGAGATTCTCCAGGCGAATGGCGAGGATCTTCATGCGGGCCCCTCGTCGTCCTGCACCGTCTGCAGCAGACGATCGAAATCCTCGAGTATGCGGGGTGTCGGCTCGCTGCCGTAGCGCTTGTGCCAGGTGCGCTCGAAGAGTTCACGAGGACCGAGGCTGTCGAGAGTCACGCGGGGTTCATGGGTGTCGTTCATGCTATCGGGAAAGCGCGTATGAATGCGCAGCAGTCGCAGCGGCTTGTCTTCGAGGGCGGCTTCCACTCGGACGCGCAGATCGGGGCAGGGCGCGGTGAGTTCCACGCGCACCTCCAGCCAGGGCCAGCGCTGGCGGGGCAGGCTGTCGTCCTCGGTGAGGTCGTCGAGTTTGCGCAAGGCCTGCTCCAGAGGCAACGGACCCACTCGGCGCAGTTCCACCGAGCGCGGGATCCGCAACGCTTCGACATTCGCCAAGGCGTCGCTCTCGAGGGTGACCTCGACGATCTGATGCGGGTAGTGGGCTTCGGAGAAATCCATGGGCAGCGGCGCGCCGCTGTAGCGAATGCGCGCCTCGCCGACCTGTTGTGGGCGATGCAGATGCCCCAGCGCCACGTAGGTGATGTCCTCGGGAAACAGGCTCGCCGGCAGGGCTTCCTCGCCACCGATGACGATGGGACGCTCGCTCGCCTCGGAGACGCTGGCGCCCTGCAGGTGGGCATGGCTCATGGCCACCAGGGCCTGGCCGGGCTGGCGGCGTTGGCGGGCGCTGTCGATCAGCTCGCGATGCACCCGAGCGATGCCCGCCACATAGTCGTTGATATCGCCGCCGGTCACTTCCGCCGGGCGCAAGAAAGGCAGGGCCAGACACCAGGCACGAGTCTCGCCTTGGGCGTCGTGCAGCGGAATCAGCAGGCGATCGGTATCCAGTTGGCCGTCATCGTGCCACTGCACCCGTCCTCGAGGGTGAGCGTTCAGGCGTTGCATCAAGGGCGCCGGCAGTTCGATGCGGTTGCCGCTGTCGTGGTTGCCGGCGATCATCACGATCTCGAGCCGCGGCAGGCGTTCGTGAGCGCCGACGATAAAGTCGTAAAGCAGCTCCTGAGCGCGCAGTGAAGGATTGACTACATCGAAGATATCCCCGGCGATCAGCAGCGCATCCGGTTGCCGAATGGTTAGCGTCACGAGCAGCCAGTCAAGGAAAGCGAGATGTTCCTCATGGCGTTCCTGGCCATGGAAGGTCTGGCCGAGATGCCAGTCGGCGGTATGGAAAAGCTTCACGTCTTGCTCCAGCAGCGAGGCACTAGTGTAAAGCGTGAAGGGAGTAGTGTGCTAATTCAGAGGACACGAAAAAAGCCGCCACTCATCCGAGTCGCGGCTTTTGAACTACTCTACTACGTTGGCTGAATCAGGTTGGCCAAATCAGCCGACGATAGGCAGTTTACTTCTTGGAAGCGGCTTTGGCCTCTTTGGCGCTTTCGTCGACTTCCTTTTCACCTTCTTTTGCTACTTCTTCCACTTTCTGCTGACCGCGCTCCATGTTCTTCTGGGCGACTTCCTGGCCACGCTGCATGGCGTTCTGGGTCAGTTCCTGGCTCTGCTGCATGAATTCCTGATTGATGGACTGAATCTTTTCCATATCGGACTTCATCTGCTCGCCGGCTTTCTTGGCGGCTTCCTGCTGCTCTTCCATATAGTTGCGCAGGTCGTCAGCACTACGAACTTCGATGGCGGAGCGCATCTGGCGAAAGCCAATTTCAGTGTAGGTGTCGAGCGCTTCGCGCTGAACGTTAGCCAGCTTCTCGGTGTAATCCAGCATCTTGCTGGCAAAGGAACTCGCCGGGCCGGAAAAGACGGACGCAAACTGCTGCTGAGCCTGGTCGATATTCTCTTTTACATTAGTATTAGCCATTATAATGCTCCTTATGTGAAACAAAGTGAGTAAGTCGTCGATAACAACTTTATTGTTCTGATGCGGTGCAGCATAACAATGCTAATGCTGCATTGCACTATGAAATAAGCCGTTTTTGGCGGTTTTTAAGAAAACCGTACTTCCGAAGCGAGTGCCGTCACTCGAAAATATTAGAATATTAGTTATTCTGGGGCGTTGACCTAGCGCCAGCTAGGGCTGCCTGATGATCGCGATGGTTTACTTCTTGGAAGATGATGACTTGGCACTCTTCATGTTGTCTTCCACTTGCTGCTCACCGCGCTGCATGTTCTTCTGAGCGACTTCCTGGCCGCGCTTGGTGGCTTCCTGGGTCAGTTCCCGGCTCTGCTGCATAAAGTCTCTGTTGATGGAGACGACTTTGTCCGCATCGGCCTTCAGACGCTCGCTGGCTTCCTTGGTCACTTTTTGCTGTTCTTCCACATAGCTGCGGAAATCGCTGGGGCTCTTGATCTCGAGAGCGGCGCGAGCTTTGTGGAAGCTTAGCTCGGAATACACCTTGAGGGCTTCCCGCTGGGCGCTGACCAGCTTCTCTGCATAGTCCAGCATCATATTGGTGTAAGCGCGGGCCGGCCCGGCGAAGACGGATTCAAACTGCTGGTTAGCTTTTTCGACGTTAGCGTTGATATTGGTAGTAGCCATATAAGTGCTCCTTGCGAGAATTAGTGATCAAACCATTAAATTGATGGTTTTCTTCATTTGGTGACATCAATTATAGCAAACTTTATGCTGCATTGCAATATGAGGGTAAGCTCCTTTATCGATAGGGTTACTTATGACAGCACTACACGACTGGACGTTGAGTCCAAACGAGGCCATTGCGCTGCAGAAGGAACTGGCGCCGCGTATTGAGACCCGGGATCGTCTGGGTGAGGTAAAACGTATCGCCGGGGTGGATATCGGTTTCGAGGACGAGGGAGAAACGACTCGAGCCGCGGTGGTGCTGCTGGCCTGGCCGGGGCTGGAAACTCTGGAAGAAATCGTCCATCGCGAACCCACTCGCATGCCTTATATTCCGGGGCTGCTGTCCTTCCGTGAGATCCCCGCTGCCTTGAATGCTTTCGAGCGCCTGTCTCAACGGCCGGATCTGGTGATGGTGGATGGCCAGGGCATCGCGCATCCGCGTCGGCTGGGAGTGGCGTCTCATCTGGGGCTCTGGCTGGAATTGCCGACCATTGGCATCGCCAAGTCGCGGCTGTGCGGGCGTCATGGTGACGTGCCGGAAAAGTGTGGGGATTGGACGCCCTTGACGCATCGCAAGGAAATCATCGGCGCGGTGCTGCGCTCGCGGGAGAAGGTCAAGCCGGTGTTCGTGTCGCCGGGTCACCGAATTTCCTTGGACACGTCCATCGATTGGGTAGTGAAATGCCTTGCGGGTACCAAACTGCCGGAGCCGACCCGACGGGCGGATCGGCTGGCTTCACGGCGGGGCAAGGCCTTCGCCCACGAAAAGCGTCAGGGTGAGTTGGGGATCGGTGACTGAGCCTGTGCTTGGTCGCGCTCAGACGATATCAAGCGATGTCTTGCGCTGGGGCGCGGGGAAGGCCTCATCCAACCTTGCAAGCGCGTCGTCATTCAACTGGAGCGACAGCGCCGCGGCGTTCTGTTCCACGTGTGCCGAAGTGGCCGCCTTGGGAATGGCGATCACGTCACGCCTGCGGTCCACCGGGCGAATCGCCCAGGCCAATAGCACTTGCGCCGGGGTGGCGTTCAGCTCATTGGCGATGGCTTCCACGGTGGAGTCGGTCAGCAGTTCTTTGCGCAGGCTGCCGCCCTGGGCGATGGGGCAATAGGCCATGATCGGCATGTCGTGTTCCCGCTGCCAGGGGCGCAGGGAGTGCTCGATCCCTCGGGAGCCCAGATGATAGAGCACCTGGTTCACCGCGCATTCCGAACCGCCGCTGGTGCGGTAGAGAGCCTGCATGTCGTCCGCGTCGAAGTTGGAGACGCCGAAGCGCTTGATCTTGCCTTGCTCTCGCAGGCGCTGGAAGGCATCAACCGTTTCCTCCAGGGGGATGCTGCCAGGCCAGTGCAGAAGATAAAGATCCAGGCAGTCGATACCCAGGCGTTTCAGGCTGTTTTCGCAGGCCTTGATGGCGCCTTTGCTTCCGGCGTTCCAGGGATAGACCTTGGAAACCACGAAAGCCTGATCGCGGCGGCCGCGAAGGGCTTCGCCGACAACCTTTTCCGCGGCGCCTTCGCCGTACATTTCCGCGGTGTCGATCAGCCTCAGGCCAAGTTCCAGCCCCTGCTGCAGCGCCTTGACTTCCTGATCCTTCGGCACCAGGCCTTCGCCCATGTACCAGGTACCCTGACCGATGGCAGGAAGCTGGATGGCGGCTTGATCGCCTTGAGCGGCAAGGGTGACGCTGGGGATATCTTGATTCGGCATGCATGGCTCCTGTCGTGAAAAGGATTTAATGAACTTTGGTTGCTGAGACGCGAAGTTTCAATGCCGTTGTCCGCTATACTCTTTTCTCTTCGTGCCCTTGCTTCCTAATTCTCGCCTTCCTCTTGTGCTTTTTACTGGATGCCCCATGACAGATAACGCCGTTAGCCTGAACCAGACCCGGGATTGGGTGAAGCGCTTTGTAGTGGCTCGGGATATTTGCCCCTTTGCACGGCGGGAGCTCGATCGCGACAGCATCCACTACGTGGCGGTGAGTGCTCGATCCTTCGAGTCGGCGCTGCTGGCACTGATCGACGAATGCCGCCGCCTCGATGACGATCCGGGTATCGAGACGACCTTGCTGGTACTGACCCAAGGGGTGGCGGATTTCGATGATTACCTGGACCTGCTCGGACTGGCGGAGGCGCTGCTGGAAGATCAGGGTTACGCGGGCATCTATCAACTGGCGAGCTTTCATCCGGCCTACTGCTTCGATGGCGTGGACGAAAGCGATCCCGCCAACTACACCAACCGCTCGCCGTCTCCCATGCTGCATTTATTGCGAGAGACGAGCATCGAGCGCGCCCTGGTCGGCTTTGCTCATCCGGAGCGAATCCCCGAGCGCAATGTCAGGCTGCTGCGGGAAATGGACAGCGATAGACTCGCCGCAGGGATCAATGGCACCGAGGCCCTTGAAGTCCGACAATGAATTGCCATAGTAAAGAAGAGGTGGGCGATCAGCTTTATGGCAGTTTGAAGATAATCGACGGGCTATCGTCTACAGTACTGGTGTAACAGATAGGCAGCAGGATGATCGTTCGTTCATCCCTTTATCTCGCGAAAGGAGACGTCATGAGCATCAAGAAGCAAGGATCCGCCGAATGGCAGGGCAGCCTGAAAAAGGGCAAGGGCACGGTATCCACCGAAAGCGGTGCCTTGAAGCAGAATCCCTACGGCTTCAATACGCGCTTCGAAGGAGAAGCGGGCACCAACCCGGAAGAATTGATCGGTGCCGCTCACGCCAGCTGCTACTCCATGGCGCTGTCGATGATTCTGGGTGAGGACAATCTCGAGCCGGAAAGCATCAAGACCACGGCGACCGTGACCCTTGAAGAAGACGATAGCGGTTTCACTATCTCCGCGGTACACCTCGAGACTCGGGCGAAGATTCCCGGCGCGGATCAGGCCAAGTTCGACGAGGCGGCGAATAAGGCGAAGGAAGGCTGTCCGGTATCCAAGCTGTTCAATGCCAAGATTACCCTGGATGCCACCCTGGAAAGCTGAGCCAGAATACGGCCCAGCACTAAGGATTCAAGCATTTATCAGGCCGCCGCCATGGCGGCCTGATGCGTTTCATGAGCCCATGCTCTCCATAACGGTGCGGGTTGCCGGCGTTCGCCGGGCCGCATCGACCAGGGCGCGAATCAGGCGCTGCTGGGGTCGGTTGAAGATCAGCCATTCCGGATGCCACTGCACGCCGATCAGAAAGTCGTGCTCCTTGGATTCGATGCCTTGCACCAGGCCGTCCCGATCCCGGGCGACGATCTCGATACCCTGGCCCGCCCGTTTTACCGCCTGATGATGCAGGCTATTCACCTGGCACCAGCTGACCTTGAGGATCCCGTGCAGCTGGCTGCCTTTCTGGATATCCACGGTCTTGCGCGGCAGCACGGTGCGTCGGCGTTTCAGCCCCTGGTGAGTGGTATAAATGTCGCTGTCCAGGGTGCCGCCGCGATAGACGTTGATCAGCTGAGCGCCGCGACAGATACCCAGCACCGGACAGCCGCGAGGAATGACCCGTTCGAGCAGCCCCAGTTCCAGGCTGTCCCGCTGAGGGTCGATACGCACGTCGAGCTGCACCTCGCCGCCGTAAAGATGTGCGTCGATATCGTCGCCGCCGCCGATGATCAGCCCGTCCAGATGCTTCGGTACCGGTCGGGCGGGAGAAAGCCGCAGCGGTTTACCGCCATGTCGCCAGACCGCGAAGGCGTCGAAGCTCCAGGCGATATGACTCTTGCGATCCGAGGTGGTGATTCCGATCAAGGGTCGTGTCATCGGTGCATCCATTGCCGTAAGCGGTTTCGCCAGCGCTGAATGAACGAGCGCTGCTGTTCCTTGAAATAGGCGCGTGTACGCTGATCGAGCCGTTTCGTGTCCGCGGCCAGGCGCTCGACCTGCACCCAACGATTCCATTCCACCGTGGCGTTCCAGTCCGGCGCGGAAAGCCGCGCGTTGGGCAGTCGATAGTGAAAGGTCGGGCGCGGTTTGATCAGTACATCCCGCAGCAGCTCGCTCGGGTATTCCGGGCGCAGGAAGGCAAACAGGGGCAGCATGTCCAGTTCGCGATTGCGGGTCGGGTTATCCAGCAGATAATCCTTGATCAGCGTATCCAGATCCGGCGCGTACCGGGGATCGAGCAGCTTCAGGGCGTAGGTTCTGGGAAATGGATTGGCGTGAGGCAGCATTTCCCGGGTGATATCGATGTCGATCTGCTTTCTGAGGGAGGCGGCCAGCAGCAGATAGGCGCGCAGATGAGCCAGCACGCTCTTGACCTCGAGACTTGGTACCTCCGGGTTGAGATGCAGGCCGAAGCCGTACAGCAGGCTGTCCTCGGTGCCCTTGGCGCCGTGGTTGCGCAAGGAGGCGAACAGGTTGTCCAGCTCGCCAAGCGTATCCCAGGGCATCGGCGGGCAGACGATCTCCGTGGGCACCAGGCCGCTGACCATGTCGCCGATCAGTTCGCGAGTGCGTAAGTGGCGCTCGATACGCTCGTGATGACGCTGACGAGCCTTGGCGTCATCCTCCTCGAGGGGCTGTTCGTGCGCGATGATCTGGCTGTCCGGGTGCGCATATTGAGCGTCGAGCTCGATGGTGAAATCGCCCCAGCGGGTGTCCACCACTTTCAAGCGGTGAGGGCTGAGGTTTTCTATTCGCCCGGCGAAATGTTCCGCCACCAGTTCGGCGGCCCCGTGAGGCTCGATACCGGCGAATTCGATTTCCACTCCCACTCGACGGGCCTCGCCTTTGGTATTGGTCGTTACTGGTGGCGCTTGCGGTTTCATGCAGGACTCCGAGCGGTGAATACGCCAAGCCTAGCATGAGGCGACAATACCTAGCGACGACAGGGTTTTGCGACGGGATGCCCTGAAAAGAGGAGAATGCGTTACCCTGTGTGACTGCTGGTAGAGTGAGATTTCGAGTCGTCGAGACTCGCGTGATGAAGGCGTGTGAATAAGAAGTGGGCTTGTGAATGAATAGTGAAGGAACGATGTCTCGATCGTCGTTGAGCCGACTGCCCGGCTGGGGCGTGTGGCGAGATTTGCTGGCGCTACTGCTGGGTATTGTCTTGCTGCTGGGTGCCGCCAACGTCCAGGCACAAGCCTTGTCGTCTCTCAGGGGGCTGGTCAACGGCGAGCAGAGTCAAGATAGCGAAACCCCGCCGGATCCTCAGGAGCTATCCCGCTCTCTAGAGGATGTCATCTCTACCCTGGAAAACGCGGAAACCCGCGGCGCCCTAATCGAGGATCTGAAGAAGCTGCGTGACACTACCGCGCCGCAGGCCCAGCCCGGGGTAGGCGTGGTGCCTCGACAAGGGCTGCTGGGCGCCCTGGCGGATACGTTCGTCGATCTGGGGGAGCAGGCGGGAAGCCAGCAGTCGCCGGTGACTCAATGGCGTGAACGGATCAAGGAAGCCTGGTACGAGGCAGAGGAGCTCGTGCTATCCGCGGGCTACAAACCCATGGCGCGCATGGCGGTGGAGGCCGCCATGATGCTGGGCATCTGGCTGGCGGTGTTGATGGCCTTGATTGCCGCTGGCCGCCTGCTGGCGCGGCGCTACGGCTGGCCCTTGGATCTGCCGCGAGAGCCGCGAACCGGCCAGTTGGTGGTGCACTTCCTGCGTCGTTTGTTGCCCTGGGTGTTGGCGTTCGCCAGCATTCTGGCGCTGGCTCAGTTGATGCTGCCCAGCGCCGGGCGGACTCTGGCGCTGGTAACCGCCTATGTCGCGCTTTGCGGGCGACTGCTGTCCGTGATAATGGAGACCGTGTTCTCGGTGTTCACCCGGGGTCACCGCTTTGTCGCGATCCTGCATCTGCGCAAGCGAAGCCTGAAAAGAATCTTCGCCATCGGTGCCCTGGTGGCCCTGGCGGATGCTTTCAACTCTCCTCGTCTGATTGAACTGCTGGGGAATGATCTCACCAGCCTGTTGTCGGTGCTGGCCAATGTGCTGGCGGCTCTGCTTGCCATGGTCTTCATAGTGCGTTTCAAGCGGCCGATCAAGCAGCTGATCCGCAATCGCCCCTACCGGCAGCGCAAGGAACATACCACCAGCGATTATGTGATCCGCGTGCTGGGGCGATTCTGGCATATTCCCGCCTTGCTGCTGGTGGGCGCTTCCCTGGTGGCGATTTTCGTTTCCGGCGACGATGCGGGCGCCGCGCTGCGCAAGGCGATCCTGCCCGCGGGCTTTCTGGTATTGGCGCTGATCGTGACCGGCTTGATCCGGCGTCATAGCCAGCAGATCACTCGGCGCAAGCGAATCTCTCAGTATCGCAGGCGTCTGGAGCGCTTCGGCTACGCCTTGGCGCATATTGTCGTCTGGATCGCTTTCGTCGAACTTTCCTTGCGGGTATGGAGCACGTCGCTGCTGGGGTTCAGCGCCGGGGCTCGCGTCGGTCAGGCCCTGCTGGCGATCGGCTTTACCATTCTGCTGGCCTGGCTCGTCTGGATCTTCGCCGATAGCGCCATCAACCGTGCCTTGATGTCGTCGGGCAAGACCGGAGGCAGACGTGTCAACAGCGCCCGCGCGCAAACCATCACGCCGCTGCTGCGCAACGTGGTGCTGGTGACCATCATAATCATCGCGGTGATCGTCGCCCTGGCCAATCTCGGAGTGAACGTGACGCCGCTGCTGGCCGGTGCCGGTGTCATCGGCCTGGCCATCGGTTTCGGCGCCCAGACCCTGGTGCAGGACTTGATCACCGGGCTGTTCATCCTGGTGGAGGATTCTCTGGCGGTGGACGACTTCGTCAAGCTTGGCGATTTCATGGGTACCGTGGAAAGCCTGACCATGCGGACCGTGCGCCTGCGAGATCTCGACGGCGTGGTGCATATCATTCCCTTCAGCGAGATCAAGTCGATTCACAACATGTCCCGGCAGTTCGGCATCGCGCTGATGTATCTGCGCATTCCGCATACCATGAAGATCGACGACGCCATCACCCTGATGCGCGAGGTGGCGGACGATTTGCGCAAGGATCCGGTAATGCGCCATCTGATCTGGTCGCCCATGGAATCCCAGGGCATTCAGCGTTTCGAGGAGGGCGCGGCGGTGCTGCGTATTCGCATGCGCACCTCGCCGGAATACCAGTGGGACGTCATGCGCGCCTTCAATCTACGTCTCAAGCGACGCATGGAGGCGGACGGCCTGGATATCGCCATGCCGCGCATGAGCGTGCAGATGGAGGGGGAGCGTATTTCCCCGGACGGCGAGCGCGCCGTCGAGGAGCGCAAGGCCCAGGCGCGTCGAGCCGGGGAGTTCGGCATCGCCGATCCCAATCGTGACATCACCGCCAGCGGCGCCTCGCCGGACCCGGGACGTTGAGGGTGCCGGCCATCATTGGCACTTTAATCATTAGGTTCTATGGTAATTAGGTTCTAGGGTAATCAGGTTCTATGATCAATAGACGCTAAACGCAGCATGAAAACTCACGACACGGATAAGTCAGGAGGCAGTATGTATACCGTCAGCGATTTCGTCATCGATCGGATGATCGAATGGGATCTGCATCATTTCTACGGTTACCCCGGCGATGGTATCGGCGGCTTCGACGGTGCCCTTGAGCGTGCGGAGCGCGACGACAAGGCGTTTCGTTATCTACGCGCCACTCACGAGGAGATGGTCGGCCTGATGGCCTGCGCCCACGCCAAGTTCACCGGTGAGGTCGGGGTGGGCATCGTCACCTCCGGTCCCGGGGCAATCCACCTGATGAACGGGCTTTACGATGCCTACGGCGACAACCAGCCGATGGTGGCCATCGTCGGTCAGCAGGGGCGGATGTCCCTGGGAAGCGAAAGCCAGCAGGAAATCAACCTGGAGCGCATGTACGCGGACGTGGCGGAGTTCGTGCAGACCGTCACCACGCCGATGCACGCGCAGATGGTGGTGGACAAGGCGATTCGTGTCGCCAAGGCCTATCGCAAGCCCACGGTGGTGATCATTCCCGCGGACGTGCAAAACCTCAAGATGGAGATACCGGATCGTCAGCACTGGGTATCCCGAAGCGGCGTGGGTCATCCTTCGCAACGGCTGACACCGCCGGAAGATGAACTCCGGCGCGCGGCGGAAGTGCTCAATTCCGGCAAGAAAGTCGCCATGCTGGTGGGGCAGGGGGCGCTGGGCGCCACGGACGAGGTGCTGGCGGTGGCGGAAAAGCTCGGCGCCGGTATCATCACCGCGCTGCTCGGCAAAGCCGTGGTGCCGGGCAACGTGCCGTATCACACTCAGCAGCTCGGCCTGCTGGGTTCCAAGCCCAGCTACGACATGATGGAGGAATGCGACACCCTGCTGATGATCGGCAGCAACCATCCCTATCCGGAATTCCTGCCCAAGACCGGCCAGGCGCGGGGCGTTCAGATCGATCTCTCGCCCAAGCACCTGAGCCTGCGCTATCCCATGGAAGTCAATCTGTGGGGAGACGCCAGGACGACGCTGGCAGCGCTGCTGCCACACCTCGTGCAGCACGAGGATCGCCGCTGGCAGCAGAAGATCATCGAGGGCATGAAGACCTGGGACGAGATCACCGAGCGTCAGGCGCTGGCCAAGGCGGAAGACGGCATCAATCCGCGCCTGGTGTTTCATCGCCTGAACGAGCGGCTGCCGGAAAACGCCGTGGTCACCGCGGACGCCGGTACCACCGCGGACTGGTACGGTCACCATATCAAGCTCGGCCGTCACATGATGGGCAACCTGTCCGGGCGCATGGCCTCGATGCTGGCGGCGATGCCTTACGCCATGGCGGCGAAGTTCGCCTTTCCGGAACGCCCGGTGATCTGCACCATCGGCGACGGCGCCTTCCAGATGCTCGGCATGAACGGCCTGATTACCTTGAAGCGTCACTGGCGGGAATGGAGCAATCCGACCTTTATCGTGCTGATCCTGCACAACGAAGACCTGAGCCAGGTGTCCTGGGAAATGCGCGAGGCCGGCGATCCGCGTTACGACACCAGCCAGAAGGTCGAGACCATGAACTACGCCACCTACGCGGAAACCCTCGGCTTCAAGGGTATTCGCATGGAAAGCCCCGAGGACGTGGAGCGGGTTTGGGATGAGGCTTTCGCCGCGGACCGGCCGGTGGTGATCGATGCCTTGACGGACCCCAACGTGCCGCCGCTGCCGGCGCATATCACCCTGGACCAGGCCAAGAGCGTCATGAAGGCATTGACCAAGCGCGATCCCGCGGAAGCCGATGTCATCAAGGACGGTGCCCGGGCGGTGGCGGCGGAACTGTTCGCCAAGGCGAATCATTCATTTTTCGGCAAGAAATAGATGGTGATTTTCCGGTTTGATCACTCGTTCTTCCCGGATTGAAACGCCTTTTGGATCAGGGGGTAGCACTTTTTTTCCTGGTAAACATTGACCCCGGTCAATGGAGTGAAGCGCCCCCTGCGTCAAATCGTCACTTTTTTACACCATGCTAAGCTTTCAGACTCTTTCTTCTCTCTCGACGGTCAGGGTCATTCCGGCCAAGGCTTGATACCGATGTCCGTGCTTTGGTGCTGACGTTCCGACCCTTTCAGGTACAGGCATCAAGATTCCGTTCACGGTTTCCAGGGAGAGCGTAACCACGAAGATGCAACGATCTGGTGATGGGCTTCATACATAGATTTAGTTTGCTAACTAAATTCGCCAGACCGGCATGCTTCCTTGACGAGACCTGCCATGCGAGAAAAAAACCTGACACGGCTGCTCTGGCCGTTATTGGCGCTGACGCTGCCACTTGTGCTGAGCGGCTGCGAGTCCGCGCTGATGGATCCCAAGGGTCAGATTGGCCTCGAGCAGCGCACCTTGATACTGACTGCCTTCGGTTTGATGTTGATCGTGGTCATCCCGGTCATCGTCATGACGTTTCTTTTTGCCTTTCGCTATCGATTCGGCAAGCAGGCGCGTTACGAACCCGATTGGGCGCATTCCAACGTGATCGAGACGGTAGTGTGGTTCATTCCCCTGGTGATCATCGCCTTTCTGGGCTGGATCACCTGGCAGACCTCTCATAGCCTCGATCCTCACAAGCCGCTGGAGAGCGACGTCAAGCCGCTGGAGATACAGGCGGTATCCCTGGACTGGAAGTGGCTGTTCATCTATCCGCAGCAGGGTATCGCTACCGTCAACGAAGTGGCGTTTCCCGCGAATGTGCCGGTGCATTTTCGGGTCAGTTCCGGGTCGGTGATGAACTCGTTTTTCATTCCGCGCCTTGGCAGCCAGATCTACGCCATGGCGGGCATGGATAACGACGTTCACCTGATCGCCGACGAAGAAGGGGTCTATCCCGGGCGCTCCACCAACTACAGCGGTGCGGGCTTCGCGGGAATGACCTTCAAGGCGCATGCTGTTTCGCAAGATGGCTTCGATGCCTGGGTCGACAAAGTGCACGATTCGTCGGACACCCTGATCTATCCCAGCGAATACGAAACCCTGGCGAGACCCACTCGCAACAACCCCATCGAGTATTACTCCGAAGTGACACCGGAGCTATACGAAAAAATCGTCCGTAGCTTTCACACCGGAAACGATGGCGAAAAACATGGCGCCGGCCATGAGAATGGGTCCATGAGCGCGGAGGCAGCGGAGTAATCATCATGTTCGGAAAACTTACCCTAGAGTCGATTCCCTATCACGAGCCGATCGTCATGGGCACCGTCGCGGTCGTCGCGATCCTTGGCGCGCTCCTGTTGGGCGCCATCACCTATTACCGGAAATGGCAGTATCTGTGGTCGGAGTGGATCACCTCCGTCGATCACAAGAAGCTCGGCATCATGTACTTCCTGGTCGCCTTGGTCATGCTGATTCGCGGCTTTTCCGATGCGATCATGATGCGTTCCCAGCAGGCCCTCGCCGCCGGCGGCGCCGAAGGCTTCCTGCCCCCGGGGCACTACGATCAGATCTTCACCGCTCACGGCGTGATCATGATCTTCTTCGTCGCCATGCCCATGGTCATCGGTCTGATGAACCTGGTGGTGCCGCTGCAGATCGGCGCCCGGGACGTGGCTTTCCCGTTTCTCAACAACCTGAGCTTCTGGCTGTTCGCCGCCGGGGTGGTATTGGTCAACATCTCGCTGTTCGTCGGCGAGTTCGCCAAGACCGGCTGGCTGGCCTACGCGCCGCTTTCGGAGCTGCAGTACAGTCCGGATGTCGGGGTGGATTACTGGATATGGGCGTTGCAGATATCGGGGATAGGCACGACGCTGACCGGCATCAACTTCTTCGTCACCATCCTGAAGATGCGCACCAAGGGCATGACGATGTTCCGCATGCCGATCTTCACCTGGACGTCCCTGTGCGCCAACGTGCTGATCATCGCATCCTTCCCGATCCTGACCGCGACCATCGCCATGCTGACCCTGGATCGCTACCTGGGCATGCACTTCTTCACCAATGATTTTGGCGGCAACATGATGATGTACGTCAATCTCATCTGGGCCTGGGGCCATCCGGAGGTGTATATCCTGATCCTGCCGGCCTTCGGGGTATTCTCGGAAGTCACCGCCACCTTCGCCCGCAAGCGGCTGTTCGGCTACGCCACCATGGTCTGGGCGACGGTTGCCATCACAGTGCTGTCCTTCATGGTCTGGCTGCACCACTTCTTCACCATGGGGGCCGGGGCCAACGTCAATGCGGCCTTTGGTATCGCCACGATGATCATCGCGATACCCACCGGGGTGAAGATCTTCAACTGGCTGTTCACCATGTTCCGTGGGCGTCTGCAGTTCACTTCGCCGATCCTCTGGACCCTGGGCTTCATCGTCACCTTTACCCTGGGCGGCATGACCGGGGTGATGCTGGCGGTGCCCGGCGCCAATTTCGTGCTGCACAACAGCCTGTTCGTCATCGCGCACTTCCATAACGTGATCATCGGCGGCGTGGTGTTCGGCATGCTGGCGGGTCTGACCTACTGGTTCCCCAAGGCCTTCGGTTTCACCCTGAGCGAGAAATGGGGCAAGCGTTCCTTCTGGTGCTGGATCATCGGCTTCTACACTGCCTTCATGCCGCTTTACGTGCTGAGCTTCTTCGGCGCGGTACGCCGCATGCAGTCCTACGACAATCCGGAATGGCAGCCGCTGATGATCATCGCCTGGGTCGGCGCCTGCATCATCCTGCTGGGTATCCTGTGCACCATCATCCAGGTCTACGTCAGCGTTCGCGATCGCAAGCAGCGCGCCGATCTGGGCGGCGACCCCTGGGATGCGCGCACCCTGGAATGGTCCACGTCCTCACCGGCACCGTTCTATAACTTCGCCCATCTGCCGGTGGTGGATTCCATCGACATGTTCTGGGAGAACAAGCAGCGCCATGGGGCCAAGGCGCTATTGAGCGAGCCGCCCTATGAGGATATCCACATGCCCAGAAATACCGTGGCGGGTCCGGTCATGGGGGTGCTCAGCATCGCCTTCGGTTTCGCCATGGTCTGGCATATCTGGTGGCTGGCCGGCGCGAGTGCCATCGGCATTTTCGTGGCCTTCCTGCTGCGTGTCTTCAACGATGACGTCGACTATTACGTACCCGCGGCGGAAGTCGAGCGTATCGAGCGTGAGCATCGACAGCGCTGGGTCCCGCAAGAGCTGAAAGACGAGGACGCCATCGATCCCGACTGGCAGGGAGCGCATACCTGATATGACGACACAAACGATGAGTACTGCAAGCAAACACGACGCTCAGACCGTCGAGCACGAGCATCACGATGCCGGCGGCACCAAGGTCTTCGGCTTCTGGGTCTATCTGATGAGCGATCTGGTGATCTTCGGATCGCTGTTCGCCACCTATGCCGTGCTCGTGGGGGGCACGGCCGGGGGCCCCACCGGAAAGGACATCTTCGAACTGCCCTTCGTGCTGGTGGAGACCTTCCTGCTGCTGTTCTCGAGCTTTACCTACGGTCTCGCGGTATTGGCGATGAACGTCGACAAGCGGGACCAGGTACGAATCTGGCTGGGCATTACCTTCCTGCTGGGGGCGGGTTTCGTGGGCATGGAGATCTACGAATTCCAGCATTTGATTCATGAAGGGTTCGGTCCGGATCGCAGCGCCTTCCTGACCGCGTTCTTCACCTTGGTGGGCACCCACGGTCTGCACGTGACCTTCGGTCTGATCTGGATTCTGGTGATGCTGGTCCAGGTGTCCACCAAGGGCCTGAACGACATGACGCGGCCGCGCATCATGTGTCTGAGCTTGTTCTGGCACTTTCTGGATATCGTCTGGATCTGCGTCTTCTCCTTCGTCTACCTGATGGGAGTGCTGTGATATGAGCGACTCACATACGGCGCCGGGCGGCGCGAGCCACGGCAGCGTCAAGTCCTATGTAGTGGGCCTGGTTCTGTCCATCCTGCTGACGGTGATTGCTTTCGCCGCGGTGATGAGCGGAGCGTTCAGCACCGCCGTCACGGTAGCCATTATCGTGATCATGGCGGTGGCGCAGATTCTCGTGCAGCTGATCCTGTTCATGCACATGAACACCAAATCCGACGAGGGCTGGAATGTCATGTCCTTCGTCTTCACGATACTGATACTGGCCCTGGTCGTGGGAGGTTCGCTGTGGATCATGCATCATCTGCATCTGAACATGATGATCGGCTAATGACGCGGCACGGCAGACTCAAGGATCTTCTCACCCTGACCAAACCGGGAATCATCGGCGGCAACGTGATCTCCTTGATGGGTGGCTTCTTTCTGGCTGCCCGAGGCGAGGTCGATCCCTGGCTGTTCTGTCTTACTCTGATCGGTCTGGCGCTGGTCATCGCCTCGGGGTGCGCCTTCAACAACGTCATCGATCGGGATATCGACGCGCTGATGTGGCGCACCCGCAATCGCCCGCTGGTGCAGGGTCGGATCACGCCTGTCAAGACGCTCTGGTTTGCGATGCTGCTGGGCGTCGCGGGCTTCACCACGCTGGCGCTGGGTACCAATCTCCTGACGGTGGGGCTGGCGGCCTTCGGTTTCGTGATCTATGTGGGCGTCTATAGCCTGTACATGAAGCGCCATTCCGAATACGGCACCCTGGTGGGCAGCCTGTCCGGGGCGGTGCCGCCGGTGGTGGGCTACTGTGCGGTGACCGGACAATTCGATACCGGCGCCCTGACCCTGCTGGTCATCTTCTGCCTGTGGCAGATGCCGCATTCCTACGCCATTGCCATCTTTCGCCTCAAGGATTACCGGGCCGCCTCGATTCCGGTGCTGCCGGTGGTGCGCGGCATCGAGACCGCCAAGCATTACATTCTCGGCTACATCCTGGCCTTCGTCGTCGCGACTCTGACCCTCAGCCTGGCGGGCTACGCCGGTACCGGATACTTCATCGTCGCCCTGGCCATGGGAGTCTACTGGTTGTATCTGGGACTCGAAGGCTATCGTGCCCGCGACGACGAGAAATGGGCCAGGCAGGTGTTCGGCTTCTCGATCCTGACCATCACCGCCTTGAGCCTGATGATGTCGCTGGATGCCAGTCTGGCTCAGGCGCCCGCTCTCTGGACCTCGCTGTAACGCTGTTTCCAACAATATAAATGGCAAGGAAATCCCTGATGAAAATAGAAATGCTTCCGCACGTCTGGGGGCTGCTCGCTCATCCAAAGCGCGAATGGAAACAGATTCGCGAGGAGCGCGAGACCCTGACTCGTCTCTATGCCCGTCATGTCCTGGCGCTGGCGGCGATTCCGGTCATCTGTTCGTATATCGGCACCACTCAGGTGGGTTGGAGCCTGGGCGGCGATCACGCCATCCTCCTGGGTTATAAAGACGCCCTCTATGCGGGCATCGTCTTCTATCTGGTAATTCTGGCGGCGGTCTTTGCGGTGGGCAGCGTGCTGTATAAGGCGGCGCAGCGCTATGCCGACCGACCTAGCCTGCGCCGATGCGTGGTGTTCGCCGGCTATATCGCCACGCCGATGTTCCTCAGCGGCATCGTCGCGGTGTACCCGTTGATCTGGCTGTGTCTGCTGGTAGGCACCATCGGGCTTTGCTACACCGCCTACCTGCTGTATCTGGGTATTCCGGCGTTTCTTGGCATCAGCCGTGAAGAAGGCTTCGTGGTATCGAGCACGACTCTGGCGGTCGGCGTGCTGATACTCGAAGCGCTGCTTGGCGCGACGGTGCTGCTCTGGGGCTATGGAGAGAAATGGTTTACCTGAAAGCCCGACGCTGACCACAGACCATGATTCGACGCCCGCTTTATAAAAGCGGGCGTCTTAGTTTATTCAAACAAATTCCTGGCAGAGTATGACGTGAACGAACTGGATCAACGTTAAACGTTGATTGACTCAAGAGTCCAATGCTTGAACATGCTCATTCAGTTGCTCCATTCCTTTTGCATGACACCGTGAACAGCTCGGCTCTCGTCATGTGCGCGTTAAACGGGCGCACTGCCAGCAACGCTCGACTTGGGCGTTTCGGCAATTTGCCTCACACTTCGGCTGTGTACCTTGCCGACTGTCCGGCCACCGCGCTTTTGGAGGTGCTTGTACACTTCGAGCTGAGCATGGATGAATTACCGTAAGCGTTAACGCTTCTGCGCGTCGAGCTGCCCAAAGACGTCAATGTGCGAGATGTGCGCGCTGATCTGCCGGCAGGCTGGAATGACAATCTTGCGATCACCCGGCGCATCGGGGATGCCTGGCTTAAGGAGGCTGAAACCTTGCTGCTGCAGGTGCCTACCGTGATCGTTCCCTATAACTGTAATTACATTTTTAATCCTTTGCATTCTGATGCAGCTCGAGTGGAATTGACCCACTTCAAGTTTCCTGTCGATCCCCGCCTGTTCCAGTTCGATTGTTGAGATGCTGTTGCTGAACTGATTGGAGGCAAAAGCATCTAGGAGATGGGCGTTCTGTTTCAACGATCGGTAATTCTAAGGAAGCGAATACCATGCGTTCAGCAATAGCATTGATAATCGGCGTATGGATGATGGGGTGGTTGAGCACCGCTCAGGCGGATGCCACCGCTTGGGATATCGTTCAGGACGAGAGCCGGCTGGGTTTTGTCGCCACGCAGGATGGTGATGAATTCGAGGGGGAGTTTGCCGAGTTCGAGACAGAGATACGCTTCTCGAAGGCGGCTCTCGAGGAGAGTCGTTTCGATGTCACCATCGATGTGACGAGCATCGATGCGGGAAATTCACAGCGCAACGACGCGCTCCCGGACGAGGAATGGTTCTTCTTCGAGCGTTTTCCCCAGGCGTCCTATGTGACATCGGCGATCCGTGAGGGTGACGAGGCGCCCTTCGAGGCGTTGGGCACCCTGACCCTGCGGGGAATCGAACGCGAGGTGGTATTGCCCTTCGAGTGGCGGACGGACGGCGATCGCGCCAGCATGCAGGGCCGCACGACCTTGAACCGTACCGACTTCGGTATCGGCCAGGGCGAATGGGCGGAGGACGATACCGTCGCCTATCCGGTGGAGGTGGTGGTCGATCTCACCCTCGAGCGAAGCGACTGATTTGATAAAAAACGCCACGGCCCGGAGGCGTGGCGTTGACTGAAGGCCTGTTCATATAGGCTGAAACCAAGGTTAGCCTTGGATTTTTTCCAACGCCTTGCGCAGATTCTCCACGCTGCGCTGAGTGTTGTTCAGCTTGTCCAGGCCGAACAGGCCGATGCGGAAGGTCTGGAAATCGTCGCCTTCGTCGCACATCAGCGGCACGCCGGCGGCGATCTGCACGCCCTGGGCGGCGAACTTGGCGGGAAGACCGGAATCCTGGGTATAGCTGACCACCACGCCCGGCGCCTGATAGCCTTTGGCGGCGACGCTCGGATAGCCGTGCTCCACCAGCAGGGCGCGTACCGCGTCGCCAAGCTCCTGCTGTTCGCTTCGCACTTTGCCGAAGCCGTATTCCCGGGTCTCGCGCATCACGTCGCGCAGCTGGAGAATGCCGTCCGTGGGCAGGGTGGCGTGATAGGCATGGCCGCCGTTCTCGTAGGCCGCCATGATATCCCGCCACTTGCGCAGATCCGCGGCGAAGCTGGTGCTGGTGGTTTCCTTGAGCCGAGCTTCCGCCTGCTCGGATAGCATCACCATGGCGCAGCCCGGGGAGCTGGTCCAGCCTTTCTGGGGGGCGCTGATCAGCACATCCACGCCGGTTTCCCGCATGTCGACCCAAATATCTCCCGAGGCGATGCAGTCCAGCACAAAGAGTCCGCCGGCCTCGTGTACCGCCTCCGCCACCTGCTTGAGGTAGTCGTTTGGCAAGATCATGCCGGAGGAGGTTTCCACGTGGGGCGCGAACACCAGGGCGGGCTTTTCTTCCTCGATGGTGGCGACTACCTGCTCGATGGGAGCCGGTTCGAAGGGATCCTGAGCGCCATCGCCCTGGCGCTGGGCCTTCAACACGTAGGAAGTGGCGGGGATGTCGCCCATATCGAAGATCTGCGTCCAGCGGTAGCTGAACCAGCCGTTGCGCAGCACCATAACCTGTTGGCCGGTGGCGAACTGACGCGCCACCGCTTCCATGCCGAAGGTGCCGCTACCCGGCATCAGGACGGCGCTATGAGCGTTGTAGACTTCCTTGAGCATGTCGAGCACGTCGTTGACGACGTTCTGAAATTTCTTCGACATGTGGTTCAGCGAGCGGTCGGTATACACCACCGAATATTCGAGCAGTCCATTTGGATCGACATCGGGTAACAGGCCTGCCATTTCTCTCTCCAAGATTTAACGATGGTGAAACCAATAGGATAAGGATTTCCGGCGCTGATAGCCAACCGCAAGACTGCGCTTTTCGCCGCTTGTCTGACCGCTCGGTTCAACTGGCTTTGTC
The DNA here is from genome assembly GCF_007954585.1 of Pistricoccus aurantiacus. GTDB lineage: Bacteria > Pseudomonadota > Gammaproteobacteria > Pseudomonadales > Halomonadaceae > Pistricoccus > Pistricoccus aurantiacus. The sequence continues at coordinate 2,062,494 of NZ_CP042382.1, forward strand.
CAGACCCATCTGCCAGAAATCGATCTCCAGGCGAGTAGCATCGCGAAAAATGGTGGCGAGCTCATCGAAGCGTTCGTCGGTTACCGTGGCGAGCCGGGCATTCAGCCAGTCGACTTCCGCGCGCATGGCGGCCTGAAAGTCGTCGCTTTCGTACATGGCGATCCAGGCATCAAAAGGATTTCCCGCACCGCGCCGGGTGTCGTTTTGCTCATTGAGCCAGTTGGCGATTTCGCCGTAGCCCACCAGGCAGGGAGCGAGGGCCACGTGCATGTCGAGCAGGTCGCCCCGATTGCCGGTATCCAGCACATAGCGGGTGTAGGCAAGGGTCGCCTTGGCTTCCGGCAGCCGGGCCAGGTCGTCCTCGGAGATGCCCCATTCCCGACAGTAGTCCACGTGCAGGCCGAGTTCCACGTCGACGATGGTCTTCAAGCCCTCGAAGCCGTGGCGCAGCTCCGTCATGTTGCGGCTCTTGTAGACCGCCAGGGCGTAGGCCCGGGCGAAGTGGATCAGGAACAGGTAGTCCTGCTGCAGATAATGGCGAAAGGCGTCTCCGGGCAGGATGCCGGCGCCGAGCTGGCGAACGAAATCGTGCTGGATGTAGGCGCGCCAGTCGTCGCGGCAGGCGATTTTCAAGTCGTCGAAATTGTAATTCTTCATTCTTTTCCTTCGAAAAAGTAGAGGGTTCCTGGGTGTTCAATTATTGCCGGATGGCTTCAAATTCCAGACGCACCGCCACCTCGTCACCCACCAGGCCGTTGTCCACGGCGTAATCCATGCCCCAGCGGGAGCGTTCGATCACCGTGGTGGCGGAAATGCCCAGCGTGTATTCCTTGTGGCCGAAGGGGTAGCGCGCCGCCTTGTTGAGGGTCACATCCAGAGTGATCGGATGCGTCTCGCCAAGCAAGGTGAGATCGCCTTCGAGAGTGCCGGTGGTGGGAGAGTCCGTGGTCAGCTCCCGGGCAACGAACACGATTGTCGAGGCATCGTCGACGTCGAGAAAATCCTTGTCGCGCACATGCTCGTCGCGTTCTTCATGACCGGTAAAGACGCTGTCCGCGGCGATCTCCACTCGGCCTTCATGAAGCGTCTGGGTAGCTTCATCGTAGACGAACTCCCCGCTGCCTTCGATAAATAGCCCGATGACATCCGCGTAGCCTACATGAGAGACCGAGAAACCGATGGAGAAATGCTCCGGATCGATCTCATAGGTACGCTTTTCCGCCCAAGCCGATGGCGCGGCTCCCAGAGCGATCAATAGCGTCAGCATCATGGCTCGATGAAAGGGAGGAGCAAGCGGAGTGACGGCTGGAAAACTGATGAACGACATGGGGGTAATCTCCGGATGTATTGGAATCGGGGTGAGTGGTCGGCGTCCTACAAAGTGGTTCGAGGGGTATTGGCGCCTGGCGGTGATGGAACAGCCAGCGAATGTCCATACCAAAGGATAGCCCAAGGAGTCCCAGTGCCAATGCGGATAGCCCACTCGCCCAGGCGGTACCGATAAAAGGCAGCAGCGCCAGCAGCAGAACCACGACCTGAACCACGCAAATCGTCTTACGCCTGAGGCTGTCGGGCAATTCACGTTTGAGCCAAGGCAAAAAATGGCCGGCGGCAACGAAGCCATAGCGCATCAGACCAATCATCAGCACCCAGGGGCCGACCTTGCCGAGGGCCGCGGAAGCCGTGCAAAGTGTCAGGATCAGCAGGGCGTCCAGCTCCATGTCAAAGCGCCAGCCAAAACGGCTACAGCTGGCGGTTCGTCTTGCTATCCAGCCGTCCACCCCATCAAGCAACAAGGCGGCAAGCGCTACGCCGGCCAGTATCAATCCCTCTCGTGCAAGCGATTCCTGATAGACCAGATGACCCAGAATCACCGCTATCAAAGAGCCCCGCAATAGCGTGATTCGATTGGCCCAGCCCAGAGACGCCTGATGCTTCGGCCAGAACGCTGCCACGGTCAAGGCAATAGCCGCATAGGCGATGAAGGTGCCAAGGGGAAAATAGGATCTGCCCGTCAACCAGCCGAGCGCGCCGGCCAAGGTGGTGGTAACGATCAATCCAATGGCCAGTTCGCCCCAGATGGCGGGATGCAGTGTTCGAAAGCTGTGTGACGCTCGCGTCATCCTTGATGACCTCCGGGTTTTTTCATAACTATGCTGACCTGCTCGCTATGTTATATCTGACCTCAAGCGCCACGGTTCATTGATTTCCTACCCGAGATTGCAGGCCAGTGACGATAAATAATTGTTCATTAGTTTTATTATGGTATAGCTTTCGTATAAGTAAAGGTGCTCGAGGAAGCGGCAGGTCACAAGGAGAGGGTCGATGAAACGGCGAGAAGCCCAAGCTTTCTGGAGTCTTGGCAACGGCGAGGGGGAGTTGCGAAAAGAAGCACTGGCACCACTCAAGTTCAATGAACTGCTGATAGAAACGCACTTCAGCGCGATCAGCCGAGGCACCGAGTCGCTGGTCTTTCATGGCCTGGTGCCGGAAAGCGAATGGCAGCGCATGCGCGCGCCCTTTCAGGCAGGCGACTTCGGCGGCCCGGTCAAGTACGGCTACGCCAGTGTGGGCCGAGTGATCGAGGGAGACGCTGCCTGGCTCGGTCGTTCCGTCTTCTGCTTGTATCCGCATCAGGATTACTATATCGCACCCAGCGAAATGGTGCTGTCGCTGCCGGAAGCGTTGCCGGAATCCCGCGCGGTGCTGGCGGCCAACATGGAAACCGCAATCAACGGCGTCTGGGATGCGGCCATCGCCCCGGGAGATCGGGTAACCGTGGTTGGCGGGGGGGTGGTCGGCCTGTTGGTGGCCTATCTGGCGGGACGAATTCCCGGAACCGAAGTGACCTTGAGCGATATCAAGCCCGAACGTGCGGATATTGCCAGGGTATTGGGTGTCGAATTCACACTGTCGCAACAGGCGCCGTCGAATAACGACGTGGTAATACATTGCAGCGGCCATTCGGAAGGCCTGATGCGGGCGCTCGAGCTGGCGGGATTCGAGGGACGAGTGGTCGAGATGAGCTGGTACGGCAATCAGTCGGTAACGCTGCCGCTAGGAGAAGCGTTTCATTCTCGTCGCCTGACGCTTCGTTCCAGCCAGGTGGGAGAGCTCGATCCATCACGCAAGCCGCGCTGGAATCATCGCAGACGCCTGGCTCTGGCGCTTTCGCTGCTGAGCGATCCGGTTCTCGATCAGCTGATCAGCGGCGACTGCGCCTTTGAAGCCTTGCCGATGCTGATGCCTCAGCTGACCCGGGCCGAGTCCGACGTGCTATGCCAGCGCGTTCATTACTATGGTGCTGGTGATAACTGAGCCTTTTGACAAAGGAGTTCTTAAGCCTCGTCTCGTCTTCGTGTTGAATTGATGGAGTCTTGAATGTTTCGACTGACCGTTCGCGATCACATGATGATCGCCCACAGCTTCCACAGTGAGGTGTTCGGCCCGGCCCAGCGCCTTCACGGCGCTACTTACGTGGTGGACGTTACCTTTGTGCGCCCGGAACTGGATGAAAACGATCTGGTGGTGGACATCGGCCTGGCCGGAGACACCCTCAAACGAATACTCAGTGAGTTCAACCTCTCCAATCTGGACGATATCGAGGCGTTTCGCGGTCGTAACACCACCACGGAATTCATGGCCAAGGTGGTATTCGACCGCCTGGCCAAGGCAATCGAAGACGGGCAGCTAGGCGAGGGCGCCCGAGCATTGAGCGCGCTGACCGTGACGCTTCACGAATCCCATCTGGCCTGGGCGAGCTATGAAGGCACGCTCGGCGAAGACGTCGCATGAGTATCAGCGTGGATTCGCCAGCGCCGCGAGACCTGGTGATGATCGTGCCCGGCGACCCCGACCAGCGAACCGGTGGCTATCTTTACGATGCTCGCATCGTCGAGGCGCTGCGCCGCCAAGGGCATCGCGTGGAGGTGATCGGCCTGGAAGGCAGCTTTCCTCAGATCGATTGCCGGGCGCGAGAAGCGCTTCAGCAGGCATTACGCGACCAGCCCGAGGGACAGGCGGTCATTATCGACGGGTTGGCGCTGGGCAATCTGCCGGCGGTGGCGGCGGAGCAGGCTTCGCGGCTCGATTTGACTGCCTTGGTGCATCATCCCTTGGGGGACGAGTCCGGCCTGAGCGAGTCTCAGCGCGATGCGTATCTGGCCAATGAATGTCAGGCCTTGGGGCAAGTCGCTCGAGTGATCGTCACCAGCAACTTTACCGCTCGGCGGCTGAAAGCACTGGGTGTCGAGGGTCCGATTCAAGTGGTGGAGCCGGGAGTGGATTCGGCGCCCCTGGCGCAACGCGCCTGGCCGGCCCTGCCGGGGCAGCCGGTGTCGCTGCTCTGTGTCGCTACGCTGACGCCGCGCAAGGGCCACGGTGTGCTGATCGAGGCTCTGGCCGATCTCATCGATCATGAGTGGCATTGCCGCTTGATCGGTGCGGCGGATCGCGATCCCGACTGGACGCGATGCTTGCGCGACCGGACACGTGAATTCGGCCTGGAATCGCGCATCAGCTTCGACGGCGAGTGCGACGTCGCCACTCTCGAGGCGGCCTATCATCAAGCGGATGTACTGGTGCTGCCCTCGTTTTACGAAGGTTACGGCATGGTGATAACCGAGGCCCTGGCTCGGGGCCTGCCGGTGATCGCCACTACCGGCGGCGCCCTGGCGGATACGCTGCCGGCGGAGGCGGGATGGCGGGTCCCCCCCGGTGACAGCAAGGCGTTCGCCCGAGCGCTGCGGGAGTGGTTCGAGAATCCGCCGCAGCGGGAAGGCTATCGCGCCGGCGCGGTGGCGGCACGCCAGACGTTGGCGGACTGGACAAGCGCCGGGCTTGCCTTTGCTCGTGCCCTGAGCTGCTGTCGTCTGGATGAGGTCTCCCCATGAGCGATGTCAAACGCCACCACAATCGCGACGCTAAACCCTTTGCCTCGGACTGGCTGTCTCTGCGGGAAGCCGCGGATGCCAGGGCGCGCAGCTCGGCTCTGACGGCGCGCCTCAAGGATTGGCTGCCTCCGCGCTCCCATCGACCTCTAGCGATAATCGACCTGGGCTGCGGCACCGGCAGCAATCTGCGCTATCTGGCGCCGCGTCTACCGTTTTCCCAGCGCTGGCGTCTACTGGACAACGACCCTGAGCTGCTGGCACGGGTAACGCCGCCTGACGATCCGCCGAACGCCCCGCTTGAATGGCGCTGCCATCAGGAAGATCTGGCCCGCTGGCTGAGGGCGCCGGACAGCATGCATGACGCCCTGAAAGACTGCGATCTGGTCAGCGGCACCGCGCTGCTCGATCTGTTTTCCGCGAACTGGCTCGAGACCCTGGCGGAAGGCTGCGTTGACGCCGGCGCCGCGGTATTGATGACGCTGAGCGTCGACGGGGACTGGCGCTTTGTGTCGGATGGCCCTGATGATCTCGTCGTGCATGACGCCCGAGTGCTGGCGCTATTTCGTGATCATCAGCGGCGCGACAAGGGGCTGGGACCGGCCCTGGGCGGCGAGGCGCCGACCTTTCTGGCGCGCTGCCTGGAGCGGCGCGGCTATCGGGTGGAACTGGCCGCGAGCCCCTGGCGTCTCGCGACCGAAGCGGGGGATGAAGCCTTGGGTATCGCCTTGATCGACGGCTGGTATCAGGCCGCCGTGGAGCAGGCCGCCGTGGAGCAGGCCGCCGTGGAGCAGGCCGCCATGGAGCAGGCCGCTTCGATAAACAGTGGAAGTACCAGCGCTTGGCTGAAAGACTGGTGGCTGTGGCGGCGCATGCAGTTTCGCGAGGGGCTGGTCACTTTGGAGGTTGGCCACCTGGACCTGCTGGCATTGCCCGGGGAGCGCTCTTGAGACTGACTCGAACCGACGCCGTTCGATGGCTTCGCTGGGCCGCAAGCCTGGCTCTGCTGGGGGCGCTGTTCCTGGTGGTGGACCTGTCTCAGGTGGTGGCCTTCTGGCACGATATCCAGCCGGGCTGGGTCGTGCTGGCGCTTCTCGTCAGCGTGCCTCAGGTGGCGCTATCCGCCTGGCGTTGGCACTTTACCCAGCGCCGACTGGGGGTGGCGATGCGCTTTCGCTCCGCGTTGGGCGAATACTATCTGGCGACTTTCCTCAACCAGTGCCTGCCCGGCGGCGTCGGCGGCGACGCCGCCCGCGCCTGGCGACACGCGCGGCAGGAAGGCGACGGCTGGCAAGATATCAAGCGCCAGCGCGCGATCCGCGCCGTGGTGATCGAGCGCCTTTCGGGGCAGGTTGCCCTGGGAGCAATCGCCGTGTCGACGCTGCTGCTGTCGCCGCTCTGGCAAGCAATGATCGCGGGCTGGACAGCGAAACTGGCATCGAGCTTTCAGGACGCCAGGGTTTTTATCCCGAGCCTGGATGTGTTCGCGGGAACGCTGGTCGGCGTGCTGTTGCTGGCCTCGCTATTCAGCTGTCTCATCCACTACCTCAAGCGCCGGCCGCCACGGCTTCTCAGAGGCATGCGAAACGACCTGTGGCGAACGCTGCTCGAACCCCGCGCGCTGGTATTTCAAGGCTTGTCCTCTTTGCTTATCGTGGTCAGCTACATGCTGGTAATGGTCTGCGCGGCTCGGGCTATCGGTGTCCACGCGCCGCTGTCGACGCTGCTGGCGCTGATGCCGCCGCTGCTGCTTGCCATGGCGATTCCGCTGTCATTCGCCGGCTGGGGCTGGCGAGAAGGCGCCGCCGCCGGCGTCTGGGTTCTGGCGGGTCTGTCGTCCGCGGAAGGCGTGGCGGTTTCCGTCACCTACGGCATTCTGGTGCTGCTTTCGAGCCTGCCCGGCGCGCTGGTCCTGCTGTGGGGGCGCAGCGGCCATGGCACGAAAACGCCGGGTTCGGGAGCGCGACAATACGACAAGGCAAATTCAGGGCTGGCGAAGGTCGAGGTCGAACAGCACCTCCTCGCCCAGGGAGAAATGCCGGCAGGGCGGGCGGCGCGCCTGATCCAAGGTATCGATAGGCGGCAGGCTGATACCTGGGCGGCCGGAGCCGATCACCAGCGGCGCTACCAGGATATGCAGGCGATCCAGAGCGTTCGTTTCGAGAAACCTCGACAGGGTGGCGCTGCCGCCTTCGATCAATATTCGCCGGCAGCCGCGCTCCCGCGATGTTTCTATCACGTCCCAGGGAGAAACGGCGCCGGCCTGAACCGAAAGACGCCGAGTCTCGACATGATTCCCCAGGCCGGAGAGCGGTCGTGCGCTTTCGCCGATCAGGTGCAGGGTGGGCGCCTCTTCGCATTGAAAAAGCCGTCTTTGCGGCGACAGCCGTGCACGAGGGTCCAGCGCTATCCGCAGGGGCTGGGGGCCTTCGACATGACGCACGGTAAGGGCCGGGTCGTCGTCCGCCACGGTGCCGGCGCCCACCAGTACCGCGTCCACCAGGGCGCGCAACCGATGCAGATGCACGCGGCCGACCAGTCCGTTGATGTAGTGAGAGGCACCGCTTTCCGTGGCGATGCGCCCATCGAGGCTTTGCCCGAGTTGGGCAACCACTTGCGGTCCATTCGGCAAGACCAGCGGCGCGAGAGCGTCGATCAAGGTGCTGGCGGCAGGGTCCAGCGCCGGCTGCGCCCGATAGCGGCCATCTTCTTCCAGCGTCAGCCCGCCTCGACAGTCCCGATAGTGGAAGGGGCCGCGCGACCAATCATGAGAACGTGCCTGCAGCAGCGCCTGCCAGGCGCGGTCTTCATCGCCGATCATCGAAATAGCGTCGTCAATCCGCCCTGTCATGGTACGTCTCCGGATTTGGAAGCGATCATCATGGGCAGTTCGGCGACTCAGGACAATAGCCATAGCGAAGGAGCTTTTCATGTATCAGGTTGAGCGTGCGATTTTCGATTTGCGCCGTGGTTTGCCCGTGCTGCTGACGGACCCTGCCGGAGACCGGCTGGTGCATCCGGTGGAAGGGTTGGATACCGAAGACATGGCCTCGCTGCTCGAGGTTTGCGGTGAAGCGCCGGCGATGGTGGTAAGCGTGCATCGCATGGCCGCTCTCGGCACGCAAATCGAAGGGGAGGCAGCCTGTCTGGCGCTGGGTTCGAGAGCCCCGCTTTCCCTGCGTGCGCTGCAGACGCTGGCGTTCGGCACCTCTTCCCAGGAGCTGGCGCTGTTCGCGGACCCGAAGGAGGCCGGTACCGCGGATACGGCAGCGCTCAACCTGATGCGTCGAGCGCTGTTGATTCCCGCCGCGCTGACCGTCGGAATACGCGCGGGATGCCGGGAAAAGGTTGACGACTTCGTGGCCCAGGGGCGGCTGCTTTCCGTATCCGCGCAGGCAGCAGCGGATTGTCTGATCCAGGCGGACGGCGGCCTGGTGCGCATCAGCGAGGCGAGGATTCCGCTGGCGGAGGCGGAAGCTTCCCGTTTCGTGCTCTTTCGTGAAAGCGACGGCCTGCGGGAGCACCTGGCCATCCTGATTGGCGATCGGAAGAAGTGGAAAAGCGCGGTGCCGCTGCGTCTGCATTCCGCGTGCCTGACCGGCGATCTGTTCGCCAGCCTGCGCTGCGACTGCGGTGAGCAGCTGCGCGGCGCGGTAGCAGACATCGACGCCCAGGGCGGGGGTATTCTGCTCTATCTTGCCCAGGAGGGGCGAGGCATCGGCTTGGCCAACAAGCTGCGGGCCTACGCCCTGCAGGACAGCGGTTTCGATACCCTGGATGCGGATCAGGTGCTGGGCTTCGGTGACGATGAGCGCCAGTATCGGGTCGCGGTGGATATGCTGCGGGCGCTGGAAGTGGACTGCGTGCAAATGCTCACCAACAATCCGCTCAAGATCGAGGCGCTGGCCAACGGCGGTATCGAGGTGGTGGGGCGCCAGGGCCTGTTCGGTCGCGTGACCACCCACAATCGTCGCTACCTGCACGCCAAGGCCGAACGCGCCGGCCATTGGCTGGAGGAAGCCTTCGAAAACGAGCAGTCTCAGCAGTCGGGGTGAAAACGGGAAATATCCATTTCCGACGCTTCCCGGATCACCCGCGCCAGACGCTCGCCGAAGTGTGTAACCAGGCGCTCGCCGAGCGCCGTGCTGGCAAGCGTGGCGTTGCCCGCTACACCATCCGGATGCAGATCCTGGGCCAGCCAGGCGAAGGCCGCCTCGCCCTCCGGGCCGATCAGTTGACCTTCGGCAGCGCGGGCTTCCCCGATGGAAGACGAGTGAGCGATATGCTCGCGGCGTACCCGCTCTGGCGCCAGATGCAGCATCATCGCGGTTTCCATGGCGCCGCCGTGCAGGCCGTGGTGGCATTCTTCACGTGGAATCGAATCCTCCGGCGGCGACATGCGCATATAGAACGCCTTGACCACCAGCATGCCGTGGCGGCGCCTGAGCGCCAGGGCGGCCTGAGCCAGGATCGACTGGTTGCCGCCGTGGCTGTTGATCAGCACCAACCGCCGGATTCCGCTGCGGGCCACGCTGTCCCCCAGGGCCTCGATCACTGCCTGGGCGGTGGCCGCCGGCAGGCTCAGGGTGCCGGGAAAGTCGTCATGCTCCTCGCTTGCGCCGACCGCAAGCGGCGGCAACACGAGTACCGAGCGCTCCGGCTCGAGGCGTTCCAAGGCCGCATTCAGCAATCCTTGCCCGATATCCAGATCCGTGGATAGCGGCAGATGCTTGCCGTGCTGTTCCACGGCGCCGAGCACCATCACCGCCACGCTGTCCGGGCGCAGTGCCGCGGCGAGGTCGGCACTAGTCAAGGATTGCCATAAAACGATGGACATGATCGAGCTCCGGTGGTCTGTCTGTGCATTCGCGGTCAGGGTTGCCGTATTCTAGGGCCTATGTTTTCTGGAAAACATCCGAACCGATGATCTATCTATTACGTCTGACATTTTTGTCCCTGGCCCTGACCGGACTGAGCTGGGGCGTCGTACTGCTGTTCGGCGGTGAGCCGCCTCCCGGGCCGGTGCCGCTGGACGTGCTGCTGGTGTTGGGGCTGCTAATCCTGCTGCCGCCCCGGCGCTGGCTGACGGCCCTGACCGCTCTTTTACTGACGATCGGCCTTGTGCTCTTGATCGCCCGCCAGGCGGTCTGGCAGATACTCGGACGCCCCCTCAATCTGCTGCTGGACGCGCCGCTGCTCAAGGCGCTTGAGCAGCTGCTGCGCAGCAACCTCGGCGCGCCGCTGGCCTGGCTGCTGATATTGATTGTGTCGGTACTGGCTCTGCTGCTCGTCTGGGGGCTGGCGTCTCAACTGGGACGGCTCTCCTGCCGACGGGCCTTGCAACCGGTTCAATGGGCAATGTCGGGAATTGCGCTGCTGGGCGCCATCGCTCTGGGGATTGGCGGCTGGTCCATGCTCGGCCAGGAGAAAAGCGTGAAGCAGGCCTATGCCATGCCGCTGGCGAATACCCTCACGAATCAAACGAGGCTGGCGCTGAAGACGCTGGATCAGCGCCGGCGTTTTCTGGCCCACCTCGAGAAAAGCGGTTTGTCCGTCGCGCCTCTGCCGGGACTGGCGGGCAAGGATGTCTTGCTGGTATTCATCGAATCCTACGGCATGTCTTTATATGACGATCCTGCCTCCGCAGAGCGGCTCGAGGCTGTGCTACGCCAGATGGCGCCGCGGCTTGCAGGCGCCGGAGTAGAAACCGTCAGCGGTCGACTGCGCTCGCCGATTCGCGGCGGCCAGTCCTGGCTTGCCCATGCCAGCGTGCTCAGTGGCATCACCATCGACAACGATCTGGATTACCGCCTGCTGCGCGAGCATTTTTCCGGCAGCCTGGTGCAGGATCTCGCCGCTAGCGGCCACCAAACCCTGGCGGTGCTGCCGGCGATCACCCAGCCCTGGCCGGAAGGTCGCGTTTATGGATTCGATCATTTGCAGGTAGCCAAGGATATTCCTTATCGGGGCCCCGCCTTGAACTGGGTGACCATGCCGGATCAATACACCTTGACGGATTTTCAGCGACGCCTGCGCGAACCCGCCGAGGCGCCGCTGTTCGTGCACATGGCATTGATCAGCAGTCATGCACCCTGGACGCCGATCCTGCCGGTGTTGTCCTGGTCCGCCATCGACGACGGTGGCGTATTCGATGCCTGGGCGCAGGCAGGTGAGCTGCCGGAAGCGCTTTGGCGGGACATGGACCGGGTACGCGAGCATTATGCCCAGGCGGTGGCCTACTCTCTGGAAGTGACGCTGCAATGGGCGACGCGCTATCTGGGGGAGGATGCACTGCTGATGGTGATGGGCGATCATCCGGCGGCGCCGCTGATCGTCGGCGAAGAGGCAAGTCCGGACGTGCCGGTGCATCTGTTCAGCCAGGATCCAGCGCTATTGGCGCCTTTTCACGCCCTAGGCTTCCAGGCTGGTCTGACGCCTCGATCCGGTGAAGACTCGTCTCCCATGTCTGCCTGGCGAGGAATACTGCGAGATGCTTTCGGAAGACCCTGAGACAAACCAGTCATTTATAGAGACGAAAGCGCTTCCAGTCCGGGCGCTTTTCGAATTCCGCCCGGGTCTTGCGATAGCGTTTGTATTCCCATTGGTATTGCACTGGGTCCAGGTCGATCGCGGCTTCGACACTGGCGTTGACCCCGGTGGCGGATTGCAGCTCGTCTTCTGAATAAACGCGCTCATCCGCGGCCAGAAAATGAATCTCGAAGCCTTTTCCCGGTACCCGTCTGGCCACGCCGGTGACGACCTTGGCCTGGGTGCGCGCCACCAGCTTGGGCAACAGCGTGCCGGTGTAAGCCTCGCGCTGGTAGAAAGGCGCGAATACGCCGCTGCCCCAGTCCGGCTCCTGATCCGGCAGGATGCCTACCGCCTCGCTGCGCTTGAGCGCCTTGAGCAGCGCCGCCACGCCTCGGGAATTGGTGGGGACGAGCTTCGCGCCCTGGCGCTCTCGGCCGTGACGTATGATCGAGTCCAGAGCGTCGATCTTGGGCGGCTCGTACATGGCGGTGAAGGGGAAATGGCTGGAAAGCCAGAAGTTGAGAATTTCCCAGTTACCGAAATGCGGGGCCAGCACGATCACGCCACGTCCTTCGGCTCGGGCCTTATCGAGAAGCTCCCGGCCCTGCACCGTCAGGATGGCTTTTTCCACTCGCCTGGGCGCGGCCATCCAGGCGAAGCCCAGTTCCAGCATGGTGGCGGTGGAATGAATCATGCTCTGACGGCCAAGTCGCATGCGTTCATCTTCGCTGCGCTCGGGAAACACCTGGGCGAGATTGGCAATGGTTACACGCCTTTCTCGTCGGCTCAGACGATAGATCCACGGGCCAGACAGCCGCGCTAGCCGCCATAGGCTGGCCAGTCGCCAGTCGGCCAACCACTGCCATAAGCGGGCGATAGTGCGAGCCTGCCAGCTCATCGTATCGGAAGTCTGTGTTGTCATCAGACCAGCCAAGTCTCCAGGTTATGGGGGGCCCGTTTTTCCTGCAGGCCCTTGAAGCCCTTGACGCAGCGAATGATCATCCACACCGCGAGCGCCACCATCAGCAGCAGGCCGATACCGATGAAACTCAACACGAAGGCGATGATGCCGTACACCAAGGAAATCCAGAAGGTGCGAATCTGATAGCGATAATGCTCGTCGAGCCAGTGCGGCCCCTTGCCCTTGTAGACGTAAGCGATGACGACCCCGATCAATGGCGTGAAGCCCACCACGAAGCCCGCCAGGTAAAGACCGTACACCACCATGGCCATGGTGGTATCCGGAGGAACGGCGGTGGTTCGCTGAACATCGTTTGTCGGTGTTTCGTTCATGGAGTTTTTCCGAGAAGCGTTGTAAAGCCCAATCATACTGATGATAAAAGCCGATGCCATCAGGCATGAAATTTTCATGCATCAACGGAAAAGCTGTTTAGAAAATGCATTAATGGTCGATATTTCGATAACTTGGAATTATATGTCGCTATTGCCGTTAAAAAGCGTCGCAAATAAACCTTTTCACGGCAAAAAATCAACGTATGATGCATGCGAAATTTCTTCGCGCTTTCGCTTGCCTGTCGGATTAACTCATGTCTCGTCAGCTTCTCATGATGGCGTTGGCGCCACTGCTGGGCCTTTTCATTCTTGGTATCGGCAACGGCTTCCTGGCGACCTTGATCACACTGCGCCTGGATGCTCAGGGCGCTTCCGCCCTGGTCATCGGCTGGGTATCCTCCGCTTACTTCATCGGTATTGCTATCGGCGCGCTGTTCAACGATCGCCTGTTGCTGCGTATCGGGCATATCCGCGCCTACGGCAGCTTCGCGTCGCTGGTGGCGGCCAGCGTGCTGCTGCAAGGATTATGGTTCGACGCCGGCGCCTGGTTCGTGCTGCGTCTGATCGGTGGCTGGGCCACGGTGGGGGTTTATCTGGTGATCGAGAGCTGGCTATTGACTTCCGGCGACGAGAAAGTCCGTGGCCGGCTGCTGGCGCTTTACATGATTTCGCTTTACGCCGCCGGGGTCATCGGACAGTTGATGATAGGCGCCACCAAGGATCTGGACGAGACCGCGCCCTTCATGATCGTGGGCATGCTGGCGGCGCTTTCCGTGCTGCCCATGGCAATGATTCCGCGAGTTTCGCCATTGATCGAGCACGCGGAGCCCTTGCCGATCTACCGCTTGATCGTGATCACCCCCACCGGCGTCATGGGAAGCTTCGGCTCCGGCATCCTGGTCGCCGCGATCTATAGTCTCCTGCCGCTTTATCTACAGCATATCGGGCTGCCGTTGGAGCGAGTGGGACAGATGATGGCGATCGTGGTGCTGGGTGCCATGCTGCTGCAATACCCGATCGGTCGCTGGTCCGATCGCCACGATCGTCAGCTGGTGCTGATATTGATCAGTCTCTTCAGTGCACTGATTTCTCTGGGAATGGTATTGCTGCCTCATGACCCCTGGCAGTTGGCGCTGCTGCTGTTTCTGCTTGGCGGCGGGGTGTTCGCCCTATATCCGGTAACCGTCAGCCACGCGGCAGACCGCATGCCGGCGGGAGCGCTGGTGCGCATGAGCCAGGGACTGCTGCTGATCAACGCCATCGGCTCGAGCCTCAGCCCTTCCCTGATTGGCCCGGCGATGACCGCCTTCGATGATGCGGGGCTGTTCTGGTCTCTGGCCGCGCTGGGGGTTTTCATGGTGCTGTTCTTCACCTGGCGACGCAGCGTGCGCCCGGCGCCGATCCCGGTGGCGCCTTTCGCGCCCAATACACCGATGTCCGCGGTAGGCGCCGAACTGGGCATTACCGATGAACGGTTACAGGGCGCGTTGGAACACGAGCATCACGAGGACTTGTCCGAGGTGGTGCCCGGGGTCGATACGGCGGAACCCATCGTTGGCCCGCCGCGTCCGGAGGAGGTCGAAACGCCGTATTTCGGCCCGCAAGAGCCTCTCGACGAAGGCAGCGATCAAGAACTGAAGCAGCAAGGCTAGGGGCGGTTTCGTTTTACTGCGACCTAAAGATAATGGTTAAAATCCGGCAGTGTATCTACTTTAAACTTCGCCATTTATCCCCTAGGTATCGTCATGATTCCCTATACTGCCCCGGTTCGCGATATCAACTTCGTGCTCGGCGAACTGCTCGAGCACGCTTCACTCGAACTGCCTGTCTTCACGGAAACCGGCCCGGATTTGATCGAGGCGGTGCTCGAGGAAGCCGCTCGGCTTACCGAGAAAGTCTGGGCGCCGCTCAACGCCTCCGGCGACCGGGAAGGCTGTCGCCTGGAAGGCGATCAGGTCTTCACGCCAAGCGGCTTTTCCGATGCCTATCGCGCCTATGTAGAAGGAGGCTGGAACGGTATCGGCGTGGCGGAAGAATGGGGTGGTCAAGGCCTGCCTGAGGTGGTGGCCAGCGCGGTGCAGGAAATGCTGCACGGCGCCAACATGGCCCTGGGCCTTTGCCCGATGCTGACCGCCGGCGCCATCGAGGCGCTTTCCCAGCACGGCAGCGACAAGCTCAAGTCCCGCTATCTGGAAAAACTGGTGAGCGGCGAATGGACCGGCACCATGAATCTCACCGAGTCCCAGGCGGGCTCGGATCTTTCTCAGGTACGCACTCGTGCTGCGCCTGAGGAGAACCATTACCTGCTGAGCGGGCAGAAGATCTATATCACCTGGGGCGAACACGACGCGGCGGAGAACATCATCCACTTCGTGCTGGCGCGCACCCCGGATGCGCCGGAAGGCAACAAAGGTATTTCCCTGTTCCTGGTACCCAAGTTCCTGGTCAACGAGGATGGCAGCCTGGGAGAGCGCAATGACGTGGTCTGCGCTTCCATCGAGCACAAGCTGGGTATCAACGGCTCTCCCACCTGCACCCTGAGTTTCGGGGAAAAGGGCGGCGCGGTGGGCTACCTGGTAGGGGAGCAGGGCCGCGGCCTGAATCATATGTTCACCATGATGAACGAGGCCCGCCACAAGGTCGGCTTGGAAGGCGTCGGCGTGGCGGAACGCGCCAGCCAGCAGGCCTTGGCCTACGCTCAGGAGCGCATGCAAGGGCGCAGCTCCAAAGCGCGAGGCGGCGCGCCCTGCGCCATTGCCGATCATTTCGACGTGCGTCGCATGCTGCTTTCCATGCGTGCTCGCACGGACGCGCTGCGGGCGCTGGCGCTTTACTGCGCGGCTCAGATGGATCAGGCGCGTCATAATGAAGACGCTGCCATCCGCAAGGCCGCTCAAGCTCGAGTCGATATCCTGATCCCGGTGGTCAAGGCGTTTTCCACGGATCAGGCGGTGGAAATCACCTCCCTGGGCATTCAGGTGCATGGCGGCATGGGCTACGTGGAAGAAACCGGCGCCGCTCAACTGCTGCGGGACGTGCGTATCGCGCCGATCTACGAAGGCACCAACGGCATCCAGGCCCTGGACTTGGCCGGTCGCAAGCTGCAGCGCGACCAGGGCGCGGCGTTGAGCACCTTGCTCGAAGAGGTCGGTAATATCGCGCGACAGTTGCAGGGCAGCGTCAAGCTCCGGCCATTGGGGGATAGCCTGACTCTCGGAATCTCGGATCTCCAGGCCGCCATGAAACAGGTATTGGAACAGGGTAGTGACGACGCCCAGGGTCTGGATGCGGTGCAGGCCTACGCCACACCGTTTCTCTCTCTGGCGGGCCATGTGCTGTGCGCCTGGCAGATGGGACACGCCGCCCTGGTCGCCCAGGCTGCCCTGGATGCGGGCAGCAACGACCAGGTATTCTACCATGCCAAGCTCGCCGGCGCGGACTTCGCCCTGCGCCACTGGTTGCCCATCGGTCGTGCCCAGCGCTCGATCATCGAGGCGGGCACGCAGAGCCTCGGCGAATTCGGGGTTCACGTCTGATGCGCGCCGTTCCGCTGGTCTATGTTCCGTATCGCGGGACGTCGAGCCGGCGGCATGATGTCATCCTATTTCCACCGTTTGTCTGTCACATCCGCTACTGTCCAATGAGCAGAAAATCCGCATGCAATTAAAACAACGCAAAGATGGCGAAGAGCAACCCTACTGGCCCGCAGGGCCATTCAAGATTCGTCTGCCCTTCGTTCACTACCGCTGGGAAATGGCGGAAATGATCCAGGGGTTGATCATGTTCGTCGTCAGCCTGGCCATGATTCCCCTGCTCGAGCAGTACTTGGGTCTGCCCTACGACGTGGCCCTGGCCTTCGTGGTGGTGTGTGGCATCGGCTTCATGCTGCCGGCGTTGTTGGGCGTGCCGTTGGTGCCGGGCTGGATCACTCCCGCGATTCCCGTCGTGCTGGTTTTCCTCGGGGATTTCGAGCCGGGCGTGGAAGCCACCCAGGCGCTGTTTGCCCTGCAGTTTCTGGTGTTCCTGATCTTTTTCCTCCTGGGCGTGACCGGGTTGGGCCGAAAACTGGTGCATCTGGTGCCCAACTCGCTGCAGGCAGGCATCATCATGGGGGCCGGTATCGCTGCCATCACCGGAGAGATACAGCAGGGAGGTCGACTGGCGGAAACGCCGATCTCGCTGGTCATCGGTATGCTGATCGCGATCTTCATGCTGTTCTCCGCAGCGTTTCGCGGCTGGGTCCAGAGTCACGCCATGATCCGCAGAATTTCCAACTACGGCATGGTGCCGGGCATGGTCGTCGCCATCCTTGTGGCCTGGGCGATTGGCGAGTACCCGCTCCCGGCCATCGAGTGGGGCGTCACTCGACCCAATTTCAGCGACATGTGGTCTTATCTGCCGTTCGTGGTGGGCTTTCCGGACCTGGATGTCTTTATGCTGGCGGTGCCTACCGCGGTGATCGCCTATGTCATCGCCTTCGGTGACATCGTGGTGGGCCGCAGCCTGATGTCACGGGTCGATCATCTACGCACCGATGAAAAGATCGACTACAGTACCGACCGAATTCACCATGTCACCGCCATTCGTAACCTCATGCATGCCTTCCTGGCGCCCTACCCAGGGCTGGCCGGGCCGATCTGGACCGCCGTGACCGCCACCATGGCCGAGCGCTACAAGTATGGCCGTAACGCTATGGAATCCATCTACAGCGGCGGGGGGACGTTCTGGATCACCGGGTTCATTGCCCTGTTCACGCTACCGCTGGTCAGCATGTTCCAGCCCGTGCTGCCCATCGCGCTCTCCCTGACCTTGCTGCTGACTGGTTACATCTGTCTGATGGTGGGCATCGAGCAGACCAGGACCACTGCCGAACGCGGCGTGGCGGGCACGATGGCCGTGGTGCTGGCGGTATATGGCGCCGGCTGGGGCTTGACTGCCGGGGTAGTGCTCTATTTTCTCGTGGAGAAGCAAAATCTGTTCGGTCGGGAGGCTCAGCGCGCCATACCGGATGAAGCAGTGGACGAAGGCACGGCACTCAAGGATGCAGGACAGTAGGAGCGCAACAGAGGCCAGCGACACGGCGTCGGGCAACGTCACGACAATCAACGCATCAGCAGACGAGAGACGTACACCATGGCAACTTCTATCTTCGAACAGGGCTTGCCCCGGACTCCAGCCAATCACGTGGCGCTATCGCCGCTGACCTTCATCGAGCGCACCGCGCAGATCTACCCGGACTATCCGGCGGTGGTGCATGGCGATCTGCGCCGGGATTGGCTCACCACCTGGCAGCGCTGTCGTCGCCTGGCCTCGGCGCTTCAAAAGCACGGTATACAGCCCGGGCAGACCGTGGCCACCATGCTGCCCAACGTGCCGCCGATGTTCGAGGCTCACTTCGGGATTCCGCTGGCGGGCTGCGTGCTCAATACCTTGAATATTCGTCTGGACGCTCAAGCCATTGCCTATATGCTCGAACACGGTGAAGCCAAGGCGGTGCTGGTGGATCCGGAGTTCGTCGATGTCATCGAGGAGGCGGTAGCCGGACTCGAGACCAGACCCTTGATCGTCGACGTGGCGGACGAGCTGTTCGAGGGCGAGGCGCGACGCATCGGCGAGCTGGAATACGAGGAGCTGCTGGCGGAGGGGGACCCGGAGGCGCCGTACCGTCTGCCGGAGGACGAATGGCAGGCCATCTCGCTGAATTACACCTCCGGCACCACCGGCAAGCCCAAGGGGGTGGTCTACCATCATCGCGGCGCTCACCTGAACGCGGTCAGCAATATTCTCGAATGGGCCATGCCACACCATCCGGTCTATCTGTGGACCCTGCCGATGTTCCACTGCAACGGCTGGTGCTTTCCCTGGACCATCGCCGCGGCGGCGGGCACCAACGTCTGCCTGCGCAGGGTCGAGGCCAGGAAGGTCATGGCGCTGCTGGACGAGGAAGGCGTCACGCATTTCAGCGGCGCGCCCATCGTCTTGAACGGCCTGGTCAATCTGCCGAATGAGGACAAGCGCGACCTGGGTCGACCGGTGAAGGTCACCGTGGCCGGCGCCGCGCCGCCCGCCTCGGTGATTGCCGGCATCGAGAACCTGGGCATCGAGGTGACCCACGTCTACGGGTTGACCGAGGTCTATGGGCCGGTCACCGTCTGCGCCTGGCGAGATGCCTGGAACGAGCTGCCCCTGGAGGCTCGCGCCAGGATCAAGGCCCGCCAGGGAGTGCGCGGGCACCTGCTGGAAGCGCTGTGCGTGGCGGATTCCGAAACCCTGGAGCCGGTGCCCAAGGATGGGGAGACCATCGGCGAAATCCTGATGCGTGGCAACAATGTCATGAAAGGCTATCTCAAGGATGAGCAAGCCACCGAGACGGCGCTGCGCGGCGGCTGGTATCACACCGGCGACCTGGCGGTGTGGCATCCGGACGGCTATATCGAGATCAAGGATCGTCTGAAGGACATCATCATTTCCGGAGGTGAAAACATTTCCACCATCGAGGTGGAGGATGTCATCTATTCCCATCCGGCGGTGGAAGAGGCGGCGGTGGTGGCGCGCCCGGACGAGAAGTGGGGCGAGACCCCTTGCGCCTTCATCAAGCTCAAGGCGGGCCAGGAAGATACCACCGTGCAGGAAATCGTTGCCTATTGTCGGGAACGCCTGGCGCACTTCAAGGTACCGCGCTACGTATTCTTCACCGATTTGCCCAAGACCTCCACCGGCAAGATTCAGAAGTTCGTGCTGCGAGAAATGGCGCGCAAGCAATAGTTTCCATCCACGTTTCAAGGAGCGATCGAATGAGCAACATGAATGTAGGTGTCGTTGGCGCCGGCACCATGGGGCAAGGGATTGCCCAGGTACTGGCCAGCAGCGGCGTGAACGTCAAACTTTATGACGTGGCGGACGAGCCGCTCGAACGCGCCCAAGGCAGTATCAATAGAGGACTCGATAGACTGGTCAGCAAGGATCGGCTGAGCGAAAGTGATCGCGACGACGCCTTGGCGCGACTCGAGACCACCTCGAAACTCGATGCGCTGAGCGACTGCGAGATCATTATCGAGGCGGCGCCGGAAGATCCGGAACTCAAGGAAAAGCTCTTTCGTGACTTGAGCGCCTTGAGCCGGGAGGCGATTCTCGCCTCCAATACGTCCTCGCTGTCGCTGACCCGGCTGGCGGCGGTCAGCGAGCGTCCGGAGCGGGTGGTGGGCATGCATTTCTTCAATCCGGTGCCGGTGATGGGACTGGTCGAGGTGATCCGCGCGGAGCAGACGTCGGACGACACGGTAAAGCGTGTCGAACAGCTCGCCGAACAAATGGGCAAGACCGCGGTCGCCATCGCCGATTCCCCGGGTTTCGCGGTCAATCGCCTGCTGGTGCCGATGATCAACGAGGCCGCCTTTCTGGTGCAGGAAAACGCCGCTACTCCGGAAGCCATCGATCAGGCCATGAAGCTCGGCGCCAATCATCCCATGGGTCCGCTGGCCCTGGCGGATCTGGTTGGACTGGATGTGTGCCTTGCCATCATGGAGGTATTGCAGGATGGCTTCGGCGACCCGAAATATCGACCCTGCCCGCTGCTCAAGCGCATGGTCGCGGCGGGGCATCTGGGCCGCAAGAGCGGCCGCGGCTTCTATGAATATAAATAAGGAGGTTGTTCCATGAGCGATAACCTGATCGAAAAGAGCGAAGACGCCGGCATTATGCGGCTGACCCTCAACCGTCCCAAGGCGCTCAACGCCTTGAACAGCGATCTGATCAAGGCGCTGGATGAAACTCTCGATGAGCTGGAAGCGCGCAGGGATCTACGCGCCGTACTGATCACCGGCGCCGGGGAGAAATCCTTCGTCGCTGGAGCGGATATCAGTGAGATGCGCGACAAGACCCCGGAAGAGGCTCGAATTTTCGCCGGCCAGGCCCTGGCCACGGTCAAGCGTCTGGAGCGTTTGCCGGTGCCAGTGGTAGCTCTGGTCAACGGCTTCTGCCTGGGGGGCGGCTGCGAGCTGGCCCTGGCCTGCGACTGGGCCGTCGCCAGCGACAACGCCGTTTTCGGTCAGCCGGAAGTGGGTCTCGGCGTGATTCCCGGCTTCGGCGGCACCCAGCGCCTGCCGCGTCGTGTCGGTCCCGCCATGGCCCTTGATCTGATCACCACCGGGCGCAAGATCGACGCCAATGAGGCTCTGCGTATCGGCCTGGTCAATCGTGTCGTGCCCCAAGGCGAGCTGGAAAGCGTCGCCGAGGAAATCACCAAACAGCTCAAAGGCAACGGCCCTCAGGCGGTTCGCGCCGCCAAGCAGGCGGTTCACGATGGCATGGATCAGGACCTGGACAGCGCCCTGGCCTTGGAAACTAGCCTGTTCGCCCTGTGCTTTGCCAGTGAAGAGCAGAGCGAAGGCATGGGCGCCTTCGTTGAGAAGCGCAAGCCGAATTTCTGAATCAGTTAATGCAATGAAAAAGCGGCCTTGATGACCCCATCATGGCCGTTTTTCGTGCTACTGGATAACATTCTTCTAAGCTGACGAAGGAGAGTGCTGCCTTGAAACCTCCAGTCACGCCGGATGGTCGCTATATCGTCGTCAAGGGACGCTTGTGGCGAGCGAGCAACCCGCACTTGTCCGAAGAGAAGCGTAAGTCTTTCGTGTACGATTTGATGGTTGCCCGACGCGAAGTAAAAGCCGCACTTAACGAAGAGAATGAAGAACGTTTGATCGCTGCCAGGAAGGCCGTCGATGCCGCGAAAATCGCCCTCGGCGAACGCGGGCCGGTATGGTGGACGGACGGCGCCAAGGATTTCAATCGTCACCTGGTCAAGAACACGCCCTATGCGGATTGGTATAAAGAGCTTTCTTACTCATAAAATCGATACTTCGTTCGGTTTCGCTCGCTTCCTTGCAATATTGAAAATTCGTTGTTTGTCTAGACTGCAATCAAAAACCGATGGGCCACTCAACAACTATCAAGTAGCATAATAAAAAGATGAAAAAGCGCATTATACTGTTTTACTTGGTTGGTATTCACTTGTTTTTAGTCGTCGTGTTGTTGAAAAGTAACTTTATCGAGCGCGTCGAAAGCAAGCTCGGCCTTGATGCCGATAAACCCGAAATCACGGAATTCTTTCATACGATGCTTGCCTATCATCTTCGTATGGATGGAAACATACCCGAAAAATCTGTTATTTTTATTGGTGACAGTATTACCCAGGGATTGGCTGTCAGTGCCGTGGCGAGTCTATCGGTGAATTATGGTATAGGTGGTGATACAACAGTTGGTGTCTTGAAACGAATTCAAGATTATACCTCGATAAGCAAGGCAAGAACTGTCGTCATATCTATCGGCATCAATGATATGAAATATCGAAAAAACGATGAAATATTTGCTAATATAAAGTCCATAGTGGAGAAAATACCTCAGCAGATTCCGCTTGTTTTTAGTGCTGTGCTGCCTATCGATGAAGAGTTGAAAGGGAGTGAAAGACGAGGATGGAATGCAACCAGAATAAAAGAATTGAATTCTAGAGTAAAAACATGGATTGAACCGTTAAATAATCGGTTTTTTGTTGATGCAGGATCGAGTTTGATCGATGAAAATGGAAATCTTTCGGATGAATTTCATATCGGCGATGGCATACATCTGAACTCGATGGGTAATGCCATCTGGATCGGGTTGCTTCAAGGAAGCCTGGAAGATATTCAACGGGATGTGGCATCCGGTATGGCTTCTCGTTAGCGCTCCAAGCCAGTGGCTGAACCCACCCAACCAGACGTCAATGCCTCAGATGCGACGGCTCTTGTTCACGTCATCTGCAAGCCAAGCCTTGATCAGCAATTGGTAGGGCATATTCCGCTTGCTGGCTTATTTCAGCGCCAGTTGCCCCTCGTCCCGTTCACAGTGAAAGAAGTCCGAACTCGCCAGCCACTGCGGATCCGGGTAGTAGGTAAAGAGATACTGATCTTCCTTGATGCTGTCGATCAGCGGTGCGGCGATCTCTTGTCGTACCGCCGGGCAGCCGTGGCTGCGTCCGAGACGCCCGGTCTGCTCGATAAAAGCCTCGCTGACATAGTCGGCGCCGTGGATGACGATGGCGCGCCGGTAGGCCAGATCGTTGACACCGGGCTCAAGTCCCTCCAGGCGCAGGGAATAGCCGTTGCTACCCTGATAGCTGTTCAAAGTGCGAAACAACCCGATGCTGGACTGATGGCTATCCGGGACGTTGGAGAAGGTCTCGGCCATGGCATTGCCGGAGCCTTGACCATGAGAAACCAGTTCCTTGAACAGCAGCTTCCGGCGCTGCAGATCGAAGACCCAGAGGCGGGGCTCGGTGGAAGGTAGCGAAAAATCGATCACCGCCAGGCGATCTGCGTCCGGGTCGGCGCAGGAGAGGGCGCGGGCCGCCAGACGCAAGACCTGAGGATTGGCGCCGGGCGCCAGCCGAATCAGCGTTTGATCCATCGCCATCTTGTGTAGCGTACCGGGCTTATAGACTTGAGCCAGGAAGTTATCGTTTGCCTGGGCGGGCAGGATGCCCAGTAACATGACGCCGAAAAACGCGCCGGAAAGCCACCGGCTCAAGAATTTTATCGCCATTCAAGCACCTTTCTTGTTCTATGTTGATTCTTTCCATCGGCTCTTTTGCGCTTAGAGCCAGGACACGGACAGACGAGGTTTGCTGGCTCGTGGTGCCTCGCCGGGTGCCGATATAGTAACCAGGACCGATCATAAACGCAGAAGGAAAGGTTTATGCCTTTAGCAAAAGGGTTAAAGACGCTAATTCTTTCGCTCATGCTTTTCCTGCCATCCTGGGGTTTTGCCAATGAGAGGGATTCCGCTGTAGCTGACGCTCTGGCCGCACAGTTGCTCGGAGAAGAAATCATACTGCAGAATTTCTATGCCGCCCGGCAAGGCCGTCCTGCCTGGCAAGAGATCGATACCGTTGCCGGCTTCGCCGCAGCCCTGAGTGGCCTGGAGGCGGATGGATTGAACTCACAGGACTACTGGCCGGATGCCTTGGTAGCGGGGTATCGCAAGCTGTACTCCATGGAAAGCACGCCAGCGGATGGGGCCAGTTTCGATCTACAGATCAGCCGTATCCTGCTGGCTGCGCTTCATCATCTGCAGCGCGGCAAGGTGGACCCCTATAGCGTCGATCCAAGCTGGGAAGTGCCCATCGACGCCCCATCTCTGGATCTTGCGGCGATCTCCCAGGCGGTGGACGCCCAGCGCTTCGAACAGGCCTTCACGCTTGCACGGCCTTCCGCGGCCCCCTATGAACGCCTGCGCGCCGGTCTGGCCCGCTATCGTCATATCGAGCGGCAGGGCGGCTGGCCGATGCTGCCGGCTCGACAACAATCGTTGCGGCCCGGAGACGTTCATGATGATGTGCTGCTGCTGCGGGAGCGACTGGCGATCATTGGTGAGCTGGAAGTCATGGCGGCGGACCTGTTTACCGACACCGAGCCGGAGGTCCTGGACCCACGCCGCTACGATGACCCTCTGGCGGGAGCCGTACGTCGTTTTCAGAAACGCCATCTGCTGGAAACGGACGGCATCATCGGCCCCCAGACCCGAGCGGCCCTCAATGTTCCTGTGGCCGAGCGCATCGACCAGATACGAGTCAATCTGGAGCGCGCTCGCTGGCTGCTTCACGGCCTGCCGGACTCTTTCGTGCTGGTGGACATTGCCGGTTACCGGGTCAGCTACTTTCGCCCCGATGGCGAAATCTGGCGTTCGCGCATCGTGGTGGGCCAGCCTTATCGGCGCACTCCCTCGCTGCGCTCGGCGATTACCCATCTGACCGTCAACCCGACCTGGACGGTGCCGCCCACCATCCGCCGCGAGGACATTCTGCCCAGGGTACGCCGCGATCCGGGTTACCTGGCCCGACGCAACATGAGCGTGCTGAGTCCCTCGGGACGGCGGCTGGATCCGTGGCAGATCGACTGGTGGAATCCGGGCAACGTCATCCTGCGCCAGGGACCCGGCCCGAACAACGCCCTGGGGCAAGTCGTGCTGCGTTTTCCCAACAATCATCTGGTTTATCTGCATGACACACCATCTCAAGGGCTGTTCGCCCGAGAGCAGCGCGCCTTCAGCTCCGGCTGCATCCGCGTGCAGGGCATACTCGAACTGGCCCAACTCCTTTTCGACGATACCGGCACCCCGGCCCGGATAGCCTCACTGATTGCTAGAGGAAAGACCCGCAATATCTCTCTGGCGCGTCCCGTGCCGGTGATTCTGCACTATTGGACGGTACAGGCCGGGCAAGACGGCGAGTTGGTATTTCGCCCGGATATCTATCAGCGCGACGCTGCCCTGCTCGCGGCACTCGATCGACCGCTGGCGTGGTAGTGAGGTGCCGGTGTTTACAGAACGTCAGCAGTCGAGGGGGTGCGGTATTGACACCGGTCAGCCTGGAAGCCTCCACGTGTCTGGGGCTCGCGATGAGCGATTCGCTGAGGTGGCCGGAGTCATGAATCCTGCATGGAACCCCTGGGTTCGGATTTCGAGGCTTGGTTTCACCTTTTCGTGTTGGGATAGCGTTGAAGCCATCAAAAACTGGAAGCAGCATTCTGGGCACCACGCCCGGGCAACAAAAGCTGGTATTCTGAGTTCAAGGTTCGAGTTACAAAGATTGAGCGAGACTATGGTGCGTGATAAAGCCGATAGCTCCTCAGGGGTATCACGAATATTTTTGGCCTATTAACCATGGACCGACAAGCATGACAAAACGGTCACTACCCAAACATGTAGGATTTATTCCCGATGGCAATCGACGCTGGGCGACTCAGCGTGGGCTTGCCAAGCAAGAAGGGTATCGATTTGGTATCGAGCCGGGCCTGGCCCTGTTCGAGCTTTGCAAGAAGCTGGGAATTCCCGAAGTCTCCGTGTATGGCTTTACCCAGGACAACACCAAAAGAGCCTCACCGCAGATTCAGGCGTTCCGCTCCGCCTGCGTGGAATTCGCCTTGGAGATCGCACGCCGTGGCGCGGCGCTGCTGGTGGTAGGTAAATACGGCTCGTCTCAACTGCCGGATGAGCTGAGGCCTTTCCAGACTCGGCAAGGTGAAGGCATCAAGGTGAATTTCCTGGCCAACTACCACTGGGAATGGGATCTGGCCGGGCTCGCCGAAGGCCGAATCCGCTCGCAGGAGGTTTCCCAACTGGACCTGATCGTACGCTGGGGAGGCGGAAGACGCCTCAGCGGTTTTTTGCCGGTGCAATCGGTGTACGCGGATTTCTATGTCGTGGAAGATTACTGGCCGGATTTCAAACCGGAACATCTCGATCAGGCGCTAGCCTGGTTCAAGAATCAGGATCAGACGCTGGGGGGATGAGTCCTTATTGCTTTCGTTAAGTGCGGAATCGCGCAGCTTGGGTTGCGCGTCCGCTAGCCGATTACCACGCTAGCCTGCTATATCCATTATCCAGAAACGGATAGTCCGTATAGCTTTCTTCCTTGCCGCTATAAAACGGATTCGGCTCGTTGAGTGGAGCGCCGAAGCGAAAGCCTCGCCCCAACAGTAATCTCTGACGCTCGTCTCTCATGAATCACTTGGCTGCCACGGTAGTGCTGAGTATCGCAACGCCGAGGAGATAGGAGCACCAGACTAAAAAGGAATTTAAATGACGAGTATAAGTACGGCGTTCGTGGTGTTGGCGGCGTTATTCTGGGGGCTCTCCGGCGGGATCGGCGGAATCCTCATGGCGGATGGCTGGAACCCGCTCGTGGTGTCGTTCTACCGGGGCGCGATCGGGCTGCTGTTCGTTCTCGCGTGGCTGGCGCTGCGTCCCCAGGGCAGCGGACTGGCCAATGGCCGAATGTGGTTCTGGGCGGCGGTAGCGGGTGTCGGCGTGGCGGGCAACTTCGCCTTCTATTTCGTGAGCATTGCGCAGGGGAGTGTCGCGGTTGCCGCAACGCTGATGTATTGCGCGCCGGTATTCGTCTATCTCGTGTCCTTCACTCTCAAGCTCGAAAGGCCAACCTTGCTCAAATGGGCCGCGATCGCGATGGTCATGCTCGGCATCGTGCTGCTGACGCGTATCTACGCGACCGGGTCCGGCGGCGTCACGCTGATGGGGGCAGTCGCCGGGCTGCTTTCCGGATTGTCCTATGCGGTATTCATCTTCGGCTTCAAGTATGCGGCACCGCACGGCAGCCCACAGGCGATCCTCGTGATAGCGTTCGCGGTGCTCGCCACCATACTGATCAGTCTGAGTGATACCGATCAGGCCCTGGCCGTGCTCGGCACGCCGAGTTGGCCGCTGTTCGTGATACTGGGGGTGTTTGGCGCGGGGTTGTCGTTCATTCTCTATATTGTCGGCCTCAATCATACCGCGCCGGCCGTGGCCTCGATCGTGGCGATGGTCGAGCCGGTCACGGCCTCGCTGTTCGGCGTCGTGGTGCTAGGCGAGAGCCTGGCCGCTGTACAGATTGTCGGCATGGGGCTGATTCTAGTAACAGTTACCATCTTGAGCGTAGCTTCGAAAAGCTGAGTTGAGACGGTTGCGACTGAAACCATCCGTGAGTCGCGCATGGGGCGGGAATCCATCCGACCGATGACTATTGCTGGGAAATATCGCTACCAAAGGTAGGTTCTTTTGCCTGAATTGAAGACAGTGGGTCTGTTCTTGATCACCGCCTTGGCGGAAATCGTCGGGTGCTACTTGCCGTATCTCTGGCTTCGGGAAGGCAAGACAATCTGGCTTTTGGTGCCTGGTGCACTCAGCCTGGCTCTGTTCGCCTGGTTATTGTCGCTGCACCCTACCGCCGCGGGCCGAGTCTATGCTGCCTATGGCGGTGTATATATTTTCATGGCAATCATGTGGCTATGGGCGGTGGACGGAATCCGCCCGACGGCCTGGGATGTAGTTGGCTCACTGGTGGCGCTTCTGGGCATGGGGATCATCATGTTTGCGCCGCGCGCCACATGATTTGCGCGTCGAACTGCCACGGCTAATGACATGCTTGACGCGCAGCCTGGCTGCGCGTCTATCGTTCTCGTTAGGCGGTCATCTTGCCAACTTGTCATAGCCGTTATCCAGGAACGGATAGTCCGTATAGCCTTCTTCCTTGCCGCCATAAAACGTATCCGGATTTGGTTCGTTGAGCGGGGCGCCGAGGCGGAAGCGCTCCACCAGATCCGGGTTGGCGATGTAGGAACGTCCGATGGCCACCGCGTCGGCGATGCCATCATCGATGATGCGCTTCGCCCGCGCCGCGTCGTAGTGGCCGCAGAAGATCAGGCTGCCCTTGAAGCGATCGCGCAGGGCGCGGCGGAAATCGTCGGTCAGCTTGATATCGCCGCCGGCCCAGTCCGGCTCGTTGATATGCAGATAAGCGATGCCGCGCTTGGAGAGCTGGTCCGCCATGTAGAAAGCCATTTCCTCTGGCTCGTCGTCCGTCAGGCCGAAAATTTCGATAAAGGGCGACATGCGGATGCCGGTTCGCTGCGGACCGAAGACCTCCGCCACCGCATCCATCACCTCCAGCGGAAAACGTGCGCGATTCTCCAGTGAGCCGCCGTATCGATCGGTACGCTGGTTGCTGCCGGTGGCCAGGAACTGATTGAGCAGATAGGCGTTGGCGGCGTGTACTTCAACCATGTCGAACCCGGCGCGCTTGGCGCGAATCGCCGCCAGGCGATAGTCCTCGACGATGCCGGCAACCTCATCGGTTTCCAGGGCGCGAGGCGTGCTGGTTTCATGACGGCCAGCGCTACCATCCTCGAACTCGACGAAGCACTGGGCGCCTTCGCCCTTCAAGGCGCTGGGGGCCACCGGCGGTTGACCATCCGGCTGCACCATTTCATGAGAAACTCGCCCCACGTGCCAGAGCTGCAGCGCCATGCGCCCGCCCCTGGCGTGAACGGCCTCCACCACACGCTTCCAGCCGGCTTCCTGAGCATCGGTCCAGATGCCCGGGGTATAGACATAGCCGCAGGCGGTAGGGGAGATGTTGGTCGCTTCGCTGACGATCAACCCGGCGCCGGCGCGCTGGCCGTAGTAAGCCTGCTGCAGCTCGCCGGGAATGCTGTCCGGGGTGCGGGCCCGAGTCAGCGGCGCCATCAGGATGCGATTGGGTAGCGTCAGGTCGCCGAAACGAACCGGAGTCAATAAGGTTTCGTAAGCCATGGGGAATTGCCTTGAATAAAGAACCGGGCCTGCTCGTCTCGAACAGGCCGGCGTGGAAAAAATGAATATAACGTGGTCGAAGATCGGGCTTACAGCTTGACCAGCATCTTGCCCTGGTTGCCGCCTTCGAAAAGCTTCAGGAAGGCATCCGGAGTTTTCTCCAAACCTTCCTCGACAGTTTCCTGATAGTCGATCTCGCCTTTGGCGACCTTGGGGCCGAACTCGTTGATGAAGTCGGTGTGATGTTGCCAATGGTCGAAGACGATAAAGCCCTGCATGCGCGCCCGACGGATCAGGATCATCGCCAGGTTGCTAGGGCCGGCGCTGGGGCCTTCGTCGTTGTAGCGTGAGATCATGCCGCAGACGGCGATGCGCGCGCCGACCTTGAGGTTGTTCAGCGCCGCTTCCAGGCAGTCGCCGCCGACGTTCTCGTAGTAGACGTCAAAGCCTTCGGGGCAGGCGTTCTTGATATCTTCACTCAATTGCCTGGCGTCCTTGCCCTTGTAGCTGACTGCCTTGATCCCCTTGGATTCGAGCCAGTCGAGTTTCTTCTGGTCGCCGGCGATACCCACCACGGTGCCGCCCTTGGCCTTGGCCAACTGCACCGCGAGAGAGCCCACCGCGCCGCTGGCGGCGCTGACCAGCACGTTGTCGCCTTCCTTTATCTCGGCGATGATATTGAGCCCCACCCAGGCAGTGGTGCCGGGCATGCCGAGTACGCCCAGGTAGGCCTGTTCCGGCACGTCGAAGTCGGGAAGCGACTCGACCTGATTGCCGGGCAACTGGGCGATATCCCGCCAGCCGCCCATGTGGCGCACCTTGTCGCCTTCCTTGAAGCGAGAGTCCCGGGATTCTATGACCTCGCCCACGGCAGCGCCTTCCAAGGGCTTGCCGAGTTCGAAGGGCTCGATGTAGGTGGTCACGCCGTCCATGCGCCCACGCATGTAGGGGTCCACGGAAAGCCAGGTATTGCGAATGCGTACCTCGCCGTCCTGGAGTTCAGGCAAGTCGCTTTCTTCGAGCTTGAACAGCTCGCGATCCGGCAGGCCTTGCGGGTGGTCGTGAATGGTGAAATAGCGGCTTTTCATGGTTCAACTCCTCGATCCTTGAAATGTTAAACACCTAACAATTCAGAGAGTAGAACATGGCTACGACATTGGCCTATTACAAGGGGAAATGATAAATCAGCGCGGCGGATCGACCAGTCCGCCGAGTGAGGCGTTGCGCCGAAACCAGCCGGCGATGCTGGCGCGGGGCTGCTGGGTCGGCAATACTTCGTGAAGTATTTTTTCCGATAGAAAGCACGTGAAAGTACCGCTCTTGGGAGGAATTCGAGCGATTTCTTGCTGGGTGTTCGGATCGAAAATCAGCATTTCGCCGCCGTCCCCTGGCCGCCAGTGAGAATTGAGATAGGTTACCGTCGAGATTATCCGATTGCTGCGGCCCTCGAAGCTGTCCAGATGAGCCTTGTAGAAAGCACCGGGTGGATAATGGGCGAAATGTGCTTCGAATTCGAATAGGCCCAGATAAAGCTCCGTATTGAGTTGATGCTGTAACGCCGCCATGGCTGAAAGATAGCGACGTTGTGCCTGGCTGCCGTGATCGAGCCAGTGGATGTTGTCGCCGCGAATATCTCGGCGTAGGCTATGCTGTCGGCCGCGACCGATGCCGGCGGCATCGAGGGCGTCTTTGCAAGCCAGAGTTTCGACTTCCGTGCGTAGTGCCTGACAAAGTTCGAGATTGAGAAAGTTCTCGCCGACGAACCAGCCGTCTTTCACCAGATGATCCACTAGTCGGGCCATGGCCTGCCGATCGAATACCGAGGCCGCATCGTTCATGGGCGCAGTCTCCGCTGCGCCGGATAATGCCGAAAAGGCCCACGCGCAGGCGGCGTGTCCAGGCTGATGGACCGGTCGAAGCCTTTCGCCAGAAGCTCCACCAGCATCATCGCGGACAGCCCCCAGACCACGTGACGGTCGACGCGATAACTCGGCACATATAGGCGCTTTTCCTCTACGGTGATAATGTCCGTGTGACTGCGGCGATCCTCGAGAAAGATTTCCAGCGGCGCTTCGAAGATCGTTTCCAACTCGCCCAACTCCGGCACCAGCGGCAGATCTGGCGGAATCACCCCGACAAAGGGCGTGACCCGCAGGCCATACAGCGAGAGAACGTCGCTCAGGCGTCCCAGCAGTTTGACACGCTCCGGCGGGAGGGCGACTTCTTCCTTGGCTTCACGTAGCGCCGTGGCCAGAAGGCTTTCGTCCGACGGCTCGCGCTTGCCGCCGGGAAAGGCGACCTGGCCAGCGTGCTGCTTCATGTGACCGGCGCGCAAGGTGAACAGCAGCGTCGGATTGGGGCGGGTAACGATAAGCAGCAGTACGGCGGCCTGGGGTAAATCGAGCTCGATACGTCGGGGCACATGGCGCTTCAAGCGGTCGTGAAGTTGCTCTAGCATGGGGTTTCCTGCAAGGTTTGTATCGTTGTACTCAGCTATCCCGAAGGCGTCAATCCACGCCATCGTTTTCAGATCCCGCGGGCTTGGGTAATAATAGCGGCAGCCGTTCGCTTAGATATTTTTAGTTGGTTAAGTAAAAATAAGGAAGTCCGATGGTATCTCAAGGATGTTTTACCCGCCGTCTCACCTACTGCGCGTTTGCCTTTTTCATGGCGATGGGGCTGACAACCTTTGCATTACCCGCCGAGGCTGAAGTGCTGTCGCTCAAGTTCGAGAACGATCTGCTGACCACCGGCGAGGATGGCCATTATACCAACGGTGTGGAACTGGTCTGGACCTTCGAGCCGGAGCGGACCCATTGGTCGCAAGGATTTACCCGGGCCTTGCCGAATGCGCTCATCGAGCAGGCAGATAGCGTTTCCTATCATTTCGCTCACCAGATGTACACGCCCAACGATATCGATCAGGAAGCCTTGATCGAGAATGATCGGCCCTATGCAGGCCTGATGTACGGCGGCGTCAATTTTCACGATATCGATCGCTACGACAGCGCGCGTCGGGCCACGCATCTCAATCTTGATATCGGCTTGGTCGGCCCCGCCACCGAGGCGGAAGAACTCCAGAAGAGCGTTCACAAACTGACCGGGAGCGATGATCCCCAAGGCTGGGACAATCAGCTAAGAAATGAGCCGATCATCAATCTAGGATTGCGTCGCCAATGGATGAACGAGCGCTCCCTGGCGGGACTCGATTTCGAACATGGTCCTAACCTGGTCGGAGCGCTGGGCAATCTGTATACCTACGCCGGCGCCGGCTATGGCCTGAGGTGGGGCAGCAGCCTCGACGACAGCTACGGTATTCCCGCTATCGCGCCGTCTCAGGGCGGACGCCTATATTTCACATCGCGGCCTGGATTCGACTGGTTTTTCTTTGCTAATCTGGAAGGCCGCTTCATGGCCTATAATCTGCTATTGGACGGCAACAGCTTCAAGACCAGCCATAGCGTGGATCGCAAGGAATGGGTGGGGGATATTCAACTGGGCGTTGCGGTAACCTGGGATGGCTGGCAGCTCACCTACAGCGGCGTGGCTCGTACCAAAGAATTCAGCGAGCAGAATAGCGCCGATGAGTTTGGCTCCTTGGTGCTGTCCCACGCTTTCTAGGTGGAGTGCGTAGGTAAGCAGGTATTTGTAAGTAGGGCGCGCTTGCGCAGACTCCCGCCAATTCCCTACCATGGAGAACATTATCTCGAATGGTAGGGTCGGCATGAACTTCTGTAGCCAGTGCGGTCATCAGGTACGTTTCGCGATTCCCGAAGGCGATGATCGGCCGCGCTATCTGTGCGATGCCTGTGGCGCCATTCATTATCAAAACCCGCGTATCGTGGCCGGCACCTTACCGATCAGCGGCAGCCGCGTGCTGCTTTGCAAGCGGGCGATATCGCCGCGCAAGGGCTACTGGACGCTTCCGGCGGGCTATATGGAGAACGGTGAAACCACCGGTGAAGCAGCGCTGCGGGAAACCTGGGAAGAAGCCTGCGCCCGGGTGGATATCTTCGATCTCTATACCATGATCAACCTGCCCCATATCAATCAGGTCTACATGATCTT
The DNA here is from genome assembly GCF_007954585.1 of Pistricoccus aurantiacus. Classification (GTDB taxonomy): domain Bacteria; phylum Pseudomonadota; class Gammaproteobacteria; order Pseudomonadales; family Halomonadaceae; genus Pistricoccus; species Pistricoccus aurantiacus. The sequence continues at coordinate 2,095,397 of NZ_CP042382.1, forward strand.
TCGCGCGGAGCTCCGGGGCGGCTTCGATATCGGCCCGGAAAGTCTCGAAGTGGCGCTGTTCGAGGAACAGGAAATCCCCTGGGACGAACTGGCCTTTCCCACCATCGAACGCACTTTGTGGCATTACTACGCGGATCGGCACGCGGGGCATTTTCCACTGCATATCAGCGATATTGGAAAAGCGGACAGGGAGCGTTACTTTGGAAGCGCCTAGCGCTTCCTTATCCTCAAATATCCTCTAACTTCCAGACTTCGTAGGCCGGCTCTTCATAAGGATGCGCCAGACGCAGCGCCGCCACCGCGGATTCGATGTGATCTTCCGTACAGACCAGTTCCACCTTGAGTTCTTCCACGTACTCCAGTTCTTCGATGCTGCCGATATGCGGTTCCGCGCCGGGCAGCGGTCGAAACTGGCCTTGGCCTCGGGTCTGGAAACAGCAGGCTTCGTAATTGCCGATGCGTCCAGCGCCGCTATCGAACACCGCCTGCTTGACGCTCTCCGCATTCTCCAAGGGGACGAAAAAAGCGAGCTTGTACATCGAATATCTCCCGAGAGAAAAATATTTGGCAAGGATTGTACGTAGTGTCTAATCTGTACAAAGCGATCGTGGTTGATCCTTAAGCATGTTCGTGCATCAAGTGCTACAAAATCAGGAGTGTTTGAGCATGTCTTATTTTACCAGCATGGCACCCAGATGGGTGAGCGCAGGCTTGATTGGCCTGATGCTGACAGCCGGTGTGGCATACGGCCAAGAGGATGAGAGCGATATGCAAGGCGGCAAGGATATTGTCGAAACCGCCAAGGAGGCCGGCCAATTCGAAACCCTCGTGAGCGCCATCGAGGCTGCGGATCTCGTCGATACCTTGAAAGGCGAAGGACCTTTTACCGTGTTCGCCCCCACGGACGAAGCCTTTTCTGTCTTGCCGGACGGTGCGGTAGATGACTTGTTGAGGCCCGAGAACAAGGAAAAGCTGCAAGCGGTGCTGACCTATCATGTGGTGCCGGAAAAGCTCATGGCGGAAGACATCATGGCGCAGGATTCCGCCGCCACGGTACAAGGTCAGGATCTGGAGCTTTCCACCGACGGTCATGAAGTGATGGTCAATGACGCTACGGTTATCAAGGGCAATATCGAAGCCAGCAACGGCATCATCCATGTCATCGATGGTGTGCTGATGCCTGAATGATCGTTGAACAATCTTCACTCATCTTTGTCACCGCCTCGCTCCGAGGCGGTATCCATGTCGGGGCGAATTCAGAATGCCTTGGATATCCTCATGGCCAGGTATAGGGCATAAGTCACATGGAAATAAAACACTGAAGTAAAGGAGAGCATCGTCATGGAGGCGACACTTTCGGCCAGATTGGAAGAAGTTGGGCTAATGCCGCTAGGTAAACTCGAGTCGTTGAAAGGCGGTAATATGGCCGCGGTCTATCGTCTCGACACCGACCAAGGGGCGGTAATCATCAAGCATGACGATCAAGCGCGCCTGAGTGCAGAAGCAGAAGGACTCGAGGCGCTGCGCGAGGCCTGCGATTGTTTGATCGTTCCGCGCGTACTGAGTTCGGGAAACGGCTGGCTGATAATGGAAGCGCTGGATTCCGTGGGCGCCAGTGACACTGGCTGGCGTACTCTGGGAAAAGGTCTGCGGGAGTTGCATCGACCCCGGCAGACCGCCCACGGCTGGCCGCGAGACAACTACTGCGGCGCTACCCCTCAACGAAACGCCCCCTTGTCGGACGGCCGATGCTTCCAGCAGGAGCGGCGCCTGCAGGCCCTGGCGGATGCCTGTCTCGAGCGAGGTCTGATGAAGAGCGACCTGCATAAGCGCATCAGCACGGTGGCAGAAGGGCTCAAACAATGGTTGCCGGATATCACGCCAAGTCTGATCCACGGCGATCTCTGGTCCGGTAATTTGCTCTTTACCTCTCGCGGTCCCGCGCTGATCGATCCGGCGGTATATCACCATTATCCGGAAGTGGATCTGGCCATGCTGACGCTGTTCGGCTCGCCGCCCCAAATCTTCTTCGATGCCTATTGGGAAGGCGCCTGGCCGAAGGACTGGTCGCGTCGCGAAGTTCTGTTTCAGCTCTATCCTCTGCTCAATCATCTATTGCTGTTCGGCGAAAGCTATCGTTCCGCGGTGGAAAACCGAGTGGATTCGCTGCTGTGAATCTTGCAAGGGAATTAGCGGCCACCAATAAGGAAGTCGAACAGATTGGCTAGACAGAAAATAATTAACATGCAAACATGCGCGGTTGCATATCATTTCCATCTACCGCTGAGCTATCTAGTATGCTGCTCATGCTGCGACAAGGGTATTATTTTGTTATTTGATGCAGCCGCTACGAACTAGGATGCAATTTTCTAAGGTCTCCTGATCCGTACAAGCCTAGAAGATTCGCGACTTCAAGCGCTACATTTTAAGTGCGGCATGGATGAAACGATTCGTATGTTAGAGCTTGAAACTGACTCGACTCGACACTGACAAGGAACCACCGAATGGGCACGACGATGCGTCATCGACACTGGGCTGCAATGGCCGTGATCGCTTTTCTCATATTGCTGGCAGGCTGTGGTTCGGATGACGACGATGAACAGAAACAGTCCGACCAGGATAGTCAGCCTCCTGCCAAGCAGGCTCAGGTCATGGAGATGAGCAAACGCAATATTGATCTGGACAAGTCCTATTCCGCCAAGCTGCGCAGCGACCGTCAAGTCGTGGTCATCGCGCGAGTCTCGGGGCTACTTGAGAAACGTAATTTCGAGCCGGGAGACATGGTGGAAGAAGGCAAGAGTCTGTACACCATCGAACCGGTTATTTATCAGGCGACTGTCAATCAACGCAAGGCGGATGTAGAAAGCGCCAAGGCCAAGGAAAATCGTGCTCAACAGGATGCGGCACGCTTTCAAAGCCTGTTGAAGCAGAACTCCGTCAGTCGGCAGCAGTACGATCAGGCCATGGCGGAACTGCAAGTGGCCAAGGCCAACGTCGCCCAGGCGCAAGCAGCGCTGGAAAGCGCGCAGGTCGACCTGGATTACACGGATGTCGAGGCGCCGGTATCCGGCATGATCAGCCTGAGCGACGTCAACGTCGGCAACGTAGTCGACACAGGCACTGAGCTTGTCACCATTACACCTATGAATCCCATCGAGGTTCGCTTTCAGCTTCCTCAGCAGGAAGCTTTTGATTTACGCCGCCAGCGCCGCCAGCAGCAGGACAGTATTACCGCGACCTTGCAGTTTCCGGATTTACAGGGAGACGATACGCCTCCGCTTGAGGGCAAGCTCGATTTTCTCGGCTCGCGAGTCGACCAGGACACCAGCACGGTACAGGCCCGAGCGATTTTCGAGAATCCGGACAAGATGTTCCTGCCCGGACAGTTCGTGCGCGTGAAGCTTCAGGGTATGCAGCGTTTCGATGTGCTGGCCGTGCCGGAAATCGCCGTGACTCAGGGCTTGATGGGGCCTCAGGTTTTCGTGCTCGATGATGAGAACAAGGCGCGTGCTCGCACGGTGACGCTAGGGGAGCAGGTAGGGCCGCTGCAGATCATCACCGATGGGCTCGAGCCCGGCGACCGGGTTATCGTCAGCGATCCGGGCGGTCTTGAGGCCGGCACGCCCATCGATGCACAGCCTTATTCCGGTGATCCCGGGACGCTTTCGGCGCAAGAGGGACAGCAAGGCCAGAACGATGCCCAGCAAGAGGAAGCCGGGGAGGGGGACGATAGACAGGCCTCCTCCAACGAGGATAACGCGACGTCATCCCAGGTTAGCGCCAAGGAACAGGACGACGACGCATGAATTTCTCTGATTTCTTCATCAAGCGCCCGATCTTTGCCACGGTCCTCTCGACCATCATCGTGGTGATCGGGGCGCTGGCGATGCGCGCCTTGCCGATCCAGCAGTATCCCAGCGTCGTGCCTCCAACAGTGTCGGTTCAGGCGACTTTTCCTGGCGCCAATGCGGAAACCGTGTCCCAGACCGTGGCGGCCCCCTTGGCGGAAGCGATCAACGGGGTCGAGAACATGCTCTACATGACCTCGACCAGTTCCGACAACGGCATCATGAGCATGAGTATCGCTTTCGAAATTGGCTCTGATGGCGACATCAATACCATCAATGTCAATAATCGGGTGCAGTCGGCGCTGTCCCAGTTGCCCGAGGCGGTTCAAGCGCAAGGTGTCAACGTCGAGTTGCGATCGAGCAGCATCCTTTTACTGGTAGCGCTGCGTTCTCCTGATGGTGAATACAGCAAGACCTACATGCAGAACTATGCGGTTCTCAACATTCTCGATGAGCTTCGTCAGATCCCCGGGGTGGGCAATGCGGAAGCCCTGGGTGGAAGCCAGTTCGCCATGCGTATCTGGCTCGATCCGGACAAGCTTGCTCAGTACGATCTGACTCCGACGGAAGTCGCGAGCGCGATAAGAGCGCAGAATATCGAGGTACCGGCAGGCAGCCTCGCTGCGGAGCCCCAGACCGATCCGCGTGCCTTTACCTATACCATTTCCGCCGGTGGGCGCCTGTCCAACGCCGACGAGTTCCGCAACATCTATTTACGCACCAATCCAGACGGTTCATCGCTGTACCTGAAGGATGTGGCACGTGTTGAGCTAGGTGCCTCCTCCTATGCGGTGAATGCCAAGCTCAATGGCGCGACAATGGCACCGATTATCATCAACCAGCAGCCTGAGGCCAACGCGCTGGAGACCGCCGCAAGGGTCAGGGACAGCATGGAGCAGCTCGCCGATCGCTTTCCCGCAGGGCTCGAGTACGTGGTGCCCTATGACACCACCTTGTTTATCGATGCGTCGATCACCACTGTCGCTGAAACATTCATTGAAGCCTTCATCATTGTCGCGGTCATCGTTTTCCTGTTCCTGCAGAACTGGCGCTCGACCATCATCGCCATGACCGTGGTGCCGGTATCGGTACTGGGAGCATTCGCCGGGCTCTACATCCTGGGTTTTTCGATCAATCTGCTGTCGCTGTTCGCGATGATTCTGGCCATCGGCATCGTGGTGGATGACGCCATCCTGGTGGTGGAAAATGTCGAGCGCTTGCTCGAGGATGAGGAAGACATCTCGATAGTCGGCGCAGTCAGCGAGGGTATGCGTGAGGTAGGCGGTCCGATTATCGCTACCGGCTTCATCATGGCCGCGGTATTCGTGCCGGTGGCGTTTCTCGGCGGTTTCACCGGTCAGATCTATCAGCAGTTCGCGCTGACCATCGCTATTTCCGTGGCCATTTCCGCGGTGGTGGCGCTGACCTTTACGCCGGCGCTGGCGGCAATTTTTCTCAAACATAAGAAAAGCCAAGAGGAAGAATCCAAGCTGATGCGCGCGGTGCACGCGCCGGGTCGTTGGTTCAACAAGGGCTTCGACTGGGTTACCCGGGGCTATATGGCCGTCGTGCGCGCTCTGGTCAAACTCTGGGTGCTGGCATTGGTGCTGACCGTCACGGTGGTGGCGTTCTCCTTCTGGCTTTATGGCAGCACACCATCGAGCCTGGTGCCGGAAGAGGATCAGGGGATTGCACTGGCTTCCTTCAGTCTGCCGGATGCTGCTTCAGTGGCGCGGACTACGGACTACGTGGACGCTGTTGGTAAAGAGATCGAAAAGATCCCCGGCGTTGACTTTGTTTCAGCGATTGCCGGTTATGATCTGCTGACAAGTTCAGTCAATACCGCGCGCGGCACCATGTTCGTCAGCATGGAGCCTTGGGGAAGCCGAGACCTGACCGCCACCGACATCATTGCACGCATTAACGAGATCGGTGCACAGACCCGGGGAGGCACGGTACGCGCCTTCAACTTGCCGCCAATTCCAGGCCTGTCCACGACCGGCGGCTTCACCGGCTACCTGCAGTCTCTGGAAGGCGCCAGCCCTAACGAGATGGGTGAGGCGGCCAACAGGATCATGCAGGCAGCCAACAAGCGCGAAGAGTTGGCGCAGGTGTTCACCACCTTCAATCCCAACGTGCCCTCCTATCGTGCCGAGATCGATCAACAGAAGGCGCTGAGTTACGGGGTGCCGATCGAGGCGATCAACAGTACCCTTTCGAATACCCTAGGCAATGGTTTCGTCAATTACTTCTCCTACCAGAACCGTAATTTTCAGGTGTTTCTGCAGAACGAGGCCGAATATCGTCGTTCCAAGGATGACTTGAGCAACATCTTCGTGCGCGGCAGCAGCGGCGAGCGTATTCCGCTGGCGGAGTTCGTCACCTTGGAGCGTATCACCGCGCCAGCGGTGGCGACTCGCTACAGCGTGTATTCCGCTGCCCAGTTCCAGGGCGGGCCGGCGCCGGGCTACAGCTCCGGACAAGCCATTGCCGCCATGGAAGAAGTGGTCGACGAAACCCTGGGAGACGGCTGGGCCATGGGCTGGACCGGCACCGCTTATCAGGAGATCAATACCGGTAACGCCGCGTCCATCGCCATCGTCTTTGGTCTGCTGATGGTGTTCCTGATCCTGGCAGCTCAGTACGAAAGCTGGGCGCTGCCACTGGCGGTGTTGACCGCGGTGCCTTTCGCCTTCCTGGGCGCCATCGGCGGGGTTGCGCTGCGTGGATTGAACGTCGGAGTCTACGTGGAAGTCGGCATGCTGGTAGTGGTCGGGCTGGCGGCGAAGAACGCCATTCTGATCGTCGAATTCGCCGAACTGCAGCGCAAGGAGCAGGGCATGTCGATTAGTGAGGCGGCCGTCCATGCCGCCGAGCAGCGCTTTCGTCCCATCGTCATGACCTCCCTGGCGTTCATCTTCGGAACTCTGCCACTGGCGCTGGCCAGCGGAGCGAGTAGCGGCAGCAGTCACGAAATCGGCACTACCGTGGCGGTGGGCATGTTGTCGGTGGCAATACTGGCAAGCTTCTTCGTGCCTTCGTTCTACGCGATGATCGCCAGATTCTCCGATTGGCTGGCACGCAAGCGCGGCAAGGGCAAGGATCAGCAAGACGAAAACGAGGATAGCCAGAACGACCTGGATCGGGCGCCTCAATCGTCCAACTGAGTGAAACCTGAAAGATCAATAAACCGCTTCTCTGAGTGTTTCAGGGCAGCGGTTTTTTATGCGCTGGCGACGGCTGTTTAGCCACTTACAGGCTCTTTTCACTCGTCATCAAACTGGAACAGGCGTATAAAGAAACACTGTTTCTTTCATTGCCGATTGTTGTTTCGGCCCGATTCTTCCGGTAACCATGAGTAGCTTTTATGGCTCGCGCTCCTTTCGAACTTGCCGGCGTCGAGATTGCCCCCGGTACCCGAATGCAGGTCGATGTGCCTGTCGCCAAACTGTATACCCACGCGCCTCTGCATATTCCCGTCGAGGTGGTCCATGGCCGCAGCGACGGACCGATATTGCTGGTATGCAGCGCCATTCACGGCGACGAGATAAACGGCGCCGAGATCGTTCGCCGCCTGCTGCGTTCTTCCATGCTCCGGGCGATACGCGGCACGCTGATCGCCGTGCCTATCGTCAATGTGTTCGGCTTCGTGCAGCACAGCCGCTATCTGCCGGACCGTCGGGATCTCAACCGCTGCTTTCCCGGCAGTGAAAAGGGCTCCCTGGGATCGCGGGTCGCGGCGCTGTTTCGCGAGCAGATCGTCGATCAGGCGACGCATATCATCGATCTGCATACCGGGGCGGTACACCGCACCAACCTGCCGCAGATACGCGCCCAGCTTGCGGAGGGCAGCCAGACCGATACCATGGCCGCCGCCTTCGGCGCCCCGGTGATCATCGATGCGGAACTGCGCGAAGGAAGTCTGCGCCATTATGCCCAGAATCGGGGCATTCCCGTCTTGACCTACGAGGCCGGGGAGGCGCTTCGCTTCGATGAATGGGCGATTGTCACCGGCGTGCGCGGCGTGCGTCGAGTGATGCGCTCTCTCGGCATGCTGAGCGAAAAACGCCTGCGCAGTAAACCTCGCGCGTCGGAGATCGCCAATGGTTCCAGTTGGGTGCGTGCGCCGGGAGACGGCATTTTTCGCCCTCAGGTGCGCCTTGGCGCGCGAGTGACCAAGGGCGATCTCTTGGGAGTGGTGGCGGACCCTTTCGGCAACGTGGAAAACCAGATGCGGGCGGACGCGGACGGTATCGTGATCGGCATGAGCAGGATGCCCCTGGTCAACGAGGGCGAGGCGCTGTTTCACGTGGCGCGTTTCGATGCCATCGAGGAGGCGGAAAGCGCTGTGGAAAACCTGCATCCGTACTTTGACCCGGAATTGAATGGGGGCGATGCTTAAGCCGTCTGTGGGGCGCGTTGCTCGTCGATTTCCGGTTCGGCCACCTGGGCCAGCGCTTCGTCGAATACCTCAAGCCCCGCGCCGTCGCGATGGGCGTTTTCCGCTAGGTAACGACGAAAGCGTCGGCCACCGGGGCAACCCTGGAAAAGTCCCAGCACATGGCGAATGATATGGTTGAGCCTGGCGCCTTCCTCCAGGCGCCGAGCGATATAAGGCCGCAACGCTTTCGCAGCGTCACGTCGGCTTATGGCGGGGTCCGGCTGACCGTATAACGCGCTGTCTACCCGGGCCAATAGCCAGGGGTTCTGATAGGCGGCGCGGCCGATCATCACGCTATCGACATGAGCGAGATGCTCACGGCAATCCTTTAAGCCGAGCAGCCCGCCGTTGAGGCCGATGTGCAGTGTTGGTCGGCTTTGCTTGAGCCGGTAGACCCGCGAGTAGTCGAGAGGCGGCACGTCGCGATTCTGCTTGGGAGAGAGTCCCTGCAACCAGGCCTTGCGCGCGTGCAGGATAAAGACCTCGCACCCCGCGTCCGCGACGCTGCCGATGAAGCGCTCCAGATCCGCATCCGCGTCCTGATCGTCGATGCCGATGCGGCACTTGACCGTCACCGGAATCGAGACTGCATCGTGCATGGCGCGAACCGCCGCTGCCACCTTGTCCGGATACGCCATCAGGCAGGCGCCGATCAGATTGTTCTGCACCCGATCGCTGGGACAGCCGACGTTCAGATTGACTTCGTCATAGCCCCACTGTTCGGCAATAGCCGCGCACTCGGCGAGCTCCCCCGGATCGCTGCCCCCCAGCTGTAGCGCCAAGGGATGTTCGATTTCGTCGTAACCGAGAAACCGCGAGCGTGGGCTGCCGTGCAGGATCGCTCCGGTCGTTACCATCTCTGTGTAGAGAAGCGCTTGACGGGTCAAGGTGCGAGCGAATGCCCGGAAGTCTCGAGTCGTCCAATCCATCATCGGGGCGATGGAAAAAGTACGATCCAAGGAAGTCGGGGTCAGGGGAGTGATCGGCATGGGCGGAGTCATTGCAGCGGGGCTATGAAGGACAGTCATGACATCGAACGAAAACGTGACGAGGATTATGCCACAGGAAAGCTATTCTCGCAGTTATGGCGTCATAAACAGGGCATATTTGTCAGTATTGGCGACCATTCAGTTATGCTGATGGTATGGACAATTTTCGGGGAGCGATGATGCGAAGAATGTGGTTGGCTAGGTCGATGAGTCTGGTGCTTGCATGCTTGTTGGCGCTTGTCGGCTGCGGCGGGGATGACGAGGCCGCAGCGCCAGAGAATGGTGTATCCATCTCGTCGTCTTCCGATACGCAGGTCGAGATCGTCTCGAGTGAGCCTTCCAGCGCGGCGCTCCCCGTCGAGATGAACGTCGTCATGAAGGAAAGCCCACGACGGCGGCTCATGGTGCTGGGGGAAGTCAATCTGCCGGACCAGACCCGCCTGCGAGTCCGCTTGGTGCGGGATGCCAGCAATGTGAGCTGGCGTGTCATGACAACCGTTGCCGCCGGCGCTTTTGAGGCGGGTCCTTTGGGGCCCAGCAGTGGCCTGGTAGCGGGTGCCTATACCCTGCATGTCTCCATGCCGCCGGCGGACGTGCAGCCTCAGGAAGTAAAGGCGGTTATTGGTGAGAAGGGGAGGTTTCTCGAAGGGCCCTACGTGGAGAACTCTCCACATGGTTTGGGGCGTATCGTCAAATACGCCACGACCTATGAGGTTTTACGCTGACGAATCGGATCGGCAGGGTCTCGACAGATCTGGACTTCATCACCGTCTGGTTTCGGAAAAATCCGGTGTTATAGAAACCATCACCAAGGGATCGACTTGCCCTCCCAGTCCCAGAAGCTGCCGGTGTCCTGGGGCGTACGCTGTTCCATGACATCCAGCAGGCGTTCGGCGACAAAGGCCGGGGTGAACAGCTTGCCTTCGGGAACGCGGCCTTGAAAGGGCGCCGAGAGAGCGGTGTCCGTGGTGCCCGGGTGCAGGCAAAGTACCGTGGCTTGATTATTCAGACGCCGCAGTTCGATGGCAGCGGTTCTCAGCAGCATGTTGTGAGCGGCCTTGCTGGCACGGTAGGCATACCAGCCGCCCAGGCGGTTATCCTCGATGGAACCGACTCGAGCGGACAGGCTGGCGAAAATAGTCGGATGGTCGCCTTTCAGGCAGGGAAGCAGCGCCTTGAGCAGTAGCGCCGCGGTGGCCGCGTTGATATGAAAGACCCGAGCCAGGGCGTCCGGATCGAGATCTTCCAGACGTTTTTCCGGCGCCAGGTTATCAGCGTCCGCATGCAGGATGCCGATGGCGTTGAAAATCAGATGCACCGGCTCGCCGTTCAGGTGTTCCGTCAGGCGTTGCAAGTCCTGCGACTGGGTCAGGTCAAGCTTCAGCGTTTCCAGTCGTGCATCCTGACGATTCATATTCTGGCGGCTGACGGCGATGACGCGCCCGGGGCGTTCGCTGTCCAGAAGCGCGTCGAGCACGGCGGAACCGATGCCGCCGGAGGCGCCGGTAACCAAGGCGGTGAAGTCGTCTGGAAGTCGTGAAAGCATGGGTCATCGTCTCCTCGATGAGGCCTGAGCGTATCCGTGATTCGGTAATGCCGGAAGTGAATGCGTATAATGCCGGCATCGCACAGGCATTTCCCAGGGGGCACGTCTGTTTTTCCCCTGTTTTCCTTGTTTCTTGTGACTTCGTCAATGGATCGAAACGTTATGACCGTACGTACTCGTATCGCCCCATCACCCACCGGCGACCCGCACGTGGGCACCGCCTATATCGCGCTGTTCAATCTGTGCTTCGCCCGGGCACAGGGTGGACAGTTCGTGCTGAGAATCGAGGATACAGATCGCGCCCGCTCCACCGACGAGTCCGAACGCATGATCCTGGACTCCTTGCGTTGGCTGGGGCTCGATTGGGACGAGGGGCCGGACGTGGGCGGGCCCTTCGGTCCTTACCGGCAGAGCGAGCGCGGCGATATCTACGTCCGCCACGCCAGGCAATTGCTGGAGGCGGGTCATGCCTTCAAGTGCTATCGCACCAGCGAGGAACTCGATGTGCTGCGAGAAGCGCGCAAGGCGGAGGGCCTGCAGCTGGCGCTCAAGCCAAGCGACCTGGCCTTGCCGGAAGAGGAAGTGGCAAGGCGCGAGCGGGAAGGCTGGCCCTATGTGGTGCGCATGAAGGTTCCCAGCGACGGGGTCTGCGTGGTGCAGGACATGCTGCGTGGCGCCATCGAGGTGGACTGGGCTCAGGTGGATGCGCAGATTCTGCTCAAGTCCGACGGCATGCCCACCTATCACCTGGCCAATGTCATCGATGACCACCTGATGGAAATCAGCCATGTGATTCGTGGTGAGGAGTGGATCAATTCCGCGCCCAAGCACCAGCTTCTCTATGAGTATTTCGGCTGGGACATGCCGGTGCTATGTCACATGCCGCTGCTGCGCAATCCGGACAGGTCCAAGCTCTCGAAGCGCAAGAATCCGACCTCGATCAATTACTACCGGCGCATGGGCTATCTGCCCCAGGCGGTGACCAACTACCTGGGACGCATGGGCTGGTCGATGCCGGATGAGCGGGAAAAATTCAGCCTCGACGAGATGATGGCGAATTTCGATATCCAGCGGGTGTCCTTGGGAGGCCCGGTATTCGATCTGGCCAAGCTGACCTGGCTGAATGGCGTGTATATTCGTGAGGATCTCGACGACGCTGCTCTACTGGCGGCTTTAAGGGAATGGGCCTTCAACGAAGCCTATGTCAAGCAGATCCTGCCTCAGGTGCGCCCCCGAGTAGATACGTTATCCGAGGTGATGCCGCTGGCGGGGCATTTCTTTGCCGGTCTGCCCGCCATCGATCAGGACAGTTTCACGACCGTGCAGCTCGAGCGGGAGACCCTGGTCAGGCTCCTGCAGTTTCTTGTGTGGCGCCTGGAAGAAGTCTCGAACTGGAACAAGGAATCGCTGCTTGTCGAGGTCAAAGGCCTGGCATCCTATTTCGAATTGAAGATGAAGGATTTTCTGGCGCCTGTCTTTATCGCCGTGAGCGGATCGACAGCGTCGACCTCGGTCATGGACGCCATGGCGATTCTGGGTTCCGACATGACTCGGGCTCGGCTGCGTCATGCCATCGACGTGTTGGGAGGTGTGTCCAAGAAACAGGCGAAACGCTTCGAGAAGGAATATCGTGACATCAAGTGATTTTTCCTGTTGACGAGGACGGGGCGTCTCAGTAATATACGCTCCGTCTTCACGAGACATTCAATGAGACGGGGCCTTAGCTCAGCTGGGAGAGCGCGACACTGGCAGTGTCGAGGTCAGCGGTTCGATCCCGCTAGGCTCCACCAACGTCTTTATTCCCTAGCTCTCGTTTCAAGGCAGATGCGTCCCATTCGTCTAGTGGTCCAGGACACCGCCCTTTCACGGCGGTAACAGGGGTTCGAACCCCCTATGGGACGCCACTTCTATTTTCCCCATGTTCTCTTTTCCTTCCCGTCGAGCTGAACTGACCCACAAAACTATTTCTCTTACAATAGTTATTGTCTTGTATAAATGTCGATCAAAAGACACGCATCGGTTGTCGCTCGGTAAAGGCTTTTGTGCATTCCTGCCTATTTTTTGTTGATGACAGTCAAGCGCTGAAAAAGCTTTTTTATTGGCATTTCGGCTTGACAGAAGCCGATACTTGTCCACTTTCTCGGTAGCGTTGCCGATTGCTGTGCATAACCTCCATATAACCTGCTCAATAAGATTAGTTTTTTACTAAATCAAACAAAAACAAGCAGTTATAGATGTTCAAAAAATGACCAATCTAAGCGTAACCCGCTTGGCGTGGCGCTTGGTGAAAGTTTTCTCAAGGTTTTTAACAGGGTTGTCCACAGAATGTGTGGAAAACATGGCAAAGTCGCAGCAAGGCCCGTAATGCCGTCGATTTACCTGCGTGGCCAGGCTAGGCATTGATGGTAAAGCAGAGGGGTGACAGGAAGATTATTGTACAGCCCCTTTACAGAGAATCGCCGTCAAATTTTGATGTAGAGGATAAGAAGCACCAAAGGCCGCCCGGGGGCAGCCTTTGGTGGGTCCATCACGATTACAGGACGAAGTCGTTGCCGGATACGCTGAGGTCCGAGCCCTGTCCTCTTCAGGTGCTTTCCAGCGGGTTCACTTGCTCGGATAGTCGCGCTTGTCGTAACCCACATAGAGCTGGCGCGGGCGGCCGATGCTGAAGTCGTTGCTGAGCATCTCGTTCCAATGGGAGATCCAGCCGATGGTGCGAGCGACGGCAAAGACCACCGTGAACATGTTGGTGGGAATGCCGATGGCGCTGAGCACGATACCAGAATAGAAGTCCACGTTGGGATAGAGCTTGCGCTCGATGAAGTACTCGTCTTCCAGCGCGATCTGCTCTAGACGCTTGGCGATCTTCAGCCGCGGGTTGTCGGATTGACCGATCTCCGCCAGCACCTCGTCGCAGGTTTCCTTCATCACCTTGGCGCGAGGGTCGAAGTTCTTGTAGACCCGGTGGCCGAAGCCCATCAGGCGGAAAGGATCGTCCTTGTCCTTGGCCTTTTCAATGTAGCGCTGAATGTTTTCCTCGGAATCGTCACCAATTTCATCCAGGGTAGCGAGCACCGCTTCGTTGGCGCCGCCATGAGCAGGTCCCCATAGGGCGGCGATACCGGCACTGATGCAGGCAAAAGGGTTGGCGCCGGTGGAGCCCGCCAGGCGAACCGTCGAGGTTGAAGCATTCTGCTCGTGATCCGCGTGCAGCATGAAGATCCGGTCCATCGCCTCGGCGAATACCGGGTTGACCTTGTAATCCTCACAAGGCGTGCTGAACATCATGTAAAGGAAGTTTTCAGCATAATCCAGGTCGTTGCGCGGATAGTTGAACGGCTGGCCGACGCTGTACTTGTGGCACATGGCTGCTAGTGTCGGCATCTTGGCGATCAGGCGTACCGCGCTGATGCGCCGCTCTTCCGGATCGGTGATATCCAGATTGTCGTGGTAGAAGGCTCCCAGGCCGCCCACCAGGCCACACATGATCGCCATGGGGTGCGCATCGCGGCGGAATCCGCGGAAGAAATTGACGATCTGCTCGTGCACCATGGTGTGCTTGCTGATATTGGTCTTGAAGCTCTCGTACTGGTCGTCATTGGGTAGTTCGCCATACCACAGAGCGTAACAGAGCTCGATGAAGTTGGATTCCTTGGCCAACTGGTCGATGGGGTAGCCCCGATGCAGCAGCACTCCCTGTTCGCCATCGATATAGGTGATGGCGGATTCGCAGGAGGCGGTGGCCTTGAAGCCCGGGTCGTAAGTGAAAATACCCTGATTGGCCAATTCACGCACATCGATGACATCGGGACCAACAGTGCCGGAGTAGATCGGGAGTTCTAGGACCTGGTCAACTCCATCAATGGAGAGTTGCGCTTTCCTGTCAGCCATGGTGGCCTCCTTTGCTATGGATCGGTTCAAACGATAGGTTGCCGTCTCGCTTGGATATGCCTGAGTGGGCGCTCACTATATAAGTGCATCGAAGATTGTCAATTGAACAATTCGCCCATGATGGTGTACAAGAGATAGCTCTACTGATTGATGTTGTAAAGGAATTGTTGCACAGCATCATTCTACGCGCCAATACCGTTCGACCGCTATATCATTTGGTCTATTGGGGCTGACTCGCGTTTGTCATGACCTGGGCAAGTCCTTATAATAGTTAGCGCGCGACTGGCTGGAACAGGGGTTGTACCGATTTGGCAAACGGACAAGCCTTTCCCAAAAACCACCGCCCGCCTGGGCCTGTTTTCATGATCCAGCAGTGGGCCAAGAGAGTGTGTAACAAGCCGTGAATAGCAAACGACCCGTAAATCTCGATCTTTCCACCATACACTTTCCTCTCCCTGCCGTGACGTCGATCGTTCATCGTGTCACCGGCGTACTTCTCTTCATTGGCCTCATTTTCGTTTTCTGGGCGCTGGATGCTTCGCTGTCCTCACCGGAGGGCTTCGATTCGGTTAGAGAAACGCTTGAAGGCAATCTTCTGGCCAAGTTGATCGCCTGGGGGCTTCTATCCGCTCTGGCGTATCATTTCGTGGCAGGAATCAAGCATTTGATCATGGATGCGGACATCGGCGTGACCCTCGAGGGCGGTGTTCGCAAGTCACAGATTACCGTGGTAGTCAGTGCGGTACTGGTGGTTCTGGCAGGAGTCTGGGTATGGTAACCAACGTCACTAACTTCAGTCGCAGCGGCGTCTCCGATTGGCTGATCCAGCGGGTCTCAGCGGTAGTGCTCGCTCTCTATACCCTGTTCATGGTGGGATATCTGCTGCTTCATCCGCATCTCGATTACTTCACTTGGAACGGCTTGTTTTCTCAGCTCTGGATGCGCCTCTTCTCGCTGCTGGCGTTCATTTCCCTGGCGGCGCATGCCTGGGTAGGGATGTGGACGGTCTGCACCGACTATCTGCATGCCACAGGAATACGGGTTGCCGTGCAAGCAGTGATCATTCTCGCGATTTTCGTTTTTCTGGTGTGGGGCATTCAAGTCCTGTGGGGAGCCTGATACATGTCAAAACTAAGAAACATGACATTCGATGCCATCATTATCGGTGGCGGCGGGGCAGGTCTGCGCGCCGGGTTGGAACTGGCCAAGTCCGGCAAGAATACTGCCGTGCTGTCCAAGGTCTTTCCGACTCGCTCCCATACGGTTTCTGCCCAGGGTGGAATCACCTGCGCCATCGCTTCCGCGGATCCCAATGACGACTGGCGCTGGCACATGTACGATACGGTGAAGGGTAGCGACTACATCGCCGACCAGGACGCCTGTGAATACCTGTGCTCCGAGGGCCCCAAGGCGGTATTCGAACTCGAACATATGGGCCTGCCGTTCTCGCGTTTCGATAATGGGCGTATCTACCAGCGTCCTTTCGGCGGCCAGTCGAAGAATTACGGTGAGGGCGGACAGGCGGCGCGTACCTGCGCCGCGGCGGATCGTACCGGCCACGCGCTTTTGCATACGCTTTACCAGAACAACCTGAAGAACAACACGACCTTTCTCAACGAATGGTACGCAGTGGATCTGGTCAAGAATGGCAAGGGCGATGTAGTGGGCTGTATCGCCATGTGCATCGAAACCGGCGAGGTCGTGCATATCAAGTCCAAGGCCACGGTACTCGCGACCGGCGGCGCGGGGCGTATCTTCGCTTCCACCACCAATGCCTTGATCAATACCGGTGACGGTATCGGGATGGCGCTGCGCGCCGGCTTCCCCATGCAGGACATGGAGATGTGGCAGTTCCATCCCACCGGGATCTACGGTGCGGGTACGCTGGTCACCGAAGGCTGTCGTGGTGAAGGCGGCTACCTGATCAACAAGGACGGCGAGCGTTTCATGGAGCGCTATGCGCCTAACGCCAAGGATCTGGCCAGCCGCGATGTGGTGGCTCGCTCCATGGTCATGGAAGTTCTCGAGGGTCGTGGCGGCGGCGAGAAGAACGACCACGTCTTCTTGAAGCTCGACCATCTGGGCGAGGAAGTGCTGGGCAAGCGCCTGCCGGGTATCGTCGAACTTTCCAAGACCTTTGCTCATGTGGACCCGGCCAAGGATCCCATTCCAGTCGTGCCGACCTGTCATTACATGATGGGTGGCATTCCTACCAACGTTCATGGCCAGGCACTGCTCCAAGACGAAAAAGGCAATGACAAGATCATCAACGGCCTGTATGCCTGTGGCGAAGTGGCCTGTGTCTCCGTGCACGGCGCCAATCGCCTGGGCGGCAACTCACTGCTCGATCTGGTGGTATTCGGACGCGCCGCGGGTATGTTCATCGAAGGCGCGCTCAGTGAGGGTATCGATTATCAGGACGCCTCGGAATCCGATATCGAAGCTTCCATGAAGCGCATGACCCGCTGGAACGAATCCGACAGCGGGGAGTCCGTGCCGGAACTCAAGGCCACCCTGCAGGACATCATGCAGAACGACTTCGGCGTCTTCCGTAAGGAAGAGAACATGCAGGACGGCGTCAAGAAGCTCGCCGAACTGCGTGAGCGTATCGCCAACGGCTACCTGGATGATAAGTCCAATACCTTCAATACCGCGCGGGTTGAGGCAATGGAGCTAGACAACCTGATGGAAGTGGCGGAGGCTACCGCCATCTCCGCGCTGGAGCGCAAGGAAAGCCGTGGCGCGCACTCGCGTTATGACTATCCGGATCGTGACGATGTCAACTGGTTGAAGCACTCGCTGTATTTCCCGGCGGAGAAAAAGCTGGGCAAGCGTGACGTCAATTTCTCGCCCAAGACTGTCGATACCTTCGAGCCGAAGATTCGCACCTACTAAAATCCTTACCTATCAGGAGGGCTACATGTCTATGCTTCAGGTATCCGTTTATCGCTACAATCCGGAAACCGATTCTGCGCCCTACATGCAGGATTTCCAGGTGGATACACAGGGTCGGGATTTGATGGTTCTGAATGTCCTGCAGATGATAAAGGAGCAGGATAGCTCCATGTCGTTTCGACGTAGCTGCCGGGAAGGCGTGTGCGGCTCCGACGGCATGAGCATGAATGGCAGGAACGGTCTGGCTTGCGTGACACCGCTTTCCGAGGTGGCGAAAAGCAACAAGCTGGTGCTGCGTCCCTTACCGGGCCTGCCGGTCGTGCGCGATCTGGTAATCGACATGGGCATTTTCTACAAGCAGTACGAGCGCATTCAGCCATACTTGCAGAACGATACAACGCCGCCGGCCATCGAACGTCTTCAGTCTCCGGAAGAGCGCGACAAGCTGGACGGATTGTACGAGTGTATTCTCTGCGCCTGCTGTTCCACGTCCTGTCCGTCGTTCTGGTGGAATCCGGAGAAGTTCGTGGGTCCCGCGGGCTTGCTGCAGGCCTATCGTTTCCTCGCGGATTCCCGGGATACTGCGACTCACGAGCGTCTCTCGGGGCTCGAGGATCCATTCAGCGTGTTTCGTTGCCGTGGCATCATGAACTGCGTTGCGGTGTGCCCCAAGGGGCTCAATCCCACTCGAGCCATCGGCAAGATTCGGGAGATGCTTGTGGCGGATGCGACTTAAATAGCGCGCCGGGTCTTGTTATCATGCGTGTATCAGCAAGGTGTGGCACCGCGTCGCACCATGCTCGGCCTTTAGCCGAAAGCCGGTGCTGACCCACCGGCTTTCGACAGTTATGCCCCAGGCTCCCGGGCGAGGCCGCTCGGTGAGGGAGCTAGCCGGCCATGGTTGATCGCCCTACCGGCAGGGCACTAGCAACGCCGCCTACGGCGATGCCGTATCCGGCGCTAACCACACCCCATCAGTGTAGGGTGACCGAGAGATGCAAGAAGGCACAATGGAGTTGATGTGGCGTACCTCCCCGATGAGCGGAGGCAATGCCCATTACGTGGAAGCGTTATACGAGCAATATCTTGTCGATCCCAATGCGGTTCCCGATGAGTGGCGCAATTACTTCGATCGACTTCCTCATCCGGATGGCAGTCCTGCTCAAGATGTCCCCCTGGGACCTATTCGCGATCAGTTCTATCAGTTCGGCAAGCGTCGACTCAACGGGCACGCCGGTACTGTCGAAACAAGCGGCGAGAACAAGAAGCAGGTCAAGGTCCTGCAGCTTATCAACGCCTACCGCTTCCGAGGCCATCAGCAGGCGGATATCGATCCGCTCAACCTTCGCGCCCGGGTCGAGGTTCCCGATCTCGAGTTATCCTTCCATCAGTTGACCAACGCGGATCTGGACACGCCATTCCAGACCGGCTCGCTGTTTCTGGGCAAGGATGTCGCGCCGCTCAAGGAAATCGTCGAGGTTCTGGAAAAGACTTACTGTCGTTCCATCGGCTGCGAATTCATGCATATCGTCGATACCGAAGAGAAACGCTGGCTGCAGCAGCGTTTCGAATCGGTTCGCTCCAAGCCGAAGTTCAGCAAGGAAGTGCGCAGGCACGTGCTGGAACGCCTGACCGCGGCGGAAGGTCTCGAGAACTATCTGGCTTCCAAGTATCCGGGTACCAAGCGCTTCGGTCTTGAAGGTGGCGAATCCTTCATTCCCATGATGGATGAGGTCATCCAGCGGGCCGGCGGTTATGGTACCAAGGAAGTCGTCATCGGCATGGCCCACCGTGGTCGTCTCAATCTGCTGATCAATATTCTCGGCAAGAGCCCTTCGGAGCTGATCGAGGAGTTCGACGGCAAGAAGGTCAACGAACAGGGCTCCGGCGACGTCAAGTATCACCAGGGCTTCAGTTCGAATGTCATGACTCCCGGCGGCGAGGTCCACCTGGCCCTGGCATTCAACCCGTCGCATCTGGAAATTGTCGCGCCGGTGGTGGAAGGGTCGGTACGCGCGCGTCAGGATCGCCGCGACGACACGGATGGCACCAAGGTGCTGCCGATCAGTATTCATGGTGATGCCTCCATGGCCGGTCAGGGTGTGGTCATGGAAACCCTGCAGATGTCCCAGACTCGTGCCTATCGTACCGGGGGCACGCTGCATGTCGTCATCAACAATCAGGTAGGCTTTACCACCTCCCATCCGCTGGATACGCGCTCCACGGAATACTGCACCGACATCGCCAAGATGATTCAGGCGCCGATCTTTCACGTCAACGGCGATGATCCGGACGCGGTGCTGCATGCCACTCAGGTAGCAGTCGATTATCGCCATCAGTTCAAGCGCGATGTGGTCATCGATCTGGTCTGCTATCGCCGCCGCGGTCACAACGAAGCGGACGAGCCCTCCGGCACCCAGCCGATGATGTACGAGAAGATCAAGAAGCATAAATCCTCGCGAGAAATCTACGCCAGACGCCTGGTGAAGGAGGGCCTGGTTTCCGAGGACGATACCAAGGAGATGATGGAGAAGTATCGGGACGATCTGCAGGCGGGCAACCACGTCGCCAATGCCTTGGTCAAGGAGCCCAATACGTCGCTGTTCGTCAACTGGACGCCCTATCTCGGCCATGAGTGGACCGGCGACGCGGATACCTCCATCGACATGAAGCGCATGCAGCAACTGGCGGCGCGGATGTGCACCATTCCCGATGGTATCCAGGTGCAGCGGCAGGTGGCGAAGATCTACGAGGATCGTCGCAAGATGCAGGCCGGCGGCATGGCGGTCAACTGGGGCTTCGCGGAAACCCTGGCCTATGCCACCCTACTCGATCAAGGCCATGGCGTGCGGATCACCGGTCAGGATGTCGGCCGTGGCACCTTCTCCCACCGCCACGCGGTAGTGCATAACCAGAAAGACGGCAGCACCTACGTTCCCTTGGAGCATATTGCCGAGGATCAGCCGCGCTTCACCATCCACGATTCCTTCCTTTCCGAAGAAGCAGTGCTGGCCTTTGAATACGGCTATGCCACTACCACGCCCAAGGCGCTGGTCATCTGGGAAGCCCAGTTCGGCGATTTCGCCAATGGCGCCCAGGTGGTGATCGACCAGTTCATTTCTTCCGGCGAGTCCAAGTGGGGACGACTGTGCGGTCTAACCATGCTGTTGCCCCATGGCTACGAAGGTCAGGGGCCGGAGCACTCCTCCGCACGGCTCGAGCGCTATCTGCAGCTTTGTGCCGAGCACAACATGCAGGTGTGCGTGCCTACCACGCCGGCGCAGATTTTCCATCTGCTGCGACGTCAGGTGATTCGTCCGCTGCGCAAGCCGCTGATCGTCATGTCGCCCAAAAGCCTTTTACGCCACAAGGAAGCTGTTTCCTCTCTGGAGGAACTGGCCAACGGCAAGTTCCAGATGGTGCTGGCGGATCAGGGCAAGCTCGAGGCCGAGAAGGTCAAGCGCGTGGTGCTGTGCGCCGGCAAGGTCTATTACGATCTGGCGGCCTATCGCGCGGAAAACGAACGCGACGATACCGCCATCGTGCGTATCGAGCAGCTTTACCCGTTTCCCAAAGAAGAATTGTACGAAGCACTCAAGGAGTACACCAACCTGGAGCAAGTGGTGTGGTGTCAAGAGGAGCCACTTAACCAAGGCGCCTGGTATCAGAGTCAGCATCATATGCGCGTGGTGGCGGATATGCTCAAGAATGGCATGGGGCGCGAGCTCAAGTTCGCCGGTCGTCCTGCCTCCGCGGCGCCGGCTGCGGGCTATATGTCCGTACATACCGAGCAGCAGCGCCAACTGGTGAATGACGCCTTCAACGCCTAGGGGGATTGAAGGCAGGTCACGGTGATGCCGTTCATCGGTTGAGCGTTCATTGGACGAGAAATATAGAAAAGGGAAACAATATGTCTACCGAAATCAAAGCGCCGAGTTTTCCAGAGTCCGTCGCGGAAGGCAGTGTGGCGACCTGGCACAAGCAGACCGGCGATAGCGTCGAGCGCGATGAGCTGCTCGTCGAGATCGAGACCGACAAGGTCGTGCTTGAAGTGGTGGCGCCGGAAGCCGGCACCTTGAGCGAAATTCGTGTCGAGGAAGGTGATACGGTTCAATCCGGGCAGGTCTTGGGGCTGCTAGGGGAAGCGGATGAAGCCAGTGACTCCGAGGATGACGAATCCAGCCAGGAACAGGAATCAGCATCCAAGGAAGCCGATGATTCCGATGGCGATGAGGACGCCAAGAAAGATAAAGAATCCAAACCCGCCGAGAAGAGTAAAGATACGAAGGCCTCAGGCAAGCAACACGATGTCAAGGCGCCCTCTTTCCCGGAATCGATCCAGGAAGGCACCGTGTCGAGCTGGCAGAAGCAGGTGGGTGAAGCTGTCAAGCGTGATGAGGTGCTGGCGGAAATCGAGACCGACAAGGTGGTGCTGGAAGTTGTCGCGCCGGCGGACGGCGCCCTGGCGGAAATCAAGGTCGAGGAAGGCGATACCGTGGAGTCCGAGCAGGTACTGGCTGTTTTCGCCGAAGGCGAAGGCGGCGGTGATGCATCGTCTGACAGTGACGACGACGTGTCCTCCCAACAGAGTGAGCAAGACGACGAGCAGGCCGACGACGAGAAAGCGGGCGACCAGATTTTGGCGCCTTCTGCGCGCAAGCTGGTGGCGGAACATGACCTGGATGCCAGCAAGATAAAAGGCACCGGCAAGGGCGGCCGGGTGCTCAAGGAAGACGTGCAAAAAGCCATTGATTCCGGTAGTGCCAAGAAGGGCGCTTCCAAGGCCAAGTCCGATCAAAAGGCTTCCGGCAAGCAGACCGACGCGAAGGCATCGGGTCAGGAAACAAGTTCGACCGTCGCCAAGGCAGCGGAGGCCGCACCGTCTCTGGAAGGCGAGCGTCCGGAAAAGCGCGTGCCAATGAGCCGCCTGCGTCAGACCATCGCCAAGCGTCTGGTTCAGGCGCAGCAGACCGCCGCCATGCTGACCACCTACAACGAGGTGGACATGGGGGCAGTGATGGCGATGCGCAGCCAGTACAAGGATACTTTCCTGAAGACCCACGATATCAAGCTTGGCTTCATGGGTTTCTTCATCAAGGCGGCAAGCGAGGCGCTCAAGCGCTTCCCGGATGTCAACGCCTCCATCGACGGCAACGACATCGTCTATCATGGCTATCAGGATATCGGCGTCGCGGTTTCCACACCCCGAGGCCTGGTCGTGCCGGTGTTGCGCGATACCGAAAGCATGAAGATCGCCGATATCGAAAAAGGCATCGCCGATTTCGGCAAGCGGGCTCGTGATGGGAAGCTGGGTATCGACGAAATGCAGGGTGGTACCTTTACCATCACCAACGGTGGTATCTTCGGTTCACTCATGTCGACCCCGATACTGAATCCGCCGCAAACCGCGATTCTCGGCATGCACAAGATTCAGGAACGGCCCATGGCGATCGATGGCAAGGTAGAAATCCGCCCCATGATGTATCTGGCACTTTCCTATGATCATCGCATGATCGACGGCAAGGACGCGGTGCAGTTTCTCGTTACCCTCAAGGAGCTTCTCGAGGATCCCGCGCGCCTGCTGCTGGACGTGTAGCCCTTTATCGGACGTTCAAGAAGCGATTGCCTCGATCACCGGTTTACGCAACATTTGAGCTAATCAACAGAACAGGAAACGATTTTATGGCCGATAAATACGACGTCATTGTCATCGGTGCTGGCCCCGGCGGCTACGTGGCTGCCATTCGTGCCGCCCAGATGGGCCTCAAGACCGCCTGCGTCGAGAAGTGGATCGGCAAGGAAGGCAAGGTCGTGCACGGCGGCACCTGTCTCAACGTAGGCTGTATCCCATCCAAGGCTTTGCTGGAAGCGTCCCACAAGTTCGTCGAGGCGCGGGACGATTTCAGCGACATCGGTATCGAGGCGTCCGACGTCAAGATGGACGTCAAGAAAATGATGGCGCGCAAGGACAAGATCGTGAAGAACTTGACCGGCGGCATCTCAGGCCTGTTCAAGGCCAATGGCGTCACCGCCCTGGAAGGCACCGGCAAGGTGCTGTCCAGCAAGAAGGTCGAGGTCAGCAACGGCGACGACAAGACCACCTACGAAGCGGAAAACATCATCATCGCTTCCGGTTCAGTACCGGTGGAAATCCCGCCGACGCCGCTGACCGAAGGATTGATCGTCGACTCCACCGGTGCCTTGGAATTTCAGGAAGTACCCAAGCGCCTCGGCGTCATCGGTGCCGGGGTCATCGGTCTGGAGCTGGGTAGCGTCTGGAGTCGACTGGGAAGCCAAGTGACCGTGCTCGAAGCCATGGACGACTTCCTGCCCATGGTCGATCAGGCGGTGGCCAAGGAAACCCAGAAGCTGCTCAAGAAGCAGGGGCTGGATATTCTAATGGGCGCCCGAGTCACCGGTTCGGAAACCAACGGCGACGAAGTCACCGTCAAGTACACCGATTCCAAGGGCGAGCAGGAAGCGGTGTTCGACAAGCTGATCGTCTGCGTCGGCCGCCGCCCCTATACCAAGGGCGTGCTGGACGATGATGCGGGAATCAAGCTCGACGAGCGCGGCTTCATCTTCGTCGATGATCATTGCCGCACCAGCGTTCCCGGTGTCTATGCCATCGGCGACTGCGTGCGCGGCCAGATGCTGGCGCACAAGGCATCGGAAGAAGGCATGATGGTGGCGGACATCATCGCCGGCCACAAGGCTGAGATGAACTACGACGCCATCCCCTGCGTGATCTATACCGCGCCGGAAGTGGCCTGGGTCGGTATGAACGAGCAGGAAGCCAAGGCCGCGGGCATCAAGGTCAAGTCCGGCTCCTTTCCCTTCGCCGCCAGCGGTCGCGCCATGGCCAACAATGCTACCGAAGGCTTGGCCAAGATCATCGCCGACGAGGAAACCGATCGTATCCTGGGGGTGCATATCGTCGGTCAGCACGCCGGTGAACTGATCGCCCAGGGCGTGATCGCCATGGAGTTCGGCTCCAGTGCCGAGGATCTGGCGTTGACCTGCTACGCCCACCCGACCATGTCCGAGGCGGTGCACGAAGCGGCCCTGGCGGTCGAGGGTCACGCCATTCACATGGCCAATCGCAAGAAGCGCAAGTAACAGGCTCGCGTGCCGGAGACGCCACCGCAGGGTGGCGTCTTGCCTTGGCGGGCGACTCGTAGCATACCTGGATGATCCGGGTAGGGTGATAATTCGCTGACCCGCGATTATCGTTCGTATCACATGCAACCAATGGCATGAATCGATGAACCTTCACGAATACCAAAGCAAGCAGCTGCTTGCGGACTATGGGCTTCCCGTGTCCAAGGGCTTCGCCGTGGATACGCCCGAAGCCGCCATGGAGGCCTGCAAGAAGATCGGCGGCGATCAGTGGGTCGTCAAGACTCAGGTGCACGCCGGCGGTCGGGGCAAGGCGGGCGGCGTCAAGCTGATCAAGGACCCGAGCGAGGCCAAGCAGTTCGCCGAGCAGTGGCTGGGCAAAAACCTGGTGACCTACCAGACCGATGAAAAAGGTCAGCCGGTGACCAAGATCCTGGTGGAAAACTGCACGGACATCGCCAGCGAGCTGTATCTGGGCGCGGTGGTCGATCGCGGGTCACGACGAGTGGTGTTCATGGCTTCCACGGAAGGCGGCGTGGAGATCGAGAAGGTCGCCGAGGAAACCCCGGAGAAGATTCTCAAGGCGGAAATCGATCCGATGGTCGGCGCCCAGCCCTATCAAGCGCGTGAAATCGCCTTCAAGCTGGGGCTCGAAGGCGAGCAGATCAAGCAGTTCACCAAGATATTCCTGGGGCTTTCCCGTCTGTTCCACGAGAAGGATCTGGCACTGCTGGAAATCAACCCGCTGGTCATCGACGACAAGGGCAACCTGCACTGCCTGGATGCCAAGATCAACCTGGACAGCAACGCCCTGTATCGCCATCCGGATCTGCAGGCCATGCGTGACCCTTCCCAAGAGGACGAGCGCGAAGCCGAGGCCGCGGCTTGGGATCTCAACTACGTGGCTTTGGACGGCAATATCGGCTGCATGGTCAACGGCGCGGGTCTGGCCATGGGCACCATGGATATCATCAAGCTCAACGGCGGCCAGCCGGCCAACTTCCTGGACGTGGGCGGCGGCGCCACCAAGGAGCGTGTCGCGGAAGCCTTCAAGATCATTCTCTCGGATGATTCCGTCAAGGCGGTGCTGGTGAACATCTTCGGCGGTATCGTGCGCTGCGACATGATCGCCGAGGGTATCATCGGCGCGGTGGAGCAGGTCGGCGTGAACGTCCCGGTGGTCGTGCGTCTCGAAGGCAACAACGCCGAGGTGGGCGCCGAGAAGCTGGCGTCCAGCGGTTTGAACATCATCGCTGCCACCAGCCTGTCCAATGCGGCGCAGCAGGTGGTCCAGGCAGCGGAGGGCAAGTAATGAGTATCCTGATCGACAAGAATACCAAGGTCATCTGCCAAGGCTTCACCGGTGGCCAGGGCACCTTCCATTCCGAGCAGGCCATCGATTATGGCACCCGGATGGTCGGCGGCGTCACCCCGGGCAAGGGCGGCCAGCAGCATCTGGGTCTGCCGGTGTTCAACACCGTCAAGGAAGCGGTGGAGCAGACCGGCGCCGAGGCCAGCGTGATCTACGTGCCGGCGGCCTTCTGCAAGGATTCGATCCTCGAAGCCGCTAACGCGGGCATCAAGCTGATCGTGTGCATTACCGAAGGCATCCCGACCCTGGACATGCTCCAGGTCAAGGTCAAGTGCGATGAACTCGGCGTGCGGCTGATCGGCCCCAACTGCCCCGGGGTGATCACGCCCGGCGAAAGCAAGATCGGCATCATGCCCGGCCATATCCACCAGCCCGGCAGGGTCGGTATCGTGTCTCGCTCCGGTACCCTGACCTACGAGGCGGTCAAGCAGACCACGGATCACGGTTTCGGTCAGTCCTCCTGCGTGGGTATCGGCGGCGATCCGATTCCGGGCTCCACCTTCATCGATATTCTTGCGGAGTTCGAGAAGGACCCGCAGACCGAAGCCATCGTCATGATCGGCGAGATCGGCGGCACCGCGGAAGAAGAAGCCGCCGCGTACATCAAGGATCATGTTTCCAAGCCGGTGGTCGCTTATATCGCCGGGGTGACCGCGCCTCCCGGCAAGCGCATGGGCCATGCCGGCGCCATCATCGCCGGTGGCAAGGGCACCGCAGACGAGAAGTTCGCCGCCCTGGAAGCCGCGGGGGTCAAGACCGTGCGCTCCCTGGCGGAGATCGGCGACGGCCTGAAGGAAGTCACCGGCTGGTAAGCGATATCACTGCGGATAAAAGCAAAAGGGCACCTTCGAGGTGCCCTTTTCCATATTGGCCGTTCTTTGTAGCTTGTCAGGGAGCGGGGCGGGCAACCAGGGAGCGGTTTTCTTCCCGGGCTTCCGTCAGCGCCACGCGAATCTCGTCCCCCAGCTTGAAGCGTTCCTCGCCTTCGATCTGGATGCGGCCTTCCTTGTCGTCGATCGCCACCTTGTCCCGATCGCTATGCAGGAAAGGGGCAGGGATGAAGGCGGTGGCGCCGTTGGCGGCGAGCCGTACCCGCATGCCGCCCCGGTTGATATTGATGATCTGCGCATCGAAGGCCTGCTGCTGGCCGGCGGCTTCGCCAAGAAAGCGCACGTAAAGCCAGTCCTTGACGTCTCGCTCCGCCATGCGATTAAGCCGGCGACGCTCGGTCAACTGCTCCGTGAGTGCCTGGCTGGCTTCCGCCGGCGCTTCCTCTCCCTTGAGCACCCGCTTGATCAGCCGATGATTGACCATGTCGCCGTACTTGCGAATCGGCGAGGTCCAGGTGGCATAGGCCTCTAGCCCCAGACCGAAGTGGGGTCCCGGGCGCGCGGACATGCTGGTAAAGCCCTGGAAACGACGCAGCCGTGCATCAAGCCAGGCATCGTCGCGGCTTTCCAGCGCGCGCTTGAGTTCCTTGTAACGAGAAAGCTCCGTCAGCGCTTCGCGCTCCACGGCGATATCCTGGCCGGCCAGAAATTCCTGGGCGGCCTCGGCTTTTTCCGGCTCGAAGGCGCGATGCACGTTGAAGATGCCGTGACCGATTCTTGATGCCAACAGGTCCGCGCAGCAGGCGTTGGCGGCGATCATGGCTTCCTCGATCATGCGATTGGCCAGGCGGCGCTCCTCGACATGGATATCCAGCACGTTGCCGGCATCGTCCAGTTCAAATACGTAGTCCGGACGATCCTTGAAGGTCAGCGCATGTGCCGCGCGCCAGGCGCTGCGTGCCTCGGTCAGTGCCGCCAGGGCCTTGAGCTGCTCGCCGATCTCGTCTTCGGGCGACCAGTCACCCTTGCCCTCCAGCCAATCCGATACTGGGTCGTAAACGAGCTGCGCCTGAGAGCGAATCCAGGCCGGGAAGAAGCGGTAATCCCCAAGGCTGCCATCGACGCCGATATCGAGGCTGCAGGCCAGCACCGGCCGGGTTTCGCCTTCCTTCAGCGAGCACAGGTCATCCGCGAGAATTTCCGGCAGCATGGTGACGTTCTGGCCAGGAAGGTAGACGGTGAAGGCGCGGGTGCGGGCTTCCAGGTCCGCCGCGTGATTTTCCTCCACATAGGCGGTAGGGTCGGCAATGGCCACGGTCAGGCGCCAGCCGCCGCCATCCAGTGCCTCGACCCGCAGGGCGTCGTCCATGTCTCGGGTCTTTTCGCCGTCGATGGTGAAGAAGGGTGCCTGGGTCAGGTCTTCCCGCTCGAGCCCTTCCTCGCGCAGGGGCCAGTCGTCTCCCGCTACCGGCGACGCCTGCTCCAGCGCATGACGGGCCAGGGTCACCCGCCAAGGCACTGCCGGGTCGTTGCCCTTGGCCACCAGTTCGTCGATCTGACTGAAGAAGGCGCGATCTTCCGGTTTCAGCGGATGACGTACGAGACGCGCGACCACCCAGTCGCCGTCGTCGATGCTGTTCTCGTCGAGGCTGCGCTTGATGCGCGCCTTGAGCACGCTCTTGATCGAAGGATGATCCGGCACTACCGCCAGACGCCCGTCGCGCTTCTGAACTCGGGCAATAAAACGATCCAGGCCAGCCTCGAGCAGCTTTTCCGGCTCGACGGACTTCTTGTCGCCTTCCTCCTTGAGGATCGCTTCGATACGATCGCCATGCAGCACCAGCTTCATGGCCGGCGGCGGGACGAAATAGGATTCCCCGTTATCGGTTTCCAGGAAACCGAAACCTTTGTCGGTGGCCTTGACGGTTCCTTCGACGCGAGGAGTGGTTTCACGAATCTGTTGCTTGAGTTGGGCAAGCAAGGCGTTGTTTTGCAGCATCGGACACTTTCGATTGGCGGGTATAGGCATGTCACTATACGGATTCTCGCCGTCGCCGCCAATGTGGCGTGATGGCCCTGGTGGTATGAGCGGCGTATTCTATGCCGATGCCGAATAGGCCATCATGGCATTATATGTGGCTTTTTTAATGGACTTATTCAAAAGACAAGGAGTGTCGAGATGTCAGGATCCGAAAATCATCACTTGAGCAGCTATGCGCGTCGGGTCTGGGTAACGGTAGGCATCGTGGTAATCACGATGCTGCTTCTTTTGACGCTATGGTTCAGCCTTAACGTACTGCTGATGGTTTTCGCCGGCCTGCTGGTGACGCTGTTCTTTTCGAT
Organism: Pistricoccus aurantiacus; assembly: GCF_007954585.1. Classification (GTDB taxonomy): domain Bacteria; phylum Pseudomonadota; class Gammaproteobacteria; order Pseudomonadales; family Halomonadaceae; genus Pistricoccus; species Pistricoccus aurantiacus. The sequence continues at coordinate 2,124,671 of NZ_CP042382.1, forward strand.
ACCCACCAACTATCTGCATGAACACAGCCCCCTGTCTCGCGGGCTTTCGCTGCTGGTGGTCATGCTGGTGTTCTTGGCTCTACTGGCCGGCTTCCTGCTGAATTTTGCCCTAGGGATGAATCAGGAGTTTGAGCGACTTCTAGATATTCTTCCGGACTCCTGGTCGAGTCTTGAAGACGCCATACGCCAATATCCCTTGGGTCAGGAGGCCATCGAGCGTTTCGGACAGTTTTCCGATAAGTTTTCGATGCCTAGCGATAAGATTGAAAGCTGGTCGTCTCAATTGACGACGGTCTTCTCCTCGACCCTTGGCGCCTTTCTCAACGTGTTCGCGGTAGTGCTGATCGGTCTATTCGTGCTGATTGAGCCGGATAGCTATAAAAGAGGGGTAGTAGCGCTCGTCACTCCCCGCCAGCGGGACGAGGCGCGGGATTTTCTGGATTTGACCTATCACAAGCTGTCCTGGTGGCTGCTCGGTCGCCTGATCTCGATGAGCGTGATCGGGATACTTTTTGGTCTGGGGCTATGGGGACTTGGCGTGCCCATGGCGCTTTCCCTGGGGATTCTGGCAGGACTCCTGTCCTTTATTCCTTATCTGGGACCGGTGCTGGCGGCGATACCGGCGCTTCTGGTGGGTTTTACCCAGGACGCGACCACCATGCTTTACGTGAGCTTTCTTTATCTGGCCATTCAGTTTCTGGAAAGCAACGTCGTGACGCCTCTGGTGCAGCGTAAAGCCGTCAGCATTCCTCCGGCCTTGTTGCTGATCGTGCAGCTATGGCTGGGCGTTTACGCGGGCCTTCTTGGCCTCTTGCTGGCGGAGCCGCTGATCGTCCTGAGCATGTTGAGCGTGCAGCGTTTCTACGTGAAAGGCTGGCTCGAGGACAAGAGCGCGGATCGCGCCGACCGGGAAATCTTGCAGGAGCGGGAAGAAGGTTAATTCTTGACCAATACGATTAGCTCCTTCGGCCCGTGAACGCCGTAGGCCAGGGTCTGTTCGATATCCGCGGTCTTGCTGGGGCCGGAAATCAGCAGGGCATTGGTGGGCATGTTCTTGCTCCAGCCCAGGTTGACCATTAACTCATAAAAGGTGTCTTCGATGCGATTCGCCTCCAGCACAGCGATATGAACCGGCGGTACCAAACTCAGCAGCCGAGGTTCGTCTTCCGTGGGCCACAGCCAGAGGCTGCCGGTCTCGGCGATAGCGCCACCGGTGGAAGTCAGGCCCGCATCGACGTTTTCGAACTGCTCTCGCTGCCAGTCCTCGATGGGGCGGTCCACGTCCACCAGGGTAATATCGGCTGTCGCCAGGGCCTGGCGCGCCTCTTGAGCGATCGGGTGAGTCTTGCCCAGGGCAAGGCGTCGAATGGATTTCGTCTTCAGCAGTTCGATCAGTGACTGCGTCCAGTTCTCGCGAGAGACATGCTGCACCTCGCCATGTACCGAGGTGATCAGGCGTTCGAAGCGTGCCAGGCGCTCTTCCTGGCTCCAGCCGCGGCCGGTCATCACGCCGAAGTCGCTTTTCGGCGCCTGCAGGGGACCGTCTTCGCGCTGACGCAGACGTCTTAGGATATTGTCTCGAGCGCTCATGAATTCGTCTCCCGGCGGTGGCGCTTGATCAAAGCGTGAAGCGTGGTCCTGGCGGGTTTGGGGGCGGTGCGATGCTCGGTCCAGACGCCTAGTTTGCTTGGAGTAAGCGCGCGCAGCTTGCCGGCAATCACGGTGCCGCTGCGCCAGGCCCTGGGGTGAGTGGCGAGCCACTGCCAGCCTTTCCAGGCGGCGACTTCCGTTCGGTTGCGCTTGACCCCGGCACCGGGCACGTTGCCGCGGCCTTCGCCCACTGCTTCCTGTCGCAGCCGCACCAGCAGATCCGGAATCGGAATCTTCACCGGGCAGACTTCGCCGCAGGCGCCGCACAGGCTCGAAGCGCTGGGTAACTCCTTGGTGGCTTCCAGACCCATCAGGTGCGGCATCAGGATGCTGCCGATGGGGCCAGGGTAGGTGGTGCCGTAGCTGTGGCCACCGACTCGGGTGTAAACCGGGCAGTGGTTCATGCAGGCGCCGCAGCGGATGCAACGCAGGGTGTCGAGCAGCTCATTGTCCTGATAGATCCGCGAGCGGCCGTTGTCCACCAGTACCAGATGCACTTCCCGAGGGCCGTCATGCTCGTTCGGCTTGCGCGGTCCGCCGATCATGTTGAAGTAGGTGGTGACGTTCTGGCCGGTGGCGGAGCGGGAGAGCAGGGCGTAGAGCGGCGGCACGTCCCGCAGATGCTCGACCACCTTCTCGATGCCGGTCACCGCAATATGCACCGTCGGCACCGTGGTGGTCATGCGCCCGTTGCCCTCGTTTTCCACCAGGCAGAGGGTGCCGGTTTCCGCCACGGCGAAGTTGACCCCGGAGATGCCCACGTCCGCCGCCATGAAGCGCTCGCGCATCTGGGCTCGGGCCGCGGCGGTCATGAAGTCCACGTCTCGGCTGCGCTCCAGCCCCGTCTTGTCATGCAGGATGGTGGAAATTTCATCCGTGTTGAGATGAATCGCCGGCATGATGATATGTGAGGGCGTCTGCTCGTTAAGCTGCACCAGGTATTCGCCGAGATCCGACTCCAGCGCCTTGATACCTGCTTTTTCCAGATAGGCGTTGAGGTGCATCTCCTCGGAAACCATCGACTTGCCCTTGACCACCTGCTTGGCGCCGTGCTCTTGGCATAGCTTGGCGATCAATCGGCAAGCCTCATCGCCGTCTTCCGCCCAATGCACTTGAATACCATTGGCCTGGCAGTTGGTCTCCAGGGTTTCCAGCAGATCCGGCAGCCGGGCAAGAGCGCGCAGGCGAATATTGGCCCCCAACTCGCGTAGCGTTTCCAGATCCCACTCCGCGAAGGCTTCCCGGCGCTTGTCCATCAGGCCGCCCATCGCCTTGCGGAAGTTGGCGCGAATCTGTGGATTGCCCAGGGCGTCGTGAGCCTGGCGGTGGAAGGCTTGGGGGGTGTATTCTTGCACGCTCATGAGGTGCGTCTCCACAGATAGCTGGCGATGTGCTCGCCCTTTAGTGAAGCATTTCGATAGTCGAGCCGCCCGGCGATATTCATCAGACAGCCGCAGTCCGAAGTAACGAAATGCTCGGCGCCGGCTGCCTCGAGCGCCTGGGACTTATCTTCCACCATGGCCGCGGAGACTTCCGGATGGCGCACCGCGAAGGTGCCGCCGAAGCCGCAACACTCGCTGGCGCGTTCCTGCTCCACCAACGTCACCTGACCCAGCTTCTTCAACAGTGCGGGGCCGGTGTCCGCCAGCCCTAGCTCCCGCCGTGCGCTGCAGGAGGTATGCATTGCCACCCGTTCCGGCTCGCCGCGATCACTGAGGGTTACCTGGCAGACATGCACCAGAAACTCGGTCAATTCGAAGACCCTCTCCGCCACTTCCTTGGCGCGTTGCTCGTCAGGCGTACCGGCAAAGAGCTGCGGATAGTGCACCCGCATCATGCCGCCGCAGGAGCCAGAGGGCACCACGATCGGCCAGGACTCGGGGAACAGGTCAAGCTGGCTCCTGGCGACCTGGCGCGCTTCTTGCTGATAACCCGAGGTATAGGCGGGCTGGCCGCAGCAGGTCTGATCCTCAGGAAAGAGCACCTCGATGCCCTCCCGTTCCAGCAGGCGCAGGCTGTCGAGCCCGGCCTGAGGGTACAGCAATTCCGTTAAACAGGTGCCGTAGAGATATACCTTCTCGGGCTTGGGCGGGTAGTGCTTGAGCGGAGGCATAAGGTTCCTTGCCGATTGGGCAGGTCGAGAAGAACGAAGACAGGTTAAAGGCATTCTGGCAAAATATTGGTAAAACCAATTTACAACCAAGTCGAGAAAATCTTAGAGTCTTGTTTACCCAAGTGTCAAACCGCTTTCCCGGCTCTTTGACCTATGGATAAGACTTCGACTTGTTGAAGAGCGAGAAACGCCCCATGGTTTATCAGAAGCTTCGCCAGCCGCGCATTGCCGACGTGATCACCGAACGCCTCGAGGCAATGATTCTCGAAGGCAGTCTGGCGCCGGGGCATCGTCTGCCGCCGGAACGTGAGCTGGCGGAGCGCTTCGGGGTGTCGCGACCTTCCTTGCGGGAAGCGATACAGCAGCTGTCGGCCAGAGGGCTTTTATACAGCCGTCAGGGTGGCGGCACCTATGTCAGCCAGGAACTCGCCGGCGGCTACGGCGATCCGCTGCTGGAAATGTTTTCCCGCCATGATGAGTTTCACCTGGATCTGCTGGAGTTTCGCGACGCCCTGGAGGGCATTTCCGCCTACTACGCGGCCCTGAGGGCCACCCCGGCGGACAAGGAGCTGTTGATCCGGCGGTTCGAGGAACTTCGCGCCAGCTATGCGGAATCGAGTCCAGAGGACGATCCGCTGCGGGAGGCCAAAGCGGATGCCACCTTCCATCTGGCCATTGCCGAAGCTGGGCATAACGTGCTGCTGCTGCACACCATACGTGGCATCTTTCAACTGCTGGAAAAAAGCATCGTTGCCCACCTGGCGCATCTGTTCGAGAAGCCTGGCGCTCGGGATCTCTTGATGACCCAGCACCGGGCCATGCTCGATGCCATTCTCGAAGGTCGCCCGGAAGACGCGCGATCCTGCGCCCACCGGCATCTCGCCTACGTGGAAAAGGGGTTGCTCGAACTCAAGCGCGCCGAGAATCGTGCCCAGCGGGCCCAGCGTAGAGTTCGCGCCTTGCCCAAGCGTAAGAATCCGCTGGATCAGTGATTTCGACACCGAAGATCGTCGTACATTAGTCGAATAAGTTGACCACTGAACAGCGCCCGCTCAGAACGCAAACCGCTGCCAACAGCGCTAATCCCTTGATCGAAAACTTGTATTAACCAATAAGCCAAATAGCGACTATTGGTAAAACCAATTTACTTTAGGTGGCTAAGCGCTGTTTTTCTGATTAACTTTTCCAAGCGCCTATTCAATCAACGCAATGGTGCTCTAACGATACCTTGTGCTTTGCCACCGAACTGTCTTGCTAACTATCGGCTTTGATAAAACCAGTTTTGACAACAACAAGTTTTGACAACATCAAGTTTTGACAACAACAACAGGAGCTGTCGCTAATGAACTCGTCACTACTCGCCTTTCTGGCTTTTCTGCCCTTGCTGCTGGCAGGGGTACTGCTGATCGGCTTTCGCCTGCCGGCCAAGCTGGCCATGCCGATCGTCTTCTTTGCCGCCGCGCTCATCGCGCTCTTTGCCTGGGACATGACCTTTACCCGGGTATTGGCCTCCACCCTGCAAGGCCTGATGCTGACCGTGGCGATTCTGTGGATCATCTTCGGCGCCATCCTGCTGCTCAAGACCCTCAAGCACTCCGGCGGCATCACCGCCATTCGCAACGGCTTCTCCGGTATCAGCCCGGATCGCCGCGTGCAGGCGATCATCGTCGCCTGGCTGTTCGGCTGCTTCATCGAGGGGGCTTCCGGCTTCGGCACCCCTGCAGCAGTGGCCGCGCCGCTGATGGTGGCCCTGGGCTTTCCAGCACTGGCGGCGGTGGTGGTGGGTATGATGATTCAATCCACGCCGGTGTCCTTCGGCGCGGTGGGCACGCCCATTGTCGTCGGCGTTAGCGGCGGGCTGGACAAGACGGGCATCACCGAGCAGCTCGTTGCCAACGGAAGTAGCTGGGAAAGCTATTTTCACCTGATCACCTCCGAGGTGGCGATTACCCATGGCATCGTCGGCGTGTTCATGCCGCTGATTCTGGTGGTGATCATGGTGCGTTTCTTCGGCGCCAACCGTTCCTGGAAGGAGGGGCTGGATATTGCCCCCTTCGCGCTTTTCGCCGGGGTGTGCTTCGTGGTGCCTTACATGCTGGCCGGTGTGCTGCTGGGGCCGGAATTTCCGTCGATGATCGGCGCCATGGTGGGGCTGGCCATCGTGGTTCCCGCGGCGCGCAAGGGCTTCCTGTTGCCGAGAACCACCTGGGACTTTCCCGACGCCAAGTCCTGGCCGGACGAGTGGATCGGCAAGCTCGAGGTCGATGTCGATCGAATCCTTGGGCGTACGCCGATTTCCACCTTCATGGGCTGGCTGCCCTATGTACTGCTGGCGGTGCTGCTGGTGATCTCTCGTGTCGTGGCGCCGGTCAAGGAAGCGCTGACCGCGATAGCGATTTCCTGGAACGATATTCTCGGCGAGGTGGGCATCAGCAGTAGCATTCAGCCGCTCTACCTGCCCGGCGGTATCCTGCTGATGGTGGTGTTGATCACCGCCGTCATGCACCGCATGCAGGCACGAGAACTCGGCGCTGCCTTCTCGGAATCCACCAGGACCCTGCTGGGTGCGGGCTTCGTGTTGATCTTCACCATTCCCATGGTGCGTATCCTGATCAACTCCGGGGTCAACGGGGCGGATCTGGTCTCCATGCCGGTAGCCATGGCGCAGTTCGTCGCCGACAGCGTGGGCGGCGTCTACCCGCTGTTCGCGCCCACGGTGGGGGCGCTCGGGGCATTCATCGCCGGCTCCAATACGGTCTCCAACCTGATGTTGTCGGACTTCCAGTTCAATGTCGCCAGCCAGCTGGGACTTTCCACCGCCATGATGGTGGCGCTGCAGGCGGTGGGCGCCGCCGCGGGCAACATGATCGCCATTCACAACGTGGTGGCGGCCTCCGCCACGGTGGGGCTGCTGGGCCGCGAAGGCATAACGCTGCGCAAGACCATCCTGCCGACCATCTACTACGTGTTGTTCGCCGGCATCATCGGCTTGATTGCCTTCTATGGCCTGGGCATCGTCGATGGTCTCGGCGGCGCCTGAGCAACAGGCGATAATTGACGAGGAACACCTATGAATATTCTCTACGACGAGCGCCTCGACGGGTTGCTTCCCACCCTGGACAAGGCACAGGTACGCGAACGGCTTACGCAGACGCTACCGGACATGACCCTGCTGCATCGGGAGGAAGACCTGCGACCCTTCGAATGCGACGGGCTGTCCGTCTATCGGGTAGTGCCGATGCTGGTGGCCATGCCCGATACCTTGGCGCAGATCGAAACCCTGATGAAAACCTGCTACGAGCTGCAGGTGCCGGTGGTGACCCGAGGCGCTGGCACCGGGCTTTCCGGCGGGGCGCTTCCCCTGGAGAAGGGCGTGCTGCTGGTGATGACCCGTTTCGCCAAGATTCTCGATATCGATCCGGACGCACGTACCGCCCGGGTCCAGCCCGGGGTGCGCAATCTGGCGATTTCCGAGGCCGCCGCGCCTTACGGCCTTTATTACGCGCCGGACCCGTCGTCCCAGATTGCCTGTTCCATCGGCGGCAACGTGGCGGAGAACGCCGGCGGCGTGCACTGCCTGAAATACGGCCTGACGGTGCACAACGTGCTCGAGGTGCAGGTGATCACCATCGAAGGCGAGCGCATGACCCTGGGCTCAGCCGCCTTCGATGCCCCGGGCTTCGATCTGCTGGCGCTGTTCAACGGCTCCGAGGGCATGCTCGGGATCATCACCGAGGTCACCGTCAAGCTGCTGCCCAAGCCGGAAGTCGCCAAGGTGCTGATGGCAAGCTTCGATGACGTGGAAAAAGCCGGAAAAGCGGTGGGGGATATCATCGCCGCAGGCATCATTCCCGGCGGCCTGGAAATGATGGACAAGCTGGCGATCCAGGCGGCGGAGGATTTCATCCAGGCGGGCTACCCGGTGGAGGCGGAGGCGATCCTGCTGTGCGAGCTGGATGGGGTGGAAGCGGACGTGAACGACGACTGCGCCACGGTGCGCGGTGTGCTCGAGCGGGCCGGCGCCACAGAGGTTCGACAGGCGCGAGACGAGGCGGAGCGGGCGCTGTTCTGGGCCGGACGCAAGAACGCCTTCCCCGCGGTGGGGCGGCTGTCGCCGGACTATTACTGCATGGACGGCACCATTCCCCGGCGGGAATTGCCCCGAGTGCTCAAGGGTATCGCGGAACTCTCTCAGGAATACGGCTTGCGGGTGGCCAATGTCTTTCATGCGGGAGATGGCAACACGCATCCGTTGATCATGTTCGACGCCAACCAGCCCGGGGAACTGGAAAAAGCGGAAACCGTGGGCGGCAAGATTCTCGAACTTTGTGTCGAGGTCGGCGGCTCGATCACCGGCGAGCACGGCGTGGGCCGCGAAAAGATCAATCAGATGTGCGTGCAGTTCCAGCCGGACGAGCTGGCCGTCTTTCACGCGGTCAAGGCCGCCTTCGACGAGAAGGGTCTGCTCAACCCCGGCAAGAATATTCCCACGCTGCACCGCTGCGCGGAATTCGGCGCCATGCATGTTCACAAGGGACAGCTGCCGCATCCGGAACTGCCGCGCTTTTGAGGGTTGACGATGAATATTGATGGACAACAAAGGGATATGACGGAGGCGCTGTGCGAGAAAGTGCGCCAGGCCAACGCGGACAAGACGCCGCTGCGTATCGAAGGCGGCGGCACCAAGGCGTTCTACGGGCGCCCAGTGTCAGTGAAAGGAGTGGAAGGGGAGGCGCTTTCCACCCGCGAGCATTGCGGTATCACTCATTACGATCCGGTGGAGCTGGTGATCACCGTGCGCGCCGGCACGCCGCTTGCGCAGTTCGAGGCAGCGCTGGCGGAAAATCACCAGCAGCTCGGCTGCGAGCCGCCGCACTTCGGTAGCACCGCCACCGTGGGGGGCATGGTCGCCGCCGGCCTGTCCGGGCCGCGTCGTCCCTGGGCGGGGGCGGTGCGGGATTTCGTGCTGGGTACCCGGCTGATTACTCACGAAGGCAAATCGCTGCGCTTCGGCGGCGAGGTGATGAAGAACGTCGCTGGCTACGATCTGTCCCGGCTGATGGTGGGTGCCCAGGGCACCTTAGGGGTGATCGCGGAAGTCTCCTTCAAGGTGCTGCCCAAGCCTGCCGCCATCCACAGTCTGCGCCTGGAAATGCCACTGGAAAAGGCGTTCCAGCGGCTCGCCGAATGGGGGCGCGAGCCCTTGCCCCTTACCGCCGCCGCCTATCACGATGGTGCGCTGCATTTGCGTCTGGAGGGCGGTAAGAGTTCCGTTGCCGCCACCGCCGCACGTCTTGGCGGTGACGAGTTGCAAGGACGGTTCTGGCAGGAACTGCGGGAGCAGCGATTGCGCTTTTTCGACAGCCAGGATTCACGGCCGCTATGGCGACTATCGCTGCCCAACAACACCCCGACTCTGGCGCTGGATGGCGATGTGCTATATGACTGGGCCGGCGCCCAGCGCTGGCTGAGAAGCGACATGGCCCCTGACCGACTGCGGGAAGAAGTCGCGCGCGCCAAAGGCCACGCTACCTGTTTTACTCTCGGCGTGGCGGAACCCTTTATGCCGCTGGCACCAACCGTGGCCAAGTATCACAAGCGGCTCAAGGAACGGCTCGACCCTCACGGCATCTTCAACCCCGGCCGGCTTTACGCGGAGCTCTAGTCATGCAAACCCATTTCACCGAGGCGGACCTGCAGAAGCCACATCTTCGCGAGGCGGAGCGGGTGCTGCGTACCTGCGTGCACTGCGGCTTCTGCAACGCCACCTGCCCCACCTATCTGCTGCTCGGCGACGAGCGGGACGGCCCTCGCGGGCGCATCTATCTGATGAAGGAGCTGCTGGAAAGCCGCGACGACGACGCGGAGGTTACTCGAGAAACCCAGACGCATCTGGATCGCTGTCTGACCTGCCTCAACTGCGAAACCACCTGCCCCTCCGGGGTGCAATACCACAAATTGTTGGATATCGGCCGGGCGGAAGTCGAGCGTCGCGTGGGTCGCACGCCCAAGGAGCGGGCGCTGCGTTTCGGCTTGCGCCAGGCGCTGGTCGAGCCGAGGCGTTTCAAGGCACTGCTCAAGCTGGGCCAGACGTTTCGTCCGCTGGTGCCCGGCACGCTCAGGGACAAGATGCCTGCCAAGCCGGTGGAACCGGGCAAGCGTCCGGCGGGGCAACAACACCCTCGCCAGATGTTGATTCTCGAAGGCTGCGTGCAGCCCGGACTTTCGCCGAATACCAATGCCGCCACGGCGCGGGTGCTCGATCGACTGGAGATCGGTCTGATGGCCTCGCCCAAGGCCGGCTGCTGCGGCGCCGTGGATTATCACCTCAATGCCCAGCAGGCAGGGCTTGACCGTGCACGGACCAATATCGACGCCTGGTGGCCGGCCATCGAAGACGGCTGTGAGGCCATCGTCCAGACCGCCAGCGGCTGCGGGGCCTTCGTCAAGGAATACGGTGAGCTTTTGGCAGAGGATCCGGATTACTGCGAGAAGGCCGAGCGGGTCAGCGCCTTAGCCAAGGATCTGGTCGAGGTGCTGCGAGAAGAGGATTTGGAAAAACTGAACGTGGAAGCGTCTCGCAAGCTGGCGTTTCACTGCCCTTGCACCTTGCAACACGCCCAGAAGCTGGGCGGTGCGGTGGAGCAAGTGCTGGTCAAACTGGGGTTCGAGCTCGCACCGGTGCAAAACGCCCATCTGTGCTGCGGCTCGGCGGGCACTTATTCGATCACCCAGCCAGCACTGGCGCATCAACTTCGCGACAACAAGCTCGATGCCCTGGAAGCCGGCCGTCCGGAAATGATCGTTACCGCCAATATCGGCTGCCAGACTCATCTGAACGGCGCCGGAAGAACCCCGGTGAGGCATTGGATCGAAATCGTCGACGACGCGCTTTGCCGATAAAAAAATACGACATGAAAAAGCGCCCGAAGAGGGCGCTTGGATCATTGTGGATGTTGCTCAACGCACGGTGATCACGGTGCTCTTGGCGTTGTGAGTCACCTTGTGGGACACGCTGCCCATGATCAGCCCGCCGAAACCGCCCAGGCCGCGGCTGCCCAGCACGATGGCTTCGACTCCGAGATCCCTGGCCTTGTTGAGGATCAGTCGGGAAGGATCGCCCTGCTCGACGTGGGTCTCGATCTTGAAATCGCCATTTTCCTGGGCTTCCGCCTTGGCGCCTTCGACGACTTTCCTGCCGGCGGCGGTGACCTGCTTGCTGCTGGCCTCCATGGGAATCGCGCCGATACCCCATACCAGCACCGTATCGTGAGACAGGGATTCCGGGATATGCAGAATATGCAGCGTTGCATTGTCTTCTTTCTTGACCAGATGACAGGCCACGTTGAGGGCTTTCTTGGAGTTTTCGGAGCCGTCTACCGCTACTAGAACCGTGTTGAACATGTTGTGTCCTCCTTGTATGCATAAGGCTAGCTTATTCAGTCTTGATGCCAGTGCTGTTGATATAAATCAAGCCTACGTCGATTGGCTCAGATTAACCTTACCTTAATTCAATCTAGCCGGGGGGCTGCGTGTCCCTGGTTTCGAGTTGACGCAGGCGTTGCCACAGATCCCGACGTAAATCCCCCAGCCGTGGTGCCTGGCCAGTTTCGAAGGGCAGGGGGCGTGCCAGCCCTAGGGTTCGCAGCCCAAGGCGCGCACTCAAGAGTCCAACGCCGAGCCCCTGGCCAGCTCGAGTGGAGAGCCGGCCCGCCAGGTTCATGGATAGAAGTCCCATGCCGGCATCGCTGGCGATCTCGCTGGCCCCGGCAAAGGCCATATTGTAAAGCACCTGGCGCAGCAGCTTCAGGCGGCTGGCATAGCCGAGTTCCAGACCGTAGAGCCGCGCTAGGCGATCAATCAAGGCCAGGTTTCGCCAGGCCACAAGCCCCATATCCACCAGGGTCATGGGGCTGACCGCCACCATGATGGCGGTATCGCTGGACATGCGGGAAATCAGCCGTCGTGCCTCCCGATCTCGCGGGGCGAGCAGATGATGTGCCAGCAAGGCGCGTATCTCGGCGCCGTCGTGATGGCTTTCCTTGGCCGCCAGAAAGTTTCGCCAGTGTGGATGATCCTTGTCCAGATCCAACTGCTGACGCAAGGTATCCGCCAGGTCCAGCGCCTGCCGAGTACTGGCGCCCTCCAGATCATCGAGCTTTTCCCGCAGCCGGCCGTGGCGCCGCAGTCGGCGCAGCCGCCATAGCTCCTTCAATAGCGCCACCGTGCCAAGCCCCAGAGCGGTCAGCCCCAGCAGGCTCCAGGCGCCGGCCAGCCAGTCGCCGCCCAGGGCAGCGGCGTAAATCGTTTGCCCCGCCTCCACCACTCCCAAACCCAAGGCGCCGGTCAGCAGAAAAAGTAACCCGAAGCGGCGCTTGCGTGGCCGGGCCAGGCTAGCGGCCAGCGCATCCTCTGTTGAGCTCGGTGTATCCCGAACCGTCAGGGGCTGAGTTTCCTGACCGCTCTCGAAGCGCTCCGTGGGGCGCGGGTCCCGAAACGTCGATGACGATAGATCCCCCTCGCCAGGATCCATTTCGTCGAGGGAGAAACGCTGGGCGGGGCGGGGCGAGGCCGGTTTGGAATGAGTCGGTTTGCTCATCGCAGTTTGTCTCCAATCAGCCAGTCCAAGGCCGCGTCCATGCGGATATGCGGTAGCGCGCCGCTTGCCCGGGGCAGCGGACGAAAGGCGGTGAAATCGAAGCCTTGGCGGGCCCAGAAGGCATCGTCCGGCAAGCGAGGCGGCACCTCGCCGGGAAATATCAGCGTATCCTCGCCTTCCAGGGTGGTGCCCTTGAGCACCGGCTGGGTTTGTCCCTGGCGAGTCAGTTCTCGCGCCTCTGTGGCGCGAATCGACGCCAGAGAAAGCGCCTTGACCGGCACGTTGGCAAAGCGCAGATCCTTGAGCGGCTCCGCCAGCAGCGCTTCGAGCAGGGTCGTCAGGTTGGCATGCTGCTCCGGAGTGACGTGATCCGCCTTGGTGGCGGCGATGGCCAGGCGGTCGATACGCGGGGCGAACAGCCGGGAAAGCAGACTGCGCTTGCCGTAGTCGAAGCTTTTCATCAGCGCGGAAAGCGCTCGTGAGAGATCCGCGAAGCGCTCCGGTCCGGCATTCAAGGCACCCAGCACGTCCACCAGCACGATCTGGCGATCGAAGCGGCGAAAGTGTTCTCGATAGAAGGGTTTGACGATATGCCGCTGATAGTGGGCGAAACGTCGGGCCAGGGTCTGGTAGACGCTGCGCTTGGGTAGAGCCGCGAGTTGCTTGGGATCCATGCCATCGAGCCCGGGCAGGGGGAAGAACTGCAGCACCGGCGCGCCTTCCAGGTCACCGGGCAAGAGAAAGCGCCCGGGCTGCAGATCGGAAAATCCCGCCTCCCGGGCAGCGCGGAGTCCTTGAGCGTAGGCTTCGGCAATCGTCGCCAATCGCGCCTCGTCCGCCTCATCCTCCGGGGAAATATCCTCGACCGCCGCCAGCCAGTCCTGCATCAATCCGCGACGCTCGCTGCCCAGCGTCTGTTGCTGGATAAGGCACCAGCTCAAGTAGTCGTGTTCCAGCAGGGGCAGGTCGAGCAGCCATTCCCCGGGATAGTCGAACAGATCCAGGCTCAGACGACGGGTTTCGCTACCCAGCAGGGAGGAGCGCTTCGGTCGATAGCGGATCGACAGGCGCAGTTCGCTGATGCCTCGGGTTGGGTTAGGCCAGGTTGGCGGCTTGGCGTCCAGCGCCGCCATGGCCTGATCGAAGGGAAAGCGCGGCACGCTCAGGTCCGGCTGATCGACCCGCTGCGCCCCCAGCAGGCGCCCCTCCCGAGCGGCGGGCAGCAGGTCCAGACGGGCTTCCAGCCCCGCATGGCGCAGCTGGTTGACCAGGGAGGTCAGAAAGGCGGTCTTGCCGGCGCGCGACAGACCGGTCACCGCCAGGCGCAGCTGGCGGTCGCGACCGCGTTCGACGAGGTTCTGCAGCTCCCGGGGGAAAAACGTTGGCATGGGATATAGTGTTCCGTTCCGTCCTGAATGGCGTTTCGTGGTGGCTTATATCTAGTGGCTTATATCTAGTGGCTTATATCTAGTGGCTTATATGCGGCTGCTCTGGACGTCCGACAAGCCGCTGCCAGCCGATAGTAGCGATGGGCATCAGAGCGAGGGGAATCAGCACGCCGTTGAGGGTGGCCCAGCCCAGCCTGTCCACCAGACTGCCCGCCAGCAGAGCGGTGATCGCCACGGTGGTGAATACCAGGAATTCGTTGGTGGCCTGGGTGCGCGCCTTCTCCGCGGGACGATAGGTTTCCGTCAGCAGGCCGGTGGCGGGCAGGAAGGTGAAATTCCAGCCCAGCCCCAGCAGGATCAGTCCCAGATAGAATCCCGTCACGCCCAAAGAGAGCTGAGCCACCAGGCCGCTGGCCGCCAGCAGCAGGCTGCCCAGCACGATCATGGTCCGGGCGCCGAAGCGGGCGGTCAAATGGCCGGTCACGAAGGAGGGCAGGAACATCGCCAGCACATGCCATTGAATAGTGATGGCGACCTGATGAAAGGAAAACCCTTCCGCCGCCATGGCCAGGGGCGTGGCGGTCATCGCCAGGTTCATGACGCCGTAGCCGATCAGGGCGGCCACCACCGCGACGATGAAGATCGGCTGGCGGACGATCGTGCCGAGCGGACGCCCTCGCCCCTCATCGGCGTGAGTCTGCTCCGGCGGCGGCAAACGAATCGTTGTCAGGATAATCAGCGCAACCAGATACAGCGCGCCAAGCCCCAGGAAGCTGCCAAGGAAAGGGGTATCGCCGAGTTCCCGGCTGATCTCCGCAAGCCAGGGGCCGAAGAATGCCGCCAGCACGCCGCCGCCCATGACCAAGCCGATAGCTCGATCGCGGAGTGCTATCGGAGCCGCCTCTACCGCGGCGAAGCGGTAGAGCTGGCCGAAGCCGATACCGATGCCGATCAGCCAGGTGGCGAACATGAACAGCGAAAACTGCTCGATAACCAGCGCCTGAGCGGCCACCCCCACGCCGATCAGCCCCATCATGTTTCCCAGCACGAAACCCCGCTTGCGCCCCAGCCGTGCCATGATCAGCGAGGCGGGAATGGTCGCGCACATCAGCCCCAGCCACTGGGTTGCCACCGGCGCCGTCGCCCAGGCCGGGTCCGGCGCAAGCCTCGCACCGATCAGGGGCGACACCGCGATCAACAGGATGTTGCCGCTGACCAGCAGGGCTTGGCAAAGTGACAGCAGAAAAACGGTAAGAGGCATGTGACTTCCAGAAGGCTTGGCTAGACTGATGCGAACCTCGAGTCTAGCAAGGATAAGCAGGACCTAATAACGATTCAGGAGTGAATGACCGATGAGCGACGATCAGGAGCAGAGCGTGCTGTCTTTCTGGTTCGAGGAACTGGCGCCTCGCCAGTGGTTCGCCAAGAGCACGAAACTCGATCGACGGATCGACGAGCGCTTCGGCGCGCTTTGGCAGCGCGCCGCCCAGGGCGAGCTCTGGGGGTGGCGGGGATCTCCCGGGGGCCGGCTGGCGGAAATCATCGTGCTCGATCAGTTTTCGCGCAATATCCATCGCGACACGCCCCAGGCCTTTCAGCAGGATGTGGCGGCGTTGATACTGGCCCAGGAGGCGGTGGCGCAAGGCGCGGACCGTCAACTTGATGCACCGCAAAAAGCGTTTCTGTACATGCCTTACATGCACAGCGAATCCCTGGCGGTACATGACGAGGCGCTGCGCCTGTTCGATCAACCGGGTCTCGAGGATCAGCTCCATTACGAGCATCGTCATCGGGAAATTCTCGAGAAATTTGGACGTTACCCGCATCGCAATGCCATTCTAGGGCGGGAGTCGACGAAAGAAGAGTTGGCGTTTCTGAAGACGCCGGGCTCTTCTTTCTGACAGCAGACTCCAATGAAGCGAATAAAACATCGAAAAACGTAATAAGGAGAGTACCTCCATGGGCTTTATTCTATGGTTGATCATCGGTGGCCTGGCGGGGTGGATCGCCGGCAACATCATGCGCGGCGGCGGCTTCGGACTGCTGGGCAATATTGGTGTCGGTATTGTCGGTGCGATATTAGGCGGCTTGCTGTTCAGTTTGTTGGGGCTGAAGGCTGGCGGATTTATCGGCTCCTTGGTCACGGCGGTTGTGGGGGCAGTGCTGCTGCTGTGGATCGTGGCTAAAGTGAAAAAATCATAGGTAAGTGCTATCGAAACGAAGAGTCAGGACAGGGGGACACGAATTGACTCTCGGCTTGCTCGAATTGCCTGCTTGTGCTGTTTTGAGTGGAAGTGGCAAAGTGGAATACAAGGAAGGACATGCCGGTGTCCTTCTTTTCTGATTGAACCATCATAAGCAAAGGAGTGTTTATCATGGCCGGTAGTCCTTATACCGAAGGTAATAGCGGCGATCCCAACGATACGGATTTCAAGACCGACGAGCACAGCAAGTCGGAACGTCTGGAACACTATCGTAGCGACGCGAAAGGCCACGACCTTCGCACCAACCAAGGGGTGCGAATCGCCGACAATCATAACTCCCTGAAGGCCGGCGAGCGCGGACCCACCCTGATGGAGGATTTCATCCTCCGGGAAAAGCTCAACCACTTCGATCATGAGCGCATTCCCGAACGCATCGTGCACGCCCGAGGCGCCGCCGCCCATGGCTATTTCGAGGCCTATGACAGCGCCGCCCAGTACTCCAAGGCGGCCTTGTTCAGCGAGGCCGGCAAGAAGACGCCGGTCTTCACGCGCTTCTCCACGGTGCAGGGCTCCCGCGGTTCCAACGACACGGTACGCGACGTGCGGGGCTTCGCGGTCAAGTTCTATACCGAGGAGGGCAACTGGGATCTGGTAGGCAACGACATGCCGGTGTTCTTCATGCAGGACGCCAGCAAGTTCCCGGATTTCGTCCACGCGGTGAAGCCGGAGCCCCACAACGAGATTCCCCAAGGCCAGTCCGCCCATGATACGCTGTGGGACTTCGTCTCGCTGTTTCCGGAATCCGCTCATATGGTGCTCTGGACCATGTCGGATCGGGCCTTTCCGCGGCATTTCCGCAACATGGAAGGCTTCGGCGTGCACAGCTTTCGCCTGATCGACAGGCAGGGCACCTCGCGCTTCGTCAAGTTTCACTGGAAGCCTTTGGCGGGTACCTGCTCGCTGATCTGGGACGAGGCCCAGAAGCTCTGGGGCCGCGATCCGGACTTCAACCGCCGGGCCATGTGGGAGGACATCGAGAACGGTGACTTCCTGGAATGGGAACTGGGTATCCAGGTGGTCGAGGAGCAAGACGAACACAGCTTCGACTTCGACATTCTCGATGCCACCAAGCTGATTCCCGAGGAGCAGGTGCCGGTCATTCCCATCGGCAAGATGGTGCTCAACCGCAACCCGGACAACTACTTCGCCGAGACGGAGCAGGTAGCTTTCAGCCCCGGGCACGTAGTGCCGGGCATCGATTTCAGCAACGATCCACTGCTGCAGGGACGGCTGTTCTCCTATCTGGATACCCAGATGCTGCGCCTGAGCGGGCCGAACTTTCACGAGATTCCCATCAACCGCCCGGTGTGCCCGTTCCACAACAACCAGCGGGATGCCCCCCATCGTCAGACCATCAACAAGGGCCAGGCTTCCTACGAGCCCAACTCCATCGACGACGGCTGGCCCAGGCAGACGCCTGCGGCGGCGGAAAACGGTGGCTACGAAAGTCATCATGAGCGGATCGATGCACATAAGGTACGGGCGCGCAGCGAATCCTTCGGCGATCACTACTCCCAGGCGCGGCTGTTCTGGAATAGCCAGACCGACGTGGAAAAGGAGCACATCATCGCCGCCTACACCTTCGAGCTCTCGAAGGTAAAGCGCCCCTACATCCGCGAACGCCAGATCAAGGAGATCCTGCCTAACATCGATCCGGAGCTGGCCCGTCGCGTCGGCGAGAATCACGGCATCCAGGCACCGAGTTCGCCGGTGGCGCCGGAAGGGGAGCTGGGCAGAAGTTCCCAGGAATCCTCCGAGGCGCTGAGCCTGATGGCGCGGCTGCCGGGCAATATCAAGTAGCCATCCTGGTGGCGGACGGCGTCGACGGCGAACAGGTCGAAACGCTCAAGACCCGGCTTTCGGAGCAGGGTGCCCAGGGCATGGTCATTGCCCCGAGCATGGCGCCGGTCAGCGCCAGCGGCGGTCAGAACGTGACCCCGGACGCCATGCTCAACGGCTTGCCTTCGGTGACCATGGACGCGGTGATCGTTCCCGGCGGCGAAAGTAGCGTTCAGACGCTCAAGGCCTCCGGCCAGGGCTGCTACTATCTTCAGGAAGCCTACAAGCATCTCAAGCCTATCGCCGCCCTGGGCGAGGGCGAGGTGCTGCTCGACGCGGCGGGGGTGGCCGCCGGTGAAGACGGCGTATTTCTGGGCGATACGGTAGAGAGTATTTTCGAGCCCTTCGCCAAGGTGCTGGGAGAGCATCGCGTCTGGTCACGGGATGGCAAGGCCAACGATATGCCCGCTTGAAGATGGCCTGTGTCGCCGTGATCCGTTCAACGCCCCGTCCACGGGGCGTTTTACATAAGCCCAGCGCGAAATAGCCAGAACCCTGATTTAGCGACGTTGAAGGCATCGGCGCGAGAGGCGCTTTCCGCTACACTAATCCGCCGATAATGCATTGCGTGAGGTGAAAACTTGGTCGATCCGCTGAATGCCTGGTGGGGACAGCAACTGGTGTTGTGTGATTGGGCCTTCGAGCCAGATCCCTGTGCGGTGAAGCCGTCTCTTGCCGCTTCACGTCTGGAAGAATTGGGTGTGCCGGATCGCGGCGAGCTGGGCTGGCGGCTCATCGAGGCGTTCGTCTCGGATCATCTGGCGCCGGCGAGGCAGCTACACGCCTTGGAACTGCTGGCTTTGGCGGCTGCCGCGGATTGGTTGTCCGTGCAGCGGGCGAGAGCCTGGATGGTGCAGCTGGCCGACAGGATTCATGCCCAGCATGCCGGTCTGGAGGACTGGCTGCAGGCGCTTCGCCGGGCTCGAGGAGCGGAAGGTTGGGCGCGTGGCGATCTTGGTTTCGTCGACGCCTGCGAGGCGCTGGCGACGCTGGAAAGCGAAGGCGACGGCGTGACCTGGGCGTTGCTGGGCAACTGTCTCGAAGCGGAACCTCGAGCCGAGCCGCCGTGGTCGAGCCTGCCAGGCCAACGTGTCTGGCGCCTGCGCGCGGCCTTTGCGCCGCCGCTATGCCTGCCCCCCCGGCAGGAACTGGATTGGCCCGACGTCGACGGCTGGCTCAAGCAGGAGTGGCAGGTGGAAGATCGGGCGGCGCTGATCCAGACTCTGCTATGGTTGGCCGGGCAGGGCGATCGCTACGGCTGGGACCTGGACGCGATTCGCCTGGTGGAACACACGCCCCAGGAGCGAACGGCCTGGTTGGACGGACTGGGCGAAGGGTTGGCCTATGGCCAGACTCTAATGCGCTTTCTCGAAAAGGGCGAACCCCTGGAATGGGCGGCCTGGGATTGGCTGCGGTTGGTGGATCTGGCCTACGCCGGCTGGTGCATGGAGTGGCTGAGCGAAGAGGAGGCGCAAGCCTTCGCCGCCCATGGCGCGGATCTGCTCGGGCGGCGCTACAGCGACTGGATCGCCGTGGTTCAAGCCTATCAGCGCGGACGAAGCCTGTTCGAAGGTCGCGACAACATGGCGGATATCCAGAATGATTGGGCCTTGCTGCTGCATTCTCCCGCCAGCCCCTGGCAGGAAACCCTGCAGACGCTGCTGGACGAGGAGACTCGAGAGGCCTCTCGACGGGCCATGCACGACCGGCGACGCGACCCTCGCCATTGGGTGCTGGCGTTGGCTTCCCTGCGCGCCCCGGAGCTATTGCAGCGTCAATGGCTGGATCTTCCCCCCGACGCCGCTCAGCGCAGCGAGGCCAGCCAGTACCTGCGCGATATTCTGGGCATTCATCCTCAGGAAGGCATCGCCGGCCTGGCGCGTTTCTGGCTACCCGCCCAGGCGCACCATCTCAACCAGCTGGCGGCGGACGCCAGCCACGGCGCCCTGCCTTTACCGGTCACACCCTTGGGTCGTGCCAGCCAGCCGGCAGTCGAACAGCGCGAGGCGCTCAAGGGCTGCGTTCGCCATGCCGCGACCATTCACATGGGGGAAAAATACGCCTTTTACCTGCAGATGGCCCTGGACAGCGGCGAGTTCGAGCCCCAGCGCCTCGAGCCCTTGATCGCTGCCCTACGCAGCGTGCTGTGTCATTTCTATCCATTTCCTCGGCGCCTGCTGGACGCCTGGGCCTGCTGGGACAAGACGTTGCCGGAGCTCGATGATCAGGGAAATCCCATCCCCTCGCTGGAAAAGGACATTCTCTGGCATCGCGACGATCCGGGTAGCCCTTTTCACTGGCTCGACTGGCAAGTGGTGTCTTCCCATTGGCAGGAGCCGGCGCCGCGGCCGAGTCTGTCGAAATTTACCGCGCTGTCCTTGGCGGGCCCCTTGAATGCCAACGTCTGGAGCGGACCCTGGCCGGAGAGCGAGCGGGAAGCTCAGGGCATCCGCGAATGGATCGACGGTCATTACGGCCTGCACGGCCCGGGGGAGCTGCAGGAGTTTCTTGAGTTCCTGCGTGAGGCCGGGGATCGACAGGACTATCAGATCAACTACGCGCCGTATACGCTGAATGTCAAACGGCTGGAGGCTGAAATCGCCATTCTCGAATCCGACGACTGCAGCGAGGAAGAGCGCCATCATCTGCTGCGGCTCAGGCGGGTACGGGACAACGAGGCGGATTGTAACGAGGTTGACATGGCTGCCTGGGACGTGGCGCAGCTGGTGGATCTGGCGATTGCCGGTCGTCAGCTGGCCTGGCTGGATCAGCCGCGCTTCGAGTCGCTGCTGGATGCCGCCCTGGCGCTGGCGGAGCGCCATTACGCAGGCTGGCAGGACTATGCTCGGGGGCTTTACGCGGGTTTTGCCTTCTTCATGGGAGAAACCGAAGAGCGGGACATGTTCTTGCAGGGCTTTCGCGACTCCCTGGTCGCCTGGCTGTGCGCGGCGCCGCCCCTGGCAGGCCCCTGGGCCAGTCTGGATTTTCCCGGTGCACGCCCGCGGCATTGGGCACCTTTGCATATCGACATCCTGCCCGGGGACCAGCGGCGGCTGCATTGAGCGAGATTCAGCGAGGCCAAATCCTCGCCAAGCATTTTATCGATCGCCTATAATCGAGCGAACGCTTCCACGCCAAGGTGGCCTATGGTTTTTCGTTGCCGCGAATCCATGCCTTTCGCGCTATTCTGCTTTGCCATTTGTTGTCTGATACTGACAGGCTGCGCGGGCGCGCCGAAAGAAGATTTCGCGCAAGGCTACGATGCCGATAGCTACTATGCCCGCAGCCTGCCTGGCTTGAGCGATTCGACCGGTGGCGACGGACAGTGGGCTTCTCCGGTACGCCGCGCCCTGCTGGAGGAGCATGCAAGCTGGGCAGGAACGCCTTACCGCCTGGGAGGCGACGATCGTTACGGTGTCGATTGCTCCGCCCTGGTGCAGAATATCTTCAGGAACCGCTTCCGGTTGAGTCTGCCCCGCACCACGACCGGACAGGTCAACCAGGGTAGACCGGTCAAGAAAGCGCAGCTGCACGCGGGAGACCTGGTGTTCTTTCGTCCCCCGGGCCCCTATAAGCATGTCGGTATCTATGTGGGAGACGGCTATTTCCTGCATGCTTCCACCTCTCAGGGCGTCAAGCTCTCGCGGCTCGACAATCGTTACTGGCAGCGCTACTACTGGCAGTCTCGTCGCCCGCTGGCGCGGGATCAGCTCGCCGCGCTGGTGGATCGCTAAGCGCTAGCCGCCGCTCGCCAATCTTTAATTGAATCCTGAACGGCCGCGCCTGTCGGCCGACTTTTTTGCACGCACTGGGAGCCAATCATGATAGAAGCCCGTAGCCGCCAATGGTGGCGGGCCACATCAGCGCTGTGCCTGGGGTCGTTTCTCGTCTTCATCAATCTCTACGTGGTGCAGCCTCTGCTGCCGGAACTGCGCCATACCTTCGGCATCTCCACCCTGGTCGCCAGCCTGCCCATGTCCTTGGCGACGTTGACTCTGGCCGCGTCGCTGCTGCTGTTCGGCTCGCTCTCCGACGCAATGGGACGGGGGCCCATCATGCGCGCCACACTGCTGCTGACGGCACTATGCTCACTGGTCATGTATTTCGCTCCAAGCTTCGAGAGCCTGGTGCTGCTTCGCATGCTGCAGGGGCTGATGATCGGTGGGCTGCCCTCGGTGGCGGTTGCCTGGATGGGGGACGAATTCGACAACCGGGCGCTGATGCTGGCGGTGGGGCTCTATATCAGCGCCAATTCCCTGGGCGGTATCAGCGGTCGCGTCGTCGGCGGCGTGGTGGCAGAACGGGTTGAATGGCACGGCGCTTTCCTGGCGGTAGGAATCTTCAGCCTGATAGGGGTCGCGCTGTTCTGGTGGCTGTTGCCCAAGGCGCAAAACTTCACGCCGACCCCGTTCAAGGCAAGAGTTGCCCTCGGCGCCATTCGCGATCATCTGCGCAATCCCCTGCTGCTGGCGGCCTATCTGATCGGCGGCCTGAATTTCATGGTATTCATCAACCAGTACAGCTATGTCACCTTTCGCCTGAGCGATGCGCCCTACAACTTGAGTGCGCAATGGCTGGGTCTGCTGTTCCTGACCTACCTGGGTGGCACTCTGGGGTCGGCGATTTCCGGGCGCATCGCTCAGCGCTTCTCGCAGCCGGTTTGCCTGATGCTGGGCATCGCTGTCTTCATGCTCGGCAGCCTGGCAACGCTAAGCGATTCTCTCCTGGTGATCGTCGCCGGTTTGACCGTCAACGCCTTCGGCTTCTTTTTCGCCCACTCCACTGCCTCGAGCTGGGTAAGCCGCAACGCACGACAATCTCGAGGCAGCGCCACGGCGCTTTACCTGGTGTTCTATTACCTGGGTGCGAGCATCGGCATCTTCTATCTGGAGCCCTTCTGGCTGGTAGCCGGCTGGCCCGGAGTGATCGCCGGCTCCTGGCTGATACTGCTGTTCACCCTGGGCACCGCGAACTGGCTGCGTCGTCGCAACGCGCGCTCTGCAACCTAGCGGCTGACGGCAACCTGGCCGTCTGCGCTCACACCGCCGGCTTCATCGCCCCAGATTTCCTCGAGACGCTCGACTCGCCCGCAGGCGGACTTGTAGAAACGGTAGCGCAGGGGATTCTTCTTGTAGTAGTTCTGGTGGTAGTCCTCCGCCGGATAGAAGACGCTGAAATCCTCGACGCGGGTGGCGACATTCTGATCGAAGCGCTCCCTTACAGCGTCCAAACTCGACTCCGCTCGAGTGCGCTGCTCGTCGTTCAGGGGAAAGATCGCGCTGCGATAGGAGTCGCCCCGGTCGCAGAACTGGCGGTTTTCCGCGAAGGGATCGATGTTGCGCCAGAAGACTTGGAGCAGTTCGTCATAGCTGACCCGCTCGGGATCGTACTCGACTTCCACCGCTTCCGCGTGGCCGGTATTCCCGCCGGTTACCTGCTCGTAGCTGGGATTATCGGTGTGTCCACCGGTGAAGCCGGAGGTGGTGGAAATCACGCCTTGTACCTTGTCGAAGGCTTCTTCCACGCACCAGAAGCAGCCCCCGGCGAATACGGCTTGCTGATTGTCCGCGGCCACTGCCTGGACCGTTCCCAGCAGCATGCCTCCGGCGAGCACGGCGCCGGCCAGGGTGGAAAACGTCGACAAGGCGAACCGGTGAGAGGGCATGAGAGATTCCTTTTAATGTGGGTCAACGCTTGGATAGCATTGAAAGATCAGGGTTCCTCAAGGATTAGCTATTGACCCCCGAGATGAATTCTTCATGCTTAGCGCTACCTTTTACAAGGAGCTTACCCTTTGAACCTCAAGCGCTGGATCATTCTTGCGGTAGTCATCGCCGCGATCGTCCTTTTCTTCGTCAGCGGCGCCTACGACGCTTTCAGTCTCGCTAACATCAAGGCGCAGCAGGCGAGCTTCCAAGCCTGGCTGGCGCGCGATCCCGTCACGGTGATCGGCGGCTTCTTCGCGATCTACGTCGCCATGGCGGCGCTTTCCCTGCCCGGGGCGGCCTTGTTGACCCTGCTCGGCGGCGCCTTGTTCGGCTTCGGTTGGGGACTCTTGATCGTTTCCTTCGCCAGCACCATCGGTGCGACGCTGGCCTTTCTGGTCGCCCGTACCCTGGCGCAACAGCCGCTGGAGCAGCGCTTCTCCCGTCAGCTGGCGCGCATCAATCAGGGCATCGCTCGGGAAGGCGCCTTCTATCTCTTCACCCTGCGGCTGATTCCGCTATTTCCGTTTTTCGTCATCAACCTGGTAATGGGGCTGACCCGCATGCGGGTGTGGACCTTCTACTGGGTCAGTCAGGTGGGCATGCTGCCGGGTACCGCGGTCTACGTCTACGCGGGCAGGGAGCTCGGCAGCCTGGAAAGCCTAGGAGGCATTCTCTCGCCGGGGCTGATCCTGGCCTTCGTGCTGATTGGCCTGTTTCCCTGGCTGGCCCGCTGGGGAGTGGAGTTCATCAAGCGTCGGCGTCTGGCGCGAATGTATCACAAGCCAAAGGGCTTCGATTACGACATCGTGGTGATAGGCGCCGGCTCCGCGGGTCTGGTGGCAAGCTATATCGCCGCGGCGGTCAAGGCCCGGGTGGCTCTGGTGGAAAGCAGCCAGATGGGCGGAGACTGCCTGAATACCGGCTGCGTGCCTTCCAAGGCGCTGATTCGCGCCGCTCGGAGCGCAGAGGAGATCCGGCAGGCGCCCAGGCTCGGGGTCAGCGCCGGCGAGCCTAAGATCGATTTCACCCAGGTGATGGCTCACGTGCACCAGGCGATCGCGCAGGTGGCACCACACGACAGCCGCGAGCGCTACGAAAGCCTCGGTGTCGAGGTGGTCGAAGGCAAGGCACGCCTGACCAGCCCTTGGGAGGTGCGGGTGGGAGAGCGGGTGCTGACTACCCGCCATGTAGTCATCGCTACCGGCGCGCGACCGCGGGTGCCGCAATTGCCCGGACTCGAGAAGACCCCGGTGCTGACCTCGGAAAACCTGTGGCAGCTTGAAAAACTGCCCGAGCGCCTTGTCGTCCTGGGTGGCGGCCCCATCGGCTGCGAGCTGGGACAGAGTTTCGCACGTCTGGGTAGCCAGGTGACCTTGATACAGCGAGCGGCTCAATTATTGCCTAAAGAGGACGTCAATATCGTTCAGGTACTGGCGAAGACGCTGACGGCGGAAGGAGTGCGGATTCATCTCAATACTCGGGCTGTCGGTATCGAGCCGGGGCCGTCCATCGGCGAGACCGCTCGAGTTCTGGTGATCGAGCGGGACGGCGAGCACGGTGTGGAAACCGAGCGGCTGGTATTCGATCGGCTGTTGGTGGCGGTGGGGCGCGAGGCGAACGTGTCGGGGCTTGGCCTCGAGGCCCTGGGCATCGAGACCCGGAATGACGGTACTCTCAACGTGGATGAAATGTTGCGCAGCCTGCATCCTAATATCTGGGCCTGCGGTGACGTGGCCGGGCCTTATCAGCTGACTCACGCCAGCGCCCACCAGGCCTGGCACGCCACGGTCAATGCGCTGTTCGGCGAGCTCAAGCGTTTCCGGGTCGATTATCGCAACCTGCCGGCGGTGACCTTCACGGAACCGGAAGTGGCTCGGGTGGGGCTTAACGAGAAACAGGCCAGGCGCGACGGTGTCGAGTTCGAGTTGACCCGCTATGAGTTCAGCGAGCTTGATAGAGCTATCGCGGATGCCCGCACCGAGGGCTTCATCAAGGTGCTGACGGTGCCCGGCAAGGACCGCATCCTGGGGGTTAGCATCGTCGGTCATGGCGCCGGCGAGCTGCTGAGCGAATTTACTCTGGCGATGACCCAAGGGATCGGGCTCAACAAGCTGCTGAGCACCATCCATCCTTATCCGACGCTTTCCGAAGCGGCCAAGAACAGCGCCGGCGTGTGGAAGAACGCACACAAGCCGGAGCGGGTGCTGGGCTGGCTGGAGCGGTATTTCGCCTGGCGGCGCTCGCGATAATGCTGGATCGCTGGACCATGCCCTGGATGCAGAGGCCTCTGAACCGGCTGCTTCCCGGGCTGATCGCCTGGAATATCAGGCCGGTGCAACTGCCCGTTGCCGGTTTTGTCATCGGCATGCTGGCGCTGCCTCTGCTGGCCTTCGAGCACTACGGCTTGGCACTACTGGCGATTGTGCTCAACCGCCTGGGGGACGGATTGGACGGCGCCTTGGCACGCCGAACCCAGCAAACGAGCGACGCTGGCGGCTTCCTGGATATCGGCCTGGATTTCGTCTTCTATGCCGCGGTGGTGCTGGGATTTGCCCTGGCGGATCCTGCCGGTAACGCGCTGGCCGCCACGTTTCTGCTGTTCGCCTTTATCGGCACCGGCACCTCGTTTCTCGCCTTCGCCATCGTGGCCAAGCGGCACGAGCTGGAGCGGCCCAGCTTCCAGCGCAAGGCGTTCTATTACCTGCACGGCCTGACGGAAGGCACGGAAACCCTGCTTGCCCTGGCGGCGTTCTGTCTGTGGCCGGCTCACTTCTCGCTGTTGGCGAGTCTATTCGCCATCGCTTGTCTCATCACCACCGCCACGCGGCTATGGGGCGGTTATCTGACCCTGCGGAACCTGGAAACACGGCAACAAAAAAGAGCGACAAAAGCCGCTCCTTGAATCGAAATTGCTATCAGGATCTGTCTGAAACCTAGTGTTCGACACCGCCTGCGCCATGCACGTGGCCATGCTCCAGTTCTTCCTGGCTGGCCTCGCGCACCTCGGTGATTTCCACATCGAAATTCAGGGTCTGGCCGGCCAGAGGATGATTGCCGTCCACGGTAACCGTGTCGCCTTCCACCTGGGTCACGGTGACCATCAGCGGCCCACCTTGGGTCTGTGCCTGAAACTGCATGCCCGGCTGGACGTCATCGACACCTTGAAACGATTCGATGGGAACTTCCTGTATCAGACCCGGCTGGTTTTCGCCGTAGCCTTCTTCAGGGGTAACCGTTACCTGAAGTTTCTCACCGCTTTCGCGTCCGGCAAGTTCCTTTTCTAGCCCCGGCACGATATTGCCGGCGCCGTGCAGGTAGGCGAGGGGCTCACGGCCTTCCGAGCTGTCCAGTACTTCACCCGCGTCGTTGGTCAGAGTGTAGTGAAACGCAACGACGGAATTTTGTGCGATTTGCATGAATAAACCTTCCGGTGAGTGCATGTCATTCTCATGGTAACGTGCCTGGCGCTGACTGTCAGGGGTAAAGCGGCATTTCTCAGGATGAGCGACGCGTCGATCGAGTTGCGTTGAATAGGCACGAGGGATACCCTTTGATCTGAATTTTTGCCCCCTCAACTTTGATATCTCGAAAATCGTAACGGAGTGATTCCATGATCGAGACCTTGATTTGGCTGATTGCCTTCGGCGTGATCCTGTTTTTGACCCTGAGAAGCTGGGAGGGCTCGCTGGGCCATTTCTTCGAGAAGAAAATGCCTGCCATTCTGGTCTCCGGAGGAGACGATCGCTGGGTGTGGTGCCCCGCCATTGCAATACTGCTGGCGACGTTCATCGTGAAACCGGTGGATATGCTTTTCACCTTGATCGTACTGGCCATCGTGGCCTGGGTCGCCAAGCTGATCATCGGCTGGGCGCTGAGCAAGGCCAAGCTACACTGAATCCGCTTTGAACAATCAACATTGGCTGGAATCGGCAAGGCCCGCAAGTCAACTTGCGGGCCTTGTCTCGTGAGGGCCTGGGGAATTTTTAAGTCTTTGTCTCAGTAGGGCGCCACGCTCAAGTTGGCGCCGCTGCCAATCAGGCGCACCCGCTGACCGACCTGGAAGTTGCGATCGGCTTTCTGCACCACCACGACGCTGCTGCCGGTATCGCGCTGCACCTCGATTTCCCAGGCATTGACGCGGTTGGCGCGATCCTCGACCTTGCCGCCGGCCACGCCGCCGCCAATGGCGCCGACCGCGGTAGCGATTTTTCGACCGGAACCGCCACCCACCTGATTGCCCAGCAAACCACCGACCACGGCGCCGCCCAGGCCGCCCAGCATGCTGGTATCCTGGCTACCTGCTTGAATCTGTACCGGGCGAATCGCGGTGATGGTGCCGAAATCGACGCTTTGGGCGGTCTGAGCCTGATTGCCTCGATAGACGTCGCCGCCGTAGGGTGCGGTATTGGCACAGCCGGCCAGCGTCAGCAGGCTCAAGGCGACAACAGGAAGATAATAAGTCGGTTTCATTGGCCGTTCTCCAAGGGGATTAGTTTTAAAACAGTGTTCTTTAACTAGATTAACGCAATCCATTTGTGTCCGCTACCCATCAGATCCTATCGCCGTACGTTGGTGCGGAATATCCTGAAAGCAGGCGAACTATTATAACAGCAATAAAAAAGGGAAGGCTTGCGCCCTCCCTTGAGTATACCAATTTTCTAGCGAATCGATTCGATCATGTAGCTTAGCCGAACTGGCCCATGGTGTTGTCCTTGCCACCGGCCTTGAGGGCGCCTTCGCCGGAGAAGAACTCCTTGTGGTCGTCCCCCAGGTTGGAGCCGGCCATGTCCTGGTGCTTGACCGTGGCGATACCCTCGCGGATCTCCTTGCGCTGCACGCCAGCCACATAGGCCAGCATGCCTTCGTCGCCGAAGTAGCCTTTCGCCAGGTTGTCCGTGGACAATGCCGCGGTGTGGTAGGTGGGTAGAGTGATCAGGTGATGGAAGATACCCGCTTCGCGGGCGGCGTCACGCTGGAAGTTCCGGGTCCAGCGATCCGCTTCCTTGCCAAGCTCGGTGTCATCGTACTCGACGCTCATCAAATTGGCGCGATCGTAGTTCGAGACGTCCTTGCCTTCCTGTTCCCAGGCATCGAATACCTGCTGGCGGAAGTTCAGAGTCCAGTTGAAGGACGGGCTGTTGTTGTAGACCAGCTTGGCTTCCGGCATCACTTCACGGATACGGTTGACCATGCCGGCGATCTGACCGACGTGGGGCTTCTCGGTCTCGATCCACAAGAGATCCGCGCCGTTCTGCAGGCTGGTGATGCAGTCCAGCACCACGCGATCCTCGCCGCTGCCTTGCTTGAACTGAAACAGACCGCTGGCCAGTCGCTTGGGTTTGATCAGTTTGCCGTTCTGCCTGAGCACCACGTCGCCGTTTTCGATATCGTCCACGGACGTGATTTCGTCGCCATCGAGGAAGCTGTTGTACTGATCCCCCAGGTCGCCGGGCTCGTTGGTCACGGCGATCTGCTGGGTCAGACCAGCGCCCAGGGAGTCGGTGCGCGCGACGATGATGCCGTCATCCACGCCCAGTTCCAGGAAGGCATAGCGTACGGCGTTGATCTTGGCCAGGAACTGCGCGTGGGGCACGGTGACCTTGCCGTCCTGGTGGCCGCACTGCTTGACGTCGGAGACCTGATTCTCGAGCTGAATGGCGCAGGCGCCGGCTTCGATCATCTGCTTGGCCAGCAGATAGGTGGCTTCCTCGTTGCCGAAGCCCGCGTCGATATCAGCAATGATCGGTACCACGTGGGTCTCGAAGTTATCGATCTTGTTCTCGAGTTCCTTGGCCTTGACGTCGTTGCCGGCTTGCTTGGCGTCTTCCAGGTCGCGGAACAGATGGTTGAGTTCCCAGGCATCCGCCTGCTTGAGGAAGGTGTAGAGTTCCCGGATCAAGGCCGACACTGCGGTCTTCTCGTGCATGGACTGATCCGGCAGCGGGCCGAACTCGCTGCGCAGGGCGGCCACCATCCAGCCGGAAAGGTAGAGGTAGCTACGCTTGGTGGTGCCGAAATGCTTCTTGATGGAAATCAGCTTCTGCTGGCCGATGAAACCGTGCCAGCAACCCAGAGACTGGGTGTACTTGGCGGTGTCCGCGTCATAGGCCGCCATATCCTCACGCATGATCTTGGCGGTGTACTTGGCGATATCCAGGCCGGTATGAAAGCGGTTCTGCAAACGCATGCGCGCGGCATGGCTCGGATTGATGTTATCCCATTTGCCGGACCGGGCCTCGCGCAGCCGGGCAATAGTGTCGATTTCATTCTGGAATGCTGACATGAAGCCATCCTTTATTTCAGATAAGAGATAACGTTACCGGAATGCTTGATAGCAACGTGCTTGGTATCGAGCCTTAGTACTAAAACAGGTACCGAGATCGTTCGATCCTGGATCTAACCTTACGCCTACTATGCCGCATTTTGCCGCAAAGCAACAATTAATCATTAGAGGTATGAGACGTTGTAGTTCGACTACAGAAATCGCTACAAGGCGAACTCGCTGTAGCCAAGTTTCCTATCCTCGAAGTGACAGGGCGAAACGACGGTAAAAGTTCTCAGTCCGACAGTCGTAGCGACATGTAACGATGCGGTATGCCAGCGTCGAGAAAAGCATCGTCGAAGGCCTTGAAGCCGAGCCGTTCGTAGAAAGCCAGGGCATGGGTCTGCGCCGACAGTTCCACCTGGACATGACCTAGAACATGAGCCGCCTGGATAGCGGCCTGCATCAGCGCCACGCCGATCCCCCTGCCCCGTGCCTCCGAGAGTACCGCCACCCGGCCGATATGCCCATCCGGCAACAGGCGGGCGGTACCCAAGGCGCGGCCATGTTCCCGGGCAATAAAATGCAGGCACTCCGGATCGCGACCGTCCCATTCTTCTTTCTGAGAAACCCCTTGTTCGACGATAAACACCTGACGGCGGATAGCGGTAGCGGTGTTCCTCAGGCTTGCCCAGTCGCCTTGCTCGATGCTGATTTCAAGGCTCATGCGTTTTCCTCATCCCCATCGTCTTCACCTGACCGGTAGAGGCTACCTCCTTTGAGCAGGGTAGCAAGTAGTGAGGGGGCTTCCGCGTGAGCCAGCAGCCTGCTGTCCAGGGCGCGAGTCGACGCAAGATGTCTGGCCAATGCCAGAGAGCAGACAAAGCCATCTCCATCGACGAACAAGGTTGCTTTGGTGTCGTTGCGAGAATGATCCGAAGCATGCCAGGCGAAACGAGAGCCGAGCGCTCGTTCAAGTGTCAGGCCGTCTTTCAACTCCTCGACAAGCGCTGCTTCGCTGACCGACGATTCCAGAGGCGCCAACTGATCGACATACTTGGGCTGTGTCATGACACGACCGAGCCATTGGCTTAGCTGCTTAGGGTCGTCAAGACTGTCGAGAATCAGAGCGCGCATGCGCGAAAGGGCCGCCGTGTCGATTTCCCCCGGGTCCGTCGGCGGCGTCATGCCCGCGTCCGCGTAGCGCTTCGAAGCGGGCAGGCTTTCGCCAACGTAGTCCGCGAAGGAGGTCACCGCCTCGTCCGCGGAAAGAGCGCGGAAGCCCACGGAAATGGTCATGCAGTCAGTGGATTGACTGACGCCGTGGTGAGCGTACCCCGGCGGCAGATACAGCATGTCGCCGGGCTCCAGCACCCAGTCCTGGCCGGCTTCGACCTGGAAGCTCTCGAGGATGCGCAGGTCGATGCCTTGAAGGATCGGCGCGTCGTCGGCGACCTTTCCGCCCAGCTGCCAGCGACGCCGGCCGCTTGCCTGCAGTAGAAAGACATCGTATTGGTCCATGTGTGGGCCGACGCTGCCACCCGGGGGGGCGTAGCTGATCATGATGTCGTCCAGCCGCCAGCGGGGCAGGAAGGTAAAATGCTCCAGCATGGCCGCCACTTCCGGCACGTAATGATCCACCGCCTGCACCAGCAGACTCCAGTCCTTTTCACCCAGACGAGCAAAGGTGGCATCGTCGAAAGGGCCGTGGCTGACCTGCCAGGGGCCATCCGGGCCGTATTCCTCGACGATGCGGGCTTCCACGCCTTCCTCGCAGGCCAGCCCCGCCAGCTCTTCCGGCTCGAGAGGGCACTGGAAATCGGGGAAGGCGCCGCGAATCAGCAGCGGCTTTTTCTGCCAGACGTCGCGCAGGAATTCCAAGACGCTCAGGCCGCCAAGCAGTTGCAGGGGAGTGTCGGGGGACATGATGATCACCAGTTCTGAAGCTTGCGCGCCTGCTCCGCGGCATTGCCGGTGTAGGTGGCCGGGGTCAGCGCCTTGAGTTCCGTCTTGACCTCCGTCGGCAATTCCAGCGTATCGATAAAGGTGGCAAAGCCCGCCTGATCAATCCGCTTGCCCCGGGTCAATTCCTTGAGCTTCTCGTAGGGCTTTTCGATGCCGTAACGACGCATCACCGTCTGGATCGGTTCCGCCAGCACTTCCCAACTGGCGTCCAGATCCGCCGCCAGCCGCTCCGGGTTGGTCTCGAGCTTGCGGATGCCCTTGAGGGTCGCCTGATAGGCGACCATGCCGTAAGCCAGGCCCACCCCCAGGTTTCTGAGCACCGTGGAATCCGTGAGATCCCGCTGCCAGCGGGAAATCGGCAGCTTCTGGGCCAGGTGGGTCAGCAGGGCGTTGGACAGCCCCAGATTACCCTCGGAGTTCTCGAAATCGATGGGGTTGACCTTGTGGGGCATGGTCGAGGAGCCGATCTCGCCTTCCACGGTCTTCTGCTTGAAGTAGCCAAGGGAGATATAGCCCCAGATATCCCGGTCGAAGTCGATCAGGATGGTGTGGAAGCGGCACACCGCATCGAACAGCTCCGCGATATAGTCGTGGGGCTCGATCTGGGTGGTGTAGGGATTGAAACCCAGGCCCAGGCTTTCGATGAATTGCCTGGCGTTTTCCGCCCAGTCGATTTCCGGATAGGTGGCCAGGTGAGCATTGTAATTGCCCACCGCGCCGTTGATCTTGCCCAGCAGCTCCACGGATTCGATCTGCTTGAGCTGGCGCCGGAGACGGTAGGCAACGTTGGCCATTTCCTTGCCCAGAGTGGTGGGGCTGGCGGTCTGGCCGTGGGTGCGGGACAGCATCGGCTGATCCGCGTGTTGCGCCGCAAGACCAGCGATGGCGTCGATGGTCTCCTCCATCTTCGGAATGACCACCGCCAGGCCGCCCTTGAGCATCAAGGCATGGGAGAGATTGTTGATGTCCTCGCTGGTGCAGGCGAAATGAATGAACTCGCTGACTGCGTTCAGCTCGGAATGCTCGGCAATGCGTTCCTTCAAGAAATATTCCACTGCCTTGACGTCATGATTGGTGATGCGCTCGATTTCCTTGATACGCGCTGCATCCCGCTCCGAGAAATCTTGCACCAGAGTATCAAGAAAGGCCCTGGCGTCTTCGGAAAACGCGGGAACCTCCTTGATGCCGGGATGCGCCGCCAGGGTCTCCAGCCAGCGCACCTCGACAGTGACCCGGGCGCGAATCAAGCCGAATTCGCTGAAATGCTCGCGAAGCATCGCGGCCTTGTCGCCGTAGCGGCCATCCACCGGGGAGAGTGCGGTCAAGGAAGAGAGTTGCATGGGTCGATATCCGGGAAGTAGGAAAAAGTAAAAAAGAGAGCTTAGTTGAATTGTTCGAGAGCCCGCCGCATGGCGCCCCGCTGCAGAATCAGCTTCCAGCGTCGTCCGCCCTGTTGATGCCAGAGCAGGCCGAAGCGCACTCCGGAAAGCAGGGCGGCGCGAACTCGTTCCGGCATCATGCGTTGCTGAAGCAAGGTCGGATTGCCCTGCACCACGATGCGATAGCGAAAGGTGGACAGGGTGTCTTGATACAATTCGCCCAGGCTCGCCACCACGTTTTCATGAGTATCGCCGAAATGGGCAGCCTGTTCCTGCACCCGGCCCAGGCGTTCTCCCAAGGTGTCGAGCATGGCGGTATCCTTGCGCAGCTTGCCCATCAGCAGCAGCAGGGAGAAACCGTAGCGCAGCACCGCGGGGTTGACGGACTGGCGCTGTCCTACCACCGCTTTCAGCACCTCGAGTCCCTGGCGCAGGTTGTTGGGATGGCCGCCATAGATACTTTCGAAGCTTTCCGGATTGGTATCCACGGTAGCGCGAATCAGGGTCTTCCAGGCTCGCTCGTCCGCCTGGCCGTTGCGGGCCAGTTCGTCGACCACCGTGGCGGCCTGAAATACCCCGGCCAGCGCCAGGGTTTGCCGAGCGATGGGCGATTGTGGTGCGGTATGAATCGGGGTCGGAGTCATGAAGCGAGCTCGATGGGGTAGGAAGTCGCGTGCTTGCGAGTCGCTCGGATGACGCCGCCGCCCAGGCAGATATCGCCTCGATAGAGCACCAGGGATTGTCCCGGAGTCACCGCCCATTGAGGGTCGTCGAAGATCGCCTCAACGCTGCCGTCTTCACGGGCGTGTACGGTGCAGGGAACGTCCGCCTGGCGATAGCGAGTCTTGGCGGTAAAGCGTCCTTGAACAACCGGCGCTTCCCCGGCCACCGGGGTGCCGGCCACCCAGTCCACAGGCTCGGTGATCAGAGCGTCGCTGTACAGCAGAGGATGCTCCTTGCCCTGCACCGCCACCAGCACGTTGCGCTCCAGATCCTTGCCGGCCGCGTACCAGGGCGCCTCGGGATAATTCGCTAGGCCGCCGATGCCCAGTCCTTGGCGCTGGCCCAGGGTGTAGTACATCAGCCCCTGATGCTTGCCGATGACCTCGCCCTCCGGGGTTTCGATGTGACCCGGCCGCGCCGGCAGATATTGCTGGAGAAAATCGCGAAAACGCCGCTCGCCGATGAAACAGATGCCGGTGGAATCCTTCTTCCTAGCGGTTGCCAGGTCATGGCGTTCGGCGATGGCGCGTACCTCGGATTTCTCCAGTTCGCCGACGGGAAACAGGCAGCGGGCGATAGCGGCTTCCGGCACCGCGTGCAGGAAATAGCTCTGGTCCTTGTTGGCGTCCAGCCCCTTGAGCAAACAAGGCCGACCGTCATGCTCACCGCGGCGCACGTAGTGGCCGGTGGCGATCCTGTCGGCGCCAAGCATCTTGGCGTATTCGAGAAACACCTTGAACTTGATTTCCCGGTTGCAGAGGATGTCCGGGTTCGGCGTGCGTCCGGCGGCGTATTCCGCCAGGAAGTGCTCGAACACGTTGTCCCAGTATTCCGCGGCGAAGTTGGCGGTATGCAGATGAATACCCAGACGCTCGCAGACTGCCTGAGCGTCCGCCAGATCCGCCTTGGCAGTGCAGTACTCGGTGCCGTCGTCCTCGTCCCAGTTCTTCATGAACAGACCTTCCACCCGGTAGCCCTGCTCCAGCAGCAGCAGGGCGGAAACCGAGGAATCGACGCCGCCGGACATGCCGACGATGACCTTGGCGGCAGGATTCGTTGACGTGGACGGGCTCACGGAAGCGTTGGCCGTGACGGATGACATGGCGATTCTCGAACCGATGGAGTGACAAATGACGAAGGATTATACCCGAAAGTGCCGTGATGCTTCGAGTGTCTGGTCGCTCTTCCTCTCTCAGTATTCCTGAATGACATCGAGCGGAAAGCGCCGACCTCTGCGAACGTCGCGAATGCGCCGCATCACCAGCGGGCTGCGCAGGCGTCCGGTACGCTCCAGATCCTCGAGTTCGTCGAAGGTCAGCCAGTGGGTCGCCAGGATGGCGCTGTCCAGCGGCGTGCCCAGATGCGCCAGCACCATGCCTGAGAAGCCGTGGCTGTGAAAGACCAGCCCGTCCGGGGCATGATAGGTATAAAGACCCAGGTAATCCGTCAGCCCCACTCGCCAGGCGCTTTCCTCGCGGATTTCTCGTTCCGCGGCTTCCACCAGGGTTTCGCCAGGTTCCAGATGGCCAGCGGGCTGATTGAACAGCGTGCGGGGCCCGCCAGAGCTATTCCTGGAAAGCTCCTCGACCATCAAGTAGCATCCCGCCCGCTCGATCACGCTGGCGACGGTGACTCGCGGTGTCCAGCGATTCATCGCTTGCTCCTTGCTGAAGGCGAACGTGGCGCGTGCAGGACTTCCCGGCGCCACTGCCCCGGTGCAAGGTTTTCGAGACGCCAGCTGCCGATGGCGGTGCGTATCAGGCGCAGGGTGGGGTGGCCGATGGCAGCGGTCATACGTCGCACCTGGCGATTGCGCCCCTCCTGGATGCTGAGCTCGAGCCAGCTTGTCGGAATGTGCCGGCGGCTACGTACCGGCGGCTGGCGTGGGCTAACCTCCGGTTTCTCCAGGCGGCGCAACTTTGCCGGGCGAGTCGGGCCGTCCTTCAGTGTCAGGCCGTCGCGCAGCCTGTCCAGGGCGCGAGCATCCGGTATGCCTTCCACCTGCACCCAGTAGGTCTTGGGCTGTTTGTAACGCGGATGGGCGATACGCTGGATCAAATCGCCGTCGTCCGTGAGCAGCAGTAGCCCTTCGGAGTCGTAATCCAGCCGGCCCGCGGGATAGATGCCGGGTATTGCGATGAGATCCGCCAGGGTAGGCCGACCTTCCCGGTCGGTAAACTGGGATAGCATCCGATAGGGCTTGTGGAGCAGGTAGAGGTTCATCGCAGCTCCTCTGTTGTTAGGTGCAAAGAGCCAAGTGCAAAGAGCCGAACGCCTGGGGCCGGGCAGCGTGGTCGGTGCCTTAACGCGACGGTTCCCATCCGCCGCGGGCGGAAGGGAACCGAAGAGCCGCTCATCACGTACATATAGGATAGGGCGGCGGGTTGCCGTGTGACGGCAGGTCAGCCCTTGGCGACCATCGCCAAGGCCTCGTTCAGGGTCTTGCTGGGACGCATGACGGAGCGGGCCAGCTCGTGGTCAATGTGGTAGTAGCCCTTGAGGTCGACCGGCTGGCCCTGCACGCCGTTGAGCTCATCGAGGATGGCAGTCTCCTTGGATCTGAGGGTCTCGGCCAGACGACCGAAGAGATCCTTGAGGCCGGCGTCCTGGTTCTGGGCGGCCAGGGCTTCGGCCCAGTACAGGGCCAGATAGAAATGACTGCCGCGGTTGTCCAGTTCTCCCACCTTGCGGGAGGGCGACTTGTTGTTCTCGAGGAATTGCCCGGTGGCCTTGTCCAGCGCATCCGCCAGCAGTACCGCGCGCTCGTTGTCGAACTGTTTTCCTAGATGCTCCAGAGAGGCGCCCAGGGCAAGAAACTCGCCGAGGCTGTCCCAGCGCAGGTGGTTCTCCTCGAGAAGCTGCTGCACGTGCTTGGGCGCGGAGCCGCCGGCCCCGGTCTCGAACATGCCGCCGCCGGCCATCAGCGGCACGATGGAAAGCATCTTGGCGCTGGTGCCGAGCTCGAGGATCGGGAACAGGTCGGTCAGGTAGTCGCGCAGAATATTGCCGGTCACCGAGATGGTGTCGAGGCCACGAATGAGGCGTTCGAGGGTGTAACGCATGGCGCGGACCTGGGACATGATCTGGATATCCAGGCCCTCGGTGTCGTGCTCCGCGAGGTAGGTCCTGACCTTCTTGATCAGCTCGTTCTCGTGGGGACGATAGGGGTCGAGCCAGAAGACCGCCGGCATGCCGGAGTCGCGGCAGCGCTCCACGGCGAGCTTTACCCAGTCGCGGATCGGCGCATCCTTGACCTGGCACATCCGCCAGATATCGCCCTGCTCCACGTTCTGCGAAAGCAGTATTTCTCCGGTCTCCAGGTCGGTGATGTTGGCGACACCCGCTTCCGGAACCTCGAAGGTCTTGTCGTGGGAGCCATACTCTTCTGCCTTCTGCGCCATCAGGCCGACATTGGGCACGCTGCCCATGGTGGCAGGGTCAAAGGCGCCATGCCACTTGCAGAAGTTGATCATTTCCTGGTAGATGCGGGCGAAGGTGGACTCCGGCATCACCGCCTTGACGTCCTTGAGGCGGCCGTCGGCGCCATACATCTTGCCGCCGGCGCGGATCATGGCAGGCATCGAGGCGTCCACGATCACGTCGCTGGGGGAGTGGAAGTTGGTGATGCCACGCGCCGAGTCCACCATCGCCAGCTCCGGGCGCTGATCGTGACAGGCGTGCAGGTCGCGGATGACCTCGTCACGCTGGCTTTCGGGCAGGGTGTCGATCTTCTCGTAGAGGTTTGCCATGCCGTTGTTGACATCGACGCCCAGTTCGTCGAACAGCGCGCCGTGCTTCTCGAAGGCATCCTTGTAGAAGATCCTGACGCAGTGGCCGAACACGATGGGGTGCGAGACCTTCATCATCGTCGCCTTGACGTGCAGCGAGAACATTACCCCGGTCTTGCGCGCGTCCTCGATCTCCCGCTCGTAGAAATCCAGTAGCGCCTTCTTGCTCATGAACATGCTGTCGATGATTTCGCCCTCGAGCAGCGAGATCTTGGGCTTGAGCACCTTGGCCTCGCCGCTTTGGGTGATCAGCTCCATCTTGACGTCACGCGCACGGTCCAGCGTCATCGACTTCTCGCCAGCGTAGAAGTCGCCCTCGTGCATGTGCGAGACGTGGCTGCGGGAGGCCTGGCTCCATTCCCCCATGTGATGGGGATACTTGCGTGCGTACTCCTTGACCGCCTTGGGGGCGCGACGGTCCGAATTGCCTTCGCGCAGCACCGGATTGACGGCGCTGCCCATGACCCTGGCGTAGCGCGCCTTGATGTCCTTCTCTTCCTCGCTGCTCGGTTCGTCCGGGTAGTCCGGCAGGGGGTAGCCTTGCCCTTGCAGTTCCTTGATGGCGGCTCGAAGCTGCGGCATGGATGCGCTGATGTTGGGCAGCTTGATGATGTTGGCTTCCGGCGTCTTGGCCAGGGCGCCCAGCTCGGCCAGGTGATCCTCCACACGCTGATCCTCGCCCAGGTAGTCGGAGAACTGGCTGAGGATTCGAGCGGCAAGGGAGATGTCGCGGGTTTCCACGTCGATGCCGGCGGCGTCGGTGTAGGCGTCGATGATCGGCAGCAGCGAGTGGGTCGCCAGCGCAGGCGCCTCATCGGTGAACGTGTAGATAATCCTGGGCGTTTGGGACATGGGCGTAGATCTCTCTGGTCACTGCGGTGGCGGGGAACGGAGGAGCACACAGGGCGCCCTCCAATATGAGAGGGAAATTATATCTCGCTTGTCGGCAGGTGTCCCGGCAAGCCTACTCGGCCATGGGGGCTCGATGCTATACTTTACATTCTAGTTCCACTGATAGATCAGACAGGGAGTTCTCGATGGCTTACCAGAAGATTGTCGTACCTGAAGGCGGCGAGAAGATCACCGCCAATGATGACAAGACGTTGAACGTTCCCGATCAGCCGATCATTCCGTTCATCGAGGGTGACGGCATCGGTGTCGACGTGACGCCGGCGATGAAGATCGCCATCGACGCGGCGGTGGAGAAGGCCTACAACGGCGAGCGCAAGATTCACTGGATGGAAGTGTACGCCGGTGAAAAAGCCACTCAGGTCTACGACGCGGATACCTGGTTGCCGGAAGAGACCCTCGAGGCGGTGCAGGACTACGTGGTTTCCATCAAGGGGCCCTTGACCACCCCGGTGGGCGGTGGCATTCGTTCCTTGAACGTGGCACTGCGCCAGAAGCTCGATCTCTACGTCTGTCTGCGCCCGGTGCGCTGGTTCGAAGGCGTGCCGAGTCCGGTCAAGGGGCCCAAGGACGTGGATATGGTGATCTTTCGCGAGAATTCCGAGGATATCTACGCCGGCATCGAATGGAAGGCGGGTAGCCCGGAGGCGGAGAAGGTCATCAAGTTCCTGCGCGAGGAAATGGGCGTCACCAATATTCGTTTCCCGGAGCAGTGCGGCATCGGCGTCAAGCCGGTGTCCGAGGAAGGCACTAAGCGTCTGGTGCGTCAGGCGTTCAATTACACCATCGAAAACGATCGCGACTCCCTGACCTTCGTGCACAAGGGCAACATCATGAAGTTCACCGAGGGGGCCTTCAAGGATTGGGGCTATCAGGTCGCCAAGGAAGAGTTCGGCGCCGAACTCCTCGACGGCGGCCCCTGGATGCAGTTCAAGAGCCCCAACACCGGCAAGAACATCGTGGTCAAGGATGTAATCGCCGACGCCATGCTGCAGCAGATTCTGCTGCGCCCGGCGGAGTATGATGTCATTGCCACCCTGAACCTCAACGGCGATTATCTCTCCGACGCCCTGGCGGCGGAAGTCGGCGGTATCGGCATCGCCCCCGGCGCCAACATTTCCGATACCGTGGCCATGTTCGAGGCCACCCACGGTACCGCGCCCAAGTACGCCGGTCAGGACAAGGTCAACCCGGGCTCCCTGATTCTTTCCGCGGAAATGATGCTGCGTTACATGGGCTGGTTCGAAGCCGCGGACCTGGTGATCAAGGGCATGGAAAAAGCCATCGCCAAGGGCGAGGTCACCTATGACTTCCATCGTGTGATGGAGGACGCGGTGCTGCTCAAGTGCTCCGAGTTCGGCCAGGCGGTAGCAGACAACATGTAAGAATCAGCACAGACTGTTTCATCAGCCCTTGTCCGCCTGGCGGTCGAGGGCTTTTTTTCGATGCGTCCGCTTGCAACCCGGCTCGAGCGGACGCATCTTGTTAATGAACCCATTGGATTTCAAGATGTCCAGAATTCTAGTATTCAGCGCCGCAACCCGGCTTGTAGGAATGGATAGCACCCCTTATGTTCAGTATTGACGCGCCCGGCCGCCGCTACGCGACGAAAGCGTCACGCGCGGGGATGACACGCCCACCGGATCATGCGGAAGACGCGGATGGCCAGGTGGTGACCCAGAGCGCCGATCCGCAGCTAGCTCAGCCGCCCTTGTACAAGGTGAT
This sequence comes from Pistricoccus aurantiacus, assembly GCF_007954585.1. Classification (GTDB taxonomy): domain Bacteria; phylum Pseudomonadota; class Gammaproteobacteria; order Pseudomonadales; family Halomonadaceae; genus Pistricoccus; species Pistricoccus aurantiacus. The sequence goes on from NZ_CP042382.1 coordinate 2,164,983, forward strand.
TCTGTACAACGACGATTTCACGCCCATGGAGTTCGTGATCGAGGTGTTGCAGACGTTTTTCTACATGGAAAGCGAGAAAGCCGTACAGGTCATGCTGGCGGTTCACACTCGAGGCAAGGCGACCTGCGGTATCTTCACTCGAGATATCGCGGAAACCAAAAGCCAGCAAGTCAATCAATATGCAAGAGAGTGCCAGCATCCATTGCTTTGTGACATCGATAAGGCGGAATGAAGGTTAACGATACAGGGTCGCGTTTCGAGCGTTTGCTCCGCGACTTGCGAAATCAATGAATTTGCCCAAAGGTAAGGAGGCCGGCAAGCCAATTTGTCGGCGGACGCCGGAGATGGCGAGAAGGGGACTGCCATGCTAAGTAAAGAACTTGAACTTACCCTTAACACGGCGTTTACCGTGGCGCGATCGAAGCGTCATGAATTCATGACCGTGGAGCACCTGTTGCTGGCGCTGTTGGACAATGCCTCCGCCGCGGATGTGCTGCGAGCCTGCGGAGCCAATCTCGACAAGCTGCGCTCGGACCTACAGGATTTCATCAATTCCACCACGCCGCTGATCCCGGACGAGCAGGACGATCGGGAAACCCAGCCCACGCTTGGCTTTCAACGGGTGTTGCAGCGCGCGGTATTCCACGTCCAGTCTTCCGGCAAGAGCGAGGTAACCGGCGCCAACGTGCTGGTGGCCATCTTCTCCGAGCAGGAAAGCCAGGCCGTGTATTTCCTGAAACAGCAGAACGTCGCCCGGGTCGATGCGGTCAACTACATCGCCCACGGTATTTCCAAGGTGGCCGGTCACGGCCAGCATCAAGCCTCGCCCTCCAACGAAGCAGAAGACGTGGAAGAAGGAGCGGGAGAGGCAGGAGCACATCCCTTGACCGGTTATGCCACCAATCTCAACGAACAGGCCCGTCTGGGCAAGATCGATCCGCTGATCGGCCGCGACCACGAGCTCGAGCGGGTCGTGCAGATTCTCGCTCGGCGGCGCAAGAACAATCCTCTGCTGGTGGGTGAAGCCGGGGTGGGCAAGACCGCCATCGCCGAGGGTCTGGCCAAGCGTATCGTCGAGGAGGATGTGCCGGAAGTGATCGCCGACGCGGTGGTCTACTCCCTGGACATGGGCGCCTTGCTTGCCGGTACCAAGTATCGCGGTGACTTCGAGAAGCGCTTGAAGAGCCTGCTTGCTGAACTCAAGAAACAGCCTAACGCGGTGCTGTTCATCGACGAAATCCATACGGTGATCGGCGCCGGCGCCGCCTCCGGCGGGGTGATGGATGCCTCCAACCTGCTCAAGCCGCTGCTGTCTTCCGGCGAGCTGCGCTGTATCGGCTCGACTACCTTTCAGGAATTTCGCGGCATCTTCGAGAAGGATCGCGCCCTGGCGCGGCGATTCCAAAAGGTCGACGTCATGGCACCTTCCGTGGACGATACCATCCGCATCCTCAAGGGCCTGCGCGGGCGCTTCGAGGAGCACCATCAGCTCAAGTATACTGACGGCGCTCTGGAAAGCGCGGCGAGGCTTTCGGATCGTTATATCAATGATCGCCACCTGCCGGACAAGGCCATCGACGTGATCGACGAGGCCGGCGCCCATCAGCGCCTGCTGCCCACGGAAGTGCGGGTCGATACCATCGACGTGGATCAGGTCGAGGCAATAGTGGCCTCCATCGCGCGGATCCCGCCCAAGAGCGTTTCCAGCTCGGATCGCAAGCTGCTGTCCAACCTGGAGCGGGATCTCAAGATGCTGGTGTTCGGCCAGGACGAGGCCATCCAAGGGCTTTCCGCGGCGATCAAGCTGTCTCGCGCCGGCCTCAAGGCGCCGGACAAGCCGGTGGGCAGCTTCCTGTTCTCCGGCCCTACCGGGGTCGGCAAGACGGAAGTAGCCCGCCAGCTGGCAGCGCTGATGGGCATCGAGCTGGTGCGCTTCGACATGTCCGAGTACATGGAGCGTCACACCGTGTCGCGGCTGATCGGCGCGCCTCCGGGCTATGTGGGCTACGATCAGGGCGGTCTTTTGACCGAGGCGATCACCAAGCAGCCGCATTGCGTGCTGTTGCTCGACGAGATCGAGAAAGCGCACCCGGAAGTCTTCAACCTGCTGCTGCAGGTCATGGATCATGGCCGCCTGACGGACAACAACGGTCGCGAGGCGGATTTCCGTCATGTGATTCTGATCATGACCTCCAACGCGGGAGCAGAGCAGCTTTCCCGGCGCTCCATCGGCTTTCAGACTCAGGATCATTCCAGCGACGGTATGGAAGCCATTCGTAAGACGTTTACCCCGGAATTCCGCAACCGATTGGACGGCATCATTCAGTTCAAGGGGCTGGCGCCTTCCGTGGTACGCAACGTGGTGGACAAGTTCCTGGTGGAACTCCAGGCCCAGCTCGACGAGAAGCGTGTGCAGCTTGACGTCGACGAATCCGCACGTGCCTGGCTGGCGGAGAAGGGTTACGATCCGGAAATGGGTGCACGCCCCATGGCTCGCTTGCTGCAGGAAAAACTCAAGAAGCCTCTGGCGGAGCTGATCCTGTTCGGCGAACTGGCGGAGCACGGCGGTGTGGTACATGTCAGCCTCGCGGAAGACCAGGACGAACTGCACTTGGCCACGGAGGCAGAGCTTGTCTGAGCTCAAGTACGCCTGAGCTACAGTGAGTTTGAGTTTGACGTTGTTTGGCTAGCGCCCTGTCCCTGTGACGGGGCGTTTTTATTTTTTTGAGGAATTAATCGGGATTGAAGAAGAGGAAGGGGCTACCTCGAACGATAGACGATACGACCCTTGGAGAGATCGTAGGGCGTCAGTTCGACCTTGACCTTGTCGCCGGTAAGAATACGAATGTAGTTCTTGCGCATCTTGCCGGAGATGTGCGCGGTGACGACGTGGCCGTTTTCCAGTTCGACACGAAACATGGTATTGGGAAGGGTGTCGACGATAACGCCTTCCATTTCGATATGATCTTCACGTGCCATATAGGCGAATCCTCATGGGTCCGATAGAAAAAGAGCTATATTATAGCGCAATTCTCCAGATCGACGCGAGCATCTGCCGCAGACCGGCCTTCGTGGCATAACGCCGCTATTCATTTTCCAGCGAAATGGCGCGGTGCCAGTGACGCCCGTTAAGATACTCCAGCGGCTGAAAATTGCGTTTATATTCCATCTTGCGACAATGGCGAATCCAGTAGCCTAGATAGACATGGGGGAGTTCGCGCCGATACGCCAGGGCCACCAGTTTGAGTATCGCCTGGGTGCCCAGTGAACGGCGCTCGAACTCCCGGGCAGGGTCGAAGAAGGTATAAATCGCCGATAGGCCATGCTCCAGCATATCCACGGCGGTTACCGCAACAAGCCGCCGGCCCAGTCGGAATTCCAGCAGCCGTGCATAAGGCTGATTCAGAGTCAGGAAGGTACGATATTGCTCGATGCTTGGCGGAAACATGTCGCCGTCCGAGTGGCGGGCGCGTATATAACGAGAATAGAGCCGATAATGCTCGTAATCGAAGCTTGCCTGGCGCTCGATCACGTTAAGATCTTCATTGCGTGATATCAGTTTGCGCTGGCTTCGATTGGGGCAAAAATCCTTGACCGGAATGCGTACGGATATGCAGGCTCGACAGCCTTCACAATGAGGTCGGTAAAGATGGCGACCGCTGCGTCTGAAACCCAGCAGCGAAAGGGCGTCGTAAACGCCCTGGCCGGGACGCTCCTGGGGGTCGAGAAACAGGGTGGTGGCTTCTCGCTGCTCAAGGTAGCTACACGCGTGGGGAACCGTCAGGAAAAACCGCAGATCCCGCACCGGCGGCTGTCGCGGGGCGTTACTGCTCAAGGCCTGTGCCTCCTTTGCTGATTGCCAAGCATGATGGAATGCCGCCGGTTACCGGGGCTGCTCGGTCAGTCGAGTCATCAAATATTTCGTCAACAAGGATCAACCACCGTGTCGAACATGGATGACGCATTGCCGTCGGCGTATTGTTCAAGGTAGTCGATGAAACGTGCTCGAGCGATATCCCGTGCGCCCAGATTCGCTAGGTGAGCGGTGTGCATCTGACAATCGATCAATCTGCCGCCTCGGCGCCGCATGTGTTCGACCAGGTGCACCAGAGCGATCTTGGAGGCGTCCGAATGACGCGAGAACATCGATTCGCCGAAAAATATCTTGCCCAGGGCAACGCCGTAAAGGCCGCCCACCAGCGTCCGGTCCTGCCAGACTTCGATGCTATGGGCATGGCCCAGTCGGTGCAGCGCTATATAGGCAGCCCGCATCTCCGGGGTTATCCAGGTATTTTCGCTCGTCTGACCGGCGGGAAGAGCGTCATCGGCGGGGCGTTGAGCGCAGGCGTCGATCACCGCAATGAAATCCTGGTCGAAGGTGGTGCAAAAACCGGCGTTGCGCAGCCGTTTGCCAAGGCTACGGCTAATCTTCAGCTCCTCGGGGAGCAGCACCATGCGCGGGTCGGGGCTCCACCACAGAATCGGCTGGCCCTGGCTGAACCAGGGGAAGATACCGCGGCGATAGGCGGCCAGCAGCCATGGAGGCGACAGCTCGCCGCCGGCGGCGAGCAAGCCGTTGGGCTCATGCAGTGCATGCTTGAGTGAGGGAAAGACTATCGGGCGAGGTGGAAGCCAAGGCACCATGATGCGCTATTCACCGGTTTCTCGAATCATTTGTCAGTGTGAACGTGTTTCATGCGCCTCTCAAGAACGGCCCCCTGTGCCAGAACGGCAAGGCTCGGTATTATGGGCGTTCTAAAGAAAAAGGACCAAGGTAGACGTCGTCAACGACGCAAAGGGGATGGTCATTTGAGTGTCAAGAGTAAGACGACCGGTCGTCGTGTAAGCGCCGCGGACGCAAAGGAGCGCGCGCGACGTTTCGGTCTACGCCTGCAAGGGGCGAGCCGCGAGGGTGTCGTCATCCTGCTGTTGGCGGGTTGCATCTTCCTGCTTCTTGCCCTGTTCAGCTACCAGCCCACGGATCTCGGCTGGTCCCATAGCGGCCCGGAAACGGCGACTCGCAACTGGATGGGGCCGGTAGGCGCCTGGTTGTCGGATCTGCTGTATTCCCTGTTCGGCGCCAGCGCTCTGTGGTGGCCGGGAATGCTGGGCTTTTCCGCCTGGCGTTTGATTCGCTCCCGCCAGGTACGTTTCGAATGGGATGCCACTCAACTGGCGGTGAGAATCGCCGGGCTGATACTCCTGCTGCTGGGAACCACCACCCTGGGAGCGGTGCACTTCTTCAATCCCGAGAGTGAATTGCCCTATGCCGCCGGCGGTATTCTCGGTGAAGGGCTGCGCGCGGCGCTTGCACCCCTGATAGGAAGCCACGGCACGACTCTGATGGCGCTGGTGGCGATTCTGTGCGGGCTGCCGCTGTTCGCCGGGGTGTCCTGGCTGACGATCCTGGATGAAGCAGGCTATCAGGTACAGCGTCTATCCGGTTGGCTGCGGCGTTATCTGGTGGAAAAGCGCCACGCATCCTCGACTCGCAAGGCCCACGCTCATGCTCGCAGTGGTGGTCATGTGCAGGAGCCGTCACCGCTTTCCAGAACCACCTACCCTTCCACCTGGCGCAAGAAAGCGGGCAAGGAACCTGACACGGATTCAGCAACAGGCGCCGCCTCCGGTTCGGATGGCGCGCTTACCGCCTCCCCTGCGCCGACCGCCCCGGAAGAAAGCCAGGACAGCGAGATCCCTTGGGATATGCCGGCACGCACGCCTTCCGCCAAGCGCCTCGGAGGCGGTTATGTGGCCGCTTCGAGCCAGCGTTTCTCCCAGACGAATGATGATACGTCTGCGGCAGGTGACATTGCACCGGAGCCGCTGCTTGCTCGTGGAGAAGAGCCCGCCCTGAGCGAAGTGGCGCTGTGCGCCGAGCGTGAGACCTCGTCACATCCCGAAACTGACCTCACTGCGACAGCGGTCACCGAACGAGAAACCGTAGCGGCGACTATCACCGAAGTGACATCCAGGCATGACGCTGATTCATCGCGTATCGAGCCCTCGTTCAATCAGCCTTCGTCGGCGGAGGAGGAAGAAACGTCGATCGGCTCGGGGGCTTCGGATGACCCCCGACGGGAACCACTCGTCTGGCCGGAAGGTGAAGAAAGAACGAGCTCGACGTCCGCCGATACAGCGGTTCGGGATAGCCAGGACGAGGATGTCACGCCGCGCCAGACAGAACCGTGCCTACCGGAAACGGCTCCATCCCAGGCGCCATCGCCGGTTGCTCCTCCGGAGCCTAGTCTACCCGAGGTCGACGCTATCGACGGTGACTCTTATGCAGAAGATGCGGAGCCTTCCATTGCCGGCGCCGCGCAAGGACGCGCCGCGGCGGCGGAGCCAGAAGGGCCGACGCTCTGGACCGTGGAGCACCTGCAGAGCCAGCGGCCATCGTCGAATACGTCATCGGAGCCGGAGGGAACGCTGCCGTCGCTACGGCTGCTGACCCCGGCGGAAGCACATCAGCCGAACTATACGCCGGAGCAGCTGGAAAGCATGGCGGAACTGCTCGAGGTTCGTCTGCGGGAATATGGCGTCAAGGCGGAGGTGGTGGAAACCTGGCCCGGGCCGGTCATTACCCGCTTCGAGATCAAGCCCGCTGCCGGGGTCAAGGTGTCCAAGATCAGCAATCTGGCCAAGGATCTGGCGCGCTCGCTGATGGTCAAGAGCGTGCGGGTGGTGGAAATCATTCCTGGCCGACCCACGGTGGGCATCGAGATTCCCAATCCCAAGCGGGCAATGATTCGCTTGCGCGAGGTGATCGATTCCGACAGCTATCAGCAGCCCGGCTCCGCCTTGACCCTGGCCTTGGGTCAGGATATCGGCGGTGCGCCGGTGGTGGCCAATCTGGGCAAGATGCCGCACCTGCTGGTGGCGGGCACCACCGGCTCCGGCAAGTCCGTCGGAGTCAACGCCATGCTGATTTCCATGCTGCTCAAGGGCACCCCGGACGAGGTGCGCATGATCATGGTCGATCCCAAGATGCTGGAGCTTTCCGTCTATGACGGTATCCCTCATCTGCTGGCGCCGGTGGTCACGGACATGAAGGAGGCCGCCAACGCCCTGCGCTGGTGCGTAGCGGAGATGGAGCGTCGCTACAAGCTGATGGCCGCCATGGGGGTGCGTAATATCGCCGGTTTCAACGCCAAGCTCGACGAAGCGGAGCGTCACGGCGCTCAGGTGGCGGATCCGCTATGGGAGCCGCAGCCCTGGCAGATGCACGAGCCGCCGCCGGTGCTGGAAAAACTGCCCTATATCGTGGTGGTGATCGACGAGTTCGCCGACATGTTCATGATCGTCGGCAAAAAGGTCGAGGAACTGATCGCCCGGCTCGCCCAGAAGGCGCGGGCGGCGGGCATTCACCTGATCCTGGCCACCCAACGCCCCTCCGTGGACGTGGTGACTGGGCTGATCAAGGCGAACATTCCCACCCGCATGGCATTTCAGGTCTCCTCCCGAGTGGATTCCCGCACCATTCTCGACCAGGGCGGCGCGGAGAACCTGCTTGGCCACGGCGACATGCTCTATCTGCCTGCGGGCTCGGGCCTGCCCACTCGCGTGCATGGCGCTTTCGTCGACGATGATGAAGTGCATCGAGTGGTGGAGGACTGGAAGCGACGCGGCGAGCCTCACTACATCGAGGAAATTCTCTCCGGCGGCGTGACCGCGGATGCCTTGACCGGCCTCGAAGCGGAAGGTGGCGAAGGCGATGACGCGGAACAGGACGCGCTCTACGACGAGGCGGTGATGTTCGTGACGGAATCTAGACGGGCATCGATCTCCGCGGTGCAGCGGCGCTTCAAGATCGGCTATAACCGGGCGGCTCGACTGGTCGAAGCCATGGAAATGGCCGGCGTGGTAAGCTCCATGGGCACCAACGGTTCCCGGGAAGTGCTGGCGCCGCCGCCGGTGGGCCATTGATCTTAAGCTGAAACCAGTGAAGCCGCGACGGCGTTGCAACTCGTCGCGGCTTTATGTTGTCAATGGCCTGTGACGAACGCACCTTGATGCATGAATTCTACCAATGGCATTTTCCAATCAGTTCAAGGATAGACAATGAAGACACCTGTATCGTCAGCAAGTCGCTTTTTGCTGCTGCTGGGAAGCCTAGCGGCACTGCTGTTTTCCACCCTGGCGGGTGCCAATGAAGGCGCCACACGGCTGACCCACCTTCTCGAACCCCTGACCACCTACCGGGCGGATTTCGACCAGCAGATACTCGACGGCAGCGGTCAGCGCTTGCAGGAGGCCCGAGGCACCATGTGGCTGTCCCGGCCCGGCAAGTTCCGCTGGGAGGTAGAGGCGCCCTATCGTCAGGAAGTGGTATCCGATGGAAGCGACGTCTATCTCTATGACCCGGATCTGGACCAGGTGACGGTTCAGCCCTTGGATACCCGGGTGACTCATACCCCGGCACTGCTGCTTTCCGGCAGCGCGGATGAACTGACCGAAAGCTACGAGGTGTCGCGCCGTCAGCAAGGCGCCACGGAAACCTTTACGCTGCGGCCGCGCTCGGCGGATACGCTATTCGAGCAGCTGCAGCTCAGCTTCTTCAGCGAGCAGCTCAAGGGCCTGCAGATGACGGACAGCACCGGCCAGCGTACCGCCATCACCTTCACGGATATCGCCTTCAATCCGGAACTCGAGGACTCACGGTTCGTCTTCGATATTCCGCAGGGCGTGGATGTCATCCGCGAGACAGCCACCGCTACGCCTTGAATCAGGCCTCTTTTGATGAGTCTTCATCCGCCTGGGCGTCCAGCTGGGCGCGCCAGGCGAGCATCTCGCCGAAACGCTTTTCCTGGCCTCGAGCGCTCGGCGTGTAAAGCGCAACCCGCGGTAGCGCCTCGGGCCAGCAATCATGAGCGCTGCCCGCCGGGTAGGCATTTGATTCACTGTGCGCGTAGCGATAGCCCTGGCCGTGGCCAAGCTCTTTCATCAGCCGGGTAGGAGCGTTACGCAGGTAAACCGGCACTTCCATCTGCGGATGTTCCGTAGCGAAGGCCTTGGCCTTCTTCCAGGCCTGGTCGATGGCGTTGCTCTTGGGCACCACCGCCAGATGGATGGCGGCCTGGGCGATGGCCCGCTGGCCTTCATGGTCTCCCAGGCGCAGATAGGCATCCCAGGCGGCAATGACCAGGGGCAGGGCGCGAGGGTCCGTATTGCCCACGTCTTCCGAGGCGATGGCGGTCAGGCGCCGAATGACATCCAGGGGATCGCCGCCTCCTTGCATGAACTGGGCCATGTAAAGCAGCGCTGCATCCACCCGGGAGGAGCGGATCGACTTGTGGATGGCGGAAAGCAGATCGTAATAGTGATCCCCCTGCTTGTCGAAGGCGCTGGCCTGGTGGCCGAGTACCTCGTCCAAGGCGTCCACGGAAAGCCGCTCGACGGCAGGGTCGTTTGGGTTCGGCTGCGTGAAGTCGCAGGCGGTTTCCAGCAGCCCCAGCGCCCGGCGGGCATCGCCGCCAGCGGCCCGGGCCAACATGCCGAGCACGTCGTTTTCCACTTGAATTCGGCGTTTTCCCAGTCCCCGTTCCTCGTCTTCCAACGCCTGGCGCAGCACCTGAATCAATTCCTCCTCGCTCAGTGGCTTGAGCAGATAGACCCGCGCCCGGGAGAGCAGGGCGGAATTGACTTCGAAGGAGGGATTTTCCGTGGTGGCGCCAATCAGGGTCAGCAGGCCGGATTCCACATGGGGCAGCAAGGCGTCCTGCTGACTCTTGTTGAGCCGGTGAATCTCGTCGAGAAACAGCAGCGTATTCTGCCCCGGGATCTGGCGGGCGCGATCCACCGAGGCGCGGATTTCCTTGACTCCTGCCATGACCGCGGAAAGCTGCTCGAGCCGGGCATTGGCCTCCCGGGCGAGAATTTCCGCCAGGGTGGTTTTCCCCACCCCAGGCGGACCCCACAGAATCATGGAGCGTACCTGACCGGTCTCCGCCATGCGGGCCAACGGCTTGCCGGCGCCCACCAGCGCCTGCTGACCGATATATTCCCCCAGGCGCCGAGGACGCATGCGATAGGCCAGCGGCGCGCTATCCTGAGATGAATTTTTTTCGAAAAGATCCATGATGATAATGCTTTCGCCACGGTTAGGAGGTAAGGAATGAATTCTTAGACTTAAGTCGAGATAAACGAAACTGTAACAGACACTTGGACAAAACATCCTATGCTGGGTACAAACAGACAATGAGACAAATGACTACCCCGTCGTCACGCCAGGAAATTTCGCCTGGCATGACGCTGGCGGCTGCCGTCATCCAAGGAGATCGACCCTAATGCCTATGCTGAAGCAACTTCGTTTGGATCACGCCAACATGGCACGGCTGATGCATGTGCTGCATCTCAAGTACAAGACTCTCGCCGAAGGAGAGCGGCCTAATTTCAAGCTGATGCGGGAGGTGGTGGACTACATTCTCGATTACATGCATGGCTTCACGCTGCCTTTGGAAAAGCTGTGCAGCGAACACTTGCTGGAGCGTGTCCCGCAAGCGAAAGACGTCAGCCAGCGCCTGGGGGAGGAATATCACGCCTTGAACGAGCGTCTCAAACAGCTTTCCGACAATCTGGATTCCATCCTGATGGATGCGGTGGTGCCCATGGATCGCTTCGCCGAGGATCTCAAGGCCTATCTTGATGCGCATCGTACCTATCTGCGTCACGAGCGCGAAGAACTGTTCCCGCTGATTCGCGAGCATTTCGACGACGAGGATCTGCAGCGGTTGGCGGAGGCGATGCCGGAAGACGCCCAGGCCAAGCTGGCGGAACTGCAGGAGGCTTATCCACAGCTTTACGAAGAGTTCCGCGAAGCGGAGGATCCCACGCAGCCCTGACCGTTTCTTGCGCTTCGCTGAAAAGTCCGATTGCATGCTCGCTCCATGTCCTGCTATCGCCTGAGGTAGAATGTCCGCCGATTTAGATAGGCAAACTAGATGATAAGGCGGCGTGTGATGAAGGCGCAGGTATCCGGCCGTTGCGCGGGACCGATTCTGGTATTCGACTCTGGATTAGGGGGATTATCGGTAGTGGCGGAGCTGCGCCGCTACTTGCCCGAATCCGGGCTTGCCTACGTCTGCGACAATGCCATGCTGCCTTATGGCACCAAGCCGGATGCCTGGCTGATCCGGCGCATTGTCCAGGTCTGTACCGCGGCGGTGAGGGAAAGTCGCGCGGTAGCGCTGGTAGTCGCCTGCAATACCGCCAGCACCCTGGCCTTGGAAGCCTTGCGCCAGTGCCTGGCAATTCCCGTGGTAGGAACGGTACCGGCGATCAAGCCTGCCTGTCGAATCAGCAAAAGCGGGCACATTGCGCTTCTCGCGACCTCCGCAACGGTCAATCGCCCTTATACTCGTCGCTTGATACGAGATTTTGCCGGACACTGCCAGGTGCGCTGTCTGGCGGCGGATCCTTTGGTGGAACAGGCGGAATTCGCTCTGACCGATCGCCCGGTGGATCTTGCGCGAGTGGCATCCTGTATCGAGCCGCTTTGGGAGGATCCGGCACTGGATACGGTGGTGCTTGGCTGCACGCACTTTCCTCTCTTGACGGACAGGCTGGACGACATGGCGCCCCGCCCAGTGGCCTGGGTCGATTCCGGCGCGGCGATCGCTCGTCGGGTGGAGGCGGTCGTCGAGGCTTGCGCCCCGCGATCGGCCAAGGAACCCGCCTGGACGACGCGCCTCGATCCGACCATCGAGATCGCGCTTTGCCGTTACGGTTTCGCCGCGGCGACGCGCCTGACGCTGTCCAGCCATGCATGCACTTATCCTTCATGATGCAATTCTTCCATGACGCAATAGACCTTCACGTGAATTTCAGGAGATTCAGTGGCCGTACCTACCGTGGATCCGCAGCGTTACCCGCAGCAGCTCGAGGCCAAGCGTCGGCGCATCGTCGAGCAGTTCGCACGTTTTCAGCCACCGACGCTGGAAGTCTATCCGTCACCGCCGAGCCATTATCGCCAGCGCTGCGAATTTCGACTCTGGCATGAGGGAGAGGATCTCTACTACGCCATGTTCGAATCGGATCCCGACAATTCGGGCAAGCAGGTGCCGGTACGCCTGGATCACTATCCGATAGCGAGCCGACGCATCAATGCGCTGATGCCGGCGCTTCGTGAGGCCTTGCTTGATAATTCGATTCTGCGTCAGCGTCTCTTTCAGGTGGAATTCCTGACTACCCTTTCCGGCGAGGCTCTGATCACGCTGATCTACCACCGTCTGCTGGACGAGGCCTGGGAAGACGAGGCGCGGCTTCTGCAGCAGCGGCTCGGTGCGATGATCATCGGGCGCTCCCGCAAGCAGCGAGTGGTGCTGGAAAGAGATCATGTCTGGGAACAGCTTTCCGTCGACGATCATGAGTTCGTCTACCAGCAGGTGGAAAACAGCTTCACCCAGCCCAACGCGGAAATCTGTCGATCCATGTTGAGTTGGGCCCGTGAAGTGACTCGGGGCAGCCAGGACAGCGATCTGGTGGAGTTTTACTGTGGCAACGGCAATTTCACCGTGGCCCTGGCGGAGAACTTTCGTCGCGTCGTGGCCACGGAGATTTCGCGCATTTCCGTCGCCTCAGCTCGGATCAATCTCGAGGCCAACGGGATCGACAACGCGCGTGTCGAACGCATGTCCGCGGAAGAGTTCAGCGCCGCGCTCAAGGGAGAAAAACAGGGACGACGAGTCGAGCGGCTAGCGCTTTCCGAACACGATTTCTCCACGGTGCTGGTGGATCCGCCCCGGGCGGGGCTCGACGAGCAAAGCTGCGAGCAGCTCAGCGAATACCCGCGAATCGTCTATATTTCCTGTAATCCCGATACATTGGTGGAAAACTTGGCGCATCTCGACAAGACTCATGATATCGCGCGCTTGGCGTTATTTGACCAATTTCCCTTTACCTCCCATTGTGAATGCGGGGTGCTGCTGGCGCGCCGCGCCGGGTCATGACGGTCCGCTCGGACAGAATCGAACCGGTGAACACGTCAAATGCCTGTTTGACATGTGCCATGACGAAAGGGACAAGTGAGTAGGGGGCGGGGCGCAATCGGCGTAAGCTAATATCCCACAATGAACGGGCGTTGCAGCGCCTGTCGTCCTGTCCTGTTTTCGTGCTCCAGCCGACGAGGTGATTGATGCAACATGCCGTGATCGAGGACAAGCAAGAGCTTGCCGAACAACTCAAGAAGCAGTTGGAAAAGCGCCTGCCCGAGGACAAGGTTCAAGCGATTACCGCCTTCGCCGATGTCTACTATACCAATGCCCCGATCGAGGATCTCGTGGAGCGCCGCTCCGACGATATCTACGGCAACCTCATGTCGCTTTGGCATTTCGTCCAGCAGCATGAGCCGGACACCGCGAAAGTGGAGGTCTACAACCCGGATTTCGAGGAGCACGGCTGGCAGTCTTCCCACACCCAGGTGGAAGTGCTGCATCCGGACATGCCGTTTCTTGTGGATTCCGTGCGCATCGAACTCAATCGTCGCGGCATCACCATTCACGCCATCCGCAACGTGGTGCTGGCGGTGGAGCGAGATGCCAAGCATCGACTTACCCGGGTCGCCAGCGCCCTGGACAAGAACGCGCCGAAGCAGCACGAATCGCTGATCGTGGTGGAAATCGATCGCTACTCGGACCCCGATCTGCTCAAGGACATCGAGAAGAGCCTGCGGGATGTGCTGGTGGACGTGCGCACCGCGGTGGCGGACTACGAGCCGATGTGCGTCAAGGTGAACGACGCCCTGGAAGAGCTGCGCTCGGCGCGGCCGAAGCAGATCGACAAGAACGATCACGAGGAGGCGATTGCCTTTCTCGAATGGCTGGTGGATGACAACTTCACCTTTCTGGGCTACGACGAGTACGAGATCAATGAGGCTGAAGACGGCAGCCAGCAGCTCGAGAAGTGCAAGGGCAGCGAGCTCGGTGTTTTCAAGCTCGGGCATGACAACTATCAGGAGCGCATCCGTATCGATCAGGGCATCGAGGATGGCGAGCATGTGCTGGTGCCAAAACTGCTGGCGTTCTCCAAGAGCGCTCATCACGCTCGAGTGCACCGTCCCTCCTATCCGGATTACATCTCCGTCGATCGTTACGACGATCAGGGGCGCATCGTTGGCGAGCGGCGCTTCTTGGGCTTGTTCGTGGCCAGCGTCTACAACGAATCGCCGCGGCACATTCCCATCCTGCGCAAGAAGATTCGCGAGGTCATCGAGCTGGCCGGGGTCAATCCCAAGGGTCACGACGGCAAGCAGCTGCTGAACATTCTCGAGGTTCACCCCCGGGAAGACCTGTTCCAGATCGGCGTGGAGGAACTGGCCCATACCGCCCTGGGCATTCTCGATATCCGCGAGCGGCGCCGGGTACGGCTTTTCCTGCGGGTGGATCGCTTCGGCAAGTTCTACTCCTGCCTAGTCTACGTGCCGCGAGACGTGTTCTCCACCGAGCTGCGCGTTCGCATTCAGAAACTCCTCTGCAAGGAACTCGATGCCAGCTTCGGGGATTTCAACACCTACCTTTCCGAGTCGGTGCTGGCGCGCATCCAACTGATCCTGCGCTTCAACGGCGACACGCCGGTGGACTACGACCTGCATCGCCTGGAAAGCAAGGTCGCGATGCTCGCTCACAGCTGGAACGACGACCTGCACGCGGCGATGCTGGAAGGTTTCGGCGAGGAGCGCGCCAATCGCATGATGGATCGCTATCGCGATGCTTTCCCTGCGGGCTATCGCGATGCCTTCTCCGCGCGTACCGCGGTATATGACATCGATCATCTGGGGGAGCTCGATCAAGGGGAATCCCTGTCGCTTCAGCTCTACCGGCTGGTGGAAGAAGAGGAAGACGGACTCAACCTCAAGCTGTATCACCCGCACAACCCGATTCCCCTGTCCGACGTGCTGCCAGTGCTGGAAAACCTGGGGCTGCGGGTGCTGGGGGAGCGCCCTTTCGAGATCACCGGTAGCGATGGCGACTACTGGATTCACGACTTCAATCTCGAACATAATGGTCGCGAGATCGTCGATCTGCAGGAGATGCGCAAACCCTTCATCGATGCCTTCAAGCGAATCTGGGTGGGCGAAGCGGAAAACGATTCCTTCAATCGGCTGGTCATCGGCGCCAATCTGAACTGGCGGGAAGTCGCCATACTGCGGGCCTATGCTCGCTATCTGAAGCAGATTCGCTTTGGGCTTTCCCAGCTTTATATCGCTAATACGCTGGCCGCTTACCCGGATATCACTCGGGAGTTGGTCACCCTGTTCGAGCTGCGCTGCGATCCGGAGCAGAGCGACCGAGACAGCGAGGTGGAAGCGTGCATCGAGCGGCTCAACGGCATGCTCGACAAGGTGGCCAGTCTCAACGACGACCTGTTGATTCGGCGCTATATCGAGCTGATCCAGGCGACGCTTCGTACCAACTACTATCAGCCGGACGCGGAAGGCAACGTCAAGGACTATATCTCCTTCAAGCTCGATCCTTCGCGCATCACCGACATGCCCAAGCCCTGGCCGGTCTACGAGATATTCGTCTATTCGCCGCGCCTGGAAGGGGTGCACCTGCGCGGTGGCAAGGTGGCCCGCGGCGGGCTGCGCTGGTCGGATCGCCACGAGGATTTCCGTACCGAGGTGCTCGGCTTGGTCAAGGCTCAGCAGGTCAAGAACGCGGTGATCGTGCCTACCGGCGCCAAGGGCGGCTTCGTCTGCAAGCGACTGCCGGAAGGGGACCGAGATGCCATTCAGCAGGAAGGTATCGCCTGCTACAAGACCTTCATTCGTGCGCTGCTGGATATTACCGACAATCGTGTCGGCAATGACGTGGTGCCGCCGCAGAACGTGGTGCGCCATGATGATGACGACCCTTACCTGGTAGTGGCGGCAGACAAGGGCACCGCGACGTTCTCGGATATCGCCAACGAAATCTCCCATGAGTATGGCCACTGGCTCGGTGATGCTTTCGCCTCCGGCGGCAAGCACGGCTATGACCACAAGGGCATGGCGATCACCGCTCGCGGCGCCTGGGTTTCCGTTCAGCGGCATTTCCGCGAGTTGGACATCGATACCCAGAAAGACGAATTCAGTGTGGTGGGCATCGGTGACATGGCCGGAGATGTCTTCGGCAACGGCATGCTGCTGTCGCAGACGATTCGCCTGGTGGGCGCTTTCAACCATCTGCATGTCTTCGTCGATCCGTCGCCGGACGCCGCCGCTTCCTTCAAGGAGCGCAAGCGCCTGTTCGACATGCCACGCTCGAGCTGGGAGGACTACGATGAATCGTTGATTTCCCAGGGGGGCGGCGTCTTCAAGCGCAGCGCCAAGTCGATTGCAATCACCCAGGAGATGAAGGACGTCTTCAAGATCAAGGAAGACAAGCTGACCCCCAACCAGCTGATCAGCGCCATGCTCAAGGCGCCGGTGGATCTGCTGTGGAACGGCGGCATCGGCACCTACGTCAAGGCGTCCAGCGAAAGCGACACGGAAGTCGGCGATAAGGCCAACGATCCCGTGCGGGTCGACGGCCGCGAACTCAACTGCCGCGTGATCGGTGAAGGCGGTAATCTGGGCATGACCCAGCGAGGCCGCATGGAGGCGGCGCAGCAGGGTGTGCGACTAAACACCGATTTCATCGACAACGCCTGCGGGGTCAACTGCTCCGACCACGAGGTCAATATCAAGATTCTGCTCAACGATATCATTGAGCGAGGCGACATGACCGACAAGCAGCGTAACATGCTGTTGGCGGAAATGACCGATGAAGTGGCAGACCTGGTACTCATGGACAACTATCGCCAGACTCAGTCGATTTCCCTGTCGGAATTGCGTTCCCGTCAAGGTCTGGGGCTCTATCGTTCTTTCATCAGTGAATTGGAAAGTGCTGGTCAGATCGATCGTGAACTGGAGTTTCTGCCGGCGGATGAGCTGCTGCTGGAACGTTCCACCGGCAGCGGCGGTTTGACGCGACCGGAACTTTCCGTGCTGATTTCCTATTCCAAGAGCGTGCTCAAGGGAGATCTCATCGAATCGGGGTTGCCGGACGATCCCTATATACAGCGGTACATGGAAAAAGCCTTCCCTTCGCTACTGGTAGAGCGTTTCCAGCAAGAAATGTATGAACACCGGCTGAAGCGAGAGATCGTCGCCACCCAAATCGCCAACGACCTCGTCGATCACATGGGTGTCGTCTTCGTACGCAAGCTTATCAATACCACCGGCGCCAGTCGGGCGGATATCGCCCAAGCCTACGTGATCTCTCGGGATAGCTATGGCATCGAGGAATTGTGGCATCAGTTCCAGAGCCTGGATAACAAGGTCTCGAGCCAGGTGCAGTACCAGATGATGCTGGATATCACCAATCTCATGCAGCGAGCGACCCGCTGGTGTCTGCGCAATCGCATCAACCTATCACCCCAGGAATGTGTCGAACTTTTCGCGCCCCAGCTGAAACAACTTCTGCAAAACAGTGACAAATGGTTGCGCGGCGGAGTCCGCCAGGCCTGGGAGAAAAAGCGCGACGCCCTGGTCAAGGAAGGCGTGCCTAAGGTGCTGGCAGGCAACGTGGCGGGAATCGAGAACCTGAATGTAGGGTTTGGCATCATCGATGTGGCCAAGCAGGCGGATGAGAGCCCCCAGCGAGTGGCGGAAATCTTCTTCGAAATCGGTGAGCGTCTTGAACTGGCTTGGGTGGCCGAGCAGATCAGTACCCTGCCGACTGCAGACAACTGGCAAACCCAGGCGCGAGAAACCTTCAACGACGATCTGGATCGCCAGCAGCTGGCGCTGACGCAGGCCGTTATCGAGATGGAGGAGGCGCCCAAGGAGGTGGAGGCGCGAGTGAGCGCTTGGCTGGAAGCCAACGAAGAACTCTACCGCCGCTGGTGTCGCTTGCTCAGTGAGATACGCGCCGGCGGCCAGGCGGATTTCCCGCTGTTCGCCGTGGCGATTCGCGAGTTGGTGGACTTGGCGGGTAGACGACGCAAGCAGGAGGCTCTGGCGCAATGATAGGTTAAACAGCAGGTCCAGAAGCCTCGTCGTTTCACACGGCGAGGCTTCGTTGTTTCTGTATTGTTTCTTTAAACAGCTTTTGAGTCGAAGAAGAAATTAAAGCAGGAAAATCGTGGCAAGACCGAGAAAGGCCATGAAGCCAACCACGTCGGTCACGGTGGTGAGCACCACGGAGCCGGAAAGCGCGGGATCGATACCCATGCGCTTGAGCAGCAGTGGAATCAGGATGCCGGCGATACCCGCGGCGACGATATTGATGACCAGGGCGGCGGCGATGATCGCACCGATACGCGAATCGCCGAACCAGAGATAGGCGACAACCGCCACGACCAGCGCCCAGAGAATGCCGTTAATGATGGCGATGCCAAATTCCTTGCGCAGCAGCCAGTTGCTGTTGGTGCGGCTGATCTGCCCCAAGGCCATGCCGCGAATTGCCAGGGTCAGGGTCTGGCTACCGGCGATGCCGCCCATGCTGGCAACGATGGGCATGAGTACCGCCAGGGCGACGATCTTTTCCAGCGCATCCTCGAAGCGGCCGATCACCCAGGCTGCCAGGAAAGCGGTGATGAGGTTGATGCCCAGCCATACCGCTCGCCGTTTGGCGCTGGAGATGACCGGGGCAAACAGGTCTTCCTCCTCGTCCAGACCGGCCAGGTTCATCAGCGCCTGATCCGAGTCCTCACGAATCACGTCGACGATGTCGTCGATTACGATACGCCCCAGCAGCAGCCCCTGTTCATCGACTACCGGTGCGGTGGAAAGATCGTGGGTTTCGAACAGAGTCGCCAGTTCGCGGCTGTGCATAGTCACCGGAATGCTGTCCACGTCCGTATTCATCACGTCGGCGACGGCGAGTTCCGGGTCCTGAGAAACCAGCCGGGAAAGCGGCAGCACTCCCATGAAGACCCCGTTGCGATCTACTACCATCAGCAGGTAGGTGTTGTCCGGCACCTGACTTTTCCAGCGCAGAAAGCGCTGCACCGTTTCCAGGGTGACGTCTGCTCGCACGCTGACCGTATCGGTACGCATCAGTCGCCCGGCGGAGTCCTCCTCGAAAGCCAGGGTTTCCTGCAGACGGGTACGCTGCAACTCGTCCATGGAGCGCAGCATGTCTTCCGCTACCTGTTTGGGCAGGTCCTCGAAAAGCTCCGCGAGATCCGTGGTGTCGAGCCCGGCGGTAGCGGCGACGATCTCGTGAGGCTCCATGTCGTTGATCAGGGTGGTGCGCACCTCGTCCCGCACGTGCAGCAGAACTTCCCCATCCACGTCATGAGGAACGCGCTCCCATAGCCGCGCCCGCTCGTTGAGGGGCAGAGATTCCAGTAGCAGGGCGATTTCCGCCGGCTCGAGATCTGCAAGGACTTCCTCGATGATGACGAAATCGTCGGCTTCCAGCGCCTCGTGGATGCGCGAGAGTCGGCTTTCCAGGGTCTCCGTGGTTTCTGACATCGTATCTCCTAAGACGTGAATGACGGCGCTGAAACGCCTGTTGTTAGTTGCTCGTGCTAGTAGACCACAAAATGTTGCGCTTCCGTGGCTCGTTCATGCGTTCTGTCAATATTTGTGTGGGCATTCACGGAAGCGTTTTCTGGCACGGCGAACCGGCGCCGTGCTTGCCTCATGCGCTTGCTTTATACTGTGCGGCGCCGTTTTCCTGGAGGTTCGTCATGTATTCGCTTGCCCGTTCGCTGCTGTTTCGTCTTGACCCGGAAAACGCCCATGGCGTGACCCTGACCGTGCTCGATCTGGCCCAGCGTCTTGGCATGTCCAAGCGTCTGGGCGGCGGTGCGAAAAACGATTCGACTGAGCTGATGGGGCTGCATTTCCCTAATCGGATAGGGTTGGCAGCGGGGCTCGACAAGAACGCGGACCATCTGGATGCGTTGGGGGCGCTTGGCTTCGGTTTCGTCGAAGTGGGCACCGTGACGCCTAAACCCCAGGCGGGCAATCCGCGCCCTCGGCTCTTTCGACTGCCTGAAGTTGGCGCCATCATCAATCGCATGGGCTTCAACAATCAAGGTGTCGATCATCTGGTGGCGCGAATCAATCAAGCGCGCTATTCCGGCATCATCGGTGTCAATATCGGCAAGAATCTGGCCACCCCGGTGGAGCAGGCGGTAGACGATTACCTGCTGTGCCTGTCTCGCGTGCATGCCTGCGCCCACTACATTACCGTGAATATTTCCTCACCCAATACCCCGGGGCTGCGTAATCTCCAGTTTGGCGAGCATCTGGACAGCCTTCTCGAAGCGCTGCGAGAGGAGTGCTCGCGGCTTGATCGCCACAAGGAAAAACCGGTGCCCTTGGCGGTCAAGATCGCTCCGGACATGACCAGCGATGAAGTGGCGCTGGTAGCCAGATGTCTGGAAAAGAACGCCATCGACGCAGTAATCGCCACCAACACCACCGTCGAGCGGGATGCGGTGGCCGGACTCGTCCACGGACAGGAAGCCGGCGGGCTTTCCGGACGGCCGGTGTTCGAGGCGTCAAACCGGGTCATTCGCGAACTGCGCCAGCAGTTACCGGATATGCCGATCATCGGCGTGGGTGGAGTCGACAGCGGTGACGCCGCCTTGATCAAGCACCAGGCAGGCGCGGATCTGATCCAGCTCTATACCGGCCTGATTTACCAAGGTCCGGGATTGGTAGGGGAGTGTGTCAACGCTTTGAAGCAAAGCAAAACCGGCGGCCACTAAAAAGGCCTGCTCTGAAAAGCAAGCCTTCGCAGACACTGACAGATCATGACGCGGTTAAAACTATCGTCATAGCACCATGGGGTTCTTGTGGATGCCGGAAACGCCGGTCATGCCGTCCCACTGATCTCCCCGGCCTTCACGCCAACCGCTCATCCAGTATTCGCGAAGATTCACATCTTGACTGGGGCAGTCATCACGAGAACGGCCACCCATTCCCGCCTTGTACCCATGAACATAAGCACGCTGGAAGCGATCACGTTTCTGTCGTTTCATTGGATGACCTCTTGATAAAGCGATTGATTGAAATCGCTTGATCTTGACCGATATGCTCGACCTATAGACAGTGACCATCTGTCGGGCACACCTTCGGCATGTCCATGGACTCAACGCGCGGACTTTCAGTAGCTACTTCCTTTACGTTTAGACTATCCGTTTCGACTTGTCCATAAGAAATTTAATCCAAAGGAATGATTAAAACGATATGGCGAGACTATGATTTTTCATCTAGCCGTATGAGCCACCTATGACAGATTCCATGAAAGATTCGCAGCTGGCTGAAACCTTTGCCTTTTTTGCCACCTGCCCGAAAGACATTGAAGCGCTGCTCGCTCAGGAACTTGAGGAATTGGGCGCTTTGATTACCAAGATCACCGTAGCGGGAGTACATTTTCAATCGGGTCTCGCGGTCGCCTATCGCGTCTGTTTATGGTCGCGGTTGGTTAACCGGCTGGTCCTTTGCCTGGTCCGGGAAGAAGGCATCGAACGCCCGGAAGCCTTGAAAGCTTGCGTGCAGAGGATTCGCTGGGCCACGCATCTGCCCCGGGATGCCACGCTGAGCGTGGATTTTCACGGGCAATCCGCGCATATTCGCCATACCCGGTTCGGTGCCCAGACCGTCAAGGATGGCGTCGTGGATGCCTTGCGGGAGGCGGGGCGCGAGCGACCCGACGTGGATACTCGCCAGCCGGATCTGCGCCTCTACGCGCACTTGCATCGGGGGCGGCTGATCCTGGGCATCGATCTTTCCGGCGACAGCCTGCATCGTCGCGGCTATCGCCAGGAACTGGGACATGCGCCGCTCAAGGAAAATCTCGCCGCGGCGCTCCTGGTGCGCGCCGGCTGGCCGGCCCGGGCCAAGAGCGGAGAGGCGTTGGTCGATCCCCTGTGCGGCGCCGGCACCCTGGTGATAGAGGCCGCCCTGATGGCCGCGGATATCGCGCCGAACCTGTCTCGTCAACGCTTCGGCTTCCATGGCTGGATGGGTCACGAGGAAACGCTTTGGCAGGAGATCAAGCGGGAAGCCCAGGCCCGGGCGAGCATCGGTCGCAAGCGCTGCCGGGCAAGGCTTTACGGTTTCGACCATAGCCCCCAGGCCATCGCCGCCGCCAAGGCCAACGCCATGCGGGCGGGAATTCCCGCGCTGATGGAATTCCAGGGCGGTTCCCTCGCTCAGCTGAGACGTCCCCGGGCTCTCGGTGACGATACCAAGGGGCTGCTGCTGACCAATCCGCCCTATGGTGAACGTCTCGGGGAGCTGCCGGAACTGGTTACCCTGTACGCAACCCTTGGCCAGGTGGCCAGGCGGGAATTTCCCGGCTGGCGGCTGGGTATTCTGACCGGCAACCCGGAGCTTGGCCATCGCACCGGTCTGCGCGCCGTCAAGCAGTACGCTTTCAAGAACGGCCCTCTGGATACGAAGCTTCTGTTGATGGATCTGCCGACGACGGAAGGCGATCAGGCGGCGGCCAACATCGAGCCCGCCAACCCCGCCCGTTCGCCGGGCGCGCAGATGTTCGCCAATCGGCTGGAAAAGAATCGCAAGCGTCTAAAGGGTTGGCTCAAACGTTCCGGTGAATCCTGCTATCGACTCTACGATGCGGACATGCCGGAATACGCTCTGGCCATCGATGTCTATGGCGAGCGGGTGCACGTTCAGGAATACGCGCCGCCGCGCTCCGTGGATGCCAACCATGCCCAGCGCCGGCTGCTCGATGCCCTCGGCGTGATTCCTGAAGTGCTGGGGATCAGCCCAGAGCATGTTTATGTGAAGCAGCGGGAGCGCCAGTCCGGCAAGGCGCAGTATCAGAAACGCGGTGCCAGCGGCGAGCGTTTTCAGGTCAGCGAAGGCCCCGCGCATTTCTGGGTCAATCTCCAGGACTATCTGGATACCGGACTTTTTCTCGATCACCGGCCGGTGCGGCGTCTGCTGGCGGAGCTGGCGCCGGATACGCGTTTTCTCAATCTATTTTGTTATACCGGCACCGCCACGGTGCAGGCCGCCCTTGGGCGAGAGGGACGGGGCGGCGCCAGGGAAAGCGTCAGCGTCGATCTTTCCAACACCTATCTCGACTGGGCCCGGGATAATTTCGTCCTGAACGGCCTGGAGCTGCGCCGCCATCGTCTGGTACGGGACGACTGCCTGACATGGCTGGAAAGCGCCGCCGGCGAGTTTGATCTGATCTTTCTCGACCCACCGACGTTTTCCAACTCCAAGCGCATGAGGGACACCCTGGATATTCAGCGGGATCATGGGCGGCTGGTGCGTCTGAGCATGGCGCGATTAGCGCCTGGCGGCACCTTGGTATTTTCCAATAACCAGCGACGCTTCGCCCTGGATTCGGCGCTTGTGGACGAGTTCGCAGTGGAGAATATCTCTTCTCGCACCTTCGACCCGGACTTCAAGCGCCGTGGCGATCTGCATCACTGTTTTCTGATACGCTATCGGGAGGCGTCATGATGCTGTTGAGACTCTATACCACCTTGGGCTGCCACCTCTGCGAGCAGTTGGAAGCGCGGCTGATGCCATTCCTGAATGAGAATGTTCGGCTCGAGCGTATCGAGATCGCCGAGGACGACCGGCTTGTCGCGCGCTACGGAGAGCGTATCCCCGTATTGCAGGACGAGGCGGGGGCGGAGTTTGCCCAAGGCGCGGATGGGAAGGCGCTGGCGGAATGGCTCGCGCAGCGTGGCCTGGCAGTAGCGACCGATGATGCTACGCTGCGAGCAGCGCCCAGATCAGCGCCAAGCTTGAAGCGAGGCGGACGGCGCGTGCTTGGCTAGCCGGAAGCCGAATCAGGCATTATCCAATAGCGACAGCTGACGAATAGCGGCTTCGCCTTCCATGCTGTCGGATTGGGCTTCCAGCACCTTGCGCAGACCCCGGGAGCGCTGAATCATCCCCTCGTCCTCGAGCCAGAGCAGAGTCTGGTCGCGATCTTCCGCCAGGCGGTGCTGGAGCCCGCCGTACTGGGTGCCGATCTGGCCCCAGGCGCGGCTGAAGATCCAGTCGCCGAACATGTCCTGGTGGATATGCACCAGCACGTAGTCATGGTCACTTTCCCAGCGAACGATCACGAAGGCTCCCGAGCGAGTTGAAAAGGCAGTGCGGCGCTTGTCGGTGTGCATGCTAAGGTAAACGCCAGGCTATTGTAATCCCTAACTCGAGGCGTACAAGCCGCCTCGGTCATTCATTCCACCGCTGAAAACGGAGCCGTGATGCGTATTCTCGTCGACGCCAATATTCCCTTCGCGCAGGAGTGCTTCGGCGAACTCGGCACCATAAAGCGCTTACCCGGGCGGGAGATCGACACCGCCAGCGTGGGCAAGGTGGATATCCTGATCCTGCGCTCGGTGACTCGGGTCGACGAGGCGCTGCTGGATGGTTCGAAGGTGCGCTTTGTCGGCACCTGCACCATCGGCACGGATCATATCGATCTGGCGGTGCTGGAAGCCCGAGGTATTGGCTTTGCCAATGCGCCGGGCTGCAATGCCCAGACGGTAGTGGACTACGTGCTGTCCTGTCTGCTGCTGGCGGCGGAACACGATGGAAAGCAACCGGACCAGCGCCGAGTCGGTATCGTCGGCGCCGGCAACGTGGGCCGGCGCCTTTACCGGCGGCTAAGCGCGCTGGGCATCGATTGCCTGGTATGTGATCCGCCACGGGCAGTCCAGCCACGAGCGGAAACAGAAGGCAGCGAGGGGTTCGTCGATCTCGATACCTTGATCGCCGAGTGCGACACCCTCTGCCTGCATACCCCGCTGGTGGAGGAAGGTCCCTATCCGACCCGGCATCTGCTGGATGAACGGTGTATCGAGGCACTTATGCCTGGCACTCTGTTGATCAGCGCCGGACGCGGCGATTGCCTGGACGGCGCGGCGCTCAAGCAGCGTCTGATCGCACGCAATGATTTGATTGCCATGCTGGACGTCTGGGAAAATGAGCCGGCTATCGACGACGAACTGGCCCGGCGGGTGACCGTCGCCACGCCGCATATCGCTGGCTACAGCCTGGATGGCAAGCTGCGCGGCACCTACCAGGTTTACCAGGCGCTGATGCAGTACCTTGGCTTGCCATGCCGCCTGACGCTGGACACGTTGTCGCCGCCCCCGGCGCTGGTTTCACTGACCCTGGATGCGGGACTGGACAAATGGCAGGCGCTGCGCCTGTGCACTCGTGCCTGCTATGACGTGCGTCAGGATCATCTGGGGCTGTCACGCTATCAAGCGACAAGAGGCATGGCGGTGGGGTTCGATGCCTATCGCGCCGAGTATCCGCTGCGTCGGGAGTTTTCCACCCTGGAAGTAAAACTCAAGCCCGGCGCAGGGCAACACGCGGCGATGCTAGAAGCCGCCGGCTTTCGCGTCAGGGAAACAGCATAAGGCCCGCACATGGCGGGCCTTAGGTTTTTACTTTGGACGAGTCGACTCGTCATGAAAAACGCAGCGGATCATTGGCGGTAAGCGGATTCCTTCAGCGCCCGGATACGATCATCCAGCGGCGGGTGGCTGGCGAACAGCCGCTCCATGATCTTGCGGGTCTGGCCGGTGGTGATGGCGAAGGCGGTCAAGGTTTCCGGCATCTGATCCGGCATCTGACTTTCCGATTTCAGCCGGGCCAAGGCGTTGATCATCGAGCCGGTACCGGCGAGCCTGGCGCCGGCAGCGTCCGCCCGGTATTCCCGAAAGCGCGAGAACCAGGCAACGATAATCGAAGCCACCAGACCGAAAACAACTTCCAGCACCATGACCACGGCGAAATAGCCGATAAAGCCCAGGCCGCCGCCTTCGTCCCGGCCGCGCAGGAAGCTGTCCACCACCTGGGCGACGATACGCGCGAAGAACATCACGAAGGTGTTGAGCACCCCCTGAATCAGCGCCAGGGTCACCATGTCGCCATTGGCCACGTGACCGATCTCATGGCCCAGTACCGCGCGAACTTCTTCTGGTCGCATGCGGTTCAACAGACCGGCGGAGACCGCCACCAGCGCAGCGTTCTTGTTCCAGCCGGTGGCAAAGGCGTTGGATTGCTGGGCGGGAAAGATCCCCACCTCCGGCATTTCGATGCCCGCCTCCCGAGCCAGCTCCGCTACGGTATCCAGCAGCCACTTTTCCGTTTCGTTGCGGGGTTGATCGATCACTTGGGTGCCGGTACTGCGCTTGGCTGCCCACTTGGAAATGAACAGCGACACCAGAGAGCCCGCCATGCCCACCACGAAGCAGAAGATCAGCAGGCTGGTCATGTTCAAGCCGTTGGCCTGCAGGTAGGACTCCACCCCGAGCAAGCGCAGGGTGACACTGGCCACCAGCACCACCGCCAGGTTGGTCGCCAGAAAAAGGATAATTCTCATCATCTTGCCTGTTCTCCTGAAACATGTCGCAAGTCGGCGTTCGAACGGCGCACTCGCCGATAAAGGTTGCAGCGTTAGATACGGGCTTTCCCAAGAGGTTTCAAGCGTCTTTTTCAACGACTTACTTTCAGGTGCTTGTATTTCGATCAATCCATCTATTGGCGATAACTCTCGAGAAAGTGCGCGAAACGATCCAGGGCCGCATCGAGCTGATCCACCCAGGGCAGGGTGACGATACGCACATGATCCGGTTCCGGCCAGTTGAAGGCGGTGCCTTGCACCAACAGGATCTTTTCCTGCAGCAGCAGATCCAGCACCAGCTTCTGATCGTCGATGATGGAATAGACCTTTGGGTCGAGCCTGGGGAAGGCGTATAACGCGCCCTTTGGCTTGACGCAGGATACCCCCGGGATGGCATTGAGCTTGTCGAAGGTGAGGTCGCGCTGTGCCTTGAGGCGTCCCCCGGGAAGAATCAGATCGTTGATCGACTGATAGCCACCCAAGGCGGTTTGGATGGCATGCTGAGCGGGCACGTTGGCGCACAGACGCATCGAAGCCAGCATATTGAGCCCCTGCAAGAAATCCGCGGCGCGCTGCTTGGCGGCGTTGCCGGAAATGATCATCCAGCCGGAGCGAAAGCCGGCGCAGCGATAGCTCTTCGACAGGCCGTTCAGGGTGATGACCAACTGATCCCCTGCCGCCAGGGCGGCGGTGGAGACGTGTTCCGCGTCGTCATAGAGAATCTTGTCGTAGATCTCGTCGGAAAACACCACCAGACGATGCTGCTCGGCGATGGACAAAAGCTCCCGCAGCACCTCCGGCGGATATACCGCCCCGGTAGGGTTGTTGGGATTGATCAATACCAGGGCCCGGGTGTGACTGGTGATCTTGTCTCGCAGATCGCTCATGTCCGGCGCCCAGTCCGCCTGCTCGTCGCACAGGTAATGTACCGCGTGGCCGCCGGAGAGATTGACCGCCGCAGTCCACAGCGGATAGTCCGGCGCCGGGATCAGCACTTCGTCGCCGTCGTTGAGCAGGGCTTGCATGGCCATCACGATCAGCTCGGAAACGCCGTTGCCGATGAAGATATCTTCAATCCCTACCCCGGGAATGTCCTTGCGCTGACATTCCTGCATGATCGCCTTGCGGGCGGAATAAAGCCCCTTGGAGTCGCAGTAGCCCTGGGCGGTGGGCAGGTTGCGCATCACGTCCTGAAGGATTTCTTCCGGCGCCTCGAAACCGAAAGGGGCAGGATTACCGATATTGAGCTTGAGAATACGATGGCCTTCTTCTTCCAGGCGCTTGGCATGATCAAGCACCGGACCACGAATGTCATAGCAGACGTTATCGAGCTTGTGGGACTTTCTTAGCGGGGTCGAGGTATCCATGCGGTATCCAAGTACTCATGTTCAAAAATGCGGTTTCAACGATGCGGGTTCGACAATGCGTCAAGCGGGTCAGGAGACCGAGGGTGAAGACGAGACGGCATCTTCACCAGCGCCTGTTTCTGGCAAAGGAATATCCGCCGGGGTTTCCAGAGTCAGACGGCCCAGCTTGCCGTCGCGAAGTTCGTGCAACAGTACCTCGGCGCCGCGATGCCAGTCGACCTCGCCCCCGGGGCGCAGGCCACCGCGCCTGGCGGCGATCTCACCGAGTATCGCCTCGCCGTCGAAGCCGGCCCGGGCCAGCAGATCCTGAAAGGCGGGGCCGTCCGTATCCACGTCGGCCGCATCCACGTCGGCCGCATCGACCTCGGTGCTCTGCGGATTGACGCGGTAGGCGGGAAGGGCAGCAAGTTTATAGCGGGTCTTGAGCGCCTCGGGATAGCGCCGAGCCAGCTCCGCCGCCGCCACGATCGCCACATCGATATAGTCCATGGCGGTATCGCGAATGGCGCCGCTGGCGGCCAGGCGGTAGGCACTGGCCTGATCCTCGATCTTTGGCCACAGCACGCCGGGCGTGTCGATCAGGGCCACGCGGCCGTCGATGCGCACCTTCTGCTGGCGCTTGGTCACCGCCGGCTCGTTGCCGGTTCTGGCGATCTTGCGCCCGGCCAGGCCGTTGATCAGCGTCGATTTTCCAACATTGGGAATGCCCATCACCATGACCCGCACGTCGCGATCGGCGCGAATATGTCCGGCCAGTTCATGGCACAGTCCGGGAATACGCTTGAGCTCCTTTGCCTGCGTGGTGGTGATCGCCAGGGCACGGGTGTTCGTCTCGGCATCGAAGTGAGCCACCCATTCCCGGGTTCGCTCCGGATCCGCCAGATCCGCCCGGGAAAGAAGCTTGAGCACCGGCTTGTGCTCCGTCAGCTCCGCCAGCATGGGATTGGCGCTGGAGTAGGGCAAGCGAGCGTCCAGCACCTCGAGCACGACATCGATTTCCGGCAGCGCTTCCTTGATCTGCCGACGCGCCTTATGCATGTGTCCCGGATACCAGCCGAGCATAAGCCCGTTCTCCTGCAATTGTCTAAAAGACGAACATAGTAAGGCGCAGGGCGAGCGGTGAACAGATACTCAAGGCTTGATAGCGAATCCGGGATCTCGCTCGTCGCTATTCACCGCGATGAAAATTTAGCGCCACGTCGTTGATGCAGTAGCGTTGCCCGGTAGTCTGAGGCGGGCCATCCGGGAAGACGTGGCCCAGGTGCGCGCCGCAGCTCGAGCAGACCACTTCCGTGCGCCGCATGCCGTGGGAATCATCCTGATGCTCCTCGACCCGACCCTTGCCGAAGGGGCGATCGAAGCTCGGCCAGCCGCAGCCCGCGTCGAACTTATGCTCGTTTTCAAACAGAGGCGCATCGCAACAGATGCAGTGATAGATGCCGTGTTCATCCGTCACCCGGTAATTGCCGGTAAACGGACGTTCGGTGCCTTTTTCCCGAGTGACCCGGTACTGCTCGGCGGTCAATTGTTCTCGCCACTGCTGGTCGGTTTTCTCGACTCGACGGGCCATGGTCGTCTCCTTTGCCCATTAGGGCGATGTGTCAGGGTGAATGCTTAGAATCTATCCGTAAATAATATTCACTTTAAGCGGTACCTTCCGAAACGCGATAATGGCCGCCGCCAATTGGTTGAGGGCGCGAAAGCTGCGCGCCAGCTTTTCGTAACGCACCAGAAGCTTGCGAAACCGATTGAACCAGCTATGAGCGACTTCCACGATCCAGCGCCGAGCTCGTTTACCAGGACGCTGCTTGAGCTGTTGCGCTTCCTCATGCCGTCCCCGGACATGCGGAATGTAGCCATGCCCCAGCATCGTCGACATGGCAGCCTTTCCTCGGTAGCCAGCATCGGCACATAGATGCTTGGAACGGCGAATAGGCGGGTTGGGACGTTTGATCTGGATCGCGTCGAGTACCGCCTCCATCTGGGTCACATCATGCCGATTCGCGCCGGTAACGGTGAGTGATAACGGGACGCCACGCCCGTCGACCAACAAATGCCGCTTGCTGCCGTTTTTTTCCCCGGTCAGTCGGATTGGGACCGACCTGTTCCTGTGCCAGCGGCGCTTTCAGCGTCGCGCCATCAATGCTCTGCCAACGCCAGGCGATACCTTCCATCTCGTCGTACTCGGCCAATCCGGCTCGCCAGAGTGCCTCAAAGAAGCCGGCAGCCTCCCATTCCAGGAACCGCTTATGGACGGCACTGGCACTGCCAAAACGTTCAGCCGGCAACGCCTTCCACTGACATCCTGTCCGTAACACATACACGATGGCTTCGAAGACCAGACGAGCAGGCTTGGGCTTGCGCCCACCGCCGGGCTTGCGCTGGTATTCCCGGTTCGCTGACCTAGACTGCGCCGGGGGAATCAATGGCGCTACGCGGCTCCAGAACTCATCCGTCACTTCCCAGGAGTTTACACCCATGAGGAAAATCCCGTACTGCTGAAAACGTCACCCCAGCGTGCACCAATCACTATTTACGGACAAGTTCTTACTCTCTAAAAGTCGGATTCCGTCTGACAAGAATCCACCAAAAGAAATTCCCGCGTCTCGGTTGTTGACAGCAGGAAAAGAGCTTACTAGTATACGCGCCACCTGAACGAGGTCATGCGTCCCATTCGTCTAGTGGTCCAGGACACCGCCCTTTCACGGCGGTAACAGGGGTTCGAACCCCCTATGGGACGCCACTTCTTTATCCTCGGGATCAAGCGGGAATAGCTCAGTGGTAGAGCATCGCCTTGCCAAGGCGAGGGTCGCGAGTTCGAATCTCGTTTCCCGCTCCAGATTTGTATATCGAGCAAGCTAGGCAAGGGTCGCGAGGTGGAGCGCCCCCCCCGGTCGATCTCGTTTTCCGCTCCAGATTTATTCAATCAGCGAACTAGCCAAGGCGAAGGTCGCGAGCTGGTGCGCCAGCCCGGTGGAGCGCCACCCGGTCGATCTCGTTTCCCGCTCCAAGAACCTAGCCAGTTCTGATACGCCCCATTCTTCAGTGCTCCAGAACGCCACCTTTTATGGCGTCAATCGGGGGTCCCGTTCGCCATGGGTCCGCTGACCTTTCCCTCCTTGCATCTCGCCCTAATACGCCCAGACGACTGCCATCAACAAACCCCAGGCGAGTATGCCGCAGGCAATGACGGTGTAGGTGGCCGACATGGCCACTATATCGTTGCTTTCTCGCCGGCAAAGCGCTTGCAAGCCGTGATAGATCAGGCTGCAGGAAATGCCCAGGGCCACCAGCACCGCCAGGGCATTGAGCAAAAGGCTGGGAACGAACAGTACCAGCGCCGAGCTCCACAAGGGTAGAGGCGCCATGGCGGCGAGCAGATAGGCGTCGTGATAGCTGATCGATAGTTCACGACTGTTGGCGATGGAGTGAATCAACCAGCCCATGACGAAGAAGGTCAGTAGCTCCGCCAAGAACAGAATAGTGGTGATATGGCGCCAGGAACGATCCGCGAAACCTGGCGCAAAGTCGTTTCCGTAATGTGTGCCGGCATAGTAGAGCATCAGCGGCGGTATCAGCGACATGGGTAATACCACCACCCAGGCCAGCAGGGGGATCGGAGGCTGGCGCTGCTGGAGTTCTCGCCAGCCGGAGCGGCGGCTAAAGGGCAAGCTGATAACGGTCATGACATTCATGGCGCACCTTTCCATGCAAACAGACTTGTGAAAGACCCGGCGAGTCTTTTATATCATAGTATGATATTTAATAGTGGTCGTACATCATTCTGTCAAGGAGGCTGGCGTGGAGCGCTATTCAGCCAAAAAATCTAATTCGCTGACCGACAAGGATTTTCAACGGCTATCGCAGTTCCGCTATCGTCTGCGCTGTTTTCTACGTCAAAGCGATGATCTGTGTCGGGCTCAAGGTCTGACGCCACTTCAATATCAGTTGCTGCTCCACCTCAAGGCCTGTGAAGGACGTGGATGGGCGACGGTAGGTGAGCTGGCGGAGCGGCTTCAAGCCAAGCATCACGGTACCGTCGCGCTGATTGATCGTTGCGAGGAAGCTGGGTTGGTGGAGCGTCGACCCGGCCAGCGCGACCGGCGCCAGATGCAAGTGCACCTGCTGGAGAAGGGCAATCGTCTGGTAGGGCGAATCGCAGAGTTGCACCAGCCGGAACTCATGCATCTGCAGGAGAAGCTGCTTGTCCCCGGCGGACAATGAAATCCTTTGCTCTGGTTGAGTTTCCGCGTCACGACCCAATGTCATAACGCTATTCATATGACATCTAACAATTTTAGACGAGGCGTTTCATGGCCGAATCGGCATTGTCCATTCAAGGTCTGACCAAGGTGTACGGAAACGGTTTTCATGCCTTGAGGGGTATCGATCTCGAGGTGGCTCAAGGGGATTTCTTCGCGCTTCTTGGGCCCAACGGCGCGGGAAAATCCACCACCTTGGGGGTAGTGTGCTCCCTGGTGCAAAAGACCGCGGGGCAGGTCAAGGTGTTCGGCATCGATATCGACAAGGATTTCGCCAAGGCCAAGTACAACATCGGCGTAGTGCCTCAGGAATTCAATTTCAATCAGTTCGAGAAAGTCGAGGATATCATCCTGACCCAGGCGGGCTATTACGGCATGCGGATGAAGGAGGCCAAGCCGCGTGCGCAAAGTCTACTCAAGGATCTCGGCCTGTGGGACAAGCGCAAGGGCAGCGCGCGCATGCTGTCCGGTGGCATGAAGCGTCGCCTGATGATAGCTCGGGCCCTGATGCATCGCCCTCGGCTGCTGATTCTGGATGAGCCTACCGCCGGGGTGGATATCGAGCTTCGGCGCAGCATGTGGGATTACCTGCGGCGTATCAATCGAGAGGAAGGCACCACCATCATCCTGACGACACACTATCTGGAGGAAGCCGAAAGCCTGTGTCGTAATATCGCCATCATCAATCATGGCGATATCGTCAAGAACACCAGCGTACGCGGGTTATTGGCGGAGCTGGATACGGAAACCTTTCTGTTCGACCTGGCAACGTCGGTCGAGACCATCCCCGAGATAACAGGCTTCGAGATAGCGCAGACCGAAAGCTCTCAGCTTTCCGTGGCGGTCAGGCGTGGCCAGGCGCTCAATCAGATATTCGAGGCGCTTTCCGCTCAAGGTATTCAGGTAGTCTCCATGCGTAACCGCGCCAATCGTCTGGAAGAGATGTTCGTGGCCATGGTGTCGGATAAAAAAGCCTCGGATACTCAGTCCCGGATCGATCATGGCGAGACACAAACCGCCCGCACGGAGATTCATTGATGCATCCTTGGCAAATCGCGATCGCGCTGTGGACTCTGGTGACCAAGGAAGTACGGCGTTTTACACGCATCTGGCCGCAGACCCTGCTTCCGCCTTCCATCACCATGACCATGTACTTCATCATCTTCGGCAGTCTGATCGGCTCGCGAATCGGCGAGATGGACGGCTTCGATTACATGGACTACATCGTGCCGGGGCTGATCATGATGTCGGTGATCACCAACAGCTATTCCAACGTGGCATCCAGCTTCTTCTCCAACAAGTTTCAGCGCAGCGTCGAGGAGATGATGGTCTCGCCGATGCCCAACTGGGTAGTGCTTTCCGGCTTTGTGATCGGCGGCATGGCTCGCGGCCTGGGAGTCGGTCTGATCGTCACCCTGGTCTCGCTGTTCTTCACCCAGGTCCGGGTAGAGCATCCGCTGTTGACCCTGGTGGTGGTGACCATGACCGCGATGCTGTTTTCCATCGGCGGTTTCATCAACGCCTTGGTGGCCAACAAGTTCGATGATATCTCCATCGTGCCGATCTTCGTGCTGACGCCGCTGACCTACCTGGGCGGGGTGTTCTATTCCATCGATCTGCTGCCGAATTTCTGGCAGAGCGTATCCATGCTCAATCCCATTCTGTATATGGTCAACGTCTTCCGCTATGGCTTTCTGGGGGTGTCGGACATTCCCGTTGTCTTCGCCTTGATCGCCGTCGCCGCCTTCATTCTGGTGTTCTACGGCGTGGCGCTATGGATGCTGGGGCGGGGCAAGGGCATCAGGAGCTGAACATGGCGACTGAACGCCCCAAAATACTGCAGCAGGCGCCGCTGGGACGCGAATCCGCCTACCCCGAGCATTACGATGCTGAACTCCTGTACGCGATTCCCCGGGCGGCCAACCGTCAACCGCTGGGCATCGATGAGACGGCGCTGCCCTTCGTGGGAGAGGACGAGTGGCATGCCTTCGAGGTGTCCTGGCTGAATGCCCGCGGCAAGCCGCTCGTCGCGGTGACGCGCTTTCGCCTGCCGGCGGATTCGCCATACCTGATCGAATCCAAATCCTGGAAGCTCTATCTCAATAGCTTCAACCAGACATGTTTCGCCTCCGTCGAGCGAGTTGAGCAGACTCTAGTTCGTGATCTTTCCACCGCTGCCGGTGCCCCGGTCGCGGTGCGGCTATTCGCCGTCGACGATCCTGAGCTTGCGGTGACGAATCTACCGGGAGAATGCATCGATCATCTCGAGGTGGATATCACTCGATACACGCCGGATCCGACGCTGATCCTGGTAAGCCATGAAATCGCCGAGGAGACGCTTCATTCGCACCTGCTCAAGTCCAACTGTCCGGTCACCGGTCAACCGGACTGGGGCAGCGTGCTGATTCGCTATCGAGGGCCAAAACTTGAGCGGAAAGGACTGCTCAAGTATCTGATTTCCTACCGCCAGCATCAGGACTTTCACGAACACTGTGTCGAGCATATCTTCATGGACCTGATGCGCCAGGCAAGGCCGCAGTCCTTGCTGATAATGGCTCGCTATGTGCGCCGGGGCGGGTTGGACATCAGCCCCTGGCGCGCCACGCCGGGAGAACGGCCCTTCGAGTCGCTGCGTCTGGCGCGTCAGTGAGCGTCTCGCGTAGAGTGGCAGAAAGACATGTTTCAAGGAGATTCCGATGGATGCCATGACACTGCTGCATGAACGTAACTCCATGGGTAAGCTGATGGGCCCCGCGCCCAGCGCAGAGCAACTGGACGCCATCTATCGTGCGGCGTTGCGGGCGCCGGATCACAAGGAATTGACCCCCTGGCGCTTTATCGAATTCTCCGGTGAAGGGCTCGAGCGCCTGGGGGAACTGTTCGCCGAGGCGGAATATCGGGAAGATCCGCAAACCGAGGACAAGAAGCTCAATGCCGCACGCAAGAAACCCTTGCGGGCGCCGATGGTCATCGCCGTGATCGCCAAGGTGACACCGGAACTGCCCAAGGTACCCAAGCTCGAGCAGGTGCTCTCTGCGGGCTGTGCGGCCCATGCCATGCTGATGGCGGCCCAGGCTCAAGGGCTCGGCGCCATGTGGCGCACCGGTCATTTCGCCTTCGATGCCACGGTGCGAAAAGGAATGGGGCTAGGTGAGCATGACGAGATCGTCGCCTTTTTATATCTTGGCCAGCCGGGGGGCCGCAACAAGCCGCTACCGGAGCGCGATCCAGCGGATTTTGTCGAACGCTGGAACTAACGATAGGTGCTAAGCCATGCGCCAAACAGGTATCGCTCATCCTCCTTTACCCTTGCCGCCAAACGCTCAGTCCGAGAATCTCGAGGCATTTCACCGCTGGCTGAGCGAAGCGATTCCTCTAGTGCCGTCACTAGGCATCAAGAGAATGCGGTGGCAAGGCGAAGTGCTGAACTGGGACTTGGCCTTGAGCGCCAATCTCAACGACAAGGGCACCGGCTTCGGCGGCGGCCTGGCCGCCCAGACCACCTTGATCGGCTGGTGCTGGGTAACGCTCTGGCTTCGTGCTCAAGGCCGTCAACAGGATGTTGTGGTAGCGGATGCCGGCCAGAGATTTCTCGCCCCGGTACGCGGTGACTATCGGCTGGTTTGCCGCCCCCGAGACGCCGCCGCTAGTCAAAGGCTCGATACGATGCTTGCAGAAAAAGGCAGAGGTCGCATAGCTCTGTTACAAGAGCTTTATTGCGGCGACACCTTATGTCTGCAAGCGCAAGGTGATTACGTCGTGCTGCCGTCTACCACGGTGGAAGCCTAAAATTGTCTTGCAATCTGAGGCTTAGCTCGATAATGTATGCGCCGTTCCAGCACGCGTGGCTCAAGCCAAGCTCAAGGAATGACAATACGGAGGGGTGTCCGAGTGGTCGAAGGAGCACGCCTGGAAAGTGTGTAAGTCGAAAGGCTTCGAGGGTTCGAATCCCTCCCCCTCCGCCAAGAATTAAAGAAGGGAAATCAAGTATTTAGCTCGATTTCCCTTCTTGCTTTCTGGCCTTTGGGAACGGTTTTGGGAACGGTTTTGGGAACATATATGGGAACGCTTATAGATCGAGCAGCTTCGCGCTTGATCGGTGTGGAAAGGATCTTCTCGATCTCGGATTGGGTGAAGGGATCCGGGTCTTCGTCGTCCGGCAGGCGGATATTGATGCCGTAGGTAGGGTCGAACGCAGTCTTATTGCGGGTCGAATAGAGATAAAACACCTAACGTATGATGCTGACGATCTCTTTGATCGTCTTGTTGGCGAGCGTTGCCGACAGTTCTTTCTGGATCCAGGTCTGAAGCTCGATATGATCGATCTTGTCTGCTGGCACGTTACCCCATCGGGGTCGAACGTGGCTTTCCGCTTTCGATTCGTAGCCCCGATAGCTCGAGTAGGCCAGCTCGTTTTTCTTGATGCCGAGCGGCGCGGCGCGCCTCGCCGCGAATGCCCTAGGGAAAATAAACCAAATGGTTTCTATTAGGGGGGAAGACTACGTGAGGAAAGAGCCAGGCTTGGTATGAACCAAGCGGATTTTGCGGCTCTTGCCGAGGTCACCAAAAAGACTCAGATGCTGTATGAAAGTGACAAGCGAAGCCCAAAGGCTGATTACCTCGCAGCCGCCGCTACAGCAGGCGTGGACGTGCTTTACGTGCTGACCGGGCAGCGCTCGACGAGCGAGACGGGGCTGGCTCAGGACGAGGCCGCGTTGCTGGATAACTACCGAAAAACCTCCCCGGAGCGGCGGGCCAGCCTGGAAGAAGTGGGCAGGGCGTTCGCCTCATCCACCGAAAAGAACCACAAAACGACCTCTGCTTGAGGGCTTCGGCTCTCGGTCATGCTTGTTCAATCGTGTTCATCAGTAGAGACACACCACCTCAAGGGATATGACGTGGGGAAGTCGTGACGGATTTTGCGCAAGACCTCGGGACGCGACTTCTCCAGGAGCGTGAACGACTCGAGCTGACGATCGATGCCCTGGTAACGCAGGCCAGGCTTTCTGAGGCACGATTACATCGCCCCGAGGCGGGTGGTGATCCCGCAGAGCCGAATGCCGGTGGACTGGCCGTCCTGGATGTTGCCGGGATCGACGTGACGTATCTGCTCACCGGTCAGCAAACGCTGAGCCAAGCGGAAGGCGTACTGATCGAGCAGTACCGGGCCGGCACGGATGAGCAAAAGGCGAGCGCAGCGGCGGCTGGCGGTGCGGTTGAGGAATCGGGGATAGGTAGGGCAGTGCCGCTGAGGAGAGTGGTGTGGCTGCCATTCATTATGAAGAGCCGCGAATCGGCCGAGCGCAGGGCTGTCGTTATGGAGTGGTATGAGGTTCTATTTTTCCTCGGCCTTCTTTGGGCTGCCGGCGCTCAGTGGGATCGAGGAATTCAACATCGGCGCAAAGCACGTCAGGATGGCAAGGATACGCACTCTCTCTGGTGGCATGTACGTGCTGCCGATGAACTCAAAAAAGCCAATAAGTACAAGAAATCGACAGGAAAGAGCGCGGCCACTTCAACTGAATCGCTGAAGTGGTTACAAGAAGCCAACTGCCGTGCTGCTCACGAAGCTCTTTCATCAAAGCGCTGGAAGAAGAAGGCCAAGAAAGCCAGGGAAAGCGCCAACCACGCCCTTTCAGGGCTAGATGAACGGGAAGCTAATGCTTACCGTCCCGATGACCGACTCTGTTTTATTTACAAAGATTCTCAGGGCAATATCACTACTCGCGAAGTCTCATCCTGGGACAATGATAGTACCTATATCGAGGGTTTCTGCCATAGGGCGGGCGATATCCGCACTTTTCGCCGCGACCGGATCGTCGAGTTCCTGGAAGGCGAAGAGCTGCTTGGCCCCGAGTTCGAAGAAGTCGATCCTAAACCGAAATCCTCCGTTCCTAGCATGGAAATTCTGTTCACCGGTTTTTCTGCCGAAGAGCGTGAGGAGTTGGAAGCCGATGCGCAAGATGCTGGGCTGCAGGTTAGAAAAACGGTGACCAAGAACCTGGGGTTCGTATGCGCTGGTCCTCGAGCGGGATCTACCAAGCTTTCCAGGGCCCGCGCCCAGGGCTGCATGATTCTAAACGAAGATGAGTTTCAGCAGATGCTGGCTACAGGCGAGGTACCTGCGTAAAAGCAAGCGGCGGCAAGATGGCCGCCGCTGGTTCTAACGTGCGCTGCGTTCCAATTCATGCAGCGCGGCGCGGGCGAGAAAGCCTGAACGGCTCTGGTAGTCGCCTTGCTTTGCGACCCTGCTGTCGATGCGCTTGATCAGTAGGTCGGGCAGGGTGACGTTGATCTTGTGGCTCTTGCCCAGGTAGGGCGTCATGTCCACCTCGACCGCGGCCCATACCCATCCTGCATAGTCGGGATCGGCCAGATGCTGCTCGATCGATGTCGCCGTGGGAATAGGGTCGCCGTGCTCAGCCAGGCTTTCGAGGTGCCCCTCGATGGCCTCGCGCGCATTGGCGATCGCCTCGTCGAAGGTGTCGCCGGCCGAGAAGCAGCCGGGAAGATCGGGCACCGCAACACTATAGGCGTACTGCTCGTCGCCAACCTCGATGGCAATGGGATAGTGCATGTCGTCGCTCCTCTATGGTGACTGGGAGTGTGCCAGGGTTGCCGGTCTCACTTGAGACCGGCTTGCTTTCTGATGCCTTTTACCAAGCCCGTTTTCAGATCCTTCTTGGGATGAGGCACCGTGACGGAGCCGGGCTTGTGGGGGTGTCTGAAGTGGTGATGGCTGCCCTTGATTCTGTCGAGTGACCATCCATCCGCTTCGAGTTCCTTGATCAGATCGCTGCTTTTCACCTCCTGGCTCCTCGTTGTTTTGATAGGGTTATAGTAACCCTATAGCTGGCTGCCGTCAACTCTAGATAACCCCGATAACTCTAGTTCGGATGAGCTCTGTTGCCGCTGTACGTGAAAAGTAACGTACTCGATGCGGCATCCATGAGCAGCCGTATTGCCAAATAGTAACGTATAGGTTACTATTTCTGGTATGAAGATCGAGCTCCAAGAATTTCTACGCGAAGACGGCACCAGCCCCTACCAGGAGTGGTTCGACGGGCTCGATGCCCAGGCGGCGGCGAAGGTAGCCACCGCCGAGTACCGCATGTCGATGGGCAATACCTCGAACATCAAGTGGTTCGAGGGGATCGGTGAGTACCGTATCGACTGGGGGCCAATATCGATAACGCCAAGGCGCTACGCGACGAGTACAAGCGGCGTAAGCGTCAGGCGAAGAAGGGAGGTAAGTGAGATGGCACTGACACGTGATTTCAAGGCGACGATTGCGGCCCGTGTCGAGCGCGATCCGGCGTTCGCCAAAGCAATGCTGGATGAAGCCGTGACGCTGTTCCTCAACGGCGAGCCTGACACCGCTCGCCTGATGCTTCGCGACCTGGTCAACGCGACCGTGGGCTTCGAGGCGCTGGCCGAGGATACCGGTCGACCCAGCAAGAGCCTGCATCGGATGCTGTCACCGACCGGCAACCCTGGTATGGACAATCTGTCTGCCATCATCGGGGCAGTGCGCAAGGCGCTGAAGGTCAATCTAGAGGTGCATACCATCAGCGCGGCCTGATCTGATAGCACTGTACGTGAAAAGTAACGTACTCGGCGGGGTCAATCCCCGCCGATTTCATTCTGGGGAACTTTCATCGAAATTACCTTATAAAAGCCCCGCTTTTTTTAGCTTCGCGATCATCCACATTGAGTAAAGTGTCTTTATGACGTCCCATTCTCTCGTGCCGCATGCAGGCTCGTCCGCAGTCTACGTCATACTGCCCCGGCCAAATGGTCGGGGCTTTTTGCTACTGATCGCCTGGTATCTGAACTGCCGTGATCGAGTGCTGCGCTCTAGTTCATGTAGCGCGGCGAATCTCAGGGATGCTGCTGGAGATAGCCGTCCAGCGCCTGGCGGGTCAAGTCGTTGAGGGAGATGCCTTGCTGTGATGCGGCAACGGCGGCGGCCAGGTGCAGTTCGTGGCCGATGCGGACGTTGAAGGATCCCTTGCAAGGGGTTTCCGGTGTTTCGTCGAGATCTTCGCAGGTGGCCAGGTAGTCATCCACCGCCTCGCGAAAGGCAGCTTCCAGCTCCGCCACGGTTTCGCCTTCGTAGCTGACCAGGGCGCGGATGAACTGCAGCTTGCCGAACAGGCAGTTGTCTTCGGTGCTGACCTCGGCAGAGCCATAGTAGCCCCGGTATTTCAAAAGTTTTTTCATCGGATCAGCCTTCCTGAGCGTGCGATCAAGCGGCCTCTTCGGGTTCGTCTTCTATGGCAAATTCAACGTGGAAATGGGCGAGGGCCGCCAGATTCACCAGCGCATCGAGGCTGAACTTGTTGATGCGGCCATTGAGCAGGTCGTTGACGCGTGGCTGGGTCAGCCCAAGGCGCCGTGCGGCCTCCTTCTGGGTCACATCCCAGGCCTTGACGCGTTCCGTGAGCTTCGCCATCAGTGCAGAGCGCAGGCGCATGTTAAGCGCCTCCTCGGGCGTGTCTTCGATGGCATCCCAGATGCTGCTAAACCGTTCGTTAGCCATGTCTCACTACCTCATATCAATTCAACTGCATCACATGGTAGAGCCAGGCCCCGTCGATTATCAGGGGCTTGGCTCTAGGGCAATTCGCGATAGCGTTGCTTGCCCAGGTCTATATCTTTCTTTGAGGTCTTTTGCGTCTTCTTCTGAAAGCAGTGGAGGATATAGAGAACGCCCCCACGGTTCGCCACGTAGAAGACCCGGAACGTGCCGTCATTTTCATCGATCTTGATCTCGACGACACCCGATCCGATGCTGGGCATGGGCCTGAAGCGATCGGGCATAATGCCTTCTTGCACCTTATCGATTTGATACCCTGCCTCGCGCCGCGCTTCCTTTGGAAAATCGCGAAGCCGGGCCATCGAATCACCGCAAAATTCTACGCCTTTCTTTGTTTCAGCCATTGCGCCCCCTGATCGTCCCAGCAGTTTATATCTAATTTGATATAGAAACAATATCTATTCTGATATAACTACTGCCGAACACCGTCAGCGCGGCATGACATGAAAGCTCGGCCCGACAGCGCTGTACGTGAAAAGTAACGTACTCGACGGGGTCAATCCCCGTCGATTTAATTTTGGGCGCCGCTCACCTCGCAGCGAATGCTGGTCCCGAAGCCGCTATCGTTGAGTGAGTGCGAAACTTCGGTCACCAGCCAGGGCGTGGCGTCGATCTCCGGCTTGAAGCCGCGCACCGCAAGCGGCAATTGGGGCAGCATATCCGCGCGGCCTTGCGCCAGGGTTAGCTCGAATTCCGCCTCGCCGCGCTGGATGCGCCGCCACTCCGCCTGGGTCGCATCCAGGGTATCCGCCTCGCTGGCGTAGGTGGGGCGTAGCTGCTTGGAATTATCCGCCTCGCCCACCTGGACCTCCTGACGCTTTGCCCCTTGGGTGTCTTGCCAGAAGGCCGTGACGCCGCTGTAGCTATCGCGATCCGTCACACTGTAGCGGTGCTGGTCGCCGTCGCTTCGGGCCAGGGTGATCAGAGGCATGACTAAGCTGCCGGCGCGGCGGAGGTCGAGGCACTCATCGCCGGACGCCGGTCGATGGGAATATCCGCCATGGCGGGCATGCCAGCGGTGCCGATGGCGATGCCGGCACCGGCCTGGGCCACACGCCGGGCGATGTCGTGCACGCGCTTGGCCGGCTCGTCACGCTGGGCGTCGAGTCCCTGGTTCAGCCCATCGACGGTGTAGCCGCCGAAGGCAGTGAACACCCGGCTCGGGGAGTTGATGCCGAGTGTGTCCTTGAACCAGCCGCCGACACTGTCGGCCATGCCGGTCACCTTGTCCTTGAGCGCCTGCCACGAGGGTGGTCTCGCTGTTGGCCTGCTCGTTGAACCAGGCGCTGCCTGATGCAGGGGATCGAGAGGAAGTCACCACCGACGAGCGTGGGCGTCTCAAGGCGCTGGAACAGGAAGTGCGAGAGCTACCTCAGGCCAACGAGATCTTGCGCAAGGCATCCGCGTATTTTGCGTAGGCGAAGCACGACGGGCAGATCCTCATGCGTCGCAAGAAATGATAATCGAATTCATCGCGCTTGGAACTTGAGACCGTCGTCCCTGTTGCGCATTTAAAAAGATTTCGAATTTCCCAAATTACAATTTGTTTTCCTAAAGCCACGGATTTGCCTGTCGATATTCTCCTCGAGCTAGATAAAGACATGAGCCTCGCACTCCACCTTCCGTGGCTCACAGCATTGATCCAGCGGGCCAAGCTGCCCCGACAAAGAATAGATGCAAGAAGATTCACATCACTGCCTTCCGTTAGGAAAACAAAGGAAAGCCAATGAACCGCCTTATACGCAATATCTCCGTCAAGGCTGGCTTGACCACCGTACTCATCATCTTCA
This sequence comes from Pistricoccus aurantiacus, assembly GCF_007954585.1. GTDB lineage: Bacteria > Pseudomonadota > Gammaproteobacteria > Pseudomonadales > Halomonadaceae > Pistricoccus > Pistricoccus aurantiacus. The sequence continues at coordinate 2,207,334 of NZ_CP042382.1, forward strand.
CGCTGATGATTCTCGGTGTCGCCGGCCTAGGCTACGTCACCAACCAGCAAGGTGAAAAAGCCATTGGGCAACTCGATAGTCTTAATGTCGAACAACTCAATGCACTCAACCGTGCCCGCTTCAATATTGCAGATGCGATGCTCAGTTTCGAAGAAGCAGTGCGTAGTACCGAAGCAGGTAAAAACGATCGAGCCGAGGCGGCTCTTGCCGACGCTCGGACAACCATGGAGCGCGCCGAAAAGCGTATCTCGCGATTCTTCGATGCTCCCAAAACCTCGGACCAAGATCGTCAATTTGCAGTGTCTATTCAATCAACCTACAGCAAGCTGATGAATCAAGGACTCCGGCCTCAACTCGAGGCGCTAGAGCAAAATGATATGGCTGCTTATGCCGCACTAGGTTCCAGGATCGAAGAATTGCGCAACGAGTTTCGTCGCACCTCCCAAGAATTCATTGACTACGGTGAAAACCATGGTCGCGCACTGATGACCGAGCAAGCGCAATATGCGGACACCGCCGAAATCGTTCAAATTATTGTCCTTGTTTTCGCCGTTGTCATCGTCCTTCTCGTTCGTATCGGTATGATCCGTATGGTGATTCGCCCTCTGCAGGAAGCCGTACAGCACTTTCAGCATATCGCCAAGAGCGACCTGTCTCACGATATTGCCGATTACGGACGTAACGAGATCGGTCAGCTGTTCTCGGCCATGAAGGAGATGCAGGGGGGCTTGTCGAGGACCATCGCTACAGTGCGCGACAGCAGCGGCTCGATCCACATCGGCGCCCGGGAGATTGCCAACGGCAACACCGATCTGTCTTCTCGCACCGAACAGCAAGCAGCCTCTCTCCAGGAGACGGCGGCCAGCATGGAAGAGCTGACCACAACGGTAAAGCAGAACGCCGACAACGCCCGTCAGGGCAATACACTGGCCAGCGAAGCCTCCAGCTCGGCCACCCGCGGCGGCGAAGTCGTCGACGAGGTCATCGCCACCATGCGCGGCATCGCCGCCAGCTCCCAGCAGATCACCGACATCATCGGTGTCATCGACTCGATCGCCTTCCAGACCAACATCCTGGCACTCAATGCCTCCGTCGAGGCGGCCCGGGCCGGTGAACAGGGCCGTGGTTTCGCGGTGGTAGCCAGCGAGGTACGCAGCCTGGCCAGTCGCAGCGCGGATTCCGCCAAGGAGATCAAGGCATTGATTGAGGCTTCCGCCACCCAGGTGCAGCAAGGCTCGGCCTTGGTGGAAAGCGCCGGCGCTACCATGCGTGACGTGGTCGCGTCAGTCCGTCGCGTTACCGACATCATGGACGAGATCTCCGCTGCCTCCCAAGAGCAAAGCTCGGGCATTGAACAGGTCAACCAGGCCGTAACGCAGATGGACCAGGTCACCCAGCAGAACGCATCCTTGGTCGAGGAGGCCGCCGCTGCTGCCTCGTCCCTCGAGGAGCAGGCCGAGCAGCTCGAGAAAGCGGTCTCGGCTTTCCGTCTGGCAGAAGCAGCCACCCAGCGTCCCGCTGCCCTGGGTTCGTCGCAATGGAAGCCGACGGTCCTGCCTGATGCAGTGCCAAAGCAGGCCGGCAGCAAACAGATCATGCAGAAGAAAGCCCCGGCCAAGCTCAAGGAGCAGGAACTCGAGTGGGAAGAGTTCTAAGGGCTTGTTTACGATCTTTTCAGTAACAACACAAGAAAGTTAAATGAACGAACTGCAAGCTGGTATAAAAGAGACGCTTGCAGTTCTTTCATAACCGCTCGGTAATTTTGCACACCCAGCTATGCCGGTATCAGTTCTTGATGGATTCCGCTGATGGCGCATCCGGCTGATGCCGTACCCAGGTCCAGGCGGCCTCCTTATCGCGTATGGGAAAGGTGCGAGTCTCAAATTCGCGAAACAGCCGGTTTTCCAGTCGTACAATGTGTTTCATCCATTGCTTGTCCGTGACGATAGCGGCTCGGTAGAAACGATCCATTTCTCCGACCTGGGTCAGTCCATATCCCAGGTCGCGCAGAAAGGCGGTAAATGTCATCCAGCGCATTTCATCGAGTTCCGCGTAAAGGCTGATTCGCGGCTGGGTCTTCTTGAGATCCTCGATGGTGTCGATGACGCGCTGCAAATCCTTTTCATCGACCCGGCCGCTGGCGCGCATGGCGATGACATGAGGCGCGTCGCTTGGAGTAAGTTCGATCATCGGAAAATCCTCGGCCACTGAAGCAAGAATGGTCAGTCGAACAATTGATGGCTTGTCGTCGATAATAAAGAGAATAGCAGTTGTTGCCGATTCTTGAGCGATCAACCCATGCTGTTTCTATCGATCAGCGAACGATAAAGCGCCACATAGTCCTGGGCCATGCGACGGCTGGTAAAGCGCGCGAGAAAGGACTCCCTTACTGCCGTCCTGTCCAGGGTGGCAATACGCTTTACCGCCTGGCGAGCGTCTTCCAGGTTGTCGACGACGAAGCCGCTGACCCCAGGCTCGACGATTTCCTCCACCGCGCCGTTGCGCCAGGCAATGACCGGCGTGCCGCAGGCCATGGCTTCGATCATTACCAGGCCGAAGGGCTCCGGCCAGTCGATGGGAAAGACCAGCGCCATGGCGTTTCCCAGAAAATCCGCCTTTTGTCGGTCGTCCACCGGGCCTTGGTAATGAACCTCGGCGCCGAGTTCCGGCTTGACGAATCTGTCGAAATAGTCCGGGTTGCCGACATCGATATCGCCGGCCAGTCGTAAAGGCAGACTGCTCGATCTTGCGAGTTCGATGGCGCGATCCGGGCGTTTCTGATCCGTCATGCGTCCGATGAAGGCAAGATAGTTGTGGTGTTCCGGATAAAAGGGAAAACGCGCTTCAGGTATGCCGTGATACACGATGCCCGCGCAACTGGAGGCCGGGATACTTGCGGCTTGCGCATGAGAAATCGCCGCGATGGGTAGATCGGGAAAGCTGGCGAAAAAAAGCTGCCGGTCCGCCTCGTCTACCCGCCAGTGAATGGTGGTAAGACTCTTTTTTCGCTGCGTTCCCAATAAGGCGGCGTGAAAGAACTCGCCGTGGCAATGAACGATATCGAAGTCCGCCAGGCGACCACGCAATTTTTCCAATAAAACGGTTTCCAGCACCCCCGGCATACCGGGGGGTAGCTTGCCTTTCTTTTCTTGCAGCTGCGCTAGGCTGGGAGTGGCACAAACCAGTTCGGCGGAGGTGTTGCTGTCGCTGGAAGCGAACAAGGTAACCTTGTGTCCCAGCGCCACCAGGGCTTCGGTAAGATCATTGACGACTCGCTCCGTCCCTCCGTAGTGAAGGGGCGGAGTAGGTAGAATAATGGGTGCTACTTGAGCAATACGTAATGTCATGGTGGCTATCGAAAATAACGTTCAATTAAAAAAGGTTATTGAAAACCCCCGGCTAGTCTGTCCATGTTGCAATAAGGAAGAATTTTAGGAAAAAGTAAAATAAATAAGGATGTTGAACCATGTATATCATGCATGTCGCCTTACAAGGCTGCTTGCGCGGCCAGCAGGTCGAGTATGGTATAACCGCCGACACGGGAGGTCACATCAAGTACCTGCTGGAACTGGTCGGAGCGTCATCCTGGGACGCAACCGTCCAGCGTATCGATATCGTGACCCGGGCCTTCGATATGCCCCACACGGCTAGCTATGGTCGGGATTGCGAAACAATCGATGACAAGATTCGTATATTGCGCTTCAGAACCCCGTGTCCCGACTATCTTCCCAAGGAGGCGCTGTGGCGTGAACTGCCGGCTTTTATCGAAGCGCTGGATGATTACCTGGATACTCAAGAACGCAAACCCGATGTGCTGCATGCCCATTACGCCGACGCGGGAAAGGTCGCCATGGTCATCAAGTCGCGTCACGGAATTCCCTACCTGTTCACCGCGCACTCATTGGGCAGGATAAAATGGCAAGCCTGTCACGAACTTCACTCGCTGTTGGACAATGACGACATGAAAACCCTGGCTCGACGCATCGAGTGCGAAGAGGAGGTGATCGAACGGGCGGATTTGATCGTTGCCAGTTCCCGAGACGAAGCGGAAGTCCAGTACGCCGCTTACGACGCCTATGATCCAGGCAAGATTCGTATCATCGCGCCTGGCAGCGACCTGCGATGCTTTCGTGAAGCGAGCAGCGATGCACGAGTCGATGAAATGCTGAACCGCTTCTTGAAAGCGCCGGAAAAACCGGTATTGCTTGCCATTGCACGCCCGGTATCGAAGAAAAACCTTGCCTCGCTGGTCACCGCCTACGGTGAATCCAAGGCGCTTCAGGAAAAGGCCAATCTGATAGTGATTGCCGGTAACCGAAAGGATATCGCTACCTTGGAAGGCGAAATCCGCGACAATCTCGAGGAACTGCTTTACCTGATCGACAAGTACGACCTGTACGGTAGCGTCGCCTATCCCAAGCAGCATGCGTCCTGCGACATTCCCGCCATTTATGCCTTTGCGCGCAAGCGAAAGGGCGTTTTCGTCAATCCGGCCTTCAACGAGCCTTTCGGATTGACGCTTCTTGAAGCTTCCGCCGCGGGCCTGCCGGTCATCGCCACGGATAGCGGTGGCCCTAACGATATCGTCGAGCGCTGCGGTAATGGCGTACTGGTCAATCCGCACTCGCCGAATGCCATCGCCACGGCGGCCCTTGAACTACTGTCGAATGAACCAAGATGGCAGCGTTATGCGAAAGCTGGTGCTTCGGCGGTCGCCGCTTACGATTGGCAGGCGCATGTGGCGCAATACCATGAACTGATACGGCGCGGCCTTGAGCGAATACCACCAAGGGCCAGGGCGACCAGCCTGTTGATCAGCGATATCGACAACACGCTGCTGGGTTCCGAAAAGGCAGCGGCGGCGTTTTGTCGATGGCGAAATACTCAGGTTGCCATGGGCTTCGGCGTCGCGACCGGACGCAGTTTCCATAGCGCTCTGAACGTGCTCGAACAGCAAGGAATGCCCAGCCCGGAAGTCATGATTACCTCCGTGGGAAGCGAGATTTATTATCTCGAGGAAAACCGCGTCACCTATCGACAGGATCATGAGTGGGCACGGCTTATTGGCCAGGATTGGCGGCCTCAGACGATTCTCGATGCCCTGAGGGATATGGTGGAACTGACGTCCCAAGGCCAGATGGAGCAGCGGCCCTTCAAGCTAAGCTACCTGATCAAGAATCAGCCATCGCTTGCCACGAAGGTGCGCGAGCGGCTCGCATCCTGCGGGCTGCGCGCCAGCGTGATTTATAGCCACGGTCGCTATCTGGATATTCTGCCCCCTGGCGCCTCCAAGGGAAAAGCGGTGGAACATGTTCGACGACATTACGGTTTGCCCAAGCAGGCGGTCTTCGTGGCGGGAGATTCCGGTAACGATCTGGAGATGCTGCGGACCATGCCCTGCGCCATCATCGTCGCCAACTTTTCCGATGATCTGCTCGACGACCCGACGCTGACGCATGGCTATTTCGCCAAGGCGAGCCACGCCCAGGGCGTCATCGAGGGCGTAACCTATTTTCAGCAGCACGTTTCGACCGATAAAAGCACTGTTGATAAAAAGGTGTCTTGATGGGCGTCAGTGTCCTGACTCTGGTGAGAGGACGGCGGGAGCATCTCGTCAATCTGATTCACGGCCTGACGCGCCAGACCCGGCTTCCGGACGAATTGATCGTGGCCTACATGCAGCCGGAGCCGCATCGGCACCTGCCGGAAACCCGATTTCCGGTGCGCGAAGTCTATATTGACGATGAAATCATGCCCTTGGCGAAGGCGCGCAATCGGGCGGCACAGGCAGCGAACAACGAGGTGCTGATATTTCTCGACGTGGACTGCATTCCATCTCCTTCCCTTGTCGAGAGCTACCGCCAGGCCTTGAGCGAAAGGGTAGGATTGTATCTGGGCGAAGTGTTTTACCTGCCCGCCGGGGCGGTAACGACGCCGCTGGATTATTTACGGCTGGATGGCGTGGGCAAGTCGCATCCCGCCAGGCCCACAATGCCAAAGGAAGGTAGGCGCCTGGAGCCTGATCCGGGAAGTCTATGGGGGCTTTCTTTCGCACTTGGCCGTCGGGATTATTGGCGAGCCGGCGGCATGGATGAAGCCTTTTACGGTTACGGAGGAGAGGAGACGGATTTCGCTTGGCGTCTGCATGATGCGAGAGTGCCGTTCTTCTGGCTCGGCCGCGCCCGCGCCTATCATCAACACCATCCCATGCATGCGCCTCCCTATCCGCATTTCGTTCATATCCTGCGCAACGCCGACTATTTTCATCGCAAGTGGCAACGTTGGTGCATGGAGTACTGGCTCGGTCAGTTTCGCGACGCGGGTCTGATCGCCTGGCGTGAAGAGGGGAATACGCTCGAGATTCTGCGCTATCCTACCGCGGATGAAATACGCCGTGCGAAACTGCCGGATACGGCGCTGTTTAGCTGATACCTGGGTTGGCCACTGCCTCTTGAAGGTGACCAAGGAGTGCGGTCTTACGATCGTCTTGCCATAGCCGGTCCGTCAGGTTTTCGAGCCACTGGGCGGCGGTGCGTGCTGCCTGAGGAGAATAAAGCTCCCGCAGGGTGGAAACATCGAGCTCTCTTGCACGCATTAGCAGCTCTTGCCAGGCGTCGATGCTACTGGGCCAATTTTCCAGGTGGATCGCCGCCCCAAGGCGCTGCAGACATTCCGCCTTGCGTACCTGCTCGCCATAGTAGCGCCATTCCGGGGCGCAGATGTAGGGACGTCCGATTCGGGCGATTTCATGCACGGTGTTGTCGCCGGCGGAGGCCAGGACGATATCGCTGGCGACGAGATAATCGGTGACATTCGTGACCCAGCCGTGATTTTCCAGGTTGAAGAAATCCGTCTCATGGCCTTCTCGATGTACCGGACCGATGGTGATAAAGCGCGATCCGGTGGCGGCCCGCGCCGCCACGGTCAGAGGCGCGTAGGGGGTGCCGGCACCGCCACCGCCGGTCAGAACGACGATCACTTCTTGATCGCTCGGCAGGCCCAGCTTACGGCGAGCAGCTTGCTTGTCCCCGAATGAGGTATCCGTGGTACAAAGCCCCCCGGTATAGTGCGTCTTGGCTCGTGCCCAGTCCGGGTAGTCCGGTTGTTCCAAGCGCTCGTCGTAAGGGGCCAGCATCCCGATACAACATTCATAGGCGCCGAGATGCCCCCGATCGCTGCGGTCGCCGTGCATGCGAATCTTTACCGCCGGTACGCTGGCGATGCGCGCAAGCAGGGCCAGCTCCGCGGAAACGTCGATCACGAAAAGCCCCGTATCGCTATCGTCCAGATGGTCGAGAATCAGGCGCATGGTGCGGCGCATTTCCTTCACTCCCAGCGGCACGCAGTGCATGATCGAAGGGGTAGTGGCCTGGTAAAGCGCCGTCGTTGGAACGTCGGCACCGATCATGTCGGGCAGGGCGATGATATCGATGGGCCGCTCGAAATTCTCGAACAGGCTCGGGTCCGCGGTCATGACGGTGACCGGACGCTCCTTAGAAAAGCGCTGAATGATGGCCCTGGCGCGCTGAGCATGCCCCCGCCCCTGATGGTGAATAAAAAAACTGATTCTTTTCTGCATGCGGCACCTCCTTTGTGCGTCATTCCCGGGGCTTGTCAAAGAGCTTGGCTGTTAGGATGGGGGCAATCGGCAAGCGCTGACTTTCTTGATCATACAATATTGTCGTGAGACCTCATGAAGCATCCTGATGTCGTTATCCTCGGTGCCGGCGCCGCGGGGTTGATGTGCGCGCTGACCGCCGGCTACCAAGGTCGGCGGGTACTGGTGCTCGATCATGCCAACAAGGCGGGCAAGAAGATCCTGATGTCCGGGGGCGGCCGCTGCAATTTCACCAATCTGGCGACGTCGCCGGCCAACTTCTTTTCCGAAAATCCGCGCTTCTGCATTTCCGCGCTCAAGCGCTATCGACCGGAACATTTCGTCGAACTGGTGGAGCGTCATAGCCTGGAATACGTCGAGAAGGCAGCAGGGCAGCTGTTCTGCGCTCATTCCGCCAAGGAGCTGCTGCGGACCCTGCTGACCGAGTGCGACTGGGCGGGGGTGGAAATACGCCTCAAGACCGCAGTGGAATCAATCGAACCTCAGGGCGAGGGCATGCGTCTGCAGACGTCGGCGGGGCGCATCGATACCGGTGCGGTGGTGATCGCCACCGGCGGGCTATCGATTCCCACCCTGGGGGCTAGCGGGTTTGGCTACGAGATCGCCCGCCGGTTTGGCCTGCGGGTAACGGAGACGCGACCGGCGCTGGTGCCTTTCACCTTGACCTCCGGTTGGAAGACCCGGGCGGCGGATCTTGCCGGAGTGAGCTGCGAGGTGGCGGTACGCTGTCGTGGTAGGGAATATCGCGAGCCCATGCTGTTGACCCACCGCGGCCTGTCCGGTCCGGCCATGCTGCAGATCTCGAGCCATTGGCAACCCGGTGACGAGATCGAGATCGATCTGCTGCCGGGGTTCGATATCAGAGGATGTTTGATCGAAGCTCGCCGGGCCACTCCAAAGCGTCGGCTTTCCACCTTGCTGAGCGAGCATTTGCCGAAAAGGCTCGCTCAGGCGCTGATCGAATGGCATGGGGACGACGGCCCCTTGGCGGAGCGGTCCAATGCCAACCTTGAAGGCTGGGCAGGGCGCCTGGGTCGCTTGCGAATCAAGCCCGCAGGAACCGAGGGCTGGCGTACCGCGGAGGTGACACTGGGTGGGGTCGATACCCGAAGGATTTCCTCGCAAAGCTTTGCGGTCGATAATGTGCCGCAGCTGCGGTTTATCGGCGAAGTGCTGGATGTCACCGGTGAACTGGGCGGCTATAACTTTCAGTGGGCCTGGGCCTCGGGTGTCGCCTGCGGACTGACTGTGTAGATCGGTTTTTCATGAGGCCCAGTGTGATCCTCGTTACAGATAGATGCCCCCGGTGCCAACGACGATCACGATCAGCCCCAGCACCAGGTTGACAGCGATCAGCTTGCGGATCTGATTGAGCTTGGCACCGCCGGCGGTCCAGTCCTGGCGCGCCACGGCTTGATTGAGTCGTCGATAGGGGGCGAAGTAGATATGCAGAAAGATCGCCATCATGACCAGGCCCAACAGCAGCATCAGGTGCACGTGAAGACCGACCATGTCCATGCCGCCGTAAACCGCGAAGATAATCCAGAAGCCGGAGGTGAGTAACAGGACTATCGCGGCCCATACCCAAGGAAAGAACTTGTCGAATACCTTGGCCCATAGCTGCAGCCGCAAGGGCGGCTCGAGCAGGTGGCCTGCCACTGGACGTAGCGCCAGATAGGCAAAAAACATCCCGCCGACCCAGATCACGGCGGCCAGTAGATGTAGGGTAATGGCGATTGACATATTTGCTCCTGTGGCGGGTAAAGACACCATGCTTAGGCTACGCTTATTCGGGAGGGGAACAAAATAACGAGGGTGTCATGAGTTTGGGGCTTATTCTTGAATCTACATTGACTTGCCCTTTATGTGGTCAGCGCAGCGTGGAAGTCATGATGCCGGATGCCTGTCAGTGGTTCTATCACTGTTCGGGCTGCGGAAGTCTGCTGCAGCCAATGCCGGGTGACTGTTGCATATTCTGTTCGTACGGTACGGTCGTCTGCGCGCCGGCACAGCTCGCCGAATCAACGCAGAACAGCGAGTAGCTTGCGTATCCTTTGAAACAAGAATGCACCCGCCATGGCACGCTGTCCCCAGCGCCTGAGCGAATGAGGTTTCCTGGCGCTTCGCACGACCAGCAGCCCGCCGAGCCCGTAAAGAGGCACTTTCCAGCGCATCAAAGTATGCCAGGCATGATCGATGCCGCTGGTGGCTTCACGAAAGCGCTGAGAGTCCACCAGCAGATCGATACGCTGCTGCTCGATCAGTGATTCGAGTTTCGCCTTGCGCAAGCGTCGCTCTCGGTGTGCACGAGACTCAAAGTTCACGCTGATTCCCCAGCAGCCGGCGATCCGCCTTGAGTTGTCTCAACGTGCTTTTCAGAAGAGTGCGCTGACGGGCTTTGTAAACGACCCAACTGGCCAGCCCGAGGCCTCCTCCCAACAACAGCACGATACAAGTGACGATAGCGGCGATACGATGGCTGTCCCAGAACAGCACGACAATCAGCAGCGTCAATAGCATCATGCCAAGCAGCATCAGGATAAGGCTGAAACAGGTCAGCAGCAGCAGCAAGAAAAGACGTGAGCGTTCTTCCTCGAGTTCGACCACGGCAAGACGCAGTCGCGTCTCGCCGCTTTGGATCAGGCTCGAGATCAGGCGTTTGGTGGCGTCAAAGACGCGCTCCGCCGGTCCTTGGCCTGTGGACATCAACGCCGCCCGAGAATAAAGCCGACGATGATGCCCAGGAGAGTACCGATACCCACACTGCGCCAAGGATTGTCACGAACATACTCGTCGAAGGCATCCGCTTGGTGAACGGCGCTGTCGTAAGCGTCGTGATAAAGTCTTTCGCCCCGTGCCTCGAGGCGTGAGCGTGTGTCTTTCAGGCGTTTTTCGGCTCGCTCCCGAAGCTCCTTGACGTTGCTGCGCGAGTCATCCGCGGTTGCATGAACCAGCTCTTCGACGGTTTGGGAAAGATGACGCAGATCCGATTTCAGCTGATCGGTACTGGCGTCGATATTCGGTGTGCGGTTAGCCATGAGGTCTTCCTGTGACGTTGAATAACGCCCCTAGCATAGCAGGCTTACGTGTGGCGGCAATCCTTTGCCGGCAATGAAACGCCGATCAGGGCCGCCTCGGAAAGAAAGGGTTGATGCTGAAACCGATGCCGAGCCGATTGTTGCGATGATTGTAGTCGACCAGGCTTTCGCCATAGCCGTAATAATATTGTATGTAGCCGCGCACACTATTGAACAAGGGCCAGGAATAATCTGCTCCGACTCCCATGTAGCCGGTACGAGGGTTGCCTCGCCAGGTAAGAGTCGCCTCCTGGTCATCGAACAGCCGGCGTGCCACGGTGATGTCACCGTAGCCTACATAGCGTTCGATATCCGGATTGTCGTCCTCGTCGTCGGATTCCGGAATTCGCCAATGTGGCGCAATCACCACTGCCCAATCGCCCTTTTGAAAGGTGCCTTCCACATAAAGTCGGTTCCAACTACGCGACAAAGGATCGGAACGACCGTTCGACTGATGGTTCAACGCAATTCGATTGTAGGTGTTGGTCCAGCCCAGCCAGGAGAAGTTGTTGTCGAAACTGAGAAACACTTCAGGTTCGAAGTTGGTTTCACGAAACGGTGAAGAAGCCTCGGAGTTATAAGCCTGCCACCAGCTGCGCTGAGTATAGGCAAAATAGAGATCGCCATTGTTGCCGAACAGATCTTTCGCCAGATTGAACTTGGCGCTGAACTGGAACTTGACTTCGGCATTGCCGACGTTTTCGTTGCTGATTTCCCTGAAGGCTTGCTCATCGGGATTGAAATTGTAGGTGATGGGTAGCAGGTAGTTGCGGCGATAGGTGGTGATCGAAAACGGATTGCGCGCCGAAGCCCGCTCAAGCGCGCGTCGCTCCCGCGCTTCGTTCAGGGCTTGCGGTTCTTCGCGGCGCTGCTGTGTTTGCTGTTCGTCGCTATCCACGCCTGGCGCTGTTGCTTCGATGGTAGTTGGCGTCTGAGTCAGCGCATTGTCTGCCAGCGCGACACCTGACAAGGACAGCAGAGACAAGCCGATAGCGAATGCCTTCAAACCCTGGGGCATTTTCATGAGGCGATCCTGTCGAGAAACACAAAAAGGCATGTTTCTACCATGCTGTTCGGACAAGTCAATCATTGATGGCGTGCATGCAGGAGAAATTCGCGATTGCCGTCGCCCCCTGCGATAGGACTATCCCGCCAGTCAAGCACCTCGAAACCGCAGCTGGCGCAGCACTGGCGAAGCTTCTTTTCCACCTCCTCATAAAGAAGTGGATCGGTCACTATCCCCTGGGCATTGACCTTGCCCGGGCCTACCTCGAACTGTGGCTTGACCAGGGAAAGCAGCTCGCCGCCTACGGGCAGCAGTTCGGCCAGTGACGGCAGGATCAACGTCTGGGAAATAAAGGAAACGTCCATGATCGCTAGGGAGAGTGTTTTAGGCGCCTGGCGGACGAGGACTTTCCTGAGCGCGGGGCTTTGCGTCATGTCGCGCGCGTTGATGCCCTCCAGGCAGGTGACTCGAGGATCTTCTCGCAATCGAGGGTCGAGCTGGTCGTGACCGACGTCGATACCGATGACGTGAGCCGCACCATGCTGCAAGGCGCAGTCGGTAAAACCGCCGGTGGACTGACCGACATCCAGCACCAGGCGATCGTCGAGGCGCAGCTCGAGATGATTCAGCAGCGCTTCGAGCTTTAGCCCCGCTCGCGAGGCATAGCGTTCCTCCGGATCCGCCGTTACCACCAGCGGGCTATCCAGCGGCAGCTTTTCCGCCGGTCGCAAGAGCGGACGTTGATCCGCCAGGCTGACCCGGCCATGACGAATCAGGCGCTGCGCCCTGGTGCGGGAGCGCGCCAGGCCTTGCGTCACCAGCAGCTGGTCGAGCCGCATCATCATGAAGGCATGAGACCTCGAGCCGCCTGCAGATCACCGGCAGGTAGGCGGTCCGCCCCCCAGCTGCGGGTGATATAACCGATGACGCGATCCAGCTCTTCCTGGGAAACCTGCGCCAGTTCGCCGCGCTCCAGCGGATCGTAATGAAAGATATACAGCCGTGAAGCAAACTGCTCGAAAGGCAGCGATGCCTCGCCGAAGCGCTCTCCGTACCCGGAGGTGCTGACCTTGACGCCGTCGCCCCAATCCTGACCGCTATCGTTGTTGGGATTGTAGAAGAAAGCGCGCATTTCCCCATTCAGGTCGAGATTGACGCGCAGCAGGGTGATAGCGTGCCAGCCGATGAAGCGCGCGGTGCTGTCGGTCACGGCGATACCTGCGGGCTGCGGATGAATCAGCGGCTGATTGCCGTTGTAATAAGGGTGATAGCAGGCATAGAACTGGCGCAGGAAGTTCTCCAGGTGGATCAGCTTGCCGGTGGCGACATCCACGTTGATGCTGAAACCACGGCCTGCCCACCAGCCGTGGAATTCCGGGTTGACCCAGCGGTGCGGGTCGCCTTCACGGTCGGCGCAGCGCCTGCCCATTTCCGCGTAGATACGGTCCAGGTAGGGAACCACCAGCAGCGATACCGGATCGAGATCCATGGGCAAGGCGGTGGCCACCCCGGAAAGACTGGCCATGGAAGAAATCGGCTGGCCTTCGAAGTGAATGATGATCTCGTCGTCCCGGGCGGCCCAGGTCACCATCTGCAGCAGGTAGTCCGGATCGTTGTAGGCCCACATGGACAGGGCGCGAGCGGACTGGCAGGTAGGGTTGTTGCCCTGACCTACCCCCAGGGGAAGGCCGAGCATGCATAGCACGCCTTCGATCAGCCAGGCCTGTGGGGAAGCGGCCTCACCGAGGGCCAGGCTAAGACGTTGACGAGACCAGGCAGAAAGTTCGAGCCCCAACTGACGCCATAGCGCCGGCGCCACCGGGGGTTGATAGAGAATCCCGCGCTCGAGCATCAGGGCGAGACCATAGATGCCTTGGCAGGTTGGAGCGTGAATGCCTTGGTATACCAGCTCGTGAATCAGGTCGCGATAGCACAGCAGGCAGTCGCGGCCGGTGGAGGAGAGCCCCAGCGCCTCGGATACCAGCATGTCGCCCTGGTCATGCAAGTGTCGCAGCAGTACCGCATGATAGGGTGACACCAGACCGGTATCGTGCATGGCCCGAGCGAACCCGGTGGCTTCGTTCTGAAGCGCCGCCTGGTCCATGCAGGCAAGCCGTTCGGCATAAACATCGATGCCCGGATCCTCCCGGCAGGCCTGAGTCGGACCGAACAGGCTGCTCACCAGCCGATCCGCTCCCTGACCGCTGATGCCCAGGTCGATAGCGGGGTCCGCCTGGCATAGGGCGATCTGGGTGACCATGCGCTTGATGGCCCCCGTCTGAATCGGGCGCTGCTTGAGGATGCGCCAGATTTCCTCGATCAAGCGGTCGATGATGTGTTCGTAGCCGATGCGCGAGGCCAGGTGGCGAAACAGGATGCGCGGTATCTGCGCCAGTCGTCCTTGGGTTTCCCGCTCCGCTTCGCTGGGAGAATCGAACAGGAACGTCAGATTGACGGCCAAGGTCTGAGTCAGATAATGATGAGCCTGCTCCGCGGAAACCAGGGAATGAACATAGTCGCCTCGGGCCACCGCCAGCAGGCGCAGCTCGCTCAGGGTTTCGATCATCACGCTGTCGACGCTGGCGCTCTTCAACGCCTGGGAAGCCAGAGCGGGTACCAGGGCCTGGGGCGATTCCCAGTCGGAGCCTTCGAACATGCCGGACTGTTCCATGGCCTGGGCACGGCTTTCCAGAGCGTCGCAACCGCCCTCGACCAGCATCACGCGACGCGCGGTATCGAAGACACGACTGACCTTGGCGGGCTTGGAAAAGCATGGCGCATTGGCCAGGATCGCTACCGCGTCGTCGAGCTTGGCCAGCAAGCCATCCAGCTTGCTGGCGTCCACCTGGGGTGCGTTGTCGTCAGTCACCGTGACTCCTTGTCGTCATGACACGCACATGAGGGATGGCGCGAGGGTTATACATAGAAGTCCAGTTCTTCCTGATGCTTGAGCAGGTCGCGCATGGTATGCGGATCCTCGCCGAAGAAATAGATCAGCCCCCAATGGGTGCCGAAAGCGGTGCGTTTGGTCACCGTCTCTTCCAGCGGCGGGGTAAGTTCATGGGATTCGAAGTAGGGATGATCCTCGGTTTCCTCGGGCATTTCCAGCCGGCTGACCACGCGACGTCGCGGATAGACCCCGAAGCATCCCGCATGACCCTTGGCATCCACCACTTCCCTGGGGAAGAAGGCAGTGATTTCCTCTTCAGTGGTCTTGGGGTCGAAGGACAGGATCAAGCCTTGATAGGCGTTGAAGCCGTAGGCACGCTCAAGCAGCTCGAACACCTTGAAGCCCGGCGGACGATAGGCGACCTCACCGAAGTACATTTCTCCGTCGCTGGTGACGAAGTATTCCGGATGAATGAAGCCGAATTCGATATCGAAGGTCTTGATCAGCTTTTCGATCTGACGGGTGATCGCTTCACGGTATTTCTCGAGCTCCGGCGTCGCGGGCACGAACACGGAATAGCCCAGCGTCACGTATTCCGAGATATTCAGAAAGCGAATCTTGCCGTCGTGAACCCATGCTTCGACCGCGAATTCCCAGCCGTCCAGGTGGGACTCCATCAGTACCGGGAATTCTTCCTCCGGGATCGAGTCGATCTCGTCCGGGGTGCGGATGACCCGGTGACCCAGACACCCCGCCTTGTCGAAGGCCTTGAGGTGGATCGGGTCATTGGGGTCGCCGTCGAGCTTCAGCAGCGTCTGGTTGACCCGCTTGAGAAAGCGAATGACGTCACCTTTGTCGTGAGCTTCCTCGAAAATACCCACGCGGATACCGCCCAGCTGAGCGCGGCGTTTCATCAATGCCTTGTCCCGCAACAGCAGCGCCTGTCCGTAGAGCCGCGGGTTGTCCATCAGCACCGAGTTGATGGCACCGGCCCATTCCACGGTTTCCTCGAAAAGGGGAATGGCGACATCCACGCCCATTTCCTTGAGAGTTTCGGCGATTTCCATGGAGCGGTCGTTGAGCCGCTCGAAGTTCCAGGCGAGATAGGGAATATCGTGCTGCTTGCAATAATCCTCCGCCCAGTCCGGGGCTACGACCACGTAGCGCCGATCGAAGTTTTCCGCTGCCTCGACCGCGTTGAGACTCCAGCCAAGCAAGGCGATATATCCTTTGTTGGGATCTTTCTGCATGGTCATTTCCTTTCAGGGAGTGTTTGTCCAACTTACCGTCTTAAGCATAGTCTGAATAGTCGTGATCACGAATCGAGCAGGCTTGCGAGGGTCGAAAGGCGCTGTTATAGTGCCGTCGCTCTCGCGGCAAGTGCTTGAACGGACTGTCCTTGCACGGTTCAATGCGGTGAGAACTTAAAAAAATCGGTTATCGTTGAGACAGCATTTCATAGCCGAATGTTATGGTGGCCCTTGTCGGTCCTCCCGCAACGCGATACTGCAAACCCCGCCAGGCCCGGAAGGGAGCAACGGTAGTGGTGGATGCGTGTGCCGGGATGTGGCTGTCAGGGGCCGCCTCCATTTCCAGGAAGCGATCGCCGTTCCATGTATCTGCCAATAGGGACGGGTAATGGTCATGACGGAAGAATCGGTTCGCCACAATACAGCGAAGTCTCGCTACGAACTGGAAGTCGATGGCATGCTTGCCATCGCTACCTATTGGCGTGAAGGCAATATAATGACCTTCGATCACACCTTTGTGCCGCCGGCGCTCGAAGGTCGAGGCATCGGCTCCAGGCTTGTCGCCGGCGCGCTCGACGATGTGCGCCGCCAGGGTCGCAAATTCGTGCCCACCTGCAGCTTCGTCGTCGCCTATGCCAAACGACACCCAGAAACCCAGGATCTCCTGGCCGTTTGATCGCGGGGCTGGTCGTTTGATCGCGGGAAGAGTACTGCCGCGCTGTCTTGTATCCGGTCAGAGCGCTAGGCCAACAGATAAAGCATCGCAATCGTGCCCAATGCCGCCATGGCCAGTGCCAGCAGGTCCTCCTTCAACTGGGCGTTGTAAAACGATGCGCCAAGCTGCAGGAAGCCAAGGCTGGCCAGCATGGCGATCGTCAGTAAAGCGCTCTGGATGGTGGCGGTCAGGAGCATTGCGCCGCTCAACAGCACCAGTATCGCGATGGGCAAAAGACGGATCTTTTTCGAGGATCGACGCTTTTCTCGATTGGCCGATGAGTCGATGGGCTGAGCAAGCACCGTCATTCGTATTCTCCTTGACGTGAAGTAAAGCCGGCTTGTCAGCCTAGTTAGCATTTCTTAAAGAAAACTTACGGATTGACTTTTCTTCGCTATTTTTCCTTCAAGGTTGTCGGTGCGATGAAAAGTGGCGCGGCATTAGCGTCTCCCTGGCAGGCGTCGAAGGCGATACCGGGCGCCAGGGTCCAATACTCACCGTTTTGATGGCCCATATCGATCACCTGGGGGTCGTCCAGGCATTCGATTTCTTCGGCATTATCCCGCTCGATCAGCATCCAACGCTTATCCGGTGCCTGTTCGAGCCAGGCATAGGCGCGCTTCAGTTGCGCCTCCAGCGGGGTGTGATAGCCAAAATGCACGCTGGGCTGGCGGGCCTGCAGCAGAAACTCCTCGCCGAATGCCGGCAGGGCCAGCCAGGCGTCTTGGCCGGTCTGTTCGACAACGCGTTGCATCATGCCCCGGGGGGAGCGGGTATCGTTCATCTGCAGGTAGGCATCCGTCGACCACCAGCCCCAGAAGATCACGAACCAGAGCCCCAGCGCCGCAAGCCCACCACGGACACGCAGCCAGGCGAGCAGGGCGATGGCGGCGCAGCCGAGCAGACTCCAGCCCAGCCAGGGTGTGACCTGATACCGAACCGACAATTGCGCAAGAGCGGGCAGGCCCAGGGCGCCCAGGATGCCGGCGGCAAGAAAAATGCCCCCCAACGCGACAAGCACCAAGGTGCCCAGGCGGTTAGGGCCGATCTTGCCTAGCAGACCAGGGAACAGGGGCGCCAGGGCCAGTACCAGCAGTGGAATGGTGGGCAAGACATAGACCCCGCGTTTGCCCGGCGACCAGGAGAAGAACACCAGAATGGCGGTGATGCCGAATAGCGGCATGACAATTTTCGCATCGCCACGCCGCAGACGCCGCCACCAGGCGGGTAGCACCCAGGGCAGCAGGAGCACCAGCGGCATCCAGGCCCAGGGCAGCACCTCGACCAGGTAGTAGTACCAGGGCTTGAGATGATGCCAGGCGCTGGCGTAACGCTCCCCGGTCTGCTTGAAGAGGATATTGTCCCGATAGGCGGCCAGGCTGGGATCATCACTCAGGCTGGTGATCAGGATCATCGGCACCGCCCATAGAAGGAGCGTGCCGAGCAGGCAACCCAGCCCCAGGAGCAACGTTTTCATCTCCAGGCGCGTGGCGTGTCCTTGTCTGGCCAGCCACCACCAGGCCGGCAGCATCAGCAACGGTAGAAAGCCCACGCCCTTGGTCAAGATGCCCAGACCCATGGCGATACAGGCGAGATACCACCAGCCCCTGGAATCCCCCAGCAGCGCATGACGCATCAGCCCGTAGGCGCCCAGGGTGACGAAGAACGTCAGCAGCATGTCGATCTGCGCGGCCTTGGCCTGCAGCACGAACTGCAGGGTGGTCAGCAGGGCGAGCCCGGCGAGCATCGCGATGCGCTGACCATATAGTCGCCGAGTCAGGTCGACGATCAGCGCCAGGGTGCCGAGGGCGGCAAGCAGTGACGGCAGCAGGAAGCCCAAGCGCACCGAGCCGGTGGCCGCAATACCTAGCGCGGTGGCCCACATATAAAGCGGCGGTTTATCCGGATACAGTTCGCCTCCCCGGTGGGGTAGCCAGAGCTGGCCGGTGCGCAGCATTTCCAACGCATTGAGAGCGAAGCGCGGCTCGTCCGCGGGCCAGGGGTCCCGCAGGCCGATGCCAAGGGCGAGAAACGCACAGGCGAAAACGCCGAAGCCCAGCCATTGCCAGCGCGTCAATGGGGCATGCAGATAATTCGGGCGATACAGCATGAAAAAGGACCCTTGACGGTCAGGAAGCCGAACGGCGCTCTTGCGACTCCCGGCGCAGCAGCATCAGGTTGCGTGCGTAGATGAACAAGCCCGCCGCCTGCCCCAGGATAAACACCGGGTCCCGGCGGTAGATGGCATAAGCGAGCAAGGTGGCGCCACCGCCCAGGCTGAAGAACCAGAAGGCGATAGGAACCACGCTGCGTTTTGCCCGCTCGCTGGCCAGCCATTGCACGATGAAACGGGCGCTGAAGAGGCCTTGTCCAACAAAGCCAACGATCAGCCAGAGCGTTGCGGTCATGATACCTCCTGCCGGCGGATAGCCTGCCGATCCGGCTCGGCGTTTTCCGCTTCAGGCGCGACTTCCAGCGAGGCCGGCAGACTGCATCGCCGCTGCAGCCATAGCACCCCCAGCATATCCACCAGGCCGACCCAAAGCCGGTCGTGCAGACCGTACTTCGATTGACCGGCTCGGCGCGGGCGATGGTTGACGGATACGGACCGGCAGCGCCCGCCCTGGGCCTGCACGAGGGCGGGCAGGAAGCGGTGCATGTGATCGAAATAGGGCAGGGTCAGAAAGGCGTCGCGACGGATCAGCTTGAGCCCGCAGCCGGTGTCCGGGGTCGCGTCCTTGAGCAGCGTGGCGCGTACGCGATTGGCGGTGCGCGATGACAGGCGTTTCAGCCAGCTGTCCTGGCGTGCTATCCGATGGCCGGCGATCAACGCGAGATCGCTATTCATTGCGACGTTCAGTAAGCGGGGGATATCCGCCGGATCGTTCTGGCCGTCGCCATCCAGGGTTGCCAGCCAGTTGCCCCGGGCGTGCCAAGCCGCCTGCCACAGCGAGGTACTCTGGCCGGCGCTTTCGAGATGACGTAGGGGACGCAAGCGAGCATCGACGGTTGCCCGCTGGCATAGCAACGGCCAGGTCGCGTCGCTGGAGCCATCGTCCACCACCAATATCTCGTAAACGGTTCCAGTCAAGGCGGCGGCGATCTCATCCAGCAGGCCAGGCAGGTTGTCGGCCTCATCCTTGGCGGGAATGATGACCGATAAGTGGAGTTGCCGCATATTGACGATCCTTCAACAGGTTGGGCGGAAATATACAGTGCATGACTTTGCTTAAGGTTTTCTTAAGCAAACAGGTCAATACTCGGAAGACTCTTGACGAGGATAGACGATGCGCGTGCT
Source organism: Pistricoccus aurantiacus (assembly GCF_007954585.1). Taxonomy (GTDB): domain Bacteria; phylum Pseudomonadota; class Gammaproteobacteria; order Pseudomonadales; family Halomonadaceae; genus Pistricoccus; species Pistricoccus aurantiacus. Next base: position 2,227,188 of record NZ_CP042382.1, read on the forward strand.
ACTGATAGAGGATGACCCGCTGCTTGGGGATGGTGTCAAGGTTGCCCTGCAGCGCCAGGGCTATGTAGTGGACTGGTTCTGCCGAGGTCGCGAGGGCCTTGCCGCCTTGACGAATGAAACCTTCTCGGCGTTGATACTCGATTTGGGGCTGCCAGATATCGATGGTCTTGAAGTGCTCAAGCGCGTGCGTATTCAAAGCCGTTTGCCGGTGCTGATCCTGACCGCTCGGGATGCGGTGGATGATCGCATCCGCGGGCTGGACGCTGGGGCGGACGACTATGTGCTCAAGCCTTTCGATCTTCAGGAGCTGCTGGCTCGCCTGCGGGTGATTACCCGGCGCGCCACCGGACACGCCGCGAGCAAGCTGCAGCTTGGCGAGCTGCTGATCGATGATGCCAGCCATCGAGTGTGCTGGCGCGGCCAGGATATCAAGCTGGGGCGGCGGGAATACGCGCTATTGTTGGAGCTGGCGTATCATCCCGACAAGGTGCTGTCGCGCCCGCGGCTGGAAAGTCTGCTGTATGGCTGGGGAGAGGAAGTGGAATCCAACGCCCTGGAGGTTCACGTGCACCATCTTCGCAAGAAGCTCGACAAGCGTTTGATCGTCACCGTGCGCGGTATCGGCTACCGTCTAGACAGCCAGGCAACATGATTTCGATACGTCGCTATCTGGTTCGTACCCTGGCGATCACCCTGGTGCTGATCAGCCTGCTATCCTCCATCGCGGCGTATTTGATTTCCGAACACGAGCTTGAAGAAATCCTCGACGCCCAGCTTAGCCTGGAAGGACGTATTATTGCCGCGTTTCTACCGCCTTCACCGGATATCGAAGCGTATCGCGCGCTCGCCCAGCGTCTAAGCCAGCCAGACCATCCGGCGCTGCTAAATGGTGACCGGAAATTCGACGAGGCGGCGCAGCGAACGACTGGCGTGCTCTATCATCATGAAGAGCAGAAGATAAGCCTGGGCTTCTGGGATGCCCAAGGCACGCCCCGCCTGCTGGGGCCGCGTTGGCATGAGTCTTCCGCCTTTCCCGCGCCTCAGGAGGAAGGCTTTCGCTGGGTGGATTATGACGGCGAGCGTTGGCGAGTCTTCAGCCTGTTCGACAGCGATAGCGATACCTGGGTACGTATCGGCCTCAAAAAGGGCTTCAGGCAGGAAATTGTCGAGCGCATCGCGATCAATCATCTCTGGCCGATGCTGCTGCTGATGCCGTTGGCGCTGTGGTTGATGACACGGGTGATTCGTCGCGGCCTGAGTCCCATCGAGCAACTATCCCGACAGGTGCGTGATCGCGATCATACGGATCTGAGTCCCATCCATCTGTCCGTGCCCCGTGAGTTGAGCGAACTGCATCGCGCGCTTAATGCCTTTATCGCCAGGCTCGGCGAAACCCTGGAAAAGGAGCGTCGCTTTACCGCGGACGCCGCCCACGAACTGCGCACCCCCTTGGCAGGCTTGAAGATCCAGCTGGACAACGCCATCGGCGGCGAAGTGGCAGCGCTTGCCAAGGCGAGGATGGGCATCGAACGGCTGCAGCGGGTCGTCGAGCAATTGCTGGTGCTGGCACGAGTGGATCAAGGTCAGCCGCAGGGCGTCGAGAAGATCGACCTGCGGGCCCTCGTTCAAGAGCTGGCGGCGGAACTCTGGCCGCTGGCCGAGGCGCGAGGCCAGACGCTGGAAATCACCAAGGCCGAACACGCCTCCATGCGGCGATTCCATGTGATGGCCAATGCCACCGAGCTTGGGATCCTGATACGCAATCTGCTGGACAACGCCCTGCGCTACACGCCGGACGGTGGCCGGGTCGCGGTATCCCTGGAGCAAACGCCACAAGGCCCGCGTTTGATCATCCGCGATACCGGTCCCGGCATTCCCGAGGAGATGCTCGGCAAGGTAACCGAGCGCTTTCGCCGCGCCGCCTCGCAACGCACCACCGGCAGCGGCCTGGGGCTCGCCATCGCCGTAGCGTTGGCGAAGCGACAACAGGCCAACTTGATATTGCGCAATCACGAGCAGGGCGGGCTTGAAGTCAGGCTTGAGTGGAAGAGCGCTACTTCGTGATGGATCAGCGCGATCCTGAGGTGACTCGGGTATGAATACATAGAGTGCGAAATGAGGCACCTTGGCCAGCGTGACTGTCCAGTTCGGCGCTTTAAAGTACTTTGATACCCGCCACGGTTTAGCCTCCGGCCTTCTACACTCCAAAGGCAACCTTGAGTGCTGGAGCGCCAACAATGGATCACACCGCCTATCGACATGCCTTGGCCGCTGAGCTACACGGCAGTGAGTTACCCTTTCCCGAAGCCGAGTTCGCCGCGCGCCGCCAGAAAGTGCGGGACGCGATGTCGGCCGCAGGGTTGGATGCGTTGCTGCTTACCGATCCGGCGGATATCTACTACCTGACCGGCTACCATACCTTCGAGGTCTCGGTGCATGCCTGTCTGGTGTGCGCCATGGATCGGTTGACCCTACAGGTTCCATCCATCGAAACCGGGCCGGCGGTGGTCACGGCATCCGTCGACGAGGTGCTGGGTTATCACTGGGAGTGTCTCGATGAGGTCATCACGCCGCTCTGCGATGTGCTGGCGAACTATCGTTGCATTGGTATCGATGGTTGGAGCGCCGGACTCCGCCACGAGGTGATCATTCGGTTGCAGGCGCGATTGAGCGTCGAGCGCTTTCAAGAGAGCGGGGCCTTGCTCGATCACATTCGTATCGTCAAATCATCGCTGGAGCTCAACTGCCTGCGCGAGAGTGCACGGATTACTGCGACAGGCATTCGAGCCGCGCTGCGCGTCATTCGTCCTGGTGTCACCGACAATGTCATCGCCGCCGAAGGTGCTCGGGCCATGTTGGCGGCGGGCAGCGAATTCATGAGTATGCAGCCTATCGTTACCGCTGGGCGGCGCATCAGTATTATTCACGTCAATCACAAGCGGTTCACCATCGACCAAGACGAGCCGGTGTTCCTGGAGTTTGGTGCCGCCTATCAGCGCTATACGGCACCGATGATGTGTACCGCGGTGGCGGGGCGCGCCAGCGACGAGATGCGCGTCCTGCGCGATCTTTGCCGTGAGCTGTTCGAGACGCTATGCGCGGCGATGCGCTCGGGTAACCGATTCAGCGAAGCCGCCCTGGCCGCCGAGACCCTGCTGGTACCCTGGCGTGAGCAGATATTCTTCTCCGGGGTGTTTGGTTATGCGGTGGGAGCGCAGTTTCCGCCGAGCTGGGTCGAGGGGAGTGGCTATATCGCTCGCAGCCAGCACGCTATCTTCGAGACTAACATGGTGTTTCACCTGCCGATCTGCCTGCGGTTGCCGGGCCGGTGGGGCATCGGTATCAGCGACACGGTCGTGGTGACGCCAGCTGGGGCGGTGCCGCTGACCAATAACAGCTGGCAGTTGCAGGAGATGCCAACGGCTTGATGATGGCGTGGATGCCCCCTGCTTTGCCTATCAAGCAATCGCCAACTGAACCTCGTTATTTTGGTAGATATCAGTCAGACGATTGAATAGATCCATTCTCATAGTGTGGTCGACTGTTTCAGCAGATTACGAGCCTCGCGCAATACCAACCACCTTCCGCGATAGCGAAATGCCTGAGCACCTTCAGGAATATCTGCTGCCTCGCTCACCTTGCTGACGATAAGGCCATTCGGATGCCGCTGGCTCCAGTCGGCGACCTTCTCGCTCTTGATCTCTTGCAAGGGAGCCGTCAAGCGTCCGGCAAAGCCGAAGGTGGCCTGATAATCCATATCGGCAATGGCCACGGCGCCACTCCGCGTCTGCCAATCCTTGATGACTTGCGACGGGGCGCTGACGTCATACGCGCTCCACAGCGGACCCAACATGACATGAATCGCCACGACCCAGGCCAGTGCATTGCATAGCGCCATGGCCCGCAGCATCGCCATCGGCGAGTGCAGCCGAATCGCGAGGCTGCCGAGGGCCACGGCCAATAACAGGAGGGCGCCCAGCGGATCGATGCCGTCGCGCAGCAACGGCGACCCCGTAACATTGAGGACCAAACCCGCCAGGGCGAGCAGGCTCCAGCCCAGCCCGAATCCCCAGAGCCGTGGCGGCTGACGATCGCTCTGCGGAAGTTCCCGAGCGGCCAGAAGCGCCAAGGCCGGGAGCAGCGGCATCAGGTAGTGGATCTGCTTGGCGCTGATCAATATGAAAAAGGCAAGCGTGCCCAAAGCCCAACATCCGGCGAAACGCTCCAGGCGCTCACGCCATCGATGCCGAGGCCAGAGCGGCGGCCAGGTCCAGGCGGGAAACAGCAATACCGGCAGCAGCGGAAAATACCAGTACCAGGGGCGCGCATGATCCATGGCCTGGGACAAGCGGTCGGCGGTCTGGCCCCAGAATAGCTGTCGTGCGAAGGCGTCGCCGCCCAGCCAGGCTGCCGGCAAGGCCCAGGCCAGCAGCATCAGCACGGCCAACGCCAGGGCCAGGCCGACCCCTTTCCACCAGACCGGCGCCACTCGGCCACGCCAGTAAGGGGCAGTCAGCACGATCACCCCCCAACTGACCAGCGCCGTCGGTCCCTTGGTGAGCAAGCCCAGACCCAACCACACACCGGCGATCAGCCATTGTCTTCGAGAAAGTGGCGAATCGGCCGAAACCAGCGGCGCGATGGCGCCGAGTACGCAGGCGGTGAGCAACACATCGAACATCAAGGCGCCGCTGTAGGCGACCCACAGCAGCATCGCCGCCAGCACGAATGTCGCCCGCCAGGCATAGTCGCTTCCCCCCAGGCGGTGGGCGATGCGAAAAAGATGGAATTGCGCCAATAGCGCCGCCAGCGGCGAAATCAGCTTGGGCCAGGCATCGTTGACGCCGAAGAGTGTCCAGCCGAGGTGGATCAGCCAGAACAGCAGCGGCGGCTTGTCCGAATAGGGCGCGCCGTTCATGTGCGGTACCCAGAACTGATGCTGCTGCCACATTTCCCAGGCGACGCTGACGTAGCGGGTCTCATCGATGGGAAGGTAGGGGCGCGACAGGGCGACCAGACTGATCAACCAATAAACGGCGAATAGCGTAAGGAGATTCAAGAGCTGGACGCTGGATTTCATCGGCTTGTTGTTTCCCATCGTTTATCACCGCGAATTACACGACCCTGCTCCGCTATCCAGGACTTCATGGGTTTTCGCCGACAGGAACTGCCATTGGTATTCCTCCGGGGAGAGTTCGAGCTTCAACAGGCCATGCACGCCGCCAATCAGGCGCTTGGAAAAAGCCGCCGGTGGCCGCGAATCATCGGGATCGGTGCCGCCGGTGCCAACCACGAAGGTCCTGATGCCATGCTCGGGATCGACGCGGCCCGCTGCATCGAGCGGCCGGGTTCGTTCGTAGAAATGGTTATGTCCGTTCAGTACCAGGGTCGCGCCATGGCGGTAGAGAATGTCGAACAGTCGCCGGGCGTCTGCATTGCCTTCACGGTCCTTGGTCGAAAAGGCGGGTCTGTGGAAGAAGGCAAGCACGCAAGCCGCGTCTGACTTCGCCAGCTGGTCTTCGAGCCAGCGAGCCTGAAGAGAATCGGTATCCGCGGCGACTTCGCTGTTGAGCGATAGGATAAGCCAGTCGTTCTGGCGCCGCGCATAGTAGCCGCGTCGCTCGGGCCCCGCCCGGCTACCCCAGTAGTCGTAGTAGCCGTAAGCGTTAAGGGAATGGTATTCATGATTGCCCGGAGCGGGGTAGGTCCGCTGCTTAAAGTCGCCCCAGATCCGCTCGTAGCAGTGCGTGAAATCCGCGGGTGCGCCGTCCGGATAAGCAAGGTCGCCGAGGGCCAGGACCGGCGCGCCGGGATACTGCTCGACGAGATTCGCCGTCTGAAGGGCGCCGGGGTTTGCCTTGAGCTTGGCGACGGGAAGCCCAAGAGAGTGATCGAGATTTCGCCATATTTCCTCGGCATGGGTTGCGGCGCCGCCGGCCGGCTGGCACCTCGCGATATCGCCTGCCGCCAGCAGTATCGAACCGCCGACGGCGGCTTCGTTGTTTATTGCATTAGAGCCATTATTACGATCCGCAGCCGCAACTTTGGACTGAAAAATACTACGGTCGAGCCCGGATGCCGCCATGGATACAATTTGGCCACGAGTGACCAGAATCAAGATAATTCCGGTCAGTAATAACAACATGATCATCATACCGATGATCTTGAAATACTTGCTCGACTTCCTGATCATTGTCTGCGTCCTTTACAAGCGTCAGCCAAGAATGATGACCTTATACCTGCCGATAATCGTCTTGGGATGAATAACCAATACAAATAACGCATGATCGATTCTTTTTCTTAAGTAATGCTTAAAAGCGTAAAATAAATAAAATGACACGCTAAGTTTGTCTTAAGAATGCATAGTTAAAGTGTGATCTCGTGAACCTTGAGATCACTATCAACATGCTAAATAATCAACTCAAAGCACGTTTTCTGGATGGCTTGGAAACCGTTTCCTATTACGGTGGCATGATCGTCGATGAGTTGGCGGGTCTCGCTTTCTTCTTGCTGCTTTTTTATATTTATTTGATCGTGGCAATGGTCTACATTCCATTGGCACTGTTGGTATTTGCCATGCGTAGGATTACCAAAGTCTTGAAACGCAGGACTTGTCGTTAAAGTGTTGCTGCATGATTTATCGCTCAGCCTGTCGATGGCAGACTGAGCGATATAAATGTTTCCTGAGTAACTTTTTTATCCTTAATGGCTCTTGCTCGCGGCGCGCTGCTTGAACACCAGAATACATGCCACGATAAAGACGATCAGAACCGCGGAGGCGGTGTAACGACTCAGCGCCAGGCCCCCATCACTGACCGGCTTATCGAGGAAATCCCCCACCACGGCCCCCAAGGGGCGCGTCAGCACGAAAGCCGCCCAGAACAATAGCGTATGCGAGATCCGGGTCCAGAAATAGGCGGCGGCGACCAGGGCAAGCAGGGCGGCGAAGATAGCGGCGGCGCCGGTGTATCCCAGCCCGGCGGTATCCGCGGTCCAATCCCCCAAGGCGGTTCCCAGCGTCTGGGAGAACATGATGGTGGTCCAGTAGAAGGCTTCGGTCTTGGGGGAGCTGACCGATTCCACGGAGATCGATCCCATGGTGCGATACCAGAGGATCAAGGAAGCCATTAGAGCGGCGAACAGTAGCGAGGTACCCCCCGCATAGCCAATGCCCAAGGAGCGATCGGCGAAGTCCGCAAGCGTCGTGCCAACGGTGGTAGTGGCAACGATCGTTGCCCAGTACAGAAAAGGGTGGAAGCGCTTGGCGGCGATCTGCGCGCCGACGAATACAAGAAATACCACCGCGAAGATTCCCGTCGCCACGAGATAGCCGAGATTCATCGACATCGATACCGCATCACCACCGGTTTCGCCCAGGGTGGTAGCAGCGATCTTGATGATCCAGAACAGCAGAGTGACTTCCGGCACCTTGGCCAGACTTGCCTCGATATTCTTTTGCATGACACTACGTATCCCCAGACCAGGAAGTCGGAGCTAAACATGACAATAAAATTTATTAGTTCGAAATTAGTGGTCTGCAAAGGTTTCAGAAATTAAAAGGGTTCTATCAAATAGAACCCTTTTTGCTGATAGAGAGAATTTGAAAATCTCGGTACAGCGAATATTACATGTCGCTTTTGGCGTTTTCTGCCTTCTCTTCAGTCGACAGCTCATCGACCATGGCTTCCAGTTCTTGCACTTGCTTTTGCAACGCCTGTACATGCGCATCGGACCCGTGGCCTTCGGTTTCGGCGGCCTGTTGCGCTTGCTGCTGCAGTTTCTGCCTATGTTCCTGCATGGCGGCGGAGTCGGTGCCTGCCGCGAGTGCCATACCGGAAGCCAGCGACAAGGCCAGGAGGGATGCTGCCAATAGGTTGTTTTTCATGGTGTTTTTCACTCTTCAGGGTCGATACATAAGTGTTTAAAACCAAGGTATCAACGCAAGTTGGTTTTAGTCATTTTCTTTTCGCGGTTCGCTTAACCACGTTTGAAGATTGAGCCAAGCCTGTCTTCCTGTCAAAGAATACGAAGCAATTTTTCCTTACAGTTTTTTAAACTTTTCGCAAGCCTTTATCCCATGCAATTCGGGTAATAATCCTGTAACACCTGAATTCAGGGTACAAAGCGGATAAACGTGACCCCTATCGCACTCCACCCGACGACGGAGTAAATAACGCATGCCAATCAAGGCGTTGATAAAGCCGGTCGTATCTTGGGCCGGTCTAGGCGGCAGGTGGCGAACCGCCTGGCCGATGCTGGTCGGTATTGGCCTGTTCGGGCTGGCGCTCTGGGTCGTTCACGGGGAGCTGGCGCATCTGGATCTGCGCACCATCCTGAAACAGATCGCCGCCATGCCGCCGGGGATCGTCATGCTGGCGATCCTGGCCACCGCGGGTAGCTATCTGTGTCTCACCGGCTACGACCGGCTGGCGTTGAGGTGGATCGGTCGCCCGTTTGCCTACCGCCGTATCGCCCTGGCTTCCTTTACGGCCTACGTGTTGGCAAATAGCGTCGGTTACAGCGTGCTCAGCGGCGGCGCGGTGCGCTACAAGCTCTATGGCGGCTGGGGGCTGGGCGTCGCGGAAATCGCCAAGCTCATCGGTTTCGTCGCCTGGACCACGACCCTTGGCATAACGACCATTCTGGGCATCGCCGCCATCGGCGAAGGCCAGCGTCTGGCGGTGCTGGTGGGCTTGCCCGGCTGGTTCGGACCACTCTTCGGCGCGGTGGTGCTGCTGATACCCGCGGGATGGCTGGTGCTCGCCGCCTTGAAGATCGGGCGACTGACCTGGCGCGGCCATACCGTGACGATACCGAGCCTGCCCATCGCCAGCGGCCAGATCCTGGTGTCTGTCGTCGATCATGCCTTTTCGGCGCTGGCGCTTTATCTGCTGTTGCCGGACCACGCGGGTTTCGGGCCCCTGGGCTTTCTGGGGCTCTACGTCATCGCCATCACCGCCGGCCTCATCAGCCACGTGCCCGGCGGGGTAGGGGTCTTCGAGGCGGTCATCCTGCTTGTCGTGCCGCAAGAGGCTCACGGCGGCACGCTGGCGGCGTTGGTGACCTATCGCCTTGTCTATTATCTGCTGCCGCTTGCCCTGGCCGGCCTGCTGCTTGCCGCTCGCGCGCTGCGTCGTCCCAGCCGCGGCCTGATGAGCTGGAGCTTGCCCCTGGCGCCCTCACTGTTTGCGGTGCTGGTGTTCGTCTCCGGCTTGCTGCTGCTGATTTCCGGGGCGACTCCCGCTATTGAATCGCGTATCGACTGGTTGAATGCCATCCTGCCGCTGGGCGTGATCGAGGTGTCGCATTTCTTCGGCAGCCTCGCGGGGGTGGCACTGCTGTTGGTCGCCGATGGGCTGCGCCGCCGGCTCGACGCTGCCTGGCTGCTGGCCTGTGGCTTTCTAGGGGCGGGGATCGTCTTCTCGTTGCTCAAGGGCGCGGACTATGAAGAAGCGCTGGGGCTCGCCGTTACCCTGGTGATCCTGTTGCCCTGTCGTCGCGCCTTCGATCGCCGGACCCGCCTGCTTGCCCTGACCCCTTCTCCCGGCTGGCTGGCGGCCAGCGCGGTAGGCGTGGCCGCCTGTATCTGGCTGGGCTTCTTCGCTTACCGCCACGTGGATTACGCGAACGGTCTCTGGTGGTCCTTCGTGCTGAACGAGAACGCGCCGCGGTTTCTGCGAGCGAGCGTCGGTGTCGTCCTGGTATTGGCAATCGTCGGGCTGCGTCTGATCCTGCGGCCCGCCCCCGCGTCCTTCACCTTGCCAAGCAGCGAGGAGCTGGATCGCGTCGAAGACGTGATCCAGCATGCCGAGGGACCAGGCAGTGCCGCCTGGCTGGCAATGCTCGGCGACAAGTACCTGCTGTTCAGCCCCAGCGGCGGGAGTTTCATCATGTTCGGTATCCAGGGCGCCAGCTGGATCGCCATGGGCGAGCCGGTCGGACGACTGGACGAGCGGCGGGATCTGGTGTGGTCTTTCGTGGAAGCCTGCCACCGCCATGGCGGGCGACCGGCGTTCTATCAGATCACGCCGGAGGCCATGCCAACGCTCGCCGAGATGGGACTCGCCTTTCAGAAGCTGGGCGAACAGGCCTATGTGCCCCTCGGCCAGTTCGATCTGCAGGGGCCCGCCAAGGCCAAGCTGCGCCAGACCCGGAATCGCGGGCAACGCGAAAAACTCGTCTTTGCGGTGGTGGCCAGGGAGGAGGTGGCCACCATTCTCGACGAGCTGCGGGTGATTTCGGATCAATGGCTGGGTGGCAAGAACACCAAGGAAAAGGGCTTTTCCCTGGGACGTTTCGATGCCGACTATATCCGCCGCTTCCCCGTGGCGGTGTTGCGTCTCGAAGGGCGTATTGTAGCCTTCGCCAATCTGTGGATGACGCCGGATCATCGCGAGCTATCCATCGATCTGATGCGTCATGCGAAGGACGCGCCCCATGGCGTGATGGATCTCCTGTTCATCGAACTGATGCTGTGGGGACGCCAGGAAGGCTATGCGGAGTTCGACCTGGGCATGGCGCCGATGGCGGGGTTGGAGGCGCGGGCGTCGGCTCCCGTACTGTCCCGAGCTGGTGCGCTCATGTTTCATCATGCCGAACACTTCTACAATTTCCAGGGCCTGCGCGCCTACAAGGAAAAGTTCGCCCCGATCTGGCGACCGCGCTATCTGGCGGCACGCCCGGGCATCGAAATGGCGCGAACGCTAGGGGACACGGCGCTGATCATCGGCGGTGGCATGAGGGGGTTGATCAGCCAATGAACAAGACAAGGTTTCTCGTTGCCGCGTTATCACTGCTTGTCCTCGTGACGGCCTGCCAGCCTCAAGAGACGACGATCGCGGCGGGGCGGATGGGCGAGGTGGTTTACCTGGCGCCGGAGGACGAACCGAGCAACGTGATCTTCCTGTTCTCCGATACGACCGGCTGGAACGTCGATCTCGACGAGGTGGCGGAAGGCTGGCGCCGCAAGGGAGCCGCCGTGCTCAAGGTGCCTTTGCCGCGCTATCTCGACGCGCTGCGGGAAAGCGACGACGGCTGCCATTATCTGATCAGCGAGATCGAGGACACGAGTCATCGGCTTCAGGCAGAGCTGGGCACCGAGCGCTATCACGCGCCGATCCTGGCGGGTGCCGGCATGGGGGCGACTCTGGTCTACGCCGCGCTGGCCCAGTCGCCGGCGGTGACGATTGCCGGCGCCGCGAGCGATGGCGCCCCGGGCCGTCTCGACACCAGGGTGCCGCTGTGCGCCGGCGCCGCCTCGATCCCCGCCGCCGCCGGCGGCTTCACCTACACGCCCGAGGCTCATCTGAACGGTTGGTGGCGACTCCTGCCATCCGCGGATCAACGGGAGTCGGCACGGGAATTCATAGGCGGCATGGCTGGCGCGCAATTGGTCGCCGCGTCCGGCAATGAGAGTCTGGTCGCCCGTCTCGATCGGCTGTTACAGAAGGCGCTGACCGCATCAAGCGGCACCAGATCGCCGATCGAGAGCTTGCCGCTCCATGAACTGCCCGTCGATAACCAGGGCGATCTCATGGCGGTGATCTGGTCCGGCGACGGTGGCTGGCGGGATCTGGACAAGACTATCGGCGAGCGCTTGCAAAGCGAGGGGATTCCGGTGGTTGGCGTCGACTCCCTGCGCTATTTCTGGCGCAAAAAGACGCCGGAGCAAGTCGCCCGGGATCTCGCCGCCATTCTAGAGCATTACCAGAAGGCCTGGGGGCGGTCGCGGGTGATACTGGCCGGCTACTCCTTCGGTGCGGACGTGATGCCGTTCGCCGTCGACCGCCTGCCCGAGGATCTTCGCACGCATATCGCGCGTATCTCGCTTCTCGGCATGGCCCGAGATGCTGCCTTCGGCATTCATGTGGTCGATCGGCTATTGGGCCGCGAGAGCAAGGACGCGTTATCCACCCTGCCTGAAGTCGCGAAGCTCGACCTGCGACTTGTGCAATGCGTCTATGGTGAAGAGGAAGAGAACACAGCCTGTACGGCTCCTGAGTTCGACAGTGCCGAACGGATCAAGACCAATGGCGGGCATCATTTCGACGGCAACTACGACGCTCTGGCGCAGCGTATCCTGCGCGACGTCCGATAGAGGAAGACCACGATGAAAATCAATGAGGTTGCATCACGCGCATTCGCGATGCCGCTGACCAATCCGTCCTATCCTCGTGGCCCCTACCGATTCATCGACCGCGAGTTCATGCTTGAGGGGCTCCTGCAATGAGAGGCGGACAAGAGGGCTGTAGTAAAGATCGAGGATTCTACCGAAGACCGCGGTCCCTAGCCATTGGCCTGCTTGCGGCTCTGATGCTGATACTTCAGGGTTGCGCGACCTTCACCCAACAGCCCCTGCCAAATGCGCCTAGCCTGGTATCGATCGCCGATGCCCCCCGCGCACGCCTCAACATGTCAAGCGTGGGCGGCGTTGCCGCAACCTATAATCCAGCCTTGGTTGCTGCGCGTACAAGACTGCCCGAAGAGGATGCCCGCGTCTTTGCCGCAGGCTTGCTGCCCGATCCACAATTGAGCCTGTCTCTTGATGACCCGCTATCCAACGCGGCCGGTCTAGTCAATGCCTATTCCGTCGGTCTCGCCTATGATCTGCGCGCGCTCGTCCTCCGTGGAGAGACGATCCGCGCGGCGGAGTTTTCCAGACTGCAGGTCGCGCTGGATGTCGAATGGCAGACGTGGCAGACGATGCAGCAGGCGCGCGACCTGTACATCCAGCTGGCCTTCTTGAATCTGAAGCACGACTTGTTGAACAGGGAAATCGGTGTTTTCCGAAAAGATGTCAGTCATCTCAAGGCAGTCGTGTCGTCAGGTGATGAGACCGTCGACGTGCTGGGGGCCAGCCTTGTGGTACTCAGCGATGCCGAGAACCAGCTTCAAAATGTCAGAAGTCAGCGCGTGGTCATTCGCAACCAGCTTGCCGCCCTGATTGGTCTGCGTCCCGAAGCGGGTTTCAGCATTAGCGTACTTCCCACCAACCTCGGTGAGCCCTCCGATGACCGGATCGAGGACCTTCTGGCCAGCCTGCCGGAGCGCCGTCCCGATCTGCTCGCCCTGCGCGCGGGCTATCAGAGCCAGAATGCCCGGAAGAGGGGCGCGATACTGGGCCAGTTCCCGTCCCTGTCGGTGGGTCTGACACGGGCCAGGGATACTGCTGCCCTGAAGACGAACGGTGTTTCCATCTCCCTCAGCCTGCCGCTGTTCGACGGGAACCGGGGCAATATCGCGATCGAGCGTGCGACGAGTGACCGCCTGTGGGCTGAATATCAGGCACGGCTTGATGCATCCGCCAGCGAAGTTCTGGGGCTCAAGACGGAAATTTTGATACTCAACCGGGAAATCGCGCAGGCGCAGAACACGCTTGATGAAATAGACCGGATCGTCCGCAAGGGAGCGGAGGCTTATCGTCTGGGCGACTTTCCGGCCCAATCGTATTCCGCCCTGTTGGTTGCACGCCTGACACGGCAGTTGGCGATCGCGGACCTTCGGCAACAGGTCTGGCAAGCCACAAACGGTCTGGTCAGTGTCCTTGGTGGCCGGACGGCGCGACAGCTGGGTGCGCCGACACAATCCAGGCTTGCGTCAAAGGCAGATAGAAAAACATGAAGGCTGAACACGACATGATTCCAAGACAATTACTTTTTGCGGGTCTGTTTTTTTTCGTCTTTTCAAATGGCCCGCCTGCATTCGCGCAGGACGCCGCTTATAGGGTCACGGTGGCGACTGCCAAGAGCGCCACCTTTGGTGAAACGCTAGAAACCTTTGCGCAGGTCGAGGCCGACCCCAAGATGTCGTCGACGCTTGCCGCATCGGTCAGTGGCACCGTGCTCGACGTCAAGGTGTCCGTCGGCGATACAGTGGCCGTGGGCGACCTTCTTGCAGAAATCACCACCGATCCTGTCCTTCTGGCGCAGACCAAGGCGGCGGAAGATACGGTCAACTACGCCCGCGAGGCGCTGGCGCACCAGCAGCGGCTGTTCGCACAACAATTGTCCACGCGCGATCAGGTGGCCAGCGCACAACGCGATGTCTCGACCGCCGAAGCCAACCTGGCTGCGGCCAGGAGATTGGGATCGGATCAGAGCATCTCGCAGGTGACGACAGGTGTTTCAGGGGTCGTGTCGACCGTGGCGGTAGCGCCGGGTCAGCAGGTCAGCCAGGGAACGGCCTTGGTCACGATAGATGATCCCAAGGCATTATTGATCCGCCCGGGGGTGGAACCTGCGGATTTGCGGCTGATCAAGCCAGGTGATGTCGCACGCGTCACACCCGTCTCTGCGCCGTCTGACTCAGCGGCCAAAGGGGTCATCGCTCCGGTGATGACGATTGGCAGCACGGTCGATCCGACAACCCGTCTTGTACCCGTAACGATCACGATTTCAGGTGTTTCGGCGGACAGCTTTATTGTCGGCGAAACGGTGAAGGTCTCTTTTAGCACTCAAAATCAGGACACGGTCAGCGTTCCACGATCCGCGCTGGAATATGATGGATCAACACCCTTCGTATTTCGCGTCGATGCAAAAAAGGCGATCCGAACCAACGTGACGCTGGCGGGCAGCACCGACACCGAGATCTATGTGTCGGACGGTCTGAAAGACGGTGATACGGTGATCATCGGTGGGTTGAGTGGCCTCACCGACGGCGCGCCCATTGAGGTCGTTTCTCCATGAAATTTGCCGACTGGGCCGTCTCGCATCGCCGCGGAATCCTGTTTCTTGCCTTCGCGATCGCCATGGCCGGAATCGCGGCCGCCTTAACCGTCCCGGTCGGCCTGTTTCCAAAAGTCAGTTTCCCGAGGATAGAGGCCTCTCTGGATGCGGGTGACCGGCCCGCCAAGCAGATGGTGCTTCAGGTCACACGTGTTGCCGAAAAGGCCGTGCGCTCGATCCCGGGGGTCGTCGGCGTCCGCTCGACCACCAGCAGGGGCACGGCGGATGTTTCCGTCAACATGGCCTGGGGGACGGACACCCGCATTGCGGCGCTGGAAGTGGAGTCGGCGCTGACCGGTGCCCTGCCGTCGATGCCGCCGGGAACGGCGGTCTCCGTCCGCCGTATGGACCCGACCGTGTTCCCGGTCGCAGGGTACGCTTTGACATCCGACCAGACCGATCAGATCGCCTTGCGTCTGTATGTCCGCGATCAGTTGGTGCCCGCGCTTTCGGCGATTAATGGCGTGGCGGACGTAACCATTGGCGGCGGTGATATTGGCGAGTTCGAAGTCGAAGTGTCGGACGAGCAGATGGTGCAGGCGGGGGTCGTGATCGGTGATGTTTCCAACGCTTTGGCAGCGTCCAACGTACTGCAGGCTGTTGGCCGGATTGAGGATTTGCACAAGCTCTACCTTGTCGTCACGGATGATCGCTTGAAAACGATGGATGACATCAAGAAGACGATTATCCGCGCCGGACCATCCGGAACGATAACGCTGGATGATATTGCCACGGTCAGAGAGGCTGCCGCACCCAATTGGACAATTGTCACCTCGAACGGAAAACCCGCCGTTCTGTTTCAGGTCTACCAGCAGCCGGGCAGCAACACTGTGCAGATCGTCAAGGATGTCAAGAGTAAGCTGGAGACACTCAAGGCCGGTCTTCCGGCGGGCACCCAAATGCGCAATTGGTACGATCAAAGCGACCTCATTTTGGCTTCGGCTGCCAGCGTGCGCGATGCCATCCTGATCGGTGTCGGTCTGGCGGCACTGGTCCTGCTATTCTTTCTGCGCAACATCAAGGTCACGTTGATTGCCCTGATTGCCGTGCCTGCGGCGCTGGCGTCCTCGATCCTCATTCTGAAAATATTTGGACGCAGCTTCAACATCATGACCCTGGGCGGCATGGCGGCGGCCATCGGTCTGGTGATCGACGACGCCATCGTGATGATCGAACAGATGGTGCGCGGGCTGGCCGAACGCAAGGAGGCCAGCCATGCTGAACGCGCTCGCGCCGCCGCCGCATCGTTCTTCAAGCCGTTTCTGGGGTCATCCCTGGCGACGGTGGTGATCTTTTTGCCACTGGCATTCCTGTCCGGCGTTACTGGCGCATTTTTTCAGGCACTGTCGCTTACCATGGCAAGTGCCCTGATCTTCTCGTTCTTGGTCGGTTGGCTGGCCATTCCCCTGATCGCGGACAAGTTGCTTACGCAAAAAGATGTGGATCGTGAGGAGAAACGAGACACAAAAAAAGGGCTGATCGACAGGCTCTATACCGGCGCGATCCGCACTCTTCTGCGCGCGCCCATTCTTGCGCTGCTGATCGTGGGTGTTTTCCTGGGCGGATCGTACCTGGCCTATAAGCATGTCGGGTCCGGTTTCATGCCGCACATGGATGAAGGCGGTTTCGTGCTCGATTATGTCGCACCGGCAGGTACCGCGCTTACCGACGTCGACAATCTGCTGAAACAGGTTGAAGCCATTCTTCTGGCCACCCCCGAAGTCGATACATTCTCGCGGCGGACAGGCATACAGTTGGGGGGCGGGCTGACCGAGGCGAACGCCGGTGATTTCTTTGTCAAACTCAAGCCCTTGCCGCGCAGGCCGATCGATGCCGTCATGACCGAGGTGCGCGACAAGATCGGCGCGCATGTTCCAGCGCTCGACACCGACACGGCCCTGCTGATGGAGGATTTGATCGGCGACCTGACGTCGGTTCCGCAGCCGGTGGAAATCAAGGTCTATGGGGACGATCAGGCGAAACTGACCGAAATTGCCGGAAATGTCGCCAAGGCGATCGGTGGCGTTCAGGGACTTGTTTCCATTCTGGATGGCATCGTATTGGCCGGTGACGCTTTGACGATCACGGTCGACAGGCCGCTGGCCGAGTTGAATGGTCTGGACCCGACCGAGGTAACCCAGCAGATCAATGCTCTGCTTACGGGTGATTTGCCCACCCAGATCACCCAAGGCATCAACGTGATGGACGTGCGCGTGCGCCTCCCTGCCACAGAGCGCACAACGATTGATGATATTTCCCGCTTCGAAATCCGAAATACAAATGGGGCCCTTGTCCCTTTATCGCGCATCGCGAAAATTGAACGTGTCACGGGACAGCCAGAGCTGACGCGCGAAAACATGAAACAGATGGTCGCCGTCACCGCACGCATAGACGGGCGTGACATGGGGTCCGCCGTTGCCGATGTCATCAATATTCTAAAGAGCGACGCGTCTCTGATCCCGGCTCCTTACACATGGGAAATTGGTGGACTGTACAAGGAACAGCAGGCGTCGTTTCGTGGCCTGATGACGGTTTTCGGTACGGGCATTATTCTTGTATTCATGTTGGTGCTCTTTCTCTACGAGAGCTTCGCAATTGCGGTGACGCTGCTATTCGTGCCCCTTATTGGGGCTGGTGCTGTATTCATAGGCCTGTTCGTCACCTCAACTGAACTCAACATCTCGGCGCTCATGGGCCTGACCATGATTCTTGGGATTATGACTGAAGTCAGCATTTTCTATTTTTCCAAATATCAGGATCTCTGCAAGACGGGGATGGAGCGTTTCGAGGCACTGGTTCAAGCGGGCCAGGCGCGTTTCAGACCCATTCTGATGACGACGGTCGCCGCGATCCTCGCCCTGATACCCCTTGCCCTTGCAATTGGCCAGGGTTCGGCAATGCAGCAACCTCTGGCCATCGCGATTATCTCCGGATTGATCGTTCAGATGCCACTTGTTTTGATTGTTATTCCGTCGGTCTATCGGATCCTGGGCAGAATACCGAAGCCGGGCAAAGTGAACGATGCCTAATACTATAGTTTTAGATAATAGCTTTACTTCGGTAAGGGCGTCGCGGGTAGCTATGTGCATTCGATGTACCTCAACGATGAGGCTCTCATGTCGATTGCACGCCGCGTATCTGCGAACTGGGTGGTACTACATGGAAGACATCACGGTCAAGGGTGCCTGGGAGAGTCCGGCAGGGTTGGAACTGCACCACCATGCCCTGGCTCCCGTGGCCGAGCTGCCCGTGCGCGAAGTGCTCTCGGCGGTGCATATCCTGACCGATCTGACGCTGGGATTGGGTGAAGTGGTACATGACTACCTGTTGCAAGAACAGGGAAACTAAACGCCGTCATTCAGGCCAATCAAGCCGAATAATGGTGGGAAATGTAAGCGATGATTATCCGGTTATTTAAAGGAGTTGCATAATGAACCTCAAAGATAAAGTCTGCCTCATCACCGGTAGTGCCAGCGGCATCGGGCATGGAATCGCCAAGCGTTATATCGCCGACGGAGCGCTGGTCGTCATCGCCGATCTCAAGCTGGATGCTGCCCAGAAAGCGGCTGATGAACTCACTGCCAAAGGCCTTGGCAAGGCCATTGCGGTCGAGATGAACGTTTCGGACGAAGAGCAGGTCAACGCCGGCATTAAAAAGGTGGTGGATACCTGGGGACGGATCGACGTGCTGGTCTCGAATGCCGGCATTCAGATCGTACACAAGCTGGAGGATTTTCCGTTTTCCGAGTGGAAGAAGCTGCTTTCCATTCATCTTGACGGGGCTTTCCTGACCACTAAGGCCTGTCTGCCACATATGTATCAGGCGGGGTCGGGAGCGATCATCTTCATGGGCTCGGTTCATTCCAAGGAGGCCTCACCGCTCAAGTC
The DNA here is from genome assembly GCF_007954585.1 of Pistricoccus aurantiacus. Classification (GTDB taxonomy): domain Bacteria; phylum Pseudomonadota; class Gammaproteobacteria; order Pseudomonadales; family Halomonadaceae; genus Pistricoccus; species Pistricoccus aurantiacus. The sequence goes on from NZ_CP042382.1 coordinate 2,245,799, forward strand.
CGCCTATGTCACGGCCAAGCATGGCCTATTGGGTCTTGCTCGGGTGATCTCCAAGGAAGGAGCGGCGCATGGTGTGCGCGCGAACGTGATCTGTCCGGGCTTCGTCAAAACGCCCCTGGTGGAGAAGCAGATTCCCGAGCAGGCCAAGGATCTGGGTATCTCCGAAGAAGAGGTCGTGAACAAGGTCATGCTGGGGGAGACCGTCGATCAGGAGTTTACCACCATCGAGGATGTGGCGGAGGTTGCCCATCTCTTCGCGGCTTTTCCGACCAATGCGTTGACCGGGCAATCGCTGGTCGTCAGTCATGGCTGGTACATGAACTGAAGTGCGGATTGGCAATACCATCCCATTCAAGTGGCGGCGCTGAGGTGGCTTGATCTCTCAGTGGAATTCTAGGGCCTGGGGCCTGTGTGATGATGCTGGCCTTCAAGGATGCCTTCTGGCTGAGGGGTATCGCCGCCTTTGCCATACTGCCAGTGGTGCTGGTCCTGAAACGTCCGAAGAGGGGCGAAGTCCTTCAGGATCCGGCATCTTGAGGTGAAAACGATCATCGAGGAAATCTGCCATGGAGCAGATACTAGCAAGGTTTTGGGCGGCCTTGAAACACGGCGTGGCGCTGATTCATCCCGATAGCCCCACCGGCGCCCTGATACTCCTGGGTCTATTCGCCCTGCTGGGAATACTGTTGTCCAAGCTGCTGCGTCATGGTCTCAGGCTGCTTCTCGAACGCGACCGCGCGCAGCGCATCGATCGGCTCGCCGCCACCTTTCTAGGAAAGATCGGACATATCTTCATCTGGGTCTTCATGGTGATGCTCTACGCCCACGCGATTCCGGAGTTGCACAAGCTGGGTAGCGCCCTGCTGGCCAGCGTGTCCATTGCCTCAGTGGTCATCGGCCTCGCGGCACAATCAACCTTGGCTAACCTCGTCGCGGGTCTGAGTCTGATCTTCTACAAGCCCTTTCGCCTGGGCGACCGGCTGGAGGTGACGGTTCCCGGCGGGGTCGAAACCGGCGTGGTCGAGGCGGTGTCGTTGGGCTACACGATCCTGCAAACCTACGACAATCGGCGGGTCGTGCTGTCCAATTCCACCATTTTAAATACCGTGATGATCAATCATACCTCTGGCAACCCTAGGGTGATGGCAGTTGTGCCGTTCTCGATCGGCTTCGGTGCCGACATCGATACTGCTCGGGGCATCGCCATGAGTCTGGCGAGAGATCATGTGGATGTTCAGGAAGTGGTTTCCTGTCCGGTGACGGCCTTGAGCTCATCCAGCGTGGATCTTGAACTATGGGTTTGGTGCCGGGATGCCGGCGTTGCTAAGGGAGTGAGGTTCGATCTGCTTGAGGCGATCAAGAAACGCTTCGACGCAATGGGGATCGAAATACCCTTTGCCTATCAGAACATCGTCATCAAGTCCGGTACCGGCGTGGCGTCGCCAAAAGAAAGCGAATGAGAACCTCTAGAACGTATATCTCGCGCCCAGATAGAACGATGACTGTCAATGGTTTTGCCAGCCGAGATCGACTCGGGTATCTCGGTCGATCAATACGCGTGTTTCCGATGCGGGGCGAGGTCGAAAACCTCGAATCACGATGGGCCGTTTCAGGTGTGCCTGCCCGGATAGCCAGTATTATCGCCCAGAGCCGCGCCTTGCGCCCGATCTTCATCGGCCGGCCCCCGATCGAATGATAATGTCCTGGAATCTTGTATCTCAGGTGACATGGATGGCAAAGCTTCCCAACAATACAAAGAGCGCCCCAACTAACAGCATCAGAAGCACTTCGGCCGGACCGGAATCGTCCGGCAGGTGATCGACGCTGTCGATCCGTCGGCTTACCTGGCGCATTCTCAGCCAGGCAATCAGGATCACGACGGCGCCGGCACCCAACACCAGTATTTCTGACCAGAGGGGAGGATGCTGGTTGCCGAGTCGGGCCGCCGCCAGTCCGAAACCGACGATGGCGACCACCGTGCGAACCCAGGACAGGAAAGTACGCTCATTCGCTGCGTGCGAACTGAAATTATCGATCACTCGGCCACCTCGATCCATCGTTTTCAGGTCAGTGAAATATCGGCTCGGTTCTCACTCGACGCAAGGGACATGACTGGCGGAAAGCAAAGCCGCCGCCTAGTGTCGATAGAAAAGCATGGCTCCCGGGGGAAGTGACGAATGATTGTCGATACCGATCGAGCACCGATCCGGCTCCATGTCGATGCGACCGATATTGCGCGGGGCATCTTCAGGATCGAAGAGACCGTCCCGCTGGAGACGAAGGGAGATATCATCCTTTCTCTGGCAAAGTGGCTGCCGGCATACCATGCGTCCCGTGGGGGAATCGATCTGCTTGCGGGGCTGCGGATCGAGGCCGATGGCAATCGGTGTTCCTGGACCCGCGACCCGGGTGACGCCTTTCGTTTTCTGGTGGATGTTCCGCGAGGAGCGGATCGTCTAATGGTGCGTTTTCAGGCACTGACGCCGACGGACAGCAGCCAGGGTCGCGTGCTCGTCAGCGACGACATGCTGCGTCTGCAGTGGAGTGCACTGTGTCTCTATCCGGCGGATATGCCCGTCGACGACATTCGGGTCGAAGCGGTCTTGCGTCTGCCGGCCGGATGGATTCACGGCACGGCACTGGACGTGAAGGAAGAAACGTCCGAGAGGATAGCCTTCTCGACGACGGACCTACGGACGTTGATCGATTCACCGGTGCTTGCCGGACGCTACGCCCACATTGAACGACTTGCCTCGGACGTCAGGTTGACGATCGTCGCCGATCGGGCCGATCAATTACCGCGCAGTCGCGAGATGCTGCACAAGCACCGACGCCTGGTGGCCGAAGCGGATGCGCTGTTCGTACGTCGCCCTTTCCGGCGCTATGAATTCCTCATGTCGCTATCCGATCAAATCGGCAGGTCAGGGCTCGAACATCGTGCCAGCTCGGAAAACGGGGTACGGGCCACTTATTTTTCCGACTGGGAGCGATCGACCACGGAGCACGATCTGTTGCCCCACGAATATACTCATAGCTGGATCGGCAAGTACCGGGTGCCGGCGGGAAATCTTCAGCCGGATTTCTCCTGCATGACCAATGAACTGATGTGGGTCTACGAAGGGCTGACACAGTTTTACGGCCATGTTCTCGCCGCGCGCAGCGGGCTCATCTCGAACGAACAGACGCTTGGCGCCTTCGCGCTCATCTTCACGACTTACGATAGCCGGCCGGGTCGCCAGTGGCGGCCGCTGGTCGATACCGACATGGACCCGATCTTCGCGGCACGCAAGCCACAACCCTGGCGCAGCTGGCAGCGCTCCGAGGATTATTACAGCGAAGGGCTGTTGATCTGGCTGGAGGCGGACATGCTGATCCGCACCGGGACGAAGGGAAGACGTTCGCTCGACGACTTTGTTCGCGCCTTTTTTGCACCACCCGCCGGCGCAGCGCCCCAACCGCCACCCGTGCCTTATACGCGGGCGGACGTGATCGCGACGATGTCGGACGTCTTCGCGTACGATTGGGAAGCGTTTTTTGCCGCCCGGGTGGATCGCATCGCCGAGCGGGCGCCTTATGGTGGGATAACCTTGGGTGGCTACCGGCTGGCCTGGCGGAAGTCGCCGTCGGACTGGCAGTCCCACGATCAGCACCATCACCATTATTTCGATTTCACCTATTCGCTGGGCATGCAAGTCGGCTCCAAGGCCAGGATCATCGATGTGCTGTGGGACGGCCCGGCATTCAAGGCCGGTCTCGTTCGTGACATGAAGATTCTTGCGGTCGCCGGCCGCGGCTATTCCCACGGCGCCTTGCGAGACGCCATCGACATGGCACAAGACGGTAATTCATCCATCGAGCTAACCGTGCGTCGCTTGGATCATGTGAAGACCGTCAGGATCGAATGGGACGGTGGCCAGCGTTATCCGGTGCTCGAAGCCGCCAGCGATACACCGAGGCATCTCGATGCGCTTCTCGCTCCGCGCGTCGATCCAGAACCGCAGGACGACAATGGTTAAGTAGTGTTGGATTAAACGGTTCTGGCGAGTATCGATGCGCCGGAGCTTGCCCTCTGATCCATCAGGTCCAGCAGCGGTCGGAAACTTTCTGCCTGGGCGGAATTCCACCAGTGAGCGTAGATCGTCTCCTCCGGGGCATCGACGAGTATTGCCTTGGGGAGAAACGGATAGATCCTGTCCATGGGAAGGGCGGTGGTTGCGTCGATTCTCTGCACGAGATGGTGCGGCTGCAGATCGTCGGGATGCGCGAATCCCGTCGCCGCGACGATATCGCTCAAGGCTTCCAGCGTCTTGGCATGAAAGCGCGCCGCGCGCTCGGACTGAATATCGACATCCAGCCCCCGCTGGCGCCATTTATCCTGGGTCGTCACGCCGGTCGGGCAGGTGCCGAGGTGACAGCGCTGAGCCTGAATGCAACCGACCGACATCATGAAGGCGCGTGCCGCGTTGCACCAATCCGCGCCGATCGCCAGATTTTGCGCGAGCCCCATGCCGGAATGCACCTTGCCACTCGCCACGAGACGTATCTTGTCCCGAAGTCCCGCGCCGATCAGCGCATTACGCATCAGCACGAGCCCATCCTGGAGCGGCATGCCGACCCAGTCGGTCAGTTCGAGCGGCGCGGCGCCGGTACCGCCCTCGGCGCCGTCGACGACGATGAAGTCCGGATGAATACCGGTCTTCAGGATGGCCTTCATGATGGCGAAAACCTCATGCGGCTGACCGACGCAAAGCTTGAGCCCGACGGGTTTGCCACCGGATAGCTCACGCATCCTGGCCGCGAATTCCAGCATCTCGATCGGGGTCGAGAACGCCGAGTGGCCGCGCGGAGAGAGGCAGTCCTGATGGGCGGGAATCCTGCGGGTCCTGGCAATTTCCTCGGTCACCTTGGCTGCCGGAAGGAGACCGCCATGGCCGGGTTTAGCCCCCTGGCTGAGCTTGATCTCCGTCATCTTGACTTCACTGCGACGGGCATTTTCCGCAAACAGACCAGGATCGAAGTGACCCTTGTCGTCACGCGCCCCGAAATAGCCCGATCCCAACTCCCAGACGAGATCGCCGCCATGCTTGAGGTGATAGGGGCTGATACCGCCTTCTCCCGTGTCGTGGTAGAAATTGCCCGCCTTCGCGCCCTTGTTCAGCGCTTCGATGGCAGCGGCGGACAAGGCGCCGAAACTCATCGCCGAAATGTTCAACACGGAGGCCGCATAGGGCTGGCGGGTTTGATCGTTGCCGACGCTCACGCGCGGAGATCGGTCCGGATCCGGATGCGGTGCGATCGAATGTTGAAGCCAGCGATACTCCTGGGAGGCGGTATCGCGTTCGGTGCCAAACGGATGCGTGTCGGTCTTGCCGCGCGCCCGGGCGTGAATCAGCGAGCGGGCCTCGTAGTTGTAGGGCGTGCCTTCCAGGTCGTCTTCCACGATATAGGCCCGCAGGTAGGGCCGCAGATCGTAGAAGAGCCAGCGTATCCACCCGGCCACCGGATAGTTGCGGGCGATCGTCCAGCGTGTCTGATACCAGTCGTGAACGCCCAATCCGATGATCGCGAGCGTCACCAGGATGAGCAAGCCGAGCGGCCAGCCCCAGGGCAGGAAAATCAAACCGGCCAGCAGCGACAATATCGCGACCATGGGGACGATGGTTCGCTTGAGAAGATCGATCATATTCGGTGAGCACTCCCTGGTTTGGGAACGTTCTAGTTAAACGAACATTGACCCGTCAGACGGCTTTTTTCGCAGCCCTTGCCAGCATGATGAGCGAGAGTCCGGTCGAAAGAAAGTTTACGCCCAGCAGCAGGCCCAAGGTCCAGACGGCGGTTTCCGGCCAGCCGATCAGGATGAACAAGCCGACGATCAGGGAGCACACACCGCTGACGATCATCCAGCTCCAGTGGCGCAGGTTGCTGCTCATCCGAAGCCCCAGCAGGATCGAGACAACGCCTTCCATCAGGAAGACCAGCATCATCACGATGGTCAGGGTGGCGATACCCACGCCGGGGAACAGCAGGAACGCCAGCCCCAGCAGCAAGGTAACGCCGAAGGCGGCAGCGGCGTAGCGCCATTCTCGCGCCGGGCGCATTGCCCGGGCGAACCACAGCCCCAGCGCGCCCCACAACACCAGCATCCAGGCAATCACCAGTTCTCCGGCCAGGGTGGCCCAGGCGGGCAGCAGGATGGCAAGCGCCCCGATAACGGCAAAGACGATACCGATGCTCAGGAGCCGTTTCGAAAAGTCGGGTTTGAGGGACGCGTCCCGATGCGAATGATCCAGGGTATTCATCTCAGGCTCTCCGCTGTCAGCCGACCCGATGTCCGGTTGTAACACCGTTCTACTGCATTCACCGGTCGGAAAGTTCACCCCAACCTTACTTTTACGCAAGAATCGCCATGTGGCTGGCCGAAAGCGAACGTCGTGGCGTAATGTTCTGGATAAAAGCGGAGGCGCTCATGAAAATCCTGCTGGCCGAAGATGACCTGAAAATGGCCGAATACCTGTGCGCCGGGTTGAGCGAACATGGCCACAGCGTCGATCACGTGACGGACGGGCGCGATGCGCTGAGCTATTGCCTCTACCATGATTGCGATATCGCCATCGTCGATCGAATGATGCCGGGCATGGACGGTCTCTCGGTGGTCAAGGCGCTGCGGGCGGCGCACAAGGAGCTGCCGGTCCTGTTCCTGACCGCCATGAGCGAGGTCGACGATAGGGTGGAAGGGCTGTCGGCCGGGGGTGATGATTATCTGATCAAGCCGTTTCACTTTTCCGAGCTTCTGGCGCGCATCAAAGCGATCACCCGGCGAAAACACGACACGGAGGATACGAATTCCCTTGATGTCCACGATCTGCATCTCGACCTGTTGTCGCGGACGGCGTCTCGGCAGGGCAAGCTGATCAAGCTGCAATCCAAGGAATTCGCGCTGCTGGAGGTGCTGATGCGTAACGCCGGACACGTGATCACCCGCACGATGCTGCTCGAACGAGTCTGGAACTTCAATTTCGAACCGAACACCAGCGTCGTCGAAACCCATATGAGCCGGTTGCGCAGCAAGATCGACAAACCCTTCGACACACCCCTGATTCATACGATCCGCAACACCGGGTACTCGATCCATGGACCGCGGTAACGTCCTGTCCGGCGCGGCGTTTTCGGCGGTGCTGCTGTCGACGATGGTCTTTCTTTCGGTGCTGCTCATCATGGGCGTGGTGGCCCATGGCTATATCCAGCGCAGTGTGACCCAAGACATACGCGAAGATCTTCAGGCGCGCTGGGAACTGTTTGCCGTGGACTATCACGATGAAGGCGCGGCTCCCCTGATTGTGTTGATTGAAAGCACAACGTTAGCCAGCGCGAAAAACAGGCAGGCCGTCGGTCTTTTCGCCGCGGATGGAACGCTCATCGCCGGTAACGTCAAGACGCTGCCGGATACGGCGGGGTGGCAAGAAGCGCCGCTTCACGTGGCAGCGGGAATGCGAGCAGACGACCACTCGGTCAGCTACCTCTATCGCAGTGAGCCTCTCGACGACATGACGCTTGTCGTCGGTGAGGCGATGGACCGTACTGCCCTGATCCAGCGTACGATGTTCCGCGCCTTGGCCATATCAGGTTTCATCGTGGTGCTGATAATGCTATGGGCTGGCTATATTTTCAGCCGCAAAAGCCTGCGTAAGCTGGAGCGCTTGGAGACGACATTGGCTCGGGTGTCGGACGGAGATATGTCGGCGCGCATGGCGCTGTCATCGGACAACGATCAGATCGATCGGATTGCACGGCGCATGAATGCCCATCTCGATGCTCTTTCGCGGCTGATGGTGACGACCCGTACCACTGCAGCCGCCGTGGCCCACGACCTCAAGACGCCGCTGGCGCGTGCCTATCTCGGCCTCGGGCGTGCCCTGACGCGGGTCGAGGCAGGCGAGGACCCAAGCGCCGAGATTGAGGATACCCAGGCGGAACTCGAAGGAATGAACGGCATCTTCGACACCTTCCTGCGGTTGGTGCGCATCGAGGCGGGCGGGGACGGCGCGGGCTTTGTCGAGGTCGACCTGGCCGCGCTGCTGGATGACCTGGTGGAGACCTATCAGGTGGTGGCCGAAGAGAACGGACAGCGCTTCGTTTATGAACGCCCGGACGATGAGCGGCTCGTTATCATCGGCGACGCGGCGATGTTACGGCAGATGATCGTCAACCTGCTGCAGAACGCCGTCACCCATTGCCCGGAAGGCGCCGAGATTCATCTGCGCCTTGATCGCGAGGCAGAACGTATTCGCCTGACTCTCGCCGATACCGGACCAGGGGTTCCCGACGCGGCCCGCGAGGCTGTGTTTGAACCCTTTCACCGCCTCGACTCCAGTCGCGGCAGACCTGGCAGCGGGCTGGGATTGACTCTCGTTCGGACGATCGCGGAGCGTCACGGCGCTCGCATCACACTAGCGGATAATGCACCGGGGCTACGGGTCGTCGTGGAATTCGCCTTCGTTGAACAAGCTATCCATTCTTGAGTAAGCGACATCACCATGGCCAAATCAATAGCTGCGGAGCGCAACATTCTCGTCTTGCAAGGCGGTGGCGCCCTAGGTGCCTATCAGGCCGGCGCCTACCAGCGGCTTGCTCATCATGGGCACGAGCCGGAGTGGGTCGCGGGGATTTCGATCGGCGCCATCAATGCCGCTATCATCTGCGGCAATCCACCTGAGAATCGAGTGGCGCGGCTACAGGCCTTCTGGGAGGGGGTAACCGGTGATTTGATTGCGATACCTTGGCTGGCCGGCGCGAAATCCAGGCAGTGGTTCAATGAGTTCGCCGCCAACTGTGCTCTGCTTTGGGGCGTGCCCGGTTTCTTCACCCCGCGATATCCCTTCATGAACTACCTGGCGGATAGCGATGTATGCAGTCTGAGCTTCTACGACACCCAGCCGCTTCGCAAGACGCTCGAAGCCCTTGTCGATTTCGATTACCTGAACGGTCAAGGCCCTCGGCTGAGCGTGGGGGCGGTGGATATCGAAACCGGCAACTTCGCTTATTTCGATAGCGAGAAGGAGCGCATCACCGTCGAGCACGTCATGGCCAGCGGGGCGCTGCCGCCGGGCTTTCCTCCGGTCACCATCGAAGGGCATGCGTATTGGGACGGCGGTCTGGTGTCGAACACCCCGCTGCAGTACGTGCTCGACACTGCCAGCGGCGATCCGGTATGCATCTTTCAGGTCGATCTGTTCAGCGCCAGGGGAAACCTTCCCCGGAACATGGCGGAAGTGGCTCAGCGCGAAAAGGATATTCGCTATTCCAGCCGTACCCGACTGACGACGGATCGTTACGTGCACTTGCATGACATCCGCGCCGCGGCGGAGCGACTGTTCGCCAAGCTGCCGAAGGAGCTGCGGGACGATCCGGACATGACATGGCTGCGCAACACCGGGCCCGATTGCCCGGTGACGTTGGTGCATTTGATCCATCGTAAGGTCGAATATGAAGGCCAGTCGAAAGACTACGAATTCTCGCGCTTGTCGATGACGGAGCATTGGGCTTCGGGAAGCACAGACGTGGACACCACCTTTTCCCATAACGCCTGGCGACACCGCCAGGTGGCTCATGATGGCCTGCAGGTCTTCGATCTGGGGGTGCAGGAATGATGGACAGGCGAGCGGTCGGCACGCACAAGCACAAGGCGCTCTGTCATGTCTGCCAGCGCCAGTTCGCGCCGAGCTCCCTGCGGCCCTGGATCTCCGTGCGCCCCGGCGTGTTGGAGCTGATCGCTCGCGCGGCGCCCGGCTGGGACGAGGGCAAGGCAATTTGTCGTAAGGATCTGACGAAATATCGTCGTCTCTACGTGGAGCAGCTGCTCGCCCAGGAGCGTGGCGAGCTGGGCGAACTGGACCGGCAGGTGATCGAAAGCCTGGGCAGCGGTCAACCGATCTCACAACCCCCGGAGGACATGCTGGAAGGCAAGGTGACCTTTGGCGAACGCATGGCCGACCGCGTCGCGCAGTTCGGTGGATCCTGGACCTTCATCCTGGCGTTTACCGCCGTGTTGATCGTCTGGATGACGGTGAACGTCGTCGGAATTCTCGCCAAGCCTTTTGATCCCTATCCCTTCATTTTGCTCAACCTTGCGCTTTCCAGCCTCGCCGCCATTCAGGCGCCGGTGATCATGATGAGCCAGCGTCGACAGGAGACCAAGGATCGGCTGCGCGGCGAGAACGACTATCGCGTCAATCTCAAGGCCGAGCTGGAAATTCGCCAACTCCACGAGAAGATCGATCATCAGCTGGCGCGCCAGTGGGATAAGCTGGTCGAGCTGCAGCAGATTCAGATCGAACTGCTGGAAGAGCGCGACGAGGAAGACAAATAGCTCATCACATGGATGTCCAATTTTATTGAACCGTTGCACCCTCGTATACAGGGGTCATGGACTGGTTTTCAGAACGCCACTTCGATACCCGCGTAGAACGTTCGCCCCGGGGCAGGCTCGAAATAGCGCCCGGTATTGGCGTTGATGCGCACGTTGGCGAAGTGGTCTTCATCCAGCAGGTTGCGAATGCCGGCGTAGGCGCGAATCAAACTGTCTTCGTTTAGCATCCAACCATCACCGGCGCGTAGATTGACCAGCCAGTAGCTGTCCACCTCGACCTGATTGGCATTGTCCGCCACCAGGTTGCCAAGATATTGCGTTTCCAGGGTGGCGAAACGCTCATCGGTATCCTGCCAGGTCAGCTGATTGATCCAGGTCTGCTCCGGCAGGCCGGGAATTCGATTGTCGCTGTAATCAGCATCGTCGGTCTCGAATTCATCGAACTCGTAGTTCGCCAGGGTCAGCGCCGTGTCCCAGCGCCAGCTATCGGCGAACTGCCAGCCCAGCGCCATTTCCAGGCCGTCTCGAGAGCTGTCGCCGGCATTGCGATAGAAGTTGCGCCCGCTTTCGCCTTCGTAGGGCACCAATTCGTCGCGAACCCGCACCGAGAACAGCGTCAGATCGTACTCCAGGCCGTTGACGAAATTGCCGCGCAGGCCGATTTCACGATTCCAGGCTTTTTGCGGCTCCACGGACGGATTGAACCCGCCGGTGCCGGCCGGATTGGCGAATTCCGAAAAGGTCGGTGTCTCGAAGGCGGTGCCGGTGTTGACGTACAGCTGGTGAGCGGGCCGATAGCGATAGCTCACCCCCGCCGAGCCGCTCCATTCGCGAAAAGTGCGTTCACCGCTCTGATCGCCGTCCTGTTCGAAATCGTCCTCGACTTTCAGCTTCACCCGATCGAAGCGGCCGCCCAGGGTCAGAGTGAGCCGGTCGGTCAGGTCCAGGTCGCCTTTGGCGAAGAGGCCGGCGGAGGTCGCCGTCTGGGTCTCGTCCGCGGTCTTGCCGGTGACCTCGCCGCTGAATTCCACGTTGCGTCGGTGGCGGTCGTCCTTCTGACGGGCCAAGTCCAGCCCGACTACATAGCGCAGCGGTAGATCGCCGAGTCGCAGCGATTGGTGGTACTCGGCGCTGCCGCCCCAGTAATCGCGCTGGTAGTCGATCAGGCTGTCGCCGGGGTAGGGCAGCTGCTGCTTGAAATTGCGCTGGCTGGCAAAGCCTTTCACATAAAGCTCGCCGGGACCGAAGGCGAGATCCTCGTATTGCAGTCCCAGCACCTGCTGATCGACCTCCTGACCGGTGTCATATTGTTCCGTGAACCGGCCCGCCTGGGAGCGGTCGGCTTCGACCTGCTCTGCGGTGAGGGCGCCCGGGTCTTCCGAGCGCGGGTTGTCGAGCAGATTGACGATCGCCGTCAGAGCGCGATCCTGGTCGAGCTCACGACGCAGCTTGGCGTTGAGCTGATATTTTTCGACGCTGCTGTGATCGCGATAGCCGTCGAAGTTGAGTCCAGACACGCTGACGTGATGCGACCAGGAGCCGCTCTGTCCACCGTGACTGGCGGCCAGCTGGCCATAGCCGTCGCTGCCGCCTTCCACCCGTACTCGGCTTCCCGCACTGTCGCCCTTGCCGTCCTTGGTGGTGACGGCGATGACCCCGCCGGCGGCGTTGCCATAAAGCACTGACGATGGACCGCGAATCACCTCGATGCGCTCGGCGCTATTCAGGTCGATGGCATCCAGCTGCGCCTGACCGTCCGGCAGGGTATAGGGGATACCGTCCATCAGTACGGTGATGCCGCGAACGCCGAATGGCGCGCGAGCGCCGAAGCCGCGAATCGCCACTCGGGCGCCCTGGGCGAAGTTGTCGCGATTCTGGATGAATACGCCGGGCACTCGTCTCAGCGACTCGTCGAGTCTGACCCGCTGCCGGCCCTGGGCAATTTCTCTTTCAGGAATAACGGAAACCGCCGCCGGTGTCTTGTAAAGCTCACGTTCCAATCGCGGCGCCGCCACCGTTATCGGCTCCAGTGCAACCGGCTGAGCGAATATTGTCGTCGAAAAGGCTGTTGATAGGCATAGCGCGCTAATATAAAGCGTGGCGTGCGGAATGGGAGTGGCCATGAGCATCCTTGCAGTTGGAAGGGCATCAACCTATCAAACTAGCGATTCGCGGAGCGCCTTTCAAAAATAACGCCAGGTGGGTTCGACTTGAATGCTTGACCTGAGGGATCGCTCTTTTCGACAATCCCTTCCCGTACCCTCCCGATGTCGAGATCTTCATGGATGCCGAGCTGCTGGAAATTCGCGATCACCTGAGCCGCTTTCCCCCCTTCGATAGCCTGTCCGACGAGCTGCTCGATGAAGTGGTGTCGCGTATCGAAGTCAGTTATTTCAAGGCGGATACCCAAGTGCTGGAGCAGGAACAGGAAATCCACGAGCTGTGCTACATCCGCAGCGGCGCGGTGGAAATGTTCTGGCGCAGCGGCAATCTCTTCAATCGCCTGGGAGAAGGCGATATCTTTGGCTACTTCGATCTGCTGCGCAACAAGCGCGTGCGCTTCCCGGTACGCACCATCGAAGACACCTTGATCTATTTCATTCCCGACGAGGTATTCGCGCGTCTTTGTGACGAGGACGACACCTTCGCCGGGTTCGTCGAAGCCGGGAGATCGCGGCTCAAGACGACCCTGGAAAATCAGCAGCACAATAGCGACATGATGGAAACCCGGGTACGCCGGCTGGTCAGCCGGGCGCCGGTCATGGTGGAAGCTACCACGTCATTGCAGACCGCCGCTCAGCAGATGCGCGATGAAAGCGTCACCTGCGTGCTGATTGTCGATAAGCCCCAGGAGGATTGGCAATATCACTTCACGGGCCGCGATGGCCAGGCTTGGGAGATGGTCGGCATTCTGACTGACCGGGATTTCTGCACTCGCGTCCTGGCGGCGGGGGTAGCGCCGGAGGCCCCGGTCAAGGAAGTCATGTCCCGCAATCTGGTGACGATCCAGTCCGATGAGTCCGTCTACGAAGCCATGCTCGGCATGCTGCGCAACAATGTGGATCATCTGCCGGTATTGCATCGGCGCCGCCCCATCGGCGTGCTGCATCTGTCGGATATCGTGCGCTACGAGACCCACAACAGTCTGTATCTGGTCAGCAACATCTTCAATCAGCCCAGCGCCAAGGCGTTGGCGCGGCTGAGCGTCGACGTCAAGGCTGCTTTCGTCCAACTGGTGACAGAGGGCGCAGACTCCCAGATGATCGGGCGGGCGCTTTCCACCATCGGGCGAAGCTTCACTCGTCGCCTGCTGGAGCTCGGCGAGGCCAAGCTGGGGCCGCCGCCGGTGCCATACTGTTTCATGGCGCTGGGATCCATGGCCCGGGAGGAGCAGACCATCGTCACCGACCAGGATAATGCGCTGGTGCTCGACGACCGCTTCGATCCGGCAAGTCACGACGGCTATTTCGAAGCCTTGGCAACATTCGTCAGCGACGGCCTGGACGCCTGTGGCTACCCGTATTGCAAGGGCAATATCATGGCCACCAATCCGGACTGGCGTCAGCCCCTGAAACAATGGAAGCGCTATTTCAGTGAGTGGATCGATAATCCCAACCCGGAGCGGTTGCTGCATAGTTCGATCTTCTTCGATCTGGCCAGTGTCTACGGAAAAGAGGTCTTCGTCGAACAGCTGCAGGATCTGATCGCCGAGCGCGCCTCCCAGCGCCCGGACTTCCTGGCGGCGCTGGCGCGCAACGCCTGCAACCGCACCCCGCCCCTGGGATTCTTTCGCACCTTCGTGATGGAAAAGAGCGGCAAGCAGGAAAATACCATCAACCTCAAGCGGCGCGGCACGGCGCCCATGGTGGATCTGATTCGCGTGCATGCGCTGGCCTGTGCTTCCCGAGCACAGAACAGCTTCGACCGGCTGAACGATATCGCCAGTACGCGGCTACTGGCGGAAGGGGTAAGTGAAAAACTGCGCTATAGCCTGGAATTCATCTCCATGGCACGCATTCGCCATCAGGCGATAGATATCGAACAGGAGCGAGAGCCGGACAACAATATCGAGCCGGAGAACGTTTCCAGTAGCGAGCGTCATCATCTCAAGGACGCCTTCGAAGCCTTGAGCCACGCGCAGAAGTTCCTCAAGTTTCGCTATCCCATGTCGTCGCCAGGCCGTAGACGCTGATGCGCGGGCTGCTGCTGACCAGGCGCCAGAAGCGCGCCAGCTGGCCCGGCTACATGGCTTTGCGTGCCAATACCGTCAAGGATGCGCGTCTCAAGCGGTTCTATGGCAACAGCCAACTGGCGCCGGATACCCCCATCAGCGAAGCGCCATTGGTGGCGATGGACATGGAAACCACCGGCCTCGACGCGAGCCGCCACGGTATCGTCAGCGTCGGACTGATTCCTTTCAATCTGAAGCGTATTCGGCTGGCGGAGAAGCGTTACTGGGTAGTTCGGCCCCGGCGTGAGCTATTGAGGGAATCAGTGGTCTTTCACCATATCACCCACTCGGAAATCGCCAACGCGCCGGACCTCGACGATATCCTGGATGAACTGCTGGCTTGTCTGGCGGGGCGCATCGCCGTGGTGCATTTCCGTCATATCGAGCGCCCTTTTCTGGACCATGCCCTGCGAGAGCGCACGAAAGAAAGCCTGATGTTCCCGATGATCGACACCATGCAGCTGGAAGCCAGGTTGCACCGTCGGCGCCGCCGGATCTGGGTCAAGCGCCTGCTGGGCCTGCGGCCCACGTCGATTCGCCTGCAGGCAAGTCGCGAGCGCTATCATCTGCCCGCCTACCAGAGCCATCATGCGCTGAGCGACGCCCTGGCCACCGCGGAACTGCTGCAGGCCCAGATCGCCAACCGCTTCCGACCGGAAACGCCCATCGGACGGCTTTGGAGTTGAGCGGCATTAATTTCGCGGCTCGCTCATCAAGCCCTTGACGATGGCGTAACAGCAGGCCAGCAGCACCAGGGTGAAAGGCAGGCCGGTAGAGATGACGCCTGCCTGTAGTGCTGTCAAGCCGCCACCCAGCAGCAGGGCAATGGCAATGACGCCCTCGATAATGGCCCAGAACACGCGCTGTACCCTGGGTGCGTTGATCTTGCCCCCGGCAGCGAGGGAGTCGATGACCAGAGAGCCGGAGTCCGAGGTGGTGGTAAAGAACACGATCACCAGCACGATGCCCAAAAACGACGTAATCGACGAAAAGGGCAGTTGGCTCAGCATGACGAAGAGTTGAAGTTCAAGGGCCGCGTTCTCGACGCCTTGAAACCCATCGGCAACAACCTGATGGATGGCGGTATTGCCGAAGGCGGTCATCCAGATGATTGAAACGATCGAAGGAATCAGCAGCACGGCAACCAGGAATTCCCGCACGCTGCGGCCCCGGCTGATGCGGGCGACGAACATGCCGACCAGCGGCGTGATGCTGATCCACCAGGCCCAGTAGAAGGCGGTCCAGCCCTCGACGAAACCCCTGTCGTCACGACCGAAGGGATTGGAGAGCGCAGGCAGGTTCGTCACGTAGGCGCCTAGATTTTTGAAGAAGCCGCCAACGAGATACAGGGTCGGCCCCACGGCGATCACGAACACCAGCAGCAGGAAGGCCAGGATCATGTTGATCTGGGAAAGACGCTGAACGCCCTTGTCCATGCCCGCCAGGATGGAGAGCAGGGCGATGGCGGTGATGCCCATGATCAGCAGCACCATGGTCACGTTGTTGTTCGGAATGCCGAACAGATGCTCCATGCCCGCGGTTGCCTGAGACGCCCCGATCCCAAGGGACGTGGCCAGACCAAAGAGGGTGGCGAATACCGCCAGGATATCGATGATATGCCCGGGCCAGCCCCATATACGCTCCCCCAGGATGGGATAGAAGATCGAGCGCATGGTCAACGGCAGACCCTTGTTGAAGGCGAAAAGCGCCAGTGCCAGGGCAACTACCGCATAGATGGCCCAAGGATGCAGGCCCCAGTGATAGATGGTGGCTGCCATGGCAAGCTGTGTGGCCTTGGCGGAGTCACCGGACGCCGCGCCCAGAGGCGCCGAATCAGTACGCAGGCCGTTCTCGGCGACGATACCGCCGGCGGCATTACTGAAATGGGTGATCGGCTCCGCGACGCCATAAAATATCAGGCCAATGGCCATACCCGCGGCAAACAGCATGGCGATCCAGCCGGTATAGCTGAAATCCGGTTTTGCGTATTTGCCGCCAAGTCTGATCTTGCCATAGGGCGAAACGATCAGGCCGACGCATAGTAGTACGAAAATATCCGCCGACAGCATGAAGAACCAGGCTAGATTGCTGGTCAGCCAGTCGCGCATGCTGCTGAAAACCGGCTCGACCTCGTTTTGAAACGCCAGAGTGGTGACAACAAAAAATACGATGACCAGCGCGGAAATCGTGAAGACCTTGCCATGAAGATCGAAACTCAAGCCGAACTTGTTGGCGGTAAGATTATCTTGACCAATCTGGTAGTCAGTATCGATCAGGTTCGTGGGGCCTTCCGGCGCCGGGACGCCGTCGACGATTTCATTACCACTTGCTGAAGAAGATGGGGTTTGATCGCTCAAGGGAAGCTCCTGGTCGGAAAATTGACAATGCGAATTCAGCGCTGAATAAAATGGCCCACTTCATTGAAGTGGGCCCAAGACTGAGCAGGAGGCCAAACGTTCTATGGACGCGGCTCGCTGAGCAGTCCTTTGACGATAGCGTAGCAACCTACCAGCAGAACCAGGGCAAAGGGCAGGCCCGTGATCAGTACGGCTGCTTGCAGCGCTTCCAGACCACCGCCCAACAGCAGGGCGATGGCAATGGCGCCCTCGATGAGCGCCCAGAAGATACGCTGAGACCGGGGGGCATCCACCTTGCCGCCGGCGGTGATGGCGTCGATCACCAGGGAGCCGGAATCCGAGGAGGTGATGAAGAACACCATGACCAGCACGATGCCAACGAAGGATGTGATGGACGACAGCGGTAGCTGGCCAAGCATCTCGAACAGTTGCAGTTCGACGGCGGCATCCGCGACGCCTTCGAAACCGGAAAGATACTGTTCGATGGCGGCGCCGCCGAAGGCGGTCATCCACAGTACCGACACCAGCATCGGCACCAGCAGCACCGCGGTCAGAAATTCCCGCACCGTGCGGCCTCGGCTGACCCGGGCGATGAACATGCCGACAAACGGCGACCAGGAGATCCACCAGGCCCAGTAGAAGGCGGTCCAGCCTTCGACGAAGCCGGCATCTTCCCGGCCGAACGGGTTGGACAGCGCGGGAAGATGGGTCGCGTAGGAGAGCAGATTCTCGAAAAATCCCGTGGCGATCATCAGCGTGGGTCCGACGATGATCACGAAGAGCAGCAACAGAAACGCCAGCCCCATGTTGAGCATCGAAAGGCGCTGAACGCCCTTGTCCACGCCGGCCACTACGGAACCCAGCGCCACGGCGGTGATGCCCATGATCAGTATCACCATGGTCACGTTGTTGTTCGGCGTGTCGAACAGGTAATGCAGGCCCGAAGACGCCTGGGTTGCGCCCAGCCCCAGCGAAGTGGCCAGACCGAACAGAGTGGCGAAGACCGCCAGAATGTCGATGACATGCCCCGGCCAGCCCCAGATACGCTCGCCGAGGATCGGATAGAAGATCGAGCGCATGGTCAGCGGCAGGCCCTTGTTGTAGGAAAAGAGCGCCAGGGCCAGGGCGACCACCGCGTAGGTTCCCCAAGGGTGCAGCCCCCAATGAAAGATGGTGGCGGCCATGCTCAAGGAAATGGCGCCTCGATCGTCGCCCTGCGCGCCGCTAAGCGGCGCGCCGGAGGTACCATCAAGCGCGGTACTAAAGTGGGTCAGCGGTTCGGCGACGCCATAGAACATCAGGCCGATGCCCATGCCCGCGGCAAACAGCATGGCAAACCAGCCGAAATAGCTGAAGTCCGGCGTGGCCTCGGGGCCGCCCAGGCGCACCTTGCCCAAGGGAGTGAATATCAGCACCACCGTCACCAGAACAAAGACATTGGCGGCAAACAGAAATACCCAGCTGAGGTTGCCGGTCAGCCAGCCTCGCATGCCGTTGAAGACGGGTCCCATCTGCTCCGGCAGCGCCAGGGTGATGATGACGAAAAACAGCACCACCAGCGAAGACACCATGAAGACCTTGCCATGCAGGTCCATGTCGATGCCGAACTTGCTGGTCTGGATATTGTCCTGACCGATCACGTAATCCGTGTCGATGAGATCGGTAGGGCCCTCCGGTGCCGGGATACCTTCGACGACTTCATCCTCATTCGATGAAGAAGATTGCGTTTGATCGCTCAAAAGAAACTCCTTTGTGCTAGTGGTTGCGTTTACTCTGATGCGGGTTTTTCGGTACCGCAATACCGATACTGCCTCGTAGTAAATCGAAACGGCCCACTTCATGGAAGCGGGCCTGGTGAGTCAGCCTATAGCCAAGCGGTTCACGCGCGGGGCTCGCTCATCAAACCCTTGACGATGGCGTAACAGCCTACCAGCAAAATCACCGTGAAAGGCAAACCGGTGGAGACGGCCATGGCCTGCAATGAGGTCAAGCCGCCTCCCAGCAACAGGGCGATGGCGATGACGCCTTCGATGATGGCCCAGAATACCCGCTGGGTCTTGGGCGCGTTGACCTTGCCGCCGGCGGTGATCGTATCGATGACTAGCGAGCCGGAATCCGAGGAGGTGATGAAGAAGACGATCACCAGCACGATCCCCACGAAGGAGGTAATAGCGGAAAGCGGCAGTTGACCCAGCATGACGAAGAGCTGTAACTCGAGAGCGGCATTCTTGACGCCTTCGAAACCATCGCCAACGAACTGGTGGATCGCGGTTCCTCCGAATGCGGTCATCCACAGCACGGAAATGATCGACGGCACCAGCAGCACGGCTACCAGGAATTCACGCACGCTACGACCACGACTGACCCGGGCGATGAACATGCCGACAAACGGTGACCAGGAGATCCACCAGGCCCAGTAGAAGGCGGTCCAGCCCTGACGAAAGTTGTCGTCCTCACGACCGAAGGGGTTGGCCAGGGCAGGAAGATGAGTGACATAGGAGGCCAGGTTTTCGAAAAAGCCCGTGAGGATCATCAGCGTTGGCCCGACGAAGATCACGAAAAGCAGCAACAGAAACGCCAGCCCCATATTAAGCTGGGAAAGCCGCTGAACGCCCTTGTCCACCCCGGACACTACCGAGATCAGAGCAATGAGGGTAATACCCGTGATCAGCAGTACCATGGTGACGTTGTTATCGGGTATGTCGAACAGATAGCCTAACCCGGCGGTGGCCTGGGTAGCGCCGAACCCCAGCGAGGTGGCCAGGCCGAACAGGGTGGCGAAGACCGCAAGAATATCGATGACATGTCCCGGCCATCCCCAGACGCGCTCGCCGAGGATCGGGTAGAAGATCGAGCGCATGGTCAGCGGCAGACCCTTGTTGTAGGAAAAGATCGCCAGGGCCAGGGCGACCACCGCGTAGATGGCCCAAGGGTGAAGCCCCCAGTGGAAAATGGTGGCGGCCATGCCCAGTGCGGTGGCGGTTTGCGCATCGTCGCCGGCGCCCCCCAGAGGCGCCCAGTCGCTTCGCAGGCCGTTATCGCCCAGTGTCGTGCCGCCAAAGGAGGAGGCAAAGTGCGACATGGGCTCGGAGACGCCATAGAACATCAGGCCGATGCCCATGCCTGCGGCGAACAGCATGGCAAACCAGCCGGCGTAGCTGAAATCCGGCTTGGCATGCATTCCTCCTATGCGGACCTTGCCAAGCGGCGAAACGATCAAGCCAAGGCACAGCAAAACAAAGACGTTGGCGGCGGATATGAAAAACCAGTCCAGATTGTTGGTCAGCCAGACGCGCATACCATCGAATATCGGTTCGACCTGGGTTGGCAGCGCCAGCGTGAGTATCACGAAGAACACCACCACCAGCGCCGAGATGCTGAAGACCTTGCCGTGAAGGTCGACCGCCATGCCTAACCTGTTACCGCTGAAATTATCCTGACCGATCACGTAGTCCGTATCGATCAAGTTGGCGGGACCGTCAGGGGAGGGAACACCCTCGGGCGTCGGGGCCTCTCCTTGTAAAGAGTTTGCTTGTTTTTCCACCAGGAAGACTCCTGAAAAACGGGAAAATTATTAGCTTCGCACCAAGAAAACGGATACTTCAGTGTGGCGCGCCACGCGGCTGCCATTGGTAGGGAGAAAAATATTCAGTCGTCCAGGCAGCTGAGTCGCCATCACGATCAGGTCGGCCCCGATTCGTTTGGCGGCACTTACGATGATTTCGTCCATATCCGCCACCGGATCATGACTCAGAAAGGTGCGCGCGCTGGTGGCCAAACCGTGAGTTTCGCCTTGTTCGTCGGCAAATTCCTCGAGTTTTCGCGTGTACTCTTCCGGGGTTCTGGCCACCTTGCCCGGTAATGAAGAGGTGATACTGATATAGTAAATTTCCGCCTCGTAGAGGCGAGCAATGTCCACGGCGACCCGTAGCGATTTTTGCAGGGTTTCCAGATGCGCCAAGTCCACCGGGACCATGATTTTCTGGTACATACCGTACTCCCTGGTCGTTGAAAATAAGCGCTAATCATTGTAGTAGCCGTTGTAGCCTAGCTGACGCCAGGAACAAGATGACGCTATAATTATCCCGATTTTCAACGATTATTCAAAATACGGCTCGTGCCGAGCGATACCAGCCAAGTCGCTTGTCGCCGGCCCGGCCAAGTGTTGAAGACAGCGCTTTCGAGCGACAGTCCGCCACTTGCGGAAACGATCGATCACGGCGAACGTTCGAATCGACGTCGATAGCGTCCCACACCGCTGCAAGGATTCCACGCTGCATGAGCTACCAGGTACTGGCCCGTAAATGGCGTCCGCGCACCTTTCATGAACTGGTCGGCCAGGAACATGTACAGCGCGCCTTGGTCAATGCGCTGGATCAAGGCAGGCTGCACCACGCCTATCTCTTCACCGGCACCCGCGGGGTAGGCAAGACCACCTTGGCGCGCATTCTCGCCAAGTGCCTGAACTGCACCGCCGGCGGCTACGGCGATGAAGGTGTGACCTCGCGTCCCTGCGGCGAATGCGAAAGCTGTCGGGCCATTGACGAAGGGCGCTTCGTCGATCTGATCGAGGTAGACGCCGCCTCCCGTACCAAGGTGGAAGATACCCGAGAACTGCTGGACAACGTGCAGTACGCTCCCACCCAAGGGCGCTACAAGGTGTACCTGATCGACGAAGTGCACATGCTGTCCACTCACAGCTTCAACGCGCTGCTCAAGACCTTGGAAGAGCCGCCGCCCCACGTGAAGTTTCTGCTGGCTACCACGGACCCGCAGAAGCTGCCAGTGACGGTCCTGTCCCGCTGTCTGCAGTTCACCCTGAAGAACATGCCGCCGGAGCGTATCGTCGAGCATCTTACCCGAGTGCTGAACGCCGAAGAGGTCACTTTCGAGGAAAGCGCGCTCTGGCTGTTGGGCAAGGCAGCGGATGGCTCCATGCGCGATGCCATGAGCCTGACGGATCAGGCTATCGCCTTCGGTCAAGGCACGGTTCGCCACGCGGACGTGGCCGCCATGCTGGGCACCTTGGATCACCGCCTTCTATTGACGTTGATCGAGGCGCTGGCGGAAGTGGATGCCTCCCGCGTGCTGGCTGAAATTGCCGCCCTGGCGGAGCAGGGGCCTGACTTTACCGGCGTGCTGGACGATCTATTGGGTCTCTTGCATCGCCTGGCCATCGCGCAGATGGTGCCGAACGCGGTGGATAACGGCCACGGCGACCGCGATAGCCTGCTCGCCCTGGCGGCGCGCTTTACCGCGGAAGACGTGCAACTCTATTACCAGATCGGCTTGCAAGGGCGAGGCGACATGGAATACGCGCCGGATATGCGTGCGGCGCTGGAAATGACCTTGCTGCGAATGCTAGCGTTTCGCCCCCAGGGCGTGCCCAAACCGCCCCAGACGCCGCTGCCGTTGCGCGGAGAGCCCTCAGCGGTTAAGGATAAAGAGCCGTCAGCGGGTAAAGAGCCTTCAGCAGGTAAGGAATTCTCAGCAGCATACAAAGAACCCTTCACGCCTCCCGCCGAGAAGTCTTCTCCATCGGCTGGGATTTCTCCCCCTGATGAAACAGCATCTTCCGGCTTACCGTCTCCTGAGTTCTTGGCCGAGGGCTCTCAGTCCGACCAAGACCTCCAACCCGCCGATGTCTCGCAGCCTATCGATGACACTCCGCCGCTGGATGAGCCGCCGCCCTGGCTTCTGGATGAGCAGCTCGCCCCGGAAGCGCCACCGGCTGAGAAACTGGTGGACCTTCAAGCGGATGAAGAGAGTGATGAAGGGGGTATCGTCGAGGAAAGCGCCGTGGAGCACGAAACGGCATCGCAAGACGTTACGCTCGGCGACGCGGAGCGGCTCGATCACACTGCCTGGCTGAGGCTTTTCGAAGGACTTTCGCTCAGCGGCCTGACACGAAACCTGGCCGCTCACTGCGCTGTCGAAACAGACGACGGCAGTACACTCAAGATGCGTCTGGATCCCGGCCAATCGGCGATGCTGGCGGATATTCACATCCAGCGCATACAGAAGGCACTCGAGGCCAGCGGCTTACCGCGGCGGCTCGATATCAGCCCGGGAGAGATTGATCCGGATGTCGAAACTCCTAGCGCCCAGACCGAGCGGCTGGCTAAGGAACGTCATGCGGTGGCGGTTGAAGCCTTGCGGTCGGACCCGCATATTCAACAGTTGCAACAGGTGTTTGGCGCCACACTGATCGAGGAAAGCGTGTCAGCGGAAAGCCCCGAATCGGAAGCTGATTAGCTTGATGCGAGCAATCCGTTGATGGCAGCTAGCGGTATAAAATTATTCCCATGAGAGAGGAAAGATCATGTTGAAAGGCGGAATGGGCAACCTGATGAAGCAGGCCCAGGAAATGCAGGAAAAAATGCAGCGCGTGCAGGAGGAAATCGCGCAGTCCGAAGTCCAGGGCGAAGCCGGCGCGGGCATGATCAGGTTGACCATGAACGGTCGCCACGATGTCAGCAAGGTGGAAATCGACCCTTCCTTGATGGAAGAGGACAAGGAGCTGCTCGAGGATCTGCTCGCCGCAGCGGTCAACGACGCGGTGCGCAAGGTGGAAGCCAGCTCCAAGGCCAAGATGGAAGAGGCCACTTCCGGCCTGAATCTTCCCCCGGGCTTCCAGATGCCGTTCTGATGAGTTTTTCACCCCTGGTGGATCGACTGCTGGAGTCGCTGCGCGTGCTGCCCGGCGTCGGTCCCAAGAGCGCTCAGCGGATGGCGCTGCATCTGCTGGAGCGGGATCGACCCGGCGGCGAACGCCTGGCGGCGATATTGGCTCAGGCCTTGGCGGAAGTGGGGTATTGTCGGCGCTGTCGCACTCTGACCGAGGCGGAGCTGTGCGAGCTGTGTCGCAGCAGCCGGCGCGATGAGCGACTCCTGTGTATCGTCGAATCCCCGGCGGATATGCTGGCCATCGAAGAAGCCGGCGGCTACCGCGGTCAGTATTTCGTGCTGCATGGTCATCTATCCCCCCTGGACGGTATCGGCCCGGAAGATATCGGTCTCGATCAGTTGGAATCGCGGCTGTCCGAGGGTGAAATCGACGAGATTATCCTGGCCACCAATCCCACCGTGGAGGGAGAGGCCACGGCCCATTATATTGCCGCCCAGCTCGAAGATCGTGATATCCGTTTGTCTCGTCTTGCCTATGGGGTGCCCATGGGCGGCGAACTGGAATATGTCGATGGCGGCACCCTGAGCCGAGCGTTCAACGGGCGTCTGCCGTTTTCCAGCGTTTGACCGACCTTCCTTTTTCTCAAACCGAGCCCCGATTCTTTATGTCCCTTGACCTCGATATTCGCTGGATCGATACCCCTCAAGCGCTGGATGCCGCCTGTCGAGCACTCAGTCAGGCCGATACCCTGGCCATGGACACGGAGTTCTTTCGCGAATCCACCTTCTACCCGGTACCCGCGCTGATCCAGCTATACGGGGGTGGCCCGGTGTACCTGATCGATCCTCAGGCGGTAAAAGCGACACAGGCCCTGCGCGAGCTGTTGGCTTCCGGCCCCCTGAAACTGCTGCACGCCAGCAGTGAAGACCTGGAGGTCATGCGCATCTGGGCCGATGTGGCGATTGCTCCCGTGATGGACACCCAGCTGGCCCAGGCGCTTCTTGGGGAAGACCCGGCCATGAGCTATCAGCGTCTGGTGGAGCGCTGGACCGGCGAAGTGTTGCCCAAGGACGAAACTCGCTCCGATTGGCTGGAGCGCCCGCTTTCCGACTCTCAGCAGCGCTATGCGGCCTGGGACGTGGTGTATCTGCTGGACGCCTGGCGGGCTC
The DNA here is from genome assembly GCF_007954585.1 of Pistricoccus aurantiacus. Taxonomy (GTDB): domain Bacteria; phylum Pseudomonadota; class Gammaproteobacteria; order Pseudomonadales; family Halomonadaceae; genus Pistricoccus; species Pistricoccus aurantiacus. Next base: position 2,270,550 of record NZ_CP042382.1, read on the forward strand.
AGCGCAAGGCACTCGAGGGCTCCGGTCGGCTGACGTGGCTGGAAGAAGACTGTCACACGCTCGGCATTCAGGAAGAGGGCAACGCAGCGAATGGACAATGGTATCTGCGCCAGCGTCAGCTGTGGCGGCTATCTCCCCGTCAGATAGAGGCCTACCAGCGTCTGACACAGTGGCGAGAAACGGAAGTTCGCCGACGCAACCTGCCACGCGGCTGGCTGATCAACGACAAACTACTCTATGAAATCGCTGAGCGAATGCCCAAAAACAAAACCCTGCTGGCGGATATCCAAGGGCTCAAGCCCGCGCTGATCAAACGCGAGGGAGACACGCTGCTGGCCTTGGTTGAACAGGCACGCCAGCAGGCGCAGGAGGAGCTGCCGGCGCCACTGCCTTCTCCCATGACGCCAGCGTTCAAGAAGCGTCTCAAGGCGCTCAAGCAGGTCGTCGCCGCTGAAGCTGAAACGCTGGGGCTGGCGCCGGAGGTCTTGATGCGACGCCGGGACCTTGAAGCGCTGGTGGGAGCGAGCCTGCTGGATGCGCCGTTACCGTTGCCTCGAGGCTGGCGGGGCGAGCGTCTGGCCCAACCCTTGGCGAATGCATTGAAAGAGGTCGCCACTACATGACTTCCTTGAGAGACGGCAAGCTATTATGCGAAGTGTTCAAGAGCTCGCGTAAGGACGAGATGTATCTCTATGTGGACAAGCAGCGTGGCCTGGTGGACGTCCCCGAGGCGCTGCTTGCAAGCTTCGGCACGCCGCAAGCTGTCATGACTTTGGTGCTGACGCCGCAGAAGCCCCTGGCGCGGGTGGAGACGACTACGGTAATCGAGGCCATCAAGGAGAAAGGCTTTTATCTGCAGATGCCTCCGCCCAAGGAGGACTATCTGCTGGATGCGTATCGAACGCCTACCGAGTCCCGTTACTAGTTTTAGGTAGGCGGATTTAATGGTTGAAACCAGCAGGCTGATGCCAATGAACAAGGCCGATAGCGCGACAGCAAGAAAGGTAAAATGCTCCCTGACATGACGCCTGTCTGCATCTTGAGCGCCTGGGACGCGCATGAGCAGGAGTTGCGCGCTTTCTTGCGGGCACGAATCGCGGATCCCCACGACGCGGATGACGTGCTTCAGGATCTGTTTCTGAAGCTTGTTCTGCAAGGCCATGCGTTCTGCGAGGTGCGAAATCCCAGGGCCTGGCTATTCAGCGTCCTGCGCAACGTTCTGACGGACCGCTTGCGCACCGCGAAAACGTTTATCGATCTTGACGCTGACATGCCGCTTGAGCGTGATGAAAAGCCGCCCATCGCCCAACTGGAAGAATGTCTGATGCGTAATCTGGCCCAACTGTCCGAGGAGGATCGAAATGTCGTCGAGCAGTGCGACCTGCACGGTCAGACCCAGGCGCGCTACGCAGAACAGCATGGACTGGCGCTGAGCGCGGCCAAATCCCGCCTGCTGCGGGCTCGACAGCGCTTGAGGAAGCAGATTGTCATGAACTGTCAGATCAGGTTTGATGAAAACGGTCAAGTCTGCTGCCACGTACCTCGGTAACGCATTTTTTCTGCATCCTTTTGCGTGTGGGTTCGTCTCCATGAAAGAAGTGCTTCAACCGATGGCCCTTTCAAGGAGTGTTCAGATGACCACGCGATTACGCGAGCTGTATGCCGGCAACGCTCGTGAAACCAACCTGCTGTTCTTCATGCTGGCCGCCTTTCTGCTGATCTATTTTCTTCCCGCCGGAACGGCGCGCTTCGACAACGCGGTACTGGAAGCGGTTCGCCTGACCCACTGGTACGCCCAGGAGCACGTTATTCTGTGCTTGCTGCCGGCGTTCCTGATTGCCGGTGCCATGTCGACGTATATCAGTCAGGGGGCGGTGATGCGCTACCTGGGCCCCGAGGCGTCCAAACCGGTGGCGTTTAGCGTGGCATCGGTATCCGGTACGCTGCTGGCCGTATGTTCCTGTACCGTCCTGCCCCTGTTCGGAGGCATCTACAAGCGTGGCGCGGGCCTGGGCGCGGCGATTGCGTTTCTTTATTCGGGACCCGCCATCAATATCATGGCCGTGGTCGTCACCGCCAAAGTGCTGGGCGCCGAGATCGGCATTGCCCGTGCAGTCGGGGCCATCCTGTTCGCCTTGGTGATCGGTACCCTCATGCACCTGATCTACCGCAGGGAAGAGGCACGGCGAGTGGTCAAGAACACTCGTGGATTCGGGGGCGATGGCACGGATAAGCCGATGAGTGCGATTGTGACTTTTTTCGCCCTGATGATCGGGGTGCTGGTATTCGCTAACTGGGCGGCTGCGGACAGCGCCGCCTGGATGCGGATTTACCAGTGGAAATGGCAGATTACCGCACTGCTTTCCGCCGCGCTGGCGGGCCTGCTGATCTGGCGCTGGCACTGGCCGGCGACTCGGTTACTGATGCTGGCGGCGGTGATCGGCGCCACGGCTGTCATTGTGCCGGGTGTTCCCGAGCTACCCTTCGCTATCGGTATCGCCGGCTTGATGATCATCTCGGCGTTGCGTGAGCAGGATCGCGAGTGGGCGCTACAAAGCTGGGATTTCGCCAAACAAATCCTGCCTCTGCTGCTGGCGGGCGTGTTCGTTGCCGGCTTCGCGCTGGGTCGCCCCGGCCACGAGGGAATCATACCGTCGGAATGGGTGGCTGTGGCCGTAGGCGATAACACCCTGGCCTCTACCGTTATCGCTTCGGTACTGGGCGCACTGATGTACTTCTCTACTCTGACCGAAGTACCTATCGTCGACGCACTGATGGGATCCGGCATGGGCAAGGGGCCGGCATTGGCGCTGCTCCTGGCAGGACCGGCACTGTCCCTGCCGAACATGCTGGTGATTCGCACCATATTGGGTACGCAAAAAACACTGGTTTATTGCGCGCTGGTGGTGGTGATGGCCACCATATCCGGCTTTATTTATGGCAACTGGTGGTAGTTCCACCCGTTACACTTACGTCACGAGCGAGGACAAATCATGAAATTTACGATCTATGGCAGCGGCTGTGCCAAATGCAAACAGCTGACAGCAAATGCGGAAGACGCTGCAAAAGCGAAAGGACTCGAATACGACATCGAGAAGGTGACCGACACCAATGCCATCATCGATGCGGGCATCATGCGCACGCCGGCATTGGCGATTGATGGTGAGATCGTTACGGAGGGCAAGGTTATTCCTGCAGACGAGATCCAGCAGTTGCTGACCTGAGCCAAAGGCAAACGTGAAAAGCCCCTTCAGCCCGGGGCTTTTAGCGCTATCTCAAGGGCCAAGGCTTAATCGCGAGTCTCTTGAGCCGTCGGGAAATGGCTACGGGTAGCATTGGCGATGCGCACCAGGGCCAGCATGACCGGCACCTCCACCAGTACGCCCACCACCGTTGCCAGCGCCGCGCCGGACTGCAGGCCGAACAGGGCAATGGCGGCGGCCACCGCCAGTTCGAAGAAGTTGCTGGCGCCGATCATTGCCCCAGGCGCGGCGACGTCGTGGGGCACCTTCCACACCTTGGCCCAGCCGTAGGCGATGAAGAAGATCAGGAAGGTCTGGAGGATCAGCGGGATGGCGATCAGCACGATATGCAGCGGGTTGGCAATGATCACGTCGCCCTGGAAGGCGAACAGCAATACGAGGGTGATGATCAAGCCGATCGGGGTGATGGGCGCCAGGCGTTTCATGAAGACGTTGTCGAACCACGCGATGCCGCGCCGCTTGATGACAGCCTGACGGGTCAGGTAGCCGGCGCCCAGCGGAATGACGATGTAGAGTACCACCGACAGGATGACCGTATCCCAGGGCACCTGGATGTTCGACACGCCGAGCAGGAAGACCACGATGGGGGCGAAGGCGAACAGCATGATCAGGTCATTGAGCGCCACCTGAACCAGGGTGTAGGCGGCGTCGCCGCGGGTGAGGTAGCTCCACACGAAGACCATGGCGGTGCAGGGTGCGGCACCCAGCAGGATGGCCCCGGCCAGGTATTCATTGGCTTTTTCAGCGGGGATCAGCGGCGCGAACACCACGGTCAGGAAGAACCAGGCGATAGCGAACATGGTGAAGGGCTTGATCAGCCAGTTCACCGTGGTGGTGATGACCAGCCCCTTGGGCTGGCGACGTACGCCGAGGATCGAGGTGAAGTCGATCTGCACCATCATGGGAAAGATCATTGCCCAGATCAGCACCGCCACCGGGATCGATACCTGGGCGTACTCGAAACGCGACAGAGCCTCGGGGATAGCCGGGGCGAACTGGCCCAGCAGCACGCCGGCGATGATGGCCAGCGCCACCCAGACGGAGAGGAAGCGTTCAAACAGCCCCATGCCGTCAGCTGTAATGGGAGCCTGTGAGATTTTCGATGTGGTCATACACGCCTTCCTTTATGGATTCGTCCGATTGGGCGGGCAGGCGACCAGCGAGGATATCAGCGGCTCACAGACCTCTGGATGGCCCGCACAACAATCATTGATCAGAAATCGGACCGCCTCTTGCATATGCTTCAAGTTGGCTCGATAGATGATGGAACGACTCTGGCGTCGTGAGAGAACAAGCTCTGCACGGGTCAGCACAGACAAATGTGCTGACATCGTGTTGTGCGGTACACCCAGTTGTCTTGCGATCTCACCCGCCGGGACTCCCTCCGGCTCATGACGAACCAGAAGCCGAAATGCTTCCAGTCGAGTCTCTTGAGAAAGTGCGGCAAAGCTCGCGATTGCTTCTGAGATTTCCATATGTCTAGTTTTGTGGACATATTACGGCTTAGTCAAGAGTGGATTTTTCAGGAATGACTTTTCTCTTTTCGTGGTTTGGTTGTATGGTCAACCAGAATTTACGGATACCCTCTAGTTTTATCGCGCCCGACCCCGCGAAAGGTACTATTTATTATCGCGCCCGACCCCGCGCGAAAAGCATTCTTGATTTATCGCGCCCGGAGTCGCGCGAAAGGCATGATCGATTATGTTAGACACTGCAGGAAAAAAGATGCGCGAGCGTTTCTGGGAGCGTTTCGCTCTCGATGAGTTGACCCAGGAGGAGTGGGAGGCGCTATGCGACGGCTGTGGTCAATGCTGCCTGCTCAAGTTCGAGGACGAGGAAACCGGCGATATCGCGACCTTGCAGCTGGCCTGCGAGTTACTGGATACCCGGAGCTGTCGCTGCAGCGATTATCCCAATCGCTTCGCCACGGTACCGAGCTGCATCCAGTTGACTCCGGCCAAGGTCGATCGGTTTCGCTGGTTGCCGGAAAGCTGCGCTTATCGTCGAGTGCATGAGAAACGCGGCCTGTCCGCCTGGCATCCTTTGATCTCCGGTGACCCCAATAGCGTGCACCGGGCGGGCATCAGCGTCTCCGGCTTCGCCATTTCCGAGCTCGAAGTGCCGGAGTCCCACTGGGACGACCATATCATCGCCATCCTGCCTTTCGAGGAATAATCCCTTCCTCTAACTACTTTCGAGTCCCAGCGCCCAAAGGATGTAGGCATCCTGGCGAGCGTTGTCACGCCAGGCCTGGAAGCGGCCGGAGACGCCGCCGTGACCGGCTTCCATTTCCGTATACAGCAGCACCGGCCCTATTGTATTTCCCTGCTCGTTGAGTCGCGCATAGAGTTTGGCGGGTTCCCAGTAGGGCACCCGGGTATCCTGCCAGCTGCCTTGCAGAAAGAGGCTCGGGTAGGGCGTCTGGCTGGCGCTGTCCAAGGGGAGGTTATCAAGCGGCGAATAGGCTTGAATGCGCTCTTTCACTGCCGGGTCGCCGGGATTGCCCCACTCGGTGTATTCCGCAGTGGTCAGCGGCAGTTCCGGGTTTTCCATGGTGCGCAGCACGTCGACGAAAGGCACATCGAGTACCGCGGCACAGAACGCATCCGGGGCCAGGTTCAGGCTGGCACCCACCAACAGCCCGCCGGCGCTCGCGCCATAGGCGACGATACGCTTGTCATCGCTGATGCCCTTGTCGACCAGCGCTTGGCGAGCGGCGAGGAAATCCTCGAAACTGTTGGTCTTGTGCTCGAGCTTGCCCGCCAGGTACCAGGGTTCGCCACGCTCGCCACCGCCGCGAACATGAGCGACGGCGAAGGCCACGCCGCGAGCCAGTAGCTCCAGGCGAGCAATCGAGAACCAGGGGTCAAGGGCTTCACCGTAGGCGCCGTACCCGTAAAGCAGAGTAGGCAACGGCTCCCTGCCCAACAGATCCCGTCGAGCGACCACGGAAACCGGAACTCGCTCACCGTCATGAGACGTCGCCCATAGGCGCCGGCAGCTCAGTTGTTCCGGCTGCAAGTCACCGTATACCGGCAGCTGCTTGAGCAGGCGTCGTTCATCGTTGTCCAGATCATGCTCGATCCAGCGCGGTGGCAGAGTGAAGGATTCCTCCTGCAGCCGCAGGCAGCGAGCCTCGAAGTGTGGAGTGTCCCCCAAGGCCATGCTGGAGGGTATTTCCGGCAAGGCGAGCAGTCGGTCGCGTCGCACCACTTGCCGCTGATCATCCAGCTCCAGGATTCGCAGCTGGGTCTGGGCATCGTCGTGATGGCGCTCCGTGAGCACCAGTCCCCAGGCAAAGGCGTCCACGCCTTCCAGTGTGACGGCTTCGCGGTGGTCCACCAGCGGCTGCCAGGCGGTTATGTCTGCTTCCGGCGTCTGATCGAGACGAAAGTGCGTGGCGGACTCGTTGTGAAGGATATAGAACGTGCCCGGACGGTGCTCGATGGCGTACTCCACTCCCGGCTGACGAGAACGGAAACAGCGCGGCGGAGTCTCCGGCGCGCGAGCGGGAATCAGGTGGCATTCCGAAGTGTTCTTGGAGGCGCTTTCCAGCACCAGCCAGGCCTTCGAACGGGTCTTGCCCAACCCTAGCCAGAATTCCGGGTCATCCTCCCTGAGTATCAGTTCGGGTGCACTTTTCGAGTGAATATTCAAACGCCAGATGCTGTGCGGACGTTGAGTCGCGTCGTAGCGAGTGAACAGCAGGGTACGATCGTCTTCCGCCCACTCCAGTTCCGGCCCGATATCCTCGAGCAGACGATGCGGCTCTCCATCCGGCAGACGCTTGAGGAACAGGGTAAAGACCTCGTCGCCGCTGGTGTCTTCGGTCCAGGCCAGCCATCTTTCGCTGGGAGATAGCGCCATATCCCCCAATTCGAAAAAGCCGCCCTTCGCTCGAATCACCAGGTCCAGGAAGCATTCAGGCCGTTCGGGACTATCGACAGGATGACGCCACCAGCGGGGATAGTCTTCGCTGGCGGCGGTTTCGCTCCAGTACACGTAATGATCGAGCGCGGTGGAAAGACTGCGAGTGGCCAGCTCGCGACGCGCCAGATGACCCTGATAGAGTGACTCGATCAGCGGCGACAGGGGGGCGAACCAGGCTTCCGCTTCCTGGTTGGCTGCAGTGAGAAACGCTTTCACCTCGGGGCTCTCACGCTCCTCGAGCCAGTGCCAGTGAGGATCGCTTTCGCGAAAGAAGCGTTGAACGGGGGATGTCGTGGATTCTGGCATTGTCTTGTTCATGGGCGGCTGTGCTTTCATCGATGGCAAGGTACCATACTGGTCAAGTGGAGGACGGAAACCCCAATCAGGCCCGTCAACTCCTTGTCTGGAGTGAATGTTTCTGGAGTGAACGATGCTGATTTCCGATTCGATGCCACTGCTGTGGCTAGTCTATCTGTTGCTGTCCCTGGTGGTCCTGGTGACCGGGCATCTGGGCATTCGCTTTCTGCCACGGTTGCCGCGCTGGGTACTCACCGGCGTCGTCGCCGGCCTGATCTTGATGCCCGGCCATTACACGCTGCCGATGCCGGAGCAGACAAGCGATTATACCGGCTGGGCCCCCGCTATCGTCATGGCGGTGGTGGCGAAACTACAGCATCAGAGTGCCACCGGTGCGTTCTTTCTGCTTGCCATCGGCGCGGGAATCGGCGCCCTGCTGGGGATTCTGATCTGGCAGAGCGGGCGGCGCAGGGATAATGGCCGTTCCCCGGGCAGGAGGCCGGGCACAGACAGCCAAGCCCACGGTGCGACGCCGAAGCGATCACGTCGCGAACCGGTGATCGGCTGAACCATGAAGACACGCGCTCGGCTCGGCGGCCTGCTGCGGCCTCTGCTGTGGTTCCTGTGCGGAGTGATGGCGTGGTCATCGCTAGCGGAGGCGGAGTCCATCGCTGATCCGTCCCGGGAAAACGATTTCGCCCAGCAAGCCATTCAGGAGAGCGCCTCGGATCTGCGCTTTATCTTCGATGTGTCCGGTAGCATGCGTCATAACGATCCGGAAAAGTTGAGCGTCAGCTCTCTCGAACTGCTGGCGGCGCTGCTGCCCGCCGGCGTTCGCGTGGGTATCTGGACCTTCGGCGAAGACATCGACAATCCCTTGCCGCTGAGCCGCGTCGACGAGCAGTGGCGCGACAAGGCCCGTGACCTGGAACCGGCGCTATCCCGGTATCAGCCCTTCACGGATATCGAAGGCGCGATTCGTCAGGCGGGTGGCGTACCCGGCGCGGGCCAGCGTCACATCATTCTGCTGACGGACGGCATGATCGATCTGTCCGCGCCGGCGGGCAGCAAGGCCGAGGGGGATCGACGTTCCCGTCAGGCGCTGTTGAACGAGCTGGCGCCGGATCTGGCGAACCAGAATGTGGTCATACATGCCATCGCCTTTTCCGACGAAGCGGATCTCGACTTGGTGGAGCAACTGGCGCAGAGAACCGGCGGGCTCGCCGTCAAGGCGCAGAACCCGGATGATCTGCTGGGGGTATTTCTGACGATCATCGATCGGCTGTTTCCCGCGGATCAGGTGCCGCTGCAGGCGGGCCGCTTCACGATCGATCCCCAGGTAAAAAACTTCTCCGCGCTATTGTTCCATGCCCCGGAGGCCCCGGCGCCGATACTGGTGGCGCCGGACGGCAGCCGCTATACCCGAGACGACCACCCGCAGGAGATACGCTGGCAGCAGGAACCTCGCTTCGACCTCATCAGCGTGCCGTCGCCCCAAGTGGGAGAATGGCAGCTGGAGGGTGAAATCGATGCGGGCAGCCGAATTCAGGTGGAATCCCCGCTGATGCTTCATACCGGCGAGCTACCCGATACCCTGTATCTCGGCTTTCCGGTAGCGCTCTCCGCCTGGTTCGAAAAAGACGCCATGCCCGATGACATGCAATCATCGAATCTGACGGTGCGGGTCATGCTGGAAGATGCCGATGGCAATATTCAGGTATCCAGCTCTCTGAGCGAAGACGGTGGAAAATTCACCGGGATCCTGCCTGCGCCCACACGACCGGGCAACGCTCGCCTGATCGTCGATGCTCGGGCTGAAGGGCTGCGTCGGCAGCGTGTTCTGGCAGTCAACGTGCGCTCGCCTATCGGTGCGTCGCTGGACAGCCGACAGCAGACGGTTGAACTCACCGCCCAGCATCCTCGGCTCGATAGCGCCAATACGCGCCTCCAGGCCAGACTACAGGGCCAGGCCCTGCCGGTGACCGAGCGGGGCGAGAAACAATGGCGAGTTGAGTTACCCGAGCTGGACCCCACCTATCGGCTGCCCTTGAAACTGCTCGCGACCGTCGAACTCGACGGGCAAACTCGCGAAATTCCCTTGCCGGATGTGTTAATCAATACCGAAGGCCAGGTGGGCCTGGACGCAGCGGGACTGGACGACAAGGGCCTTGCCACCCAGGCGCTGGAGCAGGAACCCGAGCCGCCAACGACCGAACCGCCGGGGCTGGTTCAGCGCGCCGGCCAGATCTGGACCGACCGCATCGAACCACCGGTGGAGCGCCTGACACGCCAGCTTGGATTGGATCCGGCGGTTTTTCGCCCCTGGATGCTGGTGCTGGTCTTGATCGGGCTACTGGTGCTGCTGGTCATGATAACAATAGGCCGACAATCGGCACGGCGGCAGGAGCCGCCCAGGGAGGAACCGCATGTGTGAACTGCTGGGTATGAGCGCCAATGTGCCCACGGATATCTGCTTCAGCTTCACGGGATTTCTGCATCGCGGGGGCGGCACCGGTCCGCATCGGGACGGCTGGGGCATCGCGTTCTACGAGGAAGGCGGTTACCGGGACTTTCGCGATCCGCACCCCTCGGTGGATTCGCCGATCGCCCGGTTGATCTGTGACTACCCGATCAAGTCACACGTGGTGATCAGTCATATCCGTCAGGCCAACGTGGGCCAGGTGCGTCTGGCCAATACCCATCCCTTCACCCGGGAAATGTGGGGGCGTCCCTGGTGCTACGCGCACAACGGTCAGCTCGAAGGCTGGGAGTCGTTGCCTCTGGCCTTTTATCGTCCCATCGGCGATACGGACAGCGAGCATGCCTTCTGTTTCCTGATGGGGGAGCTGCGGCGACGCTTCGACGCCCCACCCCAGTCCCGCGAGGTCATGTGGGGAGCGCTGCACGAGCTCTGCGAGCGTTTACGCAGGCTAGGCGTCTTCAATCTGCTGCTTTCCGACGGCGAGTATCTTTATACCTATTGCTCCACGAAACTGGCGCACATCACCCGGCGCGCGCCCTTCGGCAAGGCAAGCCTTTCCGATGCGGAGCTGAGCGTCAATTTCGTCGAGCACACCACCCCCAACGATATCGTCTCAGTGATCGCCACTGAGCCGCTGACAGACAACGAGGACTGGATACGCATGGCCCCCGGTGAACTGCTGGTGTGGAAGGACGGGGAAATCCAGGCGCGTTTCAATGCCACAGGGAATTTCGCTGTTACCGCTGGTTTCAATTCGACGAGCTAGATGTTATTACTTCATGAAACGCTTGTTTGATTCGGTTGTGAGGTTCCCCCGCCGGGCTTGCTTGCTGCTCAAGCGAGGGCGTCCCGCAAACGAACGCGCCGAGTCCTAATAAAAACTAATGAGTGGCGCTTGATCGCCACGGCTGCGGAGAATTGCCATGAGTGAGCCTGCGAGCGCTTATCAACTCGACGGACCGCCGCTGGAGGATCTGGAGAGCTACGGTACCCTGCTGGATGTCTTTCACCGTTCCGTCGAGAACTTCAGCGACAAGCCTGCCTTCAGCTGCATGGGCCACGTCGTTTCCTTTCGCGAGCTCGAGCGTCTGTCTCGGGATTTCGCCGCCTGGCTGACCCACGAGACGACGTTGGAGCCCGGCGATCGTATCGCCATTCAACTGCCCAACGTGCTGCAGTATCCGGTGGCGGTATTCGGCGCGCTGCGGGCGGGACTGGTAGTGGTCAATACCAACCCACTCTACACGGAGCGGGAAATGGCGCACCAGTTCAAGGATTCCGGCGCCAAGGCCATCGTCATACTGGCCAATATGGCCGCCAAGCTCGACAAGATCATCGAGGAAACCGACATCGAGCATGTCGTGGTCACGCAATTGGCGGACCTGCATCCGCTGCCCAAGCGGCTGGTGATCAACGCGGTGGTCAAGTACATCAAGAAAATGGTGCCGCGCTACACTCTGCCCCAGGCCGTGCCCTTCAATCAGACCCTGACCAAAGGCCGCGCGCTTGAGCATCAGGATGTGACTTGGCAGCGGGAGGACGTGGCGATACTGCAGTACACCGGTGGTACTACGGGACGTCCCAAAGGCACCATGCTGACCCATACCAATCTGGTGGCCAACATGCTCCAGGCGCGTCTGGCCATCGGCGAAAATCTTACCGATGGCTGCGAAATGATCATCGCGCCGCTGCCGGTCTATCACATCTATACCTTTACGGTGAACTGCCTGTTTCTGTTTGAAACCGGCAATCATACGGTGCTGATTCCCAACCCACGGGATATCGAAGGCTTCGTCAAGGAGCTCGGAAAGCTCGAGTTTACCGCCTTTATCGGCCTGAACACCCTGTTCAATGCGCTTTGCCAGCGAGACGACTTCAAGCGGCTGGATTTCTCCAAACTCAAGCTGACCATTTCCGGCGGCATGGCGCTGACCAAGGCGGCGGCCAATCGCTGGCAGGAGGTGACCGGCTGTCCGGTGGCAGAAGGCTACGGGTTGACGGAAACCTCACCGATCGTTTCCTTCAACCCGATGGATGCCATACAGCTGGGTACCATCGGCAAGCCGGTGGCTGGCACTTCGGTCAAGGTGGTGAGTCCGGACGGTCGAGTGCTACCACTGGGGGAGGCGGGAGAGCTTTGCGTCAAGGGCCCTCAGGTCATGAAGGGTTACTGGAACATGCCGGAAGAGACGCGGCAGGCCCTGGACGACGAGGGCTGGGTCAGCACCGGCGATATCGCGGTGCTGCAGGAAGACGGCTATATCCGCATCGTCGATCGCAAGAAGGACATGATCATCGTCTCCGGGTTCAACGTCTATCCCAACGAGGTGGAGGACGTGGTGACCGGTCATCCGGACGTGGTGGAAGCGGCGGCGGTGGGTGTGCCGGACGACGACACCGGTGAAGCCATCAAGCTATTCGTGGTGTCCCGCAATCCGGAGCTTGACGTTCAGACCCTGCGCCAGTGGTGCAAGAAGGAACTCGCCGGCTACAAGGTGCCACGTCAGGTGGAGTTTCGCGACGAACTGCCCAAGAGCAACGTGGGCAAGGTACTGCGCAAGGAGCTTCGGGATAATGAGTCCTAAAAGCTTTATACAGGCTTTCTTGCCGCCTCGGTCTGAATGATTTTCGCGCTTGAAATTCCGGTATTCGATTCCATGTTATATGGGGTGCTAATGATGTAACCGTAAGGCATAGCCGAGGGGCGCTTTTGCTAAAGCCCCGATTTCACGGTTTCAGCAGCTTGTAACATACATCGAATGTCCACGCGGCGGGGAGGAGACTGGAATGATCCTCGAGAAAATCAAGTCAGAGGGAGTTGCCCACCTTTCCTACATGATCATCGACGGCAACATGGCGGCGGTGATTGATCCTAGGCGAGATATCGATGTCTATCTCGATCTTGCCTGGCAACAGGGGGCCAATATTTCTCATGTGTTCGAAACCCATCGTAACGAAGACTATGTGGTGGGTTCGCAAGCCTTGGCCCAGGCCACGGGTGCCAGGGTGTTTCACGGCCAGGGCGGCAAGGTGGAGCATGCGGAGCCGGTCAAGGAGGGCCAGCAATTCGAGATCGGCAAGGCTCGCTTGAGCGTGCTGGAAACCCCCGGACACACCTTCGACAGCATCAGTCTTGTCCTGGCGGATACCACCTTCAGCGACGATCCAATTGCTGTATTTACCGGTGACACTCTCTTTATCGGCGACGTCGGTCGTACGGATTTCTATCCGGATCGTCGCGAGGAAATGGGCGCCAAGCTCTACGACAGCATCTTCAACAAGCTGCTGCCCTTGGGGGACGGCGTCCAACTCTATCCGGCTCACGGTGCGGGTTCCGTATGCGGCAGCGGCATGGCGGATCGGGAGTTCTCGACGCTGGGCTATGAGCGCCGCAATAACCCCATGCTGCAGCTGGAACGTGACGAGTTCATCAAGACAAAGTCCGAGGAACACCATTACCAGCCGCCGTACTTTCGCAAGATGGAAGAGCTCAACGACAAGGCGCCCGGGGGACGTGCCTTGCCTCAGGTGAAAGCCGCCTCGCCGCAGCAGTTTGCCGAACTTGTCGAAACGGGCATGCTGGTGCTCGATCTGCGTACGCCGGAGGCGTTCTGCGGCGCGCACGTGCCGCAAAGTCTTGCGCTGCCGTCGGATGTGCTGCCGGGGTATATCGGCTGGCTAGTGTCCTATGATGACGAGTTGGGGCTGGTGACCGACGATCCCGCCTCGCTTGAAGACGAGCTGCGCGGGCTCTACCGGTTGGGTTATGAAAATGTCGTGGCGTATCTGGTGCCCGGCACGACCGCCTGGGAGGCCAGCGGCGAGGATTATGCGACGATTCCTACCCTGTCCGCCGGCGCCTTGAAGAAGCGGATCGATGATCGGGAAGATTTTGTCCTGCTCGATGTCAGAACCCTCGAGGAATATGAAAGCGCTCATATAGCGCAGGCTCGACACCTCTATCTGGGCCACCTGCCGGACCAGATGGACGAGCTGCCCCGAGACAAGCCCATCGTGACCTTTTGCGGCAGCGGCAAGCGCGCCGCGGTAGCCGCCGCGCTTTTGCGTCGCCAGGGATTTTCTCGAGTGGAAAACTGCCTGGGCTCCATGTCCGCCTATCAGAATCTCGGCTACGCTACCACTACCGAATAGCGCTGGAATTCGAGCCGGAGTCGTCATGTCCGGCCAACGGCGATACAATTGACGGTCTGCCCGAACAAGGCGGGCCGTTATACTTTCCCTATTCAATGAGACTGACGTTGACAAAAGTGAGTCCTTGACGAGCCAGCCCTTGACGAGATCGTTCTTGAGTAACACCGCCGCGCCTTCTTCCCTGGAAACACGTTCTTCCATCGACGCCCTCGCAACACTGCGCGAGGCGCTCGACGACACGCTCTCGCGGGACAGCATGACGCTGCGCAAGCGCCTGTCGGGTCTCGAGCATCGCGCTCGGCAGGGCAAGCCCGTCGATCGTGGCATTCAGGAGGTGGCGAAGCGTCTGGCGAGTTCCCAGGCCATACTGGCGCGACGGCGCGAACTCCCCGTCACCCTCAATTATCCCCCAGAACTGCCGGTGGTGGAGTATCGCGAGGATCTGCTCGAAGCGCTTTCCTCTCATCAGGTGGTGGTGGTGGCCGGGGAAACCGGCTCCGGCAAGACCACCCAGCTACCCAAGCTGTGCCTGGAACTGGGCCTGGGGCGGCGCGGGCTGATCGGTCACACCCAGCCCCGGCGTCTGGCGGCACGCTCCGTGGCGACTCGACTGGCGGAAGAGCTGCAGGTGCCCCTGGGCCAGCAGGTGGGCTACCAGGTGCGCTTCACGGATCAGACCGGTGACGACACCCTGATCAAGCTGATGACCGACGGTATCCTGCTGGCGGAAACCCAGCACGACCCGGATCTCAGCCGTTACGAGGCGATCATCATCGACGAGGCCCACGAGCGCAGCCTCAACATCGATTTCCTGCTGGGCTATCTCAAGCGTCTTACCAGTCGCCGCCCGGACCTCAAGATCATCATCACCTCAGCCACCATCGACGTGGAGCGTTTTGCCGCGCATTTTGCGACACAGCAGGCGGACGGCGAGTTAAAGCCCGCCCCGGTGGTGCAGGTGTCCGGACGCACCTATCCAGTGGAAGTCCACTATCGCCCGCTGGTGCGGGAGGCAGAAGACGAAAGCGACCTGACCTTGCAGGAGGGCATCCTTCACGCAGTGGAGGAAATTGAGAGTATCGAGCGGCAGAAGCGCTGGCTGCACGGCCCCCGGGACGTGCTGATCTTCCTGCCCGGGGAGCGAGAGATTCGTGAGACCGCGGACACCCTGCGCCGAGCCAATCTCAAGAGCACCGAGATTCTGCCGCTTTACGCCCGGCTCTCCAACGCGGAGCAGAACCGGGTGTTCCAGCCCCATCCGGGGCGACGCATCGTGCTAGCCACCAACGTCGCTGAGACCTCGCTGACGGTGCCGGGCATTCGCTACGTGATCGACCCGGGGCTGGTGCGCATCAGCCGCTACAGCTACCGGGCCAAGATCCAGCGCCTGCCCATCGAGCCGATCAGCCAGGCCAGCGCGGATCAGCGCAAGGGACGCTGCGGGCGTATCGCCGAAGGAGTATGCCTCAGACTTTACAGCGAGGAGGATTTCCTGGCGCGGCCGGCGTTCACCGAGCCGGAAATCCAGCGCACCAATCTGGCCTCGGTGATCCTGTCGATGCTGGCGCTGCGGCTAGGAGATATCGAAGCCTTTCCCTTCGTCGATCCGCCGGATTCCCGCTTCATCAAGGACGGTTTTCGCCTGCTGTTCGAACTGGGCGCAGTGAACGACGAGGAGCGCCTGA
This sequence comes from Pistricoccus aurantiacus, assembly GCF_007954585.1. GTDB lineage: Bacteria > Pseudomonadota > Gammaproteobacteria > Pseudomonadales > Halomonadaceae > Pistricoccus > Pistricoccus aurantiacus. The sequence continues at coordinate 2,286,359 of NZ_CP042382.1, forward strand.
CGAAGCTCGGGCGACAGCTGGCGCGGCTGCCCATCGACCCGCGTCTGGCGCGCATGGTGCTGGCGGGGGCGCAGGAGAAATGCCTGCGGGAGGTATTGATCGTGGTTTCGGCCCTGGCCATTCAGGATCCCCGGGAGCGGCCGGCGGAAAAACGCCAGGCGGCGGATCAGGCCCACAAGCGCTGGGAGGATCCGGAGTCGGATTTCGTCGCCTGGTTGAATCTCTGGGCCGGCTTCGATGCGGCCCGGGAAGAGCTTTCCGGCAACCAGCTGCGCCGCTGGTGCCGCGAACACTATCTGAATTACCTTCGCTTGCGGGAATGGCATGATACCTTTCGCCAGCTGCGCCTGCTGCTCAAGGACATGCAGATCCAGGTGCCGGCGCCGCCCGCAGCGGAAAAAATCGACGAAAGCACCGACCAGGAAGCCCGGCTGCGAGAGCGCCGTCGCGAAAATAGCGGCAAGCTGCATCGGGCGCTGCTGACCGGGCTTTTGTCGAACATTGGTCAGTTTCTGGAGAATCGTGAATACCTGGGCGCCCGCAACCGCAAGTTCATGATTCACCCTGGCTCGGGTCTCGCCAAGAAGACCCCTAAATGGATCATGGCCGGTGAGCTGGTGGAAACTACCCGGTTGTTCGCCCGCCAGGCGGCCAGGATCGAACCTCAATGGATCGAACCCCTGGCCGGGCATCTGGTCAAGCGTAGCTATAGCGAACCTCATTGGGAGATGAAACGCGCCCAGGTGGTGGCCTTCGAGCAGGTGACCCTGTTCGGCTTGCCGATCGTCTCCCGGCGCAGGGTGAACTACGGGCCTATTGCCCAGGCAGAGGCCCGGGAAATCTTTATTCGCCGGGCCCTGGTGGAAGGGGAGTATCGCACTCAGGCTGCGTTCTTTCGCCATAATCAGGCGCTGATCGATGAGGTGGAGAATCTCGAGGACCGCGCCCGCAAGCGCGATATCCTGGTGGACGAGGAAACTCTCTTCGATTTCTACGATCAGCGCCTGCCGGTGGATATCGTCGGCGGCAAGGGCTTCGAACATTGGCGTAAAAAGGCTGAAGCACAGGACCCCGAGATCCTCAAGCTGAACAAGGCGGACCTGATGGCTCGGGAGGCACAGGACGTCACTGCGGAACAGTATCCGGACAGCCTGAATCTGAACGGCGTGCGCTATCCGCTAAGCTATCATTTCCAGCCCGGTGCCGCGGATGACGGCGTGACCCTGACCGTGCCCGCCGCGATGCTGCCACAGCTGCCGGTGGACCGGCTCGACTGGCTGGTGCCGGGCTTGCTTCGGGAAAAGTGCATCGCTCTGCTCAAGTCGCTGCCCAAGGCCGTGCGCCGCCAGGTGGTGCCGATTCCCGACTGGGTGGACGCGGCACTGGAAGCGCTGGTTCCCGAGGACATGCCTCTGACCGTCGCCCTGGGCGATTTCCTGCGCATCAAGACCGGGCTGCGGCTGAAGGAAAGCGATTGGCGTCGGGATCAATTGGAGCCTCATCTGGTCTTCAATCTGAGGGTGGTGGATCACGAAGGGAACGTATTGGGTGAAGGTCGCGATCCGCGGGCCCTGGAGCGACGCTTTGTGAAGGCCGCCAGCGCCGGCGCCCAGGCCCTGGCGAAACAGGCAAGCGGCGGCAACCAGGTAACAGGCCTGCCGGAAGAGGGACTGGCGGAATCCAAGGTCACTACCCAGGCAGGGATTCGGGTCGAGGCCTATCCGGCGCTGGTGGAAAACGTTTCTCCAAAAAACGATACCGATAGCTTCAAGGTGGAGCTGTTCGATCATCCCGCTAAAGCCCAGCAGGCCCATCGCCACGGTATCAAGCGCCTGGCCATGCAGCGTTTGCCGGAGCAGGTCAGATCGCTGCGCGGGCTCAAGGGACTCGAACGCTGCGCGCTGCTGTTCGCCAAGGTAGGGAGCAAGGCTCAGCTGGTGGATGATTTCGTCGAAGCGATATTCCTCCAAGGTACTGCCTGGGATCCGCTGCCGCGTAGCCCACAGGATTTCGATGCGCGTCTGAAGGAAACGAGCGATCGGCTGTTGCCCTTGGGTGAGCAGCGCCTGGACCAGCTCGAGCAGGCCTTGAAAGGGCATCTCGAAGTGACCAAGCGACTCAAGGGCAACCTGAGTTTCGCCTTGGCGCTGGTGTACAGCGACATCAAGGCCCAGATGCAGCGCCTGGTGCACCCCGGATTCATCGGAGAGGCGGGGGACTGGCTCGAACACTATCCCCGCTATATGGAGGCGGCCTTGATTCGGTTGGAAAAGGCGCCCCGGGAGCGAGGGCGTGATCAGCTGTTGATGCAGGAGGTGGAGACTTTCGAGGCGCGGCTGGTGGATCGACGGGAAGCGACGCGCCGAGCAGGCTACGTGGACCCGGCGCTGGCGGAATTCGGCTGGTGGATCGAGGAACTGCGTGTCTCGCTGTTCGCTCAACAGCTTGGCACCTTGATGCCGGTTTCCGTCAAGCGACTGGAAAAACGCTGGGCGGAAATTACCGGCAAGCGCGGTTAGACTGCGGATACGCTGTCAGGATATCGCTGGAATACGAAAGAGTAGACACTATGACAACTACTGCGGTGATCACCGGCTCCGGGCTCTACACCCCGCTCGACAGCATTGATAATGCCGCCCTGGCGGCAAGTTTCAATGCCTGGGTGGATATGGAAAATGGCCGCCATGCCCGGGCCATCGAGGCCGGCGAGCGGGAGCCGCTTCTGCATTCGAGCCCTGAGTTCATCGTCAAGGCGTCGGGCATCCATAGCCGTCATGTGCTGGACGCGCAGGGTATTCTCGATCCCGAACGCATGCGGCCCAGGCTCCCCCAGCGAAGTAACGACGAGCCCTCGCTGCAATGCGAGATGGGTCTTGCCGCCGCTGGCGAGGCACTGCAGAATGCCGGCGTCGAAGCACAAGAGCTGGATATGGTGATCGTTGCCTGTTCCAACCTCGAGAGGCCGTATCCGGCGGTGGCGGTGGAGCTTCAGGCGGCGCTGGGCGCCGGGGGCCATGCCTTCGACATGAATGTGGCCTGCAGCTCGGCTACCTTCGCCATCGATATTGCCGCCAATGCGATTCGCGCAGGTAACGCCAGGCGTGTACTGGTGGTCAATCCGGAAATCTGTTCCGCGCATCTCAATTTCCGCGACCGGGATAGCCATTTCATCTTTGGCGATGCCTGCACGGCCCTGGTGATCGAGGCGAGCGACCTGGCGACCATGCCCGGCGCCTTCGAGATTCGCGGCACCCGGCTGGTGACGCGGTTTTCCAATGCGATTCGCAATAACGCGGGATTTCTCAATCGCGTAACGGATACGGACCCGCTGGCGGAGGACAAGCTGTTCGTGCAGGAAGGACGCCGGGTATTCAAGGAGGTCTGTCCGATGGTGGCGGCGCTGATCACCGATCACCTGGCCGGCTTCGACCTGAAAGGCAGCGATCTGTCGCGCTTGTGGCTGCATCAGGCCAATCGGCACATGAACGACATGATTGCCCGGCGGGTGCTGGGCAGCGTACCCGATGAGACTCAGGCGCCGATCATTCTCGATCGCTACGCCAACACCAGCTCCTGTGGTTCGATCATCGCCTTCCATCTCAATCGCGACGACTTGTCCGTTGACGACCTGGGGGTGGTATGTTCCTTCGGCGCCGGCTACAGTGCAGGAAATGTTATTTTATGTAAGCGATAAGCTTGCTCATCTTGCTATCAGGAATCTTTATGACGTTAAGGCGCAAGGAACAGTGCAATCAAGAAGTGCGCGGTCAGCCGCGGCGTAGCCAGGGATGGAAGGGTGTAATGCGAAACGCCTTGATCGCCATGGCCCTTGCGGGGTTGGCAGGCTGCGCCAGCACGCCGGATACCGAACGTAGTCCCGAGGATCCCTGGGAGGGCTTCAACCGCCAAGTATTCGCTTTCAACGATACCCTGGACCGCTATGCGCTTAAGCCAGTGGCGCAAGGCTATGCCTACGTGACCCCGGATCCTGTGGAGAAAAGCGTTGGCAACTTCTTTTCCAATCTGGGCGAATTACGTACGGTCCTCAACAGTATCCTGCAGTGGAAGTGGAACAATGCCGGGGTCGCCAGCGGGCGTTTCTTCGTCAATACCACCCTGGGGGTAGCGGGTCTGTTTGATGTGGCGACCTCAGCGGGAATCACCGCGAACAAGGAAGATTTCGGCCAGACCCTGGGCTGGTGGGGCGTCGATAGCGGGCCTTATCTGGTGCTGCCTCTGCTGGGGCCCAGCACCGTGCGGGATACCGGCGCGCTGCCGGTGGATATCTACAGCTACCCGCTGGCCTATGTCGAGGATGACAAGATACGGTTGTCCATCCGTGCCCTGCAGCTTGTCAATGTAAGGGCGTCACTGCTCGATCAGGAAAGATTCATACAAGGGGATCGCTATACGTTCATTCGCGATACGTTCCTGCAGAAGCGCCGTTTCGAGGTCAATGATGGTCAGTCCGGCAAGGATCCTTTTGCCAGCGACGACTTTGACTTCGACGATGCGGATTTCGATGAAGCGGATTTTGACGACGCAACGTCCGGTTCGGATATGCAGGGGAATGACGAGAGCGGAGCAGTGCAGCAATCTAACGGCGCGAACGCCGATTGAGGTAGGCCGGATATGGTCAGTTCACGGCATCTGATCGGCGTGCTCGATCGGCCAGGGAATGAACGCGATGCCTTGGCGGAAACCATCGCCAGTGATCGTTTCGCGGTGGCGACGGCAGAGCATTTTGCAGAGCTGCCGACGGGCATCGCCATGCTGGTGGCTCATGCGCGGGCGGTGCCCAGTCAGGAATGGGCCGCGCTGGCGGCCCGGCTGCCGACCCTGGTAGTCAGCGACAGTATGCTCGATAGCGATCTGCACAAGGCGGTGGACGCGGGGCTGGTCGATTATATCACTGACCCTCTGATACACGGGGATCTGTTGAGACGCATGATCGACAAGGCCATCGAAAACCATCGCCTGGCCGAGGCGCATGTCCGGGATCGGGAGCGGCTCGAGGAGCTCAACGAGCGCCTGGAAACCCACCTGGCGATGCTGCGTCTCGATCAGCAGGCCGGCGGGCATATTCAGCGCAAGCTGCTGCCGCCTTGCCCGCAATGGATCGGCGGCGTGGAGTGCGACTATTGGTTGGCGCCGTCGCTATATCTTTCCGGAGATTTCCTCGATTATCAGCGCTTCAACGACCGCTACAGCGCCTTCTATTTCGCCGATGTTTCCGGTCATGGCGCTTCTTCCGCCTTCGTGACCGTACTGCTCAAGTACCTCTGCAATCGCTGGCTGACGCAGTGGGATGGCGAAGCGCCGGAAGCCTTGCCTGCCCATTGGCTAGCCAGTCTCAATCAGGAACTGCTGGATACGGGCATCGGCAAGCATGCCACCTTGTTCGTCGGCATCATCGATCACCGGGAGCACTATCTGCATTACTCACTCGGCGCGCAGATGCCGCCAGCCATGCTGATTGTGGACGGCAAGCTGTCTCGTCTCGCCGGTCAGGGCATGCCGGTTGGACTATTCCCTCAAATGGAATATCCTCGGTTGGGTTGTGCACTGCCGCAAAACTTCCGATTATGGTTGTGTTCCGATGGAATCCTGGAGTGCCTTTCCGGCAATACCCTGGAAGGACGGCTCAAGGAACTCGAGGAACTGGTGCAGGAAGCCGGCGATATCGCCGCACTGAGAGAACGCTTGGCGCTGGAAGACTCGTCGCAGGAAGAGGCGGATCAAGACTCGTCTCGGATCGAGCTTCCGGATGACGTGACGATCATGACATTGAGCGGGTTTGCCGATGATACAGCATGATGGGCGACTGAAAGCTGCCTTCGAGAGCGGTGTCTTTGTGCTAAGGCTGTGTGGTGACGTGCGCTTGACGCTATGCGCCACCCTGGACAATCAGGCACAGCGACTGGCGGACATTCCGGGGCTCAAAGCGGTGATGATCGATCTGCGCGAGACCACTAACGTGGATTCCACTGCCCTAGGGTTTCTTGCCAAGGTGGCTCTGGCGGTCAAGGGGCGGCTGGGGCAATCACCTACCATCGTAGTGAATAACCCGGACGTGCGGCGCATGCTGGATGTGATGGGGTTCGAGAAGTTCTTTACCCTGGTCGAGGCGCCGCTGGTGGAGCTCGACGCCTTGGCGGAGTTGCCCCTGGCTAGAGCAGACGTCGAAGCCGAAGAGGAAGGGCTCAAGCAGCGCATTCTTGAAGCGCATCGTATCCTGATGCGTATCAACGATCACAATCGGGAGCAGTTTCAACCCTTGGTGGAACTGCTGGAGGAGCAGCTCCACCATACCGCTGAATAGCCGTTCAGCGGCGCAGTGCTTCGAGTAGTTTCTCCAGCTTGCGCTGATCACTCATGAACTTGCGGATACCTTCGGCGAGCTTCTCCGTCGCCATGGCATCCTCGTTCATCGCCCAGCGAAACTCCTCTTCCGCCAGCGGCTCCGGTATCGAGGTGCTGGCACCGACGGCTTTCAGGCGCTGGGTAAGTTCTCCCTGGTCCTCCGCCAGTTCCTTCAGCAGCTTGGGAGAGATCGTCAGGCGATCGCAGCCCGCCAGAGCCTCGATTTCTCCACAGTTTCTGAAGCTCGCGCCCATCACGATGGTCTTGTAGCCGTGTCCCTTGTAGTGTTCGTAAATGCGCCTGACGGACTGCACCCCCGGATCGCGTTCGCCGCTCAGATCCGCCTCGGGATCCTGCGCCTGATACCAGTCGAGGATACGCCCCACGAAGGGCGAGATCAGGGTGACGCCGGCGTCGGCGCAGGCCTGGGCCTGAGCGAAACTGAACAGCAAGGTGAGGTTGGTATGGATGCCTTCGCGCTCCAGCTGTTGCGCGGCGCGAATGCCTTCCCAGGTGGAGGCCACCTTGATCAGGATGCGGTCCCGGCCCACGCCGTTGCGTTCGTAGCGCTCGATCAGAGAGTGGGCACGATTCAGCGTGGCTTGAGTGTCGAAGGACAAACGAGCGCTGACTTCCGTAGAGACGTAGCCCGGCACCAGCGCGCTGATCTCGCTGCCGATATCCACCGCCACCGCGTCCAGGGCGTCGTCGATATCCTTGCTTTGCCGAGCCAGCTCCGCGATGCGTTCCCGGCGACCCTCGTGCTGCGCCGCTTGAAGAATCAATGAGGGATTGGTGGTGGCGTCCGTGGGCTGGAAGCGCTTGATAGCCTCCAGGTCGCCGGTATCCGCCACCACGGTAGTCATGGTCTTGAGTTGTGAAAGCTTGTCTTGCGCCATGGGAAAGAGTCCTGATTGACGTTTATCGTCTTTGCATTCTAGGGGTGAAATCCTGCGTTTCATTTTATCAAGCCCTGGCCGTGACGCCTATCCGCACAAGAATCGTCCGGTCAATCTCGGTTATGCTTGATGTCCTTTTTCATGTGTTATCTTGCTGCAAGGAGACTAGGTGAAGCCGACGGTTACGCCAGGATCAACCCTCACTCTCAGCTCGCGCCGAGTGGCATTGCTGGTGGCGGCCAATACCGCCCTGGCGCCTTTCGCCATCGATGCCTACCTGCCCGCCATGCCGGCTCTGGCAGCGTCGATAGGCGCGAGCATTCATCACACGGAGCTTTCCATCAGCCTGTTCCTGCTGGGGTTCGCCATCGGTCAACTGACCGGTGGGCCACTGTCGGATCGAGTCGGGCGCAAGCCGGTATTGCTGGTCGGACTCACGGTGTTCCTGCTGGCGAGCCTGGCGATCACTCAGGTTTCGTCGCTGCACGGCCTCTGGGCCTGGCGTTTCGTTCAGGCGCTGGGCGGGGGTGCCTGCGTGGTCAATTCCGCGGCCATCGTGCGGGACTGTTTCAGCGGACGCGAGGCGGCCAAGGTCATGTCCACCATGGCGATGATTCTGATGCTCGCGCCCTTGGCGGCCCCGGCGGTAGGCAGCGTCTTGCTTTACCTGGCGGGCTGGTGGCTGATCTTCGTGTTTCTCGCGGTGTACGCGGCGTTTCTGCTCTGGCTGATGGGCACGAGGCTTCCGGAAACCCGCAGCCCGGATCAGCCCAGCGCCTCGCCGAGACAGGTATTGGCTAATTACGCCAGCGTCTTTCGCCATCGCGAAGGCATGGGCTACATCTGTTCCGTCGCCATGACCTTCGCCGGCATGTTCGCCTTCATTACCGCCTCGCCGTTCATCTACATGCAGCACTATGGCCTGTCGCCGGCCATGTACCCGGTGGTGTTCGGCGCCAATGTGGTGGTCATGGCCTCATCCAACCGGTTGAACATCCATCTGATGCGCTGGCGTACCCCGCAGCAGAACCTGCGCCTGGGGCTCTCCATCCAGCTGACGGCGGCATTGATCCTGGTGCTGCTGGTCGCCTCGGGGCTGGATTCCATTTATACGGTGGTGCCTGGGATCATGCTGTTCGTCGGGGTGGTGGGGCTGATCACCCCCAACGCCATTTCCTCCCTGCTGGAGCATTTCAGTCATATGAGCGCTACCGCCACGGCGCTTTTGGGCAGCATCCAGTTTACCTGTGGTGCCCTGGCGGGGGTGCTGGTGGGCGCCTTCGAGATCGAAAATCCCTGGCCCATGGTGCTGACCATGCTGACCGTATCGCTGATCGGCAATATCGCCGCGAGACGCTTGATCGGCCGAGAACTGGATAAGCCGGTTCTTTCCACCTGAGAGGCGATCATGCACGCCAGGCCCCCTCCTTCGACGTTCCCCAAGCGCCGGTATCTCCGCTGGCTGGCCGGCGGAATTGGCGTAGTGGTGCTGTTGGGCACGGGTTATCTGATCGGCCTGGCGTGGCTGCTCGACAGTCACTGGCTGCAGCAGCGCCTGTCCCGGCTGCCCGGTGTGACGGTAAGCTGGAGCGCGGCGAGCAGCCCATCCCTCGATCGACTCGACGTGCAGAACCTGACGATTCGCCGTGCCGACGAGAACCTTGCCGTCGCGTTGGAAGTCGATCGGGCGCGACTGCACCTGTCCTGGTGGGCGCTGCTGTTTCGTCGCCTGGAAATTCATTCTCTCGAGGCGGAAGGATTGCGTTCCTTGGAGGTCAACGAGCATCGCCTGATGGCTGGCGCGACCAGTCGAGTGCGTTTCGACGATCTCGTATTGGACGAGGAAAATCTGGGTGTCGGCGGCATGGAACTGGCGCTGAAGGAAGCGCGTATTCGACGCATGCAAGGCCCGGACGATCATCGGACGCTGGCTCGGGATATTCGACTGCAAGGCGAGTTTTCCCTGCAGACCTTCCGGCCTGCCCAGGCCCCCGGCCTCTTGGCTCTAAAATTTCTTTCCGGTGATCTCGAAGTGGCTGCCGAGGCAGACGCCTGGGATGTCTTCAACCCCTATCTGGTGGAACTCGACGGTCTGCGTCTGGCGGGGAGAGGAAACCTGCAAGGCCGACTCGCCATCGCAAAAGGGGTCTTGCTGGCGGATAGCGAGTTGACCCTGAACTCGCCGCAGCTGGCTCTCGATCTTGATGAAAAGGCGCTACTCGCGCCGAAAAGCGCCCTCGCACAGAAGAACGGTCGCCGTTACCGGTTGGAGGGCAGAGGGCAGGTAACGGCCCGTATCGAGAAACAGGAGGACGCCGCTGTCTCGGTGCTGACTCTGTCCCTGGACAACATGCGGATGGTCGACCTGTCGGAAAACCGGCCTTTTCTGACCAGCAAGCGATTCCACCTGAGCGGCGATCTGCCGCAGCTTGACCTGGCGTCGCCGCCTCGGGCGCTGGATACTGCCGCGCTGGTCTGGCAAGACGCCAGGCTGCCGGATGCAGCGGCACTGGCGCGCTACCTGCCGAAAAATCTGCCCTTCGATCTGCATGGCGGCAAGGCCCGCCTCGATGCTCGTCTCGACTATCGGGATGATCGGCTGCAAGGCGGTTTCGAGTTGAGCGGTGATAGCGTGGACCTGACCTTGCTGGGGCGTCGTATCGCGAGCGAACTCGGACTTGATGTGAAGCTGGTGGAGTTGAATCCGCTTCAAGGTCGGCTAAACCTTTCCGGTACCCGGCTGCGGGTCCGGGCACGCAATTCCGATGATAGCGTTCCCCTGCAAACCGAACTGCTGCTGCGAGAAGCGCGCCTGACTCTTGCAAGTACCTCGAACGCCGCAACACCGCCGCTAGCGGGCCGGGTAGTGCTTCAGGGGCGGGTGGCGGAACTGGGTTTTTTCGATAAGTTCCTGCCCGGGGCTCACGGCCTGGCACTGAGCGGTAACGGGCTGCTGGAAGCGGAACTGATCCTGCAGGGAGATCTCTTGCAGCCCGGCAGCCGGCTATGGATAAGCGCGGATCCCTTGGGGCTTGAGTTTCTGGATTACGTAGCCTCCGGCAGCGGGCGGGTGGAAGCCACGATTGACAGCGCATCAGGGAGCGTCGTCCTGCGTATTGCCCTGCCGGCCTTCGCACTACGCAGCCAGGGATCTGATATCAGTCATGTCAGCGGTCGCCACCTGCTGATCGAAACGACCCTGTCCGACACCGCACTGAGCGAAGCGCTGAGCGGAATGCCCCCGACGCTGGAAGATCAGGTCACCCGCATCAGCCTGCCGCGGATCGAAGTTCCCGACCTGAGACTCTACAACGCCTATCTCCCCCAGGACGCGGGGGTTGAATTGCTCTCCGGCCAGGCCAGCCTGGAAGCCTATCTGGATCTGCAGGGCTACCAGGCCCGGGGAAATCTGGCGCTGAACGCCTTCGAAGCGGCCCTGCGAATCGGCGATCAGCGCATGCAGGGAGATATCGGGCTCCAGGTTCGACTGGCGGAAGGAGATCTGCAGCGCAGGTGGTTCGACGTGTCCGGTTCGACCCTCAGGCTCGACAATCTATCGCGCCAGGGCGGCAGTCTGCTTCACCAGGCGGAGGAAAGCGGCTGGTGGGTGGAGCTGAAGCTCGAGGCGGGACAGCTGCTCTGGGCGCAGCCCTTGAACCTGAATGCCGGGCTTGCGCTGCGCATGCGCGACAGCGGCTTTCCGCTGCGCCTGCTGCTGGAGGACGTGCGCCAGCGAAAGTGGCTGAACCGGCTGCTGACGGTGCGTAACATCCAGGGCCGTGCCCGGCTGCAACTGGCGGACAAGAGCCTGGTGCTGCGGGATGCGCGACTCACCGGACAGCAGCTGGAAATCCTCGCGGACCTGGTGCGCCAAGGCGAAACCCTGGATGGTGCTCTGTACGCCGGGTACGCGGCTCTGGGCCTGGGGCTCGAGATAGACGCGGGCAAAACCCGTTTGCATCTGATCAAGCCGCGCCGCTGGTACGAGCAGGCGCGGCGTTCATCCAAAGCGAAGCCTGATCTAGAGACACCGGTTCAACAGCAACCGGCGCTGAAAACGCCGCCGAAAGAAGACTGGTACCGGGCGCTGCCTCTGTCCCCGGTAGTATCCGATCCGTTGAAAGAATGATGTTTGGCTACGTTCAGGGTTGCTCTGTAACGAAGCGGGTTTTCTCATTGCTTTTCTTCGATTTGCTCAAGGCCCAGAGCCCCAGGCTCGGGCCAGGCAGCAGCCACCATAGAACCCAAAGCTCCTGAGTCGACCAGAGCCAGGTAGTCAGCGCGATGGCGGGAATGGTCAAGGCGAAGCCAATGGCGTTCATTACCGCAAGCGTCGAGCCGATTCGGACCTGGGGAGCCGTGGTTGCCGCCAGAGCGGAAAACTGCGGGGAATCTGCGATTACCGTCATTCCCCAGAGACCCAGCAGCAGTAACAGGAGTATCGGCGATAGCCAGGAAACCAGCGGATAGACCAGACAGATCAGCCCCGAGGCGGTCAACGCCCCCCTTGCTACCCGCAGGCTGCCCAGGCGACGACTCAAGACGCCGCCGATCACGCAGCCCGCCAGCCCCAGGGCGATGATCGCAAAGGAAAGCCAGGCAATCAGGTGTGGGGAGAATTCCAGGCGTTGAACCTCTCGGGCCACCAGAAAGGGTGTCAGCGTCCAGAGGGCGTAAAGCTCCCAGCAGTGGCCAAAATAGCCTGAGGCTACCGCCCGGAAGTTCCGTTTCTTGAGCGCGGCAAGGCCGTCCAGCAGACGTGTTCGACCAGCGGGAGGCGGTAAGTGCGGGCCATCGCCCAAGGCAAGTATCAGCGCTCCTCCGGCCAGCGCCAGCAGCGAGGCACCCAGTAGTGGCCACTCCCAGGCCATGCCCTGGGTCGATCCGCGCAGCAGATGCGGGAGAGCGGTGCCCAGGGTCAACATGCCTACCAGCCAGGCCAGCGCCGCCCCGGTATGACGGGGCGTCCAGCCGATCACCAGCTTCATTCCCAGGGGATAGATGCCCGCTAGACAAAGTCCCGTGGCGAAACGCAGGGCGAGACTCGCGGCAGGCAGTTCGGCCACCAGCACGAAGCCGGCATTGGCAAGCGCCCCGGCCAGGGCAGAGACGGTAAAGATACGGCTGGCCCGAAAACGGTCCGCCAGGCCGGTGAACGCCATCGTCAAGGTGCCAAGAATAAAGCCCGCTTGTACGCTCAGCGTCAGCCGCCCCAGGTCTACCTCGGTCAGGCCCAGGTCTCGGGACAGCGCAAGTCCTACTCCGTTGACACTAAACCAGAGCGAGGTGCCGAAGAGCTGAGCAATGACGATGACCGCCAGGGGATGGCGTTCGACGAGCGAGCGTTCAAGGAAGAGTCGCATCGATTCGGAGCGCTATTTAGCCGCCTCGTCGGTCCTGGCCGCCTCATCGGTTTTAGCCGCCATCACGAAATCGTTCTTGTGCAGGCCCTTGATGGCGTGAGTCCACCAGATCACTGTGACCTTGCCCCATTCCGTGAGCAGGGCAGGATGATGACCGGCTTCCTCGGCGAGTTCCCCGACCCGATTGGTGAAGGCCAGGGCCTGCTTGAAATTCTTGAAGGTGAAGACGCGCTCCAGCCGTCGGATACTCTCGCGCTCGAGGATCTCCCAACTGGGCAGCTCGCGCCGATAGTCCTCGATTTCGGCCTGACTTGCCGGTTCCGCGTCCGCGCGACACGCCTCGCAGTGTTGCTTCGATAGATTGCCCATGACGGCCTCCTGGCCATGGTCCGAGTGTTCGAACCATGGCCCCTGATTAACCGGCTAGTCGATCAACTCGATGGCCACCGCCGTAGCTTCGCCGCCGCCGATGCACAGGCTCGCGATGCCGCGCTTGCCGCCCTTGACCTTTAGCGCATTGATCAAGGTGGCGATGATCCGCGAGCCGGTGGAGCCGATGGGATGGCCCTGGGCGCAGGCACCGCCGAAGACGTTGACCTTGTCGTGGGGAATGTCCAGCCCGTCCATGGCCAGCAGGGTAACCACGGCAAAGGCCTCGTTGATCTCGAAAAGGTCCACGTCACCGACTCGCCAGTCGAGTTTTTTCAGCAGCTTGTCGATAGCGCCCACCGGGGCGATGGTGAATTCGCTGGGGTGCTGGGAATGGGTGCTATGGCCGAGCACGCGGGCAACGGGCTTGGCACCGTGCTTGTCCGCGGCGGCGCGGCTGGCCAGGATCAGCGCCGAGGCGCCGTCGGAGATAGAACTGGCGTTGGCGGCGGTGATGGTGCCGTCCTTGGCGAAGGCCGGACGCAGGTCGCGAATCTTGTCGAGTCGGGCCTGGAAGGGCTGTTCGTCATGCTCGACGACGGTTTCGCCCTTACGGCTCTGCACCGCCACCGGTACCATTTCTCCTTTCAAATGACCGTTCTCGTGAGCCGCCATGGCCCGTTCCAGGGAGGCGATGGCAAAGTCGTCCATGCGCTCTCGGGAATAGCCGCGCTCATCGGCGACGGACTGGGCGAAACTGCCCATCAGCTTGCCGGTTTCCGCGTCTTCCAGGCCGTCGAAGAACATGTGGTCCTTCAATTCTCCATGCCCCAGGCGATAGCCGCCCCGGGCCTTGGTCAGCAGATGCGGCGCCTGGGACATGGATTCCATACCCCCGGCCAGCACCACTTCGCTGCTGCCGGCGCGAATGATGTCGTGGGCCAGCATGGCGGCCTTCATACCGGAACCGCACAGCTTGTTGATGGTGGTGGCGCCGATGCCGTCATCGATGCCGGCCTTTCTCATGGCCTGGCGGGCCGGGCCCTGCTTGACCCCGGCGGGCAGCACGCAGCCGAGAATGCCTTCGTCGATGGCGTTGGCGTCGATATTGGCTCGCTCGATGGCGGCACGAATGGCGGTGGCGGCCAGTTCCGGCGCGGGCACGCTTGAAAGGCTGCCTTGCAGGCCACCCATGGGGGTGCGGGTCGCGGATAAAATGACCACTTCGGTATCGTTGGACATGGAAGATTCCTCACTGACAGACATGAAAAGCCAGGGCTAGGTGGCTTCGAGATTGAAGAATAGGACGTTACCGTGCAAAAAACGCTTTGCTTTGCGTTGATTGCCAGCATAGCTGGCATAACCTGCTCAAGGCGCTATCGACCATGGTCTAGCGGCCTTTGTCGATCGGCCTTATTGCAGAACACCTTGATTCCCCCTAGCGTACCTGATTAAACGTAGCACATAATTTCAAGTTTAATTTGACGTTTACGTAAACTGTGTTTCAAGACTATCGCTCATTCATCGGGAGGCAACAATGACAACATCGCCACAGGACTATCGGGGTTATTTGGACACCTTCGATATAGAAACCGTTTATGCGCGGCTGGACGATGCCGCGGACGGCTATCTCAATGCCTTTGAAGCTTGCTGCAGACGCCATGTACGCGCCGACCGGGGAGAGCGAGTCGCCCTGGTGCATGAAGCGCCGGATGGCAGCGTCAGGGAGTTGAGCTATCGAGAACTCGCCGAACAGAGCGCTCGGTTGGCGGGCTATTTCAAGGCGCAAGGGCTCAAGGAGGGAGATCGTATCGCCGGCATGCTGCCGCGTACGCCGGAGCTGCTGATTACCGTGCTGGCCAGCTGGCGCATGGGCGCGGTCTATCAACCGCTGTTTACCGCTTTCGGGCCGGATGCCCTGGAGTATCGCCTGAGTCGCGCGAGCACTCGTCTGATCGTCATCGACTCTGCCAATCGCCACAAGTTCGACGATCTCGTCGACTGTCCGCCAATCCTGTTGGTTCAGAAACCCGACGCAAGCGCTGATAAGACCCATCCCCAAGACGCGAACTGGCAGGATGCCATCGGTGCGAAGCCATTTGAAGAAGCGCCGCCGCGTCAACGGCGAGACGCGCCTTTCCTGCAGATGTTTACCTCCGGCACCGTGGGCAAGCCCAAGGGAGTGGCGGTACCGCTTTCCGCCCTGCCGGCCTTCGCGCTCTATATGGAGCTGGCTATCGATCTGCGAGACGAGGACCGCTTCTGGAACATGGCGGATCCGGGCTGGGCCTACGGGCTTTATTACGCCATCACCGGGCCGCTTTCACTCGGCGCGACCACCTATTTCTGCGAGGCGCCCTTTGATGCCCCGGGAGCGCTGGACTTCCTCAAGCGCCACCGCATCACCAATTTTGCCGGCGCGCCGACCGCCTATCGGGTGATGAAAGCCTCCGGACTTTTCGACGACGCGGCGGGCACCCTGGCGCTGCGGGTGGCCAGTTCCGCCGGGGAGCCCCTCAACACGGAAGTGGTCAACTGGGTGGACAAGGCGCTGGGCTGCACGGTGATGGACCATTACGGCCAGACGGAAACCGGGATGACCTGCTGCAACCATCATGCGCTGGAACATCCCAAGCATGTCGGCGCCATGGGCTTGCCGCTGCCGGGCTATCGGCTGGCGATCCTGGACGCGGCCTATCGAGAACTGCCTGCCGGGGAACCCGGCGTGCTGGCGGTGGACGTGGCTCGTTCGCCGAGCTTCTTCTTTCCCGGCTATACCTGGCAGGAGAAGGACCCCTTCATGGAAGGCTATTATCTGACGGGAGACGTGGTGATTCAGAACGAGGACGGCACTTACCAGTTCGCCGGGCGGGACGACGATATCATCACCACCTCCGGCTATCGGGTCGGTCCCACGGACGTGGAAAATACCGTGCTGACCCATCCGGCGGTGGCGGAATCCGCCGCGGTGGGGCGCCCGGACGAACTGCGTGGCGAGGTCATCGTCGCCTACGTCGTGCTACGCTCGGGTCATACACCTAGTGAATCCCTGGCGGAAGAGATTCGTCAGCGGGTGCGGGAACGCCTTTCCGCCCACGCCTATCCTAGAGTTGTTGAATTCGTCACGGAACTGCCCAAGACGCCCAGCGGCAAGATCCAACGCTTCAAGCTGCGCGCCGAGGCCGTCGCGGCGACAACCGGAGAATGATATGCAAGTAAAAGACAAGACCTTTCTGATTACCGGCGCCGCCTCCGGCCTGGGCGCGGCCACCGCGCAACGGCTGGTGGCGCAGGGCGCCCGAGTGGTGCTGTTCGACCTGAGCGAGCAGATCAATGAGCTGGCGGAAAAACTCGGAGGCGCCGTCAGCGCCTGCCGCGGCGACGTGACTCGCGGCGAGGATGTGCAGACCGCGGTGGATCAGGCAACAGAGCAGGGCGGCCTGCACGGCGTGGTGCACTGCGCCGGGGTGGTCAGCGTCGCCAAGTTGCTCGACCGGGAAGGTCAGCCGGCGGATCTGGAGGCCTTCGCTCGCACCGTCAATATCAACCTGGTGGGTACCTTCAACGTGGCGCGACTGGCGGCGGCGGCCATGGCCAAAAACGACCCGGAAGAAGACGGCGAGCGCGGCGTGATCGTCACCACCGCTTCCGTGGCGGCCTTCGATGGCCAGGTGGGGCAGGCGGCGTACAGCGCCTCCAAGGCAGGGGTGGCGGGCATGGTGCTGCCGCTGGCTCGAGAGCTTTCCCGCCAAGGCATTCGCGTGATGGCCATTGCCCCAGGCGTCTTCGAGACCCCGATGATGAGCGGCATTCCGGAGAAAGCCGCTGCGGAGCTATCCGCCTCGGTGCCGTTTCCTAAACGCCTGGGCAAGCCCGCGGAATTCGCCCAGCTTGCGGAACAGATCATCACCAACGTGATGCTCAACGGCGAGGTCATCCGCCTGGATGGCGGTATTCGCATGCAGTGAACCCAGGGTATTGAGACAGGTATGAAAAAGGCGAGGTTTCTAATAAAACCTCGCCCCTTTATTTTTCATCTATTTTTTATTTATTCCTAGTTTTTTCAATCTAATGGGTGCATAGAGCAATGCCAAGATTAGAAACAGACCCAAATAACCGATTGTCGAATAGACTTTTGCGACCAGATCGGTGAATCCGACAAAGCTCGCAATAAATCCTACTGCCAATGTGACAATTGAAGCGAAAAAGAACTTTCTGGTTCCTGGCTCAAAGAAGCGGGCTACAAACCCGTAAAACATTCCTAGCCCTGTGTTGAAGATCATTCCAAAGAGGATAACCGACATGATAACACCCAGGATGGGAGATATCTCATTGACAAGTGATAATAACGGTAGATCGTAAGCTGCAACGACATCGACTCGAGAGAAGATGGCAAAGTGAGCAAGCATGATCAGTACACCAATACCCAGACCACCTACCAGGCCTCCCAAGGCTGCAGTACGTTCGTCTTTCTCCGCGCCGCCCATTACAATCGCCATGCCTGCTCCTACCGCGATATTGAACGATGCATAATTGACGCCCGAGATAAACCAATTTGGAAAGCTTTTCTCCTGCTCCATTGCAATCGGATTTAACTCATTAAAGCTCATATCCATTGTCAATATACTATAGATGGCAATTCCTACAATTGAAGCTAATAGAAACGGTGTTATGCTTCCGATGATGGCGATTACTTTTTCTACCTTTAACATCATTGCCAATATCACAAATATGGCCAAAAGCAAGCTGCCGACAAATACTGGAAGACCGAACTGCTGGTTTAGCGACGAGCCAGCGCCTGCGACCATCACGACTCCAACCCCGAACAATGTAAATACCAGGATTACATCAACAATAAATCCTAGATAAAGTCCGCTGATGGTGTAGATGGTTTTTTTATGTGACAGCGATTTCAAGCGACTTCCAATTTTAGTCAGGCTCATGCCCAGAAACGCGAATAAAATCGTCGATACCACGGCTGCGGCGGTACCCATATAACCAAAGCTGGTAAAGTACTGTAGTATCTCCTGCCCCGAGGCAAATCCAGCACCAACGATTACACCTATAAAGGCACATCCGATCCTTATTATTTTAAACATAAATTTCTCCTTTATATTATTTAAATTATCCCTGGAATATTCATGAGGCAGGCCTGAAAAAAAGATAGCGGATGGTGTTCCTTTTGAGAAATCAGTGCGTTCCATCAAGAACCTGATTCCAGAGCACCATCCGCCAAGAATGGAAGCGTATCTCCTTGGATTCCGTCTTGCAACGAATCCCTCCGCGTCGAGCTTGGCGGCCATCGCGTCAACAGCGATGCCTTGTTGCTGCGCAAAACCCGCCTCCAGCGCCACCTCGGCGATGGCGTGACCGCGCCGGAGTCGGGACTGGCAATACTGCACGCGGCGGTTGATCAGATAGGCATGAGGCGTCATGCCATGGCGGCGTTTGAAGGCACGAATCAGATGAGACGGTGATATTTCCGCGGCGTCGGCGATCATCTCGAGAGTCAAGGCATGGGTGCAGTGCTCGGAAATAAAGTCCGCGGCGCGGCGGACCTTGCGGTTTTCCCGCCAGGAAACGATTGGAGCTGGACCTATCCTCTGCTGCAGCGTCGAGAAAAAGCCGATAGCGGCACTGTGCCTGTGCAACTCATCGCTGTCGTGATCGATAAGCGTTGCATAAAGATGATTCAAGCCGTGATAGAGCAATGGATCCCGGCTAGCCACCGTCGAGAAGGGCTGAAACTCAAGACGGCTGCTGGCTCCCAGGTCCTGCTGCAGATCACCGAGCCAGACAGCATCCACATAGAACATGCGATATGACCAGCGCTCGCTACCGATGGGATTGCAGGCGTGGACTTCTTCGGGATTCATTATCACCACCGACCCCTTCGAAACCTCCTGTCGGGTGTTTCCATTCACATAGACGCTACACCCGGCGGTGATGGTACCGATGGAAAAGGTCCTGTGAGCGTGCTTGTCATAACACACCCGGCGTCCGTCCTCCACGCCACGCGCCTCCAGAAAAGGCAGCCTGTCATCCCGCCAGAAGCGAATATCCGCTGTGTTCGAGTCTTTCACTGCACGTTCCTTGTCAAATCAATGACAATCAGCATAGCGCCAGCGCACAGGGTCAGCGAATTCAAACGAGCGCTTGACTGCTCTGAAACGGGTGGTTATTTTCAAACGAACGTTTGAAAATGTGTTCAACGCTTTTGCCACCGCTTTCTGGAGACATGGCCATGCCTCGATATCAAGCACCTCTGCGCGACCTGCGCTTCGTGATGGACGAACTGCTGGGTTATCCGACCCACTATGCCGGGCTCGAGGGCGGCGAGGATGCCACGCCGGACCTGGTCAACGCGGTGCTCGAGGAAGGCGCGCGTTTCGCTCAGGAAGTACTGCTGCCGCTGAATCAATCCGGGGACCAAGAGGGGTGTCGTCTGGAAGACGGCGAGGTGCGAACGCCGATCGGTTTCAAGGAGGCCTACGCCCAGTTCGTGGAAGGGGGCTGGCCGGGTTTGGCCGCCTCGCCGGAATACGGCGGTCAGGGACTGCCGCTTTCCCTGGGCATGGTGCTATCGGAAATGATCTGCTCTGCCAACCTGGCCTGGGGCATGTATCCCGGGCTTTCCCACGGGGTGGCGGACGCGCTGCGCCAGCACGGCAGCGAGGCGCAGAAGGCCACCTATCTGCCCAAGCTCGTTGAGGGCGTCTGGACCGGCACCATGTGCCTGACGGAGCCGCATTGCGGCACCGACCTGGGACTGATCAAGACCCGGGCGGTATCTAACGACGACGATAGCTATACGCTGAACGGCACCAAGATATTTATCTCCGCAGGCGAGCACGATCTGGCGGAAAATATCGTCCATCTGGTGCTCGCCAAGCTGCCGGACGCGCCGCAGGGTTCCAAGGGCATTTCCCTGTTTCTGGTTCCCAAATATTTGCCGGATGCCCAGGACAACCCCGGCGAGCGCAACGGCGTCAGCTGTGGCGCCCTGGAGCACAAGATGGGCATTCACGGCAATGCCACCTGCGTGCTCAACTTCGATAACGCCAAGGGCTTTCTGGTGGGGCCACCCCACAAGGGCCTGGCCTGCATGTTCACCATGATGAACGAGGCGCGCATCGGCGTCGGTATCCAGGGGCTGGGGCTGATGGAAGCGAGCTTCCAGAATGCTCTGACTTATGCCCGGGATCGTCTGCAGATGAGGGCGCTGTCCGGCCCAAAAGCGCCGGACAAGCCCGCAGACCCGATCATCGTGCACCCGGACGTGCGGCGCATGCTGCTAACGCAGAAGGCGTTCGCCGAAGGCGGCCGCATGCTGGTGCTGCATGCGGCCCAGTTGGTGGATATCGTCGAGGCGGGCCAGGATGCGGCGGCCGGGGAACGGGCGGAAAACCTGCTGGGCCTGTTGACTCCCATCGTCAAGGCATTCCTGACGGAGGTCGGTTTCGAGGTCACCAACGAGGGCGTTCAGATATTCGGCGGCCACGGCTATATTCAGGAATGGGGCATGGAGCAGCTGGTGCGGGATGCCCGTATCACCCGGCTCTACGAGGGTACCACCGGCGTGCAGGCGCTGGATCTGCTCGGCCGCAAGGTGCTGATGAGCCAAGGCGAAAGCCTCAAGGTCTTCACCAAGGAGATTCACAAGTTCTGTCAGGCGGAGGAAACCAACGCCGAACTTCAGGAATTCATCGTGCCTTTGGCCAGGCTCAATCGTGAGTGGGGCGAACTGACCATGAGCATCGGCATGCAGGCCATGCAGGACCGGGAAGAGGTCGGCGCCGCAAGCCTTGATTATCTGATGTATTCCGGCTACGTGACCTTGGCCTATTTCTGGGCAAGAGCCGCCAAACGGGCCAGCGAGTCTCTGGGCGGGTCGGAAGAGGCCTTCTATCAGGGCAAGCTGGCTACTGCCCGTTTCTATTACCAGCGCCTGCTGCCGCGTACTCAGGCCCATGCGGCCATGATCAAGGCTGGCGCCAGGCCTTTGATGGGGCTGGCGGCAGAGGATTTCGGCCTGGGCTTCGAGGTCTGATCGGCGTTCGATTCCTTACCTCAAGCGTTTGGTTTGCGGCGATCCTGGATCGCCGCTTTCTGTTGGTTGCGCTCCGGAACAGGCTATAGTGGAGCCTTGAATGGAATGCCGACGAACAAGCGCAGAGAGAGTTTATCGAGGAGGTTGTTCATGAAGCAGCGAACAAGAATACGCTGGCTTGTGGCGCTGTTACTCGTGGTGCCGTTACTTGCAAGCCAGGCGTTGGCCGTCGATCAGGAAAAGAGAGCAGAAGTTGCCAAAAAGAAGGCGGAAGTGCTGGAGCAGAGCATCGTCGCCGAAGGAGGTGACGTCAGCCCCGATCCATCGATGACCATCACCAAGCCGGGTATTCAGGCGGTGGATCCGGCCGGCAAGGCGCCCTTGGATAACGCCATCACCTGCATGGCGCGAAGCCTCTACTGGGAAACCAAGGGACAGAACGCCGCCACCATGGAAGCGGTCGCCAATGTAATGATGAATCGGCTGAGCAGCGATGAATTCCCCGATACGATATGTGAGGTTGTCAAACAGGGCGGCGAGCAGGGCGCCTGCCAGTTTTCCTGGTGGTGCGACGGACGAGCGGACGAGGTGAAGGAAGAAGATAGCTACCTGATCGTCAAGGAAGTCACCCGCAAGGCGCTCAATCAGCAGCTCGAGGATCGAACCGACGGCGCCTTGTTCTTTCATCAGCGGTCGATATCTCCCCGCTGGGCTTCAGCGTTTCTAAGAACCGCCGAGGTCGGCAAGCTTCTGTTTTACAAGCCTCAGGATTAGATGATTTTAGTGGAACTCGAGGTACTAGCCGGCACCCTCCGGATGCCGGCCTGACATTAGGCCTGCTCGCTGGCATGCACCTGATGCTCCAGTTCCTTGATCATCTTCGGCTCGAGTTTGAGCGCTTCCGCCAGCTGGTCCAACCAGGCACGCTCCATGGGATTCTGCTCGTCGATCATTGCCACGCTGACCAGATAGATCTCCCGGGCCGCTTGCGGTGAGTCCGCCTGGCGGGCCAGCGCCTGGGCGTCGAGCGGTGCCTTGAACTGCTCTTCCACCCAGGCCTGTAGTTCGTCATCCGCGCCCATGGATTCGATATGCTCGGCGAGCTGGGCGCGTTCCGCGTCGTCGATATGGCCGTCCGCCCGGGCCGCCATGATCATCGCCTGCAGGATTTCCAGGCTGCGCTGTTCCTTGGCCTGGTCGCTGTCGAGTTGCTCCAGGGGGCGGCCTTCCGAAGAAGGAGCAGCCTGCTGGTTTTCTTCAAGCGATACATCGGACTGCTTGGCGGGAGAGGGCTGGTCCGCCTGATAGTTCTGCCAGGCCTTCCAGGCCAGCATGCCGACCCCGGCGATGGCGCCATACTTGATGGCCTTGCCGCCCATGCTGCGGCCGCGCTTGGATCCCATCAGCATGCCCAACGTGCCGCCGCCCAGCAGGCTCTTGACATCGAAACCGCTGCCGCCGCTTTTGCTTGCGTCACCGCTTTTACTTCCCCCCAGCTGCGACGCCAGGCCCTGCAGCAATTGCTGCGGATCGAAGCCGCTACTGCCGCCGCTCTTTTGGCTACCGGACTGCACGCCTCCCGCCTGCTTCATCAGCTGCTCGAGAATTCCCTTGGCATTCATGGTGTTGCTCCTTGGCTGGATAACCATTCCGAAAAATAAAGTGGTCGAATTCAGTGTAGCTTCGTTTCAGTAATCGATGCCGCGGCGCGCCTGCAGACCCGCATTGAAACCGTGCTTGGTTTCCTGCATCTCGGTGACCGTATCCGCCATGGCCACCAGATCGCGATGGGCGTTGCGCCCGGTAACGATGACCGTCTGCTCGGGGGGGCGATTTTTCAGCGCCCGCTTGACGGTATCGATATCCAGATAGCCGAACTTGAGCATGTAGGTGATCTCGTCGAGCACTACCAGGTAGACCGATTCGTCCGCCAGCATGCGCTCCGCTTCCCGCCAGACTTCCTGACAGGCCCGGGTGTCGCTCTCCCGGTTCTGGGTGTCCCAGGTGAAGCCGGTGGCCATGATCGCGACCTGCAGGTTCTCGTCATCGATCAGGCGCTCCCGCTCGCCGCATTCCCAGAGCCCTTTGATGAACTGCACCACGCCGACGCGATAACCGTAGCCCAGGGCACGAGTCACGGTGCCCCAGGCTGCGGTGGTCTTGCCCTTGCCGTTGCCGGTGAAGACCAGCAGCTGGCCGCGCTGCTCCTTGGCCTGGGCGACCTTTTCATCCACGTGGCGTTTCAGCTTCTGCATGGATGTCTTGTGGCGCGCGTCGCGCTCGCTCATAAAGGCTCCTTTCGAATAAAGCGTTCATCATAAGCGCCGGCACCGATGGCAAGCTAATTTGATTCGAACCTTAGCCGATACAGCCCGGTATCGCCGCTGTCGGAGGTGAAGTACAGCGCGCCGTCCGGGCCGATAGCGACGCCCACCGGGCGGGCCCAGCGCTCTCCCCGGTCGTTCTGAAAACCGCTGACGAGTTCGATGAAGTCGCCTTTGTCCGGGCTTTCAAGACGGATACCCACCAGGCGCGGCTCGCGCTTCGAGCCGGGATCGCCATAGGCGCTACCCTGAGGGCGGGTTGCCCAGCTGCCGTGCACCGCCGCCACGCCGTCCACGGATAGCCCAAGCGAAGGCGGCAACAGGCGGGCGTTCGGCGCAAGAAACGTCAGATCCATGGGCGCGCTGCGGGCGGGCAGGGTAGCTACCGGCTCGGAAGCGTCGCTTGCCGGCCGAGGCGGCTCCGCGGAGATGCAGTCGTCCCGTTGGAATTCCCCGTCCACCCACTGAAACCAGGGCATGCCGTGAAAGCTGCCCCGCTGGGTACGCACCAGAACTTCGCGAGGCTCCTCGAAGCCCCAGTGATCCGGGCCGTTGTTGATGGCGTACAGATCCCCTTCGTGCCAGGCAAGACCGATCGGGTTGCGCAGTCCCGTGGCGTAAGGCTGCCAAGAATTCGAGTCGCCTTCTTCGTTCAACACCATCACGCCGCCCCTGCGATCGGCAAAGTCGTAGCTCTCATCAATGTACTGATCCGAACAGTTGCCCTGAATGCCCAGGGACAGATAAAGCCGCTCATCCGGCCCCACCGTCAGGGTGCGGGAGCTATGCCCGCCACCGCCGGGAACCGGCGCGACTTCCTGGAAATCCTTGGTGCTCAGGGAGGCGCCGGTTTGATAGGGAGCGCTCAACAGCGCGTTCGTGGTGGCCACGAACAGCCGCTCGCCGCGTCGGATGACGCTGTGGGGATAGCCGCCGATCTCCGCCAGCACTTGTGGTTCGGTATAGGGCGGCGTGAGCCGATAGACGGTACCGGCATTGCTGCCGATGAACATCTCGTCGTCGGCGCCGATGCTGATCAGTCGGGGCTCGGAAAGATCCGCCAGCTTTTCGATGGTGGCGCCGGCGGGCGCCATCAGGGTCTGGTCGGCGCCCTGAACCCGCACGGGTTCAAGATCGAGGGAGCTTCCTTGCGCCAGGGCGACGGCGGGAGCGCCGAGCAGGCAGCAAAGGCTGGGAAAGCGTTGAAGGAACGACATGACACGAACTCCCTGATGACGCGAAATGGGTTGTC
This sequence comes from Pistricoccus aurantiacus, assembly GCF_007954585.1. GTDB lineage: Bacteria > Pseudomonadota > Gammaproteobacteria > Pseudomonadales > Halomonadaceae > Pistricoccus > Pistricoccus aurantiacus. The sequence goes on from NZ_CP042382.1 coordinate 2,310,979, forward strand.
GAGTTTGAACTCACTCGACATAGTGTAGACATCTCCCGCAAGAGGAAAGATTCGATGGCCGGCGCCAGCTTGCTTACTCTGATAGACGATATTGCCACTCTGCTCGACGACGTTTCCGTGCTGACCAAGGTGGCGGCGAAGAAAACCGCCGGAGTGCTGGGGGACGATCTTGCTCTGAACGCCCAGCAGGTCACCGGGGTCAAGGCGTCCCGAGAGCTGCCGGTGGTCTGGGCGGTGGCCAAGGGGTCCTTTCTCAACAAATGCTTCCTGGTGCCTGGGGCGCTTTTGATCAGCGCCTTCATTCCTTGGGCGGTCACCTTGCTGCTGATACTGGGCGGCGCCTTTCTGTGTTTCGAGGGCGCCGAGAAACTGGCCCACAAGTTCCTGCACGGCAAGGAGGACGAGAAGGAACATGCCGAAAAGGTCAAGGCGCTGGCGGATCCAGGCGTGGATCCGGTGGCCCTTGAGAAGAGAAAGATCAAGGGGGCGATACGCACGGATTTCATCCTGTCCGCGGAAATCATCGCCATTACGCTGGGAACCGTGGCCGCCGCGCCGTTGCTGCAGCAGGTGGTAGTGCTCAGCCTGGTAGCCATTGTGGTAACCGTCGGCGTCTACGGACTGGTGGCAGGCATCGTCAAGCTGGATGATCTGGGGCTTTACCTGAACCAGAAAAGCGGCGCTTTCGTCCAGACAGTAGGCAGGGGTTTGTTGGTTGCCACCCCTTATCTGATGAGGGGACTGTCGATTTTCGGCACCATCGCCATGTTTCTGGTGGGCGGCGGCATCCTGACCCACGGTATTCCGGTCATCGATCACTCCATGGAAGAGTTCGTCGAATACATGGTGGAGCTGCCCGGCGCGGATGCCATTTTCCAATCCCTGGGCTCGATGCTGTTCAACCTGACGGTAGGCTTGATCGCCGGTGCGCTGCTGCTGCTGATCGTTGAAGGATTTCAGTCCCTGCGACACAAGACATCCTCCGGTGATTGAGCCCTGGCCAAGCCTTGAGGCGTTGACGACACTGAAGAAAGGACACCGGAAAACACAAGGAGGAGAAAATGTCGGAACTGCCGTTCTCCGATCGCCGCGAGGCGGGTCAGGCGCTGGCGAAGCGCCTGAAGGATCATGCCAACCGCGATTCCTTGGTACTGGGACTGCCCCGGGGAGGCGTGCCGGTGGCGGCGGAGGTCGCCCGGGCGCTGAATGCTTCCTTGGATGTAATGGTGGTACGCAAGCTCGGCGTGCCTGGCCATGAAGAGTTCGCCATGGGCGCCATTGCCAGCGGCGACGTGACGGTGCTGGACGAGCCGCTGATTCGCCGCCTGGGTATCACCGAGAAGCGTTTGCAGGAGGTAATCGACAAGGAGCGCCGCGAACTCGCCCGTCGGGAGCGGTCCTATCGCGGCGAGCGACCTTACCCCCAATTCCAGGGGCGTCAGGTGATCCTGGTGGACGACGGCATCGCCACCGGCTCCACCATGCGCGCCGCCATTCAGGCGGTAAGGCGTCTGGGAGTCGAGTCATGCATTCTGGCGGTGCCGGTGGCCCCGCCGGATACCCTGAACGCGCTCGCCGCCGACGTGGATGAGGTGATTTGCGTGGAAGCCCCCGAGGACTTTCGCGCGGTAGGCCGGTGGTATCTGGATTTTGGCCAGACCAGCGACGAGGAAGTCAGGCAGTGTCTGGCCGAATGGTTCGAGTCGGATGATGGTCTCGGCGCCTCATGAGTGCAAAGAGTTTCCAGTGTGGACTCACTATTCCTGGCCATCTTGTCGAAACTTTCCGCGCCGTCTAGGCTCAATGAAAACACAAGGACGTAAGCCATGCTGAAGGTGTTGGCATGGGGATTCCATCACAGGAAGTGTTGCCATGTCTCAGCCCCAATGCACCCTCAAGGTGGATGGACGGTCGTTGAGCGGCCCCATCGACACGCCGCTCATCGAATTCCTGGCCGCCCATGATATCGACCTGCCGCATATCTGCTATCAGCCCACCCTGGGCGCCATTCAGACCTGCGACGTCTGCTGGGTCCAGGTCAACGGCGAGCTCGTTCGCGGATGCAGCGTGACCAGCCGGGAAGGTCTTGAGGTGAAGCTGGAGGAAACCACGGCCCGCCAGGCCCGGCGTGAGGGAGCGGATCGTATCGTGGCGCGCCACGAGCTCTACTGCTCCGTCTGCGACAACAACAACGGCGATTGCAAGGTGCATAACGTCGTGGCGCGGATGAGAATCCCCTATCAGCGCTACCCCTATCGCCAGAAACCCTACAACGTCGACGAGAGCCATCCTTTCTATCAGTACGATCCGGACCAGTGCATTCTCTGCGGGCGCTGCGTCGAGGCCTGCCAGAACGTGCAGGTCACCGAAACGTTATCCATCGACTGGCAGCGAGAAGACCCGCGGGTGCTGTGGGACGGGGCCGAAACCGCCAATGAATCCAGCTGCGTTTCCTGCGGCCACTGCGTCACGGTCTGCCCCTGCAACGCCTTGATGGAAAAGAGCATGCTGGGGGAGGCGGGGCCGCTGACCGGCATGCCGGCGACACTCAAGCGCCCGGCCATCGATCTGATCAAGGGCATCGAGCCGACGGTGGGCTTCAGGCCGATCTTCGCGCTGTCGGAAATGGACGAGGCCTGGCGTCAGCCGGAACTGAAGAAGACCAAGACCGTCTGTACCTACTGCGGGGTCGGCTGCGCCTTCGACATGTGGACCCGGGGGCGCAGGATTCTCAAGGTGCAGCCGGTGGAAGAGGCGCCGGTCAACGGCATCTCCACCTGCATCAAGGGCAAGTTCGGCTGGGATTTCGTCAATTCGCAAGATCGTCTGACCACACCTCTGATTCGCGACAACGGCCGTTTTCGCGAGGCGAGCTGGGACGAGGCCTATGCCTTGATCGCCGAGCGCTTCAAGTCGATTCGCGCGGCGCACGGCCCGGATGCGCTGGCCTTCGTCGCCTCCAGCAAGTGCACCAACGAAGAATCCTACCTGATGCAGAAGCTGGCCCGGGGGGTGATCGGCACCAACAACATCGACAACTGCTCCCGCTATTGCCAGTCGCCGGCGACCAAGGGCCTGTGGCGCACCATGGGCTATGGCGGCGACGGCGGTTCGATCAGCGATCTCGAAAGCGCCGAATTGCTGCTGTTCATCGGCTCCAACACCGCCGAGAGTCATCCGGTGCTCGCCACCCGGCTCAAGCAGGCGCAGAAGCATCGCGGTCAGACGCATATCGTCTTCGATCTGCGCCGTCACGAGATGGCGGAGCGGGCGGACCGCTTCCTTCGGCCCAGGCCGGGCACGGATCTGGTCTGGCTGAGCGCCCTGTCCCGATACATTCTGGACAACGGTCTGGAAGACAAGGCGTTTCTCGAACAGCGGGTCAACCACCTGGCGGAATATCGCCAGAGCCTGGCGCCTTTCACCCTGGATTACGCAGAAGAGATCACCGGCATTCCCGCTCGGACGCTGGAAGAGGTGGCGCTGCAAGTCGCAAAGGCAAGCACCCTTTGCGCGATCTGGGCCATGGGTGTCACCCAGCACGTCGCCGGCTCGGATACTTCCACCGCCATCGCCAACCTGCTGCTGGTAACCGGCAACGCCAGGCGCAAGGGGTGCGGCGCCTATCCCATGCGCGGACACAACAACGTGCAGGGCTGCAGCGATTTCGGCTCCATGTCCAAGCGCCTGCCGGGCTATGAGTTCGTCAGTGACGACGCCGCTCGCGCCCGTTACGAAAAGGCCTGGGGAGTGACGCTATCCACCAATAGCGGCTACAACAACCATACCATGATCGATGCCATTCACGAAGGGAAGCTCAAGTCGCTGTACGTGATGGGCGAAGAGATGGCCATCGTCGATGCCAATGCCCTGCACGTGCAGGCGGCCTTCGACAAGCTCGATTTCATGGTGGTGCAGGACATCTTCTTCTCGCGCACCTGCGAACAGGCGGATGTGGTGCTGCCCGCCGCTCCCAGCGTCGAGAAGGAAGGTACCTTCGTCAATACCGAGCGACGTTTCCAGCGGCTTTATCAGGTGCTGGAACCCCTGGGCGACAGCAAGCCGGACTGGCTGATCCAGACCGAGCTCGCCCGCGCCTTGGGGGCGGACTGGTCCTATCGTCATCCCGGCGAGATCATGGACGAGGCAGCGTCGCTAGCACCCATGTTCGCCGGCGTGACCTATGAACGCCTGGAAGGCTACCGGTCGCTGCAGTGGCCGATCGCCGCAGACGGTACCGATACCCCCCATCTCTATCTCGACGGCTTCGCCTTTCCGGACGGCAAGGCGCGGCTCAATGCCCTCGAGTATACGCCGCCCACGGACCAGACCGACGGCGAGTATGACCTGCACGTCAACAACGGCCGCCTGCTGGAAACCTTCCATGAGGGCAACCTGACCCATCGCAGCGCGGGCATCCGCAGTCAGGTGCCGACCAGCTTCGTCGAGGTCTCCCCGGAACTCGCCGAGCAGCGAGGCATCAAGAGCGGCAGCCGTGTGAGGCTGACCTCGCGTCGGGGCACCATCGAGCTGCCGGCCCTGGTGACCGATCGCGTCGCGGGAAACGAGCTTTACGTCACGGAAAACGCCGTGGGCAACGATCATGCGATCAATGTCCTGACCTCCAACGAGGCGGACAAGGACAGCAGTACCCCGGCTTTCAAGGAAATCGCGGTGAAGATGGAGATACTCGAGATCGAAGGAGAAGCGCCGCTGCCCCGGCACAATTACCGCTTCTGGAAGTCCAGCTCCCAGGATGGAGTTCGCACCGAACAGAAATGGCAGCGCGACGACTACGTGCAACCACCGCGGCCCGCGCGCAATCCGGAGAAATTCTGATGGCCAAGGCGATACGACACGAGGTGACCCCGCTCGGCGAAACGGATGCGACTCGCGAGGAGCTCGATCGCTTGCTGGACAACCTGCAGGACGCCGGAATACTGCGCCTGCTCAATGATTTCCTCGAGGCGTCGCCCCAGGTGACGAAGCTTCTGCTCGACGGCCTCAACCGAGAGGAAAGCCGTAACGCCATGCAGAATCTCATGCTGCTGCTCATGGGCCTGGGCCGCGTTCCGCCGGAGCGTTTCGCTCAGTTCACCGATGCGCTGGGCGACGGCACGAAAGCGTTTCGCCAAGGGCAGCAGCAGGAGGAGCGCAAGGCGCCGGGTATCATCGGCGCCTACAAGCTGCTGCATGACGACGCCCTGTGGCAACGCCTGTACCCGCTGCTGGACGCCATGAGAGGCATGGCCGATGCCTTCGATCAGCCCGCGAAAAAGCCTGCGGCCAAGCGTCACGAAAGCGAGGAGAAAACCTCATGACAAGCCTTTCCCAAGGAGAGGGCCGCATCGGCGGCGCGCTGGTCGACATCCTCGCGCATGAGAACGATGGGGTCATGTCCCGGGACGATCAGGTAGCGGTGGAGGAGGCCCTGGAAATACGCCTGGCGGGGGTCGAGCCGGTGATCACCATGCGTACCCCGGGCAACGATCGGGAACTGGCCGCCGGCCTGATGTTGAGCGAAGGCGTGGTGCGCCATCCTCGGGATTTCCAGACGCTCTGTACGCTGGTGGATCAGCCGGATGTGATTCAGATTCAGCTGCGCCGGCCAAGTGGCGAGAAGACCGCGCTGCTCGAGCGCTCGTCCCTGTCCACCAGCGCCTGCGGCGTATGCGGCAAGAAAAAGCTCAATCTGGAGTCGATGCAAGGCCTGCCGCCGCTTTCCCCGGGGCCCTGGATGACCCGAGAACAGCTCGGTTCCCTGGCGGCGCGCATGCAGGAGCACCAGGCGCTGTTCGCCTGTACCGGCGGACTGCACGGCGCGGCGCTGTTCGACGCCCGGGGCGAGATGCTGGCGATTCGCGAGGACGTGGGGCGCCATAACGCCCTGGACAAGCTGCTCGGCTGGGCGCTCTTGAACGATCGGCTGCCCCTCGACGATCATGCGGTCATGCTCAGCGGGCGGGTCAGTTTCGAACTGATGCAGAAATGCATCATGGCCCGGGTGCCGCTGGTCTGCGCCGTCTCCGCGCCGAGCAGCTACGCGGTACGTCTGGCGCGGGAGTTCGGTGTCACCCTGGTGGGGTTTCTGCGGGCGTCGCGCTTCAACGTTTATGCCCAGGCGCAGCGCATCAGCGATGCAGATAATCCATCAGGGTCAGGGTGATCAGAAAGGCCAGCCAGAGCACGGCGCCGGTGGCGTAGACCCGGGTCAGGCCGCGGCTGTTCCTGAGATCCATGAACAGGATGATGATCAGCAGGATCATGCATAGCGCGCAGACCCCGACTGCCACCAGGCTCCAGGGCAGCGATAGAAGCACGACGCTGGTGACGGAGATTGCCAGCAATACCAGCAGGCAGATCCAGGTAAGAAAAAGAACGGCGACGGCACCCATGGACGACTCCCTGTTTCTCCAGCTATTTCGTCAGACCCGCAACAGATACAGCAGGGAAAAGACGATCACCCATATCACATCGACGAAGGCCCAGTAGAGCCCGCTGATCTGCACCTGGCGAGCGATGCGCGGCGGGTCCCGCCAGCGCCAGGCGAGCACGGCGATCACGCTCAGCACCCCGAGGCCGATCAGCATGTGCACCGCGTGTAGTCCGGTCATCACGAAATAAAAATTGAAGAACAGCTGGGCACGGTCCGGCTGGTTGCCGGGATAGTCGAAGGTCAGCCCCAGCACCGGCATCAGCTGTTCCTGATATTCCTTGTACCACTCGAAGCCCTTGATCCCGATAAAGAGCGCGCCGATGGCGATGGTGGCGATCAGCAGCCAGAACGTCGCCTTGTGGCGCGCCGCCCTGGACAGCTGTTCCGTCAAGGCCATGGTCAGGCCGCTGGTCAGCAGCAGGGCGGTATTCAGGGTGCCGAGCTTGAGGTCGAGATGGCTCGCCGCCTCGGCGAAGGCGTCCGCGTAGATGACCCGATAAGTGATGAAAGCGCCGAAGGTTCCGCCGAACAGCAGCAGTTCCGTTCCCAGGAACATCCACATGCCCATGCGGTCTGCCTGGCGCTGCTGCTCCATGGCCTCGAATTGCTCGGCCACCGGGCCCTGATCACCCAAAGGGGGCGGTGTTGTCTTGGTCGCGGTAGGCATAGGGTGGCTCCGTCACCGTGGGAATCTGCACGAAGTTGTGTTTTGGCGGAGGTGAGCTGGTCTGCCATTCCAGACCGGTGGCCCCCCAGGGATTGGCCCCGGCGGGCTTGCCCTTGAACAGCGACCAGGTCAGGTACACCAGCGGCAGCAGATAGCCGATGGCCAGCACACCGGCCCCCAGGGAAGACATCACGTTGAGCAGTTGAAAATCCTCCGGGTATTCGTGATAGCGCCGGGGCATGCCTTGATAGCCGAGAATGAACTGAGGAAAGAAGGTCAGATTGAAACCGATGAACAGGGCCAGGGCGGCGACCTTCGACCAGATTTCCGAATACATCTTGCCGGTCATCTTCGGCCACCAGAAATGCACCCCGCCCAGGTAGGCGGTGACCATGCCGCCTACCATGACGTAATGAAAATGCGCCACCACGAAGTAGGTATCGTGAACGTGCACGTCGATGGTCATGGCCGCCACGATGATGCCGGTCAGGCCGCCGATGGTGAATAGACCGATGAAGGAAAAGGCATACAGCATCGGCGCGGTGAGCAGGATGCGTCCGCGATAAAGGGTCGCGGTCCAGTTGAAGGTCTTGATGGCCGAAGGCAGCGCCACCAGGAAGGAAAACAGCGAGAACATGATGCCGGCGTACATGCTCTGGCCGGCGACGAACATGTGATGCCCCCAGACCAGAAAGCCGAACAGGGCGATCGCCATCACCGAAATGACCATGCCCTTGTAGCTGAACAGACGGTTGCGGGAGAAGCAGGAGATGAGTTCCGAGACGACGCCCATCCCCGGCAGGATCATGATGTATACCGCCGGATGGGAATAGAACCAGAACAGATGTTGGAACAGGATGGGATCCCCGCCCAGGGCCGGATCGAAGATGCCGATGCCGAAGATCCGCTCAACGGCGATCAGCAGCAGGGTGATGGACAGCACCGGGGTGGCCAGGATCATGATCAGGCTGGTGGCGTAGGTGGCCCAGGCAAACAGCGGCAGGCGCATCCAGGTCAGCCCCGGGGCGCGCATCTTGTGCAGGGTGACCATGAAGTTGATGCCGGTGAGAATCGTCGAGAAGCCCACCACGAATACCCCGGTGGCCGCCGCCAGCACCGCCGTGTTGGTGAACAGGGTGGAGTAGGGGGTATAGAAGGTCCAGCCGGTATCCACCGCGCCGAGCAGTACCGTGAGCACCACGAACAGGGCGCCGATGGTATAAATATACCAGGACAGCAGGTTGAGCCGGGGAAAGGCCAGGTCCCGGGCGCCGACCATCAAGGGGATCAGGAAGTTGCCCAAGGTGTTGGGAATCGAGGGAATCAGGAAGAACCATACCATGATGATGCCATGCATCGAGAACATCTCGTTGTAGGTATCCGGACTGAGCAGGTCCCCTCGGGGGGTGATCAGTTCTAGGCGGATCAGCAGGGCGGCGATGCCGCCAAGGAAGAAGAAGAAGGTGATGGAGGCGAAATACAGCCAGCCGATGCGCTTGTGGTCCGTGGTCAGGAGCCAGTCTCGCAGGCGGAAGCCGCTGCTCAGGTAGTGATCCCGGGGCCAGCGTTGGTCAAGGGCAATGGTGCTCATGGAGCGTCTCCTTGGGTCATGGCGGCGGGATTGAGCGCCTGGTCTTCCGGCTGCAGGGATTTCAGATACGCGATGATTTGCAGGATCTCGCCTTCGCTGATCTGTCCGGAATAGCTTGGCATGATCGGCGCGAAGCCGGCGACCACGTGCTTCTGCGGCTGCAGGATGGAATCCCGCAGGTAGGCTTCATCCGCCATTACCGTGCCGCCGCTGGCCAGGGGCACCGGGCGGCCGTAGACTCCGGCGAGGCTCGGCGCCCGCACGTCGGACTTGCCCAGATGGCAGCCGCTGCAGCCGTAGCTGCGAAACAGGCTGGCTCCCTGGACTTCCGGTGCCACCTGCTCGCCCTGATCTCCCAGCCAGCGCTCATAGTCCGCGGGCTGCATGGCGACGATCTTGCCGCGCATGCGGGAATGATAGCTGCCGCAGTATTCCGCGCAGAACAGCCGGTATTCCCCGGGCTTGGTGGCCTCGAACCATACCTTGCGGTAGGTGCCCGGCACCGCATCGTGCTTGACGCGAAAATCCGGCACGTAGAAGCTGTGTATGACGTCTTCAGAGGTCAGGCGCAGCTCCACGGTTTCCCCCACCGGCACGTGCAGGGTGTTGATCTCACGCACGCCCTCCGGATGCTGTACCTTCCACATCCACTGCTTGCCCACCACGTTGATGGTCATGGCCGCTTCCGGGCCACGATAGATATTGAGATACAGATGCGTCGACCAGGCGAATATGCCCATGAAGATCACGAACATGGCCCCTAGCACGCTGAGCTCGATCCGATGGCTGCTTTTGGCGCTGGGCAGCTTTCCCCGCGGCTTCTGACGATCCGCATGGTAACGATAACTGAAGAATACGATCAGTCCGAATACCAGCAGGGTCATGAAACCGCACACCACCACCAGGCCGATGAAGAACAGATCCAGCTCCCCCGCGTAGCTGGACGCCTGCTCCGGAAAGAATTTCAGCCCTTCCTGGATATCCGGTAGATAGCCGTGTTCCGCACTCATGCCGCCTGCCTCCTGCGCATCCACAGCACCGCCAGCAGCATCAGTGTTACCGTGGCGATGCCCGCCACCTGCAGCAGCCGCATGATCGCCAGATTGTACTGGCCGGTGGTGGGGTCGAACTGATAGCAGCGTACCAGCACCTTCTGCAGCGGGCTGCCCAGTTCCCCTTCGCTGCTTTCCATCATGGCCAGTTTCAGGTCCGGCGCCTCCGGGCGCATGCCCAGCAGATAATGGCTGATACGCCCACCGGGAGAGACCACCACCACGCCAGCCGGGTGCGCGTAGGTGCCGGACTGGGGGTCAAAGGCGTAGTGAAATCCTGCTGCCTTCGCCAGGGCATCGATGGCAGGCTTTTTACCGGTGAGAAAATGCCAGTTGTCGATGTTGTCGCCGTGACGGTTACGCAGATCCTTGCGCATGCGTTCCGCGTCCGCGGCCCCTTCCTCCGGGGCAATGCTGACGGTGACTACCCGGTAGTCGTCCAGTTCGAAGGGCAGCTTTTCCGTGGTATCCGCGAGCCGGTCGAGCAGCATCGGGCACAGCATGGGGCAGTTGTACCAGGCCAGGCTGAGAATGGTCGGCTTGCCTTCGGTCAGAGCGGCGATATCCACCAGTTCCCCGCTCGCGTCGCGAAACCGCAGCTCTCCGGGCAGCTGGTTGCCGATGCGCTGTTCGTAGTCCACCTGATCGAGCACCGCTTCCTGCTGAGCCGGCGACTGCCCCCAGGCCGGCAGCGCAAGCCATAGCAGGGCGATCCAGACGATCCAGCGTCCTGACGTCCCGTTCATTGTCCCTCCTTGGATGAAAACGTTTCCTCGAGCGATTCCTGCGCGCTGCGAACCGGAATATTCTCCTTGCGGGCCGGCGGTGGCAGCGTGTCTCGCGGGCTCGTGTCCTCTCGCGCTACCGGCGCTGCTGCGGGACCTTGTTTCAACCACTGGGTGGCCGCCTGCGGGTCCAGAGCGACCCCGTCGATGGCGACCCCGTCGATGGCGACCCCGTCGATGGCGACCCCGTCGAAAGGCATACGGCTTGGCGGCGGCGTCTGGTTGGCCTCCGGCAGACCCTGTTCCAGCAGGCGCTGCTTGGCCAGAGCGATAGGAATATGTACCCGGTTCGCGTCCCGATCCACCCAGCCGTAGCTGTTCAGGTGCAGGGTCATGCGCTCGTGAAACGCCTGGTAGTCCTGTACCGGGCTGGCCTGAAGATGCGGCAGCGGCGTCTGGATCTGGGACTGCTCGAAGGGGCTCGGCGGTCGCTGCGGTTCCTGCCAGACCGTGCTCATCAAGGCCCACAGCACCAGCAGACACGCCGGTACGAAAAGCACCATGAACAGCAGCGACTTCACCAGCAGCGAGGAAGAGAGGTCCTTCTCTTCGAAGCCGCGCTCCTCCTTCTCCTGGGAACCCCGGGTCTGGGATTTACCTTCCGGCGTATCGGAAAGCTCTTCCTGCTCATGAGTTTTCATGGCGCACCTCGCGGCGGACAAACGACCTGGCTCGAGCGCTATTCTGACTCTTGTCCGACTTGCCCAGCAGCGTCTGGCGTCGATCGTGCCCCAGCCACAGCAGACAAAGTGCCAGCAATGCGACGACTGCCGTCGGGCCCAATAGCCAGGCCCAGGCGGTAGTAGGCAGCGACGGCCAGATAAGCCACTGGCCATGCAGAAGGTAGCCCGTCAGGGCGATCAAGGCGGTCATTCGCAGCCAGCCGGCGCGACGCTTGGCGGCGGTGGGCAGCAGCATGGCAAAGGGAATCACCAGGAACAGCAGGACGCTCAAGCGGCCGATCCAGCCCCAGGCCGCCGCGTCTCGCTGTAAATACCAGAGGATTTCATCCGGCATGTTGCCTGACCAGATGATGATCAACTGGGAGAAGCTGACGAAGGCCCAGCCCAGCAGCGCCGCCAGCCAGATATTGGCCAGATCCAGACGCACGTCGTCGCGCAGCGAGCCGGCCTCCAGTATCAGCCCCAAGGCCAAGGCGCCGCTGGCGCTGAACATCATGCGCTCCATGCCGAAGACATCAGAGTAGAACTTGGGCTCCAGTGACATGATCCAGTCGTAGCTGAAGAAGGTGACCGTCAGCGCCCAGAGGATCAACCCCGGGGCGTGCCAGCGCCGCGCCGGGGTAGGGCGACAGAGCCACCAGGCCATCAGCGACCACACCAGGAGATAAAACAGGGTACGGCCGATGAAGAACGGACCGTTGAGATAGAACTGCTTGCGTTGCACTACCTCGGGGAGCGACTCCGTCGGCGCCATCCAGGGAAAGAGCGCGCCAAGAAACGGCAGCAGCGGCAGCAGGGTCAATGCCAACAGCGGCGTGACCGCGGCCAGCGCCTTCCACACCGGCTCGCTTTCATGGCCCCAGGCGCCGCCGGTGATGCCGTGCACCATCAGTATCGCCATGGCCCCCAGAGACAGGAAGGCCAGGGTGATCCAGGCCGCCAGCCAGGCCTGAGCCAGGCCGCGCGGGTCGAGGAACCCGCCGATCAGGCAAAGCAGCAGCGCCGTCGCCAGGATGAGGGCCAGGGTCTTGGATGTCATTGGGGCGCCTCCCGGGACGAATCGTCGACGCTGTCCGCCAGGCGTGCCCGCTGGGACGCGCTCAGACTGTCGTAGGCAACGTGCTGGGACAGCTGCAGAGCGCGGATATAGGTGGCGATGGCCCAGCGATCCTCCAGCGGCACACGGTCTCGATAGGAATACATCACCCCGTAGCCTTCGGTAATGACGTCGACAAAATGCCGCAGCGGCGCGTTACGCAGCCGTTCGCTATGAAACGACGGCGGCGCCGGAAAGCCGCGCTGCACCACCATGCCGTTGCCATAGCCGCTGGCGGCGTGACAGGGAGAGCAGAAGATCTCGAAGCGTTCCTGACCGCGATCCAGCAGTGCCTGGTCGAAGGTCATGGGCAGGGTGTCGGCGATCGGTTCGAGCCGTTCGTCCCTGGCCACGGTGCCGGGCACCGTCCGGCGCGCGGCCTGATTCTCCGGCCACTGCGGGGCTGCCTCGTAGGTGTTGTATTTGGGCTGAAAGCGCATCTCCGGCTGATCGCAGCCCGCAAGCAGAGCGCATGCGAGACCCAGCAGGGCAAACCGCCTCACGCCGGCACCTCCTGGATATCCAGGGCGTGCAGGTCCCTCAGGCGTCGGCGAAGATGCTCCACATCCTCTTCGGGAGTTTCCTCGAGGCGAACCAGCAGGAAGAAGCTGTCATCCGAGGCTCGGGAAAACATCGCCAGATTGAAGACCGGATGGTAGGGCCGCGGCAGGCGATTGCCCATGAGCATGCCGACCAGTGCTACCAGCACCGCGGCGAGAATCGACAGCACGAAGGCCAGCAGCAGGAAGGGCGGCCAGCTGTGCAGCGGTTTGCCGCCGACTACGTAGGGATAGTCGATCACCGCGCTGTACCAGGCCATCCAGTAGGTTCCCGCCGCCGCTGCCAGGGCGCCCACCAACGCCGCCACGGTCAACCAGCGGGAGCGCTCTCCCAGGGCCTGGCTCAAGCCTTTCACCGGATGCGGGGAAAAGGCTTCCAGATGCGTATAATTCGCCCGACGCAGGGCGGTGACTGCCTCGATCAGGGTACTCGCCTGTTCGAAGCGGCCCAACACGCCATAGAGATCCGGATTGCTCATGAGCTCTTCTCCTGCCTTGCTTGCTCCTTGCCCTGCCGACGGGCGATCAGCCCCCGCATGTCGTGCAGCGAGATCAAGGGGGTCAGCTTGACGAAGATCAGCAGCAGCAGGCCGAACAGCCCCAGGGAGCCCAGATAGGCCGCCCAGTCCCAGCCGGTAGGCCAGATGGTGCCCCAGTTCGACGGCATGTAATCCGCGTGAGTGGAGGTGAATACGATCTGGAAGCGCTCCAGCCACATGCCCAGGTTGCTGGTGATGGCCAGGCACAGGATGGCGACTGGCGAGCGGCGCACCCCCTTGAACCACAGCAGCTGGGTGAGCACCACGTTGCAAGTGATCATGCTCCACCAGATCGGCGCGTAGGGGCCGGTCCAGCGGTCGAAATACACGGTGCGGTAGTAGTCTTCGCCGGTGTAGAAGGCGGTGAAGATCTCCTGGCTGTAAGCGTAGGCGACAATCAGGGAGAACAGCAGCATCATGCGCCCCAGGTAATCCAGGTGCACCCGGGTGACCAGATCCTTGAGGTTGAAGAGGCTGCGCAGCACCACCGCCAGCAGCGCTACGGTGGAAAAGCCGGAAAACAGGGCGCCGGCGACGAAGTAGGGCGGAAAGATGGTGAAGTGGAACCCTGGCACGATGGACACTGCCAGGTCCAGGGAGATGATACCGGTCACCGTGACCACGATGGGGGTGGCCAGGGCCGCCATGACCATGTTGGCCTTCTCGTAGCGCTCCCAGTGGGCGGCGCTGCCTCGCCAGCCCACCGCCAGGACGCCGTAGGCCTTGGCTTTCCAGCCCCGGGCGCGATCCCGCAGGGTGGCCAGGTCCGGCAACAGGCTCATGTAAAGGAAGCAGGCGGTGAAGACGAGATAGGTGAAGATGGCGAAGAAATCCCATACCAGGGGGCTGCGCCACTGGGGCCAGAGCCCCATGGTGTCGGGGTAGGGCAGCAGGTAGTAGAAGAACTGCGGGCGGCCCAGGTGCATGATCGGATAGATGCCGGCGCAGACGATGGCGAACATCGCCATGGCCTCGGCGAAGCGGTTGATGCCGGCGCGCCAGGGCTGGCGGGTGATCAGCAGCACCGCGGAGATCAGGGTGCCGGCATGGGCGATGCCGATCCACCAGATGGTGTTGAGGATCGGCATGCCCCAGGCCACCGGAATGGTGATGCCGAAGATGCCCACGCCCACCGTGAACAGCACGGAAAGCGCCACCACGAACATCAGGGACAGCAGCGCGCAGATGATGACGCCTACCCACCAGCCGAAGGGCGCGCGCTCCCGCAGCACCAGATCGCTGATGCGCTGGGTCATGGAGGCGAAGGTGATATCCGGGGGCAGCAGCCGGTCCTGTTGTGCCTTCATGACAACCTCCCCTTGGCTGTCTGGCGGAAGAACACCGGCGACGCTCTCTCGGCGGATTGCTTATCCGGCGTGTAGATACCCACTTCGGCCTGGCCCGACGAGGGGCCTTTTTCCATCAGCGCCGGGTTGGGGTCGCGCACCGCTGCCAGGTAGTGGGTGCGCGGGCGCACGTTGAGATGAGCGAGCATGCCGTAATCCAGCGGATGGGCATGGAGTCGGCTGATCTGACTGTCTGGATCCTTGAGATCGCCGAAGACGATGGCCTGGGTGGGGCAGCTCTGCTGGCAGGCGGTCTGGATATCGCCGTCCTTCAACTCGCGATTTTCCACATCCGCGGTGATCCGCTCGCGGCTGATGCGCTGCACGCAGTAGGTGCATTTTTCCATCACCCCCCGGGAGCGTACCGTGACCTCCGGGTTGTAAGCCGGTTGCGGCGTCCGGTGGCCGGTGGCGCCGTGGGTGTAGTCGAGCCAATTGAAGCGGCGCACCTTGTAAGGGCAGTTCTGGGAACAGTAGCGGGTGCCCACGCAGCGGTTGTAGATCATCTCGTTCAAGCCGTTGGCGTTGTGCTGGGTAGCGCCCACCGGACAGACGTACTCGCAGGGGGCGTTCTCGCAGTGCATGCAGGTCACCGGCTGAAAGACCATCTCCGGGCCATCAAGCGGCCCCTTGAAGTAGCGGTCGATGCGAATCCAGTGCATCTCCCGGCCCTTGCGGACTTCCTCCTCGCCGACCACGGGGATATTGTTCTCCGCCTGGCAGGCGGTGACGCAGGCGTTGCAGCCGATGCAGGCGGAGAGATCGATGCTCATGCCCCAGGCGTGGTCCGCTTCTCGTGGCGCCGGCCAGGGTTCCGGATAGAGAGATTCCGAGGGCGTTTCGTGCTGGGCGAAACGAGGATTATCGCGATAGGTATCGAGGCTGGCGGCACGAATCAGGTCGCGACCTTCGATGGCATTGTGATTCTGAGTGGTGGCCAGCGGGTGGCGCCCGCCGGTCTTTTCCAGGGTAGCCGCCATCGCCCAGGCGCCGTTCCGAGGCTGCAACCGAAAGGCGTTGACGCCGATCCCCTCCGCCACCCGGCCCGCCCGGGTGCGTCCGCCGCCCAGCGGCAGGGTCACCGCGTCTTCCGGCATGCCGGGAAGCACGTAGACCGGCGCCTCCAGACTGCGCTCGCCGACGCTGATGCGCAGGATATCGCCGTTGGCGAGTTCCTGGCGTTCCGCCAGGGCCGGGGCGATCAGCAGCGGCGTGGACCAGGTCACCTTGGTCAGCGGACGCGGCAACTCCTGGAGCCAGGCGTTGTTGGCAACGCTGCCGTCCCACAGGGAGGGGTCCGGGCGCAGCTGCAGAGTCAGGCCTTCCGGCGCCTTGGTGGGCATCGGAAGCTGGTCTTGCCAGGTGTTCGCCAGGCTGACTTGCTTGAGTTCAAAAGCGCTATCCGGCACGAAGCCTTGGTGCAGGCTGGCGTTCCAAAAGGCGTCGAAATTCTCCCCAGCGATATTCGCCCCGCTATTCTCGCCGGGCTCCACGTGCAGGATCTCCCAGTGTTCCCGCAGCAAAGTGCGCGCGTCCTGATCGGTACCTTCCTGCAGGGCAGCGAGGAACTGCAGCGCCGTCTTGCCGCCGTGCAGAGGTTCGATCAAGGGCTGCAGCAGGCTCAGGGTGCCATCGAAGGCCCGGGCGTCCCCCCAGGTTTCCAACGGGTGAGTCGCGGGGATGTGCCAGTGGCAGAGCCGGGCGGTTTCATTGTGGGTCTCGCCCCAGTGAATGCGCCAGTCCACCTGTTCGCAGGCATTGGCGAAACCCAGCTCCGCCGGAGCGCTGTAGGCCGGATTGACGCCCATCATCACCAGGCTATGCACCTTGCCGGCGTGCATGGCGTTGACCAGTTCATCGAGCGGGTCCTGGGAGTAGCTGGCGTCTACCGGTTCGATGAAGGCCACGGTGCTGCCGAAGGCGCCGAGCGTCGCGTTGATCGCTTGGGCGATGGCGTGAACTTCCGGCGGCTGCTGGTCGCCGGGCACCACCAGGGCGGCACTGCCCTGGTCGCGCAAATCCTTCACCAGCGCGTCGAGCCACTGTCGGGGCAAGGGAGAGTCGTTCGGCGCCGTCACGTCGAGCCCCAGGGCGCCGGCCAACTGGCGAGCGGCGTCGACGATTCGCGGCTGGCTGAGTCCTTGGTGATGCTCCGCCATGCTGCCGGTGATACTCGGCGTGGATTCGATGGCGTAGAGGCGCAGCAGTTCGTTCGTCTCTCGAGGGCTAGCGCTATCCCGCGGCCGTCGCTGTTTGGCGAAGTCGTGTGCGTAGCGCAGAAAGCCCGGCTGGGCCTGCAGGAAATCCGCGTCCAGGCTCAGCACCACCCTCGCTCGATCGAAACGATAGATCGGCTCTCGAGCCGAACCGAACAGCCACCGGCTAGCGGTATAGACATGGCTTCGATCCACCGGACTGTAGCGGTACCAGCGCGCCCGAGGCCAGCGTTCCTTGAGCCATTTGACGCGCTGGGCTTCGCTGGGGGAGGTCCAGGGGGCGGTCAGAAAAGCCAGTCCTTCGCCTCCATTGGCGTCCCAGCGCTGCTGCTGCTGGATAAGATCTCCCAGGAAAGCGCTAAAGCTGGAGGTTTTGTTCTTGTGGGTCACCGCGCCTTGCCGGTCCGGATCATAAAGCGACAGGATCGATGCCTGGGAGAGACTGTCGCAGGCGCCCAGGGTCGCCGGGTGCTCGGGATTGCCTTCCAGCTTGATGGGGCGCCCCTCGCGACTCTGCGCGAGCAGTCCTTGGGCATAGCCGTCAATGAGGTGGCTGGTGGCGTAGTAGCGTGGCATGCCCGGCACCAGACCTTCCGGCAGGTTCACGTAAGGCACCAGCCGTTCCTGTGGCTGGCTGTCGCAGGCGGTCAAGCCGCCCAGGGCCAGACTCGCCGCCATCAGCTTGAGTACCCGGCGGCGGTCGATGGGTGCAGCCCAGAGCCCGCGATGGCTCGGAAATTCACCCTCGAGAAATGCCGTGAAGGCAGGATCCTCCGCCAGCTCCTCGACGCTGCGCCAGTAGTCGGCGCCGCGCTGGCCGTCGAGTTCCTGGCGAATCCGTTGCCAGTATTGGGCGCTCAGCGATGACATGTGGTGCACTCCGTCAAGCGGTCCAGCGGAATTCCGTAATGTTCGATCAATTCCTCGCCGGCAACCCCATCGTTGCCAGGCGAGTAACCCATGGCGGTAATACGGTTTTCCGGGCGTAGATTGGGCGCCGGATTGCGGTGGCATTCCAAACACCACTGCATGGAGAGCGGTTTTTTCTGCACCATCAGCGGCATCTTGTCGACCCGCCCATGACAGGATTCGCAGCCCACGCCGTTGTTGACGTGGGCGCGATGGCTGAAATAGACGTAGTCCGCCAGGTTGTGCACTCGCACCCAGCGAAGCGGCTCGTCTTGCGCCAGGCTCTGACGCACCGGAGCGAGCATTTCGGCATTGGTCCATTCCTGGGAATGGCAGGTCATGCAGGTATAGGTCGGGGGGATCCCGGCAAAATCCGAGGTCTTGACGCTGGTATGGCAGTATTGGCAATCGATGCCCAGGCCGCCGACATGGTGCTGGTGACTGAAGGGTACCGGCTGCTCCGGCGCATAGCCGGTGCCCGTATGGTAGGGGGATTGATAATACAGATAACCGGCTATGCAGAACGCTACCACCAGCACCAGGATGCCGATCAGAATAATGGCGGACAACGCATTGGCACGTGGACGAAACAGAGATGCCATGAACTTTCCCTTGAGTCTTTATTGAATCCTTTCAATGACACTCAAACGCTAGTCTCGGTGGCTGCCGAGCTTGCTCAACATCGCTTGGATGGCTAGCAAGTCTTTTTTACTATAGAAAGTCTTCCGCTAGAGTTTCCAGTTTTTTCCCAGTTTTTGTTCGTAGCATACAAAAAAAGGCCTTGTTGCAAGACCTTGCAGGTGAAATAGGAGAATTCCAGAGTCGCGCCCGAGCAAGGGCTCGTCGGGGAGATGGCAGCGGTCAGAATGACGTTTCAGGACGTCATTCTGACCTGCGGTTTCTTGGTTATCATTTCGTGATTGGCGGCTTGCAGTTCATAGCGTACCGGCGTGAACGTGCTAAAGGTGGCCTTGGCCTTGTCGAAAGGCGCATCAGCGGCTTCTACCCGGGGAGAAAATCCTATGCTCCCGATGATGCCTTTCATCACGACCTTGGCTTTTTGAAACTGCCCACGTCGCAACAGTCTGATGAGCCAGTTCAGGTCCTTCAGCATCAGGAAGGCGTATTGGCGAAACAGGCTATATTTCTTGGCGACGTAAAGGTTGTTGCGTATGGAATACTTGAAGTATTCGATACGAGCCGGGTTTTCTTCGGAAAGAATGGTAACCGCGCCATTCTTTTGACGCAGGTGCAGCACTCGACTATTACCCACCAGATAGCCGGGAGTGGTGCGAGTGACTCGTAGCGTGAACTCCGTGTCTTCCCCCCAGATGAACATCGACGCGATAGGCAGGCCGAAGGTTGCCAGTGTGGCTCGCGGCACGAGAATCGAGACGAAGGTGCCACGCTGGATCGCGATCAAGCCGTGTTCGATCAGCTGAGTCCAGTCGGGATAACCGATTGAATTCTTGCTGGTATCCACCACCGGCGTATTGGTGGCCAAGCCATCTTCCGTAAAGGCAGCGGAAAGAAGATAAGAGTATTCCGTATTCTGCGCCTTCAATACGCCTTCCGCTTCGCGCAGACGCTGCAGCGCTTCCGGCGTCGGGATGACATCGTCATCCATCATCCAGACAAAATCCGCGCCTTTTTGATAGGCAAGTCGAAAACCGAGATTGAACCCGCCGGCGGCTCCGAGATTGCGTGATAGTACATGCACTTCGAGATTGGGAAGCTGCAGGCTGTTCAGCATTTCCTTGGTACCGTCCGTACTGGCATTGTCGATAACCAGTACGCGGCTACATGGCTGAGTCTGGGAATAGACGGCGTCAAGACAGCGCTGTAACAATTCCTGGCGGTTATAGGTGAGAATGACAGCGATAACGTTTGGCATAGGAGTCGTCCCGTTGTCAGAAAAGAGGTTGGGTGCGTTCATCGATCAACGGCCAGTTGGCATCCTTTTCGGATAGCACGGTGATCGGAACGGGCCAGGAGATACCGAGCGCCGTATCGGAATATCGCAAGCCGTCCTCCGCGTCAGGACAATAGGACTCGGATACCAGGTAGCTCACTTCGACATCGTCGGTCAGAGTGAGAAACGAATGAGCGAACCCCGGCGGCACGTACAGCTGTTGACGATTGCTGTCGGTGAGTTCGAACAGCTGGTGCTGGAGATAGGTCGAGGAATCGCGTCGCACATCGACGATGACATCGACAATGGCGCCTCTCAGGCAGCGCACCAGCTTGGCTTCCGCATGCGGGGGGCGCTGATAGTGCAAGCCTCTCAGGGTGCCACGCTGAGCGGAAAACGACATGTTCTGCTGTTTGAAATCGGCGATCAGACCATGTTCGGCAAATTCGTCGCGACACATGGTGCGTGCGAAATGGCCGCGGTCATCGCCGCGCGGCTCGAGCTCGATCAGCCAGGCATCATTCAAGTTGGTTTCATGAAATTTCATTGCGTTCCCCTGCGATTCAATGAGTCGCTTATTGGTATGTAAACTCGCGTTCCTGTTCTGCGTAGAGTCGGTCGATCAGCCGATCCGTCGGGATCACCACGTCATCGAAAGTCAGCGGCGCATCCTTTGCGACGGGACGTGCCAGAGTGCAACCCAGCGCCAGGCCGATGGGCAGCAGATTGTCCCGACGAATCGCGTCGATATTCTCCGCGACCCCGTAGACTTCGAAGCCGCCGAATTCCTGGATCGTCTCGCCCTCGGCAAGTGGTTTCTTGGCAAGTGCAATCACGCCGACTTTCGGGCCACCTGCCGGCGTGAGAACCGGATCCTGAAAAAGTACTGCCCGAGCGACGGAGGTTGGCACCTCGAAATGACAGAGGTGGTAGGGGGTATAAAAGCAGTAGTAAGGGCCCTTACCCAGCTTGTAGAGCTCGAGGTAATGACGCTGACGCGGATGCTCCAGGGTTCCCAGCACGAAGACACCCGGACCGGGACGCGCGCCCACTACATAATCCACCAACCCCGGGCCGTCAGGATCGAGATGAGGTTCGAAAGCGGAAACGGTCTCTTCGATGGGTACCTGAGGCGCCCCCGGATCGCCGCCGGAAAAGTCGGGACCTAGCATTCCACGGCGCGCCACCTGCATTCCCGTCCCGTTGGCCACGATAGCCTGTTCGAAGGAAATCTTGGTGCCGTCCGCAAAGGAGGCCACCATGGCGGGTTTCTGTCCCCAGCGCTTGGCAAAGCTTTCTTGAGTCGTCGGGTTGCGATAGGGGTCATGCAGTCCTTTTATGTTGCCGCAAAGCACCGGCTTGACGCCCAGGCCCTTGACGAATCGATAGAGATTCATCTGCACGCCGGGCTGATCGCCATCCGAAAAGCTGTAAATCACCCCGGCTTGATCGGCTTTGACCTTCAATATCGGTCCGACGGTGCCGTCCAGTTCGGCATTCATCTGAATGACGTGTTTGCCATTTTCGATCGCTTCCAGCACGACACGAGCGGCAAACTCGACGGAACCGGTTACCTCGATGATGGCATCCAGGCCATCGGCGCCGGCCAGGGCCACGGCATCTTCGGTAACAACGGGTTTCCCGTCGGCGATAGCTTTTTCCATTTCCTCGCGGGTTTCGCAGCGCCCAGGCTGAATACCCGCTTGATCGAAGACGCCGATGGCGGCATCGAGATTTCGATTAGCGACGGCGCATAGACGCATGCCCGGCGTTGCGGTCATGATCTGTAGCCCGATGCCGCTGCCCTGAAACCCTGCCCCTATCAGTCCCACGCGAATGGGGTCGGCCGAAGCCTCGCGCCGGGCAAGCGCTGTATCCACGATAATCATCGATATTCCGCCATTTTTCCGTCAAATATACTTCTTGGCCTGTCGAATGAACTGCCTGGAAAATGTCGCTTGTTATTGAACGGCACTTTCAATAATCCCAGACTTTCCAGGGCGGATTCTTTGTCCAGATATCCTCGAGCACCATCTTGTCTCTCAAGGAATCCATGCTTTGCCAATAGCCTTGATGATGGTAATAACCGAGTTTTCCGCGCTCCACCATCCGGTCCATGGGCTCGTTTTCCCAGACGCTTTGATCGTTATCGATCAAATCAAAGACCTCCGGCTCGCAGACGAAGAAGCCGCCATTGATCAGGCCACCGTCTCCGGCGCCTTTCTCGCGAAAGGTTCCAACCTTGTGGGTTTCTTCGTTCAGGCGCAGGGCACCATATCGGCCGGGCTGAGTCACCGCCGTCAGCGTGCACCAGTTGTCCGAAGCTTTATGGGCTTTGACCAGCGCATTGATATCGACGTTGCTGACCCCGTCGCCGTAGGTCAGACAGAAAGGGCCATCGGATAATAATTCGCGGGCATATTTGATACGTCCACCGGTCATGGCATCGGTGCCGGTGTTGAGAACCGTGACTTTCCAGTCTTCGTTCTTGCCCTGCAGCCATTCGATCTTGTTGTTCTTTAGATCGATAGTGAAATCCGTATTTTTTCCACGGTAATTAAGGAAATAATCGCGGATGTAGTCGACCTTGTATCCGCCAAGAATGACAAAGTCATTAAAGCCATGGTGGGAATATAGCTTCATGATGTGCCATAGAATCGGACGACCTCCTATTTCCACCATGGGTTTTGGACGAACCGATGTCTCTTCGCTTAGCCTAGTGCCATAACCGCCGGCCAAAATAGCTACTTTCATGTCTCACCTCTTTCTGCTTTTACTGTAATGGATACTTTATTAAGCAATCTGTCTTTCTGGCGTCTTGACTGACTGGTCTATCCATTTCAGCGATTCTGAAAGACGGCCTGAATCGATATGCGACTGAAGCACCTGGAGACGCATGTACGAAGAAGTGCGAAAATCCGTATCGGAAAACTTCATCCGCTGCAAGCCCTCGACTAACCCTTGAATGGAGTCGGATAGGGTCTTAATCGGCTGGTAGTCGGGCGCGAGGCTGGCGAAAAGATCGAAGTCAACTTGATAGGAGCGGCTATCGACCGGGGCATCGGTGTTGATGCTGACGGTTGTACCGGGAATCGCCTCTGCCACGGCGGTTGCCAGATCGCGCACCTGATGATTGCGGGTATTCGAGCCTGTATTGACGCTGAGCACTCTTCCGCCGTTATCGGCGTTGCGCTGTATCGCCCAGTCGATAGCGCGCGCCATGTCGGAGACGTCGATCAAGGGGCGCCAGGGCGAGCCGTCGCTCAGGACGGTTATCTTTCCTTCGCTCAATGCGCCGGCGACGAAATCGTTGAGCACCAGGTCCAGACGCAGACGAGGAGACATGCCGCAAGCGGTTGCGAATCGCAGGCTGGTGATGACCATGTCACCAGAAATATTCTCGAGTTCGGCTTCGGCACCAAACTTGGATTTTGCATAATCCGTCATCGGCGCAATCTGGTCACCTTCCTTGCGAGGCGCCCCGCTGGCAATGCCGTAAATACTGCAGCTGGAAGCGAATACGAAATTCCTGACGCCGGCTTCAGCGGCTTTTCTTGCCATTGAGACCGTTGCATCCTGGTTGATTTCTTTCGTGACAGTCGCGAAACGGCTTCCCATGGGATCGTTGGAAACCGCAGCGAGCTGTATGACGGCGGTATACTGTTTGAGCATGCTTACCGTGATATCGCGACTGTCACCAAAGAACTGCTGTTCCAGATAACGCTCCGGCAAATCATTTACACCGGTCAGGCAGTGCGAGAAATAGGCGTTATCGTATCCATGAATAACCGCTTCCGGATGCTTGCGCGCGAGTTCCTCGACCAGAACCGGCCCGACATAACCTAGATTGCCAACAACAAGGATTTTCATAGTCAACTTACCTTACTCAAGACAGATCGATAGTTTTCAATAAAATTTCAAAATGAATGATTCGAAAAACAATTACTGCTACAGATTCCTGCTGGTGCTTCACTTCGAGGCAATGATGGTGTTGTCCCGTATCCATCCGGCCTCCCTTATTTTGTGGAAAATATGCTCGATCAATAAGGTGGCACCAAAGCGACTCAAATGATTATTGTCGTAATAAAGCGGCTTTCCATCGATTTGCGCAACGCATCGGCCAGGCAGTCGTGTGTTACAAAAAAGCGACTCAGGCTTTATTTTCAATAGATTTTCATGATCTTCGATTTGATCGAGTTGCTGGTAAGTTGAACGTGCACGCTCCCTGAAAACCTGATAGCTGGTGGAAAGCGGCGTGTCTCTCTTTTTGCCATAAAGTGCTTCCTTGGCTAAAAACTCGGGAACATCCCAGCCAGTCTCGGGAACCGGATAGATCAAAACGACTTTTACACCGCTATTGACCAGGGTCGTGACGGTCTTCTTGATCAGCCCACCTACTGTTGTCACTCGATGCGGCGATGTCTCGTCGATCTCATTGCCTAGCTTGCCGGACGGAACCGCATAAACTGCATCTTTCATCTCGACTCCGCCTTCCTGGTTATCAAAGGGTACAGCTTCGAATTGTAAAGGATAACGGCCTAGCATAAAGACGATTTCTATATCGTTATTTTTTGTAATGAAACTCAGGGCCTCATTGTTAAATTTACCGCACTCTTTGTTATCACTTCGTGTATAGCCTGCCACAGGCAGGCAATTGGTAAAGACTAATTGTTTAACACTCATCGCCAGGGTTTCTGCTTCTTTTGCGGTCGGCAAGACAAGCGGGGTAGCTTGACTATCGCCCCAAACGACTATTTTCTTTAAATATTCCTCGTTGAATTCGCAGGCGTCTTCTATGGCGATCGGATGGCCGGGCATCGCCTGGCAGCCCCTTCTACCCAGATCACGATCGTTACGTACTGCGACGATCTCGAGAGCCTCCTCGCCAAGACGTGTGGGAACACCCTCGGTATGCACGCCGTAGGCACTGAATCCGAGCATCAGGACCGTAGCCGCCAGCGCGCCGGAAAAAATATGCTTTCGGGTGAAGCGTTGTTTTTGCCGAAACGGTTGCTCCACGAACCGCCAGGTGAGATAGGCAAGCAGAAGCGAGAGCAGGCTGAGAAAGAGAAAATCGAGATGCGATGGCATGTCGAAGCTCCTTTCCCGAGCAAAGACAAAGATCGGCTGGTGCCATAGATAGGCGCTGTAACTGATAAGCCCTATGCCGACCATCGGTTTCAGGCCGAGAAGCTTGCCTGCAATGTTGTCCGTTCTCGCGAACAGGATTATCAATGAGGCGCCCAGGACCGGCAGCACGGCCCACAGGCTGGGAAAAGGGGTGGTTTCGTCGAAGACGAGAATCGAATAGACGATAAGTGCAAGGCCAGCAAGGCTTCCCAGATTATGAAGGCCTTTCGAGACATTCAGTCTGCGGTCGTACATGGCGATAGCGACGACAGAGCCTGCCAGCAGTTCCCACGCCCGGGTCGGTAGTAGATAGAAGTTGGTGGAGGGATGGATTTCAGAAGCCCACTGAGCCAAGCCAAGACTGGCCAATAGCGCCAGACAGATCGTGGCCAAAAGATAAGGTCGCTTGAGAAATCCCAGCAGCAGCATCACCAGCGGAAAAATGAAATAGAACTGCTCCTCGATGGCTAGACTCCAGGTATGCAGGAAGGGCTTCATTTCCGCCGCTCCCGCGAAGTAGTCTGTATCAAGCCAGTAGTAGAAATTTGATACGAACAAGTTTACAGCAATCAGGCTTTCGCTGAGGCTTTCGAACTCTTCCGGCAGCATCCAATTCCATGCCAGAACGAGGGAAACCAGGCTCACGAAGAAGAGCGCGGGTAATATCCTGCGAGCTCGTCTTTCATAGAAGTTGATGATTGAAAAGCTCTTTTTCCGAATCTCAGCGTAAATGATACCGGTTATGAGGTAGCCGCTGATCACGAAAAAGATATCAACTCCGACAAAGCCACCGCTGACAACGCCGAAGCCCGCATGAAACAGGATGACGGGAATGACCGCAACGGCTCTTAATCCATCGACTTCTGGACGATAATTCATATAAACGCCTAGCCTTATTTACATTCCATAGCATTTTTGCAACACGGCTTAACCGTTTATTATCAGCTATAATTATCCTCCTATGCATAACTGTTATTTCTCAAAAATTTAGTGCTACCGAAACAGTTTTTTTATGTGGAAAAGGTAGTAAAAAAATAAAATTTTTATTTTATTTAATAGTGCTTATAGTTTTAAAAATTTAATTAAATTTGAATTATTTAATTACTCTATTCGATATATTTTTATGGTTTTTTTAATTAAAATAGAGTTAGCATTTTAATTTAACGTTGTTTTGACTCCTGCGCTTCCAGCGTGCCGGATGAAATTAACGTACTGTTTTGCAAGAAGAGAAAAGGGGGAAATGAAAAGGGAGAGAGAAGAAGTGATAGAAGAGTCAGGACGCTAGACAAAGTAATGAAGGTGAGAACGATGAATGGCTTGGCCACCGGTTCGGTAGCCAAGCACGGTAGGCCTTAGCCAGAGGTACCAGTCACTTGCTTATAGGGATTGTCCGGCCTGGCTTCCGGGGGCAGGGGTTGGCGGCGGTATTCGTCCTTGGGGCCATGATATTTCGCCAGATAGTCCAGAATGGTGTCTTCGATATCCTCCGGGAATTGCCATAGCCCCTGGGTATCCTGCATCCAGTGAATCAGGTACGCCCAGCGTTCCCGGGTGCCGTGATTCTGAGTCACCAGCTTGGCGGAATGGCAGGCGGTGCAGTTGGATTTCACTATCTTCCAGCCGTCCGCCATGACAAAGCCGGTTTCTGGATCCTTTGCAGGCGCTTCTTTTCCCGTATCCTCCTGGGCGCCCGCGGAAGGCGGCGCCAGCAAGGCCAAGGCCATCAGGCCGGACGCCAGCGGTTTTCGAACAGGCTGAATCCCGCGCGGTAGAATGCTCATGAGTCATTCCTCCTAAGCTGCTTGAACCGCGATGCGATGGCAGGCGTTGTTGAGATAGCCCTTGGGATTCCAGCCGGGCACTACCATGGGCTGAGCACGGCCTTCGCTATCCACGGCCTTGGCCCAGATCTCGTAGTAGCCGGGTTCGGGAAACTCTACCTGGGTAGTGAATCGCTGCCAGGCCAGGGGGTTGGGTGCGTCCTTGAGTTCCGCCTTCTGCCAGGTGGCGCCGAAGTCGATGGAGACCAGCACTTCCTTCACCGATAGATCACCGGCCCAGGCGTGGCCGCGTACTTCGAGGGGGCCCGGATCCGCGTGAGTGATGCCGGTCTTGGGAAAGGTAATCAGCGATTTTATCGGCATGGAGTGAATGGTCACGAACTCGTCCAGCGGCACTTCGGTGCCTGGCGCCACCGGATGCTTGGGCACGCTATAGGAGGGCGGCGCCATCTTGTTGCCGTCGTGCTTCTGGTCACGAATCACGATCCTCTTCAGCCATTTGCCGGAAACCGAGCCGGGCCAGCCGCCGAATACCAGGCGCAGCGGGTAGCCATTGAGATAGGGAATGTCCTCGTCGTTCATCGACCAGGCAATCAGCGCTTGATCCTCCAGCGCCTTGTCCATGGGCACACCTCGGGAAATCGCCTCGCGACTGGGATCGCCGCTGGGATGGCTGTCCGCGCCGTAGTAGCCGATATAGACCGCGTCATCCTTGATGCCGCAGGCCTCGAGCACGTCCCGCAGGCGCACGCCGGTGTAGCGCGGGCAGGCCACGGCGCCGGTGGTCCACTGGTTGCCGCTGGCGGAAGGCACGAATTCCGAACGTCCGTTGCCGCCGCATTCCACCGTCAGCTGGTAGGTGTGATGCTCGAACTTCTCCTTGAGGTCGGCGATGCTGAAGCTTTGAGGGTTCTCGCAGGATTCCCCGGCGATTTCCAGCGTCCAGCTGTCCGCGTCGATGCTTTGCTGCTCCGGCGGAATACCGTTGTTGCGCACGAACATGTACTTGGCCGGCGTGACGTCGTCATCGAGCAGGTGCGCCGGCGTTTCCGCATTGATCGGTCGGTCGTTGAAGACCCGCAGGCCTTCCTTGCCTTCCAGGGTAAAGGACTCATCGCTTTGAGCGAGTGCCGCGGGAATCAGGCCGCCGGGCATCTTGTCGGCGAAAGGAATCGAGCCGCCCACCGCCGCAGCCATGGCCAGCAGGCTGCTTTTTTTCAAGAAACCGCGACGGGAGACCGGATCGACTTCCCGGTCCCATAGCTGCTTGTCCGCCTTGCCGGGATCCTCTGCGTAAAGCTCATGAATGCCGCGGGACTTGCCCGCCTTGGGCTCGGTGGGATCAATGGGAGTTGTCATGATTATTCTCCAGGGGGAGCTCGATGAAGGTTGCTCGTACAAATTCCATCGAGTCTTTCTTTGGTTGTCGTTATGCTTTGGTTGTCGTTATGGTTTTTCATTCCGATTTTCATCGTCATGGCTGCCAAGGCCATGACTGAATCCTAGATGAGCCGTTGATCGAGTGAAAGTTTCCTGTCAACGGGTTTTCAATAAGCCCGTCCGGTGTTTTCAATGAGCCCGTTCGCCACGGATCATCACAAGCTGGCGGCTGAGGTTCGTTTGCGAAATCGACGCCGAATCGAAAGCGAAATGGCGCTGCCGGTCTTCAACGCCGCTGTCCCTCGATTGACGCTTCCCGTGACGCTTGGTAGTTTTGCGCCACCTTTCAGGTGCCCGTTTGGGCGTAATCGGGAAGTCGGTGTGATACCGGCGCTGCCCCCGCAACGGTGATCGAGACAAATGCATCCCTCATGCCACTGTGCCATTCAACGCATGGGAAGGCGGTATGCATCGGTGTGTGGAAACACGCACCCCCTCGTCAGCCCGGAGACCGGCCTGAAGGTCCTTTCCCGCTCGTTGCGGGTATCACCGTTTGAACCGTGCGGGGACGCGCGGTAGCAAGGGACCCTCATGATCATCCACAAGATACCCGGCCTCTCCATGCTGGCCGTTTCCTGTTTGTGCCTGACACCGCTGGCCGCCGCCCTGGCGCAAACCGCTCCGAGCGCTCGACAAGCTTCCCAGAGCGCCCAGGCCGTGGCGCTCAACCCGCTGACGGTAACCGCGACCCTGGCGCCCCGCACCGCGAATCAGACCCTTTCCTCCATCAGCGTGATCGATCAGGAAGATCTGCATCGCAAGAACCCCGCCAGCCTGACGGATATTCTGCGCGGCCAGCCCGGCGTGGATGTCAGTTCCAACGGTGACTTTGGCAAGGTGTCCAGCGTCTATATTCGCGGCGCCGGCAGCTCCTCGACTCTGATGCTGATCGACGGTATTCGCCTGCGCTCGGCGACCGTGGGTAGCCCAACCTGGCAGTATCTCGATCCGAACCTGTTCGAGCGTGCGGAAATCCTGCGCGGCCCCAAGGGGAGTCTTTACGGCGCGGACGCGGTCGGCGGCGTGGTGCAGCTTTTCCTGCCGGAAGGCGAGGGCGAGCCGACGCCGCGCATCTCCGTCGGCGGCGGGTCCTTCAATACCCAGCGCTACAGCGCCGGGCTTTCCGGCGCCAATGGAGGAACTCGCTATCATTTCGCCGCCAGCCGCCTGGACACGGACGGCACCGAGATCAAGAAAGGCGACGATGACAAGGGCTACGACAACACCAGCGGCGTGGTGCGCCTTTCCCATCGCTTCGATAACGACGCGGAAATCGGCCTGCTGGGGCTGCGTGCGCGAGGTAGCACCGAATACGTGGGCGGCAGGACGGATTACGTGCAGCAGGTGGCGGGGATCTACGGCGAGCTGCCGATAGTCGAAAGCGTCACCAGCCGCCTGACCCTGAGCGAAGCCCGGGATGAAAGCGACGAGTTCGCGGATTTCGGCGATGCCACCTTCGATACCCGCACCCGCACCGCGCGGCTCGACAATACCCTGAGCCTGGGGCCGTACGAGCTGATCGTCGGCGCCGAGTACAGCGAAGACGAAGTAGATAGCACCACCGCCTACGAGGAAGACAGTCGGGACAACAAGGCGGTCTTCGCCCAGGGGCTGCTGGATTTCGATCCCCTGACGATGCAGGCGGGGCTGCGCTACGACGATAATCAGGCCTTCGGCAGCGAAGTGACCGGCAGCCTGGGGCTGGGTTACGCGCTCAACGAGCACCACACCCTGCGGGCCAGCTACGGTACCGCCTTTCGCGCGCCGACCTTCAACGAGCTGTACTTCCCGGGTTTCGGCAACCCGGACCTCGACCCGGAGCGCTCGAAAACCGCAGAGCTGGGTATTCGCGGCCAGTTCGCGCGCGCCTTCTGGGATCTGGCGCTCTATCAGACCGATATCGACGATCAGATCGCTACCACGCTGCAAGGGGGTCGCTTCGCGCCTTTCAACGTCAATCGGGCTCGGATTCGCGGCGTGGAGCTGACTACCGGCGCCGAGGTCAAGCACTGGGAGCTGCAGGCCGCCCTGACCTACATGGACCCGGAGGATCGCGACAGCGGCAATCGCTTGCCCCTGCGGGCATCCCGGAGCATTCGCCTGGACGCGGACCGCGAGCTTGGCGACTGGTCCCTGGGCGGCTCCTTCATCGCCCAGAACCATCGCTACAACGGTCTCGACAACGACGAGCGGCTGTCCGGCTTCGGTATCGTCGATCTGCGCGCCGGCTGGCGGTTCGCGCCGCTGTGGACCGCTCGCCTGACGGTGGAAAACGTGCTGGACAAGGAATACGCCACCGCCCGGGCCTCGGAATTCGAAGGCGGCTGGGACTACCTCAATCCCGGGCGCGCCGCCTACCTGAGCGTGCAGTTCGGTGAGTAGAGGCGGACGCTTGTGGTGGCTGTTGCCCTGGCTGGCCTTGACGCTTCCGGCAACACAGTCGGCCCTGGCGGAGGATTGCGCCACGGACGTACGAGGGCAGGAACTGTGCCTCGACGCCCCTGCCCAGCGTATCGTCGCGCTTTCTCCCGGGGCGACGGAGCTGCTCTTCGCCGCCGGGGCAGGCGACCAGGTGATTGCGGCGGTGAGTTTCAGCGACTATCCCCGGGAAGCCAAGGCGCTACCTCGAGTCGGTACCCATGATCGGCTCGATCTGGAGCGTCTGCTGGCGCTTTCGCCGGATCTGGTCGTCGGCTGGCGAAGCGGCAACCCCCGGGAACAGCTGGCCAAGCTGGAGCGTCTGGGAGTACCGGTTTTCATGATCGAGCCAAAGGACTTTGCGGAGATCGCCGACACCCTGAATCAACTTGGTCGGCTTACCGATACAGCCAAGGTTGCCGGCAGCCGAGCGAAGAAGCTGCGCGACGATGTCGCGGCGCTCGAGGAAGAGTACGAGGACGCGGCGCCGATCCAGGTGTTCTATCAGGTCTGGGATCAACCGCTGATGACCGTCAACGGCGATCACTGGATCAGCCGTTCCCTCTCTCTGTGCGGAGGCGTCAATGTCTTCGCCGACCAGGCGCCGCTGGTACCCCGCATCAGCCGGGAAGCGGTGCTGGCCAGGGCGCCCCAGGCGATCATCACCGGTGGCATGGGCGAGTCGGATAGCCACTGGCTTGCTGAGTGGCGTGCGTTCAATCAGCTACCGGCGGTTCGAAATGACAATCTGTTCCTCGTTGATCCGGATCTGGTACAGCGTCCCACCCCTCGGCTGTTGGAGGGCACCCGAGTCATGTGCGAACGGCTGGACAGGGCCCGTGCGCAAAACTGATTTCACTACCCCCCGGCGCTATTGGCCGCTGCTATGGCTGACCTTGGCGGCGCTGCTCGCTCAAGGGGCGGCGCTCAGCATCGGCAGCGTGGCGCTATCGCCGCTTCAGGTGCTGGAAACATTGCTTGGCCATCAGTCCGGCTTGGCACAAACCCTGGTGCTGGAACTGCGCCTGCCCCGTGCCCTGGCAGCCTTGGGCACCGGAGCGCTGCTGGCGGCGGCGGGGGCCTTGATGCAGATCTTGTTGCGAAATCCCCTGGCGGACCCCTACGTGCTGGGGCTTTCCGGCGGGGCGGCGGTGGCGGCCCTGCTCGCCATGCTGGGAGGGTTGAGTCTGGCGCTGGTTTCCGGCGCGGCCTTTTGCGGCGCGCTTTTCTCGACGCTGCTGGTGTTCGGCCTGGCGCGAGGCACCGGCAGCTGGACGCCGACGCGGCTGCTGCTGACCGGTATCGTGATCGCTTCCGGCTGGGGGGCCTTGATCAGTTTTCTGCTGGCGGTGGGGCCGGTGGAACAGCTGCCCGGCATGCTGTACTGGCTGATGGGCGATATGGCCTATGCCCGGCATTACGGGCCGGTCCTGCTGGCGGCGCTGGTGAGCTGGCTTTTGTTGTTGCCCCTGGCGCGCAGCTTGAATGTGCTGGCCAGGGGGCCGCTGCAGGCGGCTGCGCTAGGCGTGGCGGTGCGTCCGCTGGAATGGACGCTCTATCTTGTCGCCAGCCTGATGACCGCCATCGCCGTCACCACCGCCGGCAGCATCGGCTTCATCGGCCTGCTGGTGCCGCACATGCTGCGGCTGTGGCTGGGTAACGACCAGCGTCTGATCATTCCCGCCTCGATGCTGGCCGGCGGCACGCTGCTGACCCTGGCGGATACCCTGGCCCGTACCCTGATCGCGCCGCAGCAGCTGCCGGTGGGGGTGATCACCGCGCTGCTGGGGGTGCCGACCTTCCTGTTCCTGCTGTATCGGAGCCGCTGATGGGACGACTGTGCACCCATTCCCTCGTCCTGGCGATACCGGGGCGCCTCGACGTCATGCCGCTTGAGCTAAGTATCGAGCCGGGTCAGCGCTGGGGGGTGCTCGGCCCCAACGGCGCCGGCAAGACCACGCTGCTGCATACCCTGGCGGGCTTGTTGTCGCCGCGCCAGGGCAGGGTGACGCTGAATGGCAAACCGCTGAAGGCATGGCGTCGCCGGAGCTTGGCGCGAGAGCTGGGCATTCTCTTCCAGCAGCCTCAGGACGGTTATCCCGCCAGCGTGATGGAAAGCGTACTGATCGGTCGTCATCCGTATCTCACGTTCTTCCAGCAGGAGAGCGCGGAGGATATCGAGCGAGCGCAACAGGCGATGGAACGGCTGGATATCGCTCATCTTGATGCGCGCCTGGTCAGTACCCTTTCCGGCGGCGAACGCCAGCGGGTGGCAATCGCCACGCTGCTGACGCAATCTCCCGCGCTATGGCTGGTTGACGAGCCCACCAATCACCTGGACCTGCATCATCGGGTAGCGGTGATGCGCCTGTTGAGTGAACAGGCGGAGCAGGGCAGGGCGGTGGTGATGTGCCTGCACGATCTCAATCTGGCGGCGCGCTGGTGCGATCATCTCTTGCTGCTCTATCCGAATGGCGAAGCCTGCTGGGGCCCGGCCAAGGACATGCTGGTGACCGGCGCCCTGGAGCGTCTTTACAACCAGCGTCTGAGCGTGGGCGATATCGACGGCGCGCGAGTGTTCATGCCCCGTGCCTGACGGCGCTGTTCATGGTCAAGCCGGCCCAAGCTGGTTCAAGGCAAAATCTGTATACAATATACCGTTATCAATCCGCCAAACGGATACTCCAGCGGTGTCAACATGAATCCGACGATGGACAAGGAACAGTTACGCTTTATCGGCGGCCTGGCGCTGCTGGTCGCGCTCGGCCTGAATCTGCGCCCCTTGCTGGCGGCGGCCAGTCCGCTGATGGAAGACATCCGTCAGGCCACCGGCCTGGGCTATAGCGTGCTGGCCTGGCTGATCACGCTACCGTTTCTCTGCATGGGGGCCGTCGCCC
The DNA here is from genome assembly GCF_007954585.1 of Pistricoccus aurantiacus. GTDB lineage: Bacteria > Pseudomonadota > Gammaproteobacteria > Pseudomonadales > Halomonadaceae > Pistricoccus > Pistricoccus aurantiacus. Next base: position 2,344,437 of record NZ_CP042382.1, read on the forward strand.
TGGCAAGCGGTCGGCTGCGTGCGCTCCTGGGCGAGCGGCGCGGTATCGCGCTATCCCTGGTGGCAATCGCCGTGGCGTGCGGGCTGCGCCAACTCAACGGAGAAGGCACGACATTATTGGCAACTGCCCTGCTAGGCGGTGCGGGCATCGCGCTGATTCAGGCGCTCGTGCCCGGCCTAGTCAAGCAGCGTTTCGGACGCCATATGCCGCTTGCCATGGGCATCTATTCCGCTTCGCTGATGAGCGGCGGCGGGCTATCCTCCTGGCTAAGCCCTTGGATCACGGAGGTCAGCGGCAGCTGGCAGCGAGGTATCGGCATCTGGTGGATACCGGCCATCGTTACCTTGCTGGGCTGGCTATGGTTTTCCCGGCATCAGTCTCGGCCTTCCTCCAACGCACCGATTTCGTCAGGACAAAAATACTGGCGCTGGCCCCGAGCCTGGCTGCTGGCGATCTATTTCGGGATCATCAATGCGGGCTACACCAGCGTGGTGGCCTGGCTGCCGGTCTATTATCGAGAGCTTGGCTGGAGCGCTCAGTCAAGCGGCGGCCTGCTGGCCTGGATGACGCTCTTTCAGGTGTTGGCAGCGCTCTTGATGCCGGCTCTGGCCCAGCGACAGCGTATTCCGGACCGGCGTGGGCTACTGGTTTTCGCGTTGCTGGCACAGCTGGTGGGCTACCTCGGCTTTATCTTGCTTCCTACCGTTGGCACGCTCTTCTGGGTCGCCATCAGCGGATTTGGCCTGGGGGCGTGTTTCGGGCTTGGCTTGATCCTGGCGCTGGATCATCTGCCGGATCCCTTCGAAGCGGGGAAACTCGCCGCCTTCATGCAAGGGTTCGGCTTCATGATCAACGCCCTGTCGCCCTGGATCAGCGGCGGCCTGCGCGAAGCCACGGGCAACTTCCTGGCGGCATGGATCCTGCTGTCGGTTGGCGTAGTCGCCATGATGCTCGTGACCCCGCGTTTCAATCCAGCGGAATACAGAATACATGCAGCGAACGCGGCGCCGATTCGAGCGAGTTGATCTCAAGCTATAATCAGGCTGTCTTGTCGCGTTAAAGAGACATTGGCAGTACAAAACTCCTACAGGCCGACGCTAGAGACAGGGTTAGGAGTTTATTAAACTGTCGCGCTCTCGTTATAAATCGTGCTTTCAATGAAGAATAGCGCTCGCCGAGCAGCTGTAAGAATTTTTCAATATCGGTTCGCGCAAATATCTAATGATAATTTCCAACAAGTAATTAGTTATCTAGCGCCTCGCCAAGAGTATTAGTTTATTAATAAATATTCTGCGTTATAGATTTAAAATATTAAATTATCCGGTCTATTTAAATAATAATTAATAATCAACTTTTCTATTATCGTTGAATCCCCCATTGGTTCTTTTATACTTGCGACGTTAAATTACACTTCAATACTTAACGATACATAAGGGTTTGTCTGTATGGCCTTGAAAACACTCTGTGTCTTTGGGACTCGTCCAGAGGCCATCAAGATGGCGCCGCTGGCACTGGCGCTTTCCCACGACGACCGCTTCGACGCCAAGGTATGCGTGACCGGCCAGCATCGCGAAATGCTCGATCAGGTGCTGGATCTGTTTGCGCTGACGCCGGACTTCGATCTCGACATCATGCGCCCGGGCCAGGATCTCACCGATATCACCACCGCCATCCTGCAGGGCATGAAAACCGCACTGCAGGAGATCAAGCCCGATATCGTGCTGGTGCACGGCGATACCGCCACCACCTTCGCCACAACCCTGGCCGCCTATTACCAGCAGATTCCCGTGGCGCATGTGGAAGCGGGGCTGCGCACCGGCAACCTCTACTCGCCCTGGCCGGAAGAAGCCAATCGCAAGCTGACCGGCGCCCTGGCGGAACTGCATTTCGCGCCCACCGAGCGCTCCCGGCAGAATCTGCTGGAAGAGGGCGTGGCCCCGGACAAGATCCACGTGACCGGCAATACGGTCATCGATGCGTTGCTCGAGGTGGTGGACAAGCTGGAAAACGACCGGTCCTACCAGCAGCGTTTCGGTCAGCGCTTCGATTTTCTCGACAGTCAACGCCGGTTGATCCTGGTCACCGGGCATCGACGCGAAAGCTTCGGCGGCGGGTTCGAGCGCATCTGCCAGGCGCTGCGGGAGACCGCCATCGCCCATCCCGACACCCAGATCGTCTATCCGGTGCACCTCAATCCCAACGTGCAGGAGCCGGTCAAACGCCTGCTGGCGGACACGGACAACATTTACCTGATCGAGCCGTTGGACTACCTGCCGTTCGTCTACCTCATGAACCGGGCGCATATCATCCTGACGGATTCCGGCGGCATCCAGGAAGAAGCCCCGTCCCTGGGCAAACCGGTGCTGGTGATGCGCGAGACCACGGAACGCCCGGAAGCCGTGCAGGCCGGGACGGTGAAACTGGTGGGAACCGACGTGAAACAGATCGTCGAGGAACTGAACTCGTTACTCACGGACTCGCAGGCCTACGACGCGATGAGCTATGCCCATAACCCCTACGGGGACGGTAAAGCCTGCTCGCGTATTCTCGATACGCTTTCTGTCTACAAATAACGGCTTCTGTCTTGAAGGGATAGGATATTTCATGAAATTCAATACCATTTCCGTCGTGGGGCTTGGCTATATTGGCTTGCCCACCGCCGCCGTCATCGCGTCGCGTCAGCAGAAAGTCATTGGTGTGGACATGAATCCGCATGTGGTGGATACCATCAACCGCGGCGAAATTCATATCATCGAGCCGGAACTGGACGCCATCGTGCACGCCGCCGTCAAGAAAGGCTACATGCGCGCCACCACCCAGCCGGAACCGGCGGATGCCTTCCTGATCGCCGTGCCCACCCCGTTCAAGGAGGAAAACGGCAAGCAGCACGAACCGGATCTGAGTTATATCGAGGCCGCCAGCAAGGCGATCGCGCCGGTACTGCAGAAAGGCAATCTAGTGATTCTGGAATCCACCTCACCGGTAGGGGCAACGGAAAAGATGACCGCCTGGCTGGCGCAGGCTCGCCCGGATCTGACCTTCCCGCACACGCATGAAGAAGACTCGGACATTCGCGTCGCCCACTGCCCGGAGCGGGTGCTGCCTGGCCATGTGGTACGGGAACTGGTGGAGAACGACCGAGTGATTGGCGGCATGACCGAAAAATGCTCGCAAGCCGCCACCCGGCTGTATCAGCTTTTCGTTCAGGGGGAATGCGTCACCACCACCGCCCGCACCGCCGAGATGGCCAAGCTCACCGAGAACAGCTTTCGCGACGTCAACATCGCCTTCGCCAACGAGCTATCCATCATCTGCGACAAGCTGGGTATCGATGTATGGGAACTGATTCGTCTGGCCAATCGCCATCCTCGTGTCAATATTCTGCAACCGGGCCCTGGGGTGGGCGGACACTGCATCGCCGTGGACCCCTGGTTTATCGTCAGCAAGACTCCCGAGGAAGCGCAGCTCATCCATACCGCCCGCAAGGTCAACGACGGCAAGCCCCACTGGGTGCTGGACAAGGTCAAGTCGGCGGTGGCGGAATTTCTTCAGGAAAACCCGGAGAGAAACATCAAGGACGTCACCATCGCCTGCTTCGGGCTTGCCTTCAAACCGAACATCGATGACCTGCGTGAAAGTCCCGCCCTGGCCATCTGTCGCAATATCGCCAACTGGCATTCCGGCGCCATGTGCTTTGTCGAGCCCAACATCAAGTTGCTGGATGAAGAACTGGCCCAGCATGGCAGCCTGGTGGATCAGCAGGAAGCGATAGAAAAAAGCGATGTGCTGGTGATGCTGGTGGATCACCGGGAATTCATGAACTCCAGGCGTCTGATAGCCAACGGAAAGAAAATCATCGATACCCGGGGGGTGTGGCTGATAGAAGAAACCCGCCAGGTGCCTTGCCTCACTTGAGTTCCTCGATTTTGATCGCATGACGTCAAGATCCGGACATCGGGTCTTGACGTTTTCGACTTCACTCATTCGGCCTGCCATCACGCCGTGATGAAGGTCAGATGACCTATCGCCTCTTCTGCCACAAAGACACGCTCGGCAAGCCATCACAAGCGCCTCGAGATGCGTATCCCTTCACCCTGTCGCGTATCGACGACACCGCAATCACAAAATTTATCTTCGCTAGCCCTAGAGCCCCAGTAGGAGATTTCCTACAATACCGCTCCACAGCGTCATCGCTCGACCACCAGCATTACCGCCATGCCCATGTACGATGGCGTAAGCTAAACTATAAGTTATTGTTTGGTAACATATTTTTTATAATTTTGTGTTCGGCGGCAAGCCAATAAAGTAGGGTCCAGGGAAAATGTTCACGATAATCCCTGGGCGGTAGCGTGCCTGACGCTTAATTTAGCCATCACGGATTGACCCTTCATGAACCAGCCTTCAGCCCCTTACTCGCAACACAATGACGAAATTTCTTTGGTCGATCTCGCCAAGATTCTGGTCAGGCGCTGGAAAGCCATGGCGGTTATTTTTGCTGTCGTGGTGATAGCTGCATTGATTTATGCCTTGCTGATGCCGCGTACCTATAGCTACATCTCTCTCTATAGCGTTGCGGAACAGGGGCCGGACATGGCTTTGGAATCACCAGCAGCAGTAGTAGCCAAAGCACAGAATCTTTATCTAGGCCCTGAAACACGCGAATTACTCGCTAGTACGGATTCAGAAAAAATAACCTTGCCGTTTGAAACCGAAATTAAGAACCCGACTGAAACCTTATTGATTGCATTGGCTTCGGAAGCAAATGAAGATGATGCAGGTATCGTTGAGCAGCTTCATGGCAACTTGCTAGCGCGCTTGAAAGAGGGGCAGCAAGCCCTCGTTGAGCGGCGTCGAGAAGCGCTAAAGCGCCAACTTCGGGACGCGCAAGAATCTCTGAAAGTAGCCCAGCAATCCGAAAGTCCGAGCGCAGCGGAAATTACGACCAGCTTGATGGAGCGTATTGCCAATTTAAAAAACGCTTTAGAAGAGTTGCGCGGGGGCGAGGTTTCACAAACGGCAGTAAAAAGTCTGGAGCCAACGGGAACGGGGCGTAAATTGATTCTTGTAATGGCAATTGTGCTGGCAGGCTTGCTCGCGATAATGGGGGCGTTCGTCATCCAATTTATTAGTCTAGTGCGTAAAAGCCTAAACGAGCCTTTTTAATAATTGTTGAGTTGATGCGAGCTAAATATAAGCTGGCAGGTGATTGTTTTAATGATAAAGCCTAAAGCGGTAATGTTTGTCAGGCTTGTCAATATCAGCCTGCGCGGCGTAACTCTACTTTCCAAGTTTTTCTTGATATTTTTGTTGGCACGTTTTTTGGAGCCAAAAGATGTAGCTTTATATGGTTTGATGGCAGCTACTATTGGGTATTCTCTCTTTGCGCTTGGTTTTGACTTCTATACTTACAGCACTAGGGAGTTATTGGCGACTGAAAGAAAGCATTGGGCAGGGCTGCTGCGTGACCAAGGTTGTTTCTTCGGCATTGTTTATCTTGTCGTGCTGCCTGCATTAAGTCTTATTTTTATATTCGGCTTATTACCTCTTTCCATGGCACCCTGGTTTTTTATTCTTGTCGTTTTGGAGCATCTTGCTCAGGAGTTGAATAGGCTACTGGTTGCCATGTCTCGGCAGCTACTTGCCAGCATAGTACTTTTCTTGCGCTCAGGGCTATGGGCCGCTCTTGTCGTTGTGATCTTCTGGGTATCGGAGGATTTACGCCAATTGGATCTGGTGTTTGCCGGCTGGAGCCTAGGAGTTGCAGCAGCCTGCCTATTAGGTGCAAGTGCGCTTTTTCGACTGCATGGAGGTTCGTTAAAACGTAATATTGATTGGTCATGGATAAGAAAGGGAATCAAAGTAGCGCTTCCTTTATTGATCGCCACTTTGGCAATACGAGGCGTATTCACCCTCGATCGCTACTGGGTACAAGCCGTAGCAAATGTGGATGTACTTGCCGCTTATGTGCTGTTCGCCGGCGTAGCAAACGCGGTCATGTCGTTTCTCGATGCCGGTGTTTTCGTTTTTCTTTATCCCAAATTAATTTCCGCTTATCACCAAGCGGACCGCACCGCTTTCAACAATGGCTTTCGCCAGCTATTTATTCAGACGCTAGCAGTTACAATTACTCTGTCGGGGTTGGCGGCGATATTGATATTTCCTTTGCTGGAATGGCTGAATCGCCCCGCCTATTCGAATAATCTTGCCGTTCTTTATTGGTTACTGCTGGCAATTTTTCTTTATGCTATGAGTATGGTACCGCACTATGGGATGTATGCCATGTCTAGCGATCGCCCCATCATAGTGAGTCATATTATGGCATTGGTCATCTTTGTCATCCTGGCTTACTGGCTGACGGGCTGGTCAAGCCAATACGGTGTACCATTAGCATTATGCGGTGCTTTTTTAGGCATACTGATTTATAAAACTATTGCTTACCTGAAATTAAAAGGTAGACAGCACTGGCTGTTGGCAGAATCTTTGGTTTCCACTTGAACCACGATAAACGGATAGTCTATGTTCAACAACGCTTCGATTCTCATAACCGGCGGCACCGGTTCCTTCGGCCATACCTTCGTGCCCATGCTGCTGAAGCGCTTCAATCCCCGGCGAGTGATCATCTTCTCTCGCGACGAGATGAAGCAGTGGGAAATGGCCAAGCGGTTCCAGGGCGATACACGGGTGCGCTTCTTTATCGGCGACGTGCGCGACCGCGAGCGGCTGTACCGCGCCCTGGACGGGGTCGACTACGTGGTGCACGCGGCGGCCACCAAGATCGTGCCCACCGCCGAGTACAACCCCTTCGAGTGCGTCAAGACCAACATCAACGGCGCCATGAACCTGATCGATGCCTGTATCGACAAGGGGGTCAAGCGGGTGGTGGCACTGTCCACGGACAAGGCCAGCAGTCCGATCAACCTCTACGGCGCCACCAAGCTGGCCTCGGACAAGCTGTTCGTGGCGGGCAACTCCTATGCGGGCGGCCATACCACCCGCTTCGCGGTGGTGCGCTACGGCAACGTCATGGGCTCTCGGGGTTCGGTGATTCCGTTCTTCATGTCGGTCCGGGATAAGGGCGTGCTACCGATCACCGACGCGCGCATGACCCGTTTCATGATTTCCCTGGAGGAGGGCGTCGAGCTGGTCTGGCACGCCTTCGAGGACATGGAAGGCGGCGAGATCTACGTCAAGAAGATCCCGTCCATGAAGATGACCGACCTGGGTCGGGTGGTGGCCCCGGAAGCCGAACAGCACATCGTGGGCATTCGCCCCGGCGAGAAGCTCCACGAACAGATGATCGGCGCCGAGGATTCCCACTACACCTACGAGTACCCGGAGCACTTCAAGATCCTGCCGGCCATCAACAGCTGGGACCAGGACGCCAATCGCATCAAGGACGGCAAGAAGGTCGAGGAAGGCTTCGTCTATTCCAGTGATACCAACCGCGACTGGATGCGTGACGAGGAGCTGCGGGCCTGGATCGACGCCAACCGGGAAAAGATCGGGAGCATCTGATGATTCCGTACGGTCGTCAGGATATACGGCAAGAGGATGTCGAGGCGGTACTCGAGGTGCTGCAGTCAGACTTTCTCACCCAGGGGCCCCAGGTGCCCCGCTTCGAACAGGCGGTGGCGGAGAAGGTCGGCGCGCGCCACGCCTTGGCGGTCAACAGTGCCACCTCGGCGCTGCATATCGCCTGCCTGGCCCTGGGGCTGGGCGAGGGCGACTGGCTGTGGACTTCGCCGATCACCTTCGTCGCCTCCGCCAACTGCGGGCTTTACTGCGGCGCCAAGGTCGATTTCGTCGATATCGACCCGCGCACCTATAACCTTTGCCCGCAGGCGCTGGCCGCCAAGCTCGAACAGGCCGAGCGGGACGGGCGATTGCCCAAGATCCTGGTGGCGGTGCACCTGTGCGGGCAGCCCTGCGACATGCAAGCGATCCACCAACTGGCCCAGCGCTACGGTTTCAAGGTCATCGAAGACGCCTCCCACGCCATCGGCGGCAAATATCAGAGCGAATACATCGGCAACGGTCGCTACAGCGATATCAGCGTGTTCAGCTTTCATCCGGTCAAGATCATCACCACCGCCGAAGGCGGCATGGCGCTGACCCACGACGATGCGCTGGCCGAACGCATGACCCTGCTGCGCAGCCATGGCATCACCCGCGAACCGCACCTGATGACCCACGCGCCGGACGGCCCCTGGTATTACCAGCAGGTCGACCTGGGCTTCAACTACCGCATGACCGAATTGCAGGCCGCCCTAGGGGTCGCGCAGATGACTCGGCTGGATGACTACGTGGCAAGGCGCAACGCCCTGGCGGAGCGCTACGACACGCGGCTGGCGGAGCTGCCGCTGACCACCCCCTGGCAGCATCCGGACAGCGTGTCCGCGCGCCACCTGTATGTGATCCGCCTCGATCTGACGCGAATCGAGAAAAGTCATCGCGACGTCTTCGAATCCCTGCGCGAGCAGGGCATCGGCGTCAACCTGCACTATATTCCGGTGCATATGCAGCCCTACTACCGGCAGCTGGGTTTTCGGCAAGGCGACTTTCCCCAGGCCGAAGCCTATTATGAAGAAGCGATCAGCCTGCCGCTGTTCCCGACGATGAGCGACGCGCAACAGGATGAGGTAGTGGTTGCCGTCAGGTCGGCAGTGTCAGTGCAGGCATCGTGAACGTTTATCCCATCCTGTGTGTTGGTCCGCGCAGTAGGAGGTACCCATGGCGATGGCTAAAAGCGCTGGCAATGAATTCGCTGATCATCTGGAAGGCAGCGATAATCGAGTCGCGTTGAGTGGCGGTTACTTGTATATCCATCGAGGAAAACGCTTGGTGCATATCGCCAGCATCCCTTCGCCGAATCTGCTTGCCGAACGCCTATCGGACAGCGTCGTAGAAAATACAGATACCTTTGTTGATGAGGCAGGAAATGAATATACCATCGTGATTGATTCCACGATGGTGGGCATCACATGGTCGCTCGAAGAATACCCCACCGACCCGGATGTGATCAGGGAACTGCACTATGAAGTCAGACTCAACGACGACTAAGCATTATGCTGACTTCGCGCGTTCCATCCAGGAGCTTCGGTTGCGATCTGAGCAGGACGATCCACTGATTCGTAGGCTGCTCTATGCCAATGTAGTCACTAGCCTTGAAGTCTATTTACAAGCTGTCGCCCTGCATTTGATTGACCAAGCGCCTTCTCTGGCCATCAGCGTCGCCAATGCCAAGAAATTCAAAAACGTTCGTATGTCGCTCGAGTTCGCCTTGAGAAGCAATCTTCATCACTACCTGGTCACCCTGATTCGGCATATCAACTTTTATAACCTGTCGGACGTGGAACCGCTATTTCGCGAGGCGTTTGATATCAGAATCGAGATCACCGATGCGGTGCTTGACGTCATCCGCTGCCGACACGACATCGTGCATCGTAATGGCGAAGACAAACAGGGAAGACTGCACGAAATCAGCCCTGCTGCTATGGAGGGGGCACTCGAGGCGATGGATCGCCTGGTCAGTGACGTTGATCGCCAATTGTTGGAGAGGTTTGGAGCCCTGTTTACGCCATGCTGAATCACCGTGTCGCCATCATCCCCGCCCGAGGCGGCAGCAAGCGGATTCCGCGCAAGAATATCAAGGCGTTCGGGGGCAGGCCGATGATCGCCTGGTCCATCCAGGCAGCCTTGGCCAGCGGCTGCTTCGACCGGGTGATCGTTTCCACCGACGATAATGCGATCGCCGAGGTTGCCCGGCAATGGGGCGCCGAGGTGCCTTTCTTGCGGCCAAAAGAACTGGCGGACGATCATACCGGCACGATCCCGGTGATCGCCCAGGCCATCGACTGGCTGCGTGAACATGATCAGGCACCCCAGACGGTCTGTTGTCTGTACGCTACTGCGCCTTTCGTTCAGCCGGAAGACCTTCGGCGCGGCCTGGCGATTCTTGAAGAACAGGCCGTTGACTACGCTTTTTCCGTGACCAGCTACGCCTTTCCCATTCAGCGCGCGATCCGTATCACACCTGAGGGCCGCGTAGCGATGTTCCAGCCCGAACACGTCACCACCCGCTCCCAGGATCTCGAGGACGCCTTTCACGATGCCGGCCAGTTCTATTGGGGACGGGCCGAGGCCTGGTGCGAGGGCCGACCGATCTTTTCCGCGCAGGCCGCCCCGGTCATGCTGCCCCGGCATCGGGTACAGGATATCGATACGCCGGAAGACTGGCAGCGGGCCGAATGGCTGTTTCGCAGCTGGCAAGCCGAAACGGCGGCGTCATGAGTCTTTCATCCGACGCATCGCCCATGGTTGTGGTCTTCCGTGTCGATGCCTCACTGACGATCGGCACCGGCCATGTCATGCGCTGCCTGACCCTGGCGGACGCCCTGCGTGAGCAAGGCGCCGAGTGTCATTTCCTGTGCCGCGCGCATCCGGGACATCTGATCGAGGCGATTCGCGCTCAGGGATTCGACACAGATACCCTGCCTCTCCAGCCGGAAACCCTGGAAGAGCGTCAGGATACGCCTCGCCTCGCCCATGCGGATTGGCTGGGGGCGAGCTGGCAGGAAGATGCCCGCTGGAGCCGCGAGCTTATCGAAGGTTTACGTCCGGACTGGCTGGTGGTCGATCACTACGCCCTGGACAGGTGCTGGGAAGAGGCCGTGCTTCCCCCAGGCTGTCGATTGCTGGTCATCGACGATTTGGCGGATCGTGAACATCGCTGCGATCTGTTGCTCGATCAAAACCTCGGACGCCAGGCCGACGATTATGCCGGGCTCGTGCCCGAGCGCTGCACTCGTTTGATCGGCCCTCGCTATGCCTTGCTTCGCCCCGAGTTCGCCTGCCTGCGTGAGACCAGTCTGGCCCGACGCGCGATGCCGCGACTCAAGCGGCTGCTGATCAGCATGGGCGGCATCGACAAGGACAATGCGACCGGCACGGTACTCGACGCCTTGGGCGATTGCCCGCTTCCCGAGGATTGTCGTATCAGCGTGGTGATGGGTGGCAATGCGCCTTGGCTTGCCCAGGTCAAGGACCAGGCCGCCACCATGCCCTGGCCCACCGAAGTGGCGGTGAATGTCACCGATATGGCCGAACGCATGGTTCAGGCGGATCTGGCCATCGGCGCGGCGGGCAGCACCTCCTGGGAGCGCTGCTGTCTGGGCCTGCCGACGCTGATGGTGGTACTGGCGGTGAATCAACGCATCATTGCCGGTGCACTGCAAGCGATGGGCGCCGGTGGACTGATTGGGGGTAGCGATACGCTTCGCTTTGCATTACCCGAGGCATTACGTGCGCTCCTGACACCTAACACATTGACAACCATGAGTCGGGCCGCCGCTGATCTCACGGATGGTCAGGGGCTCACTCGTTTGTGTACCGCCATGCATGCCCACAGCCAGGCCGTGTCCGATGAATAGTCGTTTACGCGAGATGAGGGCAAACGATCTTGAGCGGGTTCTGGCCTGGCGCAATCACCCCGAGGTGCGCCGTTACATGTATACCCGGCATGAAATCCGTCTCGATGAACACCGGCAGTGGTTCGAGCGTGCCTCGCAGGATCCCGCCAAGCATCTGCTGATCTTCGCGGTGGCAGGCACGCCCACAGGGTTCGTCAACATCACCCAGCATCAGCAGGGACCCATCGCCGATTGGGGCTTCTATCTTGCGCCTGAGGCGCCTCGTGGCACCGGCCGGCAGCTGGGTCAGTCGGCTCTCACGTTTGCCTTCGGCGAGCTGGGCCTGCACAAGCTCTGCGGCCAGGCGCTGGCTTTTAATGAGCGCTCCATTCGCTTCCATCGACGGCTGGGTTTTCAGCAGGAAGGCCTATTGCGTGATCAATATTTCGATGGAGAACAGTTTCATTCAATGGTCTGCTTCGGTCTGTTGCACCACGAGTGGCCATCTCAATCAGGAGAGAGCATCTGATGTCCCTCCCTCATATCACTATCGCCGGACGGCGCATCGCCGCCGATGCGCCGCCTTACATCATCGCCGAACTCTCCGCCAATCATAACGGTAAGCTCGAGACTGCCCTGCAGATTATCGAAGAAGCCAAGAAGGCCGGGGCGGATGCGGTCAAGCTGCAAACCTATCGCCCCGACACCATCACCCTCGACTGCGATAGCGAGGAATTTCGTATCAAAGGTGGGTTGTGGGATGGGCGTACCCTCTATGAGCTCTACGAAGAAGCCCACATGCCCTGGGAATGGCACCAGCCGCTGTTCGAGCATGCGAGAAAGCTGGGTATCACCATCTTCAGTTCGCCCTTCGACAATACCGCCGTCGACCTGCTCGAAGACCTGAATGCGCCCGCCTACAAGATCGCCTCCTTCGAGGCCGTCGACCTGCCGCTGATCGAATACGTTGCGCGCACCGGCAAGCCGATGATCATCTCCACCGGCATGGCGGATGCCAAGGAAATCCAGGAAGCCATCGATGCCGCGAAGGGTGCCGGCTGTAAGGAGCTAGCCATCCTGCAGTGCGTGAGCGGCTATCCGGCGCCGGCGGAAGATTACAACCTGCGCACCATCCCCGACATGATCGAACGCTTCGGCTTGGTCACCGGCCTGTCGGACCACACCCTCGACAACACCACCGCCATCACCAGCGTCGCGCTGGGTGCCAGCCTGATTGAAAAGCACTTTACCCTCGACCGTAACGGCGGCGGCCCGGATGACAGCTTCTCGCTGGAATCGAAAGAGCTTGAAGCCTTGTGCCGCGACAGCAAGACTGCCTGGCAAGCCCTTGGCAAAGTCGACTACGGACGTAAATCCAGCGAGCAGGGCAATGTACAGTTCCGCCGATCGCTGTACTTCGTCAAGGATCTCAAGGCAGGTGATATCATTACCGAGGATGCGGTAAGGAGTGTCAGGCCGGGGTATGGATTGGCGCCGAAGTATCTGCAGTCCATTATGGGCAAGAGGGTAAAAGTGGATGTATCCGCCTACACACCATCTAGTCTAGATGTCTTGAGCGAGCAAAAGTAGCATGGTGTCGAAGTTTTATGTATTTGATATTATTACACCTTTCCATCTGATAAGTTCATTGGCCTTTTGTCTGTCGAAAGGGAGGCAAGGAGACTTAATTAATGTAAATATCATTCCAAGTATGAAGGGAGACTTGCTACTAGAAGAAGCTGATTTTATCACAACCAGTGGTATTAGAGTAATCATCAAGAAACAAGAATGCTGTGCGGGAATCAAAGATCTTTTCTCTTTTTTTCTGCACAGGTATCTGCGGTTCGAAAAAGTTACTGAGAGTTGTATTTATATTGGGCATCATACTTACTTTAAACCAAGTTCTCTCTTTTTTCTCAAAGAAAAATACAAAGGAAAAGCTTTGAAAACTTTTTCTTTTGAAGAAGGTATAGGTTCCTACTCAAGTTTAAAACAGGAAAAAGAGGTGGCCTTAAGAGAAGGAAAAAAGTTCTACTTTTTAAAGTTTTTTCTAAAAAAAATATTTTCCACGCGCTTTTTTTTAAATTTTAAATGGGGTGTGATAGGAGCATCCGATTTTTCTAAAAAAGAAGTTAAAAAAAAATATACTGAGGCTTGTTTGGTATTAAAAAAAAGTATTTTTCTTAATGATGAAAAAAAAAGATCAGTTGTTCACAATAATAATCCCATGGTTATTTTTTTTTCCTCTCCATTGGTTGAACTTGGTGTTTTATCTCAACCTGAATTTTTTTTAATTTTAAAGAATATAGAAAATATATTTCTCGAAAAAGGTGTCGTAATGTATGTTAAAGCGCACCCTTTGGAATACTCTAATGTAAGTAAGCGTTTCAAAGGCTTTCGGTTATATAACACAGAAATGCCTGCCGAAATCGCGTTAATTGATTCAGCTTGCAAGTATGTGGCGGGGTTTAACTCAGGGGCGCTTATTACGGTGCCCATTCTTACGGGTATCGAAGCTATAAATTTTTACGAACTTTTACCTGAAAAAGCCAAGAAAAAATTAGCATTAAATAAAGAATTAAAGAAAATTTTTTGTGAACATGCAACAGAATATAGTGCATGGGCGGCGAAGTGCACTAAGTAGCTCTAAAAAGTAGGTGATCTCAATGACTAAGTGCAATAGTATTGAGGGGTGCCAGCTTTTACAACGGCTTTCTTAAGCACGTTAGCCGCCAAGCTTAGTGAGGAGCATTTAATAGTGGGAAGAAAGCTTAATTTTGGTTTTGGGGTTTTTCTTATATGTTTATTGCTTTCTAATATTTTCATATCAATAATTTCTCCATGGATTGGTGAAGTTTATTATCTTTTCCTTTCTGCTTTAGATATTTTGATTTTCTCTTTTATCGCATTAATTGTTTTGTTGATGAGAGGAGGGAAAGTTTCTTTCATAACAGTCACATATCTATTGTTAATATTTTTTTATTATTTGATTGGTTTTTTTGCTATTGGTCCGATTCAGTCCACTATATATTTGAGGTTTCTTCTTTACCCTTTTTTGGGGCTTTTGATTTTAAAGAATCATCAGAAATTTGAGTTTGATAAATCACTGCTCATTAACTTTTTAGCAGCTATTTTTATAGCAATCCTTTTTTTTGAGATGGTTTTTACAGAACACTTTTTTAGAGTTTTTAATGTTTTAAGTTTTATGGATTTAAAAGGTAGAGATGTGGCGACAATAGAAGAATTGTTAGTTCAATCTCATAGGCGTATTTTTAATTTCGAGATTTTTGAACAGTATAGAATCTATCGGCCTTGGGGAGTGATATTGCACCCTATAAGTTCTGCTTATGTGGCGGCTTTTTTCACTATCTATTACTTCATAAAAAACAAGTTTATAATTTCAGTTTTTTTTGTTTTCGCAACAATTTTATTTATGGCAAAAGGTCCATTCATAGCCTTGATTATTTCTCTATTTTCGGCGCTTCTATATAAAAATAGTAAGATCTTTACTCTTCCTGTTTTTTTAATATTAGCTGTTTTGACTAGCATTGTTTCGATAGGGTGGGTAGTAAGGAATCCGCACATAGTTTCTTTGATATATTCTTTTTCATATTTAGGAGAGAACTTACTTGGTGAAGGAATAGGGTTTGCTGGAGCTTTGACATTAGAAGGAGATGAAGTTACATCATCTGGTCTAAAAGGGGAGTCTGTTCTTGCGCTTATGATTACGGGGATGGGGGTGGTAGGGGTGTTGGCTATTTTTCTTTTGCTAATAGATTACGTAAGGTTTTTTTCTAAAGTTTCTTACTTAGTTTTTACTTCTTATGGTGTTGTTTTTTGGTACTTTGTTTTGGTGATGGGAAATTCTATTTTTCAAGAAGAGGCTTTTTCCCCTTATGCTATTATTCTGGCGGTAATGCTGAGCTTGATAGCTATCAAAAACAATCAGAGCTTGGCCGCAAATTCTGAGTGCAACACCTGACCCATTCGGTAAGGTGTTGTGTCCATGTCCTATTCTGAACTCTGCATCGAAGAACGCGCCACGATTCAAGTCAGCCTCGAGCAAGGCTTGAGCATCAGGAAGGTGGCGGATCTGCTGCGGGCTCCACTCCTCACGCAGACGACGACGCATGCCTGGCCTGTATAGAACGCTGCTTGCGTACGGACTTTTCAGACAAATCCTTGTGATGTACAGAGACAGTGTTTGCCTGATCCAAGCCCTGATTAAGAAAATACTCTTTGTTCAGGCCAAATGCTAGAACAAAAATAAAGTCATCCGTCGCGAGCGTTTCCTTAGACGCTGAAAATTCAATTTTTAATATTTTTGGTGTTGCTTTATTTTTTATCTATATAGTTGATTAATCATAAAAAATGAACCGTTTATTGTTTTTATTGAAGGAAAAGTCTAATAAGGAAAAAGAAATTTCCTGTAGAATAGTAACTTTTCTAAATCCGTATTCTTATCTTATCGCCAGAAAAGAAATCGATATGTTAAGTCATTTAGACTGCATTCTATATGATGGGGTCTTACTGGTTTTTTTGATGCGTCTGGCAGGGAGCAATGTCCAGCGTACCAGTTTCGACATGACCTCTCTTGCACCAGTAGTATTTCGCGAAGCTAGCGAGTCCGGCAACGATATCTACTTTTTAGGTAGTGAGCCCGGCGTCGCGGACGAGGCCGTTGCGCGGTTCAAGCATGCATTCCCGAAGTTAAAGGTATGTGGTACACGACATGGCTTCTTCGCTAATGTACAAGAGCGGAACGATGTCATCGCTGAGTTAGTCGAGAAGAATCCTTCCATCGTAGTCGTCGGTATGGGCACTCCCGCGCAAGAAAAATTCCTTGTCGATCTTAAAGCAGCGGGCTGGATGGGTAAGGGCTACACTTGTGGCGGTTTTCTGCATCAGACTGCGCGTGGTGGTACCCAGTATTATCCCGAGTGGATGGATCGAATGAATCTTCGTTGGCTATATCGCATGATCGATGAGCCCAAACTGATACGTCGTTATTTTCTAGATTACCCAAAATTCATCCTTGTATTCGCTTACGATCTAAGTTGTTACTGGACGCAAATGTTGCGCCGGCGATAACCTTTCTGAGTCAAGTCAAGTCAAGTCAAGTCAAGTCAAGTCAAGTCAAGTCAAGTCAAGTCAAGTCAAGTCAAGTCAAGTCAAGTCAAGTCAGGTCAAGAGTACAAGAGGTCATCGTTTTTATATTTTTCACGAGTCATAGCGATACTGCTTGAGAATGATGCGTTGGCTGAGTACTACCATCACAAATATTTGCACTAATTATCGATACACTGATAAAGCAGACCACCGAGCTTACCCCGCAACCTACCGTAGGGCTGCTACGTTGTGGTATTTTTGTAACGTTTCTTTAGCAGATACTGAAGATCGCTGCCACTGTCACATTTCACCAGTGGGGGAGCGAATGAATGTTGATGTCAAGTGCTTAAATGAGTGAGTAAGCGAGAGGATTCAATGGCGATTCTGGTTACAGGAGGCGCGGGCTATATCGGCATACATACTGTTGTAGAGCTTACTGAAGCTGGGTTCAATGTTGTCGTGATCGATAATCTGTTCAATGGAAGTGTCTTGGCTTTAAAGCGAGCTGAAAAAATCACTGGAAAGGCTATCGGTTTTGTCGAGGGTGATATTCGAGACCGAGCTTTGCTGGATAAAGTATTTGCCGAACACGATATTGATACGGTGATTCATTTCGCAGGCCTGAAAGCAGTGGGAGAAAGCTTCAATAGACCATTAGCTTATTATGAAAATAATGTCTGCGGCACTATAGTGCTCTGCCAAGCGATGGAGGCTGCGAGCGTAAGGCGGCTCATTTTTAGTTCTTCAGCAACGGTGTATGGAAGCGAGTCCCCTGTACCCTATGTGGAAACCACACCGCGCGGTACTACCTCCAATCCATATGGCTCCTCCAAAGCAATGGTGGAGAAGCTGCTCGAGGATCTGGTGGTAGCCGACAAGCGCTGGTCGGTAGCACTATTGAGATACTTCAATCCTATCGGAGCACATCCTTCTGGCTTGATCGGTGAGGATCCGCAGGGCATCCCTAATAATCTAATACCCTTTATCGCCCAAGTTGCTGTCGGGCGGCAAGATGCACTGACAATTTTCGGCAATGACTACCCGACTAAGGACGGCACCTGTGAGCGAGACTATCTCCATGTCGTAGACTTGGCTATCGGCCATCTTAAAGCCCTGAAGGCAGTAAGCGAGCCGGGCGTTTCCATCTTTAATCTGGGGGCCGGGCAGAGTGTCTCGGTGCTCGAGATGGTGAAGAGCTTCACTCGTGTGACTGGAGTAAAGATATCGTATTGTTTCGGTGCTCGACGTGCGGGTGATTTGCCTGTTTTCTGGGCGGATGCCACCAAGGCTATGAAGGAATTGGGATGGGTTGCCGAGAAAACGTTAGACGACATGATGGCCGACACGTGGCGCTGGCAAGCAAGCAATCCGCACGGTTACGAAGTGCGAGATGAGAAGGTTCAGTAGGCGTTTGGCAAGTAGATGATACATACCAGCTTCTTCTGACTCAACACTTTGAATAATACCAAGGACACTAGCGGTGGTATATAGAAACTGTATTTACGAGTGGCAAGATGTACCGGTGTAGCTTTTGGGAAGTGCCTGAATATTGGAACTGCCCAAGAGCTATGTGGTGCCTAGGAGTGGCGGGACTGCTGGGCTATGCTGCATTGCGTATGCTATGGGGTGAGGTAGGAGACTTGAGTGGCACACTGATGGCCATGTTGGGTCTGATTGCTGTGCTGATATACGGTCGTGGTATTCGAAGCTCCGCGGTTCTCTGGCTGTTACTCGCTGCGCTTCTTGTTCAGACACTGTCATGGGGGCTTGGCTATCTGCATCACCCGGAATGGGTGGCCGATAATCCCCAGTTAGATCGTCTCGCTAAACTGTTTATCTTCATTGCTGTCGCCTGGTGGCTTGGAGGGAGCACGCGAAATACTCTCTT
Source organism: Pistricoccus aurantiacus (assembly GCF_007954585.1). Taxonomy (GTDB): domain Bacteria; phylum Pseudomonadota; class Gammaproteobacteria; order Pseudomonadales; family Halomonadaceae; genus Pistricoccus; species Pistricoccus aurantiacus. Next base: position 2,362,842 of record NZ_CP042382.1, read on the forward strand.
GGTTTGGGGAATAGCAGTAGCCGGCTATCTGGTTGCGTCTTTTACCTTGGGTGGGGGTGTTGCCGAGTGGTTGCGCGGGCTTGGCGGAGAGCGCGTTGGCTTCGGAGTGAGAAACCTTCAACATGGCTCCATGCTGTTCGGAGTAGCACTGATCGGTGTCGTGATATTCACCCAACGTTTCGTGATGTCTGGCATGCGTGTCGTATGGTGGCGAGCTCTTATCTGGCTGATTGTGTTTGGGCTCTGTGTGACAGGTGTCTTTATCGGTCAGACACGTGCTGTTTGGCTGGGAACGCTGACCGCATTTCTTGTAGCGGGCTGTTTGGGCTCTCTATGGGCGTTAATGAAAAGCCAGGGACGTCACATTGCCAAGCCGCTATTGATCTGCTTGTCAGTTGTACTAGTGGTATCGCTAGTTGCCGTCTTGGCTTTCAAAAAGCCGTTAATGGCACGTATCACACAAGAGTCCCAGGTCGTCGCACAGGTTCTGCAAGGCGATGTGGAGCAGATACCCTATACTAGTATCGGCACACGCATTAATAGTTGGATAGCAGCTAGTGAATGGATTAAACAGCGGCCATTTGTCGGCTGGGGGAGTGAAGGTCGTGCCCTAGTGATGGAACACACCGCATGGTTGAATCCAGCTGTAAAGGCACAGTATGGGCATTTACATAATTTTCTGTTGGAGATTTGGGTAGCCTATGGCGTGCTTGGCATATTGGTAATTATGGCATTAGCAACTTGGATTGCTCGAGGAACCTGGCTTGCTTGGCGCAGTGGTATCATACCAAATGATATTGCTTTGTTTGGTATTTCTTTTTTCTTTTACTGGGTATTCGTCAATCAGTTCGAGTCCTATAATTCGTTTGGTACGGGCGTATATGTGCACAATCTTGTTTTAGGCGGCCTTGTGACTCATATCTGGCGCTGGCAATCGATGACGGACAAGAATGTATTCTTCACTCTAGGCTCACGTAAATGACGCAATCAACTTGTGCATGAATACATGCAGGATAGCCAAGCTTTCATGGAAGCGCTAAATAATGCCAAGTGCTACACACTCATGCTGTTCTCAACTTATAATAAGATGCGTGACTATACGCACGCTCATATTAATATTGTTAATAAAAAGCTGCCATCTTTATTGTAAATGATTATTCTTGTCAAGTTAGTATGAAAACGAATATCTACATGAATGTGAATGATGTTGTCCGGTTTCAAGATAAATACGGACGTTGTTAAGCCGGAATACATAATGTCTCGCAAGTCGTTAGCATTGACCGAGCGCTACCCAGCGCCATTAGTGGTACCGATAGTCGATATTCTGGCGATCGTGCTCAGCGGTTTTATCGCCCACGGAATGCGCTTCGGTAATTTCCAGCTGCATGATCGCTACGTCCTGGCCATTACTGTCATGGCGCTGTCGGCGGTACTTCTCAACAATCTGATGGATGCCTATAGCCGCTGGCGTATCACCAGTCTCTTCACCTTGTTGGGTCGGCTGGCGATGGCTTGGTTCATCGTGGGTGTCTTGGCGGCTTCCATTATTTATTTTGCTCATGTGGCGGAGCGTTATTCCCGGCTCTGGATCGGGTTGACGCTAATCCTTTCCTACGCGATGGCGGGCGGTGCGCGAATATTGGCTCAGCTGGTGCTACGTCGAGCACGCATAAAAGGTATGGCGCGGCGCTCGGTATTCCTGGTGGGGCCGGGGCACAATCTGGTGGACGTGGCCAGGGGCATGCGCAGCGCGGCTGGTGAAGGCTACTCCATCGCCGGGGTCGAGCGTTTCTCGAAACCGCCGGACGAAACCTTGTTGAATCGATTGGCACGCCGCGTCGAAGCGTCTGGCGCTCGAGAAGTCTGGATCTGTGTTCCGCTGGAAATGGGCAGCGTGGTACGTGCAATTTTCTATGCCTTGCGAAATCACACCGCCGAGCTTCGTTTCGTGCCGGATTTTCGCGATATGCACTTGTTGAATCATCGCATGAGTGAGGTGGCGGGGCGCTTTGCCATCGATCTGAGCGTTTCGCCCATGAGCGGTGTGGCACGCATCGTCAAACGCCTGGAAGATATCGTGATCGGCAGTTTGATTACCTTGATTATTGCACTGCCGTGTATCGCCATTGCCATTGGTATCAAGATGACGTCATCCGGGCCGGTGTTGTTCAAGCAGTACCGTACCGGGGTCAACGGCAAGCAGTTCAAGGTCTACAAGTTTCGCTCCATGGAAGTGCATGAGGAAAGGACCGGCATCGTCACTCAGGCCACCAAAGGCGACCCGCGGGTCACTCGGCTTGGCGCTTTTCTGCGGCGCACGTCCTTGGATGAGTTGCCGCAGTTCTATAACGTGTTGCAGGGTCGCATGTCAATCGTTGGCCCGCGGCCCCACGCCCTGGCGCATAACGAATATTACAAGGAACTGGTGCAGTCCTACATGTGGCGCCATAAGGTGAAGCCGGGTATCACCGGCTGGGCGCAGGTCAACGGCTTGCGCGGCGAGACGGATACCCTTGAAAAGATGGAGCGCCGAGTTGAATATGACCTCTGGTACATCGACAACTGGTCGCTCTGGCTGGATCTGCGCATCATCTTCTTGACCATCATCAAGGGCTTTTCTCACCAGAATGCTTATTGACAGACTATCCCATGGGTCACGGCGGATCAGTTGAAAACCCTCGGATCATCGCTGATCACCCCATCCACTCCCCATTCCCAACGCGGGGCGAACGCCTTCGGGTCGTTGGCGGTATAGCAGAAAAGTTTCAGTCCCGCCCGCTTCACTTCTTCGGCGCGTTGCCTTGTCAGGCGCCGCCACTTCCCATGCACGCTGTAGGCCTGGACGCGCTCGGCGTCTTTCCGCCAGTCTCGCGGTACTCCCTTGTAAAGCAATCCCAGGCGAAGCCGCTTCGGGTCCTTTTCTATCTCGCGGGCAGCTTCCAAAGCGTCTCGAGAAAACGAGGAAACGATCAGCCGCTCTGCGGGGAAAGCCGCTAGCGTTCGAGGAATCACGACCTCGGCCAAGGCACAGGGATCCCGCCCCCGGTTCAGCTTGAGTTCCAGGTTGAGCCCCATCTTCAACTCAATCAGCAGTGCCAGCATTTCCTCCAGTGTCGCCATGCGCTCGCCCGCGAATCCTGGTGAGAACCAGGCGCCCACGTCCAGCTTGCGCGCCGCTTCCAACGTCAGTCTGGAAAGTCTGGCGTTGGCATTGGCGCAGCGTTTGGTGTCGCTATCGTGCCAGATGACCGGCGTACCATCCCCCAGCAGTTGAACGTCCAGTTCCACCCATTGGCATCCTGCTTTATGCGCTTCACGTACCGCTGCCAGGGTATTTTCCGGGGCATGCAAGGAGAGCCCGCGATGGGCCCATAGGCGAGGCGGCGAGGAATCATCGTGTCTCGTTGTCATCAAGCGTTCCGCTCAAGCAAAAGACGCACAGTAGTACATGTAAGAGTGTCGGTCGCAAGCCGACTAAACTGAACTTGTCATGAACGCAGGGCGCGATGAGCGCGAGGAGGGCCGGTGAACCCTATACTCGGTACGCTGGGGGATTGGCTGAGCTGTTACTTGAGCGAACCCATCGCCGGCAACCGTGCCTTGGAGCCAACTGATCCAAGTCTGTTGTCAGCGTGCTTGCGGCCCGGTGATGTGGTGCTGGTGGAGGGGGATACACGGGTCAGCACGGCGATCAAGTATTTGACGCAATCGACCTGGTCCCACGCCGCGCTGTATATCGGTGAGGCTTATGCCGGCTGGGGAGGTGGCGCTCAGGGCTTTATCGAGGCGGATATTCGCGAAGGAGTACGCCGGGTCGGGCTGGAGGCTTTTCAAGGCTTTCACTGTCGTATATGTCGTCCGGTTGGCTTGAACACCGAGGAAATCGATCGCCTCATCGATTATGCCGGTGAGCGCCTGGGCTACCAGTACGATCTCAAGAACATCATCGACTTGGCCCGTTACCTGATTCCCACCCCACCCATACCGAGGCGTTGGCGGCGCTGTATGCTGGCCTTTGGAAGCGGTGATCCTACCCGAGCGATCTGTTCCACGCTTATCGCTCAAGCGTTTCAGTCCCTTCAATATCCGATTCTGCCCCGAGTGGCGGCGGCGCAATCCTTGGCGCCGGGCTGTCGAGGCTGCGATATTCAAGTGCTGTATCCGCGGCATTACAGTCACTACGTTCCCCGGGATTTCGATGTATCGCCTTACTTTGAAATCATCAAACCTACCCTGGCGCAGCCATTCGATCACCGCCAATTGATCTGGGGAGAAAGGCCGGCAAGGGCACTGGATGACGTGGCGCTCGCTGCGCGGGACTAAGAACTTGTCCGTAAATAGTGATTGGTGCACGCTGGGGTGACGTTTTCAGCAGTACGGGATTTTCCTCATGGGTGTAAACTCCTGGGAAGTGACGGATGAGTTCTGGAGCCGCGTAGCGCCATTGATTCCCCCGGCGCAGTCTAGGTCAGCGAACCGGGAATACCAGCGCAAGCCCGGCGGTGGGCGCAAGCCCAAGCCTGCTCGTCTGGTCTTCGAAGCCATCGTGTATGTGTTACGGACAGGATGTCAGTGGAAGGCGTTGCCGGCTGAACGTTTTGGCAGTGCCAGTGCCGTCCATAAGCGGTTCCTGGAATGGGAGGCTGCCGGCTTCTTTGAGGCACTCTGGCGAGCCGGATTGGCCGAGTACGACGAGATGGAAGGTATCGCCTGGCGTTGGCAGAGCATTGATGGCGCGACGCTGAAAGCGCCGCTGGCACAGGAACAGGTCGGTCCCAATCCGACTGACCGGGGAAAAAAACGGCAGCAAGCGGCATTTGTTGGTCGACGGGCGTGGCGTCCCGTTATCACTCACCGTTACCGGCGCGAATCGGCATGATGTGACCCAGATGGAGGCGGTACTCGACGCGATCCAGATCAAACGTCCCAACCCGCCTATTCGCCGTTCCAAGCATCTATGTGCCGATGCTGGCTACCGAGGAAAGGCTGCCATGTCGACGATGCTGGGGCATGGCTACATTCCGCATGTCCGGGGACGGCATGAGGAAGCGCAACAGCTCAAGCAGCGTCCTGGTAAACGAGCTCGGCGCCCCTGTGTGTCAACCTGAATCCATACACCGGCTCAGTGAGTTAAGCTCAATATCAGAGCCCGAGGTTCAGGAGCCCGTATCATGCCTAAACCGCCAACCGCGCTGCCCGATCATCAGGTCACGCCGAACCCCAAGCTGGAGAAGCGCACGCGTCGTCAGTTCTCGACCGAGTACAAGCTGCGCATCCTGGCAGAAGCCGATGCCTGTCGGCATGGCGAACTTGGAGAGCTGCTGCGCCGCGAAAAGCTGTACAGCAGCCAGCTGACCACCTGGCGCAAGGAGCTTGCCGAGAACGGCGTGGAGAAGCTCCACAAGACCGCCCCAGGCCCGAACCCGAGCAAGACCCCGGAGCAGAAGCGTATCGAGGCACTGGAGCGTGAGAACGCCCATCTTCAGCAGAAGCTCTCGACCGCCGAAGATTGCCTATCGCTCCAAAAAAAAGCGTTATCGATGCTCGATCGCATGAACAATGGGAGCGAACCATGATCACGGTGCTCGAAGAGCGCCCGGCGCAGCTTCCATTGGCCATGGCCAGTCGAGCCTTGGGCATCAACCGCAGCACGGTGTACGCCTGGCGAAAACGCCGCCATGAGCCTTCTACTGGGGCCTCCACCTCGCGCCGGCACTGTCCGCAGCCCAGAGCCCTGTCGGCCGAGGAGCGAGCGCAAATGCTGGAGATCGCGCATAGCGAGCCCTACCGGGATCAGCCGGTGTATGAGATCTACCACGACCTGCTGCAGCAAGGGATCTATCTCGGCTCGCTCAGCACCTGGTACCGGCAGCTGCGTGAGGCCAAGGAGAGCGGTGACCGCCGTCCTCAGCGTGCGCCCCAACACCATGCGGTGCCACGCATCACGGCAAGGGCCGCCAATGAGGCGTGGACGTGGGACATCAGCAAATTGCCCACGCGGCGACGCGGCGTCTACCTCAATCTCTACGTGGTGCTGGACCTTTACAGCCGCTTCATCGTGGCCTGGATGGTCTCTCACAAGGAGAATGCCGCCTTGGCTCAGCAGCTCTTCCAGGAGGCCGTAGATCGCTACGGAATCCCGCATGGAGCGCTGACGCTCCACCAGGATCGAGGCTCGCCGATGATCGCCCGGAGCTACCTGGACCTCATGGGAGAGCTGGGGGTGACGTGCAGCCATAGCCGCCCGAGGGTGAGTAATGACAACCCGTTCAGCGAAAGCCAGTTCAAGACCAGCAAGTACCAGCCCGACTATCCCGGGCGCTTCGAGAGCATCGTCCATGCCCGGCAGTGGTATAGCGCCTACGTCGACTGGTACAACCTGCAGCACCATCACAGCGGGCTGGCTGGCTTCACGCCGGAGCAGGTCTTCACCGGCCGATATCGCGAGATAGCGAAGGTCCGCCAGCGAGCGCTCGATGACAGCTTCGAGGCGCACCCCGAGCGGTTCCTACGCGGACGCCCCAAGGTGGTGATGCCTCCGGCCAGTGTCTCGATCAATCCGGTACAGCCCGATGACGACGACCCAGCGCCCTACAGTGTGGTGAACTTCCCGACGCTATCGGCGGCGGGCAACACCGAGACGAAATCGACACTAATTTTTAACGATCTGTCCGAATCAGGTTGACAGGTTCCGGCGCTGGATCGTGGAAGTCGCTCATAGCTGGTTCAATCGGTTTCGCAAGCTTCTGGTGCGTTACGAAAAGCTGGCGCGCAGCTTTCGCGCCCTCAACCAATTGGCGGCGGCCATTATCGCGTTTCGGAAGGTACCGCTTAAAGTGAATATTATTTACGGATAGATTCTAAGCTAACGCCAGGATCGTCGTTTTCTTAAAAGACGCTGGGTGACAAAAGTCGAGATTGTATTGCTGATAGAAAAGGTGTAGAAATAATAAAATTAGCTTGCTATTTATAATGCTGTACGGTAAGTCGACATCCATGGCTGCAATCAATTGGCTATGCTGGAAGGCATCCTATGACGGTAGGCATTCTTGAAAAATTGAATTCGGTATGGCGAGGACGCAGGATAAGCCGTCGGATTCCGGCCACTGGCACCGGTCGGCAGAGGAATCGTCAACGATGACCAACGTCGCTTTGGTGCTGCAAGGCGGCGGTGCCTTGGGTGCTTATCAGGCCGGCGCCTATGAAGCCCTGATGGAGAACAACTATACGCCGGACTGGGTGGCGGGTATTTCCATCGGTGCCATCAACGCCGCGATCATCGCTGGCAATCCGCCGGAGCGGCGAGTCGAGCGGCTGCGTGCCTTCTGGGAAGGGGTTTCCGCCGGCTTGAACTTTAGCGCCCCGGATGGTGACTACCCGCGTCGGTGGTTCAACATGTACAACGCCTGGGCGGTGATGATGCTGGGCGTTCCTCGTTTCTTCCAGCCGCGTTTTCCCCAGCCGATCGTTCAATTCAGCGGTGCCCGGGGGGCGACCAGCTTCTATGACGCCACGCCCCTGCGCCAGACCCTGGACGCCTTGGTGGATTTCGAACGTATCAACGCCGGCCATACGCGCTTGTCTCTGGGCGCGGTCAATATCGAGACGGGCAATTTCACCTATTTCGACAATGCCTACCAACGCATCGGTCCGGAGCATGTCATGGCCAGCGGTGCCTTGCCCCCGGCCATGCCGCCGGTGGAGGTGGACGGCGCCTTCTACTGGGATGGCGGCCTGGTCTCCAACACGCCGCTGAGCCATGTATTGCGACAGCCCGATGAACGCGACATGCTGGTCTTCCAGGTCGACCTTTGGAATGCTCGTGGGTCGGTGCCGCGCAACCTGGTGGATGTACAGGATCGGCAGAAGGAAATCACCTATTCGAGCCGTACCCGAACCGTGACCGACGCCTATCGACACGAGCTCAAGCTGCGCCAAGCCATCGCCAAGATCGCCGAACGCCTTTCGGAAGAACAGCGCCAGGATCCGGCCGTGAAGGAATATCTCGCGCTTGGGGAGCGGCGTCGCGTGGACATCGTGCATCTGATCTACAAGCGCAAGCGCTACGAATCACAGGCCAAGGATTATCAGTTTTCTCGCGCTTCCATGGAGGAGCACTGGCAGGATGGCTATCGGGATGTCATTCGGGAAACGAAGACGCAGGAATGGCTCGAGCCGGATGCCACGGATGAAGGGATCCGTGTCTTCGATCCTTACTGACTCGATCCCTGCCAGACGGAAACGTCCGGCGGAATAGACGCCGACGTCAAAAAGGCTGTAAAGCCCTTTCATTACAAGGAGCAAGCATCATGAAACTGGATGGTAAAGTCGCGGTCATCACCGGTGGCGCCAGCGGTATCGGCTATCAGATCGCCGAGCGTTTCGTCGAGGCCGGCGGCCGGGTCGCCATTGCCGATGTGAATATGGATAGCGCTCAGGAAGCGGCGAGCAAGCTGGGCGACCAGGCCATGGCGGTAGAAATGGACGTGACCAACGAGCAGGCGGTCAACGATGGCGTGGACAAGGTGGCGGAAAAATGGGGCAGTATCGATATTCTACTGTCCAACGCCGGGATTCAGATCGTTCATCGGGTGGAAGATTTTCCCTTCGAGGAATGGAAGAAGCTGACCTCGATTCATCTCGATGGCGCCTTTCTGACCACCAAGGCCTGCATCAAGCACATGTACAAGCAGAATTCCGGCGTGCTCTTGTACATGGGTTCCGTGCATTCCAAGGAAGCCTCGCCGCTGAAGTCCGCCTATGTCGCCGCCAAGCACGGCATTCTCGGTCTGGCTAGGGTGATGGCGGTGGAAGGCGCCAAGTATGGCGTGCGCTCCAACGTGATCTGCCCCGGTTTCGTGGAGACGCCGCTGGTCAAGAAGCAGATTCCCGAACAGGCGGAAAACCTGGGCATCTCCGAACAGGAAGTGCGCGATAACGTCATGCTGGGTCGCACCGTGGACAAGGAGTTCACCCAGACCAGCGATATCGCTGAACTGGCACTGTTCCTGGCCGCTTTCCCCACCAATGCCTTGACCGGCCAATCCGTGGTGGCGAGCCACGGCTGGTACATGAACTAGACGTTTCTTGTTGGGCGGCGTGGCACGTCGCCTGACTTGATGACTTCCGAACTCATTGAGCAACAACAGGTGTGACCTGCAAGGATTGTAACGTGAACAAAGTCAGTATCATGAAAAAAGGCGTTGGCGCACTGCTGCTGGCATTGCTCGCTACCTGCGGCACGGCGAGCAGCGTGTTCGCCGCGGACTCCTGGCAGACGCCGGCCATCGAAGGCTATGGGCGCATACGTCCCAAGCCGGATGCCGCCGTGCAGCCGGACAAGGCGAAAACCTACAAGGTCGCCTTCGATGTCGCCAATTCTTCCAAGCAGAAAGGCCAGCCCAATCCGGGGCTGAATCGCGTTGCCCGAGCGGTCAATGTTTTCGTGTCTGCCGGCGTGCCTCTGGATCAGCTGGATTTCGTGGCAGTCATTCATGGTCCTGCCACCGCCAGCGTACTGAACGACAAGCAGTACAAGCAGCGTTTCAATACCGCTAACCCGAATCTCGAGCTGATCAGGAAACTGACCGAGGCCGGCGTCAAGGTGCAGGTATGCGGTCAGGCCTTGGCGGAAAATAGTTACAAGGATGAATGGGTCGATGCCAATGTGACCGTCACGCTTTCCGCGCTCTCGGATCTAGCGATCTACGGGAATCGCGGCTACAGCTATCAGAAGATGTAGTTGTGACGCCAGTCGGAGAATGTGAGACTCGAAATCAACAGGGACGGAGGTGAAAAAGATGGCCAAGCGCATTCAGTTTTCTCGCAACGGCGGTCCGGAGGTACTCGAACTGGTCGATTTTGAACCTGCGGAACCGCAAGCGGATGAGGTCAGAGTCAAGAATCACGCCATCGGACTCAACTTCATCGATATCTATTTTCGCACCGGTCTGTATCCGACACCGTCGCTGCCTTCTGGTCTGGGCACCGATGGTGCCGGCGTTGTCGATGCGGTAGGGAAGAACGTGACGCATCTCGAGCCCGGGGATCGCGTTGCCTACGCCCAGGGACCACTGGGCGCCTATGCGGAGTTGCACACCCTGCCTGCGGAAAAGGTCGTCAAGCTGCCGAAGGGCGTCGAGTTCGAGACCGCCGCCGGCGGTATGCTCAAGGGGTTGACCGCTCAGTATCTGCTGCGTCAGACCTATCCGCTGCAAGGCGGCGAGACCATTCTGTTTCACGCCGCAGCCGGGGGCGTGGGCTCCATTGCCTGCCAGTGGGCCAAGGCGCTGGGAGTCAAGCTGATCGGCACCGTCAGCACTCGGGAGAAGGCCGAGAAAGCCAAGCAGAACGGCGCCTGGGCAGTCATCAACTATAGCGAGGAAGATGTCGTCGAGCGGGTGCGCAAGCTGACCGACGGCGAGATGTGCGATGTGGTCTATGACGGCGTCGGCAAGGACACCTGGGAAACCTCCCTGGACTGCCTGAAACCCCGCTCGCTGCTGGTGAGCTTCGGCAATGCCTCCGGCTCCGTGGAGGGCATCGATCTGGCGATCCTCAACCAGAAGGGGTCGCTGTTCGTGACGCGCCCGTCCCTCAACGGCTACGCGGATACCCGTGAGCGTCTGGAACGCATGAGCCAGGATCTCTTCGAGGTGCTGGAAAGCGGCAAGGTAAAGATCGATATCGGCCAGCGCTATTCCTTGGGCGAAGCGGGCAAGGCTCAGGAGGCCCTGGCGAATCGCCGAACCACCGGGTCGACGATTCTCATCCCCTGAAGCGTTTTCTCAGGCGGTTTATCACGACGCCTGTTGAACGACGCCTGTTGAACGACGCCCGCTTAAAGCGGGCGTCGGCGTTTGGGCCGGTAAAAAAGTCGGAATGTGCTAGGCTGCGGTTTTCTGTTCGAGCAAGAAGGAATGGCCCGTTGAAAGTCGTGCATGTGAAGAATGAACAGCAGTGCAATGCGTGTCTCGCCCGGCTATGCGCCGAGGTCTACGGTCACGAGGCGGGCATCGCGCCCTTGGTGACCTTCGCCGGTACCATCGGCGTGCTGTTCGAGCAGCAGGCCGCTCGAGTGCTGGCGCTGGTGGACGACAGCTCGCGGCCGGTGGCCCTGGCGCTGCTGGTACTCGACGAGCAGGGCGAGAGCATGGAGGTCGCACTGCTTACCGCCCTGGAAAGCGAGACCGTGGCCCGGCCCGCCCAGCAGCTGGTGAAAGCCCTGGCGGAAAAGGCGCCCCTACGGGTCAAGGCGGTCGATGACACCCAGCGCGAAATCTTTCGTGAAGCCGGTATCCAGCGTTGGTTCGAGGAAGATGACGGGACTCATGTAGGTCTAGGCCCCAGACATCCTGCCCCGGATGGCAGTGATCTACCCAGAGCGATGCACTTCGATGAACAGGCGGTGGTGCAGGCGTTCAAGCGTGACAAGGAACTCTTTGAAGGCTACAAGAAACGCTTCCTGCGGGGATTGGAGTCCTTTCCACAGACATTGTAGCCCTCAATCGGTTTCCACGTAGGCGCCCAGGTCGCGCATGCGTGCCTCGAAACTGCCGATATTTTCCACCAGAGTGTCTGGCCCTTGGGCGATGCATTCCGCCAAAATGGCTTCTCCCAGGGTGATGGCGGCGAGAATCGAGGGAAAGAAATTGGGGGTGGCGGTGCTCAGGTTGAAGTGTATCGCCGCTCCGGGGGCCAGGGGCGAGCGAGGGCTATCGGTGATCACGATGGTCTGGACGTCGGCGGTTTCGGCGACCCGCAGGGCGCGCAGGGTTTCCGCGCAGTAAGGGTCGAAACCGAAGGCCACTACCACGTCGTTCTTGTCGAGGGACGCCAGTTCCGTGAGCAGCCCGCCTTCCAGGCCGCGAATCAGGCGCAGGTTAGGCATGGCGATTCGCCCCATGTAGGCGAAGTGATAGGCACAGGCAAAGGTGTCGCGAAAGCCCAGCACCGCCACCTGCCTAGCCTGGAGCAGATACTGTGCCGCAGTCTGGGTCTTCGATCGATTGGCTGGCGTGAATAGCCGGCCGATATTTTCGAACGCCGTCTCGCCGATTTTGTTGAACAGTGAATCCCTGTCTCCCGTCTGGCGTTTCAACTGGCTGGCGCGGCCTTCGAGCCGTACCGCTTCCGCATGCAGCGTGCCTTCCTGCACGCCCGCCTGAAAGACGTCCCGAAAGGTATCGAAGCTCTCGAAGCCCAGGCGTTTTGCCAGGCGTACCAGCGTGGAAGGGGTAACCCCGGCGGCGTCCGCGGACTTGCGTATCGACTGAAAGGCGATTTCCAGAGGAAAGTCCTGCACATAGCGCGCCGCCAGCTTGAGCTGCGGACTGAGTTCCGCATAGCCGGCGGTCAGGGATTGATTGATGCCTTCCAAGGAGCGGTGAGGTGATGACATGACATTGGGCCGCTGAATGAATAGGCGCTTAGTGTACGTCAAATGTTCGACCGGAATAAAACGTTTGTTCCGAATTTATTCTTTAATTAGAACGTTTGTGTTGACTCGCGGCGTCGCTTTGGCTAGCCTCGGGTAAAACATTCGTTTCATCCGACGTCTTCGATCCCGGTGCTGGGCGTCGACGACGCCTCTGGAGATACCCATGACTTACGAGACGCTGATAGTGACCTCCCACCCGGGGGTGGTCGAAATTCATCTGAATCGTCCGGAGCGGCTGAATGCGGTCATCGAGCAGCTCTATCAAGAGCTGCTGCAGGCCTTGGCGGCGGCGGAAGCGGATTCGGAGGTTCGCGTGGTGATTCTGACCGGGGCCGGCCGCGCCTTCTGCGTGGGCGCTGACATGAAAGCCCACGGCAGCGCCGATCGCAGTCTGTATCAGCGCCGACAGTATCTGCAGCTGGGAAACGATGTCTGCGAGGCGATCCAGAACCTCAAGATTCCGGTAGTCGCGGCGGTCAACGGCTATGCCTTGGGCGCCGGCGCGGAGATGGCGGTTTCCTGCGACTTTCTGCTGATGGCGGAGGGCGCGCAGATCGGCTTTCCGGAAATCAGCATCGGGACCTGCGTGGGCGGCGGCGTTTCCAAGCTGCTGCCTCAGCTGGTGGGTCTGGCCCAGGCGCGGCGTCTGCTCTATACCGGTGTCAAGCTGCGGGGTGACGAGGCCGCCGCCATCGGCCTGGCGCTGGAGTCCATGCCATTAGCCGATCTGCCGGATCGAGCCAGGGAACTGGCAAGCGAGCTTGCACGCCAGGCGCCGGTCTCCATGGCGCTGCTCAAGCGTCTGGTCAATCGAGGCGGTCATACGGATATGGACGCCCAGCTGCAGCAGGAACTGGACGCGGTATTCACCTGTTCCACCACCGCGGACTGGCAGGAAGGCGTCGATGCCTTCGCCCAGAAGCGTCCGCCGCGTTTCAAGGGAGCTTGAAATGGCCATGTCCCGAATCAGCCCGTTGCACGATATTCTCGCCCCGAGCGGCATTGCCATCATCGGCGCCTCCAGCGATCCCACCAAGCGCGGCTACAAGGCGCTGGCGGGCTTGCTGGAAGGCGGTTTTGGCGGCGATATCTATCCCATCAACCCCAAGGCAAGCGAGATCCTGGGGGTGCCGGCCTACGCCTCCCTGGAAAGCCTGCCTAGAGCGCCGGAACTGGCATTGATCTGTACCCCGGCAAGCAGCGTGGCGAATCTGATTCGCCAGTGCGGTGAAAAGGGCGTCAAGGGCGCGGTGATCCTCGCCAGCGGCTTCGGCGAGACCGGCCTCGAGGGCAAGGTACTCGAGCAGGAGCTGCTGAACGCCGCTCGGGAAAGCGGCGTTCGCCTGATCGGTCCCAATACGTCGGGGCTTTTCAATCTGCACGCCAAGCTCAACCTGCTGGGGCTAGAAAACGTCGTTCCCGGCAATATCGGTATCGTTTCCCAGTCCGGCAACATGCTGCTGGCCCTAGCGCTGGAGGCCCAGCACCACGGCTGCATCGGCTTCAGCAGCTATGTCGGCCCGGGCAATCAGACGGATCTGGGATTCGGCGACTATCTGCGCTATCTCGGCGAGGACGACGATACCTACGTGGCGGCGCTGTACGTCGAGGGCTTCCAGGACGGCCGGGGCTTTCTCGAGGTCGCCAAGGAGATTACCCGCCGCAAGCCCGTGGTGGTCTACAAGTCCGGTGCGACCCGCCAGGGCTGCGCCGCGGCGAGTTCCCATACCGGTGCCTTAGCGGGCAGCTACGCCATGACCACGGATCTGCTGCGTCAGGCCGGGGTCAGCGTGGTGCAGTATTCCGACGAGATTCTGCCGGTGGCGGAAGGGCTCGGCGCGCTGCAGCAGGCTCCGGGCAAGCGGGTTGCCATCCTGGCGGACGGCGGCGGACAGGCGACTATCGCCGCGGATCGCATCGTCGAGGCGGGGCTGGAATTGGCGAGCCTGAGCGACACGACGCGCGCGCGACTGGCGGAGATTCTCTTTCCCCAGGCGTCCCTGGCCAATCCGGTGGACGTAGCGGGTTCCAGCGATGCCAACCCGGCGCTGCTGGCGCGGTGCCACGAGATCCTGATCGGTGACGAAGGCGTCGATAGCGTGCTGCTGGTGGGCATGTTCGGCGGCTACGCCAGTCGTTTTTCCGCAACCCTTGCCGCCAACGAGATGGCCGGGGCGGAGAGCATGGTCGAGACCGCCTGGAGTACACGCAAGCCCTTGGTAGTACATAGCCTCTATGCGCCGGTCAGGCCGCCGGCCTTGGAACGGCTGCGGGAGGCGGGGCTGGTGGTCTACGGCTCCATCGAGCTGGCGATCAAGGTGCTCGCGGCCCTGGCGGCTCGCGGTGAATATCTGGCTCGGGAGTCGTCGCCGACGGAGCCGGCCATCGAGGCGTCTCGCTCGCGGTTGATCGAACAGGCGCTGGAGGAGAAGCGGGATCTTCTCGAACCGGAAGCCAAGGCGCTATTGAAGGATCAGGGGATCGCCGTGCCCGATGAAACCTGGGTAACGAGCGCCGACCAGTTGGGAGAGGTCGCGGCGCAGGCCGGCGAGACGCCCATGGCGATGAAAGTGGTCTCTCGGGATATTCTGCATAAATCCGATGCGGGAGGCGTTAGGCTTGATCTGCGCGGCGCGGCCGCCCTCGAGGATGCCTATCGGCAAATAATGGCCTCCTGCGAGAATTACGCGCCGAATGCCCATATCGACGGCGTGCTGGTCAGCCCCATGGCGGCGAAAGGGGTGGAAGTCATTATCGGCGTGGTGCGGGATCCCGCCTTCGGGCCGGTGCTGATGTTCGGTCTCGGGGGTATCTTCGTCGAACTGCTGGAAGATGTAGCGTTTCGCGCCATTCCACTGAGCCGCCAGGATGCCCAGGGCATGCTGGATCAGCTGAAGGCCAGCAAGGTGCTGGATGGCCTGCGTGGCGCTGCGGCGGTGGACAAGGCGGCGCTGGTGGAGCTGCTGCTGAAAGTATCCCAGCTGGTACAGACCTGTCCGGACATTCGTGAACTGGATCTCAATCCGGTGATCGCCTATCCCCAAGGCTATTATCAAAAGGGCTACGCCATCGTCGATGCGCGCATCATTCTGACAACTTTCGATAAGGAGACCGGCGATGAATTTGCCTGATCTCACGGACGCGACCCTCACGCTGGAGGAGCGCATCGCGACCCTGACCCTGGATCGTCACGACCTGCGCAATGCCCTGACCGGCACCGGCCTGGTCGAGGATATCGTCCAGGTGGCCCAATGGGTGAACCGCTGCCAGGACGTCTCGGTGCTGGTGATCACCGGCGCGGGGTCGGCGTTCTCCGCCGGCGGCAACGTCAAGGACATGGCGGAGCGGGGAGGCGATTTCGCCGGCGATCCAGCGGAGGTGGCGCAGCGCTACCGGCAGGGTATCCAGCGTATTCCCCTGGCGCTGCAGGCGGTGGAAGTGCCGATCATCGCCGCGGTCAACGGCCCCGCTATCGGTGCGGGCTTCGATCTGGCCAACATGGCGGATATGCGTATCGCATCGAGCCGGGCCAAGTTCGGCGAGACCTTTCTCAACCTGGGTATCATCCCCGGTGACGGCGGCGCCTGGTATCTACAGCGCTTGATCGGCTATCAGCGCGCCTTCGAGCTGACCCTGACCGGTCGCGTGATCGATGCGCAGGAAGCACTACAGTTGGGTATCCTGCTCGAGGTGGTGGAGCCGGAGGCGCTGATGCCCCGAGTGCAAGAACTCGCCGCCCATATCGCCGCCCAACCGCCCAAGGCCACGCGACTGACCAAGCGCTTGATGAGTATGGCGCCGCGCCTGGAACTCAAGGACTTCCTTGATGTGTGCGCCAACTTCCAGGGGCTTTGCCACAACGAGCCGGAGCACCTGGAAGCGGTGGAGCGCATGCTCGCGAAAATGAAGAAGTCTTCCTGACGCGGTGCAGGTCATATTCTTCAGCGCGCATTTTGATGATCGAGACGAAGTCTAGCTGACGTCTGGATAGGGTTGACGAGAGTGATGGACGGCAGGTCATGCGTATCGATGAGCTTTCCCTGAAGGATGTACCTGCCGGCGCTGGATTGCTGGCCCGGGGAATGCGCGACAATCCGCTTCATGCGCGGGTTTTCGGCGGCGATCCCGGGCGCCGCGAAAGGGCGCTGTTGCGCATGTTCCAGCCTTTCCTGTATCAACAGGCCAGCCGGCAACAGCTGTTTGGCGCCTGGCGGGATCGGGAACTGATGGGCATTTGCGGTCTGTCGCCTCCTGGCGGCTGCCGGGTTCCCCTGGATGAAAAGCTCATGCTCCTGCCGGCGATTCTGCGTGGTGCGGGGGTCGTCGGTGCCTGGCGGGTTTTTCGCTGGACCCGCGCCTGGGAAAAGCTTGATCCCGATGAGCCCCATTGGCATCTGGGGCCGGTGGTGGTGAGTCCCGATTATCAAGGACAGGGCATGGGCAGCGCCTTGATCGAGGAATTCTGTCGGCGTGTGGATCGTCACAATGGCGTGGCCTATCTGGAAACCGACAAGCCGATAAACGCCAGGCTGTATCAACGTTTCGGATTCGAGGTCATCGCCGAGCGGCAGGTTCTCGGGGTGCCGAACTGGTTCATGCTGCGCCGCGCCACGATATAGTTTCCGGCTCAAATATGGCACGGGACTCGCTAAACAAGCGATGATGGGCATCGACATTTTCAGAGGTAACGACGATTTCATGTCCGATGCCACGCAACTCTTCATTCTGCTGGGCGTTACCTTGGCGGCATTCGTCTGGGGACGGTTTCGTTACGATATCGTCGCGCTGGGCGCCTTGTTGGCGGCAGCGGTGCTCGGCCTGGTGCCCATGGGCGAAGCCTTCCTGGGATTCGGCCATCCCGCGGTGGTCACCGTGGCGGCGGTATTGATTCTCAGCAAGGGGTTCGAGCGCTCCGGCCTGGTGGATATCATCGCCGGTCAGACCCTCAAGGTCGGCGACAATCTGATGCTGCAACTGCTGGTGTTGACCGGCACCGTGCTGGTGCTGTCCGCGATGATGAACAACGTGGGCGCCCTGGCCCTGATGCTGCCGGTGGCGATTCGCATGGCCCGGGAGCATCAGGCATCGCCTTCCCTGTTGCTGATGCCCTTGGCTTTCGGCTCGCTGCTGGGTGGGCTGATCACCCTGATCGGCACACCCCCCAATATCATCATCGCCACCTACCGGGCCAATCAGGGGGAGGGGGCCTTCGGCATGTTTGATTTCACCCCGGTGGGGCTGACGGTGGCGCTGACGGGGCTGGTCTTCATGGTGCTGGTCGGCTGGCGACTGACGCCACGACGCAAGAGCCGGGTGGATAGCGACAGCCTGTTCGATATCAGCCATTATCTGGTCGAACTGCGGGTGGGAGAGGAGACCAAGGCCAAGGGCTGGACCCTGCAGCAGCTGCAGCGCGAGCTGGGCGATAACCTGCCGGTGCTGGCAGTGGTGCGAGACGACGACCGGCTGGCGGGATATGCGTTTCTGGGCACGCTGCAGGAAGGAGACATTCTGCTGATGGAGGCCGGCCCCGAGGAAATGAAGCTCTTGGAAAGCAAGGCAGGGCTCAAGGTGGGCAGTCATGCCCAGGACGACAGCCAGGACGAAAGCCAGGAAGAAAAACAGGATGATACCCTGAGCACCAAGGGACTGCAGCTGATCGAAGCGGTGGTGCGCAACGATTCCATCATGATCAATCGTACCGTGGTGCATTTGCGTTTGCTGAATCAGCACGGTCTGCATCTGGTGGCGGTGGCCCGGGACGGCACGCGGCTCAGGGAGCGCCTGCGTAACGTTCGCTTTCGTGTCGGCGACGTGCTGTTGTTGCAGGGCGATGAAAGCCATCTCGCCGAAAGTCTGGCGACCCTGGGCTGTCTACCTCTGGCCAAGCGGGAGTTGAGCCTTGGGCAGCCGCGCCGGCTCCTGTTGTCCCTGGGTATCTTCGTCCTGGCAATTGCCAGCATGCTGCTGGACTGGCTGCCGGCTTCGGTGGCGATGACCGCGGCGGCGCTGGCATCGCTGATGGTGGGAGTGCTACCGCTGCGAGAAGCCTATCAGGCCATCGATGGGCCGGTGATCGTGCTGTTGGGCGCGATGATACCCGTAGGCCAGGCCCTGGACACCAGCGGCGGCGCCAGGCTGATCGCCGAGACCATGCTTGGCCTGGGCAGCGAGTGGCCGCCGGTGGTGACGTTGATCATTCTATTCGCGATGACGCTGATGCTTTCCAATGTCATCAACAACGCCGCCGCGGCGCTGCTGATGGCGCCGATCGCTTCGAGCCTGGCGGCGGGTTTCGCGCTGAATCTCGATCCTTTCCTGATGGTGGTGGCGGTCAGCGCCTCCTGCGCCTTCCTGACCCCCATCGGCCATCAGTCCAGCACCCTGGTGATGGGCCCCGGGGGTTACCGCTTCCACGACTACTGGATGCTCGGGCTACCGCTTTCCCTGTTGGTCATGGCTGTCGCGATACCGATGATCATGCTGGTCTGGCCGCTGCGATAAGGCCGATACAAAAATGCCCTGAAGATGACTCCAGGGCGTTGAGGCCAAGTAAAAAATTGATTACTTGTTTACCGAGACTTTCGGTTTACGTTTCCGGCTTGTCTCCCTATCGCTGTTCACTTCCGGGGTAGCTTCCGCGGCTCCACTGAGCCCTCCCGTTTCACTCTGATCCACGTCCGTGCCGTGCCAGTTGACCTTGCTCTTGTCGAGAGCGAAGGCGTCGAAGGCGAAGTCGTCCACGGTCAGCATATCCAGCACTTCCGCCTCGAACTCCCGCATGAAGGCCGTATCGTCGTCGTTCAGGATATGCTTGCGATGCGCCGCCTCGACCCGCTCCTCCGGATGCAGCGCATCCACGGGGAGTTCGCCTTTGGCATAGGCCTTGTTGAGCTTGCGATACAGCGGCTCCGCACGGTCGTATTGAGCGAGCAGGGCAGTGTAGCGCGCCAGCGGGTTGTCCTTCTGGCCTTCCTTCTGCTCATCCCAGGTATCGCGAATCAGCTTGCTGCGAAGCGGCGTATGATGCGACACCAGCTGAGCGATGCTCTTGGAGAGATGATCCCGCGGCATGTACCAGCGCCGGCCCAGGGGCATGACGATGGCTTTCAAGGTCTTGGCCAGGCCGCGCCTGGGCAGGTTGTCGAAGATTTCCACGAAGGCCTGCTCGGTGTGATACAGCAGGTAGATCGCGCTGTAGTGGAGCAGCTTGTCTTCGCCTTCCACCTGGTCGCCTTCGTGCCAGGCCTTGAGCAGCATGGAAAGCAGGTACAGGTTCGAGAGCACGTCTCCGAGCCGCGCGGACAGCATTTCCCGCGTCTTCAACTGGGAGCCCAGGCTCGCCATGGCCGCGTCCGCGCATAGGCTGAAACCGGCGGATAGGCGTGATATGTCTCGCGCGTAGGGGGCCGCCACCGCGTCGAAGGGCGTGTCCGCCTTGCCGAACCCTACCGCCTGGGTAAAGGCCCGGGAAGCGTTGCCGAAGATCAGCCCCATATGGCCGAAGAACGCTTCGTCGAAGGCTGCCGCGTCATCCTTGTCCTTGGCGTCCAGCTCCTTCAGCACATAGGGATGGCAGCGGATCGCTCCCTGACCGAAGATCATCAGGTTGCGGGTCATGATATTGGCGCCTTCCACGGTGATCGCTACCGGATTGGCGCTGTAGCCGATGCCGATATAATTGCGCGGGCCGACGGTCACCGCCTTGCCGCCGTGGATGTCCATGGCATCGCTCAACAGCAGGCGCTGGAATTCCGTCAGGTGGTACTTGAGAATCGCCGAAGGAACCGCCGGCTTGACGCCGTGATCGATCATGTTGGCGGTCTGATAGACCACTGCCTGGGAGATATAGGCCAGCGCCGCCATTCGCGCCAGAGGCGCCTGAACGCCTTCCATCTCCGCCACCGGCACGTTGAACTGACGGCGAATCCGCGCGAAGCCACCGGTCCAGCCCAAGGCATAGCGGGCGGTGCCGGAAGCACCGGAGGGCAGGGTGACGCAGCGCCCCACGGAGAGACATTCCACCAGCATCCGCCAGCCTTCCCCGGCCATTTCCGGGCCGCCGATGATGGTATCCAGCGGCACGAAGATATCCTTGCCGTGGATCGGGCCGTTCAGAAAGGGGCTGCCGATGGGATGATGACGCCGACCGATCTGTATGCCCGGGGTGTTACGCGGTACCAGGGCGCAGGTGATGCCGAGATCTTCCTCGCCGCCCAGCAGGCGCTCCGGGTCGAACATGCGAAACGCCAGGCCCACCACCGTGGCCACCGGCGCCAGGGTGATCCAGCGCTTGGAAAAGGTCATCCTGAGTCCCAGCACTTCATCGCCGTCGATTTCCTGCTTGCAGACGACCCCTGTATCCGGCAGAGACGTGGCGTCGCTGCCGGCGCGGGGGCCGGTCAGGCCGAAACAGGGGATCTCCCGACCATCCGCCAGGCGGGGCAGGTAATATTTTTTCTGTTCCTCGGTGCCGTACTTGAGCAGCAGCTCTCCCGGGCCCAGCGAGTTGGGCACCCCTACGGTGACCATCAGGGTCTCGTTGACGGAGAGCTTCTGCAGCACCAGTGACTGCGCCTTGGCGGAGAAACCCAGGCCGCCGTATTCCTTGGGGATGATCATGCCGAAGAAGCCTTCCTTCTTCAGGTATTCCCAAAGCTCCGGCGGCAGATCCGCCCGCTCCCGGGCGATTTCCCAGGCGCTGCACATGCCTGCGGCCATGGAGCATTGATGCTCGAGAAAACTGCGCTCCTCTTCCGTCAGGCCGTCGTCTCTATACGCCAGCAACTGATTCCAGTCCGGTTTTCCGGAGAACAGCTCTCCGTCCCAGGCGACGCTGCCGGCTTCCAGGGCGGTGCGCTCCGTGTCGGAAACCTTGGGGGCGATCTTCTTGAACATGGCAAAGGCCCGCGGCGACAGCCAGCGACGACGCAGGGAAGGCAGGCCGCAAACCGCGACCAGGCCCGCCGCGATCAGCAGGACGAATCCGGTGACCTCCGCGTCGAACAGCACGCCGATCAGCCCGAGAATGACCAGCAGCCAGGCAGCGGCAGCGGCCCCGGCTTCGCGACGCATGACGATCAGCAGACCGACCACCGCCAGCGCGATAAGGATAAGTGGCATGATTGGGATCTCCGTCCTGTGCAGGCAAGGATTCTAACGCTTGTTTGAATCTGTCCAGCTTAGTTGATTTGTATCGATGAGGCGAATGCAGAAACCCTAACTATTCTGGGTAAACAACATATCTTTAGTAAGTATCACGGTTCAAAAGCCCAGATAAACGAGTTTATTTTTATTGAACGGTCAATTAATATAAAGCAGGTTTTGCTTTGTCGCGAACCCCGATCCTTCGTTATCCAATAAGGAAAAATCGCATGGAGAGTGAATCTCGACAACCTGTGCAACCCCAAGGCGATCGTCTCAATCCCATAGTGTTCTACGGCTCGGTGATAGGTATCGTAGCGTTTGCATTATGGACGATGGGTTTTACCGAATCCGCCGGTCGTGTCATCAACAGCGTGCTGGGCTGGATATCGAACACTTTTGGCTGGTACTACTTCCTTGTCGTTCTGGCCTATCTGGTCTTCGTGATCGTCATAGGCTTTTCTCGCTTTGGCAAGATCCGCCTGGGACCGGACCACTCTCGCCCCGATTTCAATATGGCCTCCTGGGCCGCCATGTTATTCGCGGCGGGTATCGGTATCGATCTGCTGTTTTTCTGTATCGCTGAACCCCTGACACAGTTTCTGGCGCCGCCGGAAGGAGAGCCGGGCACCGTTGCCGCCGCCCGCCATGCCATGGAGCTGACCTTCCTGCACTGGGGGCTTTCCGGTTGGGGCATCTATACGCTGGTAGGCATGTCCCTGGCGTTCTTCAGCTATCGGCATAATCTGCCTTTGACCATTCGCAGCGCGCTTTACCCCATCTTCGGCAAGCGTATCAATGGGCCGATTGGCCATAGCGTGGATATCGCCGCGGTATTGGGCACGGTCTTCGGTATTGCCACCAGCCTGGGAATCGGCGTTATCCAGCTGAATTTTGGGCTCAACTATATGTTTGACGTGCCCGAGAACACCCTGGTCCAGGCGATTCTGGTCATCATGATCGTGATTTTCGCCACCATTTCCGCGGTGACCGGGGTAGAGCGCGGCATTCGGCGGTTGTCCGAGTTCAACATGCTGTTGGCGCTGTTGCTGCTGCTGTTCGTGCTGTTCAGCGGCCAGACGCTGTTTCTGCTCAACTCGCTGGTCACCAATATCGGCGACTACTTCGCCAATTTCATCGAGCTTTCCACCGATACCTACTCCTTCGATCCGCCAACGGATTGGCTGAACGCCTGGACCCTGTTCTTCTGGGCCTGGTGGATCGCCTGGGGGCCTTTCGTCGGCCTGTTCCTGGCGCGTATCTCGCGGGGTCGCACCATCCGTCAATTCGTCGCCGGCACCTTGTTGCTGCCGCTGACCTTCATGATGGCCTGGATGTCGATCATGGGTAACAGCGCCATCGACCTGGTCATGAATGGCGCCACCCAGTTCGGCGAGATGGCCATGAACACGCCGGAGTCATCCATCTATCTGTTTGCGGAAAATTTACCCTGGACGCTACCGGTCACCGTAGTCATCACGATCCTGGCCATCGTCTTTTTTGTCACCTCTGGTGACTCCGGCGCTCTGGTACTGTCGAACTTCACTTCCATCCTGAGCGACGTCAATCACGACGCGCCGGTATGGATGCGCATTCTCTGGGCATCGGTCATCGGTGTCTTGACCTTGGCATTATTGATGGCCGGGGGCTTGTCGGCGCTACAGGGTATGGTGGTGATCATGGGCCTGCCGTTTTCGGTGGTGCTGTTCTTCATGATGGTGGGGCTGCTCAAGGCCTTGCGTGTAGAAGGCATCAAGGAAGACAGCCACCGCGGGAGCCTCGCCGGGAGTCTGTCGAGCCGCTCCGCCAGCGTCGAACGTGGACCCAAGAGCCTTTCTCGGCGTCTTTCCCGGGCCATGAGCTTTCCCGGCCATCGCCAAGTCCGGTATTTTCTTCGCGAAGTGGCTAAGCCTGCCATGGAGACCGTTTGCCAGGCCTTGGAGGAGCAAAACGTGAAGGGCCGTATTGTCGAAGGAAGCGGCGACGAGGAACATCTGGAATTGAATATCGCCCTGGGGGACGAGCAGAATTTCACCTATCAGATCTGGCCGCGACGCTTCACCACGCCGTCTTTTGCCTTGCGCGCTCGATGGACCAACGCCCATTACTATCGACTGGAAGTCTATCTCCTCGAAGGCAGCCAAGGCTACGATCTCACCGGTTATACCAAGGAGCAGGTGATCGAGGACATTCTCGATCAGTACGAGCGGCACCTGCACTTCCTGCACCTCAACCGCGAGGCGCCAGGCGAAACCCTGATGCCGGATGACCCTCATCAACCTGCGGTCTGATGAATGTTATCGGCTAGATGAACCCACAGCGCCTCGCTTGAAGCGAGGCGCTGTGGGTTGAAGGAAAGCCAAGGTTGACTGAAAAGACTTGCCCAGAGTACGGGCGCAACTAGGCGACTGCTGCATGGCGCCGTGCAGGCGCGTCCTTGGCCACATAGTAGGGCACGTCCGCCTTGGGCAGCGGGTCGCGACCTCGCACTTTATCCGCCAGCTTCTCGGCAATCATGAGGGTGGGAGCGTTGAGATTGCCGGTGGTGATCACCGGCATGATCGAGGCGTCGATCACTCGTAGGCCCTCAAGGCCGTGCACGCGACCGGCGCCGTCCACCACCGCCATGGCGTCGTTGCCCATCTTGCAGGTGCCGCAGGGGTGATAGGCGGTTTCCGCGTTGTTGCGAACGAACTCGTCGAGTTCCGCGTCGGTTTGCACCTCGGGGCCCGGGGCTATTTCGCGACCGCGATAGGGGTCGAATGCCGGCTGAGCAATGATCTCGCGAGTGATACGGATAGCGTCGCGAAACTCCTGCCAGTCCTTTTCCTGGGACATGTAGTTGAACAGGATGCTCGGCGCTGCGCTGGGGTCGCGGGAAGTCAGGCGTATACGCCCGCGGCTCATCGAGCGCATGGAGCCTACGTGAGCCTGAAAACCGTGGGCCTGCACCGCGCTCTTGCCGTTGTAGCTGATGGCGATCGGCAGAAAATGATACTGCAGGTTGGGCCACTCTTCGCCATCGTTGGTGCGGATGAAACCGGCGGCCTCGAACTGGTTGCTCGCACCGACTCCCTTGCCGAAGAACAGCCATTCGGCGCCGATTTTCGGCTGGTTCCACCATTTGAGCGCCGGATACAGCGAGATGGGCTGCTTGCACTCGTACTGGATGTACATTTCCAGATGGTCCTGAAGGTTTTCTCCCACGCCGGGTAGTTCATGGACCACCGGGATATCGAACGCCTTGAGGTGTTCAGGATTCCCGACCCCGGAGCGCAGCAGAATCTGCGGCGAGGCGATGGCGCCGCCACACAGCAGCACTTCGCGGCGGGCCTGTGCTTCCTGCTGCTCGCCCTTGCGTGAATAGCTGACGCCGACGGCGCGCTTGCCCTCGAAGACAATGCGATCGGTCAGCGCATGAGTCTCGATGGTCAGATTAGCGCGTTGTTTGGCAATATCCAGATAGCCTCGGGCGGTGGAGGAGCGGCGTCCCCTGGGCGTGACGAAGCGATCCATCGGCCCGAAGCCTTCCTGCTGATAGCCGTTGACGTCCTCGGTTGCCGGAAAGCCGGCCTCTTGCCCCGCCTTGATGAAAGCGTCGTAGAGTTCGTTGTTGTCTGCCTTGGGGGTGGTGACATGGATCGGTCCCTCACCACCGTGATAGTCGTTGGGGCCGATGTCCCGAGTCTCCGCCTTCTTGAAATAAGGCAGGCACTCGAGATAATTCCAGTCTTCGAGTCCCGGTGTCTCGGCCCAGCGATCGTAATCTAGGGCGTTGCCACGCAGATAGCACATGCCGTTGATCAGCGACGAGCCGCCCAATCCCTTGCCACGTCCGCACTCCATGCGGCGGTTGTTCATGTAGGGTTCGGGATCGGTCTCGAAGGCCCAGTTGTAGCGCTTGCCTTGTAATGGATAAGCCAGGGCGGCGGGCATCTGGGTGCGAAAATCGAAACGATAATCCGGGCCGCCGGCCTCGAGCAGCAGCACGCTGACGTCGGCGTCTTCGGTCAGACGCGTGGCGAGCACGTTTCCTGCCGAGCCGGCGCCGATGATGATGTAGTCGAATTCACGAGTCTGCGTCATGACACACCCTGTTTGTCTATCGTTAAAGCGGAAAGGAAGTGAAGGGGCCGAGCCGATGCCTCGGTCCTTCAAAAGATCAGGCCGGACGCTCAGAAAACGGCGGGAAAGGGCCCCATCTCGACCTGTATGGATTTGATCTGGGTGTATTGATCGAGAGAGGAAAGCCCATTTTCGCGTCCGATGCCCGACTCCTTGTAGCCGCCCACCGGCATTTCCGCCGGGGAATCCCCCCAGGTATTGATCCAGCAGATACCCGCCTCGAGACGCTGAATTACCCGGTGAGCCCGATTCAACCCTTCGCTGAACAACCCCGCGGCCAGGCCGTAACGAGTATCGTTGGCGCGACGAATGACCTCTTCCTCGTCATCGAAAGCGAGGATCGACATGACCGGGCCGAAGATTTCCTCGCGCACGATGCGCATGTCGTCGCTGCAGTCGGTAAAGACCGTGGGCTCAGCCCAGGCTCCCTTGGCGTAGTCGTAGCCAGAATCTCCGTCAATCATGCGATTGCCGCCGGCAAGCAGGCGCGCGCCTTCCTGTTTGCCGAGTTCGAGATAGGACGTCACCTTCTCGAGATGCTCGAAGCTCACCAGCGGACCGAAGTTGACCGCGGGATCGAGCGGATCGCCGGCCTTGATGCGATTGACTCGCTCGACGATTTTGGCCTCGAAGGCCTCCTTGACCGAGCGCTGTACAAATACCCGAGTGCCGTTGGTGCAGACCTGCCCACTGGAATAGAAGTTGGCCATCATCGCCGCATCCGCGGCGCGGTCGAGATCCGCGTCGTCGAAGACGATCAGCGGCGACTTACCGCCAAGCTCCATGGTCACTTCTTTCAGGGTCGAGCCGGCGGCGGAAGCCATGACCTTCTTGCCGGTTCCTGCCTCGCCGGTGAAGGTGATCTTGTCGATATCCGCATGCTGAGTCAGCATCTCACCGACGCGGCCGTCGCCCTGGACCACATTGAAGACGCCATCCGGCAAGCCCGCCTCGGTGAAAATCTCCGCCAGCAGCATGGTGGTCAGCGGCGTGACCTCGCTGGGCTTGTACACCACGGCATTACCCGCCGCCAACGCCGGAGCGCTCTTCCAGCAGGCAATCTGGATAGGATAGTTCCAGGCGCCGATGGCGCCGATCACTCCCAAGGGTTCACGGCGGGTGTAAACGAAGGAATCCTCGCGAAGGGGAATCTGCTTGCCCTCGATAGCCGGGGCGAGGCCTGCATAATACTCAAGCGAATCCGCGCCGGTGACGATGTCGACACTTTGGGTTTCGCTGATGGGTTTGCCGGTATCCAGGGTTTCCAGGTGAGCGATCTCGTCGTTACGCTCACGCAGCAGCGCCACCGCACGAAGGAGAATACGACTGCGCTGCATGCCGCTCATGGCGGCCCATATCTTCTGGCCTTCGCGGGCGGAGACGACGGCTCGATCGACATCCTCCTGGGAAGCCTGCTGCACGCAGGCGAGCAGTGAGCCGTCCGCCGGGTTGATGGTGTCGAAGGTCTCGCCGGAGGAGGCGTCCACTCGGCGACCATGGATAAAGAGTTGTTGAGTGTCTAATAAAGCCATAAAGCCTCCTGAACGTGAGAGCTAGCGGAAAGAGGGCGGAGTCGGAGAGGAAAAATGGCAAAAGGCGTCATCTTTCAGCCATCCCTCCAGGTAGTCATAGGCCAAGCGTTGCGCACGCTCCACATCGAAGGCTTCTACGGCCAAGGCGCCGCGCAGCCAAAGACCGTCGATCAACGCCGCAAGACCATGGGCGGCATCCCGAGCTTCCTGCTTGGGTAGATAACGACGGAACTGGAAGCACAGGTTGGAGTAGAGCCGTCGATCATTGACGCGCTGCAGGCGCTGCAGGTTCTGGCGGTGCATGCTCGACGCCCAGAAATCCAGCCAGGTTTTCATGACCGACTGGCTGATCTGATCGCGATCGAAGTTGCCATCGATGATGGCGCGAATCTGAGCCCGGGGAGTGGTCCCAGCAACGGCGCGGCGCTTGGCCACGCCGTTACCGAGATCGGCGAGGACTTGGCGCATGGTGGCTTCCAGCAGTCCTTCCTTGCCGCCGAAATAGTGGCTGATGATGCCGGTGGACACATTGGCGCTCTTCGCGATGCGCGCGATGGTGGCATTCGCCAACCCTGCCTCGTCGATTGCCTGGATGGTCGCTTTGACCA
Source organism: Pistricoccus aurantiacus (assembly GCF_007954585.1). Taxonomy (GTDB): domain Bacteria; phylum Pseudomonadota; class Gammaproteobacteria; order Pseudomonadales; family Halomonadaceae; genus Pistricoccus; species Pistricoccus aurantiacus. The sequence goes on from NZ_CP042382.1 coordinate 2,390,690, forward strand.
GCTGATGACGGCGGATGGGCTCCATTCCAAGCTTAGGCATGGGCTAAGCTCCTCAATCTACGAGCCAAGCGCTTGGCGTATCAGCCGCGTTTGGCACTTGTCTGCACAGTGCCCCATAGTATGAAATAACTTTATTGAACGTTCAATCAATAAAAGGCAGACATGAAAAACCGCTTGGTGGATGGCGCAGGAATGGAAGCGCCAGGCTTTGTAAACGATACAAAAAGTATTGGAATAGTAAGGGCTGAAGCAGCACTACCGAGTCTGAAAGGTGATCCGGGTGCCGTGCTCCAGGTCGGGAGTGCGGGTTCGGGTGGTGGGAAGCCCCACCATCTCGTCATAGACATCCGCCCAGGTCAGCACGCCTTTGGTGATGCCCAGCGGCAGCAGGGCACGGCTGATCCATTGGGTGCCGGTGAAGAGGCGGGTTTCACCGTTGTCCTTCACCAGCCGGCCAAGCCGGCCCCGGTGATGCAGGCGCACGATATAGTAGCCCATGTCCAGGGAGTTAACTTCGACGATCAGGTTTTCGTCATTCCAGCGAGGGAGATCCTCAAGAGTGACGCGCTCGGGCAATGGAGGGGAGATAGGCGACATCTGTGCATTCCTGTGGAAGATGAGATGCCATCAGCATAAAACCTTGCAGGTGGCTAGTCATGCTGATGGTCGCGTTATCCGTGTGTCCGAGCCTCATGCAACGGCGGTATCAGGCGTCCTGTCTGCTATTCTCCGATACTTTTTTCGCACTGCTTCCACGTTTGGGCGCGTTCAGGAAGGTCTCCAGCGAATCATCCATGGCATCCAGCCAACGGGTATGGTGAGGCGGCGCCTGATTGCCGGTCATCAGGGAGCGATAGGAGCGATCGCGGAAGTTCATGATGTCATCATGCTTGTGTTGCTCCCAGGCCAGAAACGTCTGGTTGACTCCTTCGATGTCGAAGCTGGGATAATCCGTTTCGTCGATCAAGCCGCGCACGTAGTCACCCTGAAAGCGGATCATTTCTTCATCGTTATCCAGCGCTTCTTCTCGAGTACGCCACTTGGCGCTGTCCCGTTGCATCTCGTTCTTTTCCGGCAGCGGGATGCGTCCCAGGATGACGTCGCGGACATACCAGGCCTGGGCATCGAACATGTTGAAGGTGTACCACTGATCCTGCATGCCGAGGTAGAACATTGCCGGATTGTCTTCCCAGACGACGCCCTTGTAGAGACCCAGCGGCCAGAGACGATTGTTGGTTTTCAGGCGTAAGGAGTCCGGCAGGAAGGGGAAGTGGTGCAAATAGCCGGTGCACAGAATGATGGCATCAACTCGCTTGCTGCTGCCGTCGGAAAAATGCGCCGTGTTGCCGGAAACCCACTCGAGAAGCGGTTTTTCTTGCCAGTTATCCGGCCAATCGAAGCCCATGGGGCGTGTCCGATAGCTGGTGGTGATACTGCGGGCGCCGTACTTATAGCATTGAGAGCCGATATCCTCCGCGGAGTAGCTGCTGCCGATCAGCAGCAGATCCTTGCCGCGAAATTCCAGTGCGTCCCGGAAATCGTGAGCATGCAGGATACGGCCGTTGAAGGTTTCGAAACCTTCGAAGGTCGGCTTGTTGGGGGTCGAGAAATGGCCGGAAGCCACGATGACATGATCGAAGGAAGAAGTTTCGATAAAGTCTTTTTTATGATCGTGAACCGTCACTGTGAACTGGCGGACGGTGCTATCGAATTCGATTTGCCGAACCGGACAGTTGAAGCGAATGTAGCGACGAACGCCTGCCTTTTCCACACGGCCCTTGATGTAGTCCCAAAGCACGGCGCGGGGCGGATAGGAGGCGATTGGCTTGCCAAAGTGCTCTTCGAAGCTGTAATCGGCAAACTCAAGACACTCCTTGGGTCCATTCGACCAGAGATAACGGTACATGCTGCTGTGTACGGGCTCACCGTTGGCATCCATCCCCGTGTGCCAGGTGTAGTTCCACTGACCACCCCAGTCGCTCTGTTTCTCATAGCAGACCAGTTCGACGTGCTCGGCTCCTTTTTCAAAAGCGGACTGAAAAGCGCGTAATTGTGCCAGACCGCTAGGGCCCGCACCGATGATGGCGACACGTTTAGTCATATCATTCTCCGGTTGCGATAAATTCCAACAGACGGCCGAAACCCATCTACTGGAATCTCGTAATTGACCAGGAATCATGGATGCCATGCCTTACCTGCAGAAGACGCACGAGTATCCTGAGCTTTCTTTCCTGCGAGTGGCCTTGGTGCAAGGTCTAGGTTTGTCGAAGCCGGCACGAAAGGACCTATCAAACGATACCGTCGGCTCGAACCTGGTTTCTATCAGGAAGGGCGCCTGTAGGAACGCGAGTAGGTTCCTTGGGCGCTTGGCTGCTCGATGCTTGAAAAATTAAAAGTGACTGCTTTGTAACGTCGTCGACTTTGTACCGTCATGGCAAACGACAGAGTGCTTGTAATCAATGACACTAGTAACAAAAGCGGCACTGTTGTAGCAGCATCCATAATTTCGAGTTATTAAAGTACTTTCTTGTCATTACGCAGTCAAATATGTTCGACAAATAGAATGTATTATCATGGTTTACCGATCACGATGGTGCTGGCGACGGCCGTTTGCCCAGGTTTCGTAAATAGCCCGGTCGTCGCCGAGCATCATCAGCGCGAAAAGTGTTTCGCCCAGGCTCTGGCAGCGGGCCAGGCGCTGTTCAAGCAGCGGCGTGGCGGCAAGATCCAGCACCAGGAAATCCGCTTCCATGCCCGGGGCCAGACGGCCGATCCTGTCATCCAGGGACAGCGCTCGGGCGTTGCCCAGGGTCAGGCCGTAGAAGCCTTGCCAGGCGGTCAAGGATTGGTCACGCAACTGGCCGACCTGGTAGGCGGCTTTCAGGGTGGCGAAGCCGGAAAGATCCGTGCCGCCGCCCACGTCGCTGGCGTAGGAAATTGCCAGCTTTGCCTCCCGGCTGGCCTGACGATCGAAGAGGCCGCTGCCCAGAAACAGATTGGAGCTGGGACAGAAGGCGACGTTGGCGCCACGCTCCGCCAGGCGTTTGCGCATGTTCTGATCGAGATGGATGCCGTGGGCGAAGGTACTGCGCGGTCCTACCAGGTTCGACTGCTCGTAGACCCCGAGATAGTCCCGGCTTTCCGGAAAGAGCTCCGCCACCCATTCGACCTCGCCGGTGTTCTCCGCCAGGTGGGTCTGCAGCCACAGGCTGCGGTCGTTGCGCAGGACCGCGCCGGCGGCATCCAATTGGGCCCGGGTCGAGGTGGGGGCGAAGCGTGGGGTCAGGCTATAGCCCAGTCGATCCTTGCCGTGCCAGTCGGCGATCAGCCGTTCGCTGTCCTCGAGCCCGCCCAGGGTATCGTCCCGCAGCTCCTCCGGGGCGTTGCGATCCATCAGCACCTTGCCCGCCAGCATGCGCAGTTCCCGCCGCCGGGCGGCCTGGAAGAAGGCATCCACGGAATAGGGATGGCTCGAGCAGAACACCTGGGCGGTGGTGGTGCCGACCCGCAGCAGCTCGTCGAGAAAGGCTTCCGCCACCCGGTCCGCGTGTTCCCGCTGGGCGAAGCGGCATTCCTCGGGGAAGGTGTAGTCGTTCAACCAGTCGATCAGCTGACGCCCGTAGGAGGCGATCATCTCCAACTGCACGTAATGCACGTGGCTATCGATAAAGCCGGGCATGATCAGCTTGCCGCGATGGTCGATTCGAGGAATATCTTCCGGCAGCCGCGGGGCAAGCGCCTGATAGTCGCCCAGCTCGCGGATACGGCCGTTTGCCAGCCACAGGACGCCATCCTCGTGATAGCGATAACTATCTGTAGCAGGAGTATCCGCGTCCCCCGGGTCTTGGTCGAAGCTCAGCAGGGCGCCGCGTAACAGGCAGTGGGAAAAATCCAGCGTCATGGTGATTTCTCGGGATGAGTTTCTCAGGAATGCGTTGGGGGGAAGACCGCCCGCAGCCGCTGCGGGGCAAGGCCGCGATAGGTATCGTTGCCGGCCTGGTTGTCGGCGCCATCAGCCACGAGATGCACAAGCTCCGCGAGGCTGACCAAGGCGATGGCGTAGGGGGTCTTGTCGGAAGGCTTCCGGCCATCCGGCGCCGCGCCGATGGGACAGCGCACCTGGGCGAGCGCCTGCTCGCCGTGACCCGTCGCCCGCAATCGGGAGCGAAAGCTCGCCCATTTGCTTTGTGATCCGATCAGGCCGATGGAGGCGCAGTCGCCGCGCCGTAGCAGGGCATCCACCAGGGCGCGATCGAGGCCGTGATCGTGAGTCATCACCAGAGCATGGCTGCCGGGATTCAGGCTCGCCACCGCCGCCTCCGGGTCCGCCAGGTCGTGACGACTCAAGCGCGGCTGCTCCCTCTCCCAGCCGGGAAAAAGCTCGTCGCGTTCGTCGAACCACTGAATCCGCCAATTGAGGGGGCTTGCCAGACGCACCAGTTCCCGGCCCACATTGCCGGCGCCGAATACCGCAAGCCTTGTCGCCGCGCCGGAGAACACCTCGATCAGCACGTTGACGAAGCCGCCGCAGCACTGGCCGCTGCGCCCGCCCAGGGCGAAGGTTTCGAGACTGATGCCGGCCTGGTTGTCGCCAAGGCGCTGTCGGGCCGCTTCGATCACCTGCCATTCGAAATGACCCCCGCCCAGGGTGTCAAAGGTCTCCGTGGCGGTGATCACCATGCGCGCCCCCGGCTCCCGAGGGGTGGAGCCGGCGCCGGTCACCTGGGTAGCCAGGGCGTGGGGCAGGCCTGCCTGCTGGAGCCGGTGCAGCTGGGCATGCCAGCTGTTCGCCACGACATTCATGGAGCGGCCTCCTGGGTGAACCGGGCGCGCAGGGATTCGGCGCACATCAAGACCCGCTCCGGGGTGGCCGGGGTATCCAGGGCCGGGCTTTCCTTATAATCGGAGAGACTCGCCAGGGCGTCCCGCAGCGCCGACCACACGGAGATCGCCAGCATGAAGGGCGGCTCACCCACGGCTTTCGAGCGGTAGATGCTGGCCATGGAGTTGGGATGGCCCTCCATCAGCTTGACGTTGAACACCGGGGGCAGGTCGCCGAAGGCGGGAATCTTGTAGGTGGAGGGGCCGGTGGTCATTAGCCGGCCCTCATCGTTCCACTTGAGCTCCTCACTGGTCAGCCAACCCATGCCCTGAATGAAACCGCCTTCCACCTGGCCGATATCGATGGCCGAGTTCAGGGAGTCTCCCACGTCGTGAAGGATATCCACCCGCTCTACCTGGTATTCGCCGCTCAGGGTATCGACGCTGACCTCCGAGGCCGCCGCGCCGTAAGCGTAATAATAGAAGGGCCGGCCGCTGCCGGTCTGGCGGTCGTAGTGAATCAAGGGCGTGGCGTAGAAGCCTTTCTCCGATAGGGACACCCGGCCCAGGTAGGCGGCCTGCACCAGCTCGCCCCAGGGGATACGCCGCTCGCTTTCGCCGAGGTTGGCGATCAGCTCGCCAGCTTCCAGGCGCAGAGTCTCCCGATCCAACTGGTAATGTTCCGCGGCGAAATCAAACAGCCGCTCGCGTAGTTTAGAAGCGGCGTCCCGGGCGGCCATGCCGTTGAGATCCGCGCCGCTGGAGGCCGCGGTGGGTGAGGTGTTGGGCACCTTGTCCGTGCGGGTGGCGCTGATACGCACCTGGGCCATATCCAGCCCCAGTTCCCGGGCCGCTACCTGGCAGATCTTGGTATGCAGCCCTTGGCCCATTTCCGTGCCGCCGTGATTGATCATCACGCTGCCGTCGGTATAGACGTGCAAGAGTGCGCCGGCCTGATTGAGGTGCTGGGCGGTAAAGGAGATACCGAACTTCACCGGAGTCAGCGCCAGACCCTTCTTGATAATCGGGCTGGTGCCATTGAAGGCCTTGATATCGCGCCGCCGCTCCCAGTAGTCGCTGCTTTGCTCCAGCTGCTCGACGATATCCTCGAGCAGTTCCAGCTGGTCTACCCGCTGGCCGTAGTGGGTGGTGTCCCGGCCTTGGCGATACAGGTTGCGCTTGCGGATGGTCAGCGGATCCTCGCCGACGCGCCGGGCGATATCGTCCATCACCGCCTCGGCGATCACCACCCCCTGGGGGCCGCCGAAGCCGCGAAAGGCAGTATTGGAGGCGGTGTTGGTCCTGGCACGATGGCCGGTGACTCGTGCCCGGCCCAATGAGTAGGCGTTGTCCGCATGGAACATGGCACGATCCACCACCGCCTCGGAGAGATCCGGCGAATAGCCGCAGTCGCCGAACAAGATAATCTCGCCGCCCAACAGCACACCCTGGGCGTCGCAGCCCAGCCGGTAACGATTATGGAACGGATGGCGCTTGCCGGTGAGCTGCATGTCATCCGCCCGGGGCAGGCGCAGCCGCGTGGCGCGGCCGGTGCGTCGGGCGATCAGCGCCGCCATGCAGGCCCAGGCGGAGGCCTGGGTTTCCTTGCCGCCGAAGCCGCCGCCCATGCGGCGGGTTTCCACGGTTACCGCGTGGAAGGGAATGCCCAGCACCTCCGCCACCAGCTTCTGGGTCTCGCTGGGGTGCTGGTTGGAGGTGTAAACGAAAACCCCCTCGTCCTCCGTGGGAATGACCAGGCAGGCCTGGCCTTCCAGATAGAAGTGCTCCTGGCCGCCAAAGAAGTATTCCGCTTCCAGTATGTGCTCTGCTTCAGCTAGCGCTGCCTGCCAGTCGCCGCTTTGCTGCACGTGGGTAGGGCGCACGAGATCGCCGCGACCGGTGGCCGCCACCGGATCAAGGCAGGGCGCCTGCTCGTCGGTCTCGATCACCGCCGCCTTGACCGCTCGCCGGGCTGCCTGATAGCTGGTGGCCGCCACGGCGAACAGCGCCTGGTCCAGGTAGCTGATTTCCTCTTCCACGAACAGCGGATCGCCGGGAAACACCGGGCCGATATCCGCATGCCCGGGTACGTCCTTGATGGTGATCACGTCCACTACGCCGGGTGCGGCGCGCACCTTGTCCAGATCGAGCCGGGTCAGGCGTCCGTGGGCCACCGGTGACAAGCCCACCGCCATATGCAGGGCGTCCGCCGGGGCTTTGAGGTCGTCGATATAGGCGGCGCGGCCGGTAACGTGCTTGACGGCGCTTTCGTGGGCCTGGGCATGTTTCGAGTTGTTGGTGTTCCTGGGCTTTTCCACCTCCCGAGCCAAGGGGCCATCGCCCTTGTTACGGTGGCGCAGCACTTCCTGGGCCCGGGCGCTTTCAGCGTCCTTGTCTTCGGGGGAGTGAGAAAGCCTAGTGAGCGTACGCATGGAGCATCGCCTCCTCGGTAGTGGAGTCCAGCACCCAGTACAGGCGCTCCAGCAGGTTGGCCGCGGCGACGGTGCGGTAGTCGGCGCTCCCTCGAGCATCCGTCATGGGGGTAAAGTCTTCCTTCAGCGCCTGCTTGGCCCGCTGGAAGAGTTCATGGCTAGGTGCATTGCCTTCCAGTATGGCCTCCGCCTGGGGAGCACGCTTGGGGATCGCCGCCATGCCGCCGAAGGCCAGGCGTACCTGGCTGAGGCGTCCGTTATCGAGCCGCCAACTGAAGGCGCCGAGCACCGAGGAAATATCGTCCTCCCGGCGCTTGGATAGCTTCCAGACCTTGCATTCCCGTCCGGCTGCAAGCCTGGGCAGAAAGATGGCGCGAATCACCTCGTCTTCCTGCAGGACGGTCTGGCGGTAGTCGAGGAAGAAGTCCTCGAGAGGAATTTCCCGCTCCCCTTGCGGTCCCGCCAGCCGCAGCCGAGCGTCCAGGGCCAGCAGGGTAGGCGGACAATCACCAATAGGGGAGGCATTGGCGATATTGCCGCCCAGAGTGCCGCGATTACGGACCTGACGAGAGGCGAAGCGGTGCATCAAGTGCGAAAACGCCGGATGGTGGTCTTCGAGCAGCGGTTCCAGGCAGGTATAGGTCACCGCCGCGCCAATCCACCAGCCTTCGTCGGTTTCCTCGATGGCGTTGAGCTCCGCCACTCGGGAGACGTCGATCAGCGAGTCAAGCGACTTGAGCTGCTGAGTGTTTTCCAGCCACAGATCCGTGGCCCCGGCCACCAGTCGCGCTTCGGGAGATTGACGGCGCAGTTCGATCAGTTGTCTTAGCGTTGCGGGCTGCGCATAACTGCCTGGATCGTCCTCTGGGCTGTTTTGATCGTGAGCGGCGATTTCTTTCAGGCGTACGCCAAGCTCAGGATCATCCATCCAGCTTGGACGGTGCTCCGGTAGCTCGAACATGGCAAGCGCCGCGTCGCGAATCGGCCGGTAGCCGGTGCAGCGGCACAGGTTGCCGCCCAGGGCGCTTTCCAGCTGCTGGCGGTCGGGAGAAAAGTGCTTGCCGCGCTGATTTTCGTGAAGCGTAAACAGCGACATCACGATACCCGGGGTGCAGAAGCCGCACTGGCTGGCGTGACAATCCACCATGGCCGCCTGAGCCGGATGCAGATCGTTGCCCTGGGCCAGTCCTTCCACGGTGACCAGATGACGGCCCTGCAGCTGGTGGGCAGGCATGATGCAGGCATTGGCGCTGTGATAGCGGACCTTGCCCTGCGCGTCCACTTCGCCGATGGCCACGCTGCAGGCGCCGCAGTCTCCGGAGGCGCAGCCTTCCTTGGTGCCGGTCTGGCCCAGCTGTTGACGCAGCAGCTCCAGCACGCTGGTATCCGCGGACGCTGCACACTGCTGAAGCTGGCCGTTGAGATAGAACTGGATCATGGTCGCCTTCTCTATGTCGTTATCATCCGCCGTTATCGACTTTTTGACGGATTTTACGCTTGATGACAACGGTTCGGCATTGGGCTTCCTGGCGACTCTTGACCCGGCAAAAGTAATCCGTATACTACGTCGCGTGCTCAAGGTCATTCCCCGATAGCTCAGTTGGTAGAGCAAATGACTGTTAATCATTGGGTCGCAGGTTCGAGTCCTGCTCGGGGAGCCAAACACCAAGACACAGGCCGATCGGCCACCTCACCTCTAGATTATTCCCCGATAGCTCAGTTGGTAGAGCAAATGACTGTTAATCATTGGGTCGCAGGTTCGAGTCCTGCTCGGGGAGCCAGCATCTCGTAAGCCAAACCACTTAACGCCTTTGCACTTGCATTCGCCAATCCATTTCCGGATGAGGTGCTTGCAATGCGTGTTTCCGCGACGGTCTGTTCCAAGGGCGGGGTGGGCAAGACCACCGTCACCGCCAATCTGGGCGGTCTGCTGGCTGACGCCGGCTTCCGGGTGCTGCTCATCGACCTGGACTCCCAACCGACCTTTTCCTCCTATTACGAGCTGTCACACCCAGCCCCTGGCGGGGTGTACGAGCTGCTCGCCACCGAACTGATCGATCTCGATCGGATCATTTCCAGAACGTCCCTCACCAATCTCGACATCATCGTCTCGAACGATCATCGGAACCAGCTGCAGCAGTTGCTGCTCAACGCCCCCAACGGGCGTTTCCGTCTGATCGGGCTGCTCGATCGCTTCGCCGATCGTTACGATGCCATCCTGATCGACACCCAGGGCGCACGTTCCATACTGCTCGAGATGGCCGTGCTGGCAGCCAATCACATCGTCTCGCCGATCGTCCCTGAGTTGCTCACCGCCCGCGAGTTCGTGCGGGGCACGCAGGGCATGCTGAATGAGCTGCGCGAACTCGCCAAATACACACGTTTTGCGGTCCCGCCGGCGTTGATCCTGCTCAACAAGATGACGGATCGGCTGACGGATGCCCGCGAGATCGCCGACAGCATCCGCTGCATGTTCGCCGAAGAAAACGACACGGGTATCCGCGTCCTCGAGACGCCGCTGGTGAATCTCTCGGCCTATCGTACCGCCGCCTTGAAAAGCCAGCCGGTGCATCGTATCGAGCCGCGTAAGCCGTCGGGGCGTAAAGCGCCGGCCTGCGCCGATCAACTCAAGGCAGTGGCCTCCGCGCTCTACCCGGAATGGGCAGACGCGATCGCGGTCGTCGACATGACTCAGGGTGGCGGTCAGCCCGGGACCGGGAAGCGTCAGGGGGTGACCCATGTTCACTGAGACGTCTGTTCCGGCCCAGGCACTGGGGCTGTTGCCGCCGCACAGCATCGAGGCGGAACAGTCCACTCTGGGCGCCTTGATGCTGGCCAACGACAGGTGGGACGACATTGGCGAGATCGTGACCGTCGACCCGCTTCAACTTCGTCCAGCACCTGGCCAATCTGGCCCCCCTGTATGGGCGAGCGCGCGGCACGGGCCACCCCGGCATCAGCTTCTTCAACCGGGGCGGCGAGTCGCTGACCTTCGATCCGCTGCACAAGCTCGATCGCAAGCAGAACGGCCACATGTTCGTGTTCGGGCCTACCGGGGCGGGCAAGTCCGCCACCCTGAACTCGATGCTGGCTCAGGTCGTGGCCATGCGCCGGCCGCGGCTGTTCATCATCGAGAAGGGCAATTCGTTCGGGCTGCTCGCGGATTACTTCGAACGCATGGGGCTGTCTGTCAACAAGGTGAAACTGGCCCCGGGCGCCAACGCCAGGCTGCCACCCTTCGGCGAGGCCCATCGGCTGCTGGATCCCGAGATGCGGGCACGCCGCGCCGTGCGCGATCGACAGGATTTCGGGGAGTCGCCGGATGCGCCGGCCGAGACCCCGGAAGCGATGCTCGAGGCGATCAATACCGAGGATGACGGCGAGGAGAACGTCGAGCGCGATCTTTTGGGCGAGATGGAAATGATGGCCCGCCTGATGATCACCGGCGGTGATCCCAAGGAGGAGGGCGATTATCGTCGCGCCGACAACCGCATGGTGCGCGATGCGGTGATGATCGCCGCCGAGCGGTCTCACGCCGAGGGGCGTCAGTGTCTCACCGAGGACGTGCGGCAGGCGTTCTACGAACTCTCTCGGGATGAGCGACTCCCGCAGAACCGTCGTCAGCGCGCCTACAACATGGGCGAGAGCATCGGCATGTTCTGCGACGGCTTCGACGGCCAGGTCTTCAATCAGCCCGGCGAGGCCTGGCCCGAGTGCGACGTGACCCTGATCGATCTGGCCCACTACGCCAACCCCGGCTATGAGGCGCAACTGGCTCTATCGGTCATGTCGATCACCAACATGATCACCACGATGGCCGAGCGCGATCAATACAGTGGCCGGCCCATCGTGCAGGTGATCGACGAGTGTCACTTGCTCACCGTCAATCCGCTGCTTGCGCCGTATTTCGTTGGCGTGGCCAAGATGGGGCGCAAGCTCGCCCTGTGGTTGTGGCTGGCCACTCAGAACGTCAAGGACTTCCCGAACGTGGCTGCCAAGATGCTCAACATGCTGGAGTGGTGGCTGCTGCTCAACATGCCACCCAACGAGATCGCCGAGGTCGCGCGCTTCAAGACATTGACCACGGATCAGCGCCTGCTGATCGAATCCGCGACCAAGGCGCCGGGCAAATACACCGAGGGGGTGGTGCTGGGCGGACGCTTGCAGTCGCTGTTTCGCGTGGTGCCGCCGAGTCTGTATCTGTCGCTGGCCGGCACCGAGCCGGAGGAGAAGGCCGAGCGCGCCGAGATCATGCGCGAGTTGGGCTGCTCCGAGCTCGACGCGGCGATCAAGGTCGCGGAAAGGCTCGATCGGCAGCGCGGTCTCGACGCCGCGACAGAGGCGTGACCCATGACCCATGACCCATGACCCGGGGCCGTTTCGACGCCCGGGAGATTCGCGCCCGTTGGTTGGCTCATCTCAAAACACTGAAAGAAGGATCGGCGGCATGCCAGGATTCAGGATTACCCACCCCATGAGTATTGACGCTCGACAGCGTACGCTCCATCTCCTGCCCGTCCTTCAGGTCGATCCCTTCGATCGTGTGGCCCCGGACGCCATCTCGCTGTCGGTGTCGGTCGACTGGCATGACGCCCCCCCGACGCTCGTCAGTGGCTGGGTCATTTGCCAACCCTATCCCAATCGACACTATTTCGTCGGTGGCTCCGGCGACTGCCAATTGGGCCACTTCGTCAGCCTACCGGACGGCCAGCAGGCAGGGGACGTCAGCTTCCACTGGACCGTCGTCGTTCCCGGCCGGCCACCCGGGCATTGCCAGGTGACGCATCGTCTGGCATTGGCTTTCGAGACGGGCGTCGGGCGAATGTATTCCATGGACGTGGCCAACTGGTGGTCGCAGAGCGAGTTTGCCAGTCAGGCGCGCTCGACGCCCGAGCTCGGCCGCAACCGTTTCTCCCGGTTGACACCTGGAGGTATTTCACCGACCCGGCAGGCACGGGTCAGCGAATCGATTCGCCAGGGGTGTCGCTACCTGGACATCCAGGAATGCCTCACGCTGCCGGCGATTACCTTGAACGACTGCTGGACGCTGGAAACCTACGGCGGCGACAACGCCTTGAGCTGTCTGGAGGCGCTGCAATGAAATGCGACGCGATCGCTCTGAGATCGGCCGCTGCGGTACTGGCGATGCTGACCTCGATCCCGAGACTGGCCGCCGATGACCCGGTGCCCGATGCCCTCAAGGCGCTCACGCTCAACGGTCAGGTCGTCACGCCCGACGCCGTCCATCGCGTCGACCTCGAGGGCCCGATCTATGAAGTGCGCCTGCGCAACGGCGACACCTTCTACAGCGATGCCCAGGGGCGCCACATGATCGTGGGTACGCTCTTCGATAATGCCCCGGGCGGGCTCATCGACGTCACCGAGCGCAACGATCGACAGGATCGGCTGGACCAGCTGAACGCCCTTGCCGACGGGGCCACGGTGGTGTATCCCGCCCGGGGCGACGGGATAGGCGAGATCGCAGTCTTCACCGACCCGACCTGTCCTTTTTGTGAGCGGCTGCATCAGGACATCGACCGGCTGACCGCCGCCGGCATTACTGTGCGCTACGTGCCCTATCCGCGCGGCGGCAGCGACTCGCCCGCCGCAGGGCAGTGGGCTCGGGTACTGTGTGCCGACGACGCTCGACAGGCGATGGCCACGGCGTTCGGCGGTGGCGCGTTGAACGATATGCCCACGCAGCACTGTCAGGAAGCGGTCATCGAGGGGTTTTGGCTGGGACAGCGCTTCGGCATTCAGGGAACCCCCACGATCGTACTACCCGACGGCGAGATGGGTGAGGGGTACGTTCCCGCTCGGCAGCTGATACAGGCGATAAAGAGGGCTAGACAATGAACATGCATCGACAGCGGGAGATCTTCACGGAAGCCATGCAGTTTGCGATCGACGATGATGAACCAGCCACATTTTTACGCCTTTGGCTTGAGGGAGGCTGGGAGGCCCTGGAAGTTGGATGCGCCTGCGCGTCTGGACCCACGGTGTTGACATCATAGAACCGGTCAAAAATACACATGTGAATAAAACAGATGATATGATTCTCTTGTGTACCAATGCCATTTGACATGGGGTCCTACCATGGACGCTGCCGAACTTCTCGAACGCGCCGATACCTCCTCCCCGGAGGCCGGACATGTTGCCTTGAAATTCTTCTTCAATATCATGGCGAAATGGGGCTGTACGCCCTCCCAGCAGCGAATCCTGCTGGGAGGCATCGGCAATACCACTTTCCACAAGTATCGCAAGTTGCCCAATGTCCGCCTGCCTCGTGATACCCAGGAGCGCATTTCCTACCTCATGGGAATCCACAAGGCCTTGAGGATCCTGTTCAGCAACAGTCCGCAACGCGGTTACGAGTGGGTGCACAAAGCCAATACGGCCCCTCCCTTCAACGGACGATCGGCGCTCGACTTCATGTTGAACGGACGCGTCGTTGACCTGGCCGACACCCGCAGGTATCTGGACGGCGTCAGGGGGTGAGAGTGGTGGAAACGGCAATGCCGCAGTGGAAGCATGCCTTTCGCATCGTCAACAGTGCTTTTCCACCCATCGAGATATTCGAGGACACCCTGGATCTGGAAGACTTGGAGTATGCCTTCGCGCTCGAGGCCCTGACCAATGACCGTTTGCTGGAGCAGGCCGGCCGACTGAGCCGGATCCCGCCCGCCGACCGCATGACGGGGCCCGGCACCAGTCCGATCATGGCCGCGTTCACTCATGTCGGCCGCCCCTCGCGGTTTACCGATGGAAGCTATGGCGTCTATTACTGCGCGAGTACCCTGGATACCGCCATCGCGGAAACCCGGTATCACATGAACGCCTTCCTGACGGCAACCGGGGAAAGCACGCTAGAACTCACGATGCGCTGCTACGTGAACACCATCATCCAGCCTCTACACGACATCCGCGATGCGTATCCGCAATTACATGACCCGGATCCCGGCACGTACCCCATTTGCCAGGCGTTCGCGGCAGAACTACGATCCCGCCAATCCTGGGGCCTTCTCCATGACAGCGTGAGGGAACTGGGGCAGGAGTGCGCCGCGGTATTCCGTCCGCCGGCCCTCAGCATCCCTGTCCAGGGACCGCATCTGCGCTATTTCTGGGACGGCAAGGCCCAGGCCATTACGCACGTGATGGAAATCTCGGAACGCGAGGGACGTTGACTCAATGCCTGCGTGTACAACTCCTGCCAGCACTGATGACAACCAAACGCCTTGCCAGCCGGTTTGACATCGGCGCCAATGGCCTTGCCAGCCAAACGCTGGCCTGAAATTGTGGCCGCGCGGTTATCCTCTGCCGCAACCCTGCCGTCCAGGCGGATGCGGACGGCCTGTACTCACGGCTTGGGCAGAAATCTTGCAGGATCCATTTAACATTCTCTGCTGCCTCGAACCTCCTCTCCCGATACACCTCTAGGCTGGAACCTCTCACAGGAGTCGGCCATGCCTACTGCGTCTCGGCGGCCCCGTGCCGTGCTGTCTTCACTCTGTCTTGTCACGGTCCTGCTCTGGAGCGCCGGGGCGAATGCCGGCGTCGAGGTGTTCACCATCGCCGGCGAGCCGGTAATCCATGTGCCCGATGACGCGGCCGTCATCGAGCTGGATGCGCCGGCGCGTCTGGACGCCCGGCTTTCCCGAGACCTGCCGACGGATTCCGAGCGTGCCAAGCAGGTGCTGCAATCGCGCATGAGTGGTCCTCAGTGGCGGGCCATGCTCGAGCGCTATCGCGCACTGCACCTCGGCGTCGCGCGGGCCTGGATGCTCGGCATCGAGAAAGTGCCGGCGGTCGTCGTCGATGGGCAGTACGTCGTCTATGGTGAGCCCGATGTCGGGCTTGCCCTCGAAGCGGTCGAACGGACACGGGGACGCACACCATGAATGCGGTACTGATTTCCCGCGCTACTGTCCTGGCCGCCGCGACGATCGGGCTGATCGGCCTGGTGACCGCATACGTGGCGCGTGCCATTACCACGCCGGCCATCGTTCAGTCCGCGATCAGTCCCGAGTGCCTCGAGTATGAAGTGATCGGTCTGTGCGCCTGGCTCGACTGCTCGACCACGGGCTGCTCGGTGAAGACCTCGATTCGCGTGAAGCATTTCATTCCCGAGCTCGTCGTGTCCGCTTACGAGAACACCGGCGAGAATCCCTGGACCGAGATCGCGCTGTTGTCACCGCCATTGGGCAATGCCTTGGGCGGTGGCTCGACCAATGAAGCGGAGCCCCATGAGCATGCCAACACACGATTCAAGAATGTCGATGCGATCGGTCATCCGAGCGAGCTCTTCTATAGATTCACCGATCGCTTCGGCTGGTTCTGCGAGAGCGACGCGGTGCCCTTCAAACCGTACTTCCTTTCCACCCTGGATGCGCTGGCCTGGCGGTCCGGCATTCCCGAGATGGCCTATCCCGAGGCACTGACCTTTGGCATACGCGAACTGGGCGTGCCGGGCGATCTGTGGAGCCCGGTCTATCCGCGCAGTGGCTTCGTCTCCCAGACCCATGACTACAAGGTGGCGGCCGCCACCGCGCAACGCGCCGCCGATATCGTCACGCGTCGCGGTCAGCCGCATGTCTATCAGCCGTTGGCCCCCGAGGACGACAGCGACAGCGGACGTTGGCCGCCCGCGGCGGTCATGGAAGGGGATCCTGAGACCCACAAGTGGCAGCGGCTCGAGCCCGAGATGACGATGGCCTGTTCGATCTTCCCGGACGGCGGCGAGAACAACCGGCTCCAACCGCCGGGGGATTACGTCTGGTCGCTGTGGCGGCCCTATCGCTGCTGCAAGAAACGCGGCCAGGAACTGCTGACCTTCACCGGGGAATAAACCATGAACCGACATCTCCTGCGAGGTCTGACGCTCTCGATGGCGCTGGCCGCCCCATTGCTGGCTCAGGCGCAGTCCGCCGACCGGCTCTATTACGACATTGGCGGCGCCGCCCCCTTCGGCGCATCGGCGGGGTTCGGCCATGGTCCGCGTACCCAGGGGCTAGGTGTCAGCTGGAACGTCGACGCGACCTGCGGCAATTTCGATATGGGCGCGACGGTGTCAAACCAGCTCAACGGCGTGACCAACGGCTTCCAGAACATGATGAGCAACGTGGTCGCGAACGCGACCGTGGCCAGCCTGCCCGCGATGATCATCCAGCGCGCCAACCCGGCGCTCTACGATCTACTGACCAACGGCGTGCTGCAGGGCCGGCTCGACTTCGACAAGTCCAAGCTGTCGTGTCAGCGCATGGCCGAAGCGCTGGCCGACGCCACGTTGGGCGGCCGGATGCAGCAGGCGGCGGTCGCCGAGAACTGGCAGGACATTGCTGCAATCAATCCCGATGCCGTTGCCGCCGAGCAGGCCGCCGAACGACAGGCGGGCAACAATGGCCGTACCTGGATCGGCGGCCAGAAGCGGGGCGGGCGCGGTCAGCCGCCGGTACGCGTGGTCGCGGATACCGCCAGGGCCGGTTACAACCTGCTCCATGGCCGCACCGATCCCACTTCCAACGAACCCGTCTCCGGGGGTGGCGGCGGCTGGGGATCGGTGGCCACCTCGAGCGGCGATTGGATCGGCGGCGGCGGTATCGTCGGCGGCTCGGGTACCAGCGGCAACGAGTGTCGGGGCGGCATGTGTACCCTGTGGGGTTCTCCCGCCGAGGCGGTTGAGTGGACCCGGAAGATCGTGGGGGATACCGAGCTGCAAACCTGCGATGGCTGCGAGAAGGCGCAAACCATCGCCGGTACCGGCCTGATTCGCGAGCTCGAGGACGAGCAACAGGCCATTCATGAACGCCTGCTCGATATGCTGAGCGGTGGCGAGATCACCCAAGCCAAGCTCGACGACGTGTCGGCAGGCAACGGCCTGGCCGTCTCCCGTGGCGTGATCGAGGCCATGCGCACCGATCCCCAGGGCCCGCTGCTGGCCCAGCGCCTGGCCAGCGAGATGGCGCTAGCCAGAACGCTGACCCAGGTGATGTGGGCGCGTCGCAGTCTGGTGGCTGGCTCGAGCGATCCCGGCATCGAGAGCAATCAGGAAGGCATGTCGGCCCTGGATCGCAAGATCGACGCCTTCAACCGCGACATCGCGCTGCTGCAGAGTGAAATGGAGATCCGCAAGGCGCTTGCCAGCAACGCGGCCATGCAGGCACTGCAGCGCGCCGCCAACCGCGCGACCGGTTCCAGTCCCAACGAAACCACGCTGCCGGCACCGGTACTGGACGAGCGGGGTCGTCCGCTCCAGGAGACGCCGCAATGACGTTCATGCGTCTTCTCGATCCGCGCCACTGGCCGTCGCCGCTGGTCTTCCTGGTGGCGCTGGTCGGCATGTTCGCTCTCAGCGGGGTCGTCGTCTCGCTGGCCATCCAACTGATGGGCAGCCGTGAGGCCTTCGTGGCGGCGAAACAGGCGGCATTGCCCTGGCTGTTTGTGTGGCGCTGGGCCTGCTATGCGGGCCTCGCCCTGGTATGGAGACGCGTCTGGAAGCCGCGCGTGATCATGTGTCTCAACGAGGATCGCGATGGCGGGAGCGCGGCACGCGCCGGTCTCAAGCGGCTCGAGACGCTGGCGATCGGCGCCGTGGCCTGCGTCGAGCTCTTCAATCTCATCGACTGGCTGGGAGGATCGCCATGAACGCCGATCTCAACGTCAACGACTATTTCGAGACGGTCGTGCTGATGATCGGCTGGGTGGTGAACAATGCCTTGTGGTCGTCATTGATGCAGACGGGGCTGGCCTTGGTGCCGTTCATCGCCCTGTTGGCCTCGGAATGGTTCCGGGTGCGTCAGGAGGGCGAGGACGAGGGCAACAAGGGGGTACTGCTGATCGCGCGTCTCGAGACACGCCTCTACGCCATGGTGCTGTGCTACGCCTTCACCTGCGTGCCGATGATGAACCTCTCGTTCAACCCGGTGAACGCCATCGAGCGCACCGGTACTGGCGGTGGACAGTGCGGCGTGGCCGTGATCGGCCAGGGGGAATGGGGCAGCACCACGCTCAATTCGATCGGCGGACAGACCGCCGAGATACCGCTGTGGTGGGCCTTGGTGCATGCGATCTCCAAGGGTGTGACCAATGTCGCGGTGTCGAGCATCCCGTGCAGCCCCGATCTCCAGGCGATCACCTCCGAGATCGATGCGCAGTCGATCACCGATCCCGGACTCAAGCGGGAGCTGGGCGAGTTCCAGCGCCAGTGCTACGGCGCGGCCCGCAATCGCCTGTTCCAGCAGGGGGGTACGGTCGACGCACTCGACGCCGAGGACGTGGACTGGCTGGGTAGCCGGTTCTTCCTGGAGACGCCCGGCTACTACGATTCGTTCTATGCCGGGCGTCCGGTGGCGGGGTTTCCCTTCGACGCCAGCCGCGATCAGGCACGACCCGGCACCGGCCCGGGCCGTCCGGGTTATCCCAGCTGCCGGGAGTGGTGGGCCGATGGCGAAAGCGGACTATACGCCCGCCTGCGCGAACAGGTGAACCCTGGGCTGTGGGCTAGCTTCGCTTCCGTGTTCACCAGCGCCGACGCCGAGGACACTGTGATCCGGCGCCTGATCAGCCAGCGCACGGGATCGGCGAACGGCAATCAGGATATTGCCGTCACCGGTTACGGCGATCTCGACGGGGGGTCCATCGAAGACACGCTTTCCATGGCTGCCGGCGGAGTAGGAGGCGCCGTCGGCGCCGTGATGGGCAAGGCCGGCATGGACATGCTCAAGCGAGCCCTGCCGATGGTGCAGTACATTCTGATCATGGCCGTGGTGATCTGCTTGCCGTTCGTGCTGACGATTTCCGGCTACTCGATCAAGGTGGCTGGCACAGCGACCTTCGGGCTATTCGCTCTGTGGTTCCTGACGTTCTGGTGGGAACTGGCCCGCTGGATCAATTCGAACCTGATCGATCTGCTCTACAACTCGGAAGCGGCCAAGCTGAGCTTCGTCGCGGCGGCGCAGAATGGCTATGACAAGCTGGTGCTTATCTTCGTGGAGTGGGCGACGTTTTTGATCCTGCCGGGAATGTGGGTGGCAGTATTAGGTTGGACAGGCATGAAGGTTGGCCAGGGAGTTGGCAACGCTCTATCCACTGGTTCTCAAGGAGCCAAGGGGGCGGGAGATAAAGGAAGTGAAATGGCCAGTAAAGCGACCACTAAGGGCAAATAACTCAGCCTTACTAGGGATGACTAGCAGGGTTCAATCGAGCCAGTCATCCCCATTTTGAACTTTAAACCCCATCTTGTCGTACTCACCTGGACCATCAGGCCCAACATCATATGTATAGGGTTGTTCTTCAGTTTTATCAGTGAAGCTTGTTGAGGCGACTGCACCAGTCAGCATACCCACCAAGCCCACAGTTCCTGCAACTGCCACTTTCCCGGTGATCTTGATCAGATCCAGGGACAGCTTACCGGCCGCCCGACGACCTTTCGGTGTGTTGAGATCGGAGAGTTTCATTAGCAGAACCCTCATGTTTTCGTGTTAGCCTATATCGGTAGATTAGTCCGATCGCCATTGCAAGGCAATTCAGCCCCAATAGGAATATGCTTCAGCGTTTTCCTTTAATGTCGGGCAAATGGCTGAATGGAGCATGAAATGGAATTATGGGTGCTCCTGCCAGGCGTTAAGCATGCGCAGTATCTCGATGACCCCGCGTAGTGCAGGGAGACATGGGGTCGAATTGCTCTGTGTACGTTTGAATGTCCGCGAGGTCAAGCTGGGCCTCGTCAGTCCACTCAACCAGCACGCTGCTACCTGCATTCCGCGATCAGACTATCGACGAGGGCCATGGCCTCATCATGGGGTAGGCGAGGCTTATCGCTCCCCATGGCTTCCTGAACCTTGATGCGAAACCAGCAGTCATAGCTATCAGCCTGCTTTTGTGTTTCGAACTCCGAGACAATGGGATCTAAAGGTGTGTTCATCATCGCTTCTTCACAATTACCCATAGTCTACTCCATCAGTGAAACGGCGTTAGGGGTAGGATGATGTAACCGAAGGCGCTGCTGATCTTTTCTTAACGGGTCGGGATCTAACTGCAAGCCTCACTCTTTCTGTATGAACCTCGTCAGCAGGCCACGAACGATTCACGGCTCGCTGAAAGGAGCTTGTCGCTTTAGTCATGTTGGATGCCATAGTACTGATCAACTTCCGAGCATAGTTCGCCACGATGGCGAGCGCCCTCTTGTTGGTGCTGCTACACGAGGGAAAGGGTTGAAAGGACAAAGGCTTCACTCAAAAGGCTATAAGGGAAGGGGTAATAAGGGTAAGGGGCTTATCCGATGATTGAAGGACAACCCCAAAGGGCTTGGAGAAAGGCAAAGGCCGCAACTATCTCGCGATGCTTGATCCTGCCATGGTCAGCCGCGTTTCATCGACTTTCAATATCCATTCCAAGGGGCTTCTGGAAAAGGATCGGAATCTGCAGCCAACGTTGTTCTGGACGCTATCAACCCGATCGTTAGCCGGGCCATGCTGTATGTCCTGCCGTTGATGAGTGATTACAGAAAACCCATTATGCATAAAATCACGTTCTGCCTAGCAGGTGTGCAACCTGTCAAGCTACTCAGTATTCGCGCCTAACCTAAGTTTCAAGAAGATGGCCTGCAAGGTAGGCAACGCGATTTCGACTTTCGCCATTTCTTAGACTCTGCGCGTAGGCCGCCATTATCGAGCGGTCCGGGGCGCTTCGCTGACAGCGCAAGCAATGCCCATCGCGATGTCGAAATCGCCTGCGCCCGTTCGTCGGTCAGGTATGGCATAAGCGGTAGATGCGATTCGCTGCGTCTTCGAGAACTCCCCTGGTCGCTGAGGTGCTGTCGGATGAGACCTTCATGCTAAAGAAACTGCTTGTCGCCGCCATCGGCGTGGCCCTTGTGATCGCCGCCATCGTCTACACCAAGTTCGACCAGTTCGGGGCGATGGGCGAGGCCGCCGAGAACATGGTGCCGCCGCCCGAGACCGTCACCGCCATGAGGGTGGACGAGGCGCAGTGGGAACAATTGATTCCCGCGACGGCCAGCGTATCCGCGGTACAGGGGGTAACGGTCAGCGCGGAGATCGGCGGGCGGGTGACGCGTATCGGCTTCGAGTCCGGTGCGCTGACAAATGCTGGCGACGTGCTGCTGCAGCTGGATACGGCGAGCGAAGCGGCCCAGCTTGCCGCGGCGGAGGCCGCCGCCGCCCTGGCCAGGGCGGACTTTAGGCGGGCACGTGCGTTGAGCCAGAAGAATGCGGTCTCGCGAGAGGCGGTCGATCGCGCCGAGGCCAGCTTCAAGGAGGCCGTCGCCCAGGTGGACAATATGCGTGCGCTGATCGCCAAGAAGACGGTGCGCGCGCCGTTCTCCGGTCGCCTGGGACTGCGTCTGGTCAATCTCGGCCAGGTGCTGCGGGAAGGCGACGCCATCGCGTCACTGCAGACGCTGGACCCGATCTATGTGGATTTTTCGGTCCCGCAGCAGCAGATCCACCGCCTGAAACCGGGACTGAGGGTGCGGGTCACCGGTGATGCCGCGCCGGGAGAGACCTTCGAAGGCGAGGTCCTCGCAATCAACCCCGAGGTCGACCCAGCGACGCGCAACGTGCGCGTGCGGGCGCGGGTCGCCAATCCGGACGAGGCGCTCTATACGGGCATGTTCGTCAATGTCGCGGTGGTGCTACCGGAAACACAACCCGTGCTGCCGGTCGTCGCCACGGCGGTGCTCTACGCGCCCTACGGCGATTCGGTGTTCGTGGTCGAGAACAGGGAAAACGCCCAAAGCGGCGAGACCGAGCGGGTACTGCGCCAGCAGTTCGTCCGCCTGGGGCGAGTGCGGGGGGATTTCGTCGACGTCACCGATGGCCTCACCGCCGGCGAAACCGTGGTGACCAGCGGCGTGTTCAAGCTGCGCAGCGGTATGCCGATCGTCATCGACAATACGCTGGCCCCCAAGGCCGAGCTCGAACCCCATCCGGCCGAGTCCTGAGGCAGGTCATGAACCACTTCACCGATCTCTTCATCCGCCGCCCGGTGCTGGGCATCGTGGTCAACCTGATCATCCTGATCGCCGGCCTCAATGCTTGGCACACGCTGAGCGTGCGTCAATATCCGCTCAGCGAGAACGCCTCGGTGCAGATCTCCACCGTCTACGTCGGCGCCAGCGCGGAACTGGTGCGCGGCTTCATCACCACGCCGCTGGAGCGCGCCATCGGCGCGGCAGAGGGCATCGATTACGTCGAGTCGAAGAGCCTGCAGGGCATCTCGATCATCACCGCGCGGCTCAAGCTCGACTATGACTCGACCAAGGCGCTGACCGACATCTCCTCACGGGTCGATCAGGTGCGCAACGACCTGCCCGCGGAGGCGCAGGTGCCGGCGATCAGCGTGCTATCCGCCGATTCGGAGTTCGCCGCCGCCTATCTGAGCTTTTCCTCCGATATCCTGTCCCAGGAGCAGATCACCGATTACCTGACCCGGGTCGTGCAGCCGCGGCTGGCCGCGGTCACCGGCGTGCAGCGCATCGAGATCTTCGGCGCGCGTACCTTCGCCATGCGCATCTGGCTCAAGCCCCAGCGCATGGCGGCGCTGCACGTCAGCCCCGCCCAGGTGCGCGAGGCGCTGGCCGCCAACAACTACCTGGCCGCCATCGGCAGCACCAAGGGTGCCCTGGTGCAGACCCAGCTCGCGGCGAACACCGACCTGCACGGCGTCGAGGATTTTCGTCGCCTGGTCATCTATCAGAAGGATGACACCATCGTGCGCCTGCAGGATATCGCCGATGTCGAGCTGGGCGCCGAGGACTACGACACCCTGGTGCGCTATTCCGGGCAGACCGCGGTCTTCGCCGGGATCTTCCCGCAGCCCAACGCCAACATCATCGAGGTGATCGAGGAGGCGCGCGCGGAGCTCGAGCGGATCAAGCAGGATATGCCGGCCGGGCTGGAAGCCAGCGTCGCCTACGACGCCTCCGAATATGTCGACAATGCCATCCACGAGGTGACCGGCACCCTGATCGACACCCTGCTGATCGTGATCGCGGTGATCTTCCTGTTCCTCGGCTCGGTGCGCTCGGTGCTGGTGCCGGTGATGGCGATTCCGGTCTCGCTGATCGGCGGCATCTTCCTGATGCAGCTGTTCGGCTTCACCCTGAACCTGCTGACGCTGCTGGCCATCGTGCTATCCGTGGGCCTGGTGGTCGACGACGCCATCGTGGTGGTGGAGAACGTCGAGCGCCACCTGCGCGAGGGCCGCGCGCCGCGGGAAGCCGCTCTGCTCGGCGCCCGGGAGCTGATCGCGCCGATCGTCGCCATGACCGTCACCCTGGTCGCGGTGTATATCCCCATCGGCCTGCAGGGTGGGCTGACCGGCGCGCTGTTTCGCGAGTTCGCCTTCACCCTGGCCGGCGCCGTGGCGATCTCCGGGGTGGTCGCCTTGACCCTCTCGCCGACCATGGCGGCGCATCTGCTGCGCAGCGCCCAGGACGAGGAGCGCGGCCTGAGCGGCTGGCTCAACCATCGCTTCGACCACCTGCGCGAGGTCTACGGTCGCGCGCTCGGCGCCACGCTCAAGGCGCGGCCCGCGGTCTATCTGGTATGGATCCTGGTGAGTCTGTGCACCATCCCGATGTTCATGTTCTCGCCCAAGGAACTGGCGCCCACCGAGGATCAGAGCGTGCTGTTCGGCATCATCAACACCGCCGCCAACGCCACCACCGACCAGAACGCGGTCTATGCCAAGGCGGCCGAAGAGCTCATGCTCGAGGTGCCCGAGGCCGCGCTGACCTTCCAGTTTCTGTTTCCGCCCTCGGTGGGGGCGACCCTGGGCGCCGACGGTTTCAGCGGCGTGGTGGTGAAGCCCTGGGGCGAGCGCACCCGCACGGTGACCCAGATCCTGCCGGAGGTACAGGCCGAGGTGGCGAAGATCCCGGGAATCCAGATGTTCATGACCACGCCGCCGGCGCTGCCCGGCGGCAGCAACTTCCCGGTGGAATTCCTGATCACTTCCACCGCGGATGCGGAGCGCCTGTTCGAATTCGCCCAGGAGTTGCGGGACCGGGCGATGCAGAGCGGGCTGTTCTTCTTCCCGCCGGACATCGACCTGAAGCTCGATCAGCCCCAGGCGACGCTGGTGTTCGATCGTGACAAGGTGGCGGCGCTTGGGCTGAGCCTCTCCCAGGTCGGTGCCGATCTGGGCGTGGCCACCGGCGGCGACTTCGTCAACCGTTTCAACATGGCCGGCCGCAGCTACAAGGTGATACCGCTGGTGCAGCGGGCCGATCGGCTCAACAGCGAGCAGCTACGCAATCTCTACATCGCCGCTCCCGATGGTCAGATGGTGCCGCTGTCGGCGGTGGCGCATATCGAGCACAGCGTCGTGGCCCGCTCCCTCAACCGCTTTCAGCAGCTCAACGCGGTGAAGCTCTCCGGGGTGAGCGCGCGCACCTTGGACGAGGCCCTTGGCTTTCTCGAGGACACCGCCCGGGAGATCCTGCCGCCAGGCTACAGCTTCGACTACACCGGCGAATCGCGCCAGCTGCGCACCGAGGGCAACAAGTTCCTGCCGGCGTTCTCGCTGGCGGTGCTGATGATCTTCCTGGTGCTGGCGGTGCAGTTCAATTCCTTCCGCGACCCCCTGGTGATCCTCGCCGGCTCGGTGCCCCTGGCGATGTTCGGCGCCCTGATCTTCACCGTCTTGAAGATGCCCGACCCCAACACGCCCTACTGGACCAATGGCTGGACCACCACCCTGAACATCTACGCCCAGGTCGGCATGGTCACCCTGGTGGGGCTGATCGCCAAGAACGGCATCCTCGTCGTCGAATTCGCCAACAAGCTGCAGCAACAGGGGGCGAGCAAGCTCGACGCCGTGCACCAGGCGGCGATGATCCGCCTGCGCCCGGTGCTGATGACCAGCATCGCCACCATCGCCGGCCACTTCCCGCTGGTGCTGGTGACCGGCGCCGGCGCCGCGGCGCGCAATTCCATCGGCCTGGTGCTGGTCGGCGGCATGGCCATCGGCACCCTGTTCACCCTGTTCGTGGTGCCGTCGCTGTATATGCTGATGGCCCGGGACCGGCATAAGGATGAAGCCAAGGCTTCCACTTCCACGCCGTCGGAGGCGGCATCCGGTCATTTGGGTCAAGGGCAAACACGCTGAAACCGTTACGCAAGAAAGCGGTGTCATGGCCGGTGCTGCTGGGATGTCAGCTCTCTTGGTCCAGATAGGCAGCGAGCCAGGAAAAACAAGACGACGGAGACCCGAACAATAGCGTTGAGCGCCTGACTTGAACTGGCCTATGATCTCAGCTTCTCCGCCACGGAACCGCATCATGATCAAGGGTCTCGTTTTTTGCTTTGCCTTCCTGGTTGCTCAGCTGCTTGTCCTGCACTATATCGACGGTCGCTTTCAAAGCAACTCCAAGGACGCCCGACAGGTCACGACCACCACTACCGTCATTCAACGAGACGAGGAAACCGAGGATCAGGACGCCCAATCTTGATCTCTGGCGTGATGGTAGGCGTTACCCGGTCCGGCGCTTCAGTTCCTTTATCGTCGAAATAGCCAGGAATAGGATGGTAAGAGGCAGCACGGCGTACAGCATGATCTGTGTCAGCCCTGACAGAGTATCGTGCTGCGAGGCCGCCAGGATCAGATAGAGGGTATAGGCGACGTAGTAGCCCAGCAGCAGCGCGCCTTCCCACCGACTGATGGTGCTACCGGTAAAACAGATCGGCAGGCAGATCAGCGCGACGGCTATCATCACCGGTATATCGAAACCGACCATGGCCGGGGTTACGTCGATGCCTGACGGCGCCAGCAGGCTGGTCACGCCAAGCACGCCCAGCAGGTTGAACACGTTGCTTCCCACCACGTTGCCTATGGCGATATCCCGCTCGCCTCGCAGGGCCGCAACGAGGGAGGTCACCACCTCGGGCAGCGAGGTGCCCGCGGCCACGATGGTCAGGCCGATCACCTGCTCGCTGATGCCCAGGTAGCCGGCAAACGCCACGGCGCTATCGACCAGCCAGCGCGACCCGATCACCAGCAACAGCAAGCCCGCGACGACCAGCACCGAATTGACCAGCCAGGCGCCGTCGGTCTGGGTCCTGGCGCCGTCTTCATCGGCCTCCCTGGCGCGGGCGCGGCTATTCTGGTACAGCAGAAAGCCCAGGTAGGCGATCAGCCCGGACGCCAGTAGCAGGCCATCCAGCCGGCTCAGCCGCTCATCAAGCGCCAGCAGAAAAAGCGCGACCGACAGCAGCACCATCAGGGGGATATCGAAGCGTATCAGCTGCTGGGCGACCAGCAGCGGCGTCACCAAGGCCGAAAGCCCGAGAATGAACAGCACATTGAAGATATTGCTGCCTACCACGTTGCCCATGGCGATGGCCGCCTGGTCCGCAAAGGCGGCCTTGATGCTGACCGCCAGCTCCGGCGAGCTGGTGCCGAAGGCCACGACCGTCAGGCCGATGATCAGCGAGGAAACCCCGAAACGCGCCGCCAGCCGGGACGCTCCCCGAACCAGCATTTCGGCACCGACCAGCAGGAAGCCAAGCCCCGCCAGAAACGCAATGTAGCTCATCCCTTCCTCCAGAAGTCTTGGGTTCCATTACGCAATGCGCCTGGAGCGTCCATGGCAGCGTGATAGAGCCGAGTCGACCACGAGACGTGGACTCTCATGACTTATAGAGAAGGCGAAGAAAGGAAACAACATTTCGCTCAAGCGAGCCATATCGCGACGATCGAACATAGGGTGGAGATCAGGGTCGCGATCGAGCGCAGGTGATTCCAGCGCACCCATTTCACGAGATACATCGCCCAGGTCGCCCCGCCTTGCTCGCTATCGGAATCGACCGCGGCGAGGCGATCGTTCAGCGGCACGTT
This sequence comes from Pistricoccus aurantiacus, assembly GCF_007954585.1. Classification (GTDB taxonomy): domain Bacteria; phylum Pseudomonadota; class Gammaproteobacteria; order Pseudomonadales; family Halomonadaceae; genus Pistricoccus; species Pistricoccus aurantiacus. The sequence goes on from NZ_CP042382.1 coordinate 2,417,800, forward strand.
GAAGGCCAGGGTGATGCTGATACCGCCGATCAGGTATGCCGTGCCACCGGCGATTGCCCAGGCGAGCGAGGCGGGGTCGAGTTGCCGCCATCCGAGGACGACGGACAGTGCGAAGGCGGTGCCGGTGCCGAAGAAGAGATGAGAAACGCCGGATTGAGGATGGCCCGGTTGATCGCCTGCATGGCGGCGATGCCGGCCGGCGTCGGAATCCGCGCCAGGGCCCGCATCATGAAGTTCGAGAAGACACAGAACAGCCCGGCGATCAGGCCGCTGCCGAGTGTAGCCGCGATAAGCAGGATAAGTGCGATAGCGTTCATGGTCTGCCGTGTGGGTCGCTATGATTGTTGGGCGACAACTGCACCTCGCGGTAGGTTTCTTCCGCGAATTCAATAAGACAGAACCCGTGGCCAAACGGATCCGAGAAGGTGACACATTTCGAGCCCCGCCATTCGGTGTATTCACTTTCCCGATTCGCTCCCGCGCCAAGGGCGCGTTCTGTGGCTTCCTCAGTATCTTCCACTACAAAATCAAGATGTACCGGCGTCCAATGCCGGGAGTAGGTACGCCTTTCCGATAGCGTACTTGCCGCTTTCGAACCTGAAGGAGTTTTCAGCAGGTAAATGACGGACGACGCGCCGGTAAGCTCTGCGACGTCCTCATCCAGCGTGCGGCTGTGCGTTAGTCCCAGGGCAGCCGTGTAGAATGCGATTGCCGGGGCGAGGTCGGGGACGTCGATGTTTACCAGGATTCTCATCGCTTGTGACCTTATTATTGACATCTAACGTGATGGTTCCTTCGATGGCGTTTCCGCCTTGGCGAGCAGGTCGCTCATGCCAGCAGTAGGGCGGATTCGCGGGCTGACGGGCGACAGGGCTCGAGTTCGACAATCGGCGCGCATCTTCGCCATGCGCACATCTGGCTCAAGTCCGAGCGCATGGTCATCCTCGCCTGCAGGAAAGCAGCTATCCTTGATAGTCTCGGTTGGCGCGATGGCGTGGCCAGCCGGGACGACGAGTTTCATCGTCGAAGAGACGTTTGGACGATTGTTTCTTCATACACAGGAGTGTGCACCAATGAATACTCATTCTGGTTTCACCCATCGCTTCGGTCTTTCAGCACGGATCGCATCCACTGCCTTCGGAGCCGCCCTCACACTGCTGATTTCTTCATCGGCACTCGCGGACGCCGCCCAGGAAGTGAAGACGGCGGCGCAACATGCGGGTTTCGCGGCCGAGGCGAGCGACATCGCGGGGGTGCAGATGCATCTGCATCACACCTTGAACTGCCTTGTCGGGCCGGATGGCGAGGGCTTCGACGCCGACGAGATGAATCCCTGCCAGGACATGGGCAAGGGCGCCATTCCCGATACTACGGACGACGCTCAGAAACAGACGTTGGAGAAAGCCGCCGAGCAGGTACGTACCGGGCTCGATAGTGACGATCTCGACGAGGCTCGACAGGCCGCCAAGGACGCCAACGAGATGCTCGAGTCTCAGGCAATGTAATCGCGGTCCGCACGGACCGAGCCCGGAGGAGGGAAGGTGTAAGGGCTGTCATGGCGTCTGAATCTCCCTTTGGAGGAGGTGATCAGGGGACGATGCGCCGGTATCGAGAGTCCGTGCCAGGCGCTCGAGGGTCTTATCGAAGCGCCTTGGCTCCTCGAAGGGCGGGTTGTGCGCCGAGTGTCCGAACCAGATTAGTCGCTTCTCCGGCGCCTCGAGTGCCTTGAAGTAACGCGCGGCGATCGCCGAGCCCGCATGATGATCGTAGCGCCCGAGAAGGAAGAACACCGGCACCTCGATTCGCGGTACCGAGCGCGTGAGGTCCAGGGTAAGAAGCTCGGGGGTCATCGCCTTGAGCGATACCTGGTTGGCGCGAATGAAGCGCGAAATCTCCCAAGGCGTCACGAGGCCGCGCAGCACGCCCGTCACCAGTACCCAAAAGCGGTTGGGCTGGCGGTGAAAGACGGCGCCGTACCGATCCGCCAGCGACTCTATTGCCAGCACCTGGTCCGCCGTTTCATAGGGCGGGGGCCCGATCTCGCGCAGGCGTGTCAGCGCGGCCTCGTCCCGTTGTCGTGTCGCCTCGCTAAGGATGAACGCGTATTCCTGCCGCTGGGATTCGCGTGGCGAGATCAGCGGCGCCACCGCGATAAGGGCGGCCACCTTCTCGGGATGGCGTTGAGCATAGAGGAGGCCGAGCATGCCGCCCCAGGAATGGCCGACGAGGATGATCCTGTCGCGATCGAACGCGCGCCTCAGATGATCGACGATCACGTCCAGGTCGGCCAGGTGGCGCGCCACGGTGAGGCGCCGCGGATCGGCCTTTGGATCGAAGGAGCGGCCCGCGCCGCGCTGATCCCAGTAGGCGACCACGAAATGCTTCTCCAGGTCGTTGTTGTAATAGCGAAACAGCGGGCGCTCCGCGCCGCCCGGTCCGCCGTGCAGCCACAGCAGGACCGGTGCGTGCCGGTCCGCGCCCCGGGTCATAAGAAAAAGCCTGGCGCCGGCCACGGTCAGGTATTCGGTGCGGTGGAGCGGCACGGACGGCTCGGGGCGTCCGGCCTGGGTTCCCGTCGGCCCGCTCGAACATCCCGCAAGCAAGACCAGCAGCACGATCAGTGCTGTCGCGGAATAATGGCCATACCTTCCTGCTTTCATGCTCGATGGTCGGAGGCGACAACGCTGCATGAAGAAGCTGAATCGCATGAGGTGTCATCCGACGGCATCTGCGCTTTTGCACAGCCCGCCGCCCGGCCCGCCATGTAACGTCTGAATTAAACTGACCGACGAAGCGGGTTCGGCTTGATTGAATTATTAGACAGCCCCGCCTGCCACTGCTCTCGGCTAATCTGCCACTCGATCTGACGCCAGCCCCTAGCTACCATCCAGTCTGGCGTTGGTCGCTCCACGGAGACCGCACCGAGCGAACCCGCCAGGCGTGCAACCTTAGCGTTTGCGCTAACGGTGCTGCCATAGATCTCCGTAAGCTCCAGATCGCTGAATCCAAAATTTGCAAGGCGTTTCATCACCTCGAGAGCATAGCCGTAGCGCCCCCAGTACTCCGGGGCTAGCTCGACGCCAAGCTCTGCTCTACCCGGCTCAGCACCCTTGCCGCGCAGCCCACAGCAGCCTACGAGGGTGCCACCGCGCCGAATGATGGCAAGTTGATAATTGAGCCGAGGAGTTTCGAATGCCCATGTCCTGAACAGTTCAATGAGTTCAGCGGCAAGCACGGGATTGGTTTCATCAGGGCCATATAACTCTGTCGATCGAGGGTCAGCGTGATACGCCGCAAATGCAGGCAAGTCAGCATCCACGAAATCACGGAGAAGAAAGCGATTTGTTGTCAGCTGCATGGGATGAACCTATATAGACTTTCTAAACCAGAGCAAAATCGACGTAAGATCAATATCACCAGTAGCATGGGCCGATGAAACCCGCGAAACGGATTTGCTTCGGTGCAGGTCGCAGGTTTGTCAACCGGAAGGTTCACTGTCGCCCTCTAGAAAGTGTGTATAGCGGCGCTGCATCTCGTCATTAAGGACATCCTCGATGTAATGACCGATCAACCAGCGATGGCCGAAGGGGTCGAGGAGGGATCCGGAGCGCTCACCGTAAACATGGTCTTCCGGCGCTCGCTCGAGTGTCGCACCGGCCTGGAGCGCCCGCATGATCATGGCATCGGCATCGTCCACGTGCAGATGGATCGTGACCGGTGTATCACCGATGCTCGAGGCCGAATGGATGCCGTATTCGGGAAACTCGTCGGAGAGCATTAGCGTCATCGGGCCGAATGCCAGCTCGGCGTGACCAATACGGCCAGCAGGTTCGGTGAGGCGGCATGTTTCGGTCACATCGAACGCACGCTGGTAGAAATCGATGGCGGCAGCTGCGTTTGTAACGCAAAGATAGGGAAATACCTCTTCGATTCTCATCAGACTTTCTCCTGTGAGTGCCTGACAGTTAGGATCGTCGCCGTTTTACCGTACATGCCGCCGCCCGTGCCAGCAGCAGGGCGCGTTCCCGGCCGTTGCGGGTAAGGGTGGCGGCGCGTTCGAACTCGGCGCGGGCCTCGGGGATGCGGTCGAGTCGGGCGAGCAGGTCGCCGCGCACGCTGGGCAGCAGATGGTAGTGCGCCAGCGTCGGCTCCGTGAGCAAGGCATCGACCAGTTCCAGCCCCGCCGCCGGCCCGAAGGCCATGCCGACGGCGACGGCACGGTTCAGCGCCACCACCGGCGAGGGCGCGATCTGGACGAGGGCCTCGTAGAGCGCGGCGATGCGCGGCCAGTCGGTTTTCTCGTAGACCGCGGCCCGGGCGTGGCAGGCGGCGATGGCGGCTTGCAGGGTATAGGGGCCAAGCACACCGGGCAGGGCTTCGGCGCGTTCGAGGGCGGCCAGGCCGCGGCGAATCAGCAGCCGATCCCAGCGGCTACGGTCCTGATCCGGCAGCAGGATGGGGTCGCCGTTCGTATCCACCCGGGCGGGCAGGCGCGAGGCCTGGATCTCCATCAGTGCCGTCAGGCCGTGCACCTCGCTCTCCTCCGGCATCAAACCGGTCAGCACCCGGCCCAGGCGTAGCGCCTCGTCGCACCATTCGGGTCGTGTCCAGTGGTCGCCGGCGGTGGCCGCATAGCCCTCGTTGAAGATCAGGTAGATGACCTCGAGCACCGAGGCGAGTCGGGCCGCCAGTGCCGCGCCCTCTGGCACCTCGAAGGGGACGTGCGCTTCAAGCAGGGTGCGCTTGGCGCGCACGATGCGCTGGGCGATGGTCGTCTCGGGCCTGAGATAGGCCCGGGCGATCTCCTGCGTGGTGAGGCCGCCGACCACCTTCAGCGTCAGGGCGGCCCGCGCATCCGGGGACAGAATCGGGTGGCAGGCGGTAAAGAGCAAGCGCAAGACGTCGTCGTCGATGTCGTCGTCCAGCGCGGCATCGATCCTTTCGGCGAAGACCTGCTCGGCCAAGGCGTGGTGGGCATCCAGCTCCCGGGCGAGTTCCACATGCTTGGGCGCGGCCATGGTCTGGTGGCGCAGATGATCGAGCGCCCGACGCTTGGCCGCGGTCATCAGCCAGGCACCGGGATTGTCGGGAAGCCCCCTGCTGGGCCAGGCTTCCAGTGCGGCAAGCAGGGCGTCCTGGGCAAAGTCCTCCGCCTGGTCCAGGTCGTGGGTCAGACGCGCGACCCCGGCAACGACTCTGGCCGATTCGATGCGCCAGATCGCCTCGATGGTCGCGCCAAGCTCCTGGTCCGTCACGCCGTGCTCCCGGGTGCCCCCGTCATGTGCACCAGCTCCCAGATATGACCGTCGAGATCCTGGAAACCGTGGCCATACATGAAACCGTGATCCTGTGGATCATTATAGGTCGAGCCGCCGGCGGCGAGCGCCTCGCGCACCATGGCGTCCACCGCCTCGCGGCTCTCCAGCGCGAGCGCCACCAGCACCTCGGTGACGGCGTGGGCATCGCTCACCGGCAGCGGGGTGAACTCGGCGAAGCGCTCCCGGGTGAGCAGCATGGTGAAGATGTTGTCGCCGATGATCATGCAGGTCGCCGTGTCATCGGTGAACTCGGGGTTGAAGGTGAACCCCAGCCGGGTGAAGAAGGCGATCGACGCCTCGAGATCGGCGACCGGTAGATTGACGAAGATCTGGCTGGCCATGGCGCATTCCTCAGTTCTCCGAAAAAAAGTCCTTGGCGGCGGTCTCGATTTCTTGCGAACTCAAGTCGCGGATATGGGTGGCCACCGACCACTCGTGACCGAAGGGATCGACGAGCTTGCCGTAGCGGTCGCCCCAGAACATGTCCTCGACGGGCATGGCGACGCGCGCCCCGGCCGCGACCGCCTGGGCGACGGTGGCATCGACGTCTTCCACGTACAGGTGCACGGTGACCGGCGAGCCCTTCAGCGACAATGGACTCGACATGCCCCAGTCCGGATTCTCGTCGACCAGCATCAGCGCCGAGTCGCCGATACGCAGCATGCCGTGCATCAGCTTGCCATCAGGCCCCGATAGGCGGCCCTCGTCCGTGGCGCCGAAAGCCTGGATATAAAAGTCCATCGCTGCATTGGCGTCGCGGCAGACGAGGTGCGGGGTAAGGCTGTGCATGCCCTCGGGGATGGGCTTGACCTGAGTGCTCATGGGTAATTCCTCGGATATCGGGTTCGGCCCGCTCACGGTAGGCTCGTCTTGACGACGAATCACGCGGGGCGAAATCGACATCCGGTCAGGCGTCAGGCCGGTTTTCGCTGCCACCGATGGCGATATCGAAGTGCAGGGTGTCCTCGCGCTTTCCCAGCTTCGTATATAACGCGATGGCCGGCGCGTCCTCGATGCCGGTATCGGCCTGCACGAATATGACATGGACACCGCGCTCGGCGGCGATGGTTTTCAGGCGCTCGATCAAGGCCGTGGCGATGCCCTCGCGCCGGTGTCCCGCCGCCACGGCGAGATCGTAGAGGTAGATTTCGCTGCGTTCCTGCTCGAACTTCCTGAGTTCGTAGGCCGCGATACCACCGACCACCTCGCCGCCCTTCAAGGCGGTCAACGCGATGAAAGAATCGCCGCCAAGCAATCGCCGTAGATAAGCCTCGCTGGGGCGATGCGCGGTATAGGTGTCGATGTCGTCGAAGGCCTCGCCAAAGGTCGTCAACAACGCTTCCATCAGCGAGACGTCATGCGGTGTGAGGTGGTGAATAGCGACTGACATGGTTACTTCCGGGTTAGCCGAAGAACAGCTGTCGTTAGGGTCGGCAAATGGTATTTGGCTTGTCTGAAAGCTGCCTAATGCTGGCGTTAGAGGGGTGAGCCGGACTCAATCCTCGATTGCCTCAACGCCAAGTTGCCTAAGTCGCTCAAGGTGGTCCTTCATGGTTTTGAGCTCTTCGGCGAAGTGCCCCTGCCAACCCGTGATCTCACCCGTGATCCGAAGCGGATCCCGGGAACGGTATGACTTCGTCGGATTACCCGGGTACTTCTTGTCCGTCAGGTTGGGATCATCTTCAACCGGGCCGGTCGGTTGCACCAGGTAGATTCTGCCGAGGCCCTCGTCGAGGGCCAGCTCGGCCCCCAGATGGCGGCATCCAAGGTGGCGGTCAGGTAGACATAGACCGCCTTCTTTCTCTTGCCGTAGTTAGAATTATAGCCGGGCCCAATCAGGTCCCCCGGCTTCAGGTCGACTTTCGTGCCATGGTAGAACCGCTGCGAGCTCAAATTGTCGATGGCTGCCATCGGTTTGTCCCTTGTGCCGTCCGGTTGCGCTCACCCGACATAGCAGGGCGCGCATTCACGCACCTCGACGATAGCGAAGCGCGCGGCGGGGCATTGTCCCGCGATCGCGATGGCTTCTTCGCGGCTGGCGCAGTCGATCAGGTAGAAACCACCGACCATCTCCTTGGACTCGGTAAAGGGGCCGTCCAATAGCGTCGGCCTGGTGCCGCGCTGCTGAATTCTCACGCCGTGCTTGTCCGGGCGCAGCGAGCGGCTGGCCAGCAGTTTCTCGCGGGCGGTGAGGTCCTCGCCGAAGCGGACCATCTCGTCATACAGCGCCCGGCCTTCGTCCTCGCTGCGAGATTCGCGGTCCTCACGCGCCTCGACGATCAGCAGTAGATATTCCATGGGTTTTCTCCATCGCGATGAATGATCAGTGCATTGAATGTAGGCCGATCATGTTGCCTTCGGTATCGATGATCAGGGCGATGTATCCGTAATCGCCGATAGAGAACTTGTCACGTTGTACTCGACCGCCGGCCTCGACAACCCTGGCGGCCTCGATGGCGCAATCTGAACCGCCCCGCGTATCGCGGAGGCCCGTTAGTTTAAGTCACGCTGCCATAGCGGCCTGACTGTTAAGTTGCCGATAGTAGTTTGCCTCAGCTTCTGCCGGCGGGATATACCCCAGTGGCTCCATCAGCCGTTGGTGGTTGAACCAAGATACCCATTCCAGCGTCGCCAGCTCAACGGATTCCATGGATTTCCAGGGGCCGCGCCGGTGGATCAATTCTGCTTTGTACAAGCCGTTGATGGTTTCAGCGAGGGCGTTATCGTAACTGTCGCCTTTGCTGCCTACCGATGGATCGATGCCTGCTTCGGCCAGGCGTTCCGTGTAACGGATCGACACATACTGTGATCCCCTGTCGGAGTGATGAATCAAGTCCTCTGACTTGTCGGGCTGACGGGCGTAGAGTGCCTGCTCCAGAGCATCGAGTACGAAATCCGTGTTCATCGTGCGACTGACGCGCCAACCCACAATATGGCGGGCGAAGACATCCACAACGAAAGCCACATACAACCAGCCTTGCCAAGTGGAAACGTAGGTAAAGTCCGATACCCAGAGCTGGTCCGGACGGTCGGCGACAAACTGCCGGTTGACCCGATCCAGCGGGCACGGCACTGACTGATCCGGGACGGTGGTACGCATCGTCTTGCCGCGACGGGCACCCTGAAGGCCCAGAAATCTCATGAGCCGTTCCACGGTACAGCGGGCCACAGGGATGGCTTCCCGGTTCATCTGCTTCCAGACTTTATCGGCACCATAGACCTTGAGGTTGTCATTCCAGACACGCTTGATATGCGGTATCAAAACCTCGTCGCGCTTGACCCGGTCACTGCGTCGTGCCGGATTGCGCTGCCGGGCCGCATGACGCCGGTAGGCCGACGGGGCAATCTGCAATACTTTGCAGATCGGCTCGACCCCGTAGGTATCCCGATGCTGATCAATGTAGGTGTTTACGACTTCAGCTTGCGGTCGAGCTCCGCCTGGGCGAAAAAAGCGCTGGCCGTGCGAAGGATGTCATTGGCGCGCCGCAATTCCTTATTCTCACGCTCCAGGTCCTTCATGCGTTGTGTCTCGGCGGTGGTTGTTCCAGGGCGCTCACCGATATCGATCTGGGCACGCTTGACCCATTCCAGCAACGTTTGTGGTACACAGCCAATCTTGGGGGCTATAGACTCCACAGCCGCCCACAGCGACGGGTACTCGTCACGATGCTCCTGCACTAGCCGGACAGCGCGCTCTTTAACCTCAGGGGAAAACTTGTTTGACTTGTTCATGGCTCCATTCTCTCAGATGCTGGAGCCTCCTCAAAACCCGGGGCGGTTCAATCCTCGCAGTCGAAATACACCAGCGTGCTATTGCCACCGGGCTCTATGCCCTCCATCTTCACTAGCGCACCGGCGGCGCCGGCGGATTGCGGGTCCATCGGAAATGCCCAGAGTTCAAGCTCGGGCAAGGGAGAGTCGAGACGTTCGAGGTTGCGCTCAAGCACGGTTTCATAAAAGCGTTTCGCCCGAGCCATGTCGGCTACATAGATTTCGAACCAGACCACAGGATTAGCCATTGGAACTTCCTCTAATCGGATGTAAGAACAGTCTAGGTCACGCGGTTACGATGGCGACTCGTTACGTGTTTCCAGTTTCTGGAAGCGGTCGATCGCTTGGGGCTCAACGAAATCCTCGAGTTCGAACAGGCGGCGCACCTCGATTTCCGCTTCGTCACCGTCAATCGTGGGATTCGGAAAGCGCCGCAACCATTCCGCCGCCTCTTCGCGGCTCCTGACCTGGATCAGCGTATAGCCGGTGATCAATTCCTTGGTTTCGGTAAAGGGCCCATCGATGATCACCGTGCGCTTGTCGCTGGCATAATGCACCTGCCAGCCACTCGAGCTGGGTTGCAGGCCGGAGTCATCGAACAGCATGCTGGCCTCGGAATCCTGGGTCGCTTTGACGGCGATCATGTAGCGCCTCCTCGAATCGGCCGACCGTTCAGCGATCGACCAGTATCTCGAATCCGCCATAGATCATACGCTTGCCATCGAAAGGCATGGGGTTCGTCTCGGGTTGAAGGCGGGGATCGGCCATGACCTTGTCCATACCCTGGTTCCGGACTTCACGGGAGGGCCAGGTGACCCATGAGAAAACAACGGTCTCATTCGGTTCGAGCTTCACCGCCATAGGAAAGGAAGTAACCTCGCCGTCGGGAACCTCATCTCCCCAGCATTCGATCACGTGCAAGGCGCCGTATTCCTTGAACACCTCGGCCGCCTTGTCGGCATGTTGTCTGAATGCCTCTTTATTTTCGTTGGGTACCGCGGCAACGAATCCATCGACGTAAGTCATCCTATTTCTCCTTCAATGGCTTGAGTGAATGACCGCAGCACGAGCCTTTTTCATCATTAGTCGCTTTATTTTCATACGACAGGTGGGTTGCGCGTGTCTGCATGTCTCTACGACGGATGACCCGGTCATGAATCGACAGGTGTTGATGCCAGAGACCTGACAGAGTCCCTAGACCCTCCGCGCGTTGAAAACGAGATAGCTCTGGCCGGCGCGCTTGGCGTGAGCTTCTCCGAGCTTTTCGATGATCCTGCGTGGCGCCTCCAGCAGGAACAAACTCGCCAGGAAGGAATGCGACAGGGTGTCTGGCTGGATAGTTCTGTAGACGATACTCGGGCTTCCGGAGGTAATACGGGAAGCCCCTAGGGTGACTCGCCGAAGCCGTCGGAGGACCCGGTGCGCTAGCTATACTCTGGTTATCCGCCCTGAGCCGAGCCTCGGGTTCCTGTCGGATCTCGATCGCCAGGTCCGGTCCCATGGGCGTCTTGTCAGGGTGGTTCCACCGGGACGTCGGGAGGCAGCATGCAAGCATTCAAGGTGGCCGTACTCTTGGGCGACCCTCGCCTTCCCTATGCCTATGCCATGGGAGGTGTCTTCGGCGACGAGGAGCTTCTCGCGGTCGAGCATCTGCGCGAGGCCCTGTCGCGCCTGCCGGGCTACCGCTTCAGCTTCCACGATGACCATTCGCGCTGGATCGACGATCTGCGGGCCGATCCGCCGGATCTGGCGCTGAACCTCTGCGACACGGGATTTCGCAACGACTGGGAGCTGGAGCGCGACGTGCCGGCGCTGATGGAGATCCTGGGTATCCCCTATACTGGCGCCGATCCCATGAGCATCAGCCTGACTACCGACAAGGCCCTGGTGCGGGCGCTAGCGGTAGGGCAGGGCATCCCCGTGCCCAACGAGACCTACGTGGACCTGGCCGCGACGCCGCTGACCCTACCGACCATCTACCCCTGCCTGATCAAGCCCAACAGCAGCGGCGGCAGCTTCGGCATTACCCAAGACTGCGTGGTCCGCGACGCCGCCGAGGCGGAGGCCTACCTGCGCTGGCTAGCCGAGCAGCCGGGCGTGGTCGATGCGCTCATTCAGGATTTTCTGACCGGGCCGGAATATACCCTGGGCCTGGTAGGTAACATTGCCTCCGGCCTGACGGTACTACCGCCGTTGGAGATCGACTACTCCGCCCTGGATCCCGACCTGCCGCCGATTCTCACCCACGGCTCCAAGGCGGACCCCGACTCGCCTTACTGGGACAAGCTCGGCTTCCGCCGAGCCGAGATCGACGAGGTGACCCGCAGCCAGCTGGTCGAGCACGCCGTCCGGCTGTTCCGGCGCCTGGGGCTGCGCGACTACGCCCGCATCGACTTCCGTGCCGGTGAAGACGGACAGCCACGACTGCTCGATGTCAACACCAACCCGACCTGGTACTGGGACGGCAAGCTGGCGCTGATGGCCGAGTGGGCGGGCCATTCCTATCATGAACTGTTGTGCCTGATCCTCGAGGCGGCGATCTCCCGCCAAGGCCTGGGCGGCCCCGGCTGAGAGACGTCACAGCAGCCGGCGCGCCACCTCCTCGTCCCAGTCCCGGCGGGCGAAGAGCGCCTCGCCCTCGTAGGCTTTCAGCACGCCGCGAATGCGGAATCGCTGGGGTGTGGTAGTCAGGGTGGTGCGGCATTCCAGGCGGGTGGACCAGGTCCCGCGCCGGTGGATGGTGGTCTGTTCCACCGTCGCCTCGGCCGTCTCGGGCTTGTAGTCATGAATACGGTAGGTCTTGGCCAGGGTGTAGCCGACCGTGAGGTCGATGTCCTCGAGCCAGGCCAGGGCGGCACCGCCGAAGTCCCCGCCGGTGGTGACAATGCGATAGACCGACATGCCGCTGGTCAGGTCGCGTTCCACCCGACGCCGGAAGGGCGCCACTTCGAGGGTCGTCATCTCCGGCATGGGGCCGCGTTCCGGTGGCTCGAAGGGCCGCAGGCCGGCGTCTTCCGGGCGTTCCGGCCGCACCGGCAGCGTCAGCCGGCTGATGCCGGTATGGAGAATCAGGTTGACCCGCGTCGGGGACGGCCAGATCACCGGCCAATAGCTCGTCGAGACGGCCAGCCGGAGGGTATGGCCGGCGGCGAAGGCGTAGGCGATATCGTTGAGGCGGATCCTGACCCGGTAGCGGCGTCCCGGCGTCAGGGGCTGGGGATATTCGCGACTGTCGCGCTGGGTGAGGTTGAGGATCCCGTAGCTGACCCGCGCCGAGGCGCCGTCCGGTGCGACGTCGTTGAGGCGCACGATGGCATACGCCACTGGCTGGTCGACCTCCAGATCGAGCGAGACCTCCGGGGCGCCGAGAATCTCCATTCGCTCCTTCAGGGGATCGGAGTCGAAGACCAGCGACTTGCCGTCATCCTCCCGCTGATCGATGGGGGCCTCGCCCTCGGCGCCGAACCCATACCAGTCACCGGCGCCCAGACCGGTGGTCTGGGGCGAGGCGATGCGCATGCGGTCCTCGCCATCGGGGGTCTCGCCCAGCGACAGCACATTCAGGAACCAGGTCCTGGGGCGGATGCGCGGCGAGGGCCAGCCGGTCTCCGCTACCCAGCGTCCGGGCCGCTCGGCATGCATCGGTGCGGGCGGCACGTATTCCTCCATCCATGCCCGCAGCAGGGGTTCGTCCATGATTCCGGTATCACGCCCCTTCAGCCAATGATCCCACCAGCGCAGCGCCTCCTGGAAGAAACCGATCGCGGGGCCGGGGAGGGCGGCATGGGGGAAGGCATGGGACCAGGGACCGATCAGTCCCTTGCGCGGCACCTTCAGCCCAGCCAGCAGACGCGGGATGGCGTTCACGTAGCCGTCGGCCCAGCCGCCGACGGCGAACACCGGACAGCGGATCGCCGCAAAATCCTCGCAGACGGAGCCGTGCCGCCAGTATTCATCGCGATGAGGGTGCTGCATCCACACCAGGGGATAGAAGGGAGCCTGCTCGATGCGCTGTCGCCATTGGCCACGCCAGGCCGCGCCGACGATGTCCGGATCCGGCGGTGTGGTGGCGCAGGACAGCAGCACCGAGCCCCAGCCGAGGTTCTCATTGAGCAGGCAGCCGCCCTGATAATGGACGTCGTCGGCATAGCGGTCGTCGGTGGAGCACATGGTGATGATCGCCTTCAGCGCGGCCGGGCGCAGGGCGGCGACCTGAAGCGCGTTGAAGCCGCCCCAGGAGATGCCCATCATGCCGACCTCGCCGCTGCACCAGGGCTGGTCGACCAGCCAGGCGATGGCCTCCACGGCATCGTCGAGCTCCTGGGGCAGATACTCGTCCAGCAACAGGCCCTCGGAGTCGCCGCTGCCGCGCAGGTCGAGGCGCACACAGGCGTAGCCGTGGCCGGCGAAATAACGGTGCAGCGGCTCGTCGCGCAGGCGGGTGAAGTCGCGCTTGCGATAGGGCATGTACTCCAGGATGGCCGGCACCGGATCATCGAGTGCATCGGCTGGCAGCCAGAGCTTGGCTGCCAGCCGGGCGCCGTCCGGCATGGGAATCCAGACGTTCTCCAGGACCCGGACCTCCCGGGGAAAATCCTCGACGACCTTCATGACATGACCCTCCGGGGCAAGCCTGCGCAGCGGTGCTTACTAAAGCATATACGAGGCTAGGGCTGGGTGGCGCCGACAGGCTATGGTGTGGGCAACTTGGTGGAATATTCCGGCTAACCCTTGCTGCAAACCCTGGGGCGCCGGTCGGTGGAGAATGGCCGGCGGCGCCGGTATATGCTAAAGGGATGGGGTGGTACTTGCCAATGCCCGATAGTGGCAGCACGTGTCGTGAGAGAAGCGAGGATGGCGGAAGAGCAGCAGCCTGGCGTAACGGTCATCGAGAATGCCTGGATCTCCATGGCCGACGGCGCCCGGCTGGCGGCGCGGGTCTGGATGCCGGCGGGCGCGGAAGCATCACCGGTCCCGGCGATCCTCGAGTATATTCCCTACCGCAAGCGGGACGTCCGGGCGATCCGTGACAGCCAGGTCCATGGTCACTTTGCCCGGCACGGCTATGTCGGGGTACGGGTGGACCTGCGGGGCAGCGGTGACTCGGACGGCGTGCTCCATGACGAGTACCTGCCTCAGGAACTGGAGGACGGCGTCGAGGTGATCCGCTGGATCGCCGCCCAGCCCTGGTGCAATGGCCGAGTGGGGATGATGGGCATCTCCTGGGGCGGCTTCAACGCGCTCCAGGTCGCCGCTCTGCAGCCTCCCGAACTGCAGGCCGTGATCACCGTCTGCTCCTCGGATGATCGCTACTCGGACGATGTCCATTACATGGGGGGCTGCCTGCTCACCGACAACCTGTCCTGGGCCTCGGTGATGCTGTCCTACAACGCCTGCCCACCGGACCCATTTATCGTCGGCGAGCGTTGGCGCGAGCTGTGGTTCCAGCGACTCGAGCACAGCGGGCTCTGGCTGAAGACCTGGCTGGACCACCAGTGGCGGGACGATTATTGGCGTCACGCCTCGGTCTGCGAGGATTTTGCGGCGATCCGCTGTCCGGTGTTCGCGGTCAGCGGCTGGGCGGATGGCTACTGCAACACGGTATTCCGGCTGATCCATCACCTCCGGGTCCCGCGCAAGGGGCTGGTCGGACCCTGGGGCCACAAGTATCCTCATCTGGGTGGGCCGGGGCCCTCCATCGATTTCCTCGGCGAGTGCCTGCGCTGGTGGGATCGCTGGCTCAAGGATCGCGACAACGGCGTGGATCGGGAGCCCCTGCTAAGGGCCTGGATGCAGGACAGCGTCTCGCCGATCAGCGACGATCGCCCCGGACGCTGGGTCGTCGAGACCCAGTGGCCGAGTCGGCGGCTGCGGCCTCATGTCTATGCGTTGTGCCGGGAAGGGTTGATCGCCGGAGAGCCAGTGGAAGGCAGCCCCCTCCCGATTCGCAGTCCCTTGAGCGTGGGGCTGTTCGCCGGCAAATGGTGCAGCTATGCGGAGAGCACCGACCTGCCCACCGATCAGCGCCTGGAGGACGGCGGCTCGCTGTGCTTCGACACGGCGCCCCTTGTCTCGGATATCGAGATCCTCGGCCAGCCCCTGGTGGAGCTCGAGCTGTCGGCGGATCAGCCCCAGGCGATGGTCGCCGTACGGCTCTCCGACATCGGCCCCGATGGCACCGTCACCCTGGTGACCTACGGGCTGCTCAACCTCAGCCATCGCCATGGCCACGACTGCCCCGAGCCGCTCCGACCCGGCGAGACCTGCCGAGTGACGGTGCGGCTGAACCATGTCGCCCAGTGCTTCCCCGCAGGCAACCGCATCCGCGTGGCGATCTCCTCCTCATACTGGCCGCTGGCCTGGCCATCGCCGTCTCCGGTGACCCTGAGGCTCTATCCTCGGGGCTGTCGCTTGATCCTGCCACAGCGCCCCCGCCGGGCAGCGGATGGGGCGCTGCCCGACCTCGGCGAGCCTCGCATGGCGCCGAGGCCGGCCACCACTCTGCTGGTGCCGGCCCACCGGGAGTGGACGGTGCTGTTCAACCTGGCCACCAACGAAGCCACGCTCCGCGTCATCGACAACGATGGCAGTTGGCGTCTCGACGACCTGGATCTGACCCTCGGCTATGACGTGACCGAAGGCTACACTCAGGCCAACGATGACTACGCCACCGTAAGCGGCGAGGTCATCAACCGGCGATGGTTCGAGCGCGGCGACTGGCGCGTCGATATCGCCACCCGCACGGTGATGACCAGCACGGCGACCCACTTTCATCTCAACGCCGCCCTGGATGCCTATGAAGGTGGCGAGGGGGTCTTCTCCCGTACCTGGAACGAGAGCATTCCCCGTAACCAACTGTGAGGCTCGCAGGTCATGGCCTCCATGGCCGGATGTGGAGGTTTGTGCCGTCAAGCGAGATCTTATATCACCGATGTGCTGTCGTTGCGCTCCGTCGCATTGGCGTCTCCCGGTCGCTGCTTCGTCAAAGGAGACGGCATGCCCAGTAGGTGCCAGGCCAGCAGGTTGCCGTGGGGACGCGGATGACACGGCAACGCGGTCGGGCCAGGCGCGGGGAGAGCGCTGCCAAGCCAGTATCCCCTATGGCCACTGGAAGACAACGACCTTTGTCGGTGGTCTACGGTTGACTGGCATGACCGCGCCGCTGGTCTGGGTGCCTCCATTACTTCAAGGCTGCCGGTTATATAAACTGGCTAATGTGAAAAATGCTCTAGCTTTCCTCACGTACACGTACACGTGCAGATAAGCACTACATCCTCCAGTGCCCCTTGAGACAGCCGCGTACGGGCGCCGCCTCCGGGGGCGAGCCATGCCGACATCGTCCAGTCGCCCGGAGCACTTCCGGCAGGAACGTCCGCACGCAGGAGTCCATTCCAGCTCGTAAGCGCGATCGGCGCAGCGCCCGGTGTCGCGACAGCGCCCGGCTCCAGCGTAACCTTCAGCGTCCCCTCGTTATGCGTTGCCGCGAACTCCGGCCGTACCTTGACGAACACGGTGATCGTCTCAATGCTAATCTTGCGTGCCTGGAACGCGAACGGGAACCGGTCCTTCGCCAGCGACATCGTCAGCGACTGGTCCTCCGGTCCCACCGGAGGCGCATCGAGGAACCGATACCAGTCGGATGCGAATTCCTGCCGCAAGCTGAACAGTCGCATCACCGGCTCGCCATCGAGGTCTTTGATCGCATCCTTTAGCGACTTGATCGCCGCCTGATTCAACAGCGCACCACCTTCGCGCGACGTGTACTTCAAGTGCAGCACCACGTCGGCGATGGTGTCGTAGTCGAACTGCCGGAACTCGTTCTGCAGCACGATGCGCCAAGTCGAGATCGCGCCACCGCCTTCGAACGGCAGGAAACGCTCGTCGCGGAAGTTGAGCTCGAAGGTTCCGGTATCGTTCTGCGCCTGATTTGTCGCGATCGATTGCGTCGGGAGCACGTCGAGAATGAAGCGCGGATCCTGGTCGTCGGTCCTGCGATAGCCGCCGGAGACCAGCGGACTCTTCCGAATCTCGCTGCGCAACAGCGTCAATGTGCAATTGACGCCGTTGTAAGGGCCAACGACGCACGGAATGGTCAGCGCCACGCTCTTCAACCGGCGCATGTAGTGTCCGGGGAAGTCGAGGTCGAACAGCGTCTCCGGCAGGCTCACTTCGCATTGCCCCGTCTGCCGCAGGCGAATCAACGCCGCCGGATCGACCGTCGCCAGCGACACGTGACGCGTCAGCTCGTATTCGCGCCGGTTCAGCTCCATGTAGCTGTGCTCCATCTGCTTCAATTGCAGATAGAGTCGCTCGCCGCTCAATAGCCCCTTGCGCAGGCTGTCCCACGAGCCGAACTGAACGAACGTGTTGTCGCTGCCGGTGGCGAAGCGATAGCAGCCCTGCGCCTGCTTCGACCATTGATACGCGATCTGGTAGCACTGCAGGTGCAGCGTCGCCAGCTCGTTCTGCATCCAGAAGTACAGCTCCTCCTGCGTGAACTTACGCTCGGTCAGGAACTCGCGCATCTCCTCGTTCTGGTCGATCTGCTTGTCGTGCGCATCGAGATCGCGTTCGGCGATCGCGATGCGGATGTCGGCAGCCGCGATCTGCTTGTCGATCTGCTCGATGTCGCGCGCAGCGACGTTACTCTCCAGCACCCACGTCTGATCGCGACGGCGGAACGACGCCTCGACCGCGGCGTTGTTTCCTTCATACGTTGCGGTCGCTGCATTGTTGCCGTGCGAATGGCCCATCGCGGTCAGCGCCGCGCCAATGTTCGATCCGCCGTACGTCGTGCTGCAGCTCGGGGTGCCGATCGAGAAGTCGGGGATGGCGTAATGCATCGCATTAGCCATGATGTCCCACGTCGCTGCCTGCTCCTGCCATTCGTTCGCCGAGCGCATTTGTTCCTGTTGATGGACCTCTTCGGGCAGCCGGTTGTCGCCGGCGCGATCGCTGACGATCGGCGCCTTCGAGCCCGGCGCGAAATCCGCATCAGCCTTATAGCCCAACAACCCCTGACAATGCATGAAGCGCTGCGCAGCAACGGCACGCGACTTGTTCAACGCGTCGCGGTTCGCCTGTGCCTCGTTCAACTGTGCCGCTTTTACCTTGCGCACCATATCGAGCATCGCGTGCTCGTGCGTCGTGCGCAGTTGCGCGAGCGTTTCGGCATCGCGTTTTTCCATTGCCGCAAGCAGCGCAGCGCCGAACGAGCGGACCTCCGAGCACATCTCGAGTGCCTTCTGCAGCATGTGCTCGAAGCGATAGCGCGGCAGTGGCGTGTAGAGGTCGTTGAGCACGCTGTTGAGATCCACGCCTTTCGCCGCGGCCTCGACCAGCAGCGCCGGATCGATCGGCGGATCGAACAGCGGCAGCTGGCGCACGACGCCTTCGATGTTCATGCAGTGGCGGATCTTGAATAGCCGATCTTCGATCCGATCCCAATAGCCGAGCAACTGGTCGTTGGGCGGCAGACAGAAGAACAGCGCCGTGGTTGTGAGGCCAGAAGCCGCACCGCCGGGCGGCGTCATCGGCACGTCGCTGGTTGCAAACGGGAACAGCGTTTCCGCTGCGACGTGCGCGTTCGACAGCGCGTCGAGCGAGGGACGGAGCTGCGCGAAGGTCTTCCGCGTTTCCTCGGTCTTCGCTGGTATCTTCTGCGGCCGCGGTCCCAACAGCGATGACGCGATCACGTAGAGATGCGTCGCTTCGTTGATCGACTCCAGCGTGTCTTGACTGAACAGGTAGTCGCCCCACGAGATGAGGTTGTCGACGTATCCCATTACCACGTTCTTCATGTACGCGCCGTGACGCAATCGCGCGATCCGGTGCGGGTTGAACGGGTCGTGCGCCCACTCGTCTACCTGGTTCTCGAGATCGTGCTTGCGCTTCAGCATCCCCGCGTCGGTGCCCTGATAGCCGAGCAGCTCGAGCATCTCGATCAGGCGCTCGGGTTCCGTCGTCTTGAATGGCAGGAACTTCCAGAATTTGGCTGGCGAAACTTCAGCACTGTTGTCGAGCGGATTGAAAATGAAGTGATACCAGCGCTGCGCCTCGGCGAAGCGCTGGTTCTTGCTCAAGCGTTGCGCGATCAACAGTGGCGCATGGAAGAACAATTCCCAGTTGTAAAGCGAATACGCACCGTTCTGAAAATCCACATCTTCGAGCGGGTACGGCAACGCCACCGCCAAGGTCGGCGCGTACTCGGTGCGAAAGCGCATCTTCAGTCCAGTCATCAGCGAGAAGCTGTCGTTGGTGAGCCGCTGCGTATCGGTCGCGAGCAGCGTGGCGATGCCGTCGCGATTGAGGCGACGGATGAACTCGCAGACGTGCGGATGCCAATGCGCAAGAAACTGATATCGCAATTCGCGAAAGCTGGCGTAAGTGGGACTGGCGGTTACTCCGGACAACAGCGGCGTGGCGATCACACTGGCCCCCGGCAGCGTGCCGGACATCGTCGTCATCGTGCCGGGAACGTCGACGTGAGCCGCAACGGTCGACACCGCCGCCTTATTGAGCGCGACCGCCGACGTCACGACCCAGGGGTTGACCTTTATCTGTGCTTGCGACGCTGCGAGTGCATAGGGTCGACCGAGATCGAGCTTCGGATCGAACTTGCGTTGCAGCGGCGGAAGCTCCGGCAGGGACGGCTCCAGCGGCACGAACGGAGTTTCACCGAACTTGCGCGGCGGCGCCTGCGTGGGCACGACGAGAAAGACACGCCGCGAGTCCTGAAAGAAGAAGGGTGTGCTGTCGTTGAAGTCTTGGTCTGGATGGGAGTCCAGTACCAGGTAGCGGCTCGGCAGCTTGTTGAGGATCACCGGCGACGGATCGAGCTCGAAGCGTTTCTGCGATGTGTCCGCAAGCAGCCAGTTGAAGAAATTGCTGCTACCTTTCGGACGCGCCAGCGATTTGTACGAATACGCATGGTTTCCCGGCAAACTGATCACCTTGTTGCGACATCCATCGACTGAGAAGCGCCCAATCCACCGATAGCGGGTGACGTTACGCGACGAGTCTTCGCTTTCCTCGTCGCGCTTCTGCCGTGCATCGCGCCTGCCGCCTTGGACGACGACGGTATCGACGACACGCTTGCTACTCTTCTTGCCCATCGTAGTCCCGGTGTAGCGCTGATAGGCATCGATGCGGAGCTGATCCGAACCCGGCGAGATGGAGAACAGATGGCCGGCCGGAGGCGGTAGAAACTGGTGCATCTCGAACGAGCTCTCGCTGATATCGACCTCGGCGTAGTCCATCGCGGTCTCGAGGTGCACCCCATCGAGCTCGCCGCCGGAGATCGTCATCGGGAAGACCGTCGGCAGCGTGTAGCTGTCCGTGTCCGTCCAGAAGCCGTAATCCGTCGTCGTCGTATAAGTGATCGTCCCCTCGGTCGGCGCGAAGTGATCGTGCGAACGCGCGACGCTCGTGCTCCATTCGTCGTCGGGGATCCCGACCAGCGCCGCGTCGCTATGCTCGCGCGGCAACCACTTGCCCTGGAAGAACTCGCTCCAGGAGAGGCGGATCTCCCACTGTTCGACCGGTCCGAATCCCTGCGGAAGGTTCGCGTTGCGGGCGGTGTCCGGCTTCTTGCGGAACGTTGGCCAGAACGCGTAGAGCCGGCGGTTCCAGATGACCGGCAGCAAATGCACTCCGCTCAGCTCACCGTTAGCGCCGTCGTCTACGCCTTCGATATCGAGCGGAACCTTCTGCCATGCGCTCCACGTCCCGACATCCCAGGTGTCGCCGCGCTTGCGCGTCAGCGTCCGATGGAAGTACACGTGCGGTGTGTTGCGCGTCCGACCGAACACGTGCAGCGCGTAAGCCGACGGGGCCTCGCGCACGCCGCAGATCTCCAGGCGCGCGACGTCGTCGAGCTTCTGCAGATAGCCGAGCAGCGCCTTCTCGACGTACGGATCGGTGAGATCGCTCTGCAGCAGCTCGGATTCCAGCTCGCGGAAGAACGGCGTGCGATCGTCGCGTAGCTCGGATTTTAGCCAGTTCTCCGGATAGCGGAACACCTTCTGGTTGGCCTCCCATAACACCTCGCGCTGCATCCAGCGCCAGCGCGGCGCGTCGATCTGTGCCGGGACCACCGTGTACGATGCCAACGGACCGTGATCCTCGAGTCCCATCAGGCAGCGATGGATGAACAGCTGAACCGATGAGATCGCCTGCTTGATCCGCGATGTCTCGGTGCAGCTCGTGGTGTCCACGTCTACGAGGAAGAACTCGAACAACTTGCCGGAGTCGGCGATGTTGCGTTCGATGATCGACGGCATCGCCAGGATGTATCCGAGCAGCGCGGCCTTGCGAGAGTCGCGCAACGCATCGCTGAGCGGCTTCGCGACCTCGATCCAGCTTTTGTCGTCGTGCTTGGCGCGCGCGATGTTGCGCATGTCCTGAGCAAGCTGGATGGCGCGCGGCGCATCCTTGATGGTGAACGCCCAATAGGCCACCGATGGTACGACCGATGTGTCTTCGAAGCGGATGCGCGCCCATTGTAAGGCCCGATCGGCGGTGATCCCGAGCCGCTGCATCAGGCTGAAGCATGCCGGCAAGCGACGCAGTCGCTGCTCGCTCGTGAAATCGGCCGGCGCGAACGCGAAGCCGTCAGCGCCCGTGAGTTGCTCGATTTCGCTCGCCCCCCACCCGGTAGCGTCGGCGAGTCGTCGGCGCGCTTCTTCCGGCGTCGGCGCTGCGAACACATCGATGAGGTCGGTCTCGCCGTCAGGGACGACATTGCGCAAGGTCGCGTAATCGACGAGCCGGACCCAATTCCGGAACTGCGTTGGAACGTAGTGTGTCGCGCCATTCAACGGCAGCTTCCCGAAATCAAGCAGCTTCGCCGTGGCGAAATGAACGATCTCCTTCGCATCAAGGCGTAACATGGATGCTATCAGCGCCGCCTTGGTCAACCGCGTCGCGGCCTGGTCGGTGAACAGTGCAGCGACCGGGATCACTACCGTATTCAACGAAGCGCTGCTCCACGTCAGCTGTACCTTCGATGACATGCTTTTCTTGTAATACTCGAGCCGCAGCGAAATCAGCACGCCGGCCTCGAGCTTCAGTTTGCCGATGCGTGTCGTGGATGGCTGGTCTTTCCAGTCGTCGATCACGAGATGTCCGCCGACCCAAAGCCGCGCGCCATCGGCGCATTCGATACTGAGCGTGTATTCCTCGCTCCGCTCGGCGATAATCAAACCGCTCCAGCGAACACTGTAGTCGCCGGCCGGGATCTTTACGGGATCCGGCGTAGCCGCGGTCCAGTCAAAGTCGACCATCGCGTCGGTGCGCACGAACACAGCATCGCCGTCGAGCGTCGCGTTCGTGAAATACGCAGCGCTCAAGCCGTCGCCCGTGAGATCAAGAAAGTCGGCGATTGCCGGCTCACCCGGATCGCGAATCGACTGCATCACGTTCGGATTTCTCAACAGCGCCGCTGCGACCCGGGTGTCGATGCCGAACGCATCGGAGGCGCCCTGCATCACCAGCGCTGTCTTTAGCCTCTCGCGCGTTCGCGGCACCAGGGCGTCGAGCAGGAACGCGAACTTGCTGCCGATCTCGGTATCGACGACCGAAGGGACCGCTGGAAGATTTCCCGATGGGTCGCGCGGAACGACGGTACCAGTACTGTCCAGCATTACCGGCCGCAGCGACGAATCGAGCGATGGACGATCGAGTAGCTTCGCAGTTGCCGTGGGCGCAGCAAAGAAAGCCGTGAGATGATCGTTGAAGAACGTCCGCGGCAGGTTGAACAAATCGCCAACGGCCGTGACGTAGGATGGCTGCACCGCAGCGGGTAGTGTGGTGGCGGCGCCCGCGAGCGACGCCTTTTCCGCCGGCGTCATCACGCCCTGAAATGTCAGCATTCCCGCGCCGGCCTCGTACGCGACTTTTTGTCGAACATCGACGGGGAACGTGAACGCCACCGGCAAGCCCACAAGCTTCACCCCATAGCGTACGCTGCCGTCGATCATCCGCATCGCCTCATCGACGACGCGCGGATCGCTTTCGACGATCGATAGTTCGCTGCGCGCTAGCTCACCGGCGGGATCGGGCTGCATGCGATGCTCGGCCTCGATCTTTGCGAGACCCCTGTGCAGCGCGTCGAGGAATTGCACCGTCGCCGCGGTCGGCTGCTCCGGTTGCGACGGCGGCGTGGAGTGATGGCGGAAGATGAAGTCGAGCAGCGCCGGGTTGTAATGATCGGCTTGCAACTTGCGCACCAGTTCAATGAAGTCAAAGGTGGTGCGCGGCGGGTTCGGGCCGGGTGCAAAAGGATCGGTTCCCGACAGCGTCTTCAGCGTCAGCAGGGCGGGAATCGGAATCGAGAGCGACTTCGCTAACAGTACGTATCGGTACAGTAGCGAGAGGCTTGAGAGATTGAGCGTCTCGCCGACGTTGAGCGTCGAAAGCAGCAGGTCGAGATCGGAGCCACGGATACGGAATGCGGAAAGGATTGATGGTACGTGATCGGCAATTCTCGGCGGAGTCAATGGATTATCGGTAACCGCCTTCAGCTCGCTGAGCGTCTCGTCGAGTACGAAGATCGGTTCGATGCGCAATGCCGCCTTATTGCGGAACAGCCGGTCGTAGACCGACGGATCGCCGCGCGTATCGAGTTCGCCCCAGAAGCACAGGGACGCTTCCGGCTCGATCTCCAGCTTGCGCTGCACGCGGACGACATCGGCGAGGCGCACGATGAAATCGAACGCACTGCTGTACAGCACCGCATACGCACGATCGAGCACCGGCAGCGGCCACTGCAGACGGCGCCATAGGCGAATGAACGAATTCAATCGCAGCAGCTCCGCGCGCTTAAGCAGCGAGCCATCCAAATGGCGGAGCGTCGTCGCTTCCAGGTTGCAATCGGCACCGGCTGGCACGCCGATCACGACGACGTCGCGATGGCTTTCGGCCCAGCGCTTGAACCAGTCCTCGGTCATCCACGCCGTGGCGAGCTTCGCGGTTTGCGTCGCGTCCAACGCGGGAAAGCCCGCCTTGATCCATGCCGACAATTCATCAAGCGAAAAACCGATCCGCTTCAGCAAGTCGAAATCGAATGCCGTGCCGTTGAGGAATCGCGTCCTGACCAACTCGATGAGTTCCGGATACGTGAGCCCGGTCCTCTCAAGGAATATTGGCACGTACGACATCAGCGGCGAGAGTGGCGTATCCGACGTCGTATCGAATTTGAACCATACGCCGCCGTCGGCCTCGCCCGTAGGAGTGTCGCCGGCCGCGACCTGGAACGCGCTGAGCGCGGTTTGTGTCTTCACATCGAACACGCCGTTGACTAGCAGGGGCGGCGTCGCACCGGCGAGATTCAGATAGTGCTGCAGTGCCTTGACCGCGAGCTTGCGCGGATCGTTGAGTCGCAGCCGTGGCATTGCTGCGTGCGGCGGAAAGTCAGCACCCAAGTCATTCGCTTCGGAGAAGCCGTAGGCCTCTCCGAGCGTGGCGGCAATCGTCGATGACTGCCCCGAAAACTGCGAGACGGTGACGATCTCGAAATCCTGCGGTGAAAGGCGGAGCGTCTCCGTCGAGGTCGCCATCAGCGTGTCGAGCTCTTCGTCGAGCGCGAACGTGCGAAGAATCTCCTCGCGGCTGGTCCCCATATGCTCCAGATAGATCCGCGAAGTGATGAGCTCGGTGTTGAATGGAAGCGTCAGCGGATAGACTGTCTTGCGCAATTCATCCGATGCCTTGGCTGATGACTGATCGGAGTCCAGCGTGAGATACACTGGATTGGCGCCAAGTTCCTCAGCCGTCGGATGCGGCAGCTCGTCGTTCGGAGGATCGGGCGGGCGGTTGAATGCAAATGGCTGGTTGTGCGCGATGTAGCTTTCCAGAATCTCGTCAACAAGATCAATGTACGGAATGCGCGTATTGGTGTTGTCGCATGTCAGCTGGATCTGCGCGATATCCGGTCGACGTCCCGTTAGACCCTTGCGCTCGTTGCCGATCAATACGTCGAGCGGATTGGGCTTTACGGAACCCTTCGGTGTATCTAGGAACGCGAGAAGGTCAACCAGATACGCGGCCGGACTATACATTGAGCGGCAGTGCTCGCAGGCGCAGAGGTCGAGGCTGCCGAATAGATCAGTGTAGATCGGGTTATCCTTGATTTTCTGCTCGATCCCGATCGAAGCATGCATCACTTTTGGCAGCGGGCCCTGTGAATACTGCATCAGGTCGCCAAGTATGGCGGTGACGGTCGAATGAACCTTCAGCGCTCGGGCATAGATCGCATCGGCGGTTTCGGCGCCACCGAGTTTCTCTGCATACAGCTCGCGGAACATTGCCTGCGAGGTGCGCGTGACGACCTTGTATGCAGAATCGAGGTCGAGCTCGAGCAGCGATTGCATCTGCGGTAGTCCGGTGCTCAACTGAAACGTCCGTTGCAGCCGCTTCAGCTGGCTCGATAGCCGATCTTGCTGCTGCAGCGACAGTCCTTCGTAGACCCGCTCGCCGTTCTCGCGCAGGTAGTGCGTTACCGAGGTCGTGCGCAAGTCGAAAGTCGCCTGTTCGCGATCGAAGAAGCGACGCAACAGGTCCGATGACTGGCGCAGTGGCGTGTCACGCGTCTGCAACGCGATCCGCGCGACGTAGCGATTCGGATACGCCGATTGCAATGTGCGCAGGATCCCATTCGCGACGCGCTGCTGCTGATCGGCAGCGCCTTCTCCGGGCGAATCCTCCGGAACCCCCGCCGCGTGCACCAGCCGCAGCCATTCGTCGCCATCGATAGCGGTCAGGTCTTCCAGCTTCGCTGGCGAATGCTCGCGCATGATCCGTTCGACGAGCGGAAGATTGAATGATGTGATCTCGGCCAGTTGCAGCGCCGTCTGGACTTGCAGGACTTCCGATGGTTTCCATTCGAATGCCTCCGAAACGGCCTTCTGCCAGAAGTCGTCGATGGACCCGTCGTGTGAGTGATAGAGATCGAGGAACTTGCGCCGTGCGTCACTCAATTCGAGCGGTGCAACGCCGACCAGAAAGGCGCTCAGGCTCGCGCGGCCGGGTCCCATCGGACGGTCAGCTTGATCAACGCGCGCGCGCCTTAGTTGCTTGATCGTGCCGTCGAAGTCGCGCAACAAGCATGACGGAATGAAATTCAAAGCCAGCGATTCCTCGAGCTTGCGACGCCAAATTGCCTCACCGGCTTCGAGCAGCGCCGGCAGATCGTGCGACAGCCCTGGAAGACTCGCAGGAGGACCGTCGCGCAACAGTCCGTAGAAAATTTCGTGCCGGATGTTGGCGTGATCCGTGAGATTCCAGGCGCCGACATATTCTTCGATGCGCTCGCGTGGCAGGTCGCTCTCGCGCGCGACGAACGTGAAGTCGCGGAACTTGGCTTCGTCGAGCGCAGTGGGTGGACGATCACCTAGCAGCGGCGTGATCGCGTCGCGCAGTCGTTCATACTCGCTTGGCGTGCCGTCGGACGCATTGCCGACGATGATCTTAAGTTCCTCGACCGGGCGCGCCGGTATGCCGAGTTGCAGTTGTTCGGCGGTGAGCGGTGTGTTCTCTTTTGTGTCGTTAGCCGATGGCAACGGGTCGTCTGCGCTCAACGGTGACAAGCGTCGCGGACGTTCATCGCGCGGAGGCCATGTGTCCGGCTGTAGCCGGTATACGCGGTAATTGGAGATCGGTGCGTCGTCGTGTTGCAGCGTCAGCATCACGTCGGCGATGCTCTTGTCTCCGCGCGTGAACTGGTCCGCGGTGTACAGGGTTTCGAATCGGCCAGTGCTATCCGTCAATTGACCATCGCGATCGCCCAGCGACTCGCGCAGATCGTTGACGTCGCGATCTTCGGCTCGCACGCGTACTTCCGGAAGCGGCCCTTCTATGCCTAGCAACCAGCCGCGCAAAATGAACTGTTTTGATCGTGCCGCGTACTCCTCCAGAGTGTTCAGAGTCTGTACGTCGGGCTGACCGCTTGCTTCACCCTCGCGCTGAAGGCTCGCTTCGCGCTGGAACTTGGCGAGCGCAGCGCGCGTCGCGTCGTCGAGCTCGCCGTCCGTATAGTCTGCATCTAGGAGCCCGACACGCCGCAGCGCATCCTGCATTTGTCTTATTGTCGTGATTGTCATCAGTGACCCCAGTCAGAGCTATCAAGCCTCATATAGTCATTTGCTTCCCTGGAGAAAATGCTCCTGCTCGAAATACCCTCGCCCGCCACGTCCTTGCAACGGCATAGCATCGTTCATCATGCCAGTCGTTTATTGCATCAAACCTCGCTCGAACCAATGTAGAGGGGTAAGCCCGCGAACCAACCCACCTGCGCTTGCTTACAACATCTTGTCGTAATAATCCCGTGTGACCCATGTCTGCGGGCCAATTTTGATCCACTCAGTTCCGACTGAATCAAAACGGTGCGTGTTGACTGGCCCGAGTTCCGGATTGCTAGGATCGAATATCATCATCACGTCGTGGTAGTGCGTCTTAAAGGACAGGTAGCCGCCCAAGACTGCGCCAGGACCGGCCAGCTTTCCCGCAATACCTTCTAGAATTCCCGGCGCCGCTCCCTTCGGTAGCGCTGCCGGGGGGGCGCTCTTGGGCACGGCGCTGGGCCCCACGCTCTGTTTGGGCGGAGAAATAGGTGGCACGGGCTCCGGAGGTGCCAGCCGAATTGGCGCCTGCAAAGGCTTGGTCGTGCCACCAAGCGAAGGAGGTAGTGGCGACGGACGCGTTGCCTTGCTGCCCACATTCTTAGCGGTTTGAGCTGCCGCTTCAGCTTGTGACAAATGCTTTGTTGGCTGATTGATGCTCGTCATTCTCGCGGTGTTCGGGGGTGCGTTCATATTGGGATGCGATTCGTCCATCATTGCCCGCCAGAAATTGACATCCGTCGAGAATGGCTCGGTCGGATTCGGAACATAGCCGGGTCTGCCGTGAGCGTATTGCAGGTGACCCGGGCGAATTTGACCTTGCATGCCCTTGGTGATTGGAAGGTTCTGAGCCTTCACTGCACTTGGCGGTTTCGCTGCCGTGTCGAGCACTTCAAACCGCGCACCATACTCCTGCACTATTCTGTCCGTTTGAAGTTGGGTGGCGGTCAGCTTTCCTGGGCTAGCGCCCTTTGCTTCGATGCCGTGAAATTCTTTGGTCTTTGGGTCTTGATAGAACACGTCGTAGCGACGAACTGCGGTTGTTCCATCTGAAAGAGTAAGCTTGACCGTTGTCTCGCTGTTGTAGGCAATTCTCTTCTGTTCCAGCGTCTTGTAGATTGTCTGCAGAACCGAGGTTTCGCTCATCGCGGTTTGGGTGCCGCACGGGTCAGTTCCCTTGACAGGCATGCATCTGCAGTATTGATATAGATTAGCGCCATCAACGATTCCCACTGGATCACAATTTGCCCACCTACCCAGCCACGCCGCGTAGTACCTCGCCCCGTGGTAATACAAGCCACTCTCTTCATCTCGCTCCTTCCCTGTATACCGATACCGCTTCGCCGTCTCCGTCTGGCTGCGCGCCGCCTGATAGGTTGAACTGCCGTAGGGTGCGTATTCCTCGTAGGAAATGATCTGTGCCTGTTCATCCAGCTCCAGGCTGCTTGATCCGAGATGATTGCCGAACTGGTAGCGGATCAGCCGCTGCGGTACGTCCTGCTCATCGCCCAGCGTGCGCATCTCCACCAGCGCGATGCGCCGCTTGTCGTCCGTCACGTGCAGCGTCTCGCGCTCCAGTTTCAGCGTGCGCGCATTGAATGGGCCTTGATAGCTGCGAAACACTTCGAACCCGCCGAGATAGATGCGCTCGTCCTTGATACCGCCGTGGTTGGCCAGTTCCGTCACCTTGCGCACACGCTGCCCTGAGGCGTCATAGATGTACCAGGTACGCTCGCCGTGGCGCTCGACGCCGTCCACGTCCTCGTCGTTGACCTTCTGCCGCTGCGTCAACTGCAGCTGGTCCTTGTAGTCCCACTGCATCGCGTTCAGTTGTGGCATGCTCAGCATGTTGCCGTGGGCATCGTGGCGGTAGGACTCCGGCTGCGGGGTGTTGCCTGCCGGATTCAGCATGGTGCGGGTCAGACGGTTGCTGGCCTTGACCGGCGTGCCGTCTTTGCCGTCTTCGATCAGACTGGTTTCCGCGTAGGTGTAGGCGCGCGTCCAGCCCGGATGCGCCGGGTCGCTGCCGCGGTGCTGCATCTGCAGGAAGTTGCCGACCGCGTCGTAGACGTAGCGCTCGGTGTAGGTGCCCATGGCGTTGCCATCGCCGGGATGCAGCAGACCGATTCGACCCGCATCGCTGTAGGAGTGCGGTATCGGCGCGGCTCCTGCTTGCCCCAGATGCTCGCGGCCCTGGGCCTGAATCAGGCGATAGAGTGCGTCGTAGACGTAGTCGTTGCTTGGCTCGACACGCTGATTCTTGAAGTAGATGGCCTGCTGCGCGTCGTCGCGGATGTGGGTGATGTTGCCGGCGGGGTCGTAGGTGTAGTGCAGGTTCTGCACTTGCTTGCCGGGCCAGGCGGGATCAGCGGGCTGCGGGTCGTCGCCGGGGGAATCCGCCGGCTTGCGCCTGGTCAACAGCTGGGTGAGGCGGAAAGTGAGCGGGTCGTAGCGGTAGAAGGTGCTGGCGCCGTTCTTGTAGTCGATGCGCAGGCGCTGGCCCTTGGCGTCGTAGTCGATATCGGTCACGCCGACCCGCGATGGCGCCTCAACGGTCGGGTCGAGCAGCTCGCCCGGTTCCGCCACGCGTTCCAGCCACACGTCCACCCGCTCCAGCAGGTTGGCCTCGTTGAACACCGGCTGGATGACGTTGACCTTGCCGCGGCCCAGGCTGCTGTGTGGGGCGACGGACTGGACGGGGTGATTGAGCGCGTCGTAGCGGGTGCGGCCTTCGAAGGTTTCGGCGTCGAGGTGCGGTTTTGGGTTACGTGACCAGTCGGGAATGGCTTTGTAGTCGCTGATCAGTTGCCTCGTGCTGCGCAGCAGGTTGCCCTTGAAGTCGTAGGCCTCGATCGGCTTGTCGGCGGCGTCGAGCCGAGCATTGGTGGCGATGCCGGCGGAATCAAGGTGGCGGTAGATGCGGGTGCGCAGGTTGAGGCGCTGCGCTTCGGCTTCCTGCTCTTGTGTAGGGTTGAGCGGCGGCTCGCCGTACTCGATCCTGTCGACCAGCAGGCCGGCCTCGTTCGGCGGGTTTAGCGTGCGGGGGTCGGAGTTGGGTTTCAGCGGATCGGGATCGCTGAAGGTGCCCCGTACGTATTGTTCGATCGGGCGGCGCAGTGCGTCGTACTTGGTCGTGAAGTTGTGGCCGCGGCTGTCCCAGGCGCGAATCGGCTTGCCGGCCACGTCATTGAGCATCCAGCGCGCGCCGGCTTCCTGGCTTTGCTGGTGGATGCGGTTGCCCAGCATGTCGTAAGCGTACTGCATGACGATGCGCTGCTCCAGCGCGCCCAGGGGCAGGTTGTCGGTGTCGGGCAGCTTGCGTTCGTCGAACACCGTGCGCTGGTTGCCTTCGATGTCCAGCTCGACGCGGGTGCGGAATTGCTCGTCGGGTTTGTTGTGCAGCAGATGACCTTCGCAGACCACCCGGTTGCGCGCGACTGTCAGGAAGGGACGGCCCAGGGCGTCGAAATGGGCAGTGGTAGGTGTATCGGCATGGGCCCCGGCGCGTTCGGCAGCGTTGCGTTCGTCGGTGCCCAGTGCGTTGCCGATACGCTGGGCGTACCAGGTCTGCCAGGGCTGCGCTGAATCTACCGACAGTGCCTCGAAGTACTTCTTGACGTAGCCGCCGATGTCGGGGTCGGTGCGCGGATCGCCGGTTTCGCGCGGTGGCGGGTCGCCAGGCTTCTGGACCGGCGGCGCGCAGGTGTCGTTAACGTCATAGGTTGTCTGCTGCCAAGGGTCGAACGTCACTTTTTCGTAGGTGTGGTTCGGGTGCAGCGTAGCGATGACGCGCTCGGCCGGGTCGTAGAAAAGCACCGGGCTGACGCCGATGCGCATATCCAGCTCAAAACGGTGGGTGTCGGTAAAGAAGGGCTCGTACTGGCGAATCGGCTTGCCCTTGTTGTTGAACACTGTCCAGCCGCTGCCAACCCAGCGCGGGCTCACCTCATTCGGTGTCATCACCGGCTGGCCGTCGACCCCGACGATAATCTTGCCCGCGGCATCCCGCTGCGGCACCGGCCCGGGCTCGGCCTGGATCTTCTTCTGGACTTCGCGGCCGAAGCCGTCAGAGTAGCTGAAGCTGAGCGGGATTTTCAGGCCCTGCGGCGACAGCGGGGCGTGGAGGTGGGTTTCGCGAACGAGCGTGGCGGCGCAGGCGGGCAGCCACTCTTTTGGTTCATCGGGGTGTGCCTGTTGCGTGCGGCGGAAGCGGTCGAGGCCGTAAAGGATGCGTGTGGTCGCGTCTTCCAGCAGTGCCGCCGCGTTGGCGTGCGGGTCGACGGCGTCGAAGAAGTCGTCGAGTTCGTCTTGCGTGAGGTCTGTGGCGAAGCCGGCGAGCGAGTCGCCTTCCGCCTCCGCCGGGTGCGGCTTGCCCATCACGGCGGTGCCGACCACCATGCCGAGCGCATCGAAAGCGACTTCGGTCCGGTTGCGATTCGGATCGCTGATCAGGCGCGGCTGCAGCACGCGGTAGTCGTTGGCATCCACCGTGACGCGGTTGTTCAGCGCGTCGCGGGTTTCGACCATCAGCAGGCCATAGGCGTCGAAGTCGACGAAGGCGTGCTGATCGAAGGGGTCGCGGTAGCGGCGCGGTTGGAAGAAATGGGCGCGGGCCTCGGCCAGCTCGACGGGGGCTGCCACGTCGTCCGGGTGATAGAACAATCGGCCCGAAGGGATCCACCAGTGGCTATTGCCGACCAGGTCGACATAGCCGCCCTGGTCGCCGGCTTGGCCGCCGAGGATCGCTGCCCGGGCCGCCAACGGCAGCAAGAATTCGTCGGGTTGCGCTAGGCGTGGACGCTTGAACACCTGATCCAGCAGCCCGGGGGTGAAAGCGAGCCTGTAGCTTTCGCCCGAGAGTGCAAGTGGTTCGAGCTTGTTGAGGGGTAGCAGACCGCTGAGATCGTCCTTGCGATAGAGCGTGCAGACGTGCTCGATCAGGCGTTTCTGCTTCTGCCCGGCGGTGGATTCCTCCTCGTATTTCAAGGGCGCTGCGGTGGCAATCTCATCGACGAGCCGCTTGAAACCCAAGCGCTTGTCGTACTGGGCCACGCCGGTCAGCTCGTAGCTGCGTGATTCACACGGGTGCGGGCTGCGGTAGTCGTCCGGGTACTTCGTCGTATCGTCCACGGCATTGGTGACGGTGTTTTCTGCGCAGGTCATCAGCGCCGTTGTCTGTCGGTTGCGATCCCATTGCTCCGACAACGGTGAGGCGCGGCGGCCGTAGCCGATGGCAGCCTGTTTGAGGACGTTGCCGAAATCATCGACTTCCATTGTCAGCGCATGCTGGATGCGTGGGTCGGTGGGGTTGCGTTCGTAGTGGTAAGTCAGCGCCTCGCGCGCATGGGTGAAGAAGACGGCGTGGCGATTCAAGCCACGTGGCTGCAAGGCGCGGATAGTGAAGTTCTGTTCGGCGACGGTGTAGGGGTGGCCATGGGGATAGTCGGCGTCCACGCCCACGCCGTCCAACGCATAGATCTCCTGGCGCAGCATCGCGCCTTTCAACGCCCGGCAGGCTTCGCGCTCTTCTTCGACGCCCAAGCCGTCGGGCAGGAGAGTATCTTCGAGCAGCAGCTCACGCGCCTGCGCGTCGCTTAGACCCGGCTCGCGGAAGTACTCACCAACGTCGTGCGCGTCCAGAAGCCCGGCAAAGTAGTCGGCGACGTGGTCGCGGCCGCGGTAGACGCCGGTATGGAACCAGGTTCTGGTCAACACCGGCGGCACATGCGAAGCACTGTCGATGTTGTCGGCCGGCACCGCTCCGTCGGCTAGGGCTGCGAACTGCTCGGTATCCCACTGCTCCACCATGCCGAAGCCGCGAAACTCGCGCTCTTCCCCGTCGAAGTAGCCGTGGTGGTAGGCGTAGCGGGTGACGAAGCGGTTGCGGCTGATGTGGTCCCAGGTTTCCACGCGCTCGACCACATGCACCGGGAACGGCAGCCGGGTGATCCAGGGCCTGCCGTCGCGCTTGTCCTGCAGGTAGAACTTGGTCGAGGGGGCGTAGTTGACGCGCGTCTCCGCCCCGAGGTTGTTGACAGTCTTGACCAGCAGGTGTGGCTTCTGCCCGCCCATCAGGTTGACGTAGCGCATCGGCCGGCGGGCGTCACCCGGTAAGGACGACGACCAGACCAGGCAGGCGGTGCCGTTGCCCAGCAGGTCAATGGGCACGATACTCGCGAGGTCATCGATACGCGGGAACACCTTGAGCACCTGCGGCTGGCTCCAGCCGTTGCCCGACTGGTTGAAGTAGAGCCGCACGCCGTCGCGGTGCAGGTAGATAATGTCGGTGGTGCCGCTGCCGTCGATGTCGGCCAGGCGGATCCGCTTGTGATCGAATTGGTCGCAATGATCGAAGCAGGCCGAGCAACCGCTTTCGTCTGTGAAGCTCATCGTGACCTTGGCACCGAAGCGACAGTAGCCGAGATTGGGCCAGTAGCACACCTCGCCGTTGCGGATGCGAACCAGGTCGGTGAGACCGTCGCCGCTCATGTCGGCGAGAAAGATGGATTGCGTGCCGTCAGCAAAGACGAGGCGTGGGCCCTTCTCCTCGTCGAGCGCTTGCGCGACGCGCCGGGCCGGACCGAAGCCTGCTTCGGCGAGCGAGGCATGCCAGACCAAGGCGTCGTCTTCGGTAATCAGCACATCGGCGTGGCCGTCACCGTCCAGGTCGACGAACTTGAGGTTGGGGTCGCGCAGATCGCGGGTCAGGCGCGACGTAAAGGGGCGGAACGACTGCCAGCCTTCGGCCTCGTCATGTTCATATAAGCCAGGGGTAGGGCCTTCCATGACGACCACGTCGGGTTGGCCGTCGCCGGCCAGATCCATAAACTCCGTACCGCTGCTGAGGGCCGCATTGGGCTTGAGAGTGACGATTTCGAGCGGAGCGAACCAGGCCTTGACCGCTTCGCTGCCGTCGGTCTGCTTCTGTGGTATCGGGCTCCAGTTGCGCTTGTAACACCAGGCACCAGCCTGCTCGGTGAGGATGCCGGGGATGCCTTCGCCGTGCAGATCGGTCCAGCGATAGGTGTTGCCATCCAGACCGATGGGCAGGTTCTTCAGGCTCGCCAGATCGGCCTCTTCGACGATCTCATGCACGATGGGCACGGTATAGGTGAACTCCACCGGCGGCAGACTGCGGCGGGTGGTCGAACCACCTTCCTGCTTCCACCCCGTTTGCGCCACCTGTTTCAGGAAGCTGTAGACGGGCCGGGTGGCAAGACCGGGGTCGATCTCGTCGTCGTAAGTGAATTCGGTGCTGCGAACTACACCCTGGTAGCCGGGTTGCGCCGCCCGGCCCGGGCCCGCCGGCTGATCGGGGATGTGGTGCAGCATCAGCACCCGCTCACAGCGGCGGCAGGTGCGCACCTCGAAACCCGAGCGGTAGCTGGAGAAGGCATCAAGACGGTAGCGCCAAGGCTTCTCTGGCTGGCCCGTCGGATTGCCCTCGTTCAACTCTCCGTAATCGAAGCGCACTTCGAACAGCCAGTCGGCATCCGTGTCCGATGGCGGATTTGGTAGATCGCTCAGATATCGGGGGCGCCGGCCCTGGGCATCCAGCAAGGGCTTGAGGTTGCCGTACAGCACACGCTGCAGGTAGCGTTGCGCGGTGCGGCGCGAATCGGAGGCGAGGCCTCGGTTGCGCTGGTGGACCTGATTGAACGGATCGGCTTGACCTGGCCGTAGCTGGTAGTCGCCATCCTCCTTTTTGTAGAGGTAGCGAATGCCATTGCCCTTGTCATCACGCGATTCGCAGATTAGCCAGGAAAAGATGCGGCTGGCGTCGAGCGGGTCGGCAATACGCGAATTGGCGTCATGGCCGTAGAGCGTGAGGATGTTGTCCTTCGAGATCGAGCGCCAGTGGACGTCGCCGGGCGAGCCGATCTTGCTCCATCGCTCGATGCGCGCGAAGAGCCCTTCGATGCGAGGACGGTAGCGGTGGACTCGATAGCCGTTGATGTCGTCTTCGTGGACGACCAATTGGCCTGCTGCATCGCGCACCCAGTTGCCGTCGGAACTCTGCCGGTAAACCGGCACCAGGTCCTCGGCGCCCGAGAGAGTAAAGACGTCGGAATCGACCGCATCGACATATTGCGGCAGGCCCTTGTCGGTCTTGCGCGTGATCGACGGTAACGCCAGGCTCCAGCCGAAACCGAATGGGCCGTTGCCGGCGCCGGAATTATAGCTCAGTGAGAGTTGCGGGCCGAAGCCCGAACGGCCTGGACTGGTATAGATGGGCACCGACATCGCGCCGGTGCCCGTGACCGGGTTGGCGGCAAACTTTTCGCCCATGCCCCGGATGCTCCCGCCACCTTTCGGAAAAACAATCGATGGCGGCGTGACTTGGCCACGACCTTCAGCTCCTTCCTTGCGGCCGGGGAGGTCGAGGTGATTTCCTTCTCTAGTGTTCGCTTCCACCACACCCCCCAAGCCGCTAATTCCAGCTTATGCAGATAGGGTCTGTGCTATGTAGTTTTTATAGCCTCTCGTCGTATAAGCTGCTAGAAAAATTTTTGTCACTAGGTAAGGGGGTAAAACCCTAGGTGACTCAGTAAGCCGTCATATCTTAATCAGGTGAATTTGACATGCGATAATGGGCCGAAACTGACCAGCAAAGCGAAGTTCTTTTAGGGCGTGAGCGGGAGATTACGCTGGTATTTATTCATCCAAGTAAGCCGACATAAAACGCCTTTATTGAGAACTTTAACGGCAAATTCCACGATGGATGCCTCAATCAGCACTGGTTTCTGGGTCTCACCGATGCCCGGCATGAAATCAACCAAGGGAGAGCCCACTGCAACAACCCTGTCAGACCGCACAGCTTGCTGGACTATCTGCCACCCGTGACCTATGACCAGCGGTATGCATGAAGGAGCGGTTTTCTCATTGTAAGTGGTCCTAAACCAGGGAGAAGGTCAGTAGGGCTCGCGTCTCGCCGTGATGATAAGCTGAGGTCAGCGTCTGCTGTTCAGCTGCCGTGAGAGGTACAACGAAGCGGCGCTTTGCCATGGGGTCATCCGTGTCAGTGATCCGAGCGTCGGTAATACACGAAAACTTCAGATCAGAGACTTACCTGACACGTAGCTCTACTATCCACCCCCCCCACGGGCCTGGTCTCTCCCGCCTGCTAAAGTCGCATGTAGAGCGTTTCTCTCAAATGAACCAGACACAGTCCCAATCCGACGTATTGGGACGGAG
This sequence comes from Pistricoccus aurantiacus, assembly GCF_007954585.1. Taxonomy (GTDB): domain Bacteria; phylum Pseudomonadota; class Gammaproteobacteria; order Pseudomonadales; family Halomonadaceae; genus Pistricoccus; species Pistricoccus aurantiacus. Next base: position 2,454,200 of record NZ_CP042382.1, read on the forward strand.
ATCTCCCATGGACACCAAGTCTCTTGCCCCGTCAATGCCATGGAAACGTCTCCGAGCATACGGGAGAGAGGGATAACTCTGGAGCGCATCCGGCGACGGATCGAGCATGATAATATGAGTTAAGCTCTCTAATGCACCAACGCCGGCCACGGGGCTGGCGTTAGACGCAGCAATCACTAGGGTCTCTCGAGACGCCCCCGCTTGATATCGATAAAGGAGGCAGTAAGGTCAGCGGACGCTAGCCCGGATATTGCACCAGACATGCAAAAAGCGGCTGAAAATCGGTTATAATTCAAGCTCCTATACAAGAACCAACCGACTCAGCCGCCATGACAAAATGTACCACGCCGACCGCCGCCTTTCCACGCTGCAAAGGCCGTCAGATCCTCGCCAGCTTCGATGGCGGTGACGTCACCTCCGACGGCGGCATCCTGCTGCTGCGGCAGATGGATCGTGAGGTGGGCCTGACTCGCGCCGTCGCCCGCCGGATCAGCGATGATCGTGACCCGCAGCGCTGCCTGCATCGCACCGAAACTCTGGTCCGGCAACGCGTGTTCGGCCTGGCGATGGGCTATGAAGATCTCAACGACCACCATGCCCTGCGTCATGACATCGCCCTACAGACCGCCGTCAATACGGATGGCGTGCTGGCCAGCCAGTCGACCCTGTGTCGCTTCGAACAGCAGGCCGGCCGGGATTGGGCGGTCGCCATCCACGAGGAGATGATCGAGCAGTTCATCCGTTCGTTCCGGCAGCCGCCCAAGAAGCCGCTCTACCTCGACTTCGATGCCACCGATGACCGAGTACACGGCCAGCAACTCGGACGGCACTTCAATGGTTACTACGACCACTACATCTTCCTGCCGCTATGCGTATTCTGTGGCGACCAGCTGCTGGTCAGCTATCTGCGTCCGGCCTCGCGAGATGCCGCCCATCACGCCGGCGCCATCCTCGCCTTGCTGGTCCGGCGGCTGCGCCAAGAATGGCCCGATGTGAAGATCGTCTTCCGTGGCGACAGCGGCTTCTGCCGCCCGCTGATCCTCAATTGGTGCGACCGCCACGGCGTCGATTACATCATCGGCATCGCCGGCAACCAGCGCCTGGCCAAGCTGGCTCTAGACATCGACTACGCGTCGGCCATCCGCTTCGAGAAGACCTGGGAGAAGCAGCGTGTCTTCGGCTTCATCAAGTACGCCGCCGGCAGTTGGAACAAACGCCGACGACAGGTGATCGTCAAGTCCGAGACCACGCGGCGCGGCTTCAACACCCGCTATGTGGTCACCAACCTGCGGGGTTGCAGCGCCGAATGGCTCTACGATAATCGCTACTGCGCCCGGGGCGAGATGGAGAACCGCATCAAGGAGCAGCAGTTCCTGTTCTCCGACCGCACCAGTTGTCACGAGTGGTGGCCCAACCAGTACCGGCTGCTGCTCTCGGGGCTGGCCTACCTGCTGCTGGAACGGATGCGTCGGGTTTACCTCAAACGCACCGCCTTCGCCCAAGCCCAGGTCAACACCATCCGCCTGAAGCTGCTGAAGATCGGCGCCGTCATTACCCGCAACACGCGCACTATCCGGTTGATGCTGAGCAGCCAGTATCCCGAGCAAGACCTTTTCCTGAAGCTGGCCAGCAAGTTGGTGCCGGGATAGCGTCGCAGCGTGCTGTCCCCGGCACAGAAAAGACATGGGGGTTGGGGGAAGTGCGCCCTGAAGCCAGGAAATTGATCAAGAAATAGCCAATCCCAACCCCGATCGCCATCATCCCCACCGAGCCTGGAATCTGGGAGCGTCTGGCCGGCCCGGTGCAATATCCGGGCTAGGTGTCAGCCGTAAGTGGGTGGCGAGGTACGAGTGGCTACTGGAGGCAGCCGGCTGCACGCCATGGGGAGACGCTGGTTGGATCACGTTGACTCTTTTATATTCTAGTTCGGGTCTATCGCCTAAGAATGCGTGAGTGTCCCGGCCGATGCCGGACTCAACGTTTTTGAGCGGCTTTGCCACAAAGCCGGCGGTGCAGCCTTCGCATCGCTAAATATAGGCGCACACGTGCCAGACCCAATCCCACCAGCTTGCCGATCAGTGCACTGGCGAATAATACAGCCAATCCGATAGCTACGGTGCTTTGCCAGGCTCTTCCTGCTATTGGCATCAAAAGCGTATGAATGACCCAACTTATGGTCACGATGAGCATCACAATCGACCCGAAACGGCAACCACAGTCTTCGCGCAGGCTATCCAGCCGCCGCTTCACAACCACCGCCTCATGGGCGGGTAAAGACTCCAGGTATATTTGCAATATGCGATCGTTCATCATCGTCATCATGTTAGCTCAATTCGCCTATTAGCGAGGCAGTCTGTTGGAAAGTGCGCAATGATGTAATCCCACACTTTTTTGGCCTCATCGTGGGTGAACTGCGGTTCGCCACTAAAACAGAGGTATTCCGGCACCAGCCATCCGCTCCACCAACTACGGTCCTTAGGGTTGACCATGATGCGGTCTAACCCATCCACATGGCAGAGTCCAAAGGTATGCCCGAGTTCGTGGATGGGTACCCATGTGCGCGCCCAATCCGGAAGTCCATGTCTATAAATAGCTCCGGTGCCCCCATGGTTTCCAAGTGTCCCACCACCCTCCAGACAAGTGCTTGAATACATGCAAGCAGCGTAGCCGGTATAAGAATCGTGTGCTTGAAAACGGAAGGTTGCAAAGATGACTGGTTGGCACAATAAATACCTGGCCCTTTCTTCAGCAGTGATGTCCTTGGGATCATTAGGGTGGTTGCATTTGAATCCTCGAACCGCAGGTTCGCGGTTGAACGGGTTTTCGGCCAGCAGATTTATCACTTCACACGAATTTTGTAACTTGTCAGTTTTAGTAATAACAGCTTGCACTTGGGTTGGTTCAGTAAGAAGCACGTCCTGTAGATCAACAACGAGCTTCAAGCCAATTGTATCCCCCTTGATTTGGATATTGTGAACTCTGTCGATGAGAGCGGAATCACTCATAGCATAGATTGAAAACCTCTTGCTGCTTGGATTATTCAAGTATGAATCGATATCGGATTCAGATGAAACGTCGCCACGAATCTCCGGTTTGCTTCTTTGCAAAAAATTGTCCCATCTAAAACCTGCCAACTTTTTAAGGTCCACTCTCATGGCAGGGTTTGTCTCATTGTTCCAACGGACCAAGGCGGGAATGGTTTCGCCTGGCTCTGTGAAGTCGGATCGAACAAAGCCACGGTAACTCGTCAGAGTCAAGCGCAAGCCGAAACCACCCCCATTGATACCAAGCGCCTCTTTAATCTGAGAACGGTCGTCATCGGTGAAGCGGGAACTTTTATCGATGAGATCTTCTGCATAGCTTATTAGACGCCATTTATTAGCGCTTTCTCGAAATGCTCCGTAGAGACCGCATGGGAGGATAACCGTCCGAATTATATCTCCGATCAAGCCGCCTGCAGCGCCCACGATTTTAAGGAAACCATCCCAGATGCGACTCCAGTCCCATGTAAAAATGCCAGCAATAATGTCCCAGCCGCCCTTTATAATCGCGATGAGAAGATCGAAGAAGTCACCTAATATTTCACAGACGCTTTTAACCACCCATTTCACTATTGTGACAATGACCCAAACCAGGGAGCAGAACCATTTGTTGCAGCAGGCGCACCACCACTTACATTTTCGCTTTACACACTGCTCAACTTGTTGCGAGACATTATCTTCCACCCACTCGCCGATCTGATGACAATACTTCTGTGCCATATGCTTCTCCTTTCTTGCACCTAGCAACTAAGTTACTGGCAATACAAGACCCTTATAGGAATGCACCCGTCGGTCGAAAGCATGCTCTGACAGCTTTACCGGGCTCTGCTTGCGCCTAATAGTTTTCTGGAAAAACTGTTGCGCTATTGGCTGGGCAGACCAGGTATCATCTGGGGCAATACCTCGATACATCACTGTCGTGACGTAGATGATATGATGATGCCGAAGTCGTTAAACTTCATTGCAGCGTTGTTCAATCATGGCGGCTTAAAGAGGCGCTAGGGAGGCCAGGGCAGGGGGCCCATTTCCGCTGCTCGTCCATATACTTACCGAGCGGGTGCATGATGATGGAGGCGTACTCATCCTCTGGGTTAAGGCAGTAGTGCTAAGGGCCTGGCAGCACACTGACATTCAGTTCGTAGTGCGCCGGTACAGCATTACCACTGGTCGCTTTGAAATCGAGCGCCAAGTCAGCTGGCGATCTGCTGATCGTATGTTTAGCGATAAAGTCATCTCGGTCGTACCAATGGTCACCATCATTCTCGAACAAGCTCAACTCCGGCGATCCTTGGAACAGGAATTCGTCGCCCAGGGATTTTGTCTGGCCCTGTGTCATGTTAGGCAATGACCTTTTGGTTCCGTTAAAGGTCACGTACAGCTCATCCGTGAAGGTCTCCGCCTGCCGTAGGCATGTGATGGATCTAAGGCGGAGAATGGCCATCCTAGGGGTCTCCGAGTCCGCCGTTACGCTTACATTTAATACGTAGTGTGCCCCTATGGCGTTGCCGCTGGTGGCTTCGAAATCGAGCGCTACGTCAGCTGTCGATTCGGTGATGACGTGTTTGTCGATAAAATCGTCTCGATCGTACCAATGGTTTCCATCATTCTCGAACAAGCTCAGTTGCGGCGATCCTTGGAATAGAAATTCGTCGCCCAGGAATTTTGTCTGACCCTGAGTCATGTTGGGCAACGATCGCTTTGTGCCGTTGAAGGTTACATACAGCTCATCCGTAAAAGTCTCCGCCTGCTGTATGCATGTGATTGATATGAGTTTAAGTATGGCCATGTTTCTCTCCTTATCGTCATCGATTGTCTTGAAACCGGCCTAACGATATGAAAGAATTCTTCGAGCCGTCAGACACGGATTCTTATCGGCGTGCCGCATTCATACGGCGTCCAGTTGTACCGAGAAAACGCTATGGCGTGGTCGAGGTCATCTACGTCATCCGCACAATCTGTATGCTTAGTTTGGAGCACAAAATATCGGTTGATGCTGCCCCACCGATGGCAATAGATAGATTCAATTTTGTTGTTCATACGCTAACAGGTATTATGCGGTAAGCGGCATCCGTCAGGAAGTTCATTCGCGTTCCACTTGGTCGCCGTGGACACTACCGACGAACGTTTACGATCGCGGACTTCAAAATCTTTCGAGATTTCTCTTTCCTCACCAACCCGCTGGAGAAGAACTAAAAGAAATTCCAATAAGAACTCGCGATATCATTGAAATTAAAATCAGAGAACCTTGGATGCTGGAAGTAAGGATATCCGATAAGATATAGTCTTCGACCACGATACCACGAGTGTTCAAAGAGAATATTACCGCCCCAGGCTTTCGCCGAAGATGCCCGATCGTTAAAGCGGTAAGGCCACCATTTAAAATTAGGCCATGTTACGGAATAAAATTTGCTACCCCCTCGAAAGTCGTTATCTCTATAAAGTAACACTGAACCGATAGAAGTGTATCGGTGGTACTCTTCGATCCTCTTTTGCTGCTCATCGCTATTCATGTCTTCAAGTTCCAAATTCATCAGTTTGTCCGCTTGGGATTGGGCATGTTGGAGCAAGTAGTAATCGACCAAGGAGTCTGGATCGTTCAGAAAACGTTCGTGAATTGCTGAAATGCGCGCGTTGGCATCCTAAAGATTTTTGGCTATAGTCGGGTCTATCTTCGTCACTAGACGCATGCATTCATCGTTTGAAACATCTTTGATGACTTCTACACCTTTGTCTCCAACTTGCATTGCTATTACATGCACATCTGTTGTTTTCTTCATGACATCTTCCTCTTTAGAGTTGCGCGATCCAACGGACGATTCTCCGCGATGAAGCGGCAGGGGAGTATCCAGCGTGGTTGTCTATGTCCCGTGACATAACGTTTGAATTAGCGGGCATGTGCGCACCAATGAAGTTTGTACTGACTAGAGCTATATAGGCCCACGCAGGTAATGGCAGACAAAAATGGTACATCGCGCCCTCGCCACGCTGATACATGAACATGGGAGCATCCAGCACCCCCTGGCCGCTCGGAACTGTGCCACGATCGCACAGGCATGTGCCACCAGCCAACTGGGCGGGGCACGTGACCCCAACCCTGGCCATGTTACGAGATGTCGCCACCATCATTGAACGGACAGTTGCCGATTGAGCCAAACGGTACTTTGGAAAAGTACGTCCACAGGGTGTGGACCCACGGGCCGTTGCCTGTGCCGAACGGGTTCCAAGTCCAATAGGCCCACTCGTAAAGCAATCCGCCACAGCAACCCTGGTACTTGCGCCTAAAGGGGGACCAGCTGAATCTCCTGCGCCAAGGAAGGAAATCGTATTGATAGCGAGTTACCGTTCGCGACTTCTTGCAGGGGTAGGGAAAAATCCATTTCCAGCAAACAGTCCAATACGTCTCGACGACATTTACCCGTTCTTTGCATGCCATGATGTTCTCCTCGTATAAGGCTTTTCAGTCTAAGTTTTCTCATTAACAGGTAGTTGGCATTCAATGCATCCCTGACCCTTTACGTCCTTTCAAAATTCGAGAGGGATAGCTTATGCTCTACTGACCATCATCCATGGTGACGATCTTGGTTATGTTCTTCTTCTGTTTCGCGTCCCAATCAATCTTGGCGAGTAGGTACGCAAAGCAAATACCTCTGGATATCTCGACTGTCGTTGTATCGGAAGCTGACCTGCTGCCTATAAGGCTTTTTTCGTTCCCTGCGGGGCATTTGGTGCACAAGGAATCAGGCGTCTCCGGTCACGGCCAATGGGATGGGAAAATATGCTGACATACATGCGCTGCGGCCCCTTCAGCCACAATCTCACGGCTCATTGGTGAGCCCGAACGCTGGCGCTTCGCTCGACACCCGCCCTTTGCCTGGCGGCTTTCACGAGAACGCGGACCTCTTTCAAATACTCCAGCGCCTCTGCGCGCGTTCGCAGGGCGTTGACGCGAGCTACAATCGAGTCATGCTCACTCGGCGGCGCGACCTCAAGTTGCTGGGCAAGACCCGACGCGACGGTGGCTGCAATCCTGCCCGTCGGATCGTCATCAATGGACTTGTCTGGCTGTTCAGCTACGGTCGCTTCGAAGGAGACCTCGACGACTCGGGCGATCGCCCCACCCATCGGATCCGGCAGTTTCGTGGGAGTATCGGAACGCGGCACATCGAGCATGGCAAGGGGCTTCAAGTCCGAGGTTGCCGACGATCGGCTCGTGAGTTCCTTGAGGCCGAAGAGCCTTATCACTGTGGATACGATCGTCGAGTGCTCGTAGCGGCGATGGTCGATCAGATTCCGGGGGATACGCGGTGAGATGACGATCGCGGGGACTCGCGGCCCGAGCTGATCGAAGGTGAACCCGAACTTCCGCCCCGTAGCACCGGTCCGCCGCGCCGACGGGGGAGCCAGGTGATCATAGAAGCCGCCGTGCTCGTCATAGGTGATGATGAGCATGCTGTCGCCCCAGAGCGGCGAGGCGCGCAGAGCTTCATAGGTTTCTTTAATGATCATCTCGCCCGCCCTGACGCTGCCGAGAGGATGCTGCGAGTTGCCACCCCCGAACTCGGAAAGCGGGTCGTAGCTGGGTTCGATAAAGGTGTATGCCGCGTCATAGGAGGGAGAGGCAACGTCCTCGCGGAAATCCTCGAACTCGTCGATATCGAACGTCCGACTGACGCCTTTGAGCAAGGCGACGTTGGGAAAACTGTCGTCGCTGTAGATTCGCCACTTAACGCCGGCTTCATCAAGCCGATCGAAGATCGTTCCACCTTTGAATGCAATGCCGGACCATGGGCTCGAGAAGGCTTCGGCATACTCTGTTTTCGTAGGTCCGTTGTCGAAGAAACCGGCGGTAGCCGCATGAACGAAGAAGCGGTTGGGCTCAGTGGGGCCCGGCATGGACGAGAACCAGTGATCGCAGACGACGAACTCTCGCGCGAGAGCCGTGATGACCGGGACTTGATCCGGCGTAAAACACCGCATGGCCCCGTTCGGCAACTCCGGATGCGACTTGGCATAGACCGATACAAATCCCGAGTTGTTGATCGGCGGGTATGGCTGTCCGCTCACGTACACGGTCCCCTCGCCGCAAAGCTGTTCGAGGACACCTGGAAAACTATGCGATGGGTCATGCTCGGCCCGGTCCGGAGCACCTGGCTGCACCGTGTAGGTGACGCCGTTGTAGGAATTCGACTCCGATCCATTCAATCCATCGAGGGAAGTCGGCTGACCGGTCGCCGCATCGGTCCCGGTGATACCCGAGAACCCAAGCATGTGGTCGAACGAGCGGTTCTCCAGCATCAGTACGAACACGTGCTTGATCTTGGACTTACGATGGTCGCGCACGATGGGATCGGAACCGCTGTGACCTGGAACCCTCCGAGGGGCTTCGCCCCGATGATCGCGCACGACGACTCTTTCCCCGCCAGGTAACGGTGCTGTGCGCGGCGGAACAGGCGGCGCCACTCCGGCCATCGCGCTATTCATCGCTTTTCCGTCCCTTGCTCGTTTCCGCTCCCAATGACCGCTTACAAATTGCCCATCACGCATCGCACCGCGCACCCAAATGAATCCCCCGCGCTCGGTTCGAAAAACGTGCACGTACGAGGTCTTCTTAGCGAAGCCGTACACCAAAAGATCAGGGCAATCCTCGAGTAGTTCGATCGAAGCACCGTAGCCACCGAACTCGTTGGCGTGCTCGTACAGAACGGCACAGTAGCCTGGCGCCACGCGAATCGAAGAGGCGACGTCGTTGCAGTCAGCTGTGAGCCTGGTGTGGCCCTCGTTGAGAGGCACGCCCGAACCAGTAAATTGTCGATCGCTGAATAGTGTGACCGGACCTTGTGTCATGATGGCCCTCTCTCTTTGAGCACACCGCACGGTGTGCTGGCGCGAGTCCTTTTGCTCGTCATTAACTTGCTGTTCATAGCCTTTCTCGCGGGCAGTGGTTTGTCACGCGGTGCTTGAGCAATATTGTGGCAGGGGAGGCTGGTGCTACCAGAGAAGTGGGAAGCCCCATCCGATAGTGCGAAGAGCACCTACTGCAAGCTCTTTGATCTCTTTGGTGATGTATACGGCGCAGTTTCCCGATGCGGCAGAAACTAATGGCAAAGGGCCTCCATGCGTGTGAGACGCTCTTGCTGAGCCAAGACAGGTACAGGAGCCGCTCGGATATCAAGCGTGCAAACTACCCAGTTTTATAGGGATGTGCTGCGTGAAGGCCTTGCCGGCGTACGCAGGCTGACAAGGCAAAAGGAAAGGCGCAAGCAAGAATAAAATGACAGTGCTTTCGTCGCGCTACCGCCCCTATCTTCCGATGCACGATAGTTATTTTCACCTTCCAAAGGTTCAACCTGCCCATTCCTTAAGATACGCGAGTCGCGCGATGGATCATGGTGATTGGCATTTTTAATTTAGTCAGGATTGTCACTCTACGCCACAGTAAAATGCGCCTAACACTTGAGGTGTCTCCACGAATCTTTCACCATTCAGCGCATAGGCAGTGGTCGACGGCTGGCGCCTTTCCTTTGGTTCCAGTGGTTGACTCGATCGGGCTGGTGAGCCGTTCCGCCCGAGATGCGGCGATGGTTTATGTCCAGCTCTCCGCGCTCCTTATAGGCGGCAAAATGACGTTAACCCCTGAGGGATCCCCACGAACTTCGGCTATCCGTCGCATAAGGCCTGCCCCCTGGCCTCCTCCTGAAGGCTTGCTTGAAGCGCTTTCCAAGAAGGCCAAGGGGCAGCATCGACACGACGACGCCGTAGCCGCTCGAGCCCCAAGCGCCATACGGAGAGCACGTTCCGGTGCCGGATACTGTTGCTCTGGAAGCGCTGCTGTTGACCGCTGTCACGGACCTGCAGGCCGGCCACCATCACGACGACATTGGCCAGCATCGCGATCAGCAGCAGGATTTCGATGCGCTTGCTCTGGCGAGACTGGTGCATGCCGAAGCCCAGACCAAACAAGGGGCTCTTGATGTCACGGAAGCCCTCTTCAATCTGCATGCGCTGCCGATAGATAGCGACCAGTTTGTCCGCCAGCGTGGAGCGCTCCGGCAGGTTGCTGACCAGCACCCAAGGTTCCTTCTGGCGCTGGGCCATCGCCTGACTGCGGCCGTCGTGGGAGATCTGACCTCGCTTATTGCGATGCTTTCGCCCTTTCGGCGGCCGATGATAGAGCACCAGGTGGGTGGTCAGCGGGTTGCTCTCGGCGATTTCGACAGCCCCCAGCGATTGCGGTACCGAACTCGCGTGTTGAAACAAGGCGGTCACAGGTCGCCACGCGCCGCCAGACACCTGGCAGCGCGTGGGGCTGCGTACCCGGCCAACGTAGTACCAACCACGTGCCTCGACCGCCTTGAACCACGGGTTGCGAAAGCCCGCATCGGTGACCAGGATCGGCGTTGCCTTGGCCGGCAGGATCTCGGCCAAGGCCGCGAGCAAGTACGCTTCACAGTGTTGGCAGCCATCCTTGTGGTGGACTTTTTCGAAAATCGGCAAGGAGCGCCCGGCAAATGGCACGGCGGCACGCAGCAGGAACCGCTGGCCACGGTCATCGATCGGCGACCAGTCCACCAGAATCAGCGGGCGTGTCGTGTGGCCGACCAGCAGGGTGGCCACGAGCCAATAGAATAACGGCCGCTCTTGGTGAAGATGAGGATTGCCCAACAACCGATCGACCCGCTTGATGGTATGCTTGGTATCCACCGGTCCCGGTAAGGCACGCCCCAGGGCGGTCAAGCCCAGGCGGCGCTCGCTCAACAGGGCCCCCACCGTGTCGAGCAGTGTCTGCAAGCGTTTGGCATGGATCGAGGGGAGTGATGACGTCAGCAGAGTATGCAAGAATCGAGGGGCCTGCATGGATCTCCTTCGGCATATTGTTGGTTTGGCGATTAACAACATGCCAATCCATGCAGGCCTTTTCAATTATATCCTTCTGATTTTACTGCTTCTTTCCTGGGGATCCATCAGCGTTAACCCCCTGCTTCTTGGCAGGCCCGCCTGGGCATGCCTTTCGATGATGTCTCTGACAGGCTGGCGCCAATGGACTTAAGTCACGAGCGGCAGACTTCCTGATCCTGGAGGCACGACGACATGCGAGCAGCGGGGCGATGGCGGCACATTTCGCCAACATGGATGCCTGGATAAGTCCCATCACGATGGAAACAGCGCCCTCCCTTGAGGAGTTCGTCGAAACCGAGCGCGGCCTGGCGCTGGCGCTTGGGATCACCCGTAATACTCAGTCGACCAACTACTTCGGACTGTGCGCCGCATCACTGCCTCTCACTAGCCCTGATACCTCGCTTCCCATCGGCTTTCAACTGATGGGCGCAGGCGGCTCGGACATAGTGATACTGGCCATGGAAGCGGAGCGCGCCTTTGCCCAAGGGGGAGCCCATGGACCGCTCAGCTCCCCTGAACCAGCGTCCGCATCGCTCGCGCCAGAGCGCTCCCCTGGCCGCGTCGGTCTCCCCTAGGGTATCGCGCACCCACGTTAACGCCAAACCAAGAGCGGTTCGGTTACTCGACGCGCCTAAGCCTGGGCTAGCCGGACCTGCCCTGCGGATCGCGTTATTTCAACTGCCAGTCCTCAAGCGCCACCTCGGTGCGACAGCTCGTGTCGACCGGGGCGTCTGGCTCGGCCAGGAAAGCGTCGATCACGGTAGAGCGGCACTCTGTGGCCGGGTTATGTCCCATGGCTTGCAGCTCGATCGACTGAAGGTTGGGCATCATTTTCGAGAGCTCATGATCGATGGCCAAAAACCAGGCGGGGACCTGCTCCGGTTGGATGAAGGCCAGCGTGCTTTTCCGCTCACGTGCCCAGAAGAACATCGCCTTGCTGATCAGCTCGGGGCCGTTATCGTAGACAATCGACACGGCCAGAGCGCGCTGCGGCGCAATATTGTCCAGGAGTCTGGCCAGGCGCTGCCTAGAAATGGACGTATCCATCAGCTAGCCGGCGCATTCCCGGCTGAAATCATCCACGATGTTCAGCACGCGGAAGCGGCTCATCGTTACACGGCATCGCCTGGTAGCGGACCACCGATCGTGACAGGCCCACCCATCGGCAGACATGCCTCTGGCTTAGCCAGCCGCCTGTCACCAGGTGCTCCCCCCCGCCGCTTCGCTTCGGGAGTCACCACTTTCCCGTATGACGGTTACGCTTCATCGCGAGATCTTTTGCTATTAGGATAAACGTAGCGGAAATCTCACATTGCCAGTGGACCGGTTTATGGGGGAAAGGTTACCAACATTTAGGCTGAACAATGCCAAGGCTCACTGCCGACCAGTATGCTCATCAGCTCATAGTAAGGATATGGTGAGCTTGTAGCGCTCAACCGACATAGCAGGGCGCGCATTCACGCACCTCGACGGTGGCGAAACGCGCGGCCAGAAACTGCCCGGCGATCGCAATGGCCTCCTCTCGATCGGCGCAGTCGATCAGGAAGAAGCCGCCGACCATCTCCTTGGACTCGGGGAAGGGACCATCCAATAGCGTTAACCTGGTGCCGCGCTGGTGAATCCGAACGCCATACTTGTCCGGGCGCAGCGAGCGGCTGGCCAGCAGCTTCCCGCGGGCGGTGAGGTCTTCGCCAAAGCGGACCATCTCGTCATATAGCGCCCGGCCTTCGTCTTCGCTGCGTGATTCGCGATCTTCCCGTGCCTCTATCGTCAGGCCGATGGTTCGCCACCTATACCTAAGGCTTTCAAGCGATCGACGGCCCGTGAGTCTCTGGTATCTTCCAACTCGAACAGGCGGCGCACCTCGATTTCCGCCTCGCCACCATCAATTGCTGGATTAGGAAACCGCCGCACCCATTCTGCCGCCTCTTCGCGGTTTCTGACTTGAATAAGGGTATAGCCGGCGATCAGCTCCTTGGTTTCGGTGAACGGACCATCGATCACCGTGCGCTTGTCGCCGTCATAACGTACCCGCCAACCGGTCGAGCTGGGCAACAGACCCGATCCATCCAGCAATACGCCGGCCTTGGCCAGCGCCTCGTGATAGTCCGCCATGCGGGCAAGCAAGTCCTCGCCGGGTATCACGCCGGCCTCGGAATCCTGGGTTGCCTTGATGATGATCATGTAGCGCACGGTGTTATCCTCGAATCGGGCCGGCGACTAAACCCCGGCGTCACGATGACGACGAATGGCGCGCCCGCAAATCGACATTGGGCCCAAGCATCACATAGACGTCTTGGATGTCGTGGCGGGTTATAAACTGGATCGTAAGGAAAATGCTCGAGGAGAAAACCGATGCCGGCATTCTCTGAACCATCGCCCGATATTCTCGTCGTCGGTGCGGGCCCGTGGGCCTGGCGGTGGCGCTGTTTCTCGACAGCCACGGCGTTGGCGTCCGTCTGGTCGACAAGAGTGATCATCCGAGTACCACCTCGTGGACGCAGTTCTTCAATCCCCGGTCCTTGGAGCTGCTCGAAGCGAGCGGCGTCACTGCCAATATCCTGAAAGAATCGCACTCCTAGTGCGTCGTATTGCCCGAATTGCCGATCATGGCGATACGTTTGCCGGGCATTACCGGATCACACATCTTGACGGTAATACTAATACTGTCTTGGTGCAGATGCGCAAGAGCATCCTTCAGCCTGCTACAGCGAATAACGAGGTGGTTGCTCGTCGGGTGTTGTGGATACCTTTTGGTAGAGCTTCGGCCAGTGAGAATACAGTAGTCCAGAAAATCCGCATCATCCGCAAGATGTTGATGGTAAAAGCGAGGCGTAGTATTCGGGTCGGTAATGAAAACCCTTTACAAGTCAACAATCTGTCGGCATGCCTCGCAATAAGAGTGGCTTTATAATCCGCGCTAGCCCTGGCCAAGAACTCTGTGGGATCAACTAGAGGCCCGGTGGGGTTGCCGTATCGCGCGCGTTCCATTAGCTTTCCTTTCCTCTTCTACGCGTCTGCCAGTTCCTCGTGTCATGACTGGACGATGTGCTCCATTACCGGTAGTTGATACAGCTCACCTCGATATACCACGTATAGTGATTTACGGAGAATTGCCAGGAAGGCCTGTGTGGCCTATTCTTCAAGGTGACACACCGTTCGCTGTGTGTCGGTTATCACGCAGCCTGGTTCGCTGACCAGGCCCAACAGCCTTTGCCTTCGGGCAACACCCAAAGCTGTAACGCATCCCGAGAGACGGCGCTCATCCGAGCTGGATGCCACTTCCAAACCTACGGCCTCGTGCCGACCACCCATCCGGAGGAATACCTTCCTCGATGGGAATGGTGTGTCTCCTGACGTCAAGCGACTCGATTCAAGGAGCTGCACCATGAACCCTTTCAAAGGCTCACACGCCTTCCTGCTCGTCGTATTGATACCGCTCATGCTGCCACAGGTTCTGCCCGAGCCACTTCGGTGGATCTGGTTGACGCTTGCGGTGCTCTGGGCGCTCAAGCGCCTGGGGCTCGTCAGCATCGGTTTCAGTGAACAATCCAGCTCGGACGAACCCCTATCGCCTTCCACGCAGGAGGCATCCGAACAGGGCGCCTCTGCCCACCGCGGCGAGATCGTTGCTTTGGGCAGCGCGCTCTACCAGTTCGACGAGACGAACCGTCCCAGCTACTACATCACGCTGCGCTCAGCGGGCATTGACGACAGGACATTGTGGGGAGTCGACCTCAAGCGTATCGCGCTCGAGACCCCGCTGACGGTTGGCGACACCGTGGCGCTCGAGTTTCTCGGACGCAAGGCCGTGGTCATCGATCAACCGATCCGCAATGACCGGGGACAGGTCGTGGGCACTCGCAAGGTGAACACGCACCGCAATACCTGGGACGCCAGCGTGCTTGCACGCTGCATGAGTCACTGATCGATTGTTCCATCATCTCACCGGGAAGCGTTCTCGGTGGAGATTCTTTCCATCGCATCACGAAGGAGAGAGAAAATGGCCACATCATCGCCGCCGATCGACTTTCCCGCGTCGATCCCACGACACTGACAGAGACATTGCTGATGATCTCTACGGTATTGGAGGATTTCGACGAAGCGTTTCAACCCACACATGCGCTGTTTCAGAGCGCCATTTATGACATAGACCTCGCTCCAGCTGCTGCTGCGGCACTGTATCGGGAAGTGACACACAGGCGAGACATACGAATGCCTCAAGCCAGTGAAACTGCCTATCGGCTTTACGAAAGACTGGAGCGGTTGGCTCGATCGGAGCCATTTCGACGCGAGCCCGATCGTCTGTCAGTCTGAATACCCTTCACTCCACCCCCTGAAACCCGGTTCGCCGGGTTTCTCCACTCCCGACCGGGACTTGCTCCCGGTCGGGGCGGCCCGGTCATTTTCATGAGGCCATGAAAATGTCTGCACTACTGATTCAAGAAGCCAATGGGGCGTACCTACCGGCATCGCCCGAATTGATCATGGCTGCCGCTCGTCAGCTTCGTGAAAGCTGCTGGCTGCCTCGGCAAACACCCTTGAACAGCCCGGAAACGGTTCGCGATTACCTGGATGTTTCCGGGAGAAAGGCCGTCTCAACAAGCAAGGCGCCCCTTTGTGGGCGCCGAACGTAAAGAAAACGACATTATAGTATCGATAAAGCCTTATATCGATACTATAATGTCGCTATGAAAACGAGACGCGTCACCCTAAGTCCTAAAGCGTCCCTGTCGCTGCGCCTGTTCGCCGGGCTAATCGAAGAGGGGAGGCTACGCAAAGGGTGGACCCGCGACGAGTTCGCCGAGCGGGTTGGCGTCGGCGTGGTCACGATACGTCAGGTCGCCAAGGGCTCTCCCCGAGTGGCCATCGGGACTTACTTCGAAGCCGCAACGCTGGTTGGTGTGTCGCTGTTCACCGATGACCTGGACACACTGAAGCGAGAAAAGACGACCCAGCGGGAGCGGCTGACGCTGCTCCCTAAGCGCGTTAGTCGTCAGCCCCAAGAGCCTATTGATGATGACTTCTAGTCGACGTGCCTACGTCTGGATCTGGCTTCCCGGACAGACATCCCCTGTGGTCGCCGGTCTCGTCGAGCGCGATGATCAGGACCGCTATCGCTTTACCTATGGTCGTCGCTACCTCGCGCGCCATGATGCGATCAGCCTCTTCCCAGACGAGCTTCCCCTTCAGCCCGGAAGCCAGGAGCAGGCCGACGGTACACTGCCCTCCTGCCTGCGCGACGCCTCCCCCGGTGCGTGGGGGCGTCGCGTCATCATCAACCGGCTGACAGGGCAGAAAGGCGAAGCGGCTGATGGTGTCGACTTCAACGAGCTGGTCTACCTACTGGAATCCGGATCGGGCAGGATCGGTGCGTTGGATTTCCAGCAATCGTCCACCGACTACTGGCCGCGAGAGAGCCAGGCCGCAACCCTGGATGAATTGCAGGAAGCCTCAGCGTATGTGGAGGCAGGAGAACCGCTGCCTCCGGCCCTGGACCAGGCCATTCAGCACGGCAGCAGTATCGGCGGCGCCCGCCCTAAGGCCATACTGGACGACCGGGATCGCAAGCTGGTGGCAAAGTTTTCTTCCAGTAACGATCTCTACAGCGTGGTGAAAGCAGAGTTCGTTGCCATGCGGCTTGCCAGGCAGGCGGGGCTCGATGTCGCTCCCGTCGAGATGGCTCGCTCCCTAGGCAAGGATGTCCTGTTGGTGGAGCGCTTCGACAGAGAGAAGGCGACTGAGGGCTGGGGTAGGCACATTGTGCTCTCGGCCCTCACTCTACTCGGTCTGGACGAGATGATGGCCCGCTATGCCAGTTATGAGGATCTCGCCCATCGGATCCGAGCCGAGTTCGACCAGCCAGGGCAAACGCTGCGCGAGCTGCTCGGCCGTATCGTCTTCAACGTGCTCTGCGGCAATACCGACGACCATGCACGCAACCATGCTGCCTTCTGGGATGGCGTGAGCTATCGACTGACGCCGGCCTACGACATCTGTCCGCAGTCACGTACCGGTGGCGAAGCCACTCAGGCGATGCTACTGCATGACCGGGAACGCCGCAGTCAGCTCGTCCACTGCCTGGCAGCCGCGGAGCGGCTCGGGCTGCGCCATGCTCAGGCCCGTGAGATCATCAATCACCAGATCGCGACCATCCATGATCATTGGGGTGATGTATGTGACGAGGCTGACCTTAGCCCGGTCGACCGCGAACTCCTTTGGGGCAGGCAGTTTCTGAATCCGTTTGCGTTGGAGGGCTATACCAAAGCATGAGATAGCTCTCTCTTGGCGGCGTACTCCTGGCCAAGGCACGGGCGTCATTGTCAGAAGGCCGCTGCACGGAGTGTCAGGAGTCGGTTGGGGTTGATGGTGGGATGGCTGCAGTAGTAGTGGCGCTTGATATGTTTGAACAACGGCGGGGCGCATTCTCCTTCCAATCTCTGATTGGTGGGAGTCAAGCCCCGCGCTGATTGTCGATATACTGCTTGATCACCGACAACGGAGCGCCTTCGCAGGTGACCACGCAGTAAGAGCGAGACCAGAACACCGGTTTCCCATAAAACGGGCGAAGATGCGTCGAGAATTCCTTGCGGATTCGTCGGCTGGTGCCGGTCTTGAGCGCGTTCACAAAGTCGGACACGGCGAATTTTGGTGGCAACTCAAACAGGATATGCACATGATCCGGTTCGCCGTTTATCTCGATCAACTCACCTTCCCAGGCCATGATCCGCTCGCTGATGAGTCCGGTCAGGCGTTCCAGGATCGCGGCATTAATGACGTTTCGTCGATACTTGGTCACCATAACTAAATGGTATTTTATGCTGTAAATGCAGTGATTCTGTGCTTTCAAGGTTGTTTTGGTCATGGTAACCAATTATATTTCAGGCATGACATTACGCAAGTACACCTACAAGCTTTATCCCAAACCCAAGCAGCAATCCGCGCTGCTTGAGTGCTTGCGTCTGCATCAACAGCTTTATAATGCCGCGCTCCAGGAACGCATCGAGGCGTACCGAAAGTGCGGTAAAACTATTTCTTATAATGACCAGCAAGCCAGCCTGACGCGGATCAGAGAGGCGCTGCCTGAGTACAAAGCGCTGCCTTGTACCTTGGTTTCTATCCGCTTTTTGTTCCTCTGCTAGAGATTTTATGGGGGTTGTAAATTTCAAATTGACCAGTTACCACAACTGTACTAACACTAAGGTTAGGTGGGACATGCGCTGGAGGGTGAGATGTCGATCGAGCTCGAAGTTCGTGATGGTGACCCTTGGTGGCTTAGCCCGGACATCTGGACCGTTCCAGGCGATAATCCCGAAGGTTCAAGTGGAACACCCATCGTCGGCCAGCCTTGTTATCTCTGGTGCCGGGTGAGAAACAATGGCTCAAGCAGTGTCAACAATGCGACAGTGCGCTTCTACTGGGCCAATCCTGCCACCGGCTTTGACCGTAACTCCGCCAATCTTGTCGGAACCGCCAACGTCAACCTCGCGGGTGGTGGTGGTGCCGCCGATGTGCTCTGCCTGACGCCATGGGTACCGGAGTTCATCAATGACGGGCACGAGTGCGTGCTGGCCGAAGCCTTTCATCCATCGCTCGATCCACTGCCCTCGACACCGGACTTCGACGTGCCGACCGATCGGCATGTAGCGCAGCGCAACTTGACGGTCGTACAGGCGTTGCGCGGTCTTTTCCACTTCACTTTCGAGATTCATAACGCGCAGCGCGACGAGCGGACGTTTCACATCGAACTTCGCCAAGGCGAACTTCGCCAGCTCGAACCTCTGGCCAAGCGCATGAAGATCAAGATGCCCTGTAGTCAGGGTAAGCTCGGGCCGATCGCGTTTGTCGATAAGCGTTGCCCAGGCGAGGAAAAGCTCGACGAGGCCAAGCAAAAGCAAGAGATATTGGAATTGTCGATTGCAGGTCATCGCCGATGTTCGAAGACTCTCATCGGGCGTATCGAAGGTGACGCTATGCTTCTTCACATCGTCCAGCGCCATGGTGATCGAGTTGTCGGCGGCGTTTCGCTGTTGGTCTTGAATGAGTAGCTGATAGGTCCGACCAATCCTTGTTGGCCGGATTTTCGACCGCTGTCAAGGAGGCCGCCATGGCCGTTCTCGCCCCCAATCGCCCCTTCGCTTCCGATTTTATCACTGGCTTGATGCTGCCCGATGGCATTTTCGTGCCGATGCTCGGCAAGCAGTACATCAACGTGCAGGTACGCAATGCCGGTGCGGGTGCGGTTAACGGGCCCAAGCTCTATGTCGAAAGCGTCTCACATCCTGGCATCGTCTATACGCCCGGAACCCGCTTTCTGCCCGATATCGCCCCTGGCGCGGCGCGCGTCGAGCAATGGGAGGCGGACTTCACCAACTGCCCCAGCGGTACGCATCAGATCAGTTTCATCGTCGAGGATGCTGCCGGCGTGAAGAGCCGATCGATCAAGAAGGTCTTCGTCATGGGTCTGACCTTCGATCCCATCACACACACTTTCCATGCCGAAACGCCTGAAGGCGTGCTCTCGGCCAACTTTCTCGATCTTGTCAGGCCGATTCGCAACTGCAAGGACGATGACCGCAATCCCTGCGGCTGTTGCTGCTGCCACGAACATCGAGACGACTCGCGTCATCCCGATCGGGTTGCCCCGGATACCGATGACCGTCGGTTGCGCAATGTCAAGCGGACAAAGACGATGGTTACCAGCCTGACGGAGCTTTTCGAGAAGCTCGGGCCGAACTACCGTTTCTGCCCGCCCGGCTATCTGCCGCATGTGGTGGAGACAACCTGGACGCCGACACCGCCCTATGCCGGCCAGTATTCCGATCTGCCGTTTCAGGATCCCTGGTGGAAAGTCGTCCTTTGCGTCATTGCGGTCCTGCTGCTGATCGGTGCTTCCATTGCCGAGGCAGTCGACGGGACCGGCAGCGTTACCGTCGGCGGCGGGTCGGGCGATACCGGTAGCCCGGTCGACGATTGCTGCGGCGTCCGTGCCAGCGGTGGGGGTACCAGCCCGATCGCCGCAGCCCTCGTCGCCGCAGCCGCGGCCGCCGCGACTGCGGCAGGCCTGAGCGATGCGCGCGATGCGATGCGCCGCGGTCAGGATGCAACGCCACCCAGCGCGGGCGAGCTGACTCATAAGGAACTGATGCGTATCGAATTCGGCTATCCCGAGCCGATCGCCCTCGGCAAGCCCTTCGCCGTGCGGGCGCAATGGCACTATAAACGGGTGACGGATCGGGCCGTCTACGAGGCGTCGGCCGACGATCTCAATCATAATATCCACGTCGCCTCGTCTTACGATATCCAGGCACCCGAAATCGCCCGCTCTTTCGTCAAGGACGGCGAATGGACGATCAAGGCACGATTTGCCGATCATGGCGGCAAGTCGTTCAGGGGCACCGATCTCTTCGTCCAGTGCTTCCTGATCGGGCCGGCAGGGCAGTCGATGAAGCTTTTGCTGCAGGATGACGGCTCGTATGCCGACGACAAGCCCAACGACGGCACTTACACTGGCCGGCGCTACTTCTCACAATCCCAGGCCGGGCTCTGGCGCTATTTCGTCATTGCCCAAGACGTCAACCACGCGACCCCCGACATGAAACCCGAGCAAGCTGCCCAGATCATCGGCGGCATGGTGCTGACCCACCAGCTCATCATCACCTTCGACGAGGATGACTGCCCGTTCGTACCGGATGGACATGTGATGGTGGTTTGAGCTTGGCTTTCGTGATCCAGTTGGCGGAGCAGGAGCGTGCCGTTATCGGAGGTGATCTCACCTGTCAACGTTCTTCTGTACGCTATCGATCCGATCGATAGCCAGGACATGCTGTATGTCTTGCCGTTGATGAGTGACTATAGAAAGCCCAATACGCATAAAATTACGTTCCGCTTTACAGACGTGCAATCTGTCAAGCTGTTCGATATTCGCGCCTACCCGGAGTTTCAAAAAGATGGTCTAGGTAGGCAGCGCGATTTCGACTTTCGATAATTCTTACACTCCTACCTGAGCCGCCACTCTGCACGTAGACCGCCATCATGGCGGCAGCACGTCACTCAGCCTTATTCTTAACGTAGAGTTGCTCGCCGTTATCAAGCGCTCCTGCGCGTGACGCTGACAGCGCAAGAAATACGTATATCGCGATGTCGAAATGACCTGCGCACGTTCGTCGGTCAGGTATGGCATAAGCGGTAGATGCGATTCGCTGCGTCTTCGAGAACTCTCACGTGATCGGCGCTATCGTCTACGCCAAGCTGGGTCAGTTCGGGGCGATGGGCGAGGCCGCCGAGAGCATGGTGGTGGCGCCGACGTATGCCGAGGGGCCGGGATCGGCATACGAAAGAGTCGGCTCAAAACTGAAACACGCCGAGTCTCGTCATCACGGGTTCCGGTGCTTCAAGGTTGCGAGCGAATGTAACGAAATCGAGCGGTACTTCGGCCCCGACGGCCGAATCGGCGGCGATGACTTGCGTGCCGGTGGGCGTGCCATCACCTTTCATTTGCGTGACGATGCGCACATGAACCACCTTGTTGTTGCGCACCCCGTCGTCGCCAATGGTGAGTACCGGACCGGCGGTGAGGAGCCGCGCCAGGCCTTGGGGCGTGAAGCTCTGGGACGGTGTCTCCGTGAGGCCGACGGCGGCCATGAAAGCGCGAAAGTCCGCAGGGCTCAAGCCTTGGTTGTTGTCGTAGCGCGTGCGCCAGTCGCCACCGAGACCGTCGAGGAAGGCTTCCGTCGTCTGCGATTGGCGCACTTGCCAGCCGCGCATCATGGCGCCGCCAGCCGCCCAGCACACCATGTTGCTGAGCTGTTTGATGGGCGAGATGGGCGGATCGATAGCTACATCGATGGCCGCGCCGCCGATGCGATTGCGAGTCTGCAGTTCCACCGAGCCGTCTGGACGCGTCACCCGCACCGAGCCCTCCTTGGACTTGACGGCACGGTCGATGGCGTTTTTCACCGCCGGCTTCTTGGTCGGGCTTTCCTGCGTTGGCTGCTTCTCACCGATGGCGCGGCGGAACAGATCCTCGGTCAGCTTCTGCGCGCCTTCCTTGTCGATCAACTTCTGGTCGCGAGCTTTCTTGATCGCCGCTAGGTCGCGGTCCATGGCACGGTCGAGAAACTTCTGCTGGGCCAGGGCTGAGGCCCGTTGCGCGAACTCCTGGCCGACCTTGATCGAGGACTTGAGCGCTTGCGCCGCGTTTTGCTGATTGAGCACTACACCGGTGATGTCCTTGAAGATGTTGTTGGCGCCGAGCGCCTGCATCGCCGCGGCGAGGCCCGTGGGTGCCGGCGCTTCGGGAATCGCCTGCATGCGTACGATGCCCTGCGGGAACTCGTCCGGCGCCACACCTGGCGGCGCCTGGCGGCGGCTAGCCAGCGACACTGCGCCAATGGCGGTGGGCCGATCGGGTATCGGCGCATCCTCCCAATGCCAGAAGCGGGTATCGTCGATCACTTCGCAGCTGTTGCACTTGCCCATCACCGCTTCGGCGAACACACCGGAGGTGGGGATGCTGATGCGCATGGGGGGCGCCGCCTCGATGGCATAGAGATGCCGCAGATCCTCCGGCGTCGCCTCGGCGAACTCATAGGTGGGATCGAGCCGCTGACCCGGCGCCACCGGCATCACCAGCGAGTTGCCGACAATGCCGATCACCCGGTTCTCCACCACGGAGGCGACACTGCGTCCGCCGGCATCGGGGGCGATGAAACCATCCAGCAGCAGGAACCGGCGATTGGGGTCCATCGCCATCCAGATGGCGCGGTGGTAGTACTCCACATGCTCGTTCAAGTGGCTCAGCAACCGTTCCGAATAACGCCGGTCGTGTTCGCGCGGATTGCGCTTTTCAGCGACGGTGAGCGGCGTGGCGATCTGCACCGTGTCCTGGCCGGTGTTGCGCAGGCTCAGATCATTGAGCACGCGCCGGTTCCGGAACAAGTGGCCGTTGTAGTGATCGGTGCGATAGCTCATGGTGGCCGAGTCCACCCGCAATGCCGCGCCTGCGGGCAGGGTGGTGACGCCGTCGAAGCGGATCTCCACCCGTGCCACATCAGCGCGGGTCATGTTCGGCAAAGGCGGGGCGATGCGCAGGCTCACCAGCAGCGGCCGGTCGTTGCGATACTGGCTCACCAGGGTCGGATCGACGATCAGGTTCTCGAACGAGCTCCCGGCGCGGATCAGACGCATGGCGAGCTTTTCCACCAGACGCTGAGCGACCGCCGGCGCGATGCGCGCTTCCCAGATCGCATCCCGATCTTCGGGACGCAAGCCACCCAAAAAACGTTCCCAAACGGCTTGTGCGCTATTGGGGCCAAGCAGCGACTCGTCTTCGTAGGGCTTCCAATTGGCGGCGACGAACAAATCGTCTTCGTCGTCTGCCGGGCGCGGTAAGGAGATGCGCATGCGAAACTCGGTATCGAGATAGGTGAGGCGTTCGTCGGCGTACCGAGCCAGGGGATAATCGGCGTGCTCCCAGTTGTCGCGCACCCGGTCCACGGCGTCGAAGGCGCCAGTCAGATCCGGTTGCCGTAGCTGCGCCATCAGCGGTGTGCGCCAACGCAGCGCCTTGTCGGCGTTGAACGGCGAAATAGAAAACGGCACGAACAGGCATTCCTGCACATGGGCCAGTTCCTGAGTCACCTGCAAGTGGCGCAGCACCTCGAAGTACTCCACGGTGACCGCATGGCAGTGGTTGTAGTTAGCGATGACCTCGGTCTGGGCGCGCACCGATTCGCTCTGGCGCGCGGTTTGCACGACCGTGGTGCGCTGCGCCCGCACGGCGCTCGCCGCCTGCTGGGTGCGATCGCGCACATGGTTGAGCGCCAGGCCGGTGACCGAACGGCCCGAGGTCTGAGACGCAGTGGAGCCCGCGGACGATACGCCGCCCGCGGCGCCGAACACGAACGGACCGATGAAGCCGCCCAGGGCGCCGCCGCCGGCGCGCACATCGGCATGGGAGCGCGCGTCGAGGGATTCCGACAGCGATGAGCGAATGATGTCGCTAATGTCGCGGTCGCGGGCCAATTGCGCATTGACTTGTTCACGCAGCTCCCGCGCCGCGCGCCGCGCGGCGACCTCCTCGCGGTCCCAGTCCAGCACCGACACTAGCTTCTGCTGACCGGGCGCCAGCGGCAAGGAGTAGAGCAGGTCGCCCATGGAATAACCGTCGGCGCGCCACACCTGCTTGATGCTCAGCAAATGGCCGTGGACGATGGTGGTGGCCTGGTAGCGCTCGGGGCTGTCTTCCCAGTCGACTTGCTTTGTATCGCTCAAGTCGAAGCGTCCGGCGCCCGCTTCGGTCAGGCGATCGGCGGCGTTGCGCACCCGGCGCACGACGCTCACATGCTCCGCGTTGAGCACCCGCAACGGCGACAAGGGCCGGTTCTCGCGCACCAGATCGGCGACCACCGAGGTCTCCAGCTCCACCGGGGTGCCGTTGCGGGCACGGGCTTCCAGTACGCTGTCGAGCACGCTGCGATCCGGCGCCCTGGCGCCTTGCCAAATGCCGTTCAAGTCGATGCCCGGGGTTAGTGCCGCGGCGCGTTCGAACGCCGAGCCCATCACTGCGCCGCCCGTACGCGTGCCGACGCCGGTCGTCAGCGTTGACCGGGCGAGCAAGGCAGTAGGCGCGGTGGTCACGCCCGGTTGGGTTTCGGTGTCGAGTACTACCGCCTGCGGGCGTAGCTGCGCCAGTTTTACCAGCCGATCGATCAAAAACGGCGGGATCGGCGGCTTCTTCGGCGGGGCCGGGGGATTGAGCGCCGGCTGGGTGGTGCGTACCACCGCCTGATACACCACTTCCTCCACCGAGCGGTTCGGGATGGTAAAGTCCACGCAGCGGCCTATGTCGGCGGCGAAGGACTGCGGGTTTTCGCCGAGCTCGTTCAAGTTCGGCATGCGCGGCGGCGTCTCCGGACATTCGCAGTCCTCTGCTTTGGCGGGCGGCGCCGGCAGCTCCGGCAGCACCACCATGATCCGGCGCGGCAGGTGATTGCCGCTCAAGGGGATGGACGCCGGTGCGCCGCCGGTCACCACCGCGAACGCCTCGGCGTACGGATCCGGCGGCCACGGCCCATAAAAATAACCGTTCTCGGCGGTGGTGGCGACGCTGATGGGCGCGGCTTTGTTGGCATTGGGCGCGTGCGCCCACAATACGACGATCAACCCGGCCGGCGCGGCGCGGCCGGCGGTATCGATTACCCGGCCGATGTACTTGGGTTGGGCGCCAAGGGTGACATCGTCGCTCGGCTCCACCAGCACCGGCGTGGCTACCGCCACCGCAAGACGCACGTTGTTACCGTTGCTGTCGGCAGGCAGCTCGGTCTGGCCGGCGAGCACCCCATCGGGGCCGAAAGCGCTCACCGAGATCGGCCCGCTGCGCCCGTCCGCATCGGGTACGGTCAAGGTGAAGCTGCCGTCGGCTGCGGCATTGGCGGCGCTGCGCCCTGGCGCGGTGATTGCCGCTGCCTCTTCCGTCGCTGCCATCAGAATATCCAGATAATCGGCGGTGACCAAGAATCCGCTGAAGTCGCGAATGCGTCGGCTGGTGAGTTTTCCGGTCAAGTCCATGAGTGCGCGCCTATGCAACCACCAAGTCGTTGGAGAACTGGAAGTCGGTGGGAAACAGCGGGCCATCGGCGTAACCGACGCTGACCACATCACCGTCTTGCGGCACCTCCACCAGGAACCCTTGAATGCCGCCGATGCTATTCTCGAGCACCATCGGCACGATCATCTCCACGTTTTGCTCGCCTACAGTCACCTGGATCGGGGCGGCGCGGTCATCGAAGCCGTCGCCATGCAGCACCACGCGCATTTTCCAGCGCTGGAACTGCGGCGGCGGATTGCTCAGATTTTCGAATTCGACCTGCTCTATAAACATGGCTCAGCCCTTCACCAGTTCGATGGAGTCGATGAACATGTGCTGCGGGAAATCCGCCTTGGGCACGATTTCCAGCTTGCGAATGTCGTTGCGATGCAGAATCAAATTGCCCAGCGCCACATCCAGCGGCAGAGTGGAGTAGGCGATGGTCTCCAGCCGTTGCACGGACAGGTTCTCGAGTTTGCCGATCCGGCCGCGACCGCCGGCAGCAGGTGTTGCAACCGCCACCCGGAAGCGGGTCGACGGCTTGCCCGCGTCGCTCGGCGCTAGTACCGAGGCGACGGTATGCACCCCATCTAGAGGCGAAGCCGTGTCCATCTTGATCAGTATCGTATCCCCGGTGCTGAGGCCGTGACCTTGGTCGGTTTCGAGGATAGTGCTGGCGCTGTCCGGCGTGGTCGATTTGATCGGCGGTACGCTGGGGAAGCCGCGATGAAACACTGGCAAGCTCGGTGCGAGTATCGGCGAGAAGCCCTGCTCGAGCGGCACGGTATTGTTGCTACCGTCGCGCACCAGCACGTCGAACTCGGGTGTCTTACCTTGGAGAATGGTCGACGCATCGGTCAGGTCGAACAGCGCCGTGGTGCGCAGCAGCAGCTCCGAGAAGTCGCGCCAATCCCGTTGTGAGGCCGGCAGATCCATACTCAGTGCCGCGGGCACCGGCGCGGCGATATTGGGATCGATCACCAGCACGCTGGTCTGGTGATTAGTCTCCAACGCCAGATTGTGTCCGCTGATGGACGCATCAGCGAATACTTTGACGCCGGCGTTGTGCAGGGTACGCGGCTTGACCGGGTCTTCCATGTCGTCGATCACTAGCACCTGCTCACCGAACGACCACTGCAACGACACGTCCGCACCCTGCTGATTCAATTGTTGACCATCGAGCAGGTCCTTGCCGCTGGCATCACCCAGCAGCTTCCATCGCGCCACGGCGCCGATGTATTCCTTGGCCAGCCCTTGATGACTCTTTTCCGATAGCAGATCGCCGACATCATCCGGGTGGAAGCCGAACTCATCGCCCGTATCCTGCATCCACACCGTGTTGAAGCGGTTGTGATCGCAGCCGCCCATGAACACCATGGCCTTGTCGGTGCGCGCGCGGTCGTAGTGGCGGAACCCGGTGCCGGTCATGGCGTTGGCGCCACCCGCCCCCGAGACGTCGTTGTCCTGGGTACCGTAGAGCACGGCATAGAAGGCGCAGTCGCTGCGCTCCAGCGCCATGCGCTGGTCCTGTTTGGCCTCACCGCTGAAGTCGGTGGGCGCCAGGGAGCAGACGAACTTGACCCGATAAGCGGGGCGGTCGGTAGCCATGCGCTTGGCGGCGCGCACCACGGCATCGCCGCCGCGCGAGTGTCCCACCAGGCCGATGCGCGAGAAGTCCAGGCGGTCGTGCAGCAGGGAAGTCGCGTCATCGTGCAACGCGCGCAGCGTATCCAGGGCGCTGATCACCAGTAGCGCTCGCATCTCGATCAGCGCGCTCTTGAACAGGTTGGCGGCATTGGCATCGACGGACACCGAGACGATGCCGAGTTCGGCCAGCGCGTCCTGTAGATACTGCATGCCCTGGTAGCTGTCGACATAGTGCAACGTCCCCGGCGACGTTCCCGGTGCCAGCGACCGGTGGGCACCATGCTGCAGCACCACGATCGGGAGCGGACCGCTGCCCGCCACCTGGTTCGATTGTGAATCGCCAGGGTAAACGATATGCACCGGGCGCCGCAGACGATAGTGATCGGCATCGCTGCCCGGCAAGAGCATGCCGATACTAGCAAGAAAAGCCAGCGGGTCCGGCGCGTTCGGACCACGCGGGCGTAGCAGGAAGTCGAGACCGTCGCGGGTGTCGAGTACGAACGTCGTGAGGTCGTCGGCGAGCGGATTGTCGGGATCATGGCGGCCGGTGAAGCTCGCCTCGAGCTGCACCGGAATGTCGGTGGAATCGTGGGGCGCGGCCAGGGGCGGCAGGATTCTCGGCACCGGGCTGCCGGCGCCCACCACCGGCGCGGTATCGTCGAAGCTCACCTCCACGGTTTCGGCGCCGGCTTCCACCTTCAGCTTGCCGCCTTCGGCCTGGGACATCGCGTCCACCGCTTTGTTTACCGCCGGATCTTCAAGCGGCGTCTCGGCCTTGGGCTCTTCCTTGCCGGTGAGCCCTTCGAGCAGCGACTTGGTGAGTCGCTGCGCCGCCTCGGGTGTCAGCAGCTCGTCGTCGACCGCTTTGCCGATGCGATCCACCACCCGGTCGGCGTTCTTGGTCAGTTCCTGCTGACGAGCGAGCTTGGCTGCTTCGCTGCCCATGGCCGATGCCGCCGACAACGCCGCATCGAAGGCTGCGGCAGCGTTCTTCTGGGTACCTTCGAGACCCGTGATATCGTGAAAAAGATCGGGTTTCGACAACAGCTCGAACGCCGCCTTGAGGCCGAAGGGATCGGGTACCGCCGGCGCGTTCTGGATCGACACCAACGGCGCGGGCAGAGGCGTGGGTGTGAGTATCGGTTCTTCACTGGCGCGGGTGCCGATGTCGATGGGCCCCTGGATCTCCGGCGGCGCCAGCAACCCTTCCACGCTCCAACGCCAGTAGCGGGTATCGTCGATGGCTTCGCAGGCGCTGCACTCGCCGGCCACCGCTTCGGCATACACGCCGCGGGTGGGCACGCTCAAGCGCATGCGCGGCGCCGGTGGTGTCGCATAGGCGTTGCGGATGTCGATGGGATTGCCTTCCTCGTCGGTGGCGCTCACGGACGTGTTCAGGCGCTGGCCCGGGGCGGCGGGCAGCACCAGGCTGTTGCCGGCGATGCCGATGAGATCGTTGACGCACACACTAGCGACGCTGCGGCCTTGCTGACCCGGCACTTCGATGGCGTCGAGCAGCATATAGCGGCGCTGGGCATCGAGGCTTATCCAGATCGCCTGATGATAGAATTCCAGGTTGTCGTTCAGATGCGCCACCACGCGATTGGCAAGCTGGCGATCCTCTTCGCGCGGATTGCGCAGCTCGGCGTGGGACGTGGGGGTCGCCACCAGCGCCGGGTCACCGCCGCGCACGTCGTCGAGTATGCGATCGTCATCGAACAGCAGCGCGGTGAGGTGAGCGGTGCGATAACGCAGGCGGCCGCGATGGATGACGACTTTGGCATCCGGCGGCAGCGGCTCGCCGTCATACCAGAGCTTGAAATAGGCGATGTCCTCGCGCGGAATCTGTGGCAGCTCGCCGGCCGGGCTCAAGGTGACGTACAAAGGCAGGTCTTCGCGGTAGCGCGATACCAGTGTGCCGTCCAACGGCACCTCGGTCTCGCCGCCGTCCGAGCTTACATAGGCGAAGTGCAGTCGATTGATCAGGTTGGCGGCGATCTGCGGCGCCACATCGCGCTGGAACGCCTCGTCTCGCGCCGCAGTGACGCTCTTGTTGGCCGCCACCGCCTGCTCGATGAGCTTGCTGTAGATATGGCGCGCAAACCCCGGCAGTACGTCGCGGTAGGCTTCCCATTCGGCCAGCTGAAAGCTGCCGTCATCGGCGTCTCGCGGGCGCGGTAGCACAAAGCTTACATACAGCTCGCCTTCGAGTATGCTGGGCGCTTCCTCGCTGTAGCGAGCAACGGGGTAGTCCCAGCCGACCCAGTTGTCGGCCACCCGTTCGATGGCGTCGAAGCCGGGCAGCAGCGTATGGTCCTTCAGATAGCGGCTCAAGTACTCGCGCCAGCGCAGCGCCTTGCCACGATCGAACTGGGTGACCGGCAGGGGTACGAACAAGCATTCCTGCACGTCGGCGAGCTCGTGGGTGACCAGAAAGTGGCGTAGCACTTCGAAGTATTCCACCGTGATCGCATGGCAGCGGTTGTAGTTGGCTACCGCTTCGGTTTCGGCGCGCATGGATTCGCCCTGGGCGACGGTCTGAATCACCGTGGAGCGTTCGCTGCGTACCGACGAGGCGCGCTGGCCGATGCGGTCGCGCAACTGCTGCAAAGAATCGGCGGAGAACTGGCGCGCGGCGTTCTGCCAGGCGTGGGTATCGGAACCCGAGGCACCGCCGGCGACGCCGCCAAAAATGCCGAAGCCGCTGGTGATGAACCCGGCGCCAATGCCACCCGCCGCGCCCCAGGTGGTGTTGCGCGAGCCGCCGGCGGTCTGCTCGTGCAAGTCGGTACCGACGATTTCGCGCACGTCGCGATCGCGCTCGATCAGCGCGTCCATGGTTTCTTCGTATTCCAGCGATTCCTCGCGCGCCGTGCGGGTACGCCGCTCCCAGTCCACCACCGCGATCTGGCGCCGCTGCCCGGGGGCAAGTGGCAAAGAGTACAGCAGATCGCCCAACGAGTAGCCGTCGGCGCGCCACACTTCGCGGTACTGCAGGATGTGGCCGAAGGCTATCTCGGTGCTCAGATAGATGGTCGGCGTCTCGTCCCAGTCGATGGGGGCGTCGGCATCGAGTACCTGGCGCGCGGACTCCTCGCGCAGCGTGGTGTCGATCAAGTCTTTGGTATCGACCACTTCCGATAGCCAGGCGGCGCGCTCGATATCTTCCGGGCGCGGTACCGCATCGGTGCGCACCAAGCGTCGCGCGCTGTCGATGTCCAGTTGGAAGTCGGCCTTGGCAATGGTCGCCGAGCTCAGTCGTGCGCCGTGCAGGGCCATTGACGACAACGACACGCCCAGCAGGTCGGTTAGAAGATCCCTCGGCAGCTTGCGCCGCTTGCCCAAGGTCACCCCTTTTATGGACGGTTCGGAGGTGCGCACCACGAAGTAGTAGGCGTACTCCTCCAAGGTGCGGTTGGGCACGGTGAGATCGACGCAGCCACCGCCCAGGTCCTGGGAGAACGCCTCGGGGTTGCTGGTCAGATCCTCGGGGTCCGGTGCCCGCGGTGGCGATTCCGTGCACTTGCAGGCATCGGTAGGACTGACCCGGGTCACCAACAGGATGTCGTGCATCAAGCGGGCGTCTTCATCCAAAGGCACCGGTACCGCCTCGCCGCCCGCCACCCGGCCGAAGGCTTCGATGAGCACATCGTCGGGCCAATCGCCGCTGAAGGCGCCGTCGACCTGGGTCTCGGTGACCAGCAGAGGGCGGGGCGGCGGCGCTTCACCGTCCACCCGATCGACACCCCAGATCACCACCGGCAGCTTCGGCGGCACCCGCAGCCCGGTGACATCGATGATCCGGCCGTTGACTCGCTGTCGTTCGCCCAGACCCGGTACATTACTTTCATCGATGGTAAACGGCGACGTAGGCTGGATTTCGATTTGAACGGGATTAGCGATGTCGTCCAAGGACAACTCGCGTCGGTCGACGACAAGACCATTGGGCGCGGAGACAACGAACTGTACCGGGCCTTGCAGTTCGCCGTCGACATCGAAAGAGATACGAAAACTGCCGTCGGCTGACGCCCGCGCGACGCCGGACACCGGTGTGCGGATGCGGGTCGACTCGCCGTCGTCGGGCTCGACCGTGAGCGCCACGAACAAATCGGCTCGAACCGAATGATGTTCAACGGGAACGTTTTCGGTAGTAGAGATCAGCTTGCCGTTGACAGTAACCATCTCTGCTTCATCCGTTCAGCACGCTAACCAGACATGCTCGCCGTCACAGCTGACCCCTATGCACGGTGTGGATACCTGGAAAAAGATTCTGCTCATCGACGCTTACGGCTGCTAGCATTCCATGCCGCTATCCTACTCGCCTGGCAATGGCGCGGGGGAGTAACAATGTTGTCGTGAATCCCGGCACGGCTGGCGTCATCCAACGCCGCGCTCGTCCACGACCGACCGACTGCACCTTGCCTGCCGCCGCAAGCGCGTCGAGGGCGCGCTGTACAGTGCGCTGACTAGTGCCAAGTGCTAGCGCTAGAGCCGAACTCGGCCACGCCTCGCCGTCGGCAAGCAAAGCGAGTATCGATGCATGCTGTTCTTCGATGAGCGGCCCCAATACAACGACAATCTCACTTTCATGGCGTGGTGCCAGAGCAAAACCGCGCCTTGTTGCACATACATCGGCGAGAGGACGAAGTGCCGTGCGCAGTCGCCCAACCTCGACCCGTAATCGCGCACGATAGGAGTCATCGGCAAGCCGCGCTCGGAATGCCCGCGCCACAAGAGCATCTCTATTCACGTCCCCGGGCCACGCTTCGCCCAGCGCGCAAGCGAGTGAGAACAACACCGGACGCCTTTGGAGCGAGACCCTCATGTCTTCGCTACGCACGATATGCTGGCATGCGTCCACGACGAGCGTGTCCGACGCTAGCAGCGCCTCAACCTCCTCTAGCAGCAGAAGGCGCTCCTTGCCCTGTGCTATCAGGCGCGCCGCGGGGGTATCTAGGGCTCGAGAGGCATTCTCGACCACTGCTGATAGTGCAGGAATGCCGGACTCGTGCGCGGCCCGCATTGCCCAAGCAAGCGAGGTACGTGCTGTCCTCGCCCGTAGGCGGCGTATGGCGATTTCTGCGACCATCAGCTCATGGGTGACCCTCAGCACGGGTGGCAAAGGCGTGGAGTCGATATCAGCGAGCGTCCATTCGGCCTCGTCCAAGTGTCCGATCAGCAATAGGCACTGGGCTTTTAGATAGCGTGCATGGGCAGCATTCGTCCAATCACCGTGCTTTTCGAAAGTCGCTATCGCTTTCTCGAGTGACTCCACGGGCTGGCCGAGATTGCGTGAGACGAGCGCAATCTCCGATTCGGCGACGATGCACCTCGAGCGAGCTACGATATCTTTCGAGCCGAAGGCACGCGCCGCACGTCGCAGAAACCTCTTCGCTTGAACGAACTCGCCCAGCTGCGCCAACGCAATACCGTGCAGGACGACCCGGTTCAATGCCTCGAGTGAGGCATTCGCTGCGAGCGCTCGTATTTCGGCTTCGATAAACATGTCCACCGAAATCCCGTCCTTCTCGTTTACTTACAGGATGCGATATCTGTCACCTTAGCCGATTTTATGAATCTTGACGCCCAGAAGGATGCACGCGAACTGGATGGTCTGAAAGACAGGTACCAATGACTCGACCGCGTCAGCAGCAAGGCCCGTTCCCGGCCATTGCGGGTGAGGGCGGCAGCGTGTTCGAACTCGGTGCGGGTCTCCTGTATCCGGTCAAGTCGAGCGAGCAGGCCGCCGCGTGCGCTGGGCAGCAGATGGTAGTGCGCCAGTATCGGCTCCTCGAGCAGGACATCGTCTAGTTTCTAGGAGGCTGAGCTTGCGTCGTGCTACTCTCACCTCGGTGGTCATAGTTGTTTCCTCATGGTGTTACAGCCTAGCGTCAGACCTCGTCCTATAACTCACAGGGGCACTATGGCCACCTCTCTTTCAGTGGCTAACTGTCAGGTAAATACTGTCTCTGTACATCTTGTTCTTTCTTTTGCCCTCACTATTGTTTTTATTTCTTTTCATCACCGAAATCTTTAAAAGCATTCTATGTCCGATAAATGTTTAGGCTTGAAAATTCGCCTCAGCGAAGCTAATTAGAGCAATAGGCCGTCATTGCCATCGGGCTGATGGGGTCGGTTGACAACCTGTCGGTTTGGCCGAATGCGGTTCTCGGACGACCCTAAATTGAAACAGTGTTTTGTAATAAGAAATGTATGAAGGTAACCAAATATTTTTTAGACAAGAGTAGATTTAGGTTAAACGAAGTGCTAATGAATTATGCTGTAGTGGCATGGGAAACTGGAAAGTAGCCGGTAAAACCCTTGTTGCAAGCTTGCGAAAAATATCGCTTTAAATGACATGTTGAGCAGCGTGTAAGTAGTTCTTTTCAAGTGCTACTTTTCCTCGATCCAAGGAGTGGATTCTATAAAAGCTATGTGTTTTTGGCCTTTTTACTGCAGGAAGCCTCAGGAGACTCTTCAATGAGCCGCGCAACGTTAACCGGTCTTGCCCGTCCTGAAGCCAATACGGCCATGCTTGCCGATGGCAGCGATGAGATCGCGGAAAGTTTGCTCGTCGATATGCTGAAAGTGTCTTCGATCTCCAGAAAACATTCTTCTCGAGAGCCTTCTTCCAGAGGGCATGACATTCTATTCGTGACTCCGGAAATCGCCGATCTGGTCAAGGTTGGCGGCCTGGGGGACGTGGCCTCCTCGCTCCCCAGAGCCCTTGCGGCTCATCACGATGTACGGCTGTTGATGCCAGCTTATCGTGAGGTATTACAGTCCGGGCATTCCATCGAAATCGTCGATCATCTCCCTGCCCATGCGGAACTGCCTGCCTGTGACCTGGGACAGCTGATTTTCGATGATGGTCTGATCATTTACCTGGTGATCTGCCCGGAGCTCTACGAGCGAGAGGGAAACCCTTATTGCGATGAGCTGGGCGTCGGCTGGTCGGACAACGACATTCGCTTTGCACGACTGGGCCTTGCCGCGGCGGAAATCGTCTCCGGCAATACCGCTCTCGACTGGCAGCCATCGATACTGCATCTGCACGACTGGGCTACCGCCCTGGCGGCGGGCTACCTGCATTGGCGAGGCGACGACACCCCGGTCATCTTCACCATTCACAATCTGGCCCATCAAGGGCTTTGCGAGCTGTCTCGCGCCAGTGCCCTGGGAATTCCCGAGCAGGCGTTGAACAGCGAAGAACTCGAGTATTACGGTCAGCTTTCCTTCATGAAAGCAGGATTGGTATACGCCTCGCATATCACGACCGTCAGCGCGACTTATGCCCGGGAGATCACCACGCCGGAATTCGGCTGTGGGCTAGAAGGCTTGTTGGCGCTCAAGGCCGAGCAGGGACTGCTGACCGGCATACCCAACGGCATCGACGACAGCTGGGATCCGCGCACGGATAGCCATCTGGCCAGGGCTTTCGCCATGAACGATTGGCGAGGCAAGCGCGCCAACGCGGACCATGTCAGAAAGATGTTCGGCCTGGCGCTTTGTAACGGCCCTCTATTTGCAGTGGTATCTCGGCTGGTGCATCAGAAGGGGCTGGACCTGACCATCGGCGTGGCGGAATCGATTGTTCGCGCCGGCGGGCAGATCGTCTTTATCGGACGGGGAGAGCAGGGAATCGAGCGGGCGCTGTGCAATCTGGCGGCGCGTTTTCCCGGCGCCATCGGCGTCAATATCGGCTTCGATGAAAGCGATGCCCGCTGCATGTATGCGGGCAGCGATTTCCTGCTGATGCCATCGCGTTTCGAACCCTGCGGCCTGAGTCAACTATATGCCCAGCGCTTCGGCTCCCTGCCGATCGCCCATCGCACCGGTGGCCTGGTGGACACCATAGAGGATGGAGTGAGCGGTTTCCTCTTCGACGAGATGACGCTTTGCAGTTACATGGAAGCCATTCGCCGAGCGCTGATGGTATTTCGCGCCACGGATCTTTTCTACGCCATGCGTCGCGCCGCCATGGTCAATCGCTTTACCTGGCGCCATTCCATCGAGCCTTATAATCAGCTTTATCAAACGTTGCTGCAGCAAAAAGCCACGACTCGGCATGACATTGCTCTGCCGGATTCGCTGCGCCGGGTAGCCTTTCACGATGACATTACCGCAACGCAAGAGCCAGGCAACAGCTACCCAAGTGAAGAAAAAAGGGTGGGAGCCGGCGCCTATGGCTAAGCCGGAATCGATAGAAACATCGCCTCTCATCGAAGAGACAGCTCAGCCCACCAGGGATGACGACGAATACGCCAGTGAGGGCCTGACGAAGTATCGTTGGCACGACGATTTATGGCTGCGCCAGCGAGAGCAGGTCGTGGCTGGCGAATCGCCGCTGGCGATCTATCGGCTGGAACCTCTCGATTGGTTGGCAAGCTGGCAAGGCATAGGCAAGGAAAAGATATCAGCTTGGCAATCGCTGGATTGGAAAGCCCTGGGGATTCGCTTGATCCCCCACATGGCGGATCTGGGCTTTACTCACCTGGAGTTGACAAGATCCCGCGCCAGCCGGGCAAGCAAGCAGGATGCTGTCAACGAAGATACTGTCGACGCGACTGTTTTTGCCAATTTCATCGATACCTGTCACGAAGGCGGCCTGGGGGTCATCGTCGAGATTCGGGTTCTGCAGGAAATCCTGTCGAATGTCCCGTCGGAACAGAAAACGGGCGCCGCGGCTCCCGACAGTGCCCTCAGTGATAACGACCGGCTCGCGAGCCTGCTCGACGCCATCCGGCGCTACCATCTCGATGGCGTGAGCCTGGCGGATGATACGGATGAGGCAGGCGGCCTGGCGCTGATGTCGGGACTGGCCCAGACGGCGCCGGACGTCCTGTTGATCGTTGACGCTTCCTTATATTCATCCTTGTACAAGCGGCTTCCGACTGTTTCCCGGCTGCTGGTTCACAACGCTGGCTGGAACCGGGTGATGCTGGAATTCCTGAGCGAGCCCCCGGATTCCCGCCATCGTCGCTATCCTGCCTTGATCGATAGCTTTTCCCATGCCTGCGATGCGCCTTACCTCCTGCCTCTGACCAACCCCGGCGCGCGTCATCCGTGGCTGGCGCGTATTCCCGGTGATCGCTGGCAGCGGTTTGCGACGCTCCGGGCGGCAACCTGCCTGATGTGGACCTATCCCGGCAAGAAGCTTCTCGGCATGGGCACGGAATTCGGCCAGGACCGACCTCGACAGGCGGATCAGAGCCTGGACTGGACCCTGCTCGACGACGGTTTTCATGCGGGAATGCTGCGGCTGGTGGCGGATCTCAACCGGCTATATGGCGACGAGTCGGCCCTGCACGGCTGCGATGGCGAGCCAAGCACCGTCGAGTGGGTCGTCAATGATGATACCACCAACAATGTGGTCGCCTTTCTGCGCCATGGCGCAGAAGGTACCGCGCCGCTGCTGGTGGTCGCCAATTTCACGCCTCGGGTGCAGCGAGATTACCGCCTGGGGGTACCGAACATGGGCGCCTGGTATGAAGTGATCAACAGCGACAGTGTCTTCTACGGCGGTTCCAACGTGGGCAACGGCCAGGCGGTAATGGCGCGGATGACCGCAAGCCACGGCTATCCCGCTTCGCTGGATCTGACCCTGCCGCCGCTGGGCACACTACTACTGAAACAAGGAGATTGGCCGGCATGAAGCAGCAGAATGTTCGTTCTTCCGCTTCCTTGTCCTTCACTTCCACCTACGGCGCACAACTTCTCGATGACGGGCACACCCGTTTTTGCCTCTGGGCCCCGGATGCCCATCGCGTTGAGCTCGAACTGGAGGACGCCCCGGCCCAGGCCATGCAGCGCCTTGACGACGGCGCCTTCGAACTGACGGTGGATTGCCCGCCGGGCAGCCGCTATCGCTATCGTGTGATTACCGCGGAAAACGCCGAAGGCATGGCCATACCCGACCCCGCCGCCCGGGCCCAGGACGAGGATGTGAATGGGCCTAGCCTGGTGGTGGACCCAGGAAGCCACTTGTGGCGGCACACCGACTGGCGCGGTCGCCCCTGGCAGGAAAGCGTCATCTACGAAGTTCATGTGGGCCTGCTGGGCGGTTTTGCCGGGGTGCAGCGCTATCTGCCTTATCTGGTGGAACTCGGCGTCACCGCCATCGAACTGATGCCGGTGGCGGAATTCCCCGGCGGGCGCAACTGGGGCTATGACGGTGTCCTGCCCTACGCGGTGGAGGCGGACTACGGCAGTCCGGGCGAGTTGAAGACGTTGATCGATGCTGCCCACGGCCAGGGGCTGATGGTGTTTCTCGACGTGGTCTACAACCATTTCGGTCCGGACGGCAACTATCTGGCGAGCTACGCCGGCGGCTTCTTCCGCCAGGATCTGATTACTCCCTGGGGCGCATCCATCGATTTTCGCGCGCCGCAGGTGCGCCGTTATTTCATCGACAACGCCTTGATGTGGCTTCAGGAATACCGCTTCGACGGCCTGCGTTTCGACGCGGTGCACGCCATCAGCGAGCGGGATTTTCTGATGGAGATGGCGAAGGCGATTCGCGCCCACATCGATCCTGAGCGTCATGTGCATCTGGTACTGGAAAACGAAGTCAATAGCGCGAGCCTGCTCGGCGAAGGGCACTACGACGCCCAGTGGAACGACGACTGGCACAACGTCATGCACGTGCTGCTCACCGGCGAAGGGGAGGGCTACTATGCGGGGTTTACCGAGAACCCCACCCAAAAGCTCGCCCGCTGTCTGAGCGAAGGCTTTATCTACCAGGGCGAGGATACCCCCAAGGGCCACGCCCGGGGCGAGCCCAGCGCCCATCTGCCCCCCAGCGCCTTTGTCATCTTCCTGCAGAATCACGATCAGATCGGCAACCGGGCCCTGGGAGAGCGATTGAGCACTTTAGCCGACCCGGACGCCTTGGCGGCGGCGACGCTTTTGCTGCTGCTTTCCCCCATGGTGCCGCTGCTGTTCATGGGAGAAGAGTGGGGCTCCGAGCAGCCGTTCCTGTTTTTCACGTCTCACAAGCGCGAGCTGGCGGAAGCGGTGCGGGAGGGCCGGCGTGGCGAGTTCGCGGATTTTCCTGCCTTTCGGGACGAAGCGGCGCGGGAGCGGATCCCCGATCCCAACGACCCCGCGACCTATGAAAGATCGCGTCTGGATTTCGATAGCCGAGAAGATCCGCCTCACGCGGCCTGGCTCGAGCGCTATCGGCACTGGCTGAAACTGCGCCACCACCATCTCGTGCCTCACCTGGCGGGCACTCGGTCGCTCAGCGCGAAAGTGCTGGGAGAAAAAGCGCTGCTGGCCCGCTGGCGTCTAGGCAACGACGACACCCTGACGATTCTTCTCAACCTGCGGGACGACCCGCTAGGCCTCGATGAAAAACCGAGTGCGTACTGCCTGGCGGAGAGCCGTAGCGGGGTAGCGAAAACCGCGCGGCAAGGCTGGCTGGCACCGCGCAGCGCCTCCGCCTGGTTGCGAGAGCGCGAGGACAAGGAAAGCGGAAGCATGGAAAGAGAGAGCAAGGAAAGATCCGTATGAAGGAAGATGAGTCTGAAGAACTGAGTAAGCTGGCAAAGGCCGCTGGCCTGCTGCTCGAGTGGGAGGATAGCGACAAGCGCCCTCGTCATCTGGATCCGAAGGTCCAGCGCAGTCTGCTGCGCTGCCTGGGCTTTCCCGCGGATACTGATGCCGAGCGCCAGGAAAGCCGCCGGCGGCTGGAAAGACTCAATCATCCTTGCACCCTTGACGAGCTGCCGCCGCTGATTACCGCGGCGATGAACACCTCCATTTCCTTGCCCTGTCCCGTGCGCGCCAATACGCCTTTCATCCTGACCCTGGAAGACGGTGACTGCCGTCAAGGGTACACGGATGCCCAAGGGCGGATACCGGCGATAGCGGAATACGGCTATCACCGGTTGGCGTTTGAGGGCGCTGATAAAAACGCTACTGAACTGACCCTGGCGGTAGCGCCGCCTCGGTGTTTTTCCGTCGAAGACGCCTGCCAGGAAAACGAGCCGCGCCTGTGGGCGCTGGCGGTGCAGCTTTACGCCCTGCGCCGAGACGGCGACGGCGGCAGCGGCGATTTGTATGGGCTCGCCAGACTGGGCCAAAAGGCAGCGAGAGAGGGTGCAGACGCCCTGGTGATCAGCCCGACCCACGCCATGTTCAGCGCGGAACCGAATCACTACAGCCCCTATTCGCCGTCCAGCCGGCTGCTGCACAACGCCCTGGTAGCGGCGCCGGAACTGCTCTTCGACGATCAAGCCATCCACAAGGCCAAGCGTCACAGCGGGCTGGAAAAGCAGCTTGCCCGGCTGGAAGCCGAGGCACTGATCGACTGGCCCGGGGTGAATCGCGCCAAGCTTGCCTGGCTGCGCCTGTTGTATCGAGACTTCAGCGACGACCCCTCGTCGCGCTATGCCGGCCTCAGGGCCAGATTCGACGCCTATCGCCGGGAGAGCGGCGCGCTGCTGGAGAATCACTGCCGCTTCGAGGCGCTGCAGACACATCTCGACGAAATGGACTGGCGTCGCTGGCCAGAGGAATTTCAGGATCCGGCCAATCCGGCGGTGGCGACCTTCGCTGAACAGAACGCGGACGAGGTGGGCTTTCACGCCTTTCTGCAATGGCTGGTGGCGGAAGGGCTGAACAGCGCTCAGCGAGAACTTCGCGGCGCGGGCATGCGTATCGGTCTGGTAGCGGATCTGGCGGTGGGCTCGAACCCGGTGGGCAGCCAGAGCTGGGCGCGCAAGCAGGACATGCTCGAGGGGGTTTCCATCGGCGCGCCGCCGGATCTCATCAACGTGCTCGGCCAGAACTGGGGCCTGGCGGCGTTTTCTCCGCAGGGGCTGGTGCGCTCCGGGTTTCGCAGCTTTATCGACATGCTGCGCGGCAGCTTCAATCACGTAGGCGGCCTGCGTATCGACCATATCATGGGGCTGATGCGGCTGTGGCTGATCCCGGAAGGCGAGTCGCCCACCCAAGGCGGCTACGTGAACTTTCCCCTCGACGACATGCTGCGGCTGGTGGCACTGGAATCCTGGCGGCACAAGGCCATCGTCATCGGCGAGGATCTCGGTACCGTGGCGCCGGGCTTCACCGAGCGGCTGGCGGCACAGCGCATCCTGGGAATGCAGGTGCTCTGGTTTGAAAAAGAAGAGGAAGACGGCGACTCGGATGCCTTTTTGCCCGCCCGGCGCTGGTCCAGTGAAGCCACCGCCATGACCACCACCCACGATCTGGCCACGGTGATGGGCTGGTGGAGCGGTCGGGATCTTCAATGGCGAGACCGGCTGGAACTGCTGGGAGACAGCACCCTGGAGCAGGAAATCAGCCAGCGCGAAACGGAAAAGCGCGAGCTTGCCAAGGTACTGAATGTCGAAGAGGACGCCTCAACCCAACAGGTGCTGGAGGCGGCCATCGCTCATATTGGGCGCACGCCTTCGCCGCTGGTCATTCTGCCCATGGAAGACGCGCTGGGGCTCGAGGAGCAGCCCAATCTGCCGGGCACCATCGACGAGCATCCCAACTGGCGCCGGCGCTGGAGTCAGGCTCAAGGAATGCTGGAGTCCCCCCAGGTGCGACGGCGCCTGGAAATTCTCGTCCGGGCAAGGCGTGAGGCCAAGTTGAATATCAGGACCGGCCAGGAAAGCCGAGCCAACCAAGGAGATCAGGGATGAGCGAGATACTTGCCACGCTGCGCCTGCAGTTTCATCGGGATTTCACCCTGAACGACGCTTGCCGCTGGGTGGATTACTATGCGGCGCTGGGAATCAGCCACCTCTATGCCTCGCCGCTGTTGGCCTCCCGATCCGGCTCCGCCCACGGCTACGACGGCATCGATCCGACCCGTATCGACCCGGAACTGGGCGGCGAGGAGGCGCTGGAGCGGTTGGTGAAGGCGCTTCGGGAGCGCGGCATGGGGCTGATCCTGGATATCGTGCCCAATCATCTGGCGGTGGGCGGCTCGGAAAATCCCTGGTGGCAGGAAGTGCTGGCCCACGGCCCGAAAAGTCCCTACGCCGATTTCTTCGATATCGACTGGCATTCCCAGGACCCGACTTTGACCGGCAAGGTGCTGCTGCCGTTTCTCGGCGCGCCTTACGAGGAGGTGCTGCATTCCGGCGAGCTGGTCCTGCGCCAGGACGAAGGCGCCTGGCATGTGCAGTATCACGAACATCAGTTTCCCATCGACCCGGAAAGCCTGGATACGCCGACCGATCCGGCGGCCTTCGATACCACCCGGCCGGAGGGGGCCCGGCGTCTGCACGAACTGCTGGAACGTCAGCACTATCGGCTGGCCTTCTGGCGCACCGCCTCCGACGAGATCAACTGGCGGCGTTTCTTCGACATCACCGAGCTGGCCGGGGTGCGGGTCGAGCTGGACAAGGTCTTCATCAAGACCCACGAGGAGATTTTCGAGCTGGTCGCCAAGGGCTGGGTCGACGGGCTGCGCATCGATCACGTGGACGGCCTCGCGGACCCCAAGGGCTACTGCCGCCGGCTTCGGGAGGAACTCGATGCCCTGGAAGAACGCCGCCCCCAAGGGGTGCCGCGACAGGTGCCGATCTACCTGGAAAAGATTCTCGCCGGGGACGAGTCCCTGCACGAAGACTGGGGTGTGGCCGGTACCACCGGCTACGAGTTCATGAATCAGGTTTCCGCGCTCATGCATGACCCGGAAGGTGAAGCGCCGCTCAAGGCGTTATGGAAAGAAGTCACCGGCCGGTCCGGGGATTTCCTGGCGGAAGTGCGTCAGGCCCGGGGCGAAAT
The DNA here is from genome assembly GCF_007954585.1 of Pistricoccus aurantiacus. Taxonomy (GTDB): domain Bacteria; phylum Pseudomonadota; class Gammaproteobacteria; order Pseudomonadales; family Halomonadaceae; genus Pistricoccus; species Pistricoccus aurantiacus. The sequence goes on from NZ_CP042382.1 coordinate 2,496,122, forward strand.
GCTCGAGATCAATCTCAACAGCGAGTTCCACGGCTGCGCCCGGGCGTTATCGCGACTCGCCAAGTATCGCCTCGAGACCCGGGATATCACCTTGGGCGCCATCGAGCGGGCGCTTCATGCCCTGGTGGTGCATTTTCCCGTCTATCGCACCTACGCAGATGAGCGCGGCCGGCCGCTGCAGGACGCGCCTTTTTTCGAGCGTGCCTTGCAAGGCGCCTGGGGAGACGTCAACCCGCCGGATCGAGAGGTGCTGAAACGGCTCGATGACTGGCTGGGGGGCGAGGCGCCGGAGGGCTGTGATGACCTGGGTGAGCGGGAACTGCGCCTGGAAGCCATCCAGCGCTTTCAGCAGCTGACTTCCCCGGCGGCGGCCAAGGCGGTGGAGGATACCGCCGGCTATCGCAGCGCGGTGCTGATTTCCCGCAACGATGTAGGGGGCGATCCGGAGCATTTCGCCCACTCGCCACAAACGTTTCACGCCGCTTGCCGGGCACGGGCGTCAAGCTTTCCCCATACGATGCTCACCACCGCCACCCACGATCACAAGCGCGGCGAAGACGTGAGGGCGCGGCTTGCGGCGCTCAGCGAGCAGCCCTGGCTATTCGCCGAGCAGGTGCGCCAGTGGCGACGGATGGCAGCACCCTTGCGTGAGGAACTGGCCAGCGGCCTGGCGCCGTCGTCCTCGGACGAGCTGATGCTCTATCAGATACTGCTGGGGGCCTGGGACCCGGCGCTGGATATCGAAGACGCCGCCGCCCGCCAGACGTTCCTTGAGCGTCTGGCCCAGTGGCAGGAAAAGGCGCTGCGTGAAGCCAAGCTGCGTACCCACTGGCTGTGGCCGGATAGCCAGTACGAAACCGCCTGTCGCAACTTCCTGTTCGGCCTGCTGGAAGATCCCGCATTGAGAAGCGACCTGCGGGAAGCCGCCCGGGCGCTGGATCTTCCCGGGGCGTTGAACGGCCTGGTACAGGTGACCCTGCGCCTGACTACCCCCGGCGTGCCGGATCTCTATCAGGGCACGGAGTACTGGGATCATAGCCTGGTGGACCCGGATAATCGTCGCCCGGTGGACTACGCTTCACGTCAGGCGGCGCTGAAGGAACGCGAAAGCCCCGACGCGGCCCTGGCCCACTGGCGAGATGGCCGAGTCAAGCAAGCCTTGATCGCGGAGCTGCTGGCGCTGCGTCAGCGTTTCCCGGGGCTCTTCCTGGCGGGTGATTATATCCCCCTCGAGCCGCAGGGCACCCAGGCCCGGCATCTGCTGGCGTTTCTGCGAGTCACGACGACCGCGACGCTGTTGGTGGTGGTACCGCGCCAGACTACAGGGCTGCTGGAAGATGAAGCGTCGGGCGCCGCTGCGCCGGGCGACGCTTCGTCGGGCGCCGCTGCGCTGACCTGGATGCCGGCGGCGCGCTGGGAGAATACCCGGCTTTCGCTGCCAGGGAGTCTCGGACAGGAATGGCGAAACGCGCTGACCGGTGAAAAGGCGAATTTCGCTCGGGAGGGGCCGGCGGTAGGAGAATTGTTGCGCGCTTTTCCGGTCGGTGTCTTCGTACAGGAAGCGCAGCAGGATGACATTGCGATAACGGATGATCGGGAGGTTTGAACATGGCCAATGATGAACTGCGGGTACGTCAGCTGGCGTATCGTATCTGGGAATCCGAGGGCCGCCCGGAAGGCCAGCAGCAGCGCCACTGGGACATGGCGTTGAAGATCGTCGCCGCGGAACAGGCCGCGGGCCGCGAAACCATGCTCGAAGACGAGGGCGACGTTCAGGACGAGCCGCCGATTCTCGAGGAAGGGCTGCCCCTGGAGGACGACGAGAGGGGCATCGAGGAAGATCGCCTGCCGCTTGAGGATCCGGACGGCGACCCCAGCCTGGATGAGGCGCCTTACCGGGACGACGTGACCCTCGAGGAGACGGTGCCGGTGCAGGATCGTGCCGGAAGCTCGGACGAGTCCCTGGAATCTTCTCATGCCCTGGACACGGAAAACCCGGAGGACGAGGTCGAGATAAGGCGCGTTCCCGAGGAGTCCCGGGCCGCGCCGAAGAAGGCCGCCCCCGGGAAGCCGCGCAAGCCGGCGGCCGGGAAGGACACCGCCAGGAAGGCGGCTGCCAAGAAAACCACCGCCAAGAAAGAGACCACCGGGAAAGCCACCAGCAAGAAGAAGTCGACGACTTCCACGCCGCGCAAGCCGCGCGGTTGAAGCGAACGCAAAGGAATGACGATGAGCAGCGAACACGAGAATCAGGCGGATGCGACGGTTCAGGATGATGCGACGGTCGCCCGGGACGAGGCGCCGGCGGTACCCAGGCGCTCCCGAGTGCGCGAAGGGCTGCCCTTTCCCCTGGGGGCGACCTGGGATGGCCTGGGAGTCAACTTCGCGCTGTTTTCCGCCAACGCCACCAAGGTGGAGCTTTGCCTGTTCGACGAGAACGGCGAACACGAGATCGAGCGCATCGAGCTGCCGGAATTCACCGATGAAATCTGGCACTGCTATCTGCCGGATGCCCGCCCCGGGCAGCTTTACGGCTATCGGGTTCATGGCCCCTATGCGCCGGAAGAAGGCCACCGCTTCAACCCCAACAAGCTGCTGCTGGACCCCTACGCCAAGCAGGTCGTCGGTGAAATCGAGTGGAACGAGGCGCTGTTCGGCTACACCATCGGCCATGAAGATGGCGATCTCAGCTTCGACGAACGGGACAGCGCCCCCTACATGCCGCGCTGCAAGGTCATCGATCCGGCGTTTACCTGGGGGCGAACCCCAGACGTTCATCTCCCCGCGGATCGCACCATCATCTACGAAACCCATCCGCGGGGTTACACCATGCGCCACCCGGCGGTGCCGGAAGCCCTGCGTGGCACCTTCGCCGGGCTGATGGCCAACGACGTGGTCAAGCATATCCGTTCACTAGGAGTCACCTGCGTGGAACTGCTGCCGGTGCACGGCTTCGTGCAGGATCAGCATCTGCTGGAGAACGGTCTGCGCAACTACTGGGGCTACAACACCCTGAGCTTCTTCGCGCCCTATTCCGAATATCTCTCCGGGGACAACATCAACGAGTTCAAGGAAATGGTGGCGCGCTTCCATGCCGCCGGACTGGAGGTGATTCTCGACGTGGTCTACAACCACACCGCGGAGGGCAACGAGCTGGGGCCGACGCTATCCTTCAAGGGTATCGACAACGCCTCCTACTACCGGCTGATGCCGGAAGAAAAGCGCTATTACATCGATGACACCGGCACCGGCAACACGGTCAACCTGAGCCATCCGCGGGTGATGCAGATGGTCACGGACTCGCTGCGCTACTGGATCGAAGACATGGGGGTGGACGGCTTCCGCTTCGACCTGGCGACCATCCTGGCTCGGGAGCCCCATGGCTTCGACGAGGGCGGCGGCTTCCTGCAGTCCGCCCGCCAGGACCCGGTGCTCAATCAGGCGAAGCTGATCGCCGAGCCCTGGGACTGCGGCCCCGGCGGCTATCAGGTGGGCAAGTTTCCCCCGGGCTGGGCGGAATGGAACGATCAGTATCGCGATACGGTGCGCGCCTACTGGAAGGGCGACGAGGGTCAGATAAGTACGCTGGCCGCGCGGCTGCTGGGTTCGCCGGATCTCTTCGATCGCCGAGGACGGCGGCCCTTCGCCTCGGTCAACTTCGTCACCGCCCACGACGGCTATACGCTTTTCGATCTGGTCAGCTACAACGACAAGCATAACGAAGCCAACGGCGAGGACAACAACGACGGCCACGACAGCAACTTCTCCTGGAACCACGGCGAGGAAGGCCCCACGCAGAACCCGGATATCCAGGCGCTGCGCCTGCGACAGGTACGCAACTTCATCGCCACCATGCTGTTTTCCCAAGGCACGCCGATGATTACCGCCGGGGACGAGATGCTTCGCACCCAGCAGGGCAACAATAATGCCTACTGTCAGGACAACGAGATCAGTTGGCTCGACTGGAACCTGAATCGTGACGCCCACGAGATGATCGACTACGTGCGCCGGGTAATCGCGCTGCGCCAGCAGCATCCCATGCTGCGTCGTGGGCGTTTTCTGCATGGTGAATACAACGAGGAACTCGGTCTGCGGGAAGTGGTCTGGCTGGCGCCGAATGGCGAGGAAATGGGCGTCGAGCAGTGGGAAGACCCCCAGGCGCGCATCCTGGGTCTGCTGCTGGACGGTCGCGCCCAGCCCACCGGCATTCGTCGGGCCGGGGTGGATACCACCTTGCTGCTGCTGTTCAACGCCTCGAGCGAGTCCGTGAATTTCACCTTGCCGAACGTGCCTCGAGGCAATCGCTGGGTAGCGCGGCTGGATACCTGCCACGCCCAGGAAGAAGACCTGGGTCACTACGATTTCGACGACGCCTATCGGCTGGCGGAGCGCTCTCTGGCGTTGCTGGAACTGCAGTATGAAAAAGGAGCCTTGCGGTCATGAAGACCAAGAGTATGAGTGCAGAGTTCACAAGGGCAGAGTCCAGGGATGTCTCCGATTCCCGGGAAGCCGAGACGGAAGGCCACTTGCAAGAGCATGATCTGGTTGCCGCGAAGGCGCCGCGTATCGCCATCGAAGCTGTGATGCCCGCCATCGACCAGGGGCGCTTTGCCGCCAAGGCGATCATCGATCGGCCGGTGCGGGTGACGGCGACCATCTTCGCCGACGGCCACGACGTGCTGGCGGCGGCGGTGAACTGGCAGGATGCCCAGGGTAACGCCCGCCGCGAACCGATGCAGCTGGTGCGCCCGCTGGGACTGGATGTCTGGGAGGCGAGCTTCACGCCGCGATCCCTCGGCCGGCATAGCTTTATCATCGAGGCCTGGTGGGATACCTACGGCACTTATCGCGACGAGCTTTCCAAGAAGCACCAGGCGGGGGTCAACGTCGAACTCGAACTGGAAGAGGGGCGACGGCTGCTGGTCGCCGCCTGCGAGCGAAGCGAGGCTGAACTGCGTGAAGCGCTCGAAGCGGTGCATGAACGCTTCCAGGCCATGGGCTCCCCCAGCGAGCGAGTCGCGCTCATGCTCGCCAGGGAAACCGCGCATCTGATGGCGGAAGCGGACGCCCGGCCGCATCTGGCCCGCAGCGAAATGAGCTATCCGCTGGAAGTGGATCGACGCGAGGCGGAGTTTGCCAGCTGGTATGAACTCTTTCCGCGTTCCGAAAGCGGCGATCCTGACCGTCACGGCACCTTCAAGGATGTGCATCGCCGTCTACCGATGATTCGCGACATGGGCTTTGACGTGCTGTATTTTCCGCCCATCCATCCCATCGGCCACGCCCATCGCAAGGGACCGAACAACACCCTGGTGGCCGGGGAAAATGACCCGGGCAGCCCCTACGCCATCGGAAGCGAGGAGGGCGGCCACGAGGCGATTCATCCGGAACTCGGCACCCGAGAGGATTTCCGCGAGCTGGTTCGCGTCGCGGCGAACCACGGTCTGGAAATCGCCCTGGATTTTGCCATTCAGTGCTCTCCGGATCATCCCTGGCTCAAGGAGCATCCGGGCTGGTTCTCCTGGCGTCCGGACGGTTCCCTGCGCTATGCGGAGAACCCGCCGAAGAAATACCAGGACATCGTCAACGTGGACTTCTACGCCAAGGATGCCATTCCAAGCCTATGGCTGGCGCTGAGGGATGTGGTGCAAAGCTGGGTGGACGAAGGGGTGCGCATCTTCCGGGTGGACAATCCGCACACCAAGCCGTTGCCCTTCTGGGAATGGCTGATCGCGGATATCAAGTCCCGGGACCCGGGGGTGCTGTTTCTCGCGGAGGCCTTCACCCGCCCGCCGATGATGGCGCGGCTCGGCAAGCTGGGTTTCACACAGAGCTATACCTACTTCACCTGGCGCCATACCAAGGCGGAGCTTACCGAGTATCTGACGGAACTCAACGAAGCGCCGCTCAGGGAATGCTATCGGCCGAACTTCTTCGTCAATACCCCGGATATCAATCCGTATTTCCTGCAGTCCTCCGGGCGCCCAGGATTTCTGATTCGCGCCGCCCTGGCCACCCTGGGTTCCGGCCTGTGGGGCATGTATTCCGGTTTCGAGCTCTGCGAAGGCGCCCCGGTGCCGGACAAGGAAGAGTATCTCGACTCGGAGAAGTATCAGCTGCGGGCGCGCGACTACGCGGCCCCGGGCAACATCATCTACGAGATCGCCCAGCTCAACCGCATTCGCCGCGAGAATCCGCCGCTGCATACGCACTTGGGTATTCGCTTTCACCAAGTGGACAATCCAAGGCTGCTCTTTTTCAGCAAGGGTCTGGTCGGCAAGGAAGACCCGGTGCTGGCGGTGGTATCGCTCGATCCTTTCGAGCCCCAGGAAGGCGGCTTCGATCTGCCGCTGTGGCAGCTTGGCCTGGAGGACGACGCGAGGCTGGCGGCGGAGGATCTGATGAGCGGCCACCGCTTCCACTGGCAGGGCAGGCATCAGTGGCTGCGCCTGGAGCCGGGACAGCTGCCTTTCGCCGTCTGGCGAATCAAGCGGTCGGAAGGATAACGAGGGTGGCCTCCATGTCAGGTCGCCGGCAAGCTGAAACTCATTAGGTAAGCAAGGGGAGCGACACCCATGATGATGGATGTGGGCAGTGCCAGCGAGGCCCTGGTAGCCACGGATTTTCTCGAGGATCCGCTGTGGTACAAGGATGCGGTCATTTATCAGGTACATGTGAAGTCGTTCTTCGATGCCAACGACGACGGCATCGGCGACTTCAAGGGCCTGATCGAAAAGCTCGATTACATTCAGAGCCTGGGAGTCAACACCATCTGGATCCTGCCGTTCTACCCCTCGCCGCGACGGGACGACGGCTACGACATCGGCGAGTACTGCAACGTCAGTCCGGATTACGGTACCCTGGAGGACGCCCGGCGCTTTATCGACGAAGCTCACGAGCGGGGGCTGCGAGTCATTACCGAGCTGGTCATCAACCACACGTCGGATCAGCACGAATGGTTCCAGCGGGCGCGTCGCGCGGAGCCGGGTTCTCCGGAACGGGATTTCTACGTCTGGTCGGACACGGATCAGGCCTATCAGGGCACGCGCATCATCTTCCTGGACACGGAAACCTCCAACTGGACCTGGGATCCGGTAGCGGGTGCCTACTTCTGGCATCGCTTCTATTCCCACCAGCCTGACCTCAACTTCGACAATCCTCGGGTACTCGAGGAGGTCATCAAGGTAATGCGCTACTGGCTCGACATGGGGATCGACGGTCTGCGTCTGGACGCCATTCCTTATCTCATCGAGCGAGAAGGCACCAACAACGAGAACCTGCCGGAAACCCACGAAGTGCTGAAGAAGATTCGCGCGGTGGTGGACGAGCACTACCCGGATCGCATGCTGCTGGCAGAGGCCAACCAGTGGCCGGAGGATACCCGCCCTTATTTTGGCGGTAATGAGAGCGGCGAGGGCGACGAATGCCACATGGCGTTTCACTTTCCGCTGATGCCGCGCATGTACATGGCACTCGCCCAGGAAGATCGCTTCCCGATCACGGATATCCTGCGCCAGACCCCGGAGATTCCGCCCAACTGTCAGTGGGCGATCTTCCTGCGCAATCACGACGAGCTGACCCTGGAGATGGTCACGGACAAGGAGCGGGACTATCTGTGGAATCACTACGCCGCGGATCGTCGGGCACGTATCAACCTGGGCATTCGTCGCCGGCTCGCGCCGCTTCTCGAACGGGATCGGCGGCGTATCGAGCTGCTCAATAGCCTGCTGCTTTCCATGCCCGGCACGCCGGTGCTGTATTACGGCGACGAGATCGGCATGGGGGACAATATCTATCTCGGCGACCGAGATGGAGTGCGTACCCCCATGCAGTGGTCCATGGACCGCAACGGCGGTTTCTCCCGGGCTGACCCGGCAAAGCTGGTGCTACCGCCGATCATGGATCCGCTGTATGGCTTCCAGGCGATCAACGTGGAAGCCCAGACCCGGGACCCGCACTCGCTGCTGAACAACATGCGCCGGCTCTTGACGGTACGCGGGCAGCACCGCGCCTTCAGCCGCGGCGGTCTGCAACTATTGTCGCCAAGCAATCGCCATATCCTGGCCTATCTGCGAGAGCTCCCCGGTGACGACGAGAACTCCAGCAACGCGACGCTCTTGTGCGTGGCCAACGTGGCGCGCAACGCCCAAGCGGTGGAGCTGGATCTGTCCGACTTCGCCGGCCAGGTGCCGGTGGAAATGCTCGGCGGCAGCGCCTTTCCTCCCATCGGCCAACTGCCGTATCTGCTGACCCTGCCGCCCTACGGCTTCTACTGGTTCCAGCTATCGTCCAGTACCGCCATGCCGGAGTGGTATACGCCCCAGCCGGAGCCGATGCCGGATTACGTGACCTTGATCGTCAAGCGCCGTCTCGAGGAAATTCTCTCCGACCGACCGCGCCAGCTGCTGGAGCGGGACACCCTGCCCAACTACCTGCCCAAGCGGCGCTGGTTCGCCGCCAAGCAGGCGCGCATTGAGGGAGTGGAGCTGCTTTATGTGGCGCGCATGCAAGGCGCTAAGCGTCCGATGCTGCTCTGCGAGCTGGAGGTGCGTCATGCTCAGGGTAGCGATCGCTACCAGCTGCCGCTTACCTTCCTGGCGGAAGACGAGCAGAGCAAGGCGTTGCCGCAGCAGCTGGCGCTGGCTCGGGTGCGGCGCATGAATCAGGTGGGATTGCTTACGGATGCCCTGACCCTGGACGATTTCGCCCTGGGGGTGCTCGAGGCGATGCGCCGATCCGCCAGCCTCGACTACCGTATCGAAGGCGATGGCACCGCGGGCCAGATTCGCTTTATCCCCACCGCGCTGCTGTCCGAACTCGAGCTTTCCGAGGAGCCGCAGGTCACCCAGCAATCCGCAGAGCAGTCCAACAGCACCGTGATCATCGATCGCAAGCTCGTGCTCAAGCTGTTTCGCCGGGTCGAGCCGGGCTACCACCCGGAGGCGGAGATCGGCCGCTATCTCAGCGAGGCGGGCTACGCCAACACCGCGCCGCTGTATGGCGAGGTCACCCGCTTCATCCACGATAGCGGAGAAGGAGCGGACACTCAGCAGTCGCTGATGATCCTGCAGGGCTTTATCGCCAATCAGGGGGACGCCTGGTCCTGGACCCGCAACGGACTCGAGCGGGCGATTCGCGAAACGGCGGAGTATCAGCGTGAGATGGCAGAGCTCACCCGCGAAGCGGCGGATGAACAAGTCGAGGAAGCGCAGGGCTTCGGCGCCCTGGACGAGCTGATCGGTTTTGCCGCCACTCTCGGCCAGCGGCTGGGCGAGCTGCATCAGGTGCTGGGGGCGGCCACGACCCACCCCGCCTTTGCCCCGGAGTGGGCGGATCAGACCCGGGTCGTCGAATGGAGCCGCCGGGTGCATCGCCAGGTCGAAAACGCCTTCGATCTGCTGGCGGAGCATCGCGAGCGGGTGCCCGCCGCGGATCGAGAGCTGCTGGAAATGCTGCTTGCCCAACGTTATGCCCTGCTGGAAGCCATTGATCCTTTGGCTCGCCAGGCGGAGGGAAGCCTCTTGACCCGCATCCACGGCGACCTGCATCTCGGCCAGGTGCTGGTAGCCCACGACGATGCCTTCATCATCGATTTCGAAGGCGAGCCGGCGCGCACTCTGGAGGAGCGACGCATCAAGGACAGCCCCCTGCGGGACGTGGCGGGCATGCTGCGCTCTTTCGATTACGCCGGGGCGAAGCTCGAGGACGTGATTTCCGGCGAGGTGGACGACACCTTGCTGGCGGCAGGCCAGGAGGTGCTGGAGCGCTATCTGCTCGACGGCAAGGAGGCGTTTCTGACCGCCTACTGGCAGGTGACCGTAGGGCTGGAACATCGCTGGCAGGCGGAGGGCGGCGCGTTTGCCGCGCTTTCACTCTTCGTGCTGGAAAAGGCTGCCTACGAGATCGCCTACGAGGTGGCCAATCGCCCGGACTGGCTGAACGTGCCGCTGCGCGGACTGATGGCCATTGCCGAGCAAATGATTCAAGGAGGAGTGCATGACTGATACAGCCGCCGGAACCCAATCCACCCGCCAGCCTGGCATCCGCCCGGCGCAGGACCCGGCGTTGCGACTCTCACCGGACGACGCGGAGGCGCTATGTCGGGGCACCCATGCCAATCCCTTCGCGGTACTCGGGCTTCACGGGGACGAGAACGGCTGGGTGCTGCGGGCGTTTCTTCCCGGTGCCATCGGCGTCGATGTGCTGGATCGGGACGGCGACGAGCTGCGCTGCAGCCTGACCCAGATTCAGGTGCCGGGGCTGTTCGCCGCTCGGCTGCCTCACGGCGCGCCTTACTATCTGCGTATTCGCTGGGTGGACGGCGAGCAGGAAACCGAGGATCCCTACGCCTTTGGCCTCCTGCTCGGCGAGATGGATCTCTACCTGATCGGCGAGGGCACGCACCGACACCTGGGCCATTGCCTGGGCGCCCAGCCCATGAGCATCGACAGCGTGGAAGGGGTGCGTTTCGCGGTCTGGGCTCCCAACGCCCGACGGGTTTCCGTGGTGGGAGAATTCAACCGCTGGGACGGGCGGCGTCATCCCATGCGGCTGCGCCATCCCGCCGGGGTCTGGGAGCTGTTCATTCCCCGGCTCGGCCCGGGCACGGTGTACAAGTACGAGCTGATCGATGCCCAGGGAGCGCCGCGACTCAAGGCGGACCCGGTGGCTCTGGCGGCCCAGACGCCGCCGCGGACCGCCTCCGTGGTGGCGGATACCACGCCCTTCGAGTGGAGCGATGAAGGCTGGCTCGCCGGCCGCGGCAAACGCCAGGCGCCGGACCGGCCCATGACCATCTATGAGGTGCACGCCGCTTCCTGGCGCAAGCACGGCGGCGACAACGGCGAGATCTATTCCTGGCAGGACCTGGCGGATCAACTGGTGCCCTACGTCAAGGAGATGGGCTTCACCCACCTGGAGCTGCTGCCGATCATGGAGCATCCCTTCGGCGGCTCCTGGGGCTATCAGCCCCTGGGCCAGTTCACTCCCAGCGGACGCTTCGGCGATTCCAAGGGCTTCGCCGCCTTCGTCGATGCCTGCCACCGGGCGGAAATCGGCGTGATCCTTGACTGGGTGCCGGCGCACTTCCCCACGGACGAGCACGGCCTGGCGCGCTTCGACGGCACCGCCCTGTACGAATACGCCCATCCCTTCGAGGGTTTCCATCAGGACTGGAATACCTATATCTACAATCTGGGGCGGCGCGAGGTGCACGGCTTCCTGCTGGCCTCGGCGCTGCACTGGCTGCGCCATTTCCACGTGGACGCCCTGCGAGTGGACGCGGTGGCCTCGATGCTCTATCGGGATTATTCCCGCCAGCCAGGAGAATGGATACCCAACAAGCACGGCGGTCGCGAGAACCTCGAGGCCATTGATTTCCTGCGCCATCTCAACCAGGTGGTGAAGGAAGAGGCGCCGGGAGCGGTGGTGATCGCCGAGGAATCCACTGCCTGGCCCGGGGTCACCAAGCCGGTGGAGGAAGACGGCCTGGGATTCGCCTACAAGTGGAACATGGGCTGGATGCACGACACCCTGTCCTATATTTCCACGGACCCGCTGTATCGCAGCCACGATCATCACAACATGACCTTTCCGCTGGTCTATGCGTTTTCCGAGCGCTTCGTGCTGCCGATTTCCCACGACGAAGTGGTGCACGGCAAGGGCTCGCTGATCAACAAGATGCCCGGCAACGACTGGGAGCGCTTCGCCAACCTGCGTGCCTATCTCAGCGTGATGTGGACCCAGCCCGGCAAGAAGCTCTTGTTCATGGGCTGCGAGCTGGCCCAGTGGCGAGAATGGAGCCATGACCGGGAACTCGACTGGTTTCTGCTGGAGGAACCGCGCCATCAAGGGGTGCTGAACCTGGTGCGGGATCTCAACCGGCTTTATCGTGACCACCCCGCCCTGCACGAGCTAGATACCGAGCCTACCGGCTTCACTTGGGTGGTGGGAGACGACAGCGCCAACAGCGTTTTCGCCTGGCTGCGCTGGAGCCGCGACGGGCAACCGCTGCTGGTGGTCGCCAACCTGACTCCGGTGCCGCGCTATCAGTATCGGCTCGGGGTCCCTTACCTAGGCGAATGGCAGATGACGTTCAACAGCGACGCCGGTTGCTACGGCGGCTCCAACCAGGGCGAAAGCGAAGTGATCAACGCGGAAGACCAGCCCCTGCACGGCCAGGCCGCCAGCTTGACCCTGACCCTGCCGCCGCTGGGGGTGCAGATATTGGGGTTGGGTAATTGAAAGTCTAGAAATGGCTCGGTGGCAGCTTCGCCAACAACCGCTTGATCTCCGGGTCATCGAAGAACGCCACCAGCCGCTTGGCGGTGATCGGGCCGATACCGGAATAAGCGTGCCAGTCCCGGCGGTTTCTCGTTTGCAGCTCAGTGAGTTCGATAACGCCATGCTCATCTCGCAAGGCACTGGCGTCGATACTCGGCATTCCCAGGGCGATCAGCCAATCATATAAAGAACGGGCCTTGGCCTGATCGAAGGCCGCCAGCCATTGCGCGGCGCGCTTGTCTCCCACCCCGGGCAGGGCGATAAGCTGCGCTTTCGTCAGCGCCTGCCAGTCCAGTAGGCGAGTCACCAATCCCGCTTCGATCAGCATTTTCCAGGTGCCTTCGCCGATACCCGGCAGGTCGAGCCCCTTGTCGCTGGCCAGCCAGGTCAGCCGCGCGAGAAACTGTGCCTCGCAGCCCAGGTTTGCGTCCAGGCTCAGGCAGCTCAGGGCATGATAGCGGGCCGGATCCGGTGATGCCACTTCCGTGCGCGGCTCGTTGCGCACCAATACTTGATCGAGCTGCGGAATGCTCAGGCCTGCCAGACGCAGGATAATCTGATCGCCGGGGCGAATATCGAGGTCTCGCCAGTGATCCAGGGAGCCCAGGCTGACTCGGCTGACGCTTTTGTCGTCAAGCTCCACCGGATAGAGGTGAAGTAGTGGAGTGATTCTACCGGTGCGCCCGACGGTGAATTCGATATCCCGTACCAGCGCATGGGCGCTCTCGGTGGGATGCTTCCAGGCAATTGCCCAGTCCGGCGGCTCGGCTTGCCAGGTGTTCGCCTCGGGGCGATTTCCTTGACGAACCACCACGCCGTCGGTGACGAAGGGCAGCGGCTGGCGGTACCAGCGGCGGCGCCACTCGGCAACGTCCTCGGGGTTTTTCACCGCATGGGTATAGGCCTGACTCGTGGCGAAACCCCAGCGTTCGAGCTGGGCGAGTCGTTCCTGCATGGTTTGAGAATCCGTCGGCCAGTCCCAGACGAACAGACCGATCTCCTCGGCGTCTTTTGAGGCCAATTCATGACGGGCCATCAGGCCGGCAATACGGCTGCGGGCACCGTCGCTGCCTTCGGCCTTCTGCACATGGCCATCACGTCGCTGGTACAGCTCACCTTGCAGGATAACCTCCGGCGGTGGATTACCGGAAAGCAGGGGAGGTATGGCAGGAATAACGACGGCCTTGCTGGTCCAGTCCTGACCACGTTCGCCGTCGCCGCGGCTGATCAGCGCGATCAGCCTGCCGTGACGATAGCGCAGGGTGACCGCGACCCCATCCACCTTGGGCTGCACGAAGAGATTGGCTTGAGAACGCCGAGCTATCCAGGTATCGAGTTCCCGCCGATCGTCGATCTTGTGCAGCCCGGTCTGAACGACGGGATGGGAAATCTCGGCGCCAGGCTCGGCGGTTGCCATCGAGAAAGTTTCCGTGCCGAAGCAGCGCTGCCACGTTTGCAGGTTGCGCCTGGACTGATCGTAGACCCCGTCTTCCACCAGACGCTTGCCGCGCCGGTAATAGGCGTCATCCCAGAGGGCGAGCCGGTCTGCGAGTTGGGTGATGGCGGTGTTGGCCTGGGGCTTGGTCCAGTCCGGGCAGGCGGCGAAAAGTGCAGGGGAGATAAGAAGAAAAAGGCCGGGAAGAAGCCATGTTAGCCGTAAGCTTTTCCCGGAAGAACGCATAGCAAGTGAATCATTCAAGCGCGATAGGCGAGATGACCGCTGGCTTTTCTGGCCTGGCCCGCGGGGTTGTAAAGCGAGTCTCCTCGCAGTTCGTGCAGAGCGTTGAGCATGCGCTGATTGTGGGTCATGCGATCAAGGATCAGGCCGCCGTTGCGTTCGTTGAGGCCACGAACGAGTTCGGCACTTTCCTGCAGCGCTCGCCACTGATCGAGCAAGCCCATGTCCCAGGCTGCCTGCTGCGCGCCGGAGTGATCCACGCCATAGCCCAGCGCCTGCTGTTCCTGGCGACGCTTCGCTTCCAGCGCTTCCAGTTCAACGAAATGGATCTGCTTGGCATCCGCCAGACACTGCAGCAGTTCGCCGTCTACCCGGCCTTGAGTCAGCGCCTGACGCTCTCGATGGAGAAGCTCGACAAGGGCGTCGAGGGCGGCCTGCTGTCGTTCCAGCTGCTGTTGCAAACTCATGAATCCGTCTCGCCCAACATGTCGCGCACGCTATCGATCAGGCCATCGGCGATCTTGTCCGCGCGAATCTCGAGGCGGCCCTCGCTGATCGCCTGGCGAACTCCCGCCACTCGGGCGGTATCGATATCCTGGCTGGCGTTGGTTGACGCCTGACTCAAGCGGGTGACGGACGCTTGATTCCGCGGGGCGCTCGCGGCGCCGGAATCATTGACAGCGCCGCCCGAATTGGTGGTGTTGGTCGGTTTGACCTGTTCCGTCTGAGGAGAGCGCGGAAGGGTAGGATTGCTGGTTATTTTCACGGAAACTGCCTCGTCGAAGATGCTTGTTCAGCCTATCGGCACGGCAAAGGCAAACTTTAATCCTTTAAAAACCAACGGCGACCCGCTGCGGCCCGACCACTATGGCGTCGAGGATTTCTCGTCGGGAAAGCCGTACCCGAATCGTCTCGCCGTGACCCCCATCTTCCAGCGCTTCGCCTTCCCGGGAAACCCGAAACCCGCGCCCCCTGGCTTCCACGCTGACCCGCTGGCCACGCAGCACCGAAGGAATTTCCCGCACCTGATGCTCGTTCAGGGTCGTGCCAGCGCGCAGAGAACGGGTGGCCTGCAGACCAATCAGCTTTCGAGCATCCATGACCGTATAGGGCGGCAACTGGCTCAGATCGCCCTGGCGGCTTCCCAGCATGGCTTCGGTGATGCGCTGACCGGCATCGATATCCGTGGCGGTGACCGGGTAGCTGCCGAAGACCTGGATATTCGCCTGAAGATAGCGCACCTGGCGACCGTCGGCGCCGCAGCGCACCCCCACGGAAACCCGCCCCCAGCGTCGTGATGAAGCATTGGGAAAAAACGCCGACGGGCTCTCGCAGGCGGGCAGCGTCGCCCGGGGCGGAATCACTTCGATATTGATTTCGTCTCCCAGCCCCTGGCTTTGCTCGTAAAGAAATCCTTGTACCGCCTCGATCACCGCCGGCTGGGCCGCCTGAGCGGAAAACGTGACGAACATGATCGCCAGCGCCAGAAAAAACCGATCGGGCGCGGTGCGATCTAGCGCAGCTTTTATTCGGCGGGGCATCGACATCCGTTTTCATCTCTTGAGGAAGGTCAGAGGATTCTACGTCTCATGGGTTTGGCGCAGTAACGAAAATACGTCGTAAAAATCGGTCTGTTTTACGCTTTGTTACGAAAAGTTTTCTCTATCCTGCATCCTCAGCCGCTATTCATTCGGGCCGTTGCCGAGAGGAAATCATGATCGACAAGCTAGGCGCATCAATGACTTTTCAGCAGGAAGTGCTCAACCTGCGCCAACAGCGCCAGCAGGTGCTGGCGAACAATATCGCCAATGCGGATACACCAGGTTACAAGGCGCGGGACTTCGATTTCTCTCGGGAGCTGGAGCGGGTCATGGCTCGCGGTCGCGCCGGGGCGGACGGTCTGGCCATGACCACGACGTCGAAAGGTCACATTGCCGGCAAGGCCTCCGCCGGCGGCTCGAGCGTTCACGATCTTCTCTACCGGGTACCGATGCAGCCAAGCCTGGACGGTAACACCGTGGACATGGATCTGGAGCGCAGCCAGTTCGCGGAGAACGCGCTGCGCCAGCAGGCCTCTCTGAGCTTCGTCAACAGTCGTATTCAAGGGCTTAAAGCCGCCATGCGACCGGAATAACGCCGTGTTCCTCTATCGCCTGTCAGTCAGGAGACTTTAATCCATGTCGATGTTTTCCGTTTTCGATATCGCCGGCTCCGCCATGAGCGCCCAGGCGCAGCGCATGAACGTCACCGCCAGCAACCTGGCCAACGCGGATAGCGTGGCCGGCCCGGACGGCGAGGCCTATCGCGCCCGCCAGGTATGGTTCGAGGCCCAGACCCAGAACGGTGGCGGGGCCGGCGGCGTGCGGGTGAAAGAGGTGATCGAGGATCCCTCGCCGCTGCGCATGGAATATCGCCCGGCGCATCCCCTGGCGGACGAGCAGGGCTATATCAGCATGCCCAACGTCGATCCGGTGGGGGAAATGGTCAACATGATCTCCGCCTCACGTTCCTATCAAGCCAACGTCGAGGTCATGAACACCAGCAAGCAGCTGATGCTCAAGACCCTGACCCTGGGAGAAAACTAAGCATGGCAAGCGCGATCGATTCTTCCGTCCTCAGCGGCATCAACGCCGGGCTACCCAGCCAGCAGGCGTCTCGCGCCAATCAGGGCGTTGGTGATCTGGGGGACAGCTTCATGACGCTGCTGGTCACCCAGCTGCAGAACCAGGACCCGCTCAACCCGATGCAGAACGCGGAGATGACCTCCCAGCTGGCGCAGATCAACACCGTCAGCGGTATCGAGGATTTGAACGCCACTCTGGAAGGCATCAATTCCCAGATCGACGCGGGCCAGGCGCTGCAGGCCGCAAGCCTGGTCGGTCAGGGGGTGCTGGTGCCGGGAGATCGGCTGTTGGCCAGCGTGACGGAAGGCGGTGATGCGGTTACCACGCCCTTCGGCGTCGAGCTGGATCAGCCCGCGGACAGTCTGCGGGTGACCATCAGCGACGGCGCCGGTCAGGTGGTCAGCCAATATCAGACGGATCCGGTGAAGGCCGGGGTCTCGTCCTTCCAGTGGGACGGTCAACTGGCCAGTGGTAAGACCGCCGGCCAAGGCGCTTATCGCGTCAAGATCGAGGCCCTGGTCGATGACAAGATCGTGCCCAGCCAAACCCTCAACTATGCCCAGGTAGGGGGAGTGATTCCACAGGAGCAGGGCGGTGCGCTACTGGATCTTGGCGCGGTCTACGGTCAGGTCGGCCTGAGCGCCATCAAGCAGATTCTGTAATAGCCATTAATCGGATTCTCTAACAAGTTAGTACGCAGAGGAAACAACATGAGTTTTTCACAGGCATTGAGCGGTCTTAACGCCGCCCGTAATCAGCTGGGCGTGTTGGGCAACAACATCGCCAATTCCCAGACCACCGGCTTCAAGTCCTCCGGCGTCCAGTTCGCGGACGTCTACGCCAATTCCAAGGTGGGCCTGGGGGTGCAGGTGTCCAGCATTCTGCAGGACTTCAGCGGTGGCAACCTGGAATCCACCGGGCGCGACATGGATCTCGCCATCAGCGGCAACGGTTTCTTCCGCTTCCAGCAGGCCGGCGAGGTGGTGTATTCCCGCAACGGCCAGCTGACCATGACGCCCGGGGGCGAGCTGGTCAACGCTCAGGGGGCGAAGATCATGGGCTACGGGTTGCAGGACTCCAACGACGCCTTCTCCAGCATCGCCGGCGGTGGCCAGCCGGTACCGATCACAGTGCCCGCGGACGACATGGCGGCTTCCGCCACCACCCAGGTGAATTCTGTCTATAACCTGGATGCGAGCATTGACCAAACGGACCCTAATTTGTTGAAAAAAACGACGTTGGGTACAGGTTTGGGCGCGCCCAACGAGACCCTAGACATCAATTATCATTACTCCAATAGCTTTATCGCCTACGACTCCTTGGGTAACGCTCATAACGTCAACGCCTATTACGAGAAAGTCCAAGACAACGAATGGAAGGTACGAACGTCCATCGATGGCGAGGTTAATGTCAATGCTGGTGCGCCGACGAAAGATTTGAATGTCTTCACGCTGAACTTCGACAAGAACGGCCAGCTGGTACGCACCAATGGCGATATAACCGGCGTGAACGGCAGCGATCGTAAAACCCTCGATCTACCTATCGACTCCGGCGCCGAGTCGATGGAAGTGGACTTCGTGCTCGCCGGCACGACCCAGTTCGCCAATGAGTCCTCCGTCAAATCCCTGACCCAGAACGGCTATACCGCCGGTGCCCTGGTAGGGGTGACCATCGAAGACGACGGCTCGGTGATGCGGCATTTCTCCAACGAGCAGTCCCGGGCGGCGGGGCAGATCGTGCTGGCCAACTTCCGCAACGCGGAAGGCCTGAAGCCGGAGGGGGACAACGTCTGGTCCGCCACCGCTGCCTCCGGCCAGGAGCTGGTAGGGGTCGCCGGCACCGGGCTGCTGGGCACCATCGAAGGCCAGGCACTGGAAACCTCAAACGTGGACATGGCGGATGAGCTGGTCAGCATGATCGTCGCCCAGCGCGCTTATCAGGCCAACTCCCAGACCATCAAGACCCAGGACGAGATATTACAAACCGCCATCAATCTCCGCTAAGGAAATGCCGACTAAGGCAAGCTGACCCATGGATCACATTCTCTACACCGCCATGAGCGGCGCGCGGCAAAGCCTGGATCGACAGGGGGTGGTGAGCAATAACCTGGCCAACGCTTCCACCAGCGGGTTTCGCGCGCAGTTGCATGCGTCCCGGGCGGTGCCGGTGCAGGGCGCCGGGGAATTGCCCACCCGCATCTCCGCCGCCGAGACAACCCCGGGGGCGGATTTCACCCCCGGCCCGGTCAACGCCACCGGGCGGGACCTGGACGTGGCCATGGGCAAGGACGCCTGGCTGGCGGTGCAGGCGCCGGATGGAGATGAAGCCTATACCCGGCGCGGCGATCTGCAGGTCGATGGTGATGGCCTGGTCAACGTGGCCGGCCATCCGGTGATGGGGGACGGCGGGCCGCTGATCGTGCCCTTGGGCGCCAGGCTTTTCGTGGGCGCGGACGGCACCGTCAGCGCGATCAGCCCGGGGCAGGATGCGGAGAATCTGGTCGCGATGGGGCGGCTCAAGCTGGTCAACGGCGCCGAAGCGAAGCTGACTCGGGGCGAGGACGGTCTGTTTCGCGCCGAGGGCGGCAACCTCCAGCAGGATGAAGCGATGACCGTCACCAGCGGCGCCCTGGAAGGCAGCAACGTCAGCGCCGTCGAGACCATGGTGGCGATGATCGATTCCGCCCGGCGCTACGAGATGCAGATGAAGGTGATTTCCAGCGCGGACGAGAACGCCCAGCGCGCCAATCAGCTTCTCTCACTGCAAGGTTAATTATCATAGAAGGGTAAGCCCATGATTCGTTCCCTATGGACCGCCAAGACCGGCCTCGAGGCGCAACAGGTCAAGATGGATGTCATCTCCAACAACCTGGCCAACGTCAATACCACCGGCTTCAAGAAGACCCGAGCGGTGTTCGAGGACCTGCTGTATCAGAACCTGCGCCAGCCCGGCGCCCAGAACGACGTCCAGAATAATCTGCCTTCCGGCATGCAGGTGGGTTCCGGGGTGCGCCCGGTGGCCACGGAGCGCCTGCATAGCCAGGGCGGCCTGGAAAATACCGAGAACTCCCGAGACCTGGCCATCAACGGCGAAGGCTTCTTTCAGGTACAGATGCCGGACGGCACCACCGCCTTCACTCGGGACGGCAGCTTCCAGCTCGACCAGGACGGTCAGATGGTGACTTCCAGCGGCTATCCGGTGCAGCCGGCGATCATCATTCCGCAGAATGCGCTTTCCGTGAGCATCGGCAAGGACGGCGTGGTGTCGGTGACTCAGCCGGGCATTCGCGAGTCGAATCAGGTCGGCCAGTTGACGCTTTCCAGCTTCGTCAATCCCGCGGGCCTCGAGAGCGTCGGCGAGAACCTCTACATGGAAACCACCGCCTCCGGACCGCGCAACGAGGGCATGCCGGGTATCAACGGCCTGGGCCGGCTCTATCAGGGCTATGTGGAAACCTCCAACGTCAACGTGGTGGAGGAAATGGTCAACATGATCCAGACCCAGCGCGCCTACGAGATCAACAGCAAGGCGGTGCAGACTTCCGACGAGATGCTGGCCCGTCTGGCTCAGCTGTAAGGTTTGATCCGATCCAACACAGATAGCCGCTCGGCGGCGAGGAAATTCCATGAAGCGAAGGATAGGTGATCTGACCAAGGGCCTGCTGGTACTGATTGCGCTGGCCTGGCTCGGCGGCTGCGCCCAAGTGCCTCGCGCCTCGGTGGTGGGGGATCAGGAGCAGATCGAGATTCCCGTCGCGCCGCCGGCGCCGGCCAACGGCTCGATCTTCCAGCCACAGGCGGGCTACGCCTATCAGCCGCTGTTCGAGGACCGCCGCCCGCGCACCGTGGGAGATATCCTGACCATCACCCTGGATGAGAAGGTCAGCGCCAGCAAGAACTCCCGCAGCAACGCGGATCGCAACGGCTCCACGGGCCTCAGTTTCAACCAGGTGCCGGAAGGGCTGGAGGAACTGCTGGGCTACAACGCCGATGTGGAAGGCAAGAGCGATTTCGTCGGCGGCGGCGGCGCCCAGGCCAACAACTCCTTTACCGGCACCCTGACGGTGACGGTGCTTGAGGTGCTGCCCAACGGCAACCTGCGGGTGCGCGGCGAGAAGCAGATCGCCATCAATCAGGGCGCCGAGTTCATCCGCTTCTCCGGGGTCGTCAATCCGCGCACCATCACCGGTAGCAATACCGTGCCTTCTACCCAGGTGGCGGATGCACGGATCGAATACGTGGGCAATGGCTATATCAACGAAGCGCAGCACATGGGCTGGCTGCAGCGCTTCTTTCTCAATGTCTCGCCGTTCTGAGGCCTTTATGTCGACTATTCTTCCAGGCGTTCGAGCGCATTTTCCCGTCGGGCTGTTTCTTCTATTGATCGGCCTGTTCAGCGCGGCTCAGGCCGCCACCCTCCGCGAGCTGGCGGACTTCCACGGCGTGCGTGACAACGCCCTGGTGGGCTACGGCCTGGTGGTGGGCCTGGACGGCAGCGGCGACCAGACCATGCAGGCGCCCTTCACCGGCCAGAGCCTGACCAACATGCTGTCTCAGCTGGGTATCAGCGTGCCGCCGGGCACCAACATGCAGCTCAAGAACGTGGCGGCGGTCATGGTGACTGC
Organism: Pistricoccus aurantiacus; assembly: GCF_007954585.1. GTDB lineage: Bacteria > Pseudomonadota > Gammaproteobacteria > Pseudomonadales > Halomonadaceae > Pistricoccus > Pistricoccus aurantiacus. The sequence continues at coordinate 2,517,330 of NZ_CP042382.1, forward strand.
CAGCCTGCCGCCATTTTCCCGCCAGGGACAGGAGCTGGACGTGGTGGTGTCCTCCGTGGGCAACGCTCGCAGCCTGCGCGGCGGCACTCTGCTGATGACCCCGCTCAAGGGCGCGGACGGCGCCACCTACGCCCTGGCCCAAGGCAATCTGCTGATCGGCGGCGCCGGCGCCGAGGCGGGAGGCAGCAGCGTGCAGATCAATCAGCAGGCCAGTGGACGCATTCCCGGCGGCGCCACGGTGGAACGTGCCGTGCCCCTGAACCTGGGCGACGACAACGGCTTTCTGGAACTCCAGCTCAAGCAGGCGGATTTCGGTACCGCGGATCGGGTGGTCAGCGCTATCAATCTGGAATTCGGCCGCGGCGTGGCGGAGGCGGTGGACGGTCGAACGATTCGCCTGCTGGGGCCGCGCACGGACAACGCCCGAGTGCACTTCATGGCTCGGGTGGAAAGCGTCAGCGTCACCCCGACGGAAGCGCCGGCCAAGGTCATCATCAATGCGCGCACCGGCTCCGTGGTGCTCAATAGCCGGGTCACGCTTAGCCAGGCGGCGGTGGCCCACGGCAATCTCTCCATCGTCATCGATACCGACTTTGGCGTCAGCCAGCCCGCCCCCTTCAGCCAAGGCCAGACCACGGTGGTGCCGAATACCAAAATCGGCATCAACCAGCAGCAGGCCTCCCTGCAGATGGTGGAAGGCGCAGACCTCAGCGATGTGGTGAACGCCCTCAACGCCCTGGGCGCCACGCCCCAGGATCTGATGGTGATTCTCGAGGCGCTGAAGGCCGCCGGCGCCCTGCACGCGGAACTGGAGATTATTTGATGAGCGTCATATCAGCCAATCAAGGGATGAACCTCGGAGCGAGCCAAAGCCAGTTTGCCCTGGACATGCAGGGGCTGTCCCGCATCAAGCACAGCGCGCGACAGGATCCGGAAGGCGGCAAGCAGGCCGCCGCCCGGCAGTTCGAGGCGCTGTTCCTGCAGATGATGATGAAGAGCATGCGCGAGGCGGTGCCCAGCAGCGGGCTGATGGATAACAAACAGACGCAGATGTTCACCTCCCTGCTGGATCAGCAGTGGGCCCAGGAGCTTTCCGGCCGCGGCATCGGCTTGGCGGATACGCTGCTCAAGCAGTTGGGTGGCGGCGCGAAAGCCGCGCCGTCAACGGAAGACGATGGTCTGATCGCCGGCATTCCTCGTGGCACGCCGCAATTGCTCAGTCATGTTTCCGAGAGCCATGCTTCTCGGCACCACGCGGAGAAAGCCGACGGCCGGAGCCTTGGCGACACCTCGCAAGACTTCTATGCCGCTCTCGAGCTCGAGCGGGCTGGCGCGGCGAGTATCAACGAATCCGTTGAGTCCAAGCGTTCTGCGCTGCCTCACGTGCAGGATTTCATTGCCAGGCTGTCCGAGCCCGCCCAGCGGGCCAGTGAAAGAAGCGGCGTTCCGGCGGAGCTGATTCTTGCCCAGGCGGCGCTGGAGACCGGCTGGGGCAGCCGCGGCATTCCCACACGAGACGGCGGTGAAAGCCATAACCTGTTCGGCATCAAGGCAGGCAGCCGCTGGCAGGGAGATACCACGGATATCGTCACCCACGAGTTCATCGGCGGCCAGCGCCGGGAAGTGGTGGATCGCTTCCGAGTCTACGATTCCTTCGAGGACGCCTTCACGGACTACGCCAGCCTGATCGGCAACAATGCCCGCTATCAGGGTGTGGTCCAAGCGCCCAATGCCCAGGAAGCTGCCCGGGCGCTTCAGCGCGGCGGCTACGCCACGGACCCGGCCTACGCGGACAAGCTGATCGCGGTGATGCGAACCCTAGGCCCTCTGGGGGAAACGAGCCTGCTCGCCAGCCGCTGATCCTGTCTCAAGTCTTTTCAACTTGCGTCGATAACTTCCGTATCCGTTTCAGGGAACGACAATCATGAGTCTCTTTTCCATTGGTCTGAGTGGCATGCACGCGGCGCAGAACGCGCTGCTGACCACCGGTAACAATATCAACAACGCCTTCACCCCGGGCTATAACCGGGAGATCACCCAGCTGGCGGAGCAGGACGGCAGGCGAGGGGTGACGGTAGTCAACGTGGAGCGTCAGTTCGACCGCTACGTGTCCGCGCAGCTCAACGACGCCACCAGCGCTTCCACCGCTCTAAAGACCTACGATAACCAGATCAGCCAGATCGACGATCTGCTGGCGGATCGCGAGGCCGGGCTGGCGCCGCTGATACAGAGTTTCTTCTCGTCCCTGGAGGATCTTGCCAGCGCGCCTTCGGACCCGGCCGCCCGTCAGGGGACCATTGGCAACGCGGATACCCTGAGCGCTCAGTTCCGCTCCTTCGACGCCTATCTCGAAGACATGCAGCAGGGCATCAACGGCCAGATTAAGGATGAGGTCGTCCAGATCAACAATCAGACCAAGCAGCTAGCTCAGCTCAACCGGGAAATCGGCCTTGCCCGGGCGCGCAGCGGCGAGGCCCCCAACAGCCTGCTCAATCAGCGGGATCAGGTGGTGGCGCAACTCAGTGAACGCCTGGACGTCAAGCTCAGCGTGCAGGACGGCAAGTCCTACAACCTGACGCTTTCCAGCGGCGAACCCTTGGTGACCGGCACGCGATCCTTCAGTCTAGAAGCCATGGCTTCTAGCACTGATCCGGAGCGGATCGTGGTCGGCGTGCGCGACGCCGGGGGCAACGCCGCGGAACTTGCGCCGGGTACCATCAGCGGCGGCACCCTTGGTGGTCTGACTCACTTTCGCAGCGAAACCCTGGACGACACTCAGAATCAGCTTGGCCGACTGGCGATTTCCCTGGCGGAAGGCTTCAATGAGCAGCATCGTAAAGGCGCCGATCTGAATGGCAATCTCGGCGAGGATATGTTCAAGATCGGTGATCCTCAGGCCTTCGCCAGCGATCGCAACGGCGGCCGCGCCAGAGTCGATTCCATCGCCATCGATGATTACAAGGAGCTGCGGGCCACGGACTATGAGATTCGTATCAATGACAATTCGCCCGCTGATGCGAGCGGCTTTACCATCCAGCGCAAGGACAACGGCCAGAAACTGGAGGCCGGCAGCGATTTCACCTTCGACAGTGCCAATCGCACCCTGAGTTTCGGCGGCGTTAAGCTCGGTTTCGACGGCGGTACCCTGAACCAGGGAGATCGCTTTGAAGTACAGCCGGTGCGTCACGGTGCCGGCGGCATGGAAAACCGGATCAGCGAGCTGGACAAGATCGCCGCGGGTATCCCGGATGCAGACAACGGTACCGGCGACAACCGCAATGCCCTGGAACTCCAGAGCCTGCAGAACGAGAAACTGGTGGGGGGCAATGCCTCGGTCAATCAGGCTTATAGCGGCCTGATCAGCGACGTGGGTAATCGCACCAGCGTGATCAAGGTCAACCTCGACGCCAAGCAGGGGCTGACGGAGCAGCTGTACGCGGTGCAACAGTCCCAGTCCGGGGTCAAC